>JAYKHS010000016.1:0-89694 GCA_035285865.1 Candidatus Sericytochromatia bacterium
GATCTGGCGCTTTTTCTCTAATTCTTCAGCCAGTTTTTTCTCGAGTTCTTGCTTGCGCTTTTTTTCAAGTGCGATGTCGGGGTCAGGCGTTTTCGCGAACACCACCTCGGGCTCCGGCGCGGGCGGCGGGGGAGGCGCGAACACCACTTCGGGCTCAGGCGCAGGCGGCGGGGGCGACGCGAACACAACCTCGGGCGCGGGCGACGGAGGAGGAGTCAGCACCACCGAGGATTCAGGCGCAGCAGCCAAGACAGGGGAAGACTCGGACTGGACAGCTGCCGGATCCTGAAAACTTCGGATCAGGGCCTCGATCTCGGCGTCCACCGCATCCGCAGTGGGACCGCCCGTCCCACCGGCACTCGGCACATCGGCCTGGAATGGTGCTGGGACAGCGTCATCGGCCACGAAGGGAGGAGGAGCCTCCTGCCCCGTCTGGTAGAACGAGAGCAGATCGTTGAGCGTCGCATCATCCTGTCCGAGGTTGGTATCCCAAGTGGGATCCCCACCTGAAGCATGGTCGTCCATCAGGTCCAAGGCACGATCTCCGGTTCAGCAAGCACGGTTCGGGACAGGGGCATTGCTCCGGCGACTCAGGAGTCACCCATCTTGAGCACCGCCATGAAGGCCTCTTGCGGAATCTCCACGCGACCCACCTGTTTCATCCGCTTCTTACCCTCTTTTTGCTTTTCCAGCAGTTTGCGCTTGCGGCTGATGTCGCCGCCGTAGCACTTGGCCAGAACGTCCTTGCGCCTGGCACTGATGGTCTCGCGGGCAATGACCTTGGAACCGATGGCGGCCTGTATGGGCACCTCGAACATCTGGCGCGGAATGATCTCGCGAAGTTTCTCGGCCAACCCCCGACCGACGCTCGCGGCCTTGTCCCGATGCACGATGCAGGAGAGTGCATCCACCTGGTCACCGGCAAGCAGGATATCCATCTTGACGAGGTTGCCCTCCCGATAGCCGATGAGTTCGTAGTCCATCGACGCATAGCCCTTGGTCCGACTCTTGAGGGCGTCGAAGTAGTCGGAAATCATTTCGGGCAGGGGCATCTCGTAGACGAGGCGCGTTCTCTCGCTCGTCAGGTAATCCATCTGCTTGAAGATGGCCCTTCTCGCTTGGGAGAGTTCCATCACGGCACCGACGAACTCTGTCGGTGAGAGCACCGTCACCTTGACATACGGTTCCTCGATGCGTTCCACGGTGGCCGGGGGGGGCATGTGCGTCGGGTTCGAGACCACCACCATTTCACCCTTGGAGGTGTAGACGTGATAGCTGACGGACGGGGCGGTGGCCACCAGTGAAAGGCCGTAATGTCGCTCCAGCCGTTCCTGCACGACTTCCATGTGCAGCAAGCCGAGGAAGCCGCAACGGAAGCCGAAGCCCAAGGCCACGGAGCTCTCGGGTTCGTAGACGAGCGAGGCATCGTTGAGCGACAGCTTCTCGAGCGCGTCCCGAAGCCCCTGATACTCGTCGGACGATATCGGATACAGGCCGCAGAACACCATGGGAACGGCGGGCTTGTAGCCGGGCAGGACATCCTGGGCCGGGCGCGCCGCGTGCGTGATCGTGTCGCCGACCCGAGCGTCCTGAACATTCTTGATGCTGGCTGCCAGGTAGCCGACCTCACCTGCGGCCAATTGTCGAACCGGCGTCTGTTTGGGGCTGAGGACTCCGACCTCGGTGACTTCGTAGCTGGCTCCCGTGGCCATCATGCGGATCCGGTCCCCGACCTTCAGCGTGCCGTTGACGACCCTGAAAAAGATGATGACGCCGCGGTAGCTCTCGAAGTACGAGTCGAAAACCAAGGCCTGCAGGGGAGCCTCACGGTCGCCCCCGGGCGGTGGCACATGCTTGACGATGGCCTCCAGGATCTCGGGCACGCCCTTGCCTTCCTTGGCAGACGCCATGATGGCCCCGGAGGCATCGAGGCCGATGTCATCCTCGATCTCCTGGCGGACGCGCTCGGGTTCAGCCCCGGGGAGGTCGATCTTGTTGAGAACCGGCACGATCTCGAGGTCATGCTCGAGGGCAAGGTAGACATTGGCCAGCGTCTGCGCTTCGACACCCTGCGAAGCGTCGACCACCAGCAAGGCCCCCTCGCAGGCCTGCAAGCTGCGCGAGACTTCGTAGGTGAAGTCCACGTGCCCCGGCGTGTCGATCAGATTCAGCACGTAATCCTGACTATCGGCGGCCCGATAATTCAGGCGCACGGCCTGCGCCTTGATGGTGATGCCCCGCTCCCGCTCGATGTCCATGGAATCGAGGACCTGGTCGGACATTTCTCGCTCGGAAAGTGTGCCCGTGATCTCGATGAGGCGATCGGCCAGAGTCGACTTGCCATGGTCGATGTGCGCAATGATGCAAAAGTTGCGAATGCGCTCCTGAGGATGGCTGTCGGTCATGGAGCTTCATGCTAGCACGGACAGGGTCCCCGGCCGTCCTCGGTCAGGACGACGGATGCGCCGGCAGGGTACAACAGACCTGTGATGAACCGCTTCCTTGCCACCGTGATCACCGTCCTCCTGACTGCCTGCACGGCAGTCACGCCGAGCACCGGTAGCGGCAGGACGGTGCTGGACTCGGGCTTGGGCGGCCTGCTGGCGGGCCCCGTGAAGGTCGGCCAACCGGCGGCCGACGGCGGCATCGACGGCCTGAACAACACCTCGGCGCTCAACAATACCTCGGCACTCAACAACACCTCGGCGCTTGCCGAAAAGGCAGAGGGGGCACCTGCCGCCGTGCGCGCCGGGGCCGGGATCTTCCTGGGAGGCAGCCTGCGCATGGGGCCCGGTGTCTCGGCCGCCCAGGCATACCTGATGCTGACCTCCCTCAACAACACCTCGGCCCTCAACAATACTGCGGCGCTCAACAACACAAGCGCCCTGACCCAGGTGCCCGATGGCGACGTCCGAACACTCGACGACACGAAACCAATCTCCTGGGCCGAGGCACTGATACTCCCCCTGAACAACACGAGTGCCCTCAACAACACGTCGGCACTGAACAACACGTCGGCTCGCCGCATTCAGGCAGAGGCGACGCCTTCGGCGATCGTGGTGCTCGAGATCGTGGACCTCGCGAATGCCAAGGTTCAGCTGCGGCAGCAGTGCAGTCAGGAAGGCCGATGGGCCTTGCCGTGGGATGCATCGTGGACGGCCACGCACAGCTATGCCCTGCAGGCCACCACGGTGACGACTACCGGGGTCTCGGGCTTCCTTGCGACGACCTTCTCGGGCAAGGAGGTCCAGGCAGGCACCGCGAACCTCGACCTGTCCCCAGGCAGCACCGTGCTAACCATGGCCTGCTCGGCCATGTCCGGCGTGCGGACGCTGAACCAGGCCACCGGTTTCCGGGGCTTCGTGGCACCAGACCTGCTGGCCGTGACGACGGCGCAACAGCAGGACGTGCTGCAGGCGGCAGGCAATCGCTTGGTGCCAATCCTGCTGACCCATGCCAACACGGATCAGAATACGCTGCAGAAGGCCATGGAGAGTGGCTCGGATGCCATCGTGCATACCGTCCTTAACAGGCTGATCGTCCGTGCAGGGCGGTTCGACAACCTGACAGCCATCGGCATTGGTGCGGCCGAGGTCCTCCTGCGGCGCATCGTCGAGATTCCCGACTCGCACCTGCCACCGGGTGTCGGTTCATCCGTGGGAGCCTTGGTCAGCTATCTCGTCGACTACACCCCGCGCCCCAGATTCGATCAGGAGCCGACGACGGACTGTGCGAGCGGGAAGGATGCCTGCAAGATCATCATCACGAGCGAGGACATTCTCGAGGCCGCCGACCGCATCACCGGCGAGATCGTACTGCCCGCCCGCTGATGACGCCCCTGAGGACCAGTTTCATCGGGCCATGGCGCATAATGGCCCTGCTGCTGTCCGTGGCCTGCAGCCCGCCGGAACGGCTTCAGGTGAACCGCCCTGCAGGCACGCCGGCGCCCTCGATCCGGGCCGACTTGATGCCGACACCGGAATTGGAAGGCTGGATCCAGGGCGCGGACGGGGCCACGGGGGCAGAAACGATGGCCATGCTCGGCCTGCCGCTCGTCAACGACAATCCTCTGACCATCCTGCCGCCTCTGGGTTCCGCAGGCCCCGACAAGGCCCTCGAGCCAGTTGGCCCGCAGGCTCCGCTCGACTGGTCGACGGCTGGCGGGCTGCCGGCACGCAGACTCGCGACGGGGGCCGCCGCACCAGTGGGCGTGCGTGCCGTGGCACAACTCGTGGATGCATCCTCGGGCAAGGTCCGTGGCCAAGCCGTCGTAGGCCCCAGGGGCGACTTCCGGATGGCGTGGCTGGTCCGCGAGGCCACGGCCTCCCTCCTGCTGCAGGTGACGGCCCTGCGCGAGGACAACCTTATCTCGGGCTTCCTCGCGACGACCTTTCGTGCCGAGGACTTCCGCAGCAAAGGCATGGTCCCTGTTGTCGTATCGACGGGCACCACGGCTCATGCCCTCGCGATGCTCCATCTTGCCGGCGGCAGCGGATCATGGCGTGCCAACACGGGCTTCAGGGGGCTGGCCTCCTCGAGGCTGGCGCGTTTCATCGCAGATGTGGATGCCACCAGCAGCGCCCGGCTTGGAAATCTGGCGATGCCGCACGAGACCCAGCCAGCGTGCGGCCAGGACTTGCTCGACATTGCCGCAGGACATGCTCGGGCCATCGCGGAAGGCATCGACCGGCTATCCGCCGAACTGTCCGGCGCAGTTCCGGGCCGGAAGTCGCTCGCTCTCGCCCTAGCCTCCGCCCGTCGCCTCCGCAACCTGTACGAGGAGCAAGCCCAATCGCCAGCAGTCGTCCACGGACAGACGCTGCCACAGATCGGATGCCAAGGCGGCTCGGCAGCCCCGGAACCATCTGGCCCAATCCCGGACACCGTGGCTTGGCTGACAGACGGACTGCTTCGCGAAACGGCAGCCGAGTTGGCCCGTATCGCGGACTCAGGCCTGCCCGACTGAAGCCGGGCTGCCGAGACCTGCACGCAGCAGGATACGCTCTGCGGCACGCCCGACTGCACCCCGCTCGCCCAGCTGCGCGGCAACGACGTCGAGGCCGGCCAGATGGGCCAGACGTTCAGGCCCCTCGCGCAACAGGGGCTCCACGGCATCGGCCAGGGCAGCGGGCGTCACGGCTTCCTGCAACAACTCGGGAATGATGGCCCGCTGCGCGACGATGTTGGGCAGCGTCACATAGGGAATCCGCAGCAGGCGTCTCGCGGCGAAGGCCGTCAGTCCCGAAACCCGGTACGCAGCCACGACCGGCACCCGCATCACCGTCGCTTCCAGCGTCACCGTTCCCGATGCGGCCAGCAGGCCATCACAGGCTCCCAAGACGGCCATGCCGGAAACTCCGTCGAGGCGCACGACCTTGCGCAGCCCCGGCAGCTCCGAGACCTGCCAACCCGATGCAGCCAGTGCCTCATCCACCAGCGCCCTGACGTGCGGCGCGGCAACAGGAAGCACCACGGCAAGGTCGGGTGCCCGCTGCTGCAGCAACGCAGCAGCCTCCAGAAATGCTGGCAGGAGACGGGATACCTCCTGCGCCCGGCTGCCCGGAAAGAGGCCCAATACGCGACCGTCCCCGGGGAAACGGCGCCGAATCTCGGCGACGCGCGCTGGATCGGGTTGCATGTCGAGCAGCGGATGCCCGACGAAGGTGACTCGGCCACCGGCGCCCCGGTACACCTCTGCTTCCCGACCGAATATCGCCAGAATCTCGTCGACTGCCTCGGCGACCTTGCGCGGGCCCGAAGCCAGACCCCAGATCCACTCCTGGGGTGAGATGTAGTAGACGGTCGGGAGGCCAAGGCCTCGGGCGATTCGGGCAAGGGCCATGTTCGCGCCCTGGAAGTCGATGAGCACGACGGCAGCAGGCCTGATCCGGGCAAGCCGGCGGCGAGCGGCCCTGAGCGCGCGCCAGGACGGCAGGACGGAGGCGAGATTCTCCGTCAGGCCGACGGCCGCATGGGGCACCAGGTCAGCTTCTAGCGCAACACCGGCCTCGGCCATGCGGTGACTGCCCCAACCGATCAGGCGAACCTCCGGGCAACGGGCCCGAAGCGCCCTGGCGAGGGCTGCGCCATGCACGTCGCCGGAGACTTCACCGGCCGCGAGGAAGAGGACCGGCGCGGTCATCCCTCGACTTCCGCTGGCCCTTGTCGCCGTGCGATGCCAACCAGTCCGCGCGTTCCACCCTTCACGAAGGCCACCAGATGGCGTACCTCAGCCTGCTCCATAAGGGCAGGCTCGGCCTCGATCGCAGCGACAGCCTGACCAACGTTCAAGCGCTGTCGATAGAGGATTCTGTAGGCTTCCTTGAGCGCCGTACGGACCTCGGCAGCGACACCTGCACGACGCAGACCGATCACGTTCGTGCCCGAGACGCGTGGCGGGGAGCCTTCGGCAAGGGCATAAGGCGGCACATCCTGCACGATGCGGCTCATGGCCCCGATCATCGCCAGTGCCCCGATGCGGCAGAACTGATGAACGCCCACCAGGCCCCCGACCACGGCGCCATCCCCGACGGTGACGTGTCCGGCAAGCGTGGCGGCATTGGCCAGCACGATACCGTTGCCCACCACGCAGTCATGCGCCACATGGACGTAGGCCATCAGCAGATTGTCGTGGCCGACTCGCGTCTCGCCCGAAGCGGCCGTCCCGCGATTGATCGTCACGCACTCCCGGATGGTGTTGCGATCGCCGATGATGCAGCGCGTCCTCTCGCCATCGAACTTGAGATCCTGCGGCACGGCCCCGAGCACGGCACCCGGAAAGATCCGGCAGTCATCGCCCAGCGTCGTGTGCGGCTCGATCACCACATGGGGGCCTACGGTGGTGCGGGCCCCGATCTGGACATCCTCGCCGATGACCGCATAGGGACCTACGACTACCCCGTCAGCAAGACGCGCGGAGGGGTGGACAACGGCCGTGGGGTGCAACTCGATCATCGTTCCACCAGCGAGAACATCAACTCGCCTTCCGTCACGAGTTGGCCGTCGACATGCGCGACGGCCCGAGCCTTGCCGATGCCAGAGCGAAAGCGCAGCACCTCGGTCTCGATGGTCAGGGTATCGCCGGGACGGACCATGCGGCGGAAACGGCACCCATCGATGCCCACGAAGACCGCAAGGCGTCCCCGATGCTCGGGCATGGCCAGCATGGTGAGGCCGGACACCTGCGCGAGTGCCTCGACCATCAGGACTCCCGGCATCAGGGAGCGTCCGGGGAAATGCCCCTGAAAGAACGGCTCGTTGATGGTCACGTTCTTGACGGCCTTGGCCCGGACACCCGGCACAAGTTCGAGCACCCGATCGACCAACAGGAACGGATAGCGATGAGGCAGCAGGGCCATAAGCTCATCAGCCTCTATCGGCCCCAATACCTCAAGGGACACGAGACACCTCCGCAGCTTCGGGAACGCCGATCGCGACCGGCTCGTCACCTTCGCCGACCATTGCTTCGAGACGCTCGGCCAAGGCCACATGCAAGGCATGGCCGGCTCGCGTGGCCGAGATGGCGCCAACCCATCGACACCCCGTCAGAGCCAGATCGCCGACCAAATCGAGAATCTTGTGACGGACGAACTCGTCGGCGTGGCGCAGGGGCGTCGACGTGCCGTGAGCACCCACCACGACGGCATTTTCCACCGATCCGCCTCGCGCCAGGCCCAATGCCCTCATGCGCTCCGCCTCGACCTCAAGACAGAAAGTTCGTGCATCGAGGACTTCGCGCACCAGCACATCCGGTTCGACGGACACCCGCAGGGCCTGCGGCCCCGCGAGCGGATGCCCGTAATCGACCTGATAGAGAATCCACGGCGCATCTGCTGGTTCTGCCGCGACCCGGCGGTCGTCCCGCACGACGGCCACGGGTTCGCACACCCGAAGCGTTCGAGCCGGTGCCTCCTGACGGGTCAGGCCGACTGCCTCGAGCGCGCGCACGACCGGCATCGCCGAACCGTCCAGTGCCGGCACCTCAGGGCCATCGACCGCAAGCAGGGCGTTGGTGATCCCCAGGGCGTAGAGGGCGGCCAGCAGATGCTCGACCGTACGGATGGTGGCGTGACCACGCCCCAGCGTCGTCGAGAGGGTGGTATCCGTCACGAACGCGGTCCGCGCCGGAATGCGCGGCCGGCCGGGCAGGTCCTCGCGCAGGAAGACCAGACCGTGGTTGACGGGTGCAGGCAGGATGCGGACGTTGACCGGCTCGCCGGAATGCAGGCCTACGCCCGGAAGCATGACCGGACGTGCAGGAGTGGCCTGAAACGGAGAGAAATGCAGGAAAGACACGTGAACTACTCCGTGGGCATGAGGGAACGCAGACGTTCCTCAATCTGATCGAGCCGACGCGACAGCTGGCCCGGCAATGCCTGACGCCGCAGCTCCTCACGATGCGGACGAGCCGGGAAGCCCGAGTGCAACCCTGGCGCCGCGGTGTCCTTGGTCAGGACGCCTCGCGCCGCCAGCACCACATCGTCGGCGACATGCACGTGGCCGACGATACCGGTCTGACCGCCCATCACCACGCGATCCCCAAGCGTTGCGGAACCGGCGACTCCGGATTGGGCGACCAGCATCGCATCGCGACCGACCCGGACGTTGTGGGCGATGTGCACGAGGTTGTCGAGCTTCGTGCCTCGCCCGATGCGGGTCTCTCCCAGGGTGGCCCTGTCGACGGTGGCATTGGCGCCGATTTCGACATCGGCCTCGAGGATGACCCGACCAAGCTGGGGCGTGCGAACGTTCCCCGACGTGGTCGGCACCACGCCGAAACCGTCGGAGCCCACCACCGCACCCGGCTGCAGGCAGACCCGGTCTCCGAGCACGCAACCCTCGCGCACGACGGCACCGGCATGCAACAGGGCGTCCTCGCCGACCTCGACCCCGTCGTAGAGCACGACCCGGGCGTGGAGTACCGAACCGCGGCCGATCCGGACGCCCGCGCCCACGCTGACGAACGGGCCGACATGGACGGAAGAATCCAGGGTCGCGGAAGGGTCGATCCACGCCGTCGGATGGATACCGGGCGGCGGCGGCGGCGGAGCGAAGAGCCCCATCACGCGCGCCATGGCCTCCCGGGGCCGGGAAACCGCGATGCCGACCCGTCCATCGGGCACTCGGGCGGCAAGCATGAAGCCGGCCCCAGAAGCCAAGATGCGTGCCGCGTGGCGATCCTCAAGCAGGAAGACCATGTGCCCGGGACCGGCGGCCTCGGGCTCGGCGACTCCGAGGACCATCAGGCCGGGGTCACCGACGACGGTTCCGCCGACAGCCTCGGCAAGCGCAGCAAGACTCAGACCGGTCGTCGGACTCGTGGCGAGTGCCTGCTTCACTTGCCGTTTAGCCTCGCGAGCACCTCGTCCGTGAGATCCAGACCGCCGTAAAGCACGATCTGGCGATCCACGACCGTGGCGATGCCCTTGCGCCGGGCAACATCCGCAATCGCCCGCTGCAGCTTGCCCTTGATGCGCTCGGTCAGTCGCCTGTCAAGCGCCTCGACGGCCTCCTTCTTGGGACGGAGGACACGCTCGGCCTCCTTGGTCAGCTTTTCGACCTCGCTCGCCGACTTGCCCGCCTTTTGAGCCTTCTGGATCTCGTCGTTGCGGCGAAGCAGTTCCCGCTGGTAGGCCTCGGCCTTGCCCCGGAGCTCACCCTGGGAAGACAAAGCCTCCTTGTACTGGGCCAGCAGACGCTGCGTGTCGACGAAGGCCAGCGTCGGCCCCTCGGCGGCCGACGCCGGCACCGCACAGGCGATGGTCAGGAAACCGACGGCCAGTGTGGCCCGGAACAGGCGCAAGACGTGCATCAGAACTTCTGTCCAATCGAAAACTGGGGAATGATGGTCGGGAAAGCCTGCTGGGCGGGGTCCCAGCTCCTGATGCCCAGATCGAGCCGCAGTGGGCCGAATGGGGTAATCAGGCGGAAGCCGAAGCCGTAACCCGAGCGGGTATTTTCCCATTTGAAGGCCGCGCTGCGGTAGGAGCCGGAACCATCGGGCATCCGGATGGGCGTCTGGTCCCAGAACAGCCCGGTGTCGCCGAAGAGCACGCCTGACAGGATGTTCCAGATCGGGAAACGGTATTCGATGGCACCCAAGGCCAGCGAGTCGCCCTGGAAGGCACTCGAGGGTCTGCCTGCAGAAGCGTCGAAGACGTTCTCGGCCCAGCCGCGCACGAGGTAGGGACCCATGGAATAGAACCGCTCGTAGATGGGCACCTTGCCGGACGGCCCGGCAAGCGTCGTGGCGCCCTTGAAACCCATCGCGAGCACGGTACGCTCGGGCCACGCCGGCAGGTAGACATTCCAGTCGCCCTGCAACTTGAGCACGTCGACCTGACCGAGACCAAGGGCCCCGAGGTAATACTCGGCCGAAACACTGGACAGCACCCCTCGGTTCGGATTGAGCACGAAGTCCCGGCTGTCATGCGTCAGCGTGGCCCCTACGGAACCGGCCACATCAAAGTCCCGGCCTGACACCGAGTCGGCCGGCGACGGCACCCATCGGGCCTCCGCCAGGTTCTGGCGCAGGATCTGGACTCGTTCGCCCTTGACGGTAGCCGACGCGCGCCAGCGTGCCGTGACGGGGTCGTCGCCGAGCGGCACGCCGAAAGACAGCGAACCGCCCTGGCGATCGTCCTGGCTTCCCTGCCCCCCGGGAACCGCCACGTTGAAGACGTTGAAGTAGCGACGGTAGTAGGCCTGCGCGCCGAATGAGGCCTTCTGCTCGGTGAACCAGGGGTTGAAGTAGCTGATTTCCCCGAACGGGTTCTGGCTGACGCTGAGATCCACGGACATGGTCTGGCCGCGCCCCAGAAGGTTCTCCTTGCGGAAGGACAACATGCCGATGAGACCGTCTCGGGACGAGAAACCTGCACTGGCCTGGAAGATGCCGGTCTGCTTCTCCTTGACGTTGACGACGATGACCACCTTCTGGGGCGTCTCGCCGGGCTCGTACCGCAGACCAAGATCCTCGAAATAATTGAGGTTGTAGAGTCGACGGAGGTCCTCCTCCATCTTGCGGAAGTTGAACACCTGACCGGGCTTCACGGTCAGTTCTCGCCGGATGACGTATTCCTGCGTGTCTTCGTTGCCCGTGATCCGAATGGCCTGCACGATGCCCTCGGCCACCTTCAGGGCCAGGACACCGCCGTCCTGAATCTGCATGTCGTAGACACGGGCGAGGACATACCCTTGATCGGCGTAGCGCTTTTCCAGATCCTTGATGCGCTTCTGGACCTCCCGCATGTTGAGAATGCGTCCTTGCAGGGCCTTGAAGGTCGCCACGGTCTCGTCTGCGGACAGCAGGCTCATGCCCTCGATGCGGACCTCCTGCAGGACGGGATTTTCCACCACCCGGACCACCAGGCGCTGCTGGCCTCCCTCGACGTCCTCGAGACCGGCGTTGACGTCCCGGAAAAGACCTAGACCATAAACGCGCTGCAGGGCGTCGACGACCTGCTTGCGCGTCACTTCCTCGCCCCGATGGACCGGCAGCGCCAGCAGAATCTGCTCGTCGGACACGCGGCTGTTGCCCTCGATGCGGATGTCGCCGACCCGGATTCGCGGCGAATCGTCCGGCACCACGGTGGAGGACGTCGCCGGCGCCACGCTGTCCGTGGCAGGGTCGAGGGCAGGAACCGGGACATCGATCGTCGCAGCCGACTCCTGAGCCTCCGCAACGCCGCACGAAAGCCCCCAGCCCACGGCCACCGCGAGCAAGGATCTGGTCGAACCGACCACGGCGCCAAGCGGACCCGAAGGCACCGGTCGGGATGACGCGAAACGAAGCATCCGCTAACTTTCAGTAAAGGGAGTGCGTATCCTTCCATTATAAGAGGGGCGCGCGCCCTCCGTCATCCCGCAAGAATGCCCACGGCCACCATCATGGAACACATCGTCCGCGCCAGGATTCTCGTCCTGCACCTCTTCGAGTTCGCCGAGGAGGTGAATCTCGCCAAGCTGCGGGCACTCTGGGCCGACAGCACCATCGGCGAGCTCGTGGGACGCGGCCACCAGCCCGACGCCATCCGGTTCCGGGATCCGCCGGTGGTGCTGCCTCTGGGCCATCGGCCGTTGACGAACGAGCATGCCGGAACCGTGCGGGCCAAAGTCCATGACTTCGGCATCGTCAGCCTCGTGTGGACCCTGCCGTTCAGCGGCACCTGGGAAGCCCTCATCGAGGAGAGTGCCCGATTGCAGGCGGACCTCGGCATCGAGTCCGTCGCGCGTCAACTTCTGGGAGAGATCACCCCTCGGCTCGAGGCGGCAGCCGTCGGCCCCATCGGCCGCTCCAAGCTGGTCGAGGACTACTTCATCACCTATGTCGAAGCCTTCGACACGCCGGTGCGGGCGGACGACCTGCTGGCACGCAAGGGAGACGAGCTCGCCCGGGTGCTGCGAGGCGAGCGAGGCGAGATGAGCAGGGACGAGCGCAGCGACGCCCTGCGCCTGCATCATTCGTACCGCAGCGACGACCTCGTCATCGTCACGTGGAACAGCGCCTTCGTGCTGGATCCCGAGCAGAGCACGGACCACCTCGACATCATCGAGTTCGCCAACGCCCAGCTGCTTGACCTCCGCTATTACGACGAGATGCTCGAGGCCGAGTTGGGCGCGGTCTACGACGGCTTCTCCGGCAAGACCGGCGGCAGCCGCCGACGCCGCCTCGCCCGAACGTCCAAGAAGCTGATGCAGCTGATGATCGAGATCTACGACGTCCAGGACAAGGTCCGCAACGCCATCAAGATCACCGCCGACGTCTACCTCGCCCGAATCTACCGCATGACGGGGGAGAGCCTGCGGCTCGGCCGGTGGGAAGAGATGGTGGATGCCAAGCTCAGGATCGTCCAGCAGGTCGCCCAACTGCTGCTGGAGGAGATGAACCAGAAGCGTTCGGTGGTGCTCGAACTGATGGTGATCTTCCTGATCCTCATCGAAGTGATCATGGCCTTCGTCGGCCCGCATCACCCCTGAAAAAAGAATTGGAAAAGTTTTCTTTGCCTTAGCAAGTCCAGACGTTAAGCTGCCGACAACCCTTCTGTCCCCAATAGAAACAGACACACATCGGGCCCAGCCCCAGGAGGTCGTCGCTTCCACGAAGGTTCCCGTCCACCCCCCTCCTCACCGGACGCAGAACCACCCCCGTCGTGGCTTCGACCACCCCTGTAGAACCCTTATCTGATTCCCTTGACCTGATGGCCGCCGAAAGGCGGCCTTTTCCTTTGGGGGAAACGCTCAGGCTGGAAGCGACACGAGACGCAACAGGGTCGCCCGTCGTCCGTTGGTCGCGAGAACCTTGCAGCGCACGCCGGCATCCGATGCCAGCATGACCTCATCCCCGGGCTCGGGCGTCCGGCCAAGCACGCCGAAGACCAGCCCTGCGAGCGTGTTGTAATCCTCGCTGGGCAAGTCAAGGCCGAGTCGCTGGTTGACTTCCACGATGGAAACGAGGCCGCGGACTGACCACGTCCCGTCCGCTTCCCGGGCAAAGTCCGGCAGCCCGGGGCGCAGCTCGTCGTGAACCTCCCCGGCAAGCTGCCCGAGCAGGTCATTGATGGTGACCATGCCGGCCGTCCCCCCGAACTCGTCCAGCACGATGGCCAGATGGGTCCGAGTCGTCTGGAATTCGTGGAGCATCTGGTGGACGGGCTTGTTGACCGGTACCGCGAGGACCGGCCGGATCAAATCGCGGGCGACCAGGTCACCCGGTGCACCACCGGCGACCCGCATCAGGTCCTTGGCGTGCAGGAAACCGATGATCTTGTCCAGATCGCCCTCATGCACCGGAATCCGATTGTGGGCGCTGGTACCGAAGGTCCGGAACACTTGGGCGATGGGCGTGTCGGCAGCCACGCAAACCATGTCCGGACGCGGGACCATGAGGGCCCCCACGGTCTTGCCGGTGAAGCCCATGGCGTTGTGCACGATCTGCCGCTGGGCCGCCGTGGCACCGTGCAGGGCGCCGGTAATCGCGCCAGACAACGCCTCCCCACCTTCGACGAGGATGCGCTTCACGCGATCGGGAAACCAGCGGAGCAGGACCTGGAGCCGGCCCGGCCGTGCCGACAACCAGATGGCGCCGAGCACGACGAGCAAGAGGTCCGTCACCACGAGGGCAACGAACCCGATCGAGAGAGCCTGGGACAGTGGGGTGGCCTTCAGGATGCGAAGCGTGCTCTCAACTGCGCAAGGCGTTTCTGGTACTCGGGCGAACCCATGTGCTCGGTCCACATGACGAGGGCATCTTCACCATCATTCTGGTAATACCCACGACGACGACCCAGCGACTCGAACCCGTACTTTTTGTACAGTGCCTGCGCCCCGATGTTCGAGACCCGAACCTCGAGCGTCATCCATCGGGCCCCGCGTTCGAGTGCGGCTTCAATCAAGGCGATGAGCAGCTGCTCTCCAAGGCCCTGCCCCTGTTGGTCGGGATGGACCGCGACCGTCGTCACGTGGGCTTCCTCGAGGATCAGCCAGAAGCCGGCGTACCCCACGATCGCGTCATCGAGCAGGAGCACGACGTAGGTGCTGCAGGCCTGGTCGAGTTCGTCGCGGAACGACTGCACGGTCCAGTGGTCTCCGAAACACAGTGCCTCGATCGGCAGCAGGGCAGGTATATCGGCGTAGGTCATCGGCCGGATGGTGCCCTGCCTGGCCGCACGACGCGTCATGCACGCTCCTCCTGCGCGGCGAATGCCCGGGCCATGGCGGGCTCCCGCATGTAGCGCGGCTGCAGCTCAGCCACGCCCTCTCCACCCTCACGCAGGCAAGGCAGGGCCAGTTCCGCCACCACCGCCGGGCGAAGCACATGCAGCAACGGTGGGGGCACGGCAGCACCCGCATCGGCCTGAAGGCGCTCGCGATGCACCAGCGCCCCTTCACCCACGCAAGTCGCCGCCAGGCCCCCGATGGCCGAGATCAGCGATTCGACGGGCTCGAGACGCCCGGTACGGACCAAGTGCATCCCGGCGTCGGTCGACTCCCAGACACCACTGAAGACCATGCCGCGTCGCGCATCGAGCAGCGCGACCACGTGACCCCGGACCATCACGGAATGCGCCAGCGCTTCAAGGGCATCGACGCCCGCGATCGGCAGGCCTCGGACATGGGCCAGAGTACGCGCGAAGACCACGCCAGCCCGCACGCCCGTGAATCCGCCCGGCCCGGCCACGACCGCCACGCCCTCGATGTCGGCCACGCACATCCCGGCCTGCTCCAGGAGACGCTCCACCATCGGCACCAACGCCTCGGAGTGGCCGCGACCTGCAGCCTGTGGCGGTGTCGTCCACTCATGGCACCCGTTCGCCCCCGACAGAGCAACCCCCATGGCGTCCGTCGCCGTATTGACCGCAAGGACGTTCATGGCGACAGCTCCGCTTCGTCAAGCCAACGGGCTCCCCTCGCCGAGCGTGGTCCAAGGCGAGCCATCCGCGATTCCCCCTCGACCGACAGGCAAACCTGAAGGTCAAGCGGCCAGGCTTCGCCAAGGCGCTCGGGCCACTCGACCACGACCACGGCCCCATCCTCGAACCACTCCCACGGCCCGAGCGGCGCCAACTCTTCAGGCTCGAGCCGGTACAGGTCGATGTGGCGCAGGGCCAGTCGTCCCGAATATTCATGGACCAACGCGAAAGTCGGGCTGGTGACGGCATCCTGGACACCCAACCCGCACGCCAACCCCTGAGTAAGGGTGGTCTTGCCCGCTCCCAGACCGCCCGTCAGCCAGAGGATGTCCCCGGGCCGGGCCACACGACCGAGCACCGCGCCGAGCGCCTGCGTTTCCTCGGCACCAGCCAGCATCAGGCAAACATCGGACATGGGCATGAGGGTGGCGCGCGGGGGGCCCAATGGGCCGGGGGTGCTTGAACCTGCACGAAGCAGGTGGGTGCCCTCCCGGGGAACGTCCATTTCCGTCTGCTCGGACGGTCTACGTCGGTTCTCCGAAGCTCTCGGGCTCCCTTTTTGGAGATTGTAGCCCAAGCACGGGCCCGGGTCCGAGGGTCCCCCGCGTCCGAAGCGGAATTTAGCACGGGTCCGGAGGCGATTCAAGATGCCCGGGACCGGCGCTAAAGTCCGCCTGGAGGTCTCCGACAAATGACATAAAGGTCCATCCCGAAGGAGAACCAGACCATGGCATTGCGGATCGCGAAGGCCCGCCTCACCCGGACTCCGGCCACACTTCTGCGCGAGGCCTATGCCGCCATCGAGCGCCAGGACAGGCCCGAGGCCATCGCCCGCCTGCTGGATCTGCTGGAGCTTACCCCTGACGATGCGACATCTTACAGGCATCTGGCTGTCCTGCTCGTCGACGAGGGGGCGCTTGACCGGGCCCTGCTGTCCGCGCGGGAAGCACTGCGGCTCGAACCGGATCAGGCGGATACCTGCAACGTGCTGGGCTTCATCCTGTACCAGCTGGGCTGGACCCGGACGGCGACCATGGCCTTCCGTCGAGCCCTCGCCCTGCAGGAAGACCATCCGGGTGCGCGGGAGAACCTGCTGGCGTGCATCGCACACGAGCGGAATCAGGGCTCTGCGGAAGAGCCTGCCGAGCTGGACGCCGTGCGCACCATGCTGGAGGTGCGTCAGCCCCGGCTGTCCCTCTGCATGATCGTCAAGAATGAGGAAGAGGTTCTCGACGCCTGCCTCTCGAGCGTGCGGGGCTTCGTGGACGAGATCTGCATCGTCGACACCGGCTCGACCGACGGAACGCTCGCGATCGCCGAAGCTCACGGCGCACGCATCGGCCACCACGCCTGGACCGGGGACTTCGCCGAAGCCCGGAACAAGTCCCTCGAGATGGCGACCGGAGACTGGATCCTCGTGCTGGATGCTGACGAGGAGCTCGCGCCGGAGTCCGGCCCCTTGCTGCGCGAGACGCTGCGCCGCAGGGACCACGGGGCCTTCGGCCTGGTGATTGACAACGCCTTGGGTGGAGGCGCGGGAGAAGTCCAGCGCGCCACCATCCTGCGCCTGTTCCGCAACCTCCCCGAGATGCGCTTCTGGGGGCGCGTCCACGAGCAGATCTTCCCGGCAATGAACGAGGTCGGCGTGACGAGCGGCGAGGTCGCTGTCCGCCTGATCCACAAGGGCTATACCGAGGAGATGATGACCCGCCGGAACAAGAACCAGCGGAATCTCGACCTGCTGTTGCAGCAGGAACGCGAACTGCCCGAACCGCATCCGTACAACCAGTTCCACCTGGGCAACCAGTACAAGCGCCTCGGTGAGCCCGGGAAGGCCGAGCAGCATTACCGCAAGGCGATCGAACTGCTCCATGCCGTGGACCCGTGGACCCGTGCCCCGTATCACGCGCCGCTGCTTTATGGCCTGGTCCTGGTCCTGCGGGAACGCGGCGCGCTCGAGGAAGCAGCAGAGTGGGCCGAGAAGGCCATACGGATCTTCCCCGACTCGGCGAACTGCCTGCACCAGCTTGCGCTGATTCGCCTGAGCCAGGGGGACGTGGACACGGCGATGGAGGTTCTCGACAGGGTCCTGACCCTTAAGGATCGCCCGTTCGCGGGTGGTACTGACCTCGGCGTCTTCGACTACCTCAACGATGCAGCCAGAGGTGTATGCCTCGCCCGCCAAGGCAAGCTGGACGAGGCTCGCGAGTGCCTCCAGCGCGCCGTGGACGCCTCACCCAAGGCCTTGCCGGCAGTGGAGGTCAACTTGGCCACGGTCGAACTGGCCAAGGGCATGGACCTCGCGGGCACGGACCGGCTGGCGCGCATCGTGGCCGAGCATCCCGAGGAAGCCGGCGCCTGGCTCCTGCTCGCGCAGCATCACATCAAGCGGGGCAACCTCGCCGAGTCCTTGGCCCTGCTGGGGCAGGCCTGCAGCACACATCCCGAGATTCCTGACTTCCATCACGAACGGGCGGATCTGCTGCTGCGGTTGGGTCGCGTCGAGGAGGCCATCCGGGTGCTCGAAAAGATGCACTCCCTCGCTGAGGGTACCCGCCGTGCGGGGATCACGCTCGGCGTGGCTCGTCTCATCCGCGGCGATGCGGATGCAGGTACCCGCCTCAAGGCCGATGCGATGGCATCGGACGATGCGGAGACACGCAAGGCGTGGTTGGCGACGGCCCACCTCCTCGACTGCTGCCTTGGCCTTCCCGGGGAGCCTGGCGACCTCCTCGCCGTGGGCTTCGCGCCTGCCGAGTTCCGCGCCCAGTGGCAGGGACTCCTCCGTACGCTGCTTGCCCACGGCCGTGCAGACGCCATCGAGCACATGTTGCGGGTGCAGGCGACTCATGAGGCCGCGCTCCCCGGTCTGGGCAAGGACCTCGCCATCATCCTGCTGGGTGCGGGATTCGAAGATCCTGCTCTTGCCCTGCTGCTGGCCCATCGCGAAAGCCACCCGGAAGACGCGACGACCTACTTGCACCTCGCTCGGATCTGCCTTGCGCGCAACCTGTTCGAGGACGGTGTGGAGTTGCTGCAAGAAAGCATCCGTCTCGATCCCGGGCTGAGCATGGCACGCCGCATGCTCGTGCGGATGCGCAAACTGGCACGCGCGGCCGCCACGACCGCCGCTTCGGCATCCTGAAAGACAGAACAGCGGATCCACCGGGCCGGGCAGCCCATGGCTTGCCCGGCCCGGTCCTCATCGGCGCATGGCAGGAGGCACCCGCCATGCCATCCTCGTGGGTGGCGCGCAGCCGCACACGGGAGTCCGACGCACACCTGCCTGCCCGCCCCTGGCAGCGCGTGGGCGACCCAGCCCCCAAATGCAAATCAGGCGAGGCACCTGCCTGTCGGCTCCTCGGCTGACTCCCGGAACCGGTTCAGGTCGGTCCCACCTTCGTGACGTCGTTTCGCTACAGCCTTCGGACCCAGCTTAGCCAGAGAAGCCTTCGCGTTCACTTCGGTCCCGCGTCCGGGTCCCAGTCCGGTACACGGGGGTCATCGCGCCTTGGAGGTCCGAGCAGGGCAGGGGCCTCGCCACTTTCGCCCACTCCTTGCGGAGGTGACATGTATGGAGTTCGGCAGCCCCCCCGAAGCCTTGAAGCGTTATGTTCCAGCATGTCGTCCCGCACGGGCCCCGGAGGCCCCAAAATCGCGCAAGTTCGCCGCCACTTCGGGTAACATAAACTCGGAATCGGGGAGTTCAGGCCCCGAGGCCGAAACCGCGAAGGCGTCCCAACGCCTCCGATCAAGCCCCCGACCAAGGGGCCGGTTTCACCAAGGTCCCGCCATGGATGGCGGGATGTGTCCCAGCAAGGAGGTCCCATGCCCATCGAATTTCCTGTTCCGCCCCCGTCGCGGGGGGTCCTTCGCAGCCTGGTCAGCGCGGAGAGCAACCTCAATCGATCCATACAGCGGCTCGCCTCGGGCCTGCGCATCAACTCGGCCGCAGACGATCCCGCCGGAATGGCCATCTCGACCCGGATGAGGGGGCGCGTCGTCAGCATCGACCGTGCCTACCAGAACGTCGGGGACGCCGCTTCGCTGCTGTCCACCGCAGATGGTGGCATGGAAGCCACGGCCGACATCCTGATCCGCATGCGGGAACTTACGGTCGCAGCTGCTAGCGACACGATGTCCTCATCGGACCGGACGGCCGTCAAGACCGAACTGGATCAGTTGTCGGCCGAACTGGATCGGGTCGGCAACCAGACGACCTACAACGGCGAGACCCTGCTGGACGGCAGCGCCTCGTTCACGTTCCAGATCGGAGCGGATGCCACCGCAACGACGACCGTTGCCTTGGACGACGTGCGTGCGGCCGCGCTCGATGTGGAACCTGCGGATCTCGTCGTCAGTTCGGCAAGCAATGCCGGAACGACCTTGGGCAAGATCGACGCGGCACTCGACGAGCTCAACACGGCGCGTGCCAAGGTCGGAGCCCGCATCAACAGGCTTGAATTCACCGCTTCGGCCTTGAGCGTGGAATCACAGAACCTCAGTGCCTCGGCATCCCGCATCCGCGATGCCGACATGGCGCTCGAGACCACCCGCATGATCAGAAGTCAGCTGCTCCAGCAGTCTGCCCAAGCCATGCTGGCACATTACGGCAACCGCAACGACGGGCTGCTCAGCCTGATTCGGGGCAGCTGACCGTCGGCTTGACAGGCCACGCGGTGAGCCCCAGAATTCCGTTTCTGGGCGGCCGCGTGGCCGTCTCGCTCCAGGGGAGATGCTGGAGTGGTTGAACAGGCAGTCCTGGAAAGACTGTAGGCGGCCAAAAGTCGTCTCCGGGGTTCGAATCCCCGTCTCCCCGCTCCCACCTGACGCCGAGGCTCGTCATGACCGCAACAGCGACCCTGCACCCCGTCATCGCGCAACAGCGCGCAGCCATCGCAGAGGCCGTCGAGGCCCTCCGCCAGAAGGGCGTCGGCACGCCGCGCGTCGCGATGATCCTGGGTTCCGGTCTCGGGCCCTTGGCCGACGAAGTCGAGCAGCCTGTCGTGATCCCGTATGGCGAGATCCCGGGCTTCCCGGAATCGACGGCTCCGGGGCATGCCGGCCGCTTGGTCATCGGCCGCCTCCAGGGCCAAGAGGTCCTGATGATGCAGGGTCGCTTCCACACCTATGAGGGTTACACTCAGGCTCAGGTCGCTTTCCCCGTGCGCGTCTTCGCAGCGCTGGGCGTCAAGGAACTCATCGTCACGTGTGCGACCGGCGGTCTGAACCGGGCCTTCTCTGCCGGCGACATCATGGTCATCACCGACCACCTGAACCTGACGGGCGGCAACCCGCTCATCGGCCCCAACGATCCAGACATCGGTCCGCGCTTCCCCGTGATGTTCGAGGCCTACGAGCCCATGTTGCGCGCCAAGGCCGTCATGGCCGCCCTGTCGCTCGGATTCTCCCTGCAGGAAGGGGTTTATGCCGGCATTACGGGTCCGGCCTACTTTACGCGTGCCGAGCTGCGTTATCTGCAGACCATCGGAGCCGATGCCATCGGCATGTCGACCGTTGCCGAAGTCATCACGGCCGTCCATGCGGGCCTGCGCGTGCTGGGCCTTGGCCTGATCAGCGACATGGCTCTGCCGGACGCCCAGCACCACGCGACCGAACAGCAGGTGCTCGACACGGTGGCCGCCACGGCCGACCGCATGAAGCAACTGGTGCGCGCCCTGCTGGCAAGTCTGGACTGACGCGACGCGCCTTGACGCCCGCGCCCCGCGGGTCGTACCATCGACTCCCCGGCACCATAGCTCAGCCCGGTAGAGCAAGCGGTTCATACCCGCTGTGTCACTGGTTCAAATCCAGTTGGTGCCACCTCAGATGAATCTTCACCGCCATTTACCCGAGGCGCTGAAGGTCGCCACGGAGAGCGTCGCGTGGCCCGAGCCGTCCGCGCCTCTGCTTGTGGCGGTCAGCGGTGGCCCTGACTCCTCTGCGCTCCTTTTGGCCCTGGCGCGCCTGACATCGCACCCCCTCCACGTCGCGCACGTGGACCATCGCTTGCGTCCCGATGCCGCAGAGGATGGCCATCGGGTGGCGGCTCTGGCAGCTTCCCTCGGTGTCGGCTGCACGATCCTCCGGCTGGATTCCCCACCGCGCCATGAGACGGCGGCGCGCGAGGCACGCCATGCAGCGCTCGCCAACCTCGCGCGCGTGCGGGCTATCCCGGCGATCGCCTTCGGCCACCATGCCGATGATCAGGCGGAAACCTTGCTTTGGCGCATGATCCGAGGCACGACACCCGATGGCCTGGCTGGCATGGCCGTGGTTGCACCGGGCCCCGGTGGCGTGACGGTGGTTCGGCCCCTGCTGTCGTGCACCCGCCGTTCGATCGGCGAGTGGTGGGCCCGTCAGGAAATGCCCGATTCTCCAGCCATCGACCCCACGAACCTTGACCCCGACCATACGCCGCGAAACCGGATCCGCCTCGAGATCGCCCCGCTCCTCGAACGCCTCCAGCCGCGCTGGGTCGATGCCCTGTGGCGCCTGACCTACCGGATGAGCGAAGATCGCGATGCCCTGCACCAGTGGGCGAATCAAGCCACCGGGCAGTTGTCCACTCCGGACGGCCTCGAAGCGAGCGGTCTCGCAGCGCTGCCGATGGCCGTCAGGCGCCGGGTGCTGGCGTTGCGGTTCGGGGGGCTCGACACCCTGTCTCAAGAACGTCTGCTCGTCTGGATGACCAGAGAACGCTCCGGCCACCTGCACCTGAGCGGCCAAGTGGCGTGGCTCCGCAACGGCCAGTTGTCTGTCCTGCCCCCAATGGCCGAAACCCTTGCATCATGCCGCCTTTGCTTGACGCCCCCATCGCCCCGGCCTAGCATGCCCGAGGGGCAATCCCCGCCCGATCTCCGGGTTTCCTGAGGCTTTGACGTGAACCGGTTCTGGAAGAACAGCGGCATCTCCATCCTGCTCGTGCTGCTCGCGTTCGTGTTCGTGGGCAGCCTGATGCGCTCGGGGCACGTGATCGAAGACGTCAGCTACACGCGCTTCCTCGACATGGTCGACAAGGGCAGCCTCAAGTCCGTCACCATCGACAACCTCTCGGGCACCATAGTCGCCACCCCGCGCGAGACGACGCCGGGCACCCGCCCCACCCAGGTCCGTACCGTCGCACCCGACGACCCCAGCCTGATCGCAACCCTGAAGGATGCCCGCATCGAGATCTCGGGCAAACGCCCCGACCAGACCAACTGGTGGGTGTCGCTCCTGAGCACCGTGCTCGTGCCCATCCTGATCATCGTGGGCCTTTGGATCTTCATGCTCCGTCAGGCCCAAAGCGGCTCCAACCAGGCCATGAGCTTCGGGAAGAGCAGGGCGAAGATGATGCTGGACAACAAGCCCAAGGTGACCTTCGCGGACGTCGCGGGCATCGAGGAAGCGAAGACCGAACTGCAGGAAATCGTCGAGTTCCTCAAAACGCCCGAGAAGTTCCAGGCCTTGGGTGCCCGCATCCCGCGGGGCGTGCTGCTTGTCGGTGCGCCCGGCACGGGCAAGACCCTGCTGGCCAAGGCGATTGCCGGCGAGGCCGGCGTGCCGTTCTTCAGCATCTCGGGTTCGGACTTCGTCGAAATGTTCGTGGGCGTGGGTGCCAGCCGGGTCCGGGACCTCTTCGAGCAGGCGAAAAAGCACGCACCCTGCATCGTGTTCGTCGACGAAATCGACGCCGTGGGCCGGCAACGCGGGGCTGGCCTCGGCGGCGGCCACGACGAGCGGGAGCAGACGCTGAACCAGTTGCTCGTCGAGATGGATGGCTTCGAGCCCAGCGTCAGCGTCATCGTGATTGCGGCAACCAATCGTCCTGACATCCTGGATGCCGCGCTCATGCGCCCGGGCCGATTCGATCGACAGGTCGTCGTGGATCAGCCCGACGTCCGCGGCCGCAAGGCCATCCTCGAGGTGCACGTCAAGAACAAGCCCTTGGCCGAAGGCGTGGACCTCGAAATCCTCGCCAAGCGCACACCGGGCTTCACAGGGGCCGACCTGCAGAACATGGCCAACGAGGCCGCTCTGCTCGCCGCCCGCCAAAACCGCAAGGAGATCGTCATGGACGACTTCGAGCACGCCATCGACAAGGTCATCGCGGGTCCTGAGCGTCGTAGCCGCATCATCGGCGACCGCGAGAAAGAAATCATCGCCTACCACGAAGTGGGTCATGCCCTCGTGGCCCACGAGCTGCCTCACGCCGACCCCGTCCACAAGGTGACCATCGTGTCGCGTGGCATGGCGCTGGGCCTGACGATGACCCTGCCCGAGGAGGACCGGGTCCTGACCAGTCGCAGCGAGTTGCTCGATCGCATCACGATGATGTTCGGCGGCCAGGTGGCGGAAGACATCGTCTTCGACGAGATCACCACGGGGGCCAGCAATGATCTCGAGCGCGCAACGGCGCTTGCCCGCAGGATGGTCACGGAGTGGGGCATGTCCGAGGCGGTCGGCCCCCTGACCTTCGGGCGTCGCAGCGAGCACGTATTTCTGGGCCGAGAGATCGGGGAGGATCGCAACTTCAGCGAGGACGTCGCCGCGCTCATCGACCGCGAAGTGCGCCATATCGTCGAGAGCTGCCACAAGCGGGCACGCGAAATCCTGACGGAGCAGCGAACGACGCTCGAGCGGGTGGCCCAGGAGCTGATCCGCAGGGAGACTCTGGACGCCGACGAGTTCAAGGCCTTGGTGGATGGCGGGCTGCCCCCGACCACAGCGGCCGACCCGGTGCCCACACCCGTCTGACGGATCCGATGGCCCTTATGAGAAGGCCGCCGCCGGGAAACACCCCGGTAGCGGCCTCTTGACAACAGGGATGGTCAGCTGCGCTGGCGCACGGCCTCGAAGAGCAGGATGCCGCCAGCCACCGAAGCATTGAGTGAAGGCGTGCGGCCGGGCATCGGCAACCGGACGACGTGGTCACAGGTCTCGAGCAGGTTACGGGAAAGTCCCCGGCCCTCACTGCCGACGAGCAGAGCAATCGGGCCCCTCATGTCCACTTGCCACGGCAACTCCTCACCCGCACCGTCGGCAGCGACGACCCAGAATCCTGCGGCCTGCAGATCCCGGATGGCCTGCGCCAGATTCACCACCCGCGCGACAGGCAGCAGGTCAAGCGCCCCGGCAGCCGCCTTGGCAACCGCTCCGGTCAGGCCCACCGCCCGGCGCTGAGGGATGACTACACCGTGGGCACCGGCAGCTTCGGCCGACCGGATCAGGGCGCCCAGGTTGCCCGGATCCTCGATGCCCTCGAGCAGGAGCACCAGGGGCTTCTCGGCACCTCGGGCCTCTTCGAGAACCTTGGCAAAGGTCTGATAAGCAACGGGTGCGAGCGAAGCGACCACGCCCTGATGAGGACCGGCGACCAGGGCATCGAGTCGCTGACGTTCGACTTCGACCACCGCGACTCCAGCCTCGCGTGCCTGCATCCGGATGGCGGTCGCGAAGCGCGCGTCCTCGAGGCTGCGCTGGAGCCAGACCTTGTTGACGGGACGACCGCTGCGAACGGCCGCCATGACGGCATGACGCCCCCAGACCATCTCGCTGTCGGGCTCCGGACGTTCCTCGGGTTCGGCATCAGGCTGAGCCTTGACGCGCACGGTACGTGCTCGCGGCGCGCTCTCGACCTCCTCCCGACGCCGACCGGGCCTTGGCGCCCGTCCTTCGGGCCCCGGGCCGGAACGCTCGGCGGCAGGGCTGCCCTTGCCCCGAGGAGCCCGTGGGCCACCGACACCGCCAAGACCCGGCTTCCCGGTCTTCGAGGGACGACCATCCTTGCCTGCCGGCGCTCCCGGGCGCCCGGGAACAGACGCCTTGCGCGGATCGGGCACGTCCATGCCCATCTTGCGGGCCATCGACGCCGAGACCGGACCCAGCTTGCGCCCGCGCGCGGATCCCCCGGATGCGGACGGTCGGCCCTTAGGCCCTGGCTTCTTGCCTGGTGGCATCGTCGTCCTCCTCGGGACCTTCCTGGCTGGCGGGCGGCAGGTCCACCATGTCCTCCGCACGGGCCAGCACCCACGCGAGTCGCTCGTGGCGTCCCAGAAGCCAAAGATAACCTATCCAGGCTTCGAATGCCGTGGCCCATCGATATGTTCCGGGATCCGCAGATCGCGTCACGAGTCGCTTGAGCGCCCGTGCACGGCGCACGACCTCGCGTTCGTCCTCGGCCAGATCCGGCTCCAGCTCGCGCAGGACGCGCGCCTGCGCCACCGCCCGAACCCGCCGCACCGTCTCCCGATGGCGAGCATCGCCCTGAAGTGGGCGCGCGAGACCTCGGCGCCGAACTTCCAGTTCGTGGACCGCATCCCCCAAGTAAGCCATGTCCCTCGGGTGAATCTCGGCCAGCAGTTTGGCCGGCCTTCCGGCATGTGCCTCTTCGAGGGCCTCGGCCCCCGGGACCTCAGGCAAGCTGCACGCCTTCCGGCGCCCAGACCCACGCCCAGGCCGGCGCCTCGGCATGCGTCACCGCGACGGAACCATCCTTTCGATCCGCGAGGACGAATCCGGCTGTCCCCAGATGACCCCGCAGGACATCCGCCCGGGCAAAGTCCCGCCCCTGGCGGGCCATCCGCCGGGCCTCGAGCCAGTGCGCCAGTTGCGCCTCCTGTCCGTCGGCCGACGACAGACCGTGCTCGGGAACCTCCCGAAGCCGTCCGACGGCCTCCTGCACGACCGATGGCCAGTCGCCCGTGGCCGCGAGGGCCGCGAGATCCAGCCCAAGGACGGCAGCAAGTCGCCGTACCTCGGCCACGCCATGGCCGGCCGCCTCGGCATCCGCTCCCTGAAGCCCGGCGATTTCCGCCCGCGCATCCCAGAGGGCCGCCAGCGCCCGAGGCGTGTTGAAGTCCTCGTCCATGGCCTCGCCGAAGGCGGCCCCGAGACGTTTGACGAGATCCGCGACGGCCGGGGTCTGCGGCCCCAGCGCCCCATCCCGTGTCGCCAGCGACCGGCGCAGACGCACCAGCGCACGGGTGGCACCCTCAAGGGCCTCCTCGGTGAACGAAAGGTCCTGCCGGTAATGGGTCTGCAGCAAGAAGAAACGCACGGCATGGGGATCGTGGACCTCGAGCAGCTCACGCACGGTGCGGAAGTTCCCGAGGCTCTTGGACATCTTTTCTGCGTCGATGTTCACGAATCCGTTATGGAGCCAGCAGGTCACGAAGGGGGCGTCGTGCAGCGCCTCTGACTGAGCCACCTCGTTCTCGTGGTGGGGGAAGAGGAGGTCGATGCCGCCGACGTGCAGGTCAATCGTCGTGCCCAGCAACTCTGCCGCCATCGCCGAGCATTCCAGATGCCAGCCGGGGCGTCCGGGGCCCCAGGGACTGTCCCACGAAGGCTCACCCGGCTTCGCGGCCTTCCAAAGCGCGAAGTCGGCCGGCCCGCGCTTGTTCGGGTCGGGCTCGTCGAGCCGCGTGCGCTGGCCGAGATCCTCGGCGGATCGACCGGAAAGTCGCCCGTAGGCAGGGAAACTCGAAACATCGAAATAAACGCTGCCATCCGACACCGCATAAGCGTGGCCCTTGCCTACCAGACCCTCGATGAAACGCAGCATCGCCGCAACATATTCCGTAGCACGCGGGTAATCGGTCGCACGCAGGATGCCCAGGCGATCCATGTCGGCGAAGTAGGCCGCCTCCCAGCGCCGGGTCAGGTCGGCGGGATCCTCGTTGCGTTCTGCGGCCCGCTGGATGATCTTGTCGTCGATGTCCGTGAAGTTCTGGACATGGCGCACGCGGTAACCCAGATACTCCAGATAGCGCCGCACGACATCCCACGCGAGATAGGCCCGCGCGTGGCCCAGATGGCAAGCGTCGTAGACCGTGACCCCGCAGGCGTACATCGTGACCTCGGGCGGGTTTGCGGGCGCGAAGGGCTCCAACCGCCGGGTCAGGTCGTTGTGGACCCTCAGCATCTTCCAAGTCTAGCAGAGACCGACCCGACGCCCCTTGCCGGAGCCATGGGGACGTACACCATGAATCCGCCCCTGGAATCCGAGGAGAAAACCATGCGCGTCCGAGATCTGATGAACCCCCACGTCCACGCTTGTGGCCCCGAAACCACCGTTCTGGAAGTGGCCAAGCTGATGAAGCGGGAAGACGTCGGGCTCGTCCCCATTCTCGAGGGCGGCCGCATCATGGGTGTCGTCACCGACAGAGATCTGGCGCTGGAAGCCGTCACTGCAGATGCCCTCCACGTCCCGATCCGCAACCTGATTCACCACGGCCCCGTCTGCGTCGATCCCGACGCGTCGCTTGAGGAAGCCGCCGACCAGATGGTCCGCCACCGGGTTCGGCGCCTGTGTGTCAGCAGCCAACCCGCGAATGGCGCCCTGCAGGGCGTGGTCAGTCTGGATGACCTGGCGAGCCTGCCCGATGCATCACTCGCGGTACGGGTGCTCTGCGAACTTCATCCGCGACTGAGGAAGACCCGCAAAGCCGCCTGAACTGGCGCCAAAGGCCGCGTCAGAGGGTGAAGGTCTGGACGTGCTGGCGTTCGGCCTCACCCTCGACGCGGGTCCTGACCTCGAAGTGCTCGGCGATTCCGCTGTGGTGGATCTTGTGCTTGAGCAAATTGTCGACCTGGAAGATTCCGGCACTGTTGTTCATGGTGACCTCGACCCGAACGGGCCGTGTCTCGCCTCGGGAGATCGCCACCTTGTCGATGGCCGCGGCCGAGAGGGAGTGGATGCTCACCCGTCCGCCCTTGATGATGGCGCGTGACCGCCACTTCGACATGTCGAGCGCATCGGCGACCTTCACCACGCCGGCCTCGACCGTCAGGCAGCGCTGCATCGAATTGTGACCGATCATCGCGTGCAGCGTCTCCTGGACGACCGTCACCGCCTCGATGGGGGCATAGAGCCCTTCGAGCAGGGGCGGCAGGGCCTGGTGCACGAGGAAGAGCGAGTGCGCCTCGTGGCTGTCGCGGTGCACCGTCATCCCCACGTCATGCAGCAGACCGGCCAGCACGACGACGACCTCGGCATCCGCAAAGGTCATGCCCTCTCTGGAGACCATCCCCGGAACCACCCCGGCCTCGCCCAACAGGCGCAGGATCTTGAGGGCATTGTGGGCGACAATCTTGACGTGCGTCGGTCCGTGATCGTTCACGCCGGCCCGTTGGGAGTTGACGACCGCAACCTGCCACATGCGCGGCAGCACGCCCGACTCCTCGATTCTCTCGAGGATTGCGGCAAGCCGGGGATTGTCGGCGACAGGAAGAATCATGCCCATCTTTCATACCCCGGCCAGGGGGGAGAGGGCACGGCTCAAGGGAGCCGGGAAGTCTGGTAGTCCAGCAGCTGTCCGGATCCGGGGTCGACCGACCAAGTCGCGGGAAAGCGACCTGCCGTGGCCACCAGCAGGAGCGGACGCCCCTCGGTCACGCGCCACGACCACGTTGCCGGCTCGGTCAGGGGCATACCCCTCGTGACCAGCTCGGACGCGAGGGGCGCCGAATCAAGCAAGGCATCCGCGGCCAACGGTGGTGCAGGCACCCCCCGGTCCGGCCAAACCTTGAAGTGATGCTTGCCCACGCGAACCTCGCAGGTCCGGACCACCTGCCCCTGCTCGATGAACGTGAAGACCCAACCGCCACGCTCCGCCGAACGACCTGCCACAAGATCCCGACCCTCGATGGCCACCAGCGTGGCCCGAGGGGACCACTCGCCGACCCGGCGAATCGCCGACGGCAGGGTCTCGGCCAAGGTTCCGGTCCCACCCTCCGGACGCAGGCTGCGCTCCATCCACCAGCCTCCACCCCAGATGGCCACGACCATGCCGCCCATCAGCCAGAGCATCCGCTCGTCCAAGGCCCGCCTCCTCGACAGGTTCCATCCTAACAGCATGCATGGGGCCTTCCGACGGTTTGCGCGCAAGGGGCGGATGCTAGCGTGAGGTCGTCACCGGTCCGGGGTCGACCCGGATCCTGCAGCGACCCACGTCCTTACGTCGCCTCCCTCTGGCCGCATGCCGGTTCCTCCGGCAGCACCTGCCCAGACGCCCACGACCCGTGCGCGACATCGCGTCCCCGGCCATCGCCGATGGCCGGAGCCTCACGTCCGGTTGGTTGTCCGAGAGGAGACTTCATGGCGCGCTTGAACCTGGCGACACGCTGTATGCTCGGTGGCCTCATGGCCGCCACTGTCTTCGGTTGTGCCTCATCCCCGACTCAGCAGCCCCCGACGGGACAGCCGGCGGCCGGACAGGTCACGGTCCCGGTGGCTTCCGATCTGGGCGGTGGCGGCAATCCGACATCACCGTCCTCCGGCGGTGCCCTCGGCCCGGTGGCTCCGGCGGTGCCCATCCCCGGTCTTTCCATCGGGGCAGCACCGACCATGTTGCCCTTCGTCTCCGTCATCGGCGGCGAGAAGCAACTCTTCGTCTATGACCGCACCATCAGCGACAACTATGCCCTGGTGGGTGCAGGCATCGGGGTCAACAACCCCGAGGTCTTCAGCAGCGGGCGCGTGGTCTTCGACCGTCGCCAAGGGCGTCGCTCGCAGATCTTCGTCTATGACGTGGTGGCCGAGTTGCTCGTCGCCCTCAACGACGTCAATGGCCTGGGCTCGGTCCGCAGGCCGAGCATGAGCTTCGACGGCACGGCCATGACCTTCGTCCTCGAGGGCGAGCGGCGTGACCTGCCCAAGGCGATGCTCTGGCTCAATGGCGTCGTGGCCGACTTGGCCAAGGTCAATGCTCAGGCCTCATGCGAAGGTGGCGTGAACTGGATCCGGATCTCCTGCGACGCCCGCTGGGCGGTCTTCACGACGATGGCCGGCCGCCTCTACGTCTATGACCTGCTCAACCCGATGATCCACGAGATCACCCAGGCGCGCCTGTACGGGCAGATCTCGCATCCCGCGATCAGCCCCGATGGCACGCAGATCGCCTTTGCGGCCAGCGACGGCAACGTCTATCGCTACGACCGCGTGGCGAACCTGGTGGATCCGATGCCGTTCCTGAACCAGGCCTTCACCAACTACGACGTCACGGATCCCAAGTTCGTGTGCTTCGACAACGCGCACATCTACACCGAGATGCTGACGCGCGGTGGCGACATCCTCACGAACCACCTGCCGGATCCGAAGTGCGACTCCGAGGATTGCGAGGACGAGGACGGGCACGGTCGCGGCCACGGCAGTCGTCCGCCCCGTACTCTGGTGCGTCGCGTGACGGAGTACAACTGGATCACCGAGACCTTGGCCACGCTGACCGTCCTGAACAACGTCGCCGCGGAGGGCGACCAGCAGATCAGCGACCTCGAAGACGAGAGGGGCCACGGCGGCGGGCACTGATAGACAGGACAGCGTCCAGGTGGGGCTTCCGGGTCGCGACCCGGGGGCCCCGCCCCCGTTTCAGGGGAGACTCGGCGCATCGAAGCCAGATTGACTGAAGCGTGCAAGGCCCCCTGCAGCGTCTAGCCTGACATCCGCAGATTGGGTTCAGAAGCTAACCGCCTGCTTCTGGTCAGGGTCCGGCGGTCCTGACCAAGCGGAAGCCTCGCGTGTTGTCGATGCTGTACTGATATCCGAAGATTCGCCGAGCCCCCCTTGCAGGCCAAGCGATTTCGTACCACGTGCCACCACGATAGACCCGAGCCGAGTTGGTGGCAGGTCCCGTAGGGTCGATGAGCGGCTTGTCGGTGCTTCTGCTGTACAAATCCCAAGACCACTCCGACACGTTGCCCGCCATATCGTAGAGGCCCCAGGCATTGGGCAGTTTGCCACCAACCGGTTGAGGCGCCCCAGCCCCCCTCACCCAGGCGATCTCCGGCACCTTGGCTTCGTCGTTGCCGTTGTACCAGATGGTCGTGGTGCCGGCCCTGTAGGCATACTCCCACTCGGCATCCGTGGGCAGCCTCCACCCCGTGGTGGCGTAGGGCGTCACCCCATTGACCGTCACGACTGAACACCGCATGCCCGTCCCCGGCACACCGGAACAGCCGTCCAAGGTATACGCCTCAGGGAGACCATCCCTGCGGGAGAGTGCGTTGGCGTAAGCCAAGGTCTCGAACCAGTTGACCGAGTCCACGGGCCGAGTCATCTGATCCGCCCGTCGGTAGTAGGAGGGATTGTTGCCCATCAACGCCAGCCAGTCGGCCTGAGTCACCTCCGAGTTCATGATGTAGTAGTCACGGGTCAAGGTGACCTGATGTGGCGTTTCATAGCCGCCATCAGAGAAGCGACCGATCTCTTCTGCCGGCGAGCCCATCTGGAAAGTCCCGGCGCGAATCAGGACAGCTACAGGCCTGAACGGAGTCGGCGTCGGTTCGGGCGTCGGCGCAGCCGTCGGTTCGGGCGTCGGCGCAGCCGTCGGTTCGGGCGTCGGTGCAGCCGTCGGTTCGGGCGTCGGCGCAGCCGTCGGTTCGGGCGTCGGCGCAGCCGTCGGTTCGGGCGTCGGCGCAGCCGTCGGTTCGGGCGTCGGCGCAGCCGTCGGTTCGGGCGTCGGCGCAGCCGTCGAGGTGGGCGTCGGCGCAGCCGTCGGTGACACATTCAGGCGTGTGGCCGTAGTCGCCAGATTCGCCACGGCGGCACAGCCCGCAAGGGCCGTGACCGAGATGAAGGCGAAAGGCTTCCTGTCCAAACTCACGACCTCAACTCTGCCATGCCTGCCGGGTTCTCATACCCCTGGCTGCCGGTCCGGCATCGGAGAGGCTTGAATGAACGCTCACCCGAGGCACGACGGGTCACAAAGGCGACTTACGGGCTCTCCCGACGGCCGACGAACTCGAAGTCGGGGCGGCGAATGCGGGCCTGCCAATAGGGACCTTCCTGGCGAGCAAAGGTGTCGCGCAGGCCGGAAACCACGGAAGGCAAGGCCGTCTCCTGAGCCCAGTCCCAGAACCACGTCGGCAGGAATGCGAAATCGGGATCGATGCGGGCGCTGTAGAGCATCAGGGTCCGGCGACCGGCCCACGGCAACATCTGCAGATGGCCGGCATATGCCTTCACCGTACCGGCCTCCTTCTGCCACGAGCAAAGCCTGCGCTCCGGCTCGAGGACGGCCCGTGTCGTCACCCACCGCTGCGGTAGCGGCCATGGCAACTTCAGCGTGTAAGTGCCCACGACCTCGCGAGCCGCCTCGGATACGACGCGCGACTCGGAGATGCCAGAGTAGATGCGGTCGTAGTTGCGAAAGTCCGTGGCAAGAGCCCAGGCATCCCTCGGGGAAACTGGCAGGGTTCCCGCAGAGGCCACCATCCTGTTCGGCCCGGCAGCATCCTCCCATCGGGTAAGAATCTCGCCATCCCCAAGCCGCCGAAGATCCTCGGGGCTCAGTTCGCGACCGGCGAAGACCACGCCACCTGCCCCGGCTGCCAAGGCAATCGGGGCAAGATTGGCGCTCAGCACAAACAGGGCCAGACCCGGCAGAAGTGTACGGGCGACGCGGCCAACGGCCTCCATGACCGTTCGATACCCTTTCGTGACGCTTTGCAACAATTTCCCTCATCCTTGACAAGTCCTTAACCGAATCGCGCCATAATGGAGCAGACACCGAGAGGATCCGACGCCGTGCGCCAATCCCGTTTCGTTCTGAACCTGCTGCTTGCAGGCATCATGCTGGCCTCGGTACCCGCGTGCGGCACCCAGCCAACCCTGCGCATCGCCCCGCAGCCTTCTGCGCTCCAGGCGCGTCGCATCAAGGTCAAGGGCCTTCCGGCGGACTATTACCGGAACACGCAGGGCCTTGTCGGCCGCGCCTTGGTTCAGGCCCTGCACGACACGGTCGCGAAGCATACCGATCTGGGCTACGATACCGCCCGCGATCATCTCTTCGCCGACGTGGCCGACACCGACGACAACGACATCGTCGAGGACATCTACACGGGCGAGGCGTTCACCGGCGTGCGCGATCGCGGCTCGGCCTCGAAGCACAACCTGAACACCGAGCACACCTGGCCCCAGAGCCTGGGTGCCCAAGGTGCCGCCCGCTCGGACCTACACCATCTTCAGTCTTCGGATGCCGGGATCAACGGCAGCCGCGGCTCCCATCCCTACGGAACGGTTGCCGGCTCGCCCACCTTCCAGTTCCCGGCCATCGACGGGAAGACCCGCATCGGCGAGGATGCGCGGGGCCTCACGGTCTGCGAACCCCGCCCGGGCGTCCGCGGCGACATTGCCCGTGGCCTGCTCTATTTCTATGTCGTGTACGGCGGCCACGACTCCACTTCGCTCAAGAACTTCGTCAACGAAGTGCGGACCTTGGTGGCCTGGCATGACCTCGACCCCGTGGATGCTGCGGAACGTGAGCGGAACGAAAGGGTCTGGCAGGTGCAAGGCAACCGGAACCCCTTCATCGACGATCCAGGCTTCGTGGGCCGTGCCGCCTTCGACAGCATGGACCTTAATCGTCCGAATCGGCCCAACCGCCCCCGCTGACGGCGGGCCTTGCGCCACCGGCTCGCCCCGGGCACGCTGCCTCCGCTGGAGCTATCCACGGGGAGGTACCGATGGACGCGGCCTCGATGGCGTGGGCCGGGCTTGGCGCAAGCGGAACACTGGGCTTGATGCTGGCCCTTGGCCGGCGGTCAGGTCTCTCCTCTCCGGACCACGCCCTGCTTCTGGGCAATCTCGTGGCCCCCGGCCAGTCCGTCGCGCCACTCCATGGCCTGCTGCTGCTCCAGTTGCGCGGATTCCTGCTTGCAGCCTGCCTCGCCTGGATATGGCGCCTGACGGACTTGTCGCCCGGTCCGCTGCAAGGAGGCCTGCTGGGCGGCATCCTCGGCCTGCATCTCGGACTTCTGCAACGCCCTGCCTTCATGTTGGCCCGCTGGCTCGAACCGGCCGCGACCCGACCGATGGTCGAGGCATCTGAACTCCTGGAAGGCCCGGATGGTCTCGTAGAGCGCGGCTGGCGCCTCCTGGCCCAGATGCTTGCGGGATCCGCCTGCGGGGCCTTCCTCGGCTTGCCCATGACGCCCGGCCTTGTGGCCACGGCTCTGATTCTCTCCCTGGTCGGTGGCGTGAGCAGCCTGCGCGCCGCACGAAAGCCCCCCGGATCCCAGGTCGGCGCGGTCGTGTTTTTGCGGGAAGACCCTCTCGATCAGGAGGCACTGCTGCGCTGGTCCGGAGAAAGTCCCGCCTCGGGGAACACCCGGGACTAGCGGGAGGGCGGCGTGAAGCCCTTGGCACAGGCCGGTGCTAGGATGGATTCATGCTCGGTTTTGGCGCACGAACGTTGTCGGCCCTTGACTGGGATACGCTGCGCGCGTGCCTCGCATCCGAGACGGAAGGCCCTGCCGCCCGTCAAGCAGCCCTCGCCACGATCCCGAGCGACGATGCCGGGCAAGTCCAGCGGCTGCTGGACCTCACGGAGGCACTTGCCGATGCACTGCGAGGATCGGGAGCAGACACGGGCGGACTCGACGACCCCGATGGGCTGATCCTGCGGGCCGAACAGGGCGGCAGCCTATCCGGCCCCGAACTGCGACGTCTGGCCCGATGGGCGGCTCTGGCGGAGGCATGGGCACTTCGCACCCGCAAGCATCCGCGCCTCGCGGAGGCACTCGTCGCCATGGGTTGGTCCTGGCCCGACGTCGCCCCGGTTCGTGACCTCATCGAAGGCGTGGTAGCCGAAGACGGCACGCTCGAGGACACGGCATCCCCGGTCTTGGCCCCCCTGAGGGCCGAGGCGCTGGAACTGGGCCGGGCAGCCCGCAGGCGTGCCGAACAGTCCGCAAGACGACACGCCGATGCCTTGGGCGAGGACCATGTTCTGTTGCGGCACGAGCGCTGGGTCCTGCCGATCCGGGCAGACCGACGCGGAGAAGTACCGGGCTTGGTGCTGGATCGCTCGGCCAGCGGTCGAACGCTGCACGTCGAGACGCCGGAACTGCTGCAGGCCAATGAGGCATGGGCTGCAGCAGACGCTGAGGTGCGGCGGGAGGAGGCCCGCATCCTCGAGGAGCTCGCCCGGAAGGTCGGCCAGTACGGTCCCGAGTTGCGGTCGGCAACGGCGATGCTGATCCGGATGGACCTCGCTCAGGCGCGCGTCCGCCTGGGGTGGCGCTGGCAAGGCCGTAGGCCCGAACCGGGCACATCTCCAGAGCTGCGGGACACATGCCATGCCCTGCTCCGCGAACGCCTCGGCGACCAGGCCGTGCCCATCGACCTGTTCCTGGGCACATCCGGTCTGCTGATCACGGGCCCCAATACCGGTGGAAAGACGGCCGCGCTCAAGACACTCGGTACGACCGTGCTGTTGCACCAGAGCGGCATCCTGCCGCCTGTGGGCCCGGGCACCCGCCTGCCGCACTTCCTCGGCATTCACGCGGAGATCGGCGATCCCCAGTCGCTCGACGGCGACCTCTCCACCTTCAGCGGGCACATCAAGGCCCTGTCCGGACTGCTGCCCCGCCTCCAGCCGGGCCATCTCGTGCTGCTGGACGAGATTGGATCAGGCACCGACCCCGAGGAGGGTGCGGCGCTCGCCCGAGCCATCCTGGAGGCCGTGCTGGACTCGGGCGCCTGGGTGGTGGCCACCACCCACCTCGGCCAACTCAAGACCCTGCCCTTCGAGGACCCGCGGCTCGGGCTCGCGACCACGCGGTTCGATCTGGACCGCATGGAACCCCGGTATCGACTGTCCCATGGCCAGCCGGGGGCCTCCCTCGGCATCGCCGTCGCCGGCCGCCTCGGCCTGTCCGCACGGGTGCTGGCGCGGGCTCGGGACTTGCACGAGCGCCGACGTGACGACAAGGACCGACTCGTGGCGGAACTGGACCGCGCACGTGCCGAAGCCGAGGATCACGGACGCGCGCTTGCCGCCTCGCGCAAGGCCGCCGAGACGATGCAGGCGGAGCTCGAGGCTCGCCTTGCCGGATGGCGCAAGGAGGAGCGGGAACTTCGCAGACGGGCCAAAGGAGCACTCGATGCCGAGCTGGAGGAAGCTCGGGCGGAAATCCGGGACGCCATCGCCGTGCTCAAGGGCCGGCCGACGGGTGCCGAGATTCAGCGCACCAAGGAGCGCCTCGAGCAGGCAGCGCGAGGACGTCTGGCCCCTCCTCCTCCGCCGCCGGCACCGGCACCGATGGAGGCTGGCCAGACCGTCTGGCTGGCCCGCCTCGATCGGTGGGCTACGGTGGTGCGTGCGCCCGACGAGCGCGGCACCCTCCAGGTCGATGCCGGGGGGCTGAAACTGACGGTCCGCATGCCTGAAGTCTCATCAGGCCCGGAGAAGGGAGCCCGCCCGCCTGGGGATGCGGCGAGGACTCAGCCGCCAACGCGCCGCCAAACGAGGCACGAATCCATCGAGGCGTGGGACCCGCCCCACGTCTCCCGAACGCTGGATCTGCGCGGCAAGCAGGTCCTCGAGGCCTTGCCGATCCTGGAGCGCTGGCTCGCCGGGGCGTGGCTCGCGGGACATGATGAGGTGACAGTCATCCACGGGCACGGGACCGGCGCCCTGCTTCAGGCCGTCCGCCAACACCTGCCTGGCCAACCCGGCGTCGCGCGCTGGCGTCCGGGCACGACGGGCGAGGGCAATGACGGAGTGACGATCGTCACGTTCTTGTCATGACGCCCTTTCCGCCGCGCCGAAGCCATTGCGGCGACTTGACTGCTCCATCAAATCAAAGTTAAATTCATCTTACTTGCTTCTTAAGTGCGCCTTAACGTCGATCTGCCATAGTGAGTCCATAGGTGTTTCTTAAGAAACTTTTAGAATACGTCGGAGAGCCCACCGTGCGGCTCACGGCGCCAGGAGATAAACCCATGAACCCCAACTTCCACGGTTACGTCTGGCTCAGTCCGGAAGATGCATCCCGCCCCGAGCGCGTGACGGCGGCCCGCAGCACCCTCGAGGCCTATTGCGATGCCAACGGCATCAGACTTGCCGACATCGCGATCGAGACCGGTCATTTCGGTTCGGCACTCGAGCGTCCCATCCTCGCCGACCTGATCGCCGAGCCCAACACCGTGCTCGTTATGCCCAGCCTGAACAGCCTCGGCCGGCGCTTCCACGACGTCGCGACGGTGCTGTCCGAGTTCGCCCATCGTGAGGTCCGCCTGGTCTCCATCGCCGAAGGGGTCGACACCAGCAAGCCCGAAGGCATGCAGCTGATCCGGGTGCTGGTCCGCATTCCGCAAGTCGCCGGCTGGATCAAGCCCATCAAGACTCCGTCGGCCTCCAAGGTCTACGTCCGCGCCCGGGAAGTGCTCCACAACGGTGGCACCTGCCCCTTCGGCTACACGCTCGACGAAAGCACCAACCAGTTTGTCATCAACGAGCGCGAGGCCCCCGTCGTCCAGCGCATCTTCCGCGAGCGAGCCGCCGGCCGCAGCCTGCGCCAGATCGCCGGGGACCTCAGCCGCGACGGTATCCCCACCAAGCGTGGCGGTCGCTGGCAGGCCAATACCGTCAAGACCATCTTGGAGAACATCTTCTATACCGGCGATTACCAGTGCCAGAACAAGGTCTTCGAGCGTGACCATGAGCCCATCATCGCGAAGGAGCTCTTCACCGAGGTCAACAACGGCAAGGCCGTCCTTCAGGTCGTCTGAGGCAGACCGTCCACGAAACGCTATCGCCCGGGTTCCGCAAGCGGGACCCGGGCGATAGCTTTGGGAAGGAATCAAAGCAGCGGCTTGATGGCCTTCTTGAAGTTGGCGAGGATCTCCTCGTGCTCCTCGCCTGGAGGCCCGATCCACTTCTCACGGATCACGCCCTTGCGATCGATCAGGAAGGTCGTCGGAATCCCGCGGATCCCGCCGAAGCCGCGGGCGAGTTCCTCGTTACCCGCCAGCAGCGGATAGTTGAACCGTGTCCCCTGACGCTCGGCGAATTCCTTGGCGAAGATGGGCACCGCCACTTTGGGCTCGTCATCAAGCGATACGCCCAACACGGTAAAGCCCTTGCCCTTGAGATCCTGCTGCAGGCGGACGAGATCGGGGATCTCATGCCGACAAGGTGGGCACCACGTGGCCCAGAAGTTCAGGAGCACGACCTTGCCCTTCAATGAGGCCATGCTGATGCGCTTGGCGGCAGGCTTGCCCTCGACCGCGATCACGGGCAAATCGAAGGCCGGTGCCTGCTTGTAGGCGGCTCGAGCCGGCCCCGCCAGCGAGGGCACGAGCATCGCGGCCCCGAAGAAGGCCGCAAGCAGCCACGGACGGGCGACCATCAAGCCTGGTCCTGGACGAAGGTGCAGAAGGTCTTGCCCAGCAGAACTTCATCTCCATCCTTGACGCCGACGGGTTGGCCGGGCAGGAGACGTGCGCCCCGATTGACGAACGTGCCGTTGAGCGACCCCAGATCCTCAAGGAAATAGGCGCCTTCCTCGACGAAGAATCGCGCGTGCTTGCGCGAGATCTTGGCTTCGGGATCGTCCTCGGTCAGATCGATCTCGGGGAATGCCCCGCCGTCGGGATCCCAGCGGCCCACGTGGGTCTCGCCCTTGCGCTCGAGCTGGAAGGTCTGATTCACGCGACCGCCCCGCTTGATGATCAGTCGCGCAGGAGGCGCCGTAGAAGCGTTGTCGGTGGCCTGGGGCTGTTCGGCAAGGGTCATCTGGGTCGTCCTCCGGGAGCCATGCGTCGCGACGTTACCATCCTACCCTCCGGACGACGCCGCGCGTCCAGGGTTCCGTCAACTACCGATACTCCGACATCTGCACCAGCACGACCGTGATGTTGTCCTCACCCCCGCGCTGATTCGCCAGATTCACCAGACGCTGAGCCGCGGCGACCGGGTCGATGGCGTCCGTGACAATCTGGTGCAGTTCGGGGTCGGTGACGTGGCCCGTCAGGCCATCGCTGCAGAGCAGCAACCAGTCCCCGGTACGCAGGGGTCGCTGATACAGATCGACCTCGACATTGGGATAGGTGCCCAGCGACCGGTAGATCAGGTTGCGCTGCGGATGCACGAGCGCTTCTTCAGGCGTGATCTGGCCGAGTTCGACCAGCCGTCCCACGAGGCTGTGATCCCTGGACACCTTCTCGATGCCCTGACGGTTGATCAGGTAACAGCACGAATCGCCGACGTGCGCGACATAGACCGTATGCCCGAAGACCAGCGCCGTCGTCACCGTCGTCCCCATGCCCTGCATCGCGGGATTGGCCCGTCCGGTGTCGTAGACGCGGGCATTGGCCACTTTGACGGCCTGCTGCAGGTGCAGTTTGACTTGGGTCGAGGGATCCTCGCCATCGCCGAGCGACGCCAAGGCCTGCTGGACATAGCTCGTGACCTCGTCGACGGTGATCGCCGAAGCGACCTCGCCCGCGTTGACCCCACCCATGCCGTCCGCACAGATGTAGAGCCCAAGACCGCTGCTCTGACCCTGAGCCGTGAAGGTCAGCTCGAAGACACCGAGCGCATCCTCGTTTCCCGTGCGCAGCATGCCGACGTCCGAACACGTCCCTACCCTGCGAATCGGATTCTGGACCAGTTCGTGGATCTCGGCGCGCAGCTCGGCGCAGGACGAGAACCGGTCCAGCGGATCGATGGCGACAAGCTTGCGGACCAGCCGCTCGATGTGGGGGTGAATAGCCGGCAGGTAATGGCTGACATCGGTGAAGACGAACCGGTCCTCCTCCAACTGCCAGACGTCTTCGGGACTGACGGTGGTCAGCAACTGGTGCCAAATGGCCCCCAGGGCAAAGAGATCCGACCGCTCGGTGACGCGCCCCTCGAGAAAACCGAACTGTTCGGGTGGCGAGTAGCCCGGCGTGGCCTCGACCACCTTCTGGACGGGGACCATCGTCGCCCGATGAAAGCCGGTCAGGCGCAACTGACCGCGATCGGGCGAAACGACCAGATAGCGCGGCTGCAGGTCCAGATGCAGGATTCCGGACGCATGCAGCTGCCCCATGGCATCGCAGATCTGGGCCACCCAGTCGATGGCCTGCTGGACCGGGATATCCTCGCCACTGGCGAGGAAGTAGGCGAGATCGCGACCCTCGAGCTGCTCCAGCACCAGGTAGGCCCGATCTCCCTCACGAAAGAGGTCCAAGGCCTTCACGACAGCCGTGGAACGAACCGAACGGAGAATCAGGAACTCATCCTGGAAGGGATGGCCCGCCGCGTCCTCGGCCCATTCGCTGTCCGCCAGTGCGTCAGGGACAGGCCCCGGTTGCACGGGACCACGCTCCTTCACGATCACCGGCAGGTCGGTCATCGTGTCGAGGGCCCGGTAGAGATTCGCCTCGTGCTTGGTCTCGAGGAAGCGCTCGATGCGATAGCGACCGCGCAGCATCACTGCAGGTTCCAGGGCGTCCGGAACGGCGCGTGACGGGCTCATGCCGCACCTCCCGTCGGCTGCCTGAGCAGCAACCAGGCCAGGAAGGCTCCGATGGCCATCGACAAGGGGACAACGACGGCCAGAAACCAGGGCTGTTGCCAGAGTGCCCCGCCTCGCCCGTCCGCAAGATCAGCGAGTGCCGGATCCAGATTCCGGGCCGTGAGCGCCTTGGCATGGATCTTGTCGTAGGTCGACGTGTGATGGGCCGCGATGTAGCCCCTGCAATTCGGGCAGAACTGACGCCCGCGCGAGATACGGGCACCGCAGTGGGGACAGTTCCGGACCGCGCCGGTCTCATGGCCCCCCAGCAGGATCAGTTCCGCGAGCAACTCGTCACACGTCTGGTAGCGTCGCTCCAGTTCGGGCTCGAGCATCTTGGTGATGATGTTCTCGAGTGCCTCGCTGACCTCGGCATTGAGCTGACGCACTGGCGGGAAGCTGAACGGAGCCTCGTTCTGGGGGTCCCGATTCGTCAGCAGGTAGTGCATCGTGGCACCCAGCGCGTAGATGTCGGTGCGTTGCTCGACCTGACCACGATACTGCTCGGGAGGGGCGTAGCCTTGGGTGCCGATCATCGTGCCCCGGGCCTGCGGGTTGAAGAATCGCGCGATGCCGAAGTCGACCAGGTAGATCTTGCCGAAGTGCGTCAGGATCAAGTTGGCGGGCTTCATGTCCCTGTAGATGATGGGCGGCTTCTGGTGGTGCAGGTAGGACAGCACGTCGCAGCACTGGATGGCCCAGCCGATCACGCTCTTCTCATCGAAAGGCGCCATGCTCTCGTGCATCCGTTGCTCGAGGTCGGTGCCTTGGATGTACTCCATCACCAGATAGTGCCGATTGGCCTCGGTGAAGCGGTCGTAGACCTCAGGGATGGCGTTGTGGTCCAGGTTCGCGAGCAGATCCGCTTCGCGGTAGAAGTTCTGGGTCGCGATCTCGCGTTGCTCGGGATCCGTGAAATGGTCGAGCATCTCCTTGACGATGCAGACCTTGGAGCTGAAGCGCGTGTCGTTGGCAAGGTAGATGGCTCCCATGCCACCCTGCCCGACCAGCTGGGTGATGCGGTAGCGCTCCTGCAGCAGCGTGGAAGGTGCAAGCAGCGTGCTGGGCGGCGCATAGCCGGACGCCGGTTGGGTCACGGCGCCCATGGGCTGAGCCGTCACCGCCGCCTTGAGGGGTTTGCCGCAGTCGCAGCAGAACCGGTTTTCCTCATCGTTCGGCGTGTTGCAGGAAGGACAGTTGATCTGGGGCACGAGCTCAGGCACGGAGTTCCGGACCCGGGCCTTGTACCACGGCGGTCGCCCGTTCAACCCCATCGGCCGGATGGGGCCTTGCCGCGAACCGGCGTGCCGACCTTGCAGCCGCCACGAGGCCGCGTGCTGTCGACGCCCCCGGGCAGGTTCGAGCGGGCTGAGCGGGAGCGCCGGGCCTACTCCTCGCGGTTGGCGACTTTGTCCCCGACGTCCGTCGCGTTCTGAAGCTTGTCTGAAGCGCCCTTGAGCGCATCATCCACCCTGTTCGCTCCACGAAATGCGTCATCCGCCGACCCCGCGAGCCCCCCGGCCTGCCGCGCCGCGTCATCCACCGCACCGAGGGCCTTGTGTCCCACGGTCGCGAAATCGGAGACGGCATCGAGGGCCTTGCCAGTCTTGGTGGCGGCTCCGCCACCGCCTGTCCCCACCACGGAGACGACATCGAGCGCCAGCTTTCCCACGGCCTCGGCGTAGCGCCCCTGACGCCACGATTCGTTGTAACTCGCGGTCAGCCCCTGTCCGACCGCCTTGAAGAATGCCTGGTCATCCTGCAGGGTCCGTACGGGGTCGAGCGCGTAGGCCATCGCTGCCCGGACATCGCCACCGGCCTGTTTCGCCCGGAAAACTTCCTGAGCAAGGCGCACCGGATTGGCCGGCACCGGCAGATGTGCGGCGAGGTCCACCAGGCCCAGCGCCGTCTTCTTGGGCGTGGCGGCAGCTGCAAGCAGGCCACCGACGTTGTTCCCGATCCCCTTCACGACCCCTTGGCTGAACTCGTTGAGCATCGTGGCATTCCGGACCTGACCCCGGACCACCGTACCTGCCACGCCCCCGACGACAGGCAGGCTACCGGCAAGCTTGACGGCCCGATCTCCGGCCTCTTTCAGGAAGCGCTCCTGGGTCGCCAGATATCCGTTGCCGAGCTTTCCGGCCTGGTCGAGGAGGTTCAGCACCGTCCGCTGCACGGGATTATGACGCTCCGGGGCAATGTCCCGACTCCGGGCCGCCTGCTGGTTACGCCGGACCTCCGCATGGGAGGCAAGGGCCGACGCTCGCGAGGCCTGTGCTTGCGACACGACACCGGACACGGTCTTCGCAGCACGATCGACGGCAGGCTTGGCGGCCTTGGTGGTCTGTTTCCAGAGCCAACGTGCCTCGTTCAGCAGATTGATGCCCACGTCACGCCTCCCCCGACGGCCCGCTCCCGGCCGTCATCAGACTCATCCAGCGATCCAGCGATAGGCTTGCTTCTTCCACGCGATCCTGCCGGGCAAGTGCAGCGGCACGCAGCAGGACGGCATCCTCGGAGTCCGGTGCCTCCATCAGCATCAGGTCGGCATGCCTCTGGCTCTCCACGGCATCGTCCCGACGGTGGGCAACCAGGGCCAACAGACGATGCGCCTCGAGGTGGTGAGGGTCCAAAGCCGTACCCAGACGCAAACTGGCTTCGGCAGCCTCGATCTGGCCGATGTTCCACGCCAGCATGCCCAGTTGCACCCAGGGTTCCGCCCACTCGGGCTGCAGTTCGGCTGCCCGCTCATGGGCCTGCACCGTCGCCGACCAATCACCCGATGCCGACTCCAGCTGCCCCACGCACAACCAGGTCCGGGCATCCTCAGGCGCTTCGGCCACCAAGGCCTCGAGGAGCACCCGAGCCTCGACCAGATGGCCTTCCTGCAGCATCAGCAGGGCGAGGGATTGCCGAGACAGGGCATCGTCGGCCTGCAGGCCGATCGCTGTCTCGAAAGCACCCCGCGCGCCCGCCCGATCGCCAAGTTGCCAGCGCAGCTGTCCGAGGGCCGACCACGCAGGAGCCGCACCGGGCTCGCAGGAGACCGCCTCCTGCAAGGCCTCGACGGCTTCGGCAACGTGTCCCTCTTCGGCTTGCAGCAGACCGAGCAAGTACCATCCACGCGCAACCCTGCGGTCCCGCTCCAGCACCTGCACGTAGAGGTCCCGCGCCTCAGCGGCCCGGCCACCCTCCTGCAAGGTGAGAGCACAGGCAAGCCCCAGCCCCATAAGGTCCGAGTCGTCGCCACCGGCAGCCGACCAGAACGCCAACGCCTGCTCCAGGTCGCCCTCGCGCAGACGTTGCCAGGCTTCATCCACGGTATCCGGTGGCGATGCGCCTTCGGCCACGTGCCCATGCGACGCATCCTGCAGGGCGGCAAGACCGCGCAAGGCCCGCCAATCCTCGCCCATGGCCTCGAAATCCACGCCCAGACCCCACATGCACGCCTTGACCTTCCAGCAGTGCCATACCCACGAAAGGACGGACGGCCACGGAACAGAAACGCCCGGAGCCTAGAGCCCCCGCACCTCCGAGGTGTAGCCCTTGAGCGTGCAATCGGCGACATCGACGCCGGAGGGCACGTTCGCGGGAAACAGGGCCCCTACATGCGGGGCATCCTTGCGATCCACCGGACTGGCCTTGCTGGTCGACAGGGTGAAGTAGCCGTTGTCCAGCAGGTTCCACTGGTCGATCTTGTATCCCGAGCGCTCGGTGGTGGCGGCGATCGAGTTGTCTTCAAGCGGGGGAGCGGCTTGCACCACGAGGTTGGCCTGAATCCGAGGTCGGGTCACGAGGGAATCCGGCGCGAGCAGATTCAGCGGAATCGTCAGTTCGAGAATGTCCTGCGGCGCACCGGGCGCCGTCCCGCGCGAGCTGGTGACCTTCCAGTCCTGGTTCTCGATGAGCGGCGGCCTAGCCGCGATGACGGGCAGGACCACCCGGGTGTTCGTGGCCGGATCGTACGTCTGCTCCCAGTGCTCGACGCGACGGCCGCCAGCCGTGGTGTAGACGAAGGCATTCGTCCACGAGTTGGGTTCGAGGGCCTGCTTGAACAAGGTACCCGGGGGCACGGATATGGAGGCCATGTCGCTGCCCAGATACATGGGGAAGTCGGCACCGATGATGGGGCGATCGCGCAACCAAGGTCCGAAGGTTTTGGGACCTTGGCCCTCTTGGCCGGAGATGTCGACCACAAAGAAGATGCGCACCCGGGGATCGTCAGGGATGCGTCCCTGGACCTGAATCCTGAAAATCAGGCTGTTCCGGGCCGCGGGATCGGTCGCGCGGTTGGCGCACGCCGCCCCGAGCAACGCCAGCACGGTAACAATCAGGGCGGCCGGCCAGAGGCGAACGGCAGCGATCATGGCAAAGTACCTCCTCCGCCACCGAGGGCCGATCCGAGTGAACCGAGGCCGCCCCCGACCCCGAGGCCCTGGTTCGAGAAGCTGAAAATGTCCGTGTTGAAGGCGGTCATGCGCAAGCGCACCATGAACGACTCGAACTGCCGATCGTACTCGAACGACAGGATGAAATCGTGCAGGTCGCGCGAGATGCCGACCCGACGCAACCTGTAGGTCCTCGCATCCGGGTCCCCCGGTACGGGCACGGCCCCGGGAATCGAGGTGACGAGGTCGAAGGAACCACCGGCGAATACCTCCCAATGACTATCCCAGGACTGGCCGAACGACGCCACGAGATCGTTCGTCAGGCTGGCCAGCTTGCCTTTCTCGGGATCGAAGTTGAGCTGGGTGACGAGTTGCACGCCCTCGTTGAGCTTCTCGCGTCCCCAACCGCCCCCGAAGGCCTCGGGCGTCGAGCGCAGCGTCAGGCCGAGGGCCGTGTTGCCCCACTTGCCCCCGGTGGGCTCGAAGTACTCGGTTTCGCGGAATCGATAACTGCTGGTCAAGGTGCCCGTGACGCGCGGGTCGGGCGTCAGGTTGAGCGTGCTGACATAGTCGCCGTAACGCCTGCGCTGGTAGTCGTACGAGAGCCGGTGCGTCCAGTCCAGCTTGCCGGTGAGCGCGAGCCGCTCCTCGATGTCGAGTTGGCTGAGCTGCGTCAGGGCCAGGGCATCGAACTGGAAGGGCGTGGTCGACTTCCGGACGGGATCAGGGTCGTCTGCCCCGCCCGGGGCGATGCGCTTGTAGGTCAGCGTCTGCCTGAGCGCCTCGCCGACCTGCGAGACCATCGCGGCATTCACGTTCAGTACGAAGGCGGCGTCCCCGGTGCTGTAAAAGCGTTGGTTGAAACCCGTGCCGCCAAGGTCCACGGTCGTCCCGGGCCAGATGCCATGCGCCTTTGAGCCAAGGGACAATGAAGGGTTGAATCGGGCGATGGCCCCGAGGTAGGGCCGGATCGCCGGGGAGTTCAGGGCGGTATCGCGCGAGAGCAGCGGATATTGGTTCCACTCGAAGTATCGACCGGCATCCAGCCCCAGCGTGACAGGCTGGAAGTCCGTGAAGAGCGGCTTCAGGTTCAGGTCCAGCTCGGGCAGCTTGTCGACGTAGTTGCGGGAGCGGATGTTCTTCGCCTCGAGTCCATTGGGCTGGAAGAGCAGCAGCTTGCCCATGCTGACGCGACTGCTGGCCCAGCCAAGATCCTGGTTCAGGTCCAGCTTCTCTTCCAGTTCCTCGACCTCGGTCGGCAGGGTCGACCCGAAGGCCGCAGGCGCTCGCGTGCGTCGGTAGCGCTGGCTCCACGAGGCTCGGGCCCCGGTGCCGAACTGCTGATCAATCTGGAGGTTGCCGTCGAGGTTGGTGTTCTCGAGCTTGGCCGGGTCGGTCGTCGTCGGGGCAAAGATGCCCGTGGCACCGGGCCGAGGCCGAGGCAGGTTCGTCTGGGAGTTGGTCTGGAAACGCACCGAAGTGCCGTCACGGGACCAAGAGGCATTGGCCCCATAGGAAGTCGACAGCTGGAACAGCTGCCCGCGCGTGCCCCGCTCGTCCCGGAACTGGCGGGACAAGCCCCAGTTCACGCCGTTGCGCTGGTCCGTCAGCTGCAGCGTATGGGCCGCATGATCCTGACGGTAGTCCTTGGTCGCAAGCGCTTCCTCGGTAAGCCCCGTCCGCTGGAGGTTATTGCCGACGACGGCCTGGGCGTTGGCCAACGTGTAGAGGTTCCAGTCCTCGAAGGACAGGTCGAGCGTCATCGTGTCCAGCAGGCGTTGCTGGTGCCGGACCTTCCACATGCGATCGTCGAAGGGACGGCGATTCTCGGGGTCCAGCCCGTGGACCGCCAGAGAGCCCGAGGGTGCCGCGTCGGGCAACAACAGCCCGAAGGCATCGAGCTGGGTCATCGACCGCGAGCCGTTGGCGATCTGGTGGGAGACCCCGAAACCCGGTCCCTTCTTCTGCAGCATGTGCAGGAACAGCGTGCCGGAGTGATTGGGATCCAACTGATAGCCGAAGCCGGTCTTGGCGAAGAGTCCCTCGATCTCGTTCTGACCGAACTCGGCCCGACTCTCGCGCTTCTTCAGGGGCAACCAGAACGAGGGCAACCAGATGCTGCGCTTGTTATTGACGTTGACCCAGGCATTCCAGCCGAGTACGTAATCATCCGGCACCAGTTCGATGCGCTCTGCCTGAATGTGGTAATGCGGCGTGATCTCCTGCTGGACCTCCTCGCACGTGCTGACCACGCCGCGCTTCAGGAAGAAGCGGGTGCGACCGGTGGTCGAGAGCTCGTCTGCCGTGACATAGAGAATCTGGCCCGACTGCGGTGCCGGCACCGTGAGGTAGGCGTTGCGGACCGTGGCATCCCGACTGTCCAGATGGAAGGTCAGGCCCTTGCCGGTGATGCGCTGGGTCCCGCCCGAGGCAGCCTGCAGCAGGGTGAAGGGCCGGTCGGTCCGGACTACCTTCCTGTCCTGGTCATACTCGAGCCAGTCCGTCTCGAGGCTCATGTCCTGATACTGAAGGGACACGTGGCCCTCGGCCCGGCCGACCCGGGCGGCACGGTCCTGCCGCAGGACATCGGCCTTCAAGCGGACGGTGGACGACCCCGTCGCCGGTGCCGGCAGAGGCTTCGCCTCGAGCGGAATGTCACCCGTGGCCTCCGCCTGGTCCGGATCGGGCAGGGCGGATCGGGATGCGGTCGCCCCGGGGATGTAGGGAGGAGGCGTCGGCTCGGGCCGGGGCGTGCCCGCGCCCTGGAGCGAACCGGGCCGAGCTGACGCGGCGCCGCGCGGATCCGGCACAACTGGCCGAGCAGGTGCCGGCAGCACGGGTCCTGCGGGCCGCGCTGCCGGGGCAGGGAGAGCGCCGGCAGTGGGCATGGGCGCCACGGGAGCCGACTGAGCCAAGGCCGGCGCGGGCACTCCGGCCAGCATGGCCAGCGACAAGAGCAGCGTCCACGCCCGGGTGCAGGCCATCACCGGCGGTCCACCCGCCAGAGCAGGCCCACGCCAACGACCGCATAGAGGACATTCTGGCTCCACGCGGCCCACTGGGGCGGCAGCATGCCGGCATTGCCCATCGAACGCGAGATGGACATGACCACGTAGTACACGGCCACGAGGGCGATGGTCAGCGACACGCCGATGAAGATGCCCAGACGCCCGAAACGGAAGCCCAGCGGGGCCGCCAGCAGGGCAACCACGACCGCTGCGAGCGGCAGGCTGAACTTCAGGTGGTAATCGACCTCGGCTGACTTCGTGTCGACGCCGGCCGCCTTGAGCGTGCGAATCTGCTGGCCGAGTTCGGCCGAGGTCTGCTCCTGCGGCGAAAGCTCTCCGTTGCGGTAATAGGCCTGAGGATCCTGGCCGACCTCGACGGTCCGGACCGAGAAGGGCGTTTCCTCGACCACGAAGACCCCGTCCGGTCCGTAGCGATGCTCGACGCCGTCCTGCAGATCCCAGCGCGTGCCGTTCCAGGTGCCGTTGCGTGCCGTCAGCACCACGCCGTAAGGCCCCTTTCTGTCGATGACGATGGCGTCATAGAGCATGTTGGTGCGCTCGTCGACTTGCCGGACATAGAAGGTGCGGTCGCCATCCCCGCGGAAGAAAACATTGTCCTTGAAGACAGCCTTGGTCTGCTTGAGCATCAGGGTCCGCACGAGGTCAACCACCTGGCGGTTCGACCACGGCACCAGCTGGTCGTTGCAGAGATAGCCCGCACCCGCCACGAGGACGGCACCGGCGAGCACGGGGGCGCACAGGCGCCGGAAGCTGACCCCGCACGCACGCAGGGCCACGATCTCGAAGTCGCGGCTCATGCGGCCCACGGCGATCAGGGTCGCGAAGAGGTAGGCGACAGGAAAGGTGATGACGAGGATCGCCGGCAGGTTATAGAGCAGCAGCCGCGCGACCACGTCCACGGGGACGCCGCTCTGCACGATCAGCGACGCGTAGATGTAGAGCAGGTTGATGAGGTTCATCACCAGAAACCCGCCCACGCCCGCCAGGAAGGGTCGGACCAGCTCACGCAGGATGTAGCGATCGGCGATGGCAGCCATCAGCGCCTGTCCACCCGGGACAAGAGGCCAAGCCCCACGATGCCGAAGACCAGATTCTGCATCCACGCCGCCAGCACCGGATGAAGGTAGCCGGCCTGGCCCATCGCCTGGAAGGTCTGCATCGCAGTGTAGTAAAGGAATACGAGGATGACCGAAAGTGCCACGCCGATGTAAGGACCGAGCCGCGAGAAGAGCATCCCGAGGGGAGCCGAGATGAGCGCGGCCGCGAAGGTCGCCAGCGGCACGCTGAACTTCATGTGATAGGCCACCTCGAGGGCGTGCGTGTCCCCGCCCTGCTTCTTGAGCTGGGAGATCTGCTTGTCGAGGTTGGATGCGTTGAGGCCGGCCGGGTCCAGCTCAGAGCCAAGCATGGGATTGTCCATCCGGAACTGGATGCGCAATTTCCGAAAGCGGATCTCGTGGTCCACGTGCCCGGTGTCGCCGAACTTGCGTACCTCGCCGTCCTCGAGCACCCATACGCCCGTATCCGCGGCCGACAGCCAGCGACCCTTGCGGGCGGTGATGAGCTGGGGCCAGCCGGGCCGCCCCTGGTCCAGGATCAGGATGTCCTGCATCTCGCTGGTCCGCGGATCGATGGCCTTGACGTAGAAACTGCGGTTTTCCGTGCCCTTGAAGAACACATTGGGCCGGATGACCGGGCGCAAGGAGGCCTTCATCAGGGCCGCCTTGGTCTCCTTGATCCGCTGGTTGCTCCAGGGGACGACAACATCGTTGAAAAAGAAATTGGCCATCGAGACCAAGGCGGCACCGAGCAGGATGGGGGCGAGGATACGCTTGACCGAGATGCCCCCGCTGCGCAAGGCGATGATCTCGAAGTCGCGGGCCATCCGACCGATGCCCAGCAGGCTCGAGAACAGGTAGGCCACCGGAAAGGCCAGCACCATCACGCTGGGCAGCGTGTAGAGCAGCAGCATCAGCACGGGGCCGGGCGAGGCGCCCGCCGTGAAGATCAGGTCCGTGAAGCTCGAGAGCGTGAAGCTGAGCATCAGGACAATGAAGCCGAGCACTCCGACGAAGAACGGTCGGAAGAGCTCGGCCATGACGTAGCGATCGAGCGTCCGCATGCTGGGGTCGGACCCGGCCGGGGGGTCTGGCCCCCATCATATACCGTGGTCCCCTCCTGCCCGCGCCCGGACAGGGAAGGCCACGTGTCGCCCGTGCTACCATGACCCTCCCCATGGAGACCGTTCCCCCGACATCCGAGCTGACGTCCACCGTCCCGGCAGCACCGGTCCCCCGGGGCCGTCACGCTTGGCTGGCAGCCGCCGTCGGAGGTCTGCTGCTTGGCCTTTCTTTTCCGGGTCTCGTCGCGCCAGGAACAGGGCCTGCCATGGTCCCCGGCTTGCTCGCCTGGGTCGCGTTGGTACCCCTGCTCGCCGTTCTCGGGACGGGCCGAGATTGGCGCGATGACTTCAAGGCGGGCATGGCCTTCGGGGTCGCCTTCCAGGCCGTTCTCAACCACTGGCTGCTGGCCATGCACCCCCTGACGTGGCTGGGCATTCCTTATGACCTGTCCCTGATCGTCGTCGCGGTCAGCCTTGTTGGCGTGGCCGTCATCATCGGCCTGGGCTCGGGGTTCTTCGGCGTGCTGTACGGCGACCTCGTCCGCCGCTGGCGTTCCGGGGGCCTGCCGACAGGAGGCATCCCGTTGCTGGCCGGTTGTGCCTGGATGGTCTTCGAATGGCTCCAGGCCCAAGGTGATCTGGCCTACCCGTGGGGCCCGCTGGCCCTGACCCAGGTGGAGACACCCCAGGTCCTGCAGGCCCTCTCGCTGGTGGGTCCTTATCCGCTGGGCGGCCTGATGGCCTTCACGGCAGCCGCCATCGTCGAACGCTGGCGCAACAACCATCCCGTGGTCAAGGTCGTGCCCTGGTTGTTCCTCGGCTGGCTGGGCCTCGGCTATGCCAGCCTGCCCGCGCCAGTCAACGAAGGCGCCGTCACGGCCGCCGTGGTCCAGGGCAACTTCCCTTCGGATCAGAAGTGGAATCCGGCCCGCCTCGCCACGATGGTCGACCGTTATCTGGACCTGTCCCTCAAGTCGGGCGCCCGCGTGGTGGTTTGGCCCGAGTCGGCCCTGCCCATCCTCTGGAACGCCCCGGACCGCCCGGACACCCGGGCTGCCCTTGCCCGCATCCGCGCCCAGTTCCCCGAAGGCGGCGACAGGCGCCTGGTCACCGGGGCTTTCTTCGCCAGTGCCTCGGCCACGGGTGAACCGCCCGACATGATGAACGCCGCCACGGTCATCGGTGGGGCAGCAGGCCCGTGGGTGTGGGAGGCCAAGCGTCACCTGGTGCCTTTCGGCGAGTTCCTGCCGTTCCGCGGCATCCTGCCCGACGTGCTGTCGCGCCTGAACATCCTGTCCCGCGACCTTGCGCGTGGCCAGGGTCCCGTGCCCCTGGACCTCGGGGATGCCGGGGGCAAGGTCGGCACCGGGATCTGCTTCGACTCGATCTTCCCGTCCGCCTTGTCCGCCGATGCCGCAGCTGGCGCCAACGTGCTGGCCATCGTCACCAATGACGCCTGGTACAAGGACACCAGCGCCCCCCACCAACATTTCGCGCACGCCATCCTGCGCGCCGTGGAAACCCGCCGCTGGGTGCTCCGGGCCGCCAACACCGGCGTGTCGGGCATCATCGGTCCCGACGGCAAGGTCCACGTACGGACGGCTACCTTCAGGGAAGCGGTAGCGACGGCCTCATTCGTCCCGGCAACGGACGTCTCGCCCTACAGCTCCTACGGGGACTGGCCCATCGGCCTCGCGGGCGTGTTCCTCGTGCTCTCGTGGTTCTCCGCATATGGGCGTACACCCGCCGCGCCGTCGCCGGAGCCCGTTGGGTGAATCGCCTTGGGGCGCTGGTCCACCTGCTCGGGCGTTGGCGGCAAGGCGTGATTGCCCTCGTTGCCGTCGCGCTCATCGTGGTGCCGTGCATCTGGTGGTTGCGACGACCGGAGATTCCCCGCAACGCCCTGCTCAAGCCCGTCGAAGCACAGATGCGTCCGGAACTCGAGCTCCAGTTCGAGGGCGTCGAGTTACGCGGTCGTGACAAGGGCATCGCGCGGTGGGAAATCCAGGTGCCCGAAATGACGGCCGGCCAGAACCAGAGGGTCATCGAGTTCGTCGGCAAGCCCCGGGGGCGTTTCGTCAACCTGAAGGACTGGAAGGCCAATCCCGAGGCCACGTTGCCTCCGGCCACCGTTCCCATCGGTCCGACGCCAAGGCCCGCGGAGACCCCGACGGTCCGCAGCGTCCGCTGGACCGCACGATCGGCCGAATACGACAACGACTACGAAGAGTTGACCATCCGCGGCGGAGCCACCTTCACGACGGATGACAAGGACGTGCTGACCACGGAAGAAGCCCGCTACAAGGTTCGCGAGCACCGGATGAACCTGCCGCGCCGACTCCTCCTGAAGACCCGGGACGGCAAGATGAAGGTGCAGGCCGACAAGGCCTCGGCCGACACCCAGCTCGAAGTACTGGAGCTGGCCGGCCGGGTGCGCATCGACTCGGCAGGCGAGGGCACTCGCTGATGCCGCACTCCATTACCAACCGCCTCCTGCGCCATGGCCTCATCGCGCTGCTGGCCGGCGTCGTGGGCATGCCGGGCTGGTTCGTCGACGCCCGGGCCGTGGCCCACGATCTGCCGGATGCCCCCGAGGCCCCGCGGCGACCGGCGCCGCTCCCCGAAGTCCAGTCGCCGACACGGCCCGGTTCCGCGGCTCAAGCCAGCGCGTCCCGCCCCGCCGCCCCATTGCCCGCACCCGAATCGCCAGCGACGCCCTCCCGCTCCCCGGCACCGGCCAGCCCGCCGCCGCGCAAACCGAGCCCGGAACCGACGCTGCGCCCGCGCGTCCTGCCTCCGGCCGTGCCGGCCCCGCGCAGTCTGCCGCCTGCCTTGGCAGCCTCGCCCCTGCCCCTTCCGCCAGTGCTTCCGAGTGGCACCGTGCCGCTGCCCCCGCCGATGCCGCTCGCCTCCTACCCCCCGTTGCCACCGATTCGGACGCTCAAGGTCCGACCGCCCGGAGACCCGCTGCCCGAGGGCACCGTGCGCATCCTTTCGGATCAGGTCCGGTACGACCGCGCCACGCGCCTTGCGCTGGTGAAAGGCAACGTGCGCATCCACCAGTCGGACAGCGTCATCGCGACCAGCGAAGCCCGCTATGACCAGAAAGGCCGCGTCACGACCATCGACGTGCCCTTCGAGCTGGTCCAGGACCAGAAAGGCGAACCGCGCACGACGGTGCAGGGCCTGCGCATGCGCAACGAGCATGACCGCCGGCTCATCACCGTGGACGGAGACGTCGAACTGGTCCGGGTCGGCAATCCGACCTCACGGCCCGACGATGCAAGCCGCAAGGCCAAGCTGCGCAATGCCTTCCGCAAGGAGGACATGGTCATCCGGGCCGATCACATGGACTATCAGGCCCGCACGAAGGATGCGGCATTCACGGGCAAGGTCCGGTTCATCCAGCGCGAGAAGAATGCCACGGGCGACCGGGCGCGCGTCGACCATGCCAAACAGACCGTCACGCTCGACGACCATGTGGTGCTGACGCAGCTCAAGGGCGACTGGTTGGCCCGCGAGGGCCTCGTCGACACCAGCCAACCGGATGCCGACCGCGACAAGGCTCTTGCCGAGCGCACGGTCATCATCGGGGATCACCTCGTCGTGGACCAGCGCACGAGTGACGCCACCATGACCGGGAGCGTCGTGACCGTGGCGCAGAAAGGTCGCCGGGTCACGGGCCGCCGCGCCGACTACAAGGACAGCGACCAGACCATCACGATCACGCAGGACGTGCTCGTGCAGCGGGACGACGGCAGCTTCATGAAGGCCCAGAAGGCCGTCTTCCACACGGAGCAGGACCGCTTCGAGGCGTTCGGCGCAGCCGGCACTCAGGTCGAGACCGAGTTCGACCTCGACAGCAACTGAACCAGCCCAGGGCGCAGCCCGCGATCAGTTGGTGGCGGCGGGTGTCGTCGCAGCGACCTGCACGATGCGGATAGGGATGTTGCGGACGAGCGACTGGCCGTCGGCGCCGCGCAATTCCGAGGTATCGGACTTGATGAAGAAGATCTTGGCGATGACCAGCGCGGGGTTGGTCACCCGTGCCAACTCCTTGATGGCCAGGTCGACCGTGACCTGAGCCAGCGCACTGCTGCGGCTGACCTCAGCGTTGTCGAGCAACACGGAATCGACGGGTTGCGTGGCTTGGGCCACCAACTCTCCTCCCAGCGTCCGTATTTCGACACGGACCCCATTGATGATGGCCGACTTTCCACCGGGAAGATTACGAATCCCGAAGGCAACGCGAGACCCGGTCACGGGGAACGTGGGCTGTCCGGACTCCACCTGACACTCGAGCGACTCGGGCGCGAAAAGCGAGACGCGCGCCGCCTCGGTACTGCCCGCTTGTACCGGCAAGGCCAGGGGCAGCGTGATATCACCCGGCAGGACCGGAATGCCGAAGGGCAGCAGGATGGGTTGGCCGGCGCCTTCGACCGTGACCGTGGCGTTGGCCGCGATGTCGGCCGAGAACGTTGCCGTGCGTACCTCGGCCTGACGCGTCACCAACACCTCGTCGAAGGCAAAGGACAGCGAGACGTTGCCCAGTCCGGACTCCGGCAGGGGCAGGCCGGCCAGGACGAACTGCCCCTTGGCCGGGACCACCTTGTTGCGGACGATCGGATCCGATGCGGAGTTCTGGCGAGCCTTGCCGTCGGCCTTGAGGCCCATGTCGAAGGTCGTCGGATCGACGCCATTTCCCGTGTAGGTGAACACGGACCCGTTCGAGACCTTGACCCCGGCGATGGGATTGCCGTTCGCGTCCTTGACGAAGCCGGTGATCACGCCCGTCCGGCCCGACGGCGCCGGGAAAGGCACGGCCTCGGGAAGCCGCTCGGGGAAGAGAAAGGGGTCCAGAACCGCTGTCTGAGTAGCCAGCTGGTCGCAGCCCACGATTGCAGCCAAGGTCGCCAACCCAAGGGCGAGGCGCAAGCGAAGCGCGCGCATCAGTTGCCTCCCGCGGGGGCCGCGTTGTCCCCGCGCATCCCGGTGACGAACCGCACCGCCAATCGCGCCGTGAGCTCCGAAAGCGGATAACCGTTGTCATCCCGGCCCGAGAACGAGATTTGCGCCGTAAGGTTCTGGGACCAGGCATCCAGCTTGGGCACCAGCTTGCCGCTCAGCGGGTTCACGCGATACCCGTTGTCCACGCCGAACTTCACGACATCGCTGCGCACGATGGGAATCTCGAGTGCTTGGCCGCCCGCCACGGCGCCACCGCCCGCCACACCCCCGGCTGCCCCGCCGACCGCACCGCCTGCTGCGCCTCCCGCAGCTCCGCCCGCTGCACCACCTGCGGCGCCACCGGCCGCACCGCCCGCAGCACCGCCCGCAGCACCGCCCGCCGCGCCGCCCAGACCTGGACGCGGCATGTACAGGGACAGCCCTTGGCTCCACGGCTGCACCACGAGGGGATCGATGGGCGATGCCGCGCTATCGAACCAGTTGATCGAATAGGCGCTGAGGCGCACGCCCGGGATGGCATCGCCCGGGAAGGGAGAGACCAGCACCTGGATGGTCTCCGGCTGGCTCTCGAAGGTGAACTGGGGTTCGCTGACCGTAGACAGAGGGTCCATCGTGATGCGGACCGTGACCACCTGAGTCTGCGCCACGGCAAGCAGGCGCGCCTTTGGCAACGCCGGATTGCCGATGCGGAAGGCCTCGCAACCGGCCAGCAGCGCGCAGCCGAGCGCCACGGGGAGGACCACGCCCGCACCGCGGACACGCCAACCGACCCGCTCCACCACGCGTCCCTCCGTTGCGGCCAGACCTCCCTGCCGCGCAAGTCACCATACCCTCGGCCGGCCCAACGTATCCCGACAGCGTGGACGTGGGTAGCCCTTGCCCGCATCTTCATATGATCCGGGACAGAAGGGTTGTGAGCCGCGTCACGACAAGCTTTCACGGCTCGTCAGCATGTGACGGAGTTTACTTACGCGCTTCTCGGCGACTGCCTAACATCACCACAACAACACCCATGCAGGGTGTCCTTGGCAACAGCTTGGTATAGTAAGGAAATCCCATGAACAAGGCCCGCAAGAACTCCCAAAGCGCGGCTGGCGATCCCGAGGAGGGTGCCGGCGGCTCGGGAGAGAGTGCCGAGTTCAACCAGCGGGCCACCTTCTACTTCTCCGAGGACCAACTCACGAAGCTGGACATCATCCAGCTGGAGCTGCGCATCGGCAAGAACGGCTACAAGGAGAAGATCGGCAAGTCCGAGCTGATGCGGGCCGCACTCGACATGCTCATCGAAGATTACAATGCCAGGGGTCCGCAGTGCTGGCTCATCGAGCAACGCAGAGCTGCCGGAAACCCCTGACTTCCGGCGAGCGTCATGATTCGCTCGCGCCCTGCCCGTCGGACCGTCAACATGGTGCATCCGCTGCCCCCCCTACCCCCAAAGGAAGACCTCCAATGTTCCAGAAGACGCTGCTCGTGGGCCTGATGGCCCTCTCCCTGTTCGCCGTCAGCGGCTGCGAGAAGAAGGCCGAGGAGTCCGGCGAGACCGGCGCCGCCACCGAAACCACCGAAATGGCGACCGGCAGCGAAGCCACCACCGAGGCAGCCAGCGGTGTCGACATGACCACCCAGTCCGCCACCGGTGAGGCTGAGGCCCCCGCGGCCGATGCTTCGGGCGCTGCGGCTCCTGCCGATCATGACCACGCTGCCGGCACGCCCGAACACAGCCATGACGGCAAGGATGCCGGTCACGCCGATAAGAAGGATCACTAGGACTTAATCCGGGACAACCCCGGACCGGCCCGGTTCCCCGCACGGGGAGCCGGGCCGGTTCGCACGAGGAGCGATTTTGCAAAATCCGGATCGTGGCAACCCCACGGACGCCGACCGCGCGAGGGAACTGGCAGCGGCCTGTGCCCTCGCGTGCATCGAAGGCCTGGGCAACCGCACGCTTATCCGCCTGCTGGACGCCCTGGGCAGCGCACGCGCCATCCTCGAGGCCCCCGCAGAAATGCTGGGCAGCATCCCGGGGATCCGGCAGGCGCCCGTGCGCGAACTGACACGGGCCCGCCACCAGCATCGTCCCGAGGCCGTCCTGGACGCCCTCCTCCGTCGGGACATCTGGCCGGTGATGGCCGGGATGCCGGCCTATCCGTCCGGGTGGGCCCGACTTGCCGACCCGCCGCTTGTCGCCTTCGGGCGAGGCTGTCCGAGACGCGGCCCCGCGACGACCGTCGCCATCGTCGGCACGCGACGGGCCACGCATCACGGTCGGTCCCGCGCACGCCAACTGGCGCGAGACCTCGCTGAGCTTGGCATCAGCATCGTCTCGGGCCTTGCGGAAGGCATCGATGGCATGGCCCACGAGGGCGCCCTGGATGTCGGTGGCCACACCGTGGCCGTGCTGGGGACGCCCATCGACGCTCCCTGGCCGCCAAGCAACCGACATCTGGCCCGCCGCGTGCTCGAGGCCAGAGGCATCTGGCTGTCCGAGCGCGCACCGGGTCGTGGCATGGCTCAGGGCGGATTCCTTGCCCGCAATCGTCTGGTCGCGGCCATGGCCGATGTCGTCGTCGTGGTCGAAGCTCCCGCGCGCAGCGGGGCCCTGCACACGCTCGGGCTCGCGGCCGAACTCGGCGTTCCCGCCTTCGTGCTCGAGGGCCCCGCCGACTTCCCCAGCTTCGCCGGCAGCCGCAAGGCCGCCGAGGATGGCGCACCTGTCATCGGCGATGCGCGCGACCTGCTCCGGGCCATGGACTGGGCGGCCGCAGCCCCGAGCAAGACCCGGGATTCCGCCACGGGGCCTGCACCCGCCGGACGGCCCGTCGACGACCGTGCCCGACTGCTCTCGGCACTGGGCCATGATCTGCTCGCGCCCGCGACGTTGGCGGCACGTCTGGGTTGGCCCGAACGACGCCTGACGGGGGCCCTGGGGGCACTCATCCTCGAAGGAACGGTCGCTTGGAGGGGCCGGTGCGTGTTCGTCGGCACCGCAAGCGCACGTCGATAGGGTATCTTTGCCGCATGGCCAAATCGCTCGTCATCGTGGAGTCGCCCGCCAAGGCGAAGACCATCAGCAAGATTCTCGGCAAGGACTTCGTCGTGAAAGCCTCGGCCGGACACGTCCGTGACCTGCCCAAGAAGGGCCTTGGCGTCGAAGTGCGGCGCAAGACCTTCATGCCGGAATACGTCGTCCTCGACGACAAGGAAAAGGTCGTCCGCGAACTGCAGGAAGCCGCTCAGGGCGTGGGCAAGATCTACCTGGCCCCTGACCCGGATCGGGAAGGCGAAGCCATCGCGTGGCATCTGTCCGAGATCCTGCGCAGCACACCCGAAGCCAGCACCCTCCCGATCCACCGCATCGAGTTCAACGAAATCACGGCCGACGCCATCAAGCGTGCCGTGCGCAACCCGCGCGCCATCGATCAGCCCCGTGTCGATGCCCAGCAGGCGCGGCGGGTGCTGGACCGGCTGGTGGGCTACAAGATCTCGCCCCTGCTCTGGCAGAAGGTCCAGCGTGGCCTGTCCGCGGGCCGCGTGCAGAGCGTGGCGGTCCGCCTCATCTGCGACCGCGAGCGCGAGGTCCGGGCCTTCGTGCCCGTCGAGTATTGGACGCTGACGGCGACCCTGGGCAAGGGCAAGACTTCCTTCGAGGCCGAGCTGTTCCGCTGGAAGGGCGAGAAGCCCGTCATCGGCGATGCGGCGACGGCAGAGGCCATCGTCGCGGCTGTTCGACCCGGCCCCTTCGTCGTCAGCAAGCTCGCGACGAAACCGAGCAGCCGCAAGCCCGCAGCCCCGTTCACGACTTCGACGCTGCAGCAGGAAGCTTCGCGGCGCCTTGGCTTCACGGTCAAGCGCACCATGAACATCGCCCAGGGTCTCTACGAAGGCGTCGAACTCGGCACCGAGGGCCCCGTCGGTCTGATCACCTACATGCGAACGGATTCGGTCCGCATCGCGCAAGAGGCCCAGACAGAGGCCAAGGAATTCATCAGCGCCACCTACGGAGCCGACCACCTGCCGCCCAAGGCCCGGACCTACACCAGCCGCAAGTCGGCACAGGAGGCCCATGAAGCCATCCGACCGACCAGCATCCACCGCAGGCCGGAAACCCTGAAGGGCGTTCTGACGGCCGACCAGATGAAGCTCTACAAGCTGATCTGGGAGCGCTTCTGCGCCTCGCAGATGGCCGATGCCCGCCTCGAGACCCTCGCGGTCGACATCACCTCGGGCGAGGGCCTCTTCCGGGCCACCGACACCCGTGTGCTCTTCCCCGGCTATCAGGCGGCCTACAAGGACACGGCCGAGGAAGATGCCGTGGCCGAAAAGCTGGTCAAGGTGCCGGTACTCGCCGAGGGCGAGACCCTCGCGTGCGAGAAGCTGGACCCGGTGCAGCACTTCACCCAGCCGCCCCCGCGCTTCACCGAGGCGACGCTGGTCCGAACGCTGGAAGAGCAGGGCATCGGACGCCCCTCGACCTACGCCGCCACCATCACCACGATTCAGGACCGCAAATACGTCGAACGCGAGGGCAAGGCCCTGCATCCGACCGACCTTGGCTTCCGCGTCAACGACCAGTTGGTCGCCCACTTCCCCGACATCGTGGACGTCTCCTTCACCTCGCGGATGGAGCAGGACCTCGATGCAGTCGAGGAAGGCGGCCGCGAGTGGATCGCGCTGATTCGCGACTTCTACGAGCCCTTCATGGCTACGCTCAAGAAGGCCGAGAAGGAGATGGAGGCGGTTGCCGTGCCATCGGGCGAGACCTGTCCCAAGTGTGGCCGCCAGATGCTGATCAAGAGCACATGGCGCGGGTCGTTCCTCGGTTGCGAGGGCTATCCCGAATGCAAGACGACGGCGCCCATCATCAAGCGCACGGGCCAGCGCTGCAAGCGCGAGGGCTGCGCCGGGGAAGTCATCGAACGAACCAGCCGCATGGGCAAGGTCTTCTTTGGTTGCGACACTTATCCAGCGTGCAACTGGACAAGTTGGGGCGAACCTCAGGACACCCCCTGTCCGACGTGTGGTGCCACCTGGATGGTCAAGAAGTTCCCGCGGGCCAAGGGGCGCCGCCCCTACCTGCAATGCGCCGTCGCGGAGTGCAAGCAGATCGTGAACATGCCCTCCACCCGCAAGAAGCAGGACGGTTCGGCCGACGAGGACGGGGAAGCCCCGGCCGAGGCATGACCACGGTCCACGTCGTCGGCGGCGGTCTGGCTGGCAGCGAGGCCGCGTGGCAACTCGCACGGCAGGGCCTCGACGTGGTCCTGCACGAGATGCGCCCGACCCGGCCGACCCCGGCCCACAAGGGCGACGGCCTGGCCGAGCTCGTCTGCTCGAACTCGCTGGGCTCGGACACCACAGGCAGTGCTCCAGCCCTGCTCAAGGCCGAGATGCGCCTCATGGACTCCCTCATCCTCGAGGCTGCCGCCGAGGCGCGGGTTCCCGCAGGAGCGGCCCTCGCCGTGGATCGGGAGGTCTTCTCGGCGGCCGTGACCCGCAGGCTGACCGCCCTGCCCAATCTGCGGCTGGCCCGAGACGAGGTGGTTTCCCTCGAAGGCCCCGTCGTCGTGGCGAGCGGCCCCCTCACTTCCCCTGACCTTGCCGCCCATCTGCAGGCCCAGCTCGGCGTCACGCAACTGCACTTCTTCGATGCCGCCGCTCCCGTCGTGACGCGCGAGTCACTCGACATGGACCGCCTCTTCATGGCGTCGCGCTGGGACAAGGGAGAAGCCGCCTACCTGAACGCGCCCATGAATCGCGAAGAGTACGCCGCGTTCCACGCCGCGCTGGTCGAGGCGGAGAACACGGTCCTGCATCTCGAAGTGGAGAAGGATGTCGCGTTCTTCGAGGGATGCCTGCCGGTCGAGGTACTGGCCCGCAGGGGCGTGGACACGCTCCGCTACGGGCCCATGAAACCCGTGGGGCTCACGGACCCCCGCACGGGCAGATGGCCGTATGCCTGCGTGCAGCTGCGCCAGGACACCGTGACGGGCGACCTGTTCAACCTTGTCGGCTTCCAGACCCAGCTCAAGTGGGGCGACCAGAAGCGGGTCTTCTCGATGATCCCGGGCCTTGCCGACGCCGAGTTCGTCCGGCTGGGCGTCATGCACCGCAACACCTATCTGGCCAGCCCGAGCTTTCTGGAGCCGACGATGATGCGGCGCGGACGATCCGATCAAGCCTTCGCAGGCACGCTCATCGGCGTAGAGGGCTACACCGAAGCCGCGGCCACCGGTCTGCTCGCCGGCTTGAACCTGGGGCGGGTGCTGCGTGGGCTCGAGCCCTTGGTGCTGCCGACCACGACGATGCTGGGCGCCCTCGCCCGCTACGTTTCCGCGGCCGACCCCGCGCACTTCCAGCCCATGAACGCCAACTGGGGCCTGGTCGACCCGTGGCCGGAGCGCATCCGCGACAAGGCAGAGCGGCGGCGGCACCAGGGCGAACGTGCCCTTGCGGACCTCACGACCCTGCTCGGTCGGGCGACCGCCACACCCTGACGGACAAAAGGTTGCGGCCGATCGGCCAACGCCGACCCGAGTACATCGGGTTGCCATGGACCCATGTCTGCCGACCCGCCGCGCGTGACCACCGGCATCCCCGGTCTCGACCCGCTGCTCGACGGCGGCTACATGCCGAGGCGAAGCGTGCTGGTCGCCGGTGGAGCCGGCTCCGGAAAGACCTCGGTGGGGCTGCAGTTCCTCGCTGCCGGACGACAGGAGGGCGAGGCATGCCTCCTGATCTCGCTTGGCGAGCACACCCGACAGATCCTGACAGACGCAAGAGCGCGTCATCTGGACGTGGACGGCATCGAGGCGCTGGACCTGAATCCCTCGGCCGAATACTTCACGGCCCAGCGCACCTACGACCTGTTCTCTCCCGCCGAGATCGAGCGTGGTCCCATCACCACCGCCATCACCGCCGCCATTGTCCGCACACAGCCCAAACGCATCTTCATCGACTCGATGGAGCAGTTCCGCTACCTCTCCCCGGACCCCTTCCAACTGCGTCGACACCTGCTGGCCCTGATGCGCTTCCTCGCCGAGCACGAGGCCACGGTGCTGTTCAGTGCCGAGGGAGCCGAGCAAGAACAGGAGGACGGGCTCGCCTTCCTCGCTGACGGCGTCCTGCAACTGAAGCACGACGAAGCCGGACGGGGCCTCATCATCCGCAAGATCCGGGGATCCGCCTTTGCCATCGGACGCCAGACCATCCGGCTCGATAATCGGGGCCTGCAGGTCCTGCCTCGAATCCTGACGGGACTACCCGAGATCCCGGGCCCCCGGTCCACGCTGCTGTCGGGCGTGCCGACCCTCGACGCCATGCTGGAGGGCGGCCTCGAGGCAGGAACCATCACGATGCTGACCGGCCCGAGCGGCACCGGAAAGAGCACCATTGCCGCAGCCTTTGCGCTGCATCAGGCCAGCATCGGCCAATCCACCATCGTGTGCGACTTCGAGGAGGATCCGGGCGTGGCCCGGGCACGCTGCATCGGCCTTGGTCTTCCATACGAGAAAGCCGTGGCCTCGGGCACCCTCGGCCTGATGCGCGTCCACCCCATGCGGACCAGCCTTCAGGGCTTCCAGCAAATGCTTCTCGAGGAAATCGACCGCCGATCGGCGCGCATCGTGGTGCTCGACAGCATCACGGGCCTGGCCCTGATGCATGACATTCGCGAGGTCGTCGCCGCGACCTTCAGCACCGCGACGATGCTTCAGGAACGCGGCCTGACGGTGCTGCTGACGAACGAGCAGGAGGAAGTCTCCAGCTTCAGGCTCTCGAACCAGTCCTTGGGATTCCTGTGCGACACCATCCTCTACCTGCGGTACTTCGAGCGACACCATCCGGACGAGCGCGTGAGCATGGGGCGAGCCATCGGCGTCCTGAAAAAGCGGCTGTCCGCATTCGACCCCTGCCTGCGGGAGATCGAGGTCTCGAAGGAAGGCCTGCACATCGGCCAGCCCATGCGCGGAATCGGCACGATTCTCAAGAGCCTGCCGACCCTCAGGGGCGGCGGGTCGGAGGCCTGATGCGACTCGGGCTATGGCTGGGCCAGTCCGAGGATGCCCGTCTGTTCCGGACGCTGCTCGAACCCACCGAGATCCAGATCGTCGATCACCCGGACCTGCATCCCGGGAACGGTTCCTGCGCCATCGATCTCGCCGTGATGGACCTGCACGCCCACAATGCCTTGTCCAGCGAAATTCACGCATGCCGCAGCGCCGAGGCTCCGCGATTCCTGCCCGTCCTCCTGCTCGTGCATCCGGGGGAACTCTATCCGGCTTCGCGTCACCTGGGCTGCACGGCCGACGAACTGGTCCTGACGCCCATCCGGCGCATCGAACTGCGCACCCGCGTGCACGCCCTGCTGCGGGGCAGGCAGATGTCCCTGGAGCTGGAGCGCTTGCATCGCAGCCGCGCCGAGCAGGCCTTGGAGGAAATCCAGGCCCTTCGGCATCTCGAAGCGATGCGCGACCAGTTCATCAGCAGTGTCAGCCACGAACTGCGCACCCCGCTGACCACCATCATGGGATTTGCCGAACTGCTCGCGGACGGTCTCGCGGGACCGATGTCCGACGAGGCACGGGAGTTCGTCCTCGAGATCAAGCGTGCCGGCCATCGCATCACCAATCTGGTGGACGAACTGCTGGACGATGCGCGCCTGCAGGCGGGCACCTTCCAGGTCCACCCCGAGCCGGTGGAACCGATCTCCCGGTTGCGTGCCGTGGCCTGCAGCCTCGGCCCGCAACTCAAGACCAAGGATCTTCGCCTGGAGCTGGACCTGCCTCCCACCTGTCAGGAACTCCAGGCAGACCCCCGACGCCTGGATCAGGTGTTGCTCAACCTGCTCTCGAACGCGATTCGCCACAGCCCCGCCCACGGGGTCATCGAACTCAGGCTCATCAGCCGGGAGAGCGGCATACGGATCGAGGTCCGGGATCACGGGCCGGGCATCCGACCGGAAGACCACACCCTGCTTTTCCAGCGCTACCGCCAGATTGGCCCGACCGCGAGCGGCGGCACCGGCCTCGGACTCGCCATCGCCCGCGCGATCGTGGAAGCCCACGGCGGCCGGATCGGGGTGGAGAGCCGTCCGGGATGCGGCGCAACTTTCTGGTTCTGGCTGCCGGGACGAGCCGCAGAGATGCACGCCGCCTGATCTGCCGCCCGCCTGCCTCCGAGCGATGGCCGACCTCAGCGGGTAGCCGCACCCAACTTCCGCAGAGCCATGTCGCAAGCGGACCGTACCACGAAGGTCGCGAAACGGACCTTGGCCTGCCGCAGCGGTTCGACGGCGCGCGCGTCGGCGAGTTTGCCCAGGGTTTCCGCAGCAGCCTTGGCCAACTGGGGATCATCCCCCTCCTCGAGGAAGATCCGGCAGACGTCAGGCACCAGCTCCCCGATGACGTGCCGTCCTATGGCCGTCAACACGGCGGTCCGCACGACCGACTCCCGATCGAGGAGCGCCTCGCGCAGCATCCCGAGCGTGTCCGGGTCAGCTGCGTGGTAGGCCATGACGTAGAGGCCGCGACGACGTCGCGCCTGGTCGTCGCTGCCGACTGCTTCGCGGTAGGGGTCCAGATCGGGCCATTCGCCCGCTTCCGCCACGGCCTGCACGGCCTTGAAGAACTTCTCCTCGTCGGGACGCTCGAAAAGCTCGATCATCTCGGCGGCGGGAGAACCCGCTGCAGCAGACAGAGGACGATCGGCCACGTTGATTGCGCTACTCCGGCTTGGCTCGGCAACAACTATTCGTGTACCCCATACCGGGCCTGTCGTCTATCATGACCATGTCGTATCGCATCCATCGGGGAGGGTCCATGGCCGGGTTCTACGCGCCTGCGTTCAGCCAGGGCTGGATCGAGGTCATCTGCGGGTCGATGTACTGCGGCAAGACCGAGGAGCTGATCCGCCGGGTCCGCAGGGCCGAGATCGCCCGCCAGAAGGTCCAGGCCTTCAAGCCGATGATCGACAACCGCTACTTCCCCGAGGACATCTCCTCGCACGGGGGTCTCAGGATGCGTGCGATCCGCGCGGAAGGTTCGGCCGAGATCCTGCCGCTCATCGAGCCAGACACCCAGATCGTGGCCCTGGACGAGGTGCAGTTCTTCGACATCGGGATGGTCGACGTCGTCCAGCAGTTGGCGGACTCGGGGCGCCGCGTCATCTGCGCGGGCCTGGACATGGACTTCAAGGGCCAGCCCTTCACGCTGATGCCCCAGTTGCTCGCCATCGCCGAGAAGGTCGAGAAGCTGACGGCCATCTGCGTCCTGTGCGGCGGCCCTGCCACACGCAGCCAGCGCCTGATCGACGGTCGCCCTGCATCCTGGGACGATCCCATCGTCCTCGTCGGCGCCAGCGAGTCCTACGAGCCCCGGTGTCGCCAGCACCACATCGTCCCTCAGCCGGAACAGCTGCCGCTGACCCCGCTCGAATCCCGGACGCCCGTCGCCTCCTGAGGCTGCCATGCGCATCGAGGATCGCGACGCATTCCTGCTGCACCTCGAGGTCGAGCGCAACCTCTCGCCCCACACGGTGGCGGCCTATGGTCGCGATCTGGCCCAATTTCTGGACTGGCTCGGGTCAGACCCCCTGCTTGCCGACCTGAAGCGCCTGCGGGCGTGGACCCAGCAACTGGGGCGCGACGGACTCGCCCCACGCAGCCGCGAGCGCAAGATTGCCGCCATCCGGGCCTACTACCGCTATCTGGTCCGCCTGCGGGTACTGGAGAGCGATCCGACACAAGGCCTGAGGCCACCCAAGCGCCCCCAGCGCCTGCCCCGCTTCCTCGACGCCGCCCAGACCGCCGCCCTGCTGGCCGCGCCGGACCCGGGCACCCCGCAGGGCATCCGGGACCGCGCCCTGATGGCGATGCTGGATGCCTCGGGCGTACGCGTCAGCGAGCTGATTGCCCTGACCCTCGGCGCCGTCCGCACGCTGGCGCCCGATGCGGACGGGCTCGTCGAATTGCCGGTCTTCGGCAAGGGCCGCAAGGAACGCCGCGTCCTCGTCGACCCGGCCGCGTGGCAGGCCCTCGGCCGGTACCTCGAAACAGCCCGGCCGGTGCTCGCGGCGCGGGCCCTCGAGGCCAGCGAGGCGCTGTTTCTCGGGCCTTCCGGGCAGGCCCTGACCGTCCGATCGGTCCAGCGGCTGGTGGCGGCCCATGCGCGGCGCGCCGGCCTGCTGCTGCACGTGACGCCGCACATGTTGCGACATGGCTTCGCCACCCACCTGCTCGAGCGCGGGGTCGACCTGCGCAGCGTCCAGGAGCTGCTCGGCCACCAGACCCTGTCCACGACCCAGATCTACACGCATGTGACGCAGGATCGCCTGCGCGAGGTCTACCACCGGACGCACGCCCGCCCGTGACGCGCAACCACGCGAGCAGGTCGTCGCTGGCGTAGAATCGGGCCATGCCCTTCGAGCCGCCACCGTTCGAGGCCTCTGCGACCGAACGCAGTCGCCGGATCGTGCGGCTGGCGCTGGCAGGCGACATCGAGGCCTCCGCCCGACTGGCCCGCACGCAGGAAGACCCGGAAGACCGGTACCTGGACCTGGTGCTGTCGGCTGCCGCAGCAAAACAAGGCAACCAGCGCGAGGCGGCGGCGACCTTGTGGACAGAAGCCATCTCCTGCTATCGCCCCTTGGTCGAGGAAGGTCTTTCGGGCCTGCATCTCCGTTACTTGGGCGAAGCCCTGCCCCTGCTCTCTCCCGAGGGGCAATGGGCGCTGCTGCAGGCGCTCGAGCCCGAGGTCGACGCCCTCGGGGCACTCACGGCCGCCCACGAGCCCCCGGGAGGCTTCGTGCGGACCCTGAACGATCTCGTCTTCGGGCTGTATGGCCGTGAGCAGGGGCTCAAGGCCATTCTGGCGCATGGTGCCAGCCACCTGCTCCTGACGGACATGGCCGAGCGCCTCCCCGATGCCTCCGACATCGACGAGGCCCTGCACGCCCTGCTGCGCGCCGCGGGCGAAGATGCCCTGGGCTGGATCGAGCGGAACGTCCGGGGCGGCAGCCCGTTCACCCGGGAACAGCTCAAGCGTGCGCTGCTGCGACAGATGGTGGCCCTGACCCTGCTGGACCAGCGCGGGCACGCCATCGCCGGACTGGCCGAAACCGGTGTGCCTTGGCAAGCTATGGCGGATCTGCCGCGGCCGATGCGCCTCGAGATGCTCACCACCACGGCGGCCGTGTTGGAACGTGTCTCTCCTGCGGTGCGCGCCGCGCTGGGGCCCCTCTGGCGTTCGGCAGCGCTCGCGGAAGACTGGCGACGCGAGGGCCTGCCGCGTCGCTACGCCGGCCTCATGGCCCAACTGCTGGGGCACTTCGTGGCCGAGGTGCCGCCGTTGGCGGATGAGCTGGAATCGACCCTGGCCTGGTTCCTGGACCACAACCAGGTGCTCGACGCCGACCAGGCCGAGGAGAGCGCACTCAGCCTGTCGGAAGCACTGGCCCGTCTGCCCGCGCCACGCCACCCGACGGGTCTCGTCGACCTGCTCGGCTGGTGCAGGCGCGAGGCCCCGAGCGTCGTGCCGCGCGTGCTTGCCGACCTGGCGGATGCGACAGACTGCCTGCCGAACGCCCATGAGCCGAACTGGCCCCGGACGCCTGCGGCGGCCTGGCGCGTCGTGCGCGAGGCTCGCGAGGCCCTGCGGCCCCGACTGGCGGCCGGAGCCCTTGAACTGGCCAAGTGGACGCTTCGGGACGCCCTCTCGGGGGATGACCCGGAGGAGCGCATCGCCGCCGCCAACCTGCTGACGAGCCACCCCGCGCCCCTCGAGGACACGACGCTTTCGGCCCTCGCCCGCAGCCTGCTGCGCGAGGCCTGGCCATCCGGCAAGGCCTCGCGGACCCTCGATCTGCTTGAGACCGACGCTCCGCCCGAGGCCTTGCCCATCCTCCTGCAGGCCGCGTGGACCGGAGAGGACGACCCCGTCCTGGCGCATGACCAAGCTCTGCGCCAGTTGCTGCCTCTGGTCGCAGCCCGGGACATTCCGCGCAGCCTGCGCATGGCGGCCGGCTTCTCGAATCGCAACCACACCAGTTGGTTCGTGGGCCAACTGCTTGAGGGCGGGTGGCTGGGCGGCATCGCCCCCCGGGACCTCGACGAAGTCGCCCCGCACCCGTTCCTGACCGGCGCCCTGGAAATCGAACAGGCGCGCGACCGCAAGGAACCGTGAGGGTGCGGCGAAACCTGCGGACGTGGCTCGCGATGACCGCGGGCACGCTCGTGCTCGGCGCGGTTGGCGAGGCCAGCCGGGCTCAGGACCAGGGCATCGAAGTCGTCGTGCCGGCCCCCTATGTCTGGCGCGGCGGAGCCGAGGCGCTGGAGTTCCGCACCTGGAAGTGGCATCCGACTGACGACCCGCGGCTGGCGATGCCGCGCCCCGAACCCGCGACGGGCCTTGCACCCCCTCCGCTCCCGGGCCCCGAGCAGGCAGCAAAGGCCATCAACGACCTTCGAGGATGGCGCGATCCGGGGCCTGTCGGCTGGATGCGGCTGACGTTCATGGTCGAGCCGGCCGGCCTCGGACAGGACACCATCCTGGCCCTTAAGGGCATCGCGGCGGATGTCGACATCCACATCAACGGCCAGCGGCTGCTGCAAGCTCGGGGTGCGGTCGACCGCCCCTGGGAGCGTGTGCTCGAAGTGCCCGTCCCGGGCAAGCTGCTGCGCGCCACGGACAACGTGCTGGCCTTGCGGCTGGAGGCATGGCCGGGCTTTCCGGGTCTCGGCTTCGTCGGCTTCCGGGGAGCGTTCGCCGCCCTGCGTCCCGAGGAGCCCGCCGCATCGGCCCGTCCCCCGGCTTGGCTCCCTGACCTGTCCTCGCCGCCCGGCGTGCCCCCGCTCGAAGCGGGAACCGGTCGACTCGGGCGTGCCGTCCTCGCCCCCCTCATGAGCTGCAGGATGGATGCCGACAGCTGGAGTCCACTCGCCGAAGCAGGCAAGGAGGGCTGGAGCGGTCGCATCCACGCCCCGGGACAAGTGGCCCTGGACACCGTATTCGTGACGATGCGCGGTGCGACGGGACGCATCCTCGAGCGACGCGCTTCCTCGGGCAAGGGCCTGTGGCGCGTCTACCAACCCCTGCTCGCACCCGGCTGGGTCGTCGAGGCCCTGGACGCGACGGTCTCGATCGAGATTCCCGAGGTGGCCGGAGTGTCACGCAGCGATGCATGGGGCGCCGTGGCCCAGCGGACCGGAGAGGGTCGATTGGCGCAGCTTCCCGGGACCTCGCCGTGGCTTTTGCTGGCGGGCCGACGAACCGATGTGCCCCTGCTGCTGGCCAGCGACCAGCCTCGGGTCATGGAATCGGGCATCACGACGCGAGACGGCACCATGTCCGTGCAAATCGCACCGGGGGAGCACGTGCGGGTTCTCTGGCCCGAGGGGGCGTGGCCAGCGGCCCGCGGAGGTCCCGAAGTCCCGGACGCAGCCCGGCTGGCACGTGCCCGGTTCTGGGCAGGCGCGGCCTTGCCCTGGGGCATGCATACGGTCGCGACGGGTCACGCCCGCGACGGCACGCTGAACCTCGAGGATCGCTGGAACCACTTGCCTTTCGGCACCACGCCCGTGGCGGTCCTGGCACCGGCGCTGGGCCTGCGGGCCGGCGGCGATCACGGCCCGGCCCGGGTGCGCACCGACGCGACGGATCTCGACGTCACGACTACGGAAGGTCCTCTGCTGGGTCGAACGGGAGACCGGGTCGCTTATTCCGTACCGCCTCCCAGAAGGCAACCCGTACGCCGGCTGCCAACGGGCGGCAAGGAAAACGACACCGCCACCGGCAAGCCGCCCGCCACGGCCGGGGCAGCCGATCTGCTCGATGCGGCCGCTCGGGACACGGGGGCCCTCGTCCTGCTGGATCCGACGCGGCCCCTGACGCCTCAAGCCGCACCCCGGGAAGCGCTCGCCCGCGTCTGGCGCGAACGTGCGTGGGCACGCACCGCCGGCGAGGACGGCTTGCGCTGGATCCAGGCTTGGCTGGACGGCAGCCGCGGCCTCACGGACGCCATTCTGGGGACTGGGCCCGTACTCGACCGCACCAGCCGCATGACGGATGCCGCCGGCATGCGCCTGCTGGGAGCCAGCGGCACGCTTGCCGAGGTCACGGCCAGCATCCTGCGCCATCAGGATCCGGCAAGCCTTCTGGTGCCGACGGGTCCCGATGGTGCCGATGCGTTCGGGACCGGCCACGCCGTCGCGGGGTGGCTGGCCATGACCGGCTCATGGCGCCTTGCCAGCGGTCGCGATGAGCCCCGCCTCAAGGCCCAGGCCGCGCGCCTGGGTCCCCTCGCCGCCGACCCCGAGGCGCGGAGCCGCTGGAGACGCGGCCTCGGCCTCGCCGACGCCACGCCGACTCCGCTGCCGCTCGGCCGCGCCGAATTGCGCGAAGGCACCGGCTGGCCACTGGCGATGGCTCCTCCCGCGGCCGAACGCTGGCTGGCCCACCCCGACGTCAGCCCGGGCCTTCGCGAAGGCACCGACGCCGAGGCCTGGATGATGGAAGCCGCAGGACTCGACGTGCTGGCCGCCCGTCACTTGCCGGGCGAACGCCTGCTGGAACTGGCCGTCCGGGGACGGGGCACCAATCCGACCGCACGCCGCATCGTCCTGCTGCTGCCGACTGGGGCAAGCCTGCTGGAAATGGCGCCGGCCGAGGCAGGCGTGCGCGGGAGCGCAGGGCTTTGCAACATCCGCAGGGAAGGCGGACGCCGCTTCGTGATCTTGCCGGGCTCCCTGCCCGAGGGTCCGCTGACGCTGCGCTTCCGCTATGCTTGAGAGCCGATGCTCAGGCCACCCTTCGTCCTCAGGGACGTCATCCACGCGACCATCGACTTCCCGGACGATCCGCTGGGAGCCGTCGCGCTCGACGTGCTGCAGACGCGGCCCTTCCAGCGCCTGCGTCGCCTGCACCAACTCGGCCTCTCGAAACTGATCTTCCCCGGGGCCGAGCACTCGCGCTTTGCCCACAGCCTCGGTGCCTACCAGTTGGTGCGTCGGGCCATGGCCGAACTCGACAGCAGGCGGCTGATCCCGGATCTTGCACCGACCGACCGGATGGCCCTTGGCCTGGCGGCCATGCTGCACGACCTCGGGCACGGCATCTTTTCGCACACGGCGGAGCGGATCTGGGGCTTCCACCACGAGACCATCACGGACCGGCTGATCCTCGAACACCCCGATCTGCAGGCCGTCTGGGGCCGCCATGCCGAGGATGGCGAAGCCCTCGCGCGCCGGATCGTGGCCATCCGAGACGGCAGTGCACTCGCACCGGCCGATGCCTGGATGCATGACCTCGTCTCGAGCCAGGCCGACGTGGACCGCCTCGACTACCTGCTGCGCGACGCCTACATGACGGGCGTCCGCTACGCCGGCTTCGACCTGGACTGGCTGATGCGGCACCTGACGCGGGCCGAGTGGCGCGGACGCAGCCGCATTGCCTTCGAGGACAAGGCCGTGGACGCTCTGGGACAAGTCCTGATGAGTCGGCTGCACATGTACAAGAACGTCTACGAGCACCGGACGGCGCGCATCTACGACGCGATGCTGCACGGCCTGATGCTGCGCCTCGGTGGCCTGCCGCGACCCGCGCTCGATGCCGTCGGTCTCGGCTGGCTCGTCGAGCCGATGGGCGAAGACCTCGAGGCCTTCGTGGCGCGGGACGACTACGCGATGTGGGAGGCCCTGAAGCTGCTGGCGCAGGCCGACATCCCGGACCCCATCGTGCGCGAGCTGGCCGCCGATCTGCTGAGCGACCAGCGCTGGGACGGCGAACTGCATGAGGTGCCGCTGGAGACAGCCCGCTGGGATGCGGACGTGTTCCGGGCCCCCTATGCCCGAGGCCGGCTCTACGTGACCGACCCGGAGGCCCAGATCCTGCTGCGGACGCGACATGGCCTGCAGCCGCTATCCGAGGATCCGCGCGGCCTCCGCCTGCAGTACGCGGAGAGCCCGGCGATGCTGGAAATCCGGCGGCCGGCCCGCCATCCGTGGTACGCTATGGCTCCCGCCCGAAACGACAGCTTCGCCCCATGAATCAGCGTCAACCCAAGCCCGAGTGGCTCAAGGTGCGGGCCCCGGGAGGGGAACGCTACCTTCATCTGAAGCGCAAGGCCCGCGAACTGGGCCTCGCCACCGTGTGCGAAGAAGCGCGTTGCCCCAACATCGGCGAATGCTGGGGAGGCGGCACGGCAACCTTCATGCTGATGGGCGACACCTGCACCCGCGGCTGTCGTTTCTGCCACGTGAAGACCGGCCGCCCCGGCGCGCTCGACCCCGAGGAACCGAGCAAGGTCGCGGGCCTGATCGCCGAGACCGGTCTGGACTACATCGTCCTGACCAGCGTCGACCGGGACGACCTGCCCGACGGCGGCGCAGGGCACTTTGCCGCGACCGTGCGTGCCCTGAAAGAACGGGCGCCCGAAATCCTCGTCGAGGTCCTGATCCCCGACTTCCGCGCCGTGGAAGCCGATCTGGCGACCATCGTGGCCTCCGGTCCGGACGTCGTCGCGCACAACGTCGAGACGGTCCGGCGGCTGACGCCGGGGGTCCGCGACCGCCGCGCGACCTACGACCAGAGCCTGGTGGTGCTGTCCAGCCTGAAGGCGCTGGGCGCCCGCTTCACCAAGACATCGCTGATGCTGGGCCTGGGCGAGACCCGCGCCGAGGTGGCCGAGGCCCTCGCCGATATGCGTCGGCATGGCTGCGACATCGTCACCTTCGGGCAGTACCTGCAGCCCAGCCCCAAGCATCTGGCCGTGCAGGAGTTCATCACCCCCGCGGCCTTCCGCGACTACCAAGAGATGGCCGAAGGCATGGGCTTCATGTACGTGGCCTCCGGCCCGCTCGTGCGAAGCTCCTACCGCGCCGGCGAACTGTTCCTGAAGGGTGCCATCGCCGATGGTGCCGCCGGGATGACACCGGTCTTCACCCCCCTTCCGATGCTGGAGCAGGGCGCCTGATGACACCCGAGATCCACGTGCCCGCAGGCCTGCCCGACATCCGTCGCGTGCTGGGCCCCGGCGACGAAGCCCCCGCTTCTGCGGCCCTGCCCAAAGACGACCTCCTGGACATGCTCGGCGTCATGATCCGGACGCGCGTGCTGGACGGTCGCCTGCGCCAGGCGCACCGTCAGGGTCGGATTGCCTTCCACTTGCCGCAGGAAGGCTCGGAGACGGTCTCGGCAGCTCTGGCCTTGGGCCTTGCTCCCGGGGACTGGCTGTTCCCCGGTAGCCGGGACATGGCCGCATTGGTGCAGCGCGGCGTTTCGGCCGAGGCCCTCGCCCATGCGGCCTTCGCCAACTCCGCCTCGTGCAGCCTGGGTCGCGCCCTGCCCATCTTCTTCAGCGACAACGCCCGTCGCATCGCCCCGACGGGTGCCACCGGCGCCACGCATCTGGTCCACGCCACGGGCGCGGCGTGGGCCGCCCGGCTGCAGGGCCGTCAGGACATCGCCGTCGCCGCGTTCGCGGACGGGGCACTGGCCTCGGGCGAGCTGCACGCAGCCTTCAACATCGCCAGCGTGCACCGCTGCGGCGTGGTGTTCGTCTGCCACAACCGCACCGGCCTGCCGCTGGGCGATCTGGGCTCGGGCTACGGCTTCCCCACCCATACGGTCGATGCCTCGGATGCCCTCGCGCTGCGCGAGGCCATGGCGATGGCGGTCGATCGGGCCCGCGAGGGCAGGGGCCCCAGCCTGATCGACGCGGTCTACCCCTCGGCCGTCACGACGGCAGCCGGAACCGAACCCGCGCCGGACGGCCTCGCCCGCCTGCGTCGCCATCTCGAGGGCCTGGGCCTGTGGACGGTTGCACGGGACCAGCAGGCCCACGCCGAGGCCCTTGCGACCGCCGAGGCGGCCTTGGCTGCGGCAGCCGCCGTGCCGGCACCCGAACCGTCCACCATGCTGACCGACCTTCCCGGAGCCTGAGCCATGCCCACGCTGAACCTGCTGCAATCCATCGGCGACGCCCTCGACACCGCGATGGCCGCTGACGAGCGCATCGTGGTGATGGGCGAGGACGTCGGGGCCTTCGGGGGCGTGTTCCGCGCCACCAGCGGCCTCTTCCAGAAGTACGGCGAAGATCGCGTCATCGACACGCCCCTGACCGAAGCGGGCATCCTCGGCGCCGCCATCGGCATGGCCCTGAACGGCCTGCGCCCCGTGCCCGAGATCCAGTTCGCCGACTTCGTCTATCCGGCCTTCGATCAGATCGTCAACGAGCTGGCCAAGTACCGCTACCGCTCCGCCGGGCAGTATCCCTGCCCCGTCGTCGTCCGCATGCCCTTCGGCGGCGGCATCAAGGGCGGCCACTACCACAGCCAGAGTCCCGAGGCCTACTTCTGCCACACGCCCGGCCTGAAGGTCGTCGTGCCGAGCACGCCCGAGGACGCCAAGGGCCTGCTGCTCGCCTCGCTCGCCCAGGACGATCCGGTGATCTTCATGGAGCCCAAGCGTATGTACCGGGCCGCCCGCGGCGAGGTGCCCGAAGGCACCTTCCACGTGCCGATCGGCAAGGCCAAGGCCGTGCGCTCGGGCGACCACGCCACGGTCCTGTCGTGGGGCGCGATGGTGCATACGGCCATCGAGGCCGCCGACCTTCTGGCCGGCGAGGGCATCACGGTGGACCTGCTCGACCTGCGGACCCTGCTGCCGCTGGACCTCGAGGCCATCCTCACGTCGGTCACGAAGACGGGCCGCCTCGTCATCGTGCATGAGGCCCCGCGCACCGGCGGTTTTGCCGGCGAGATCGCCGCGCTCGTCGCCGAGCACGCGCTGACCTCCCTCGAAGCCCCGATCCTGCGGGTCACGGGCTACGACACGCCCTTCCCCTACGCACTCGAGCACCACTACCTGCCCGACGCCGCGCGCATTGCCCAGGCCGTCCGCCAGACGGTGGCATTCTAGGCACCCAAGGAGACCGGAGACCCCCATGTCCGACGACCGCATGTACGACTTCGCCCTGCCGGATCTCGGCGAGGGTGTCATCGAGGGTGAACTGGTCAAGTTCCTCGTCAACGAGGGCGATCAGGTCGAGGCTGACCAGCCGCTGCTGCAGGTCATGACCGACAAGGCCACCGTCGAGATCCCGTCGCCGCGCAAGGCCCGTGTCGTGGCCTTCAAGGCCGAGGAGGGCCAGATCGTCCCGGTCGGTTCCGTCATGGTCACGCTGGAGCTTGCCGAAGGCGAGTCCCGGCCGATCACGATGCATCACGCCCCCCCGCCGGGTGCCTCGACAGCCCCCGCTGCGCCGGCTCCGGCCCCCAAGGCGCCCGAGCCCCTGCCGCCGGCTCCGGTCGCTGCTCCGCCGGCACCGGCTCCGATGCCGCTGCCGCCCGCGCCCGTGGCACCGCCCGTCGTGCCTGCCGTGGCGGTTGCTGCCGCCGTCGCGGCCCCCGCGACCAACGGCAAGGTGCTGGCCACGCCGGCCACGCGCCAGCTGGCCCGGACCATGGGCGTGGACATCTCCGGAGTGCCCGGCAGCGGCCCTGCCGGTCGGGTCACGCGTGAGGACGTGATGGCCGCTGGCGGTGGTTCTGCCGCGGTGTCAGCGCCCGTCGCGGCACCTGTGGCGGCGCCAGCCGCAGCACCGGCCGCAAAAGCCGGCCTTTCCCCGGTGGCCTCGTGGGACGGCGATGAGCGCCGGCCCCTGCGCGGCCTGCGTCGCAAGATTGCCGAGAAGATGGTGCAGAGTGCCTTCACGGCGCCGCATGTCACCCACTTCGACGAGGTGGACATGACGGCTCTGGTCGCGCTGCGGACCCGCCTGAAGCCGCTGGCGGACGCTCGCGGCCTCAAGTTGTCCTACATGCCCTTCATCATCAAGGCCGCCATCGCGACCTGCCGCAAACTGCCTTTCTTCAACGCGCACTTCGACGACGCCACGCAGGAACTGGTCCTCCGCAAGCCTTTCCACATCGGCTTCGCGGCCCAGACCGACAACGGCCTCATGGTCCCCGTGGTGCGCGATGCCCAGGACAAGAGCCTGCTGGACCTCGCCGAGAGCATCCAGGCCATCGCGGCCCGGGCGCGCGAGGGCAAGGCGCCGATGGACGAACTGACAGGCAGCACGCTGACGATCTCGAACGTCGGCAGCCTGGGCGGGCTCTTCGCCACGCCCATCCTGAACTACCCCGAGGTGGCCATCCTGGGTGTGAACAAGATCCAGAAGCGTCCCGTGGTGCGCGACGGCGCCGTCGTGGTGCGCGACATGATGTACCTGGGCCTGTCTTTCGATCACCGCGTCATCGACGGTGCGGATGCCGTGGCCTTCGTCAACCAGATGATCGCCTACCTGGAACAGCCGGATCTGCTCTTCGTGGACATGGTCTGACGGACGGCAAGCGGATGCGGGCCCTCCCTCTCGCCCTCGCCCTGGTCGCCGGCGGCATGCCGGCAGCCCGGCCGGCCCTTGCGGCTGTACCGGTGCCGGCAGCGCGGAGCGTGCCTCATCCCCTCGCCCGCAGCGTCACGCTGGCGCCGTTGCTCGACCGGACGGGGCTTCCCGAGGTCGAGGTCTGGGCCCGCCAGACCCAGGACCTGCTGGCGCCGGATACCCTGCCGCTGCGCACGATCGGCCCGGCGGACGCCCTCGCCATGACGCGGTCGGCGGGCCGCAACGACTGGGAGCAGCGTTGGCAGGCCGTTCAGGTCAACCCCTCGGCCCCGGCCTTCCGGGCGATGATCCGGGAGCTGGCGGTGGCGACGGGTACGGACCAGATCCTGGTCCAGGAGCTGCTCGGCCTTGCCCGGGTGGCCAACCCCGAGACGGGCCTGGCGAGCGATCTGGACGTGGCTTACCGGCAGACCCTCCTCGAAGCCCGTACGGGTGCGGTGGTCTGGCAGGGGGACTCGTCCTTCGCCCTGCCTGTGCGTGATGGCGACGCCGAGCCCGCCGTGCGCAAGGCCCTTTTCGAGACGATGAAGGCATCCCTCGGCGACTGTCCCTGGAGGACCGTGCGATGACCAGGTCCCTTCTGGCCCCCTGCCTGATGGCGGTGCTTGCGCTCACGGGCTGCTTCGGCCGTCAGGCCTCCCCGAAGCCCGAGGCCGCGGACGGCACGGTCGAGGCCGTGACGGCGGATCGCCCGCAGGCCCTGCGTCGTGTCGCCGTGCTGCCGATCCTGAACCGGACGGACGAGGCCGAGGCTCCGGTGCGGGTCGCGAGCGAACTGGGCCGCCAGCTCGCGGGCATCAAGGACCTGAAAATCGTCGCCCCCGAAGAGGCACGCAAGAAGCTGGCCCCGATGTACGAGACCGGCATGATCGGCCGCTTCGTGACGGATCTGGATGAGGACCGCCGCACCTCGGCCGACCTCGCGCGCCTGGTGGGGGCCGGGCTGGGCGTCGACGGAGTCCTCGTGGCGACCGTGACGCTCTATCAGCAGTTCACCGACCGCTTCCCCGACGGCAACCCCGGCGAGGCCGCCACCACCATCGTGGCGGTTCAGGGAGCCGTCGTGGACACCCTGACCGGCCGTACCGCGTGGAGCAACGCCGTGCTCGAGCGCGTGCGCGGCGGCCGGGACTATCCCCCGTACGACCGGACGGTGGAATCCGCCGTCCGCAACCTGCTGGCCACCTGGCCCCGCTGATCCCCTTTCAGGAGTTTCACCATGACCACCCGCAAGACCCAGGCCCTCGTCATCGGCGCCGGCCCTGGCGGCTACGTCGCCGCCATCCGCCTTGGCCAACTGGGCATCCAGACGCTGGTGGTCGACAAGGCTGCGCTCGGGGGCACCTGCCTGAACGTCGGCTGCATCCCCTCGAAGGCCATGATCACGGCGGCCAAGTTCGCCGACAAGGCGCGTCACGCGAGCAGCATGGGCATCAAGGTGGGCGCGGTCGAGGTCGACATGCCCGGCGTCATCCGCTGGAAGGATGATGTGGTCAAGAAGCTGGTGGGCGGTGTCGGCACCCTGCTCAAGGGTCACGGCATCGAGGTCCTGAACGGCCGGGCCAGCTTCCGCGGCCCGAAGACCGTCGAGGTCATGACCGAGCAGGGCCCCGTGACGGTCGAGGCGGAACACATCATCATCGCCACGGGCTCCGTGCCCCTGGCCATCCCGGGCTTCGTCCCCGACGGCCAGCGCATCATCGACTCGACGGGCGCCCTGGCGCTCACGACGCTGCCGCCCAGCATGGTCGTCATCGGCGGCGGCTACATCGGCCTCGAGCTGGGCACCGCTTATGCCAAGTTGGGCACCAAGGTCACGGTCCTCGAGGGCACCGACCAACTGCTGCCGGGCTTCGACCCCGAGATAGCCAAGTTGATTGAGCGCAAGCTCAAGAAGCTGGGCGTCGAGATTGTCCTGAAGGCCAAGGCCAAGAGCTGGAGCGAGGGCATCAACGGCGTCGCCGTCCAGTACGAGGCCGAAGGCGCCACCAAGACGGCCGTCTGCGACAAGGTGCTCGTCACCGTGGGTCGCAAACCCTACACCGAGGGCCTGAGTCTCGAGGCCGCCGGCCTCACGGTGGATGCCAAGGGCTTCCTCGCGGTCGATGCGCAGATGCGCACGCAGGTCCCCGGCATCTACTGCATCGGCGACCTCGCCGGCCAGCCGATGCTGGCCCACAAGGCCAGTCGGGAGGGCGAAGTCGCCGCAGAAGTCATCGCCGGTCGCCCCAGCGCGATGGACGCCCGCACGATCCCGGCCGTGGTCTTCACCGATCCCGAAATCGCGACGGCCGGCATCATGGAACACGAGGCCAAGGCCAAGGGGCTCGACGTCCACGTCGGCAAGTTCCCCTTCGCGGCGCTCGGTCGCGCGCTGACGACGCAGGAGACGGACGGCTTCTTCAAGGTCGTGGTGGACCGCAAGACCGAGGAGATCCTGGGCGTGGCCATCGTGGGCCCGAACGCCTCGGACCTGATCGCCGAGGCGACGCTGGCCATCGAGATGGGCGCGCTGTTCGACGATCTGGCGCTGACCATCCACGCCCACCCGACGCTGCCGGAAGGCATCAAGGAAGCCGTCCTCGCCGCCAAGGGCGAGGCGATCCACGCCCTGTCGGCGCCGATGGCCCGGGCTTAGGACCCCCGCCTCCGTGGCGCGTCACGACTGGGTCGTCGTCGGCCATGAGACCGAGGCTGTCCTTGCCGCCGTCGCCGGCGCCCGCCTCGGACTCGACACCGTGCTGGTGGCTCCCCCCGGCCGGATGCTGGGCGGCCTGCTCACGGAGGGCGGCTTGGCCTTCGTCGATCGCGATTCCCGTCATCTGACGCCGCCGGAGGCCACGCTCGACGACGGCCTCTTCGGGCAGTTCCTGGCCCGGGCCGGCGTGGCCCTGGTAGCCCTCGACCCCGATCGGGGGGCAGCCACCCTCGGGGCCATGCTGCAGGAAGCGGGCGTCCTCGTGGTCCGGGGGACTTGGCAACAGACGCGGTCGACGCCCTCCGCCGAGGGTCTCGTGCTGGACGCCCTCGAGGTCGACGGCACGTGGATCGAAGGCCGGACGTTCCTCGACGGCACGGCCGACGGAGATCTGGCCGAGGTTCTGGGCGTGCCGTTCGCGACGGGCTTCACCGAGCACGGCACGGACCGGGTGCTGGGCATCAGCCCCTTGCCAAGGGTGCGCGGCGTGCCGGTCGAGACCATCATGGCCACCTGCCGGGAGCTTGCCGGGGATCCCGACCTCGAGGCCCGCAAGCAGGCGGCCTTCGGGGCACGGCGCTTCCTGGAACTGGATGCCGGGGACGACTGGATCCTGGTCGGGCCGCCCTATCTGGCGCTGGCCTTCCAGCGCTGGCGCGAGCAGGTCGGCGAGCCTTGCGCGATGGGCTTCGAGGCCGACGGCTTCAACGTGGCCGTGCTCGGTCCGGAAGACACCAGCTGGAATGGCCTCATCTACCATGTCGCCGATCCGGAGCAGCGCCTCAAGTGGTCCCGGGAAGGGGCCGACGCGACGATGAGGGCCGAAGTGGCGCTTTTCGGGCGCTTCCTCCGCGAGGGGCTGGGCTGGAGCCGCGCCGAGGTCGCGTGTCCCCCGGGCCTGTATGTCCGGCAGACCCGCCACGCCCGCCGCACCCGGCACCTGCTGGGCCTGACCGAGATTGCCTCGGGACCCGCGCTGCCTCGTGTGGGCACCTTCTGCTACTGGCCGGACTTCCGCGGCTTTGCCGTGACCCCGACGCAAGGGCCGCTGGTGGCACCGGTCGTGCCCGGTGCCGGCTGGCTCGCGGACTGGACCAACGTCGGCATGGCGAGCCGGTCTGCGGGCTACACGGCCCCGGCACACGCCCTGTGCCGGCTGGTGCAATACAACGTCGTCATGGGCACCGGCCTGGCCGCAGCCGTCGCCGTGCATCTGGGCCGGCGCGGCCCCGGGCCGACCGGAACCCTTGCCGCGGACGAGCCTGCCGAGACGCTGCGCGCCGTGCTGGCGGAAGCCGGATTGGCCAACGACGATCTCGCGGGGCTGGACGAGACGCCAGGCCGAGCCACGGGACTGGCCGACGATCCGCTGGTCCGGGGAGAGGCAGCCCTGCTGGCGTGCGGTGGGGACGGGGCCGGGGCACCCCGCGGGACGGGAGGCGAGCGACGGCAGGATTGGCTGAAGCGCGTGCGCATGGACCTTGCGGGAAGCCGACCCGTCATGGACGGGCCCTTCGGGCCGCGGCAAATGGTCTACGCCGACGACATCGCCACCGGACGCGCGCTGGGCTTCCTCGAGGACCGGCTGCGGACGATGCTGCTGCCGCTGCATGCCAATCCCCACTCCGAGGCCTCGGCCGTCGGCATGGCCTCGGGCCGCTGGCGCGAGCAGGCCCGCGATCTGGTCGCCCGGGCGCTGGGCGCAGGTCCCGAGCACGCAGTCCTGTTCACCGGATCCGGCTCGACGGCGGCGGTGGACCGCTTCGTGGGCATCCTCGGCTGGAAGCTGCCGACGGACCCCGAACTGGCCGAGCGCCTGCGGCGCGGGCTGTCGCCTGCGGAGCGCCCCGTCGTGCTGCTGGGTCCGTGGGAGCATCACTCGAACGAACTGCCATGGCGCGAATCCATCGCCGAGGTCGAGACCCTTCCGGAAGGCCCGGACGGCCAGCCCGACCGGGAAGCGCTTGTCGAGGCGCTTGCGCGCCACGCTGGCCGGCGGGTCCTGGGCTCGTTCTCGGCCGCCAGCAACGTGACGGGCCAGAAGGCGGACGTGGCGGAGCTGGCGACGCTGCTGCACCGGGGCGGCGCGCTGGCCTGCGTGGACGCCGCTGCGGCAGGTCCCTACCTGCGCTATGCCATGGCGCCTGCCGACCGGCCCGAGCGCGGCCTGGACGCCCTGTTCATGTCGATGCACAAATTCGTGGGCGGCCCCGGGACACCGGGCGTGCTGGCCCTTCGGCGGGACCTGGTGCGCCACCCGGTTCCGGCCGTCCCCGGCGGAGGCACCGTCGCCTATGTGGGGCCCTCGGAACATCGGTACCTGCTGGACCCGGTGCGCCGCGAGGAAGGCGGCACGCCGGACGTGCCGGGCGCGGTGCGGGCCGGGCTCTGCATGGTCGTGCGGGACCGCGTCGGCATGCCCGTCATCGAGGCGCTCGAGCACGACATGGTCGCGCGAGGGCGAGCGGTCTGGGGACGGCACCCCGGACTGGTGGTGCTGGGCTCGGACACGGCCGACCGCCTGCCGTTCTTCAGCATGCTGGTCCGGCACGGAGACGGCTTCCTGCACCATGGCTTCGTCGTGGTGCTGCTCAGCGACCTCTTCGGCATCCAGGCCCGGGGCGGCTGTTCGTGCGCCGGCCCCTACGGCCATCGCCTGCTGGGCATCGACGAAAACACCAGCCGACGCTTCGAGCGTGCCATCGCCGACGGTCACGAAGTCCTGAAACCGGGCTGGGTGCGTCTGGGCCTGCACTGGAGCCAGGACGAGGAGACGGTGGCCATGCTGCTCGATGCGATGCGCTTCGTGGCCGACCACGGCTGGAAGTTCCTGCCGCAGTACCACGTCGATCCCGCGAACGGCCGATGGACCCATCGCTTCCGGTCCCGTCCCGAGGTAGCACCCATGGATGCGTGGCTGGACCCGCCCGGCACCGCCCCTGCTCCGGTGCTGACGGCACCCGGCCTGCGGGAAGTGCTGGAGCGCGCCCGAACCCTTGCGGAGGCGGCCGCGGCCGAAGCCGGGCAGTTGGCCCCCTTGCCCACCCAGGCCCTGCCGCCGGACATCGACGACCTGCGCTGGTTCCCGTGGCCTCACGAAGTCCTGGCCGGCTGGCAGGCCGGGGACAGACTGCCGGCACCGACCGTGCCTTTCCGGATGGCCTGACGCCGATGCGGGTTGCGCGTGCGCTCCTCGCGCCGACGGCATGCCGCGCTTGGGCGGCGGCCATCGCGGCGGTGCTGCTGGCCGCCGCCGTGTTGCCAGCAAGGGCCGCAACCGAAGTGCGGGACGACCGGGGCAAGGTCATCCGCTTCGCGTCGCCTCCGCGGCGGATCGTGAGCGTCCTGCCGTCTCTGACCGAGACCGTGGCTGCGCTCGGGGGCGTCGATCGCCTGGTGGGCACCGACCGGTACTCGGACTGGCCCGAGACCGTGCGCGCACTGCCCAAGGTCGGCGGGGGCATCGACCCCAATCTGGAGGCCATCGTCGCGCTCAAGCCGGACTGCGTGTTGATTGCCCCCTCGGCCCGCGTCAGCCGACGCCTGGAGCAACTGGGCCTGCGGGTCGTGGCCCTCGAGCCCAAGACCCATGCCGATGTCCGGCGCGTCACCCGCGTCGTGGGCACGTTGCTGGGCAGCCCGTCGACGCAACGCCTGCTCGCCGACATGGACAGGGGCCTCGCGGCGGCGGCGGCACGGGTGCCCGCAAGGGTCCGGGGCCTGCGGGCCTATGTCGAGGTGGACCAGACGCCCTACGCCGCCAGCAGCGGCTCGTTCCTGGGCGAGACGCTGGCAAGGCTTGGGCTGGCCAACATCGTCCCCGCGTCGATGGGTCCCTTCCCGCACCTGAACCCCGAGTTCGTGGTGGCGGCCAACCCCGCGATCATCCTGATGGCCGGGGGCAGTGCCGCCGAGTTGTCCGCGCGACCCGGCTGGAAACGCATCGATGCCGTGCGCGCGGGCCGGGTCCGAGTCTTCGACCGGCAGGAGGGCGACGTACTGGTGCGGCCAGGCCCGCGCCTCGCCGAAGCCGCCGCCCTGCTGGCCGATGCCCTGGCGGTGCTCGCACCTTGAACGCACGCCTGCCAGCGCTTCTGGCCCTCCTGACGGTCACGCTGGGCCTGCTGGGTCTGTGCCTGGGGGCCACGGGCTGGTCGTGGCCGTGGCAGGCGGGGACCGATCCCGTCATCCTGTGGGAGTTGCGCATGCCGCGCACGGCCGGAGCGTGGCTGGCCGGTGGGCTTCTGGGGCTCACGGGGGCCATCGCACAGGGGTTGTTCCGCAATCCGCTGGCCGACCCCTACCTGCTGGGCAGTGCATCCGGTGCTTCGCTGGGCGTGGCGGCCGTGCTGGCCGTCGGCGGGACCGCGGGAGCGGAAGCGATGGCCGCCGGTTCGTGGCTGATTCGGCTCGGGCTCACGGGCGCCGCCTTTCTCGGGGCCATCGGGGCCGTGCTGCTGACGCTGGTGCTGGCCCAGGGCCTGGCCCACACGTTGCGCTTGCTGCTGGCGGGCGTCATCGTGGGCGTCGTCCTGGGCGCCATGACCTCGCTGCTGGGTCTTGCCGTACCCGCCATCGCCCCGGCGCTGCAGGCCTTCATGGTCGGCAGCACGGGTCTCTTGGGCTGGACTTCGGTGGCCCTGCTGGCTGCGGTGCTGGTCACGGGCCTCGCCGTGTCCATCGTGCTCGGACCTTGGCTGGACGCGCTGTCCCTCGGGGAAGAGACGGCTGCCAGCCTGGGCCTTCCGGTCGGGATGCTGCGCGCAGCCCTGCTCGCCGTCCTGGCGCTGGGCACGGGCACCGTCGTGGCCCAGGCGGGACTCGTCGCCTTCGTCGGCCTTGCCGCCCCGCATGCGGTCCGTGCCGTGGCCCGCCTGACGCACCGACCGCTGCTGGTGGCCTCATCGCTGATGGGCGGCGTGCTGCTGCTGGCCGCGGACCTGCTGTCCCGCTGGCTGCTGGCCCCTCAGGAACTGCCCGTGGGCATCCTGACGTCCTGCCTGGGGGGCGGGTACCTGCTGTGGTGGATGCGCCGCCAGAGCCGCGGGGCCGGGGCCGCATGACCACGGGAGCCTTCGAGCCTCTGGCCGGGGAGCCGGCGATCTCGGCGAAGGGCCTCGCCGTGCAGGTGAACGACCGCCGTCTGGTGGGTCCCGTCGATCTCGCCCTGCCGTCCGGAAAGTGGACCAGCCTCGTCGGCCCGAACGGGGCGGGCAAATCCACGCTGCTGCGTGCGCTGGCGGGCGTGATCCCGCACGAGGGCCAGGTCGCTTGGCATGGCCGGGCCCGCGACGGGCTGGGCGCGCGCACGCGCGGAAGGCATCTGGCGTGGCTGGGGCATGAGTTGCCGGGTGCCGAGGATCTGCTGGTCGAAGACGTCGTCATGCTGGGCCGGCTGCCGCATCAAGGCCTGCTCTCGGGCGTCCGCCCCCGGGACCGGGAGGCCGTGGAGCGGGCTCTGGATGCAGCAGGCGCCACCTACTGGCGAAACCGACCGCTGGGCACGCTGTCGGCCGGCGAGCGGCAACGGGTCCGCCTGGCACGTGCGCTGGCCGTCGAAGCCTCGATCCTGCTGCTCGACGAACCGCTGGCCAACCTGGATCCACCCCATCAGGCCGACGTTCTGGCGGTCATCCGCCGCCTGGTCGCCGAGGGACGTACCGTCGTCAGCGTCCTGCACGAGTTGCAGCCCGCGCTGTCGGCCGACCGCATGCTGATCCTCGAATGCGGTGGCATCCGGCATCATGGAGCTTGCGACGACCCGCGCACCCACCGCGAGCTCGAGGGCGTCTTCCTCGACCGCATCGCGATCCGGCACCTGGGTGACGTACCCGTGCCGATGCCCCGCTCGTGACCCCAACCCGGAGCTGCCCATGGACCCCGTGACTCCCCCGACCGACAAGCCCCTGCTGCATCCCGACGGCGAGCGGCGAGGTCTGGTTCTCGTGAACACCGGCGACGGCAAGGGCAAGAGCACGGCGGCCTTCGGGTTGGCGATGCGCGCGCACGGCCGCGGCAAGAAGGTCAAGGTATTCCAGTTCATGAAGTTGCCGACCTCGCGCTTTGGCGAGCATCGCGCCTGTGAGACGCTGGGCTTGCCGGTCGAAGGGTTGGGCGACGGCTTCAGCTGGGACAGCAAGGACCTGGAGCGGTCGGCAGCCATCGCCCGCGAAGGCTGGCAGCAGGCCAAGGCGGCCATCCTTTCGGGATCGTGGTTCATGGTGGTGCTGGACGAGGTCACCTACCCCGTGCGCTTCGGGTGGGTGCCGCTCGAGGACGTGCTGGCCACCCTGCGCGATCGGCCGCGGGACGTGCACGTGGTGCTGACGGGCCGGGACTGCCCGGACGAGATCGTTGCGCTGGCCGACACCGTGACCGAGATGAAGCTGGTCAAGCACGCCTTCGCGGCCGGTGTCCCCGCCCAGCGCGGCATCGAGGACTAAGGGCGTGGACCTCCTGCTGCGCGACCGCCTGCAACGGCGGCTGGACGAAAAGACCAAGCCCGTGGGCGCCTTGGGCCGCCTTGAGGCGCTGGCCCTGCAACTGGGGCTGATCCTCGGGACGGACGCGCCGCGCCTGCGGGATCCGCAGCTCGTGGTGTTCGCCGGGGACCATGGGCTGGCTGCTCACGGCGTGTCGGCCTACCCCAGCGACGTCACGTGGCAGATGGTCGAGAACTTCCTTGCGGGGGGCGCCGCCGTGAGCGTGCTGGCCCGGCAGCATGGCCTGGCGCTGACGGTCGTGGACTGCGGCGTGGCGCATGACCTGGCCCCCCGGCCAGGGTTGATCACGGGCAAGATCGCGCACGGGACAGCCGATGCCCGCACCGGGCCGGCCATGACGGTCGACCAGCGCGACCGAGCGCTGCAACTGGGGCGGGACGTCGTGGCGGGCCTGCCCGGCAACGTGCTGCTGCTGGGCGAGATGGGCATCGGCAACACTTCGGCGGCGGCGCTGCTGCTGGCGCGCCTCGCGGACCGGGACATCGCCCTGTGCACGGGGGCGGGCACGGGCCTCGATGAGGTCGGCATCGCCCGCAAGACCCACATCCTGCGCGAGGTGCTGGCGCGCCACGAAGGGGCCGTGGCACCGCTCGACGCGCTTGCGGCTTTCGGGGGCTTCGAGATCGCGGCGATGGTCGGTGCCGTGCAGGAAGCCGCACGGCAAGGGCGGGTGGTGGTGGTCGACGGCTTCATCACGACGGCCGCCGTGCTGGTGGCGAGGGCCCTCGACCCGCGCGTGACGGAGTCCTGCGTGTTCGCCCATGCCTCGGGCGAGCGCGGACACGGGCTGATGCTCGAGGTGCTGGGCGCGCGGCCATTGCTGGATCTGGGCCTGCGGCTGGGCGAGGGGTCGGGCGCAGCGCTGGCGTGGCCCCTGCTGCAGTCGGCCACGTTGATCCTGGACGAGATGGCGACCTTCGCGTCGGCGGGCGTGGCGGAGCGCAGCGCCCCATGAGGTTCCGCCGCAAGCCACCGGGGACCCGGCCGAGCCCGAACCGTCCTGATGTCCCCGAGGACTTCCGGGATGCCCTCGCCCCGCTGCTGGGCGCACCCGGCGCCGGCGAGCAAGCGTGGGGTCTGGCGCCCGACGGGACGCCCGTGCCGCTGGACGGGGCGACGTCTGCCGGACCGGCGGCAGCCGGGGCGGTGGCAAAGGGAATTGGCGGTGGCTTGCCGACCCCCGAGATGCCTGCCCTGCCAACGGGCGGGAACGGTGCTCCCTTCACGAACCCGTTCCCCCTGTCCCAGCCCGGACCGCTGCCCGAGTTGCCCCAACCGTGGACGCTCGCCAGGACCGTCCGCGAGTTCCTTTTGGCCGTGCAGTTCTTCACGCGCATCCCCATCACGGGGCGGCTGGCGGAGTGGGTGGGCTTCAGCCCGGCGATGCTGCGGGCCAGCGCGGTGCACTTCCCCGCCGTCGGGCTGATCATCGGGGGTGCTGCCGCCGTCGTGCACCTGGCGGCGATGCTGGGCATGCCGGCAGGCCCGATGAGGCCGCTGCTGGCTGCGGTGCTGGGGACGCTCGTGACGGTCTGGCTTACGGGCGCCTTCCACGAGGACGGCATGGCCGACACGGCGGACGGGCTGGGCGGCAGCCATGAGCGCGAGCGGGCGCTCGACATCATGAAGGACTCGCGCATCGGCACCTACGGGGCTGTCGCCCTGTGGCTGACGCTTTCGACCAAGGTGCTCGCGCTGGCGTCCCTCGGCGGTGACAGCCTGGGCACGATGCTGACGGCCGGCTTCGCTGCGCATGGCGTCTCGCGGCTGTTGCCGCTGGGTCTGGTGGCGACGATGCGGCACGTGGGCGACACGGCGACGTCCAAGGCCAAGCCGCTCGCCGACGCCATCACGCCCGAGGGCCTCGTGATCGCGGGCCTGTGGACGCTGCCGGCCATTCTGCCGCTGTCGTGGTTCGCGGGCTCGACCGTGCTCGCGGCGGCCCTGCTGGCGTCGTTCCTCGCGGCCTATCAGGTCTGGCGGATGTGCCGCAGGCGCCTCGGAGGCTATACGGGCGACAACCTCGGGGCCACCCAGCAGGCGACCGAGGTGGCCTTCCTGCTGGGCACGGCCTTTGCGCTGGGCCAGGGCCTGTGATCGCGGGCGGCCTGACGGTGCTGCGCCACGCGCGGGTCAAGGTGCCGCGCGGCATCTGCTATGGCGTGCAGGACGTCCCCCACAGCCTCGGCCACACGGTCGAGGTCGCGGCTGCCTTCGTGGCCGAGGCAGGAAACGAGCTGCCCGTGCGGGTGCGGGTCTCGCCACGCACGCGCTGCCGGGCGCTGTGGCGGGGCGTGGCCGGGCATTGGGCATTGGACGACGGGGGGCTGGATGCGACGGGCGGCAGCAGGCTGGCGGTGGTCGTCGACGACCGGGTGGCCGAGATGGACTTCGGCAACTGGGAAGGCCGGGCGTGGGGCGACATTCCCGAGGCCGAGATGACGGCCTGGACGGACGCCTTCATGGACCATCGCTGCGGCGGGGGCGAGTCGGTCCGGATGTTCCTCGCCCGGATGCTGGCTGCATGGCAGGAGGACGCGGCCCTCGGTGGCCCGGTGCTGTGGGTGGCCCACGCGGGGGTGCTGCGGGGCCTCGCCGTGCTGGAGCGGCATGGGTGGCAGATGCCCGGTTCGTTGCTGGCGGCGGACTGGCCACGGGAAGCGCTGGACTTCGGGGCGTGGCGGAGGTTCGGCATTTCGCCCGTCCGGGGGTAGACGGCAGGGTAGACGGCCCGGGCCGTTCGATTCATCCGAGAGGATACGTTCATGGCAGAAGACAAGGTCAAGGGTCCGGCCTCCTACTTCCCTTCCATCGAAGCGAAGTACGGACAGCCGATCGCGCACTGGCAAGGCATCATCCGCGCCCACGCAGGCAAGAAGCACATGGAGCTGGTCACGTTGCTCAAGACCGAGCATGGGCTGGGCCATGGGCACGCCAATGCGCTGGTGGCACATACATTGGCCGAGGATGGGCGCGGGTGACGATCGCGAGGCAGCCCAGCAAGGGTGCGCGCCCAGAATGGTCAACGGGTGAACCACGGACCCGGAATGGCTGCACCAGACACGGGGCGAGGTATCCCTTAGCATGAAAGCCCAAGGAGCCCTCCGATGACCCAACCCGCCACCGACCTCGCCCTGCGCCTCGTGCGCGAGGTCCCCATCAGCCCGGAGCAATGCTTCGAGGGCTGGACCGTGCCCGAGCGCCTGATGCCGTGGTTCTGCCCCCGGCCTTGGCGCGTGGTGGATTGCGTGATCGACCTGCGGCCCGGCGGGGCGTTCGGCACCACCATGCAGTCTCCCGAGGGCGAGACCCAGCCCAACGAGCCCGGCTGCTACCTGGCCGTCGAGGCCCCGCACCGGCTGGTGTGGACCAACCTGCTCGGGCCGGATTTCAAGCCGAACGCCATCCCGCAATCCGGCTTCGGGTTCGTGTGCGAGCTGCGCTTCGACCGACTGCCCGACGGCGGCACGCGCTATCAAGCGACCGTGCACCACGTGGATGCCGCCGGCCGCGACGCCCATGCGGCGATGGGCTTCGAGGTCGGCTGGGGAATCGCGCTCGATCAGTTGGTGGAGCTGGTGCAGGCCCGAGGGTAGCGCGCAGGCGCCCAACCGAGCACTCTCGGCTTGATCCCTCGGTGGGCAGGACTACCTGCCGTGACCGGACTTGGGCGACGAACCAAGCATTGGAGAATTCCGAGTTCCACCGAAGAAACTCCGGGAATTCCGTGCTTTCAACTACCCGGCAAGAGTCGCCCGCCTACCCTTCCGCCACCTCGAAACCGACGATGTTGCGTTCTTCCCGGCTTAATTCGATGCCGACCTGCGTCACGGTGACGCCGGGGGCGCGGTACTTCTCGGCATAGCCCCGCTCCTGAAGCTGCGCCAGCGCCGAGCCGTCGGGCACCT
>JAYKHS010000017.1:0-121533 GCA_035285865.1 Candidatus Sericytochromatia bacterium
AGGTGCCCGACGGCTCGGCGCTGGCGCAGCTTCAGGAGCGGGGCTATGCCGAGAAGTACCGCGCCCCCGGCGTCACCGTGACGCAGGTCGGCATCGAATTAAGCCGGGAAGAACGCAACATCGTCGGGTTTGAGGTGGTGGAGGGCTGAAGCGGTGAGTCCGTTGGCTCGTGTGCCTTTCATGCTTCGGTCGCGGCCCCGTGCATACCGACTCTGCTAGAGCAGCAGAGTCCCGCCGATCACGACCAGCAGGGCACCCAGCACCTGTCGCAGGTTCAGGGGCTCATGCAGGACCAGCATGCCCACCACGATCGTGACCACGGGCGCTGCCGCGAACATGAACGGGAAGGTCCGGGATACGGCCGCATCCTTCAGCAGCGCGTACCAGGCGATTTGGGCCACGACCAGCGATGCGAGGCCGCTGGCCGCGAACCAGCCCCAGGCGGCAGGCGGTATTCTGCGGAACGCGCTGGTGCCGCCTGCCGCCGAGAAGAGCAGCGGCAGGCCGATCAGGGCTGCTGTCGCCAGCCGTGCCGCCACCCCGACGAGCGGGCTGCCTGCAGCCCGCTCGAGCGCCAGCTTGTCGAAGACCGGCACGAGGCCCCAGAGCAGGGTCGTGACGAGGACCAGCATCCAAGCCTGAGGTGTCATGCCCCCCATGATGCCCCTGCCGGTCCCCTCGTCGTCCACCCCCGGGCAGGCAGGCGCGGAAGGAACCATTGGCCGCTGCCTCCGATCCAGGTGGTCGGAAGTGCCCATGCGGGCGAGGCTCCGGAGCGGCAGGGTGACCGTGTCGGACAGCGGTCCGGATGGAGGGTCAGGCCGTGGCCAAGCGCAGGTCGGGGTGGATTCTGGGACTGGTGCTCGCGGGTTGTGCGAGCCATCCGGGACAGCCTGCGGCTCCGGGTGCCGAGGGGCGCGCTGCGGAGCGTCGGCTCGTGGTGGATCTTTCCGCCACGACGCCTGGGGCGCGGCAGTTGCAGGCCATCGTGCACCGCTGGATCCCTTCGGACGTGGCCCGGTTCCAGGTGCTGCTGGATCAGCGTGGCCCCGACGGTCCCGGTGGCGTGCCCACGTGGCTTTCCCAAGCGAGCGTTGCGGTGCAACCTGCCTTGGGTCACAGCCAGGCGGTCTTCGGGAACCTTACGGCACAGCGCGCCTATCGGCTGACGGTCCAGGCCTTCACGGCCGATCAACAGCACATCAACAGCCAGCGTCCGGTCGTGGTGCCTTTTGATTTCCAGGGTGACAACGACATCGAGGACACACGTGTCCTGGTGGTCGACGTGCCCTTGGACGACATGCCCTTCGCCGGTCAGGCGGGCCTCGCGCTGACACCGCTGGACGGAGCCTTCGTGACGGATGGTCCCGTCACCGGCGGCCCCTTCTGAGGGTAGGGTGGCCGTCATGACCTGGACTGCAGGGTTCGCCTGGGTGGCGAGCCTCCTGCTGGCAGGGTGCGGACTGTCCGGGGCGCTCGACGCCGGCCGCGCTCGCGGCCGCGTCGAGGTCCTCGTGCGCCCGGACGTCGCGAGCGCCCGTCACCAACAGGCGCTCGTCCGCCGTTGGCGTGCCGCCGACGTCGCGACGTGGCGGTTGCGGGGTGTCTTGGATGGTGCGCCCCTGCCTGAGGTGTTGCTTCCTGCCGCTTCGACAGGCCCGACCACGGGGGGGTGGCGCGGATTGCACCCGGGCGCAAGCCTCGCCGTCACCGTCGAGGCGCTGGCCTCCGGCAGCCCCGCGCCTGTCATTTCGCAGGCACCGGCCACGGCCACGCTCGTGCTGGGCAGCGGCAACGATCTGGAGGATCGCCTGGTCTTGCCGCTCGCCGTTGCCCTGGCCGACCAGCCCTTTTCGGGCACGGTCACGTTTCCGATTGTCCCGCCGGCCGGTACGTCCACCGTCAGCGTCGCGCTGCTGCGGCAACCGGATGGATTGGTGGACTGGGAGGGCGAACTGACGGTGGTGCCGGATCTGGCTTGTCGGCTCACGGGCTTGCCTGCGGGCGTCACGTGGCTGGCGCGCGTCCGCAATCGGCCGCTCTTCTGCCGCAAGGGTGGCTGTGCAGGCCCCCTGCGCGAGGCGACGACGGACACCTTCGGTTTCGATGCCGCGGCGACCCTGCTCGAGGACACCGTGGTCACGGCTCTCGGGAGCTGGAACTGACTCCCTTGAAGTCGACGTTAAAGACAGCACCTAATCTCCGCCGTCGGCCCACAATCCCGTAGGGGTGGTGGCGCATCGCTTGCTGCCTTAAGGGTAGGTAAGCGACAGGAATCGACATGGCGAGCGGTATACGGGCCATCCGGCCGGCAGCGGGCGTGCTGCTGGGCGTGCTGGTCGCGCTGACTGGCTGTCGGACCGGATTTTCCGGGGATTTTTCCGGGCTCGGCAAGGCCGGGGTTGTCGTGTCGACTCCGGACGCCGCTCCGAAGTTCGACCTGGTGGGTCGCGTGACGGATGCCGACGGGCAGGGCCTGATTGCGGTGCAGGTTCGTGCCGTGCGCGTGGGTGAACTGCCCGCCGAGTCTTCGGCGCGCCTCGTGGCCAATGATGTTGCTGCGTTGATAGGCAATCACGCCGCCGGCCTCGTCGCCAACGCCGCAGGCGCGCTCGTGGCCAACCAGGCGGCTGGCCTCGCGGCTGCCGCTCGGCGGACGCTTTCCGTCGATGCCCTTACGGACGTCGAGGGCCGCTTCCGTTTGCAGTTGCCCGCCGGGCGTTACAACCTCGAGGCGATCCGTTCGCGAACGGACAAGGGCTGGGCGGCGAACATCCTGGTCGGGGCGGATGTCGTTTCGGGCGAAGTTCGCCTCAGCGTCAGTCCGGTCGCGGTCCTCGGGGGCAAGGTCACGCTGCCGGGGGCCCCGGGGGATCGGCCGTCGCCTGGCGGTGAAGTGCTGATTGCGGGCAGTGCCTACGTGGCTCGGGTTGCTGCAGATGGCACGTGGCAACTGCCGGATGTCCCGGCCGGCCAGCACGATCTGGTGTTCTGGCATCCGGACTTCGGGGCTGCCCGCCTCTTCGGGGATGCGGGCCTTCTCGTCCTGCCGGGGGTGGCGCGCACCCTTCCGACACTTCGCCTGGCACCCAAGGGTCAGCCGTGGCAACTGGGTGCGTCTCCAGTGCCCGTGGCTTCCCCATCGGTCGCACCGACACCGACAACGGTCCCCACGGTGACTCCGAGCGCCCCTGCGGTGACGCCGACACCCGGGTTGCCGTCTCCTGAACCGACTCAGGTCGTCGCCTCGCCGACAGCTTCGCCCTCGCCGCAGCAGACCGCTGCGCCCACGTTCGCGCCCTCGCCGGTCGTGCCACCCACGGCCCAGCCAACCGTGAGCCCTTCCGCGGCGCCTGCGGCTTCCCCCGCAACGGAACGCACGCCGATCCCGGATGAGTCCCAGCTGCCCTTCCCGTTGGAGACGCCGACGCCTGCACCTACGCCTTCGACCGCTCCTTCGTCGACTCCTACGGCGGCCCCATCGGTGCCGCCCGATCCAACGTTCTTCACCAAGGCGTTCTACGCTCAGGGAGATCGCATCAAGTCCGTCGACTTTTCCGAAGATGCGAAGCTGTTCGTGCTGGGCTACGACGGCGGTGCCGTGACGGTGGGCGACATGGTGTCGGGCAATCCGATGGTGACCTGGCAGTTGGGCTCGTCCGTACGGGGCGTATCCATCGGCGTGGACGACGCGACCCGCGATCCGGACACGGGACTTGGGGCAAGCTACATGGTCACCTCGGCCACCGATGGTGGGCGCATCGACCAGCGTCGGGTATCGGGCAACATCCCGCCCGTGCTCGTCACGCCCGTGGCGAGTCTCTCCACCCGGTTCCAGCTCTATTGGGCCTTTTCGACCGGAGTCGACGGCCGGGTCTGGGCAGGTGGCAACGGCAACAAGGCCGCCGTGTATGACTTGGCCACGGGTGCGGAGTCGCTTGCGCTGAGTGCGATGGGATGGGTCCGCGCCGGGGATGCACGTGGCGGGCGGCTTGCTTATGGGGCCGACGACTGGATGGCCCGCGTGGTCAATCTGGCCGATGGTACGGCGTTCTTCTCGTCACCCTTCCAAAGCGGCCCGGTCACGGCCGTCTCGCTTTCCGGTGACGGCGGCAGGGTCGCGGTGGGTGGTGGCGATGGCAAGATTCGCGTCTATGATGTCGCGACCGGGGCCGAGTTGCGCAGGTTCACGATTGAGACCGGTGGCGGCGGCTCATCTGAAATCCGCGCCGCCGCACTGACTCCTGATGGCCAATGGCTTGCTTATGGCGGAACGGACGGTGTCGTGCATCTGGGCAGCATGGCCGACGGCAGGGTCGTGGCCGACTTCCGCCCGGGTGGCACGGTCGTCAATGCCCTGCGCTTCACGACGGACGGAACCCCGACCGGGAAGGGCAATCAGCTGTTGGTGGGCACCCAGGGTGCCGGAGCCATCCTCTACGAATTCGACTGGTAGCCACGGTTCTCGACAAGGCTCGGAGTGGCCGGATCGGGCGGCTTCGCGGATAATGAGTCTGGAGTCTCCTAAGGCCCCCATATATTCCTTTTTTCTGTTCCGACTTGTCGGGGTGTCCTTACAACATGAATCCTGAATCGCAGGCCTCCGTGGCCGCACCCGTCGTGCCGACCGGCTTCATCCCGCTCGGCCTCTCTCAGCCTTTGCTGGATGCGCTTGGCCACATGCAGCTGGTCGACCCGACCGAGGTCCAGTCGCGGGCCTTCGGGCCGGCTCGCGAAGGTCGCGACCTGCTCGTCCAGTCCCGTACCGGTACGGGCAAGACCTTGGCGTTCCTGCTGCCGCTGATGGAGCGGCTGGGTGCGCGTGATCTCGAACAGGCGCCTCCCGGGGCCCTCGTGCTGGTCGTGACGCCCACCCGCGAGCTGGCCATGCAGGTCGGCCGTGTTGCCGTGCGCGTGGCGCGACCGTTGGACCGTCGGGTGGCCATCCTGACGGGTGGTACACCTTACGGCGATCAGTTCCGGGCGCTGCGCAGCGGTGCGGAGATTGTCGTCGGCACGCCCGGTCGTCTGGTGGACCATCTCGAGCGGGGTTCGCTCGATCTGTCGGGTTGCGTGGCCGTGGTCCTCGACGAGGCCGACGAGATGCTGGACATGGGCTTTGCCGAGGATCTCGAGAAGATCCTGACGGGTGTGCCCGAGACGCGTCAGACGCTGCTGTTCTCGGCCACGATGGCGGATCAGGTCGAGGCCATCGCTCGGCGTCACCTTCGCAAGCCCGAGCACCTGGCCCTGTCCAGCGGCCTTGAGGCTGCCTCGACCCTGACCCACCGCGTCATCGAGGTCTTTCCTGACCGTCGCTTCGAGGTGCTTGCCAACCTCTTCAACATCGAGCCGCCCGAGTTGACCATGGTCTTCTGCCACACCAAACTCGAGACGGAGACCCTTACGCGGCGCCTCGTCGCCGATGGCTTCAAGGCCGCCTACCTGAATGGCGATTTGCCCCAGGCCGTGCGTACCCGCACGCTGGAAGCCTTCCGGACCCGCCAGGTGCCCATCCTCGTCGCGACCGACGTCGCGGCACGGGGTATCGACGTCCGCGGCGTCATGATGGTCGTCAACTACGACATGCCGGGTTCGGGCGAGACCTACGTCCACCGCTCCGGTCGCACGGGTCGTGCCGGTCGCGAAGGAGTCGTGCTCAATCTGGTCACGCCCAAGGATCGCGGACGCGTGCGGCGTCTGGCCGGCGAGGCCGGAATCACCTTCGAGACGCGGGCCGTCCCGACGGCCGAGGATGTACGCCAGCGCGTCCAGGACCGCGTGATGGAGGATCTGGCCCGGCGTTGCGAGGCTGCGGACTTCGGTGGTCTCGAGGTGTTTGCCGACCGGTTGCTCGCCAATCTGGCCCCCGTCCAGCTTGTGGCGGCCTTGCTGCAGGACCTCCAGGAGGCAACGGCGATCCTGGCTTCCGGCTATGACGTGCCCATTCCCCCGCCGCCTCGGAGCCGACCGGTTTCCGCCGAGGCGCGTCCGCCCCGTCCTGTCCGTCAGCATCGCGAGCCCGAAGGCGGCGAGGATCGACTGCGTGCCCGCAGGCCCTTCCGGACCAAGGACGAGGATGGTCCGCCAGAGTCCGGGATGGTGCGGGTTTCGGTTCCGCGCGGCAAGGCGCAAGCCGTTCGTCCGGGCTGGCTCGTGCGCTACATCTGTCAGCGCGCCGGCATCACCAGTGCCGAGATCGGCTCGATTCGCCTCTATCAGGACTACAGCACCATCGACATCAAGCAGGAAGTCGCCGCTCAGGTCCAGGCCGTACTGGGCGATGGCCCCCGGCCAGGCAGGGCTCCTCGTGCCGAGAAGCGGGAGGGTGGCTTTGCGCCCCCGCCTCGGCGTCCACGCGAGGCGGGTCGCGAAGGCCCTGGCCGTGATGGCGCCGGTCGCGAGGGAGCTGGCGGTTGGTCCGGTCCGCCGCGTGCGGCGGGTCCGCGCAAGTCGTTTGGCAGCAAACCCGGTCAGGGCTTCGGGCGACCGCCTCGCGATCGTGGCTGACATGCTTTCCCGCCCCTCCGGTGGGTAAGTTGAACACGTGTTGCGTCAGGCATTCGCTTGGCTTCCTGTCGCCTTGGCGGTGGGCAGCCTTCTGGCTTGTCGCCCGTCGAACCTGACGGCAAGGCGGGTCACGCCGACCCCGGCGGCCAGCGCGGGGGATGCCGCGCTCCCTCTCGCCAACCAGTTCAGTGGTGTCGTGTACGACGAGGCTGGCCAGCTCGCGGCCGGGGTGCCCGTCAAGTGTTATCTCGTGGCCAACGACGCTGCGGCACTCATCGCCTCGGGGCCTGCCGGACTCATCGGAAATGCCGCCGCGACCCGACGCTTGGCCGACGTCACGTCGGGCGGCGTGTCGTCGGTGGGCGAGGTTCGCACGGACGAACTGGGCCGATTCCGCCTGCCGGTCACGCAGCCGTCGGCCCGCTACACCATCCTGGCCGAGCGCGATGCCCTGACCAAGGCTCTGATCCTCGCCCAGCCCGTCTCGACCGGGCTGACGCTCAAGCTGGCCCCCACCGGGACTATCTCGGGACGGGTCCGCAGCGTCTCGCCCGTCGTGAAGGACTTCCTGGGCACGACCGTCTTCCTACCTGGCACCACCTACGTCGCTGCTGCCGCAGAGGACGGTTCCTTCACCCTTTCCAACATCCCCGAGGGTATCTATCGCCTGGTGGCCCTGCATCCCGACATGGGCCGTGCCTATTCCGAGCGTCTTGTCGTCACTTCGGGCGAGACGACAGCCGTGACCGGGATGGTGCTGGACACGCCAGTACCCGAGATTCGTACCCTCTCGCCGAACCCGGCGGCCATCGGCGAGCGGGTCGTGGTCACGGGCACGGCCTTCGGGGCGTCACGCGGCGCGCGTGCCGAGGTCAGCATCAATGGTGTGATTGCCCCGGGTCTGGAGCTGGCGGATGAGTCCATGGCCTTCGTCGTGCCGATGGGTGCCGGCTCCGGTGAGGTCTCGGCCCGCATCGGCAGCCTGACGGGGCCGGCGAAGCGGATCGACATCATCGACAACCTGCGCCTCGAACTCTCTCGAGCCGTCTCGTCGCAGGCCACGTGGTCCTGGGCAGGTACGTGGCCGTTGGCCATGGCTGCCACGCGGAGCATCGTGCTGCAAGGTTCCTCTCGCGGCGGGCCTTTTGCCTCGGTGCAGCCCGGTCCGTCGGGCATTCAGGTCCTGCAAGAGTCCGGTGCCGCGGTCGTGACCGGGGGCGTCATTCAGCCGCAGGGCGTGGGCAGGGTGCAGTTCCGTGCCCGGCGAGGCGAACTCGAGGCACTCCTGCCCGTGGTGCTGGTTCCGCAAATCGAGCGTGTCGAACGGGCACCGGGTGCCTTGCCTGTGCTTGCGCCCCTTCCGGTCGTCGGTGCTTCGCCCCTCCCGGGCTTGTCTCATGCTGTCGTCCTCAAGCCCGTCGCCCGCCATGCGGATGGAACGTCCTACGAGGGGCCGTGGGCGTGGGAGGTCCTGTCGGGCCCCGTGAAGGTCGACGGGAACGGACGTGTCGAGGCGATGGTGGGCAACTTCGACACCACGGCCCGGGTTCGGGCGCGTCCCCTGGCGGACCCTGACCAGATGGTGGATCTGACGCTCGAGGTGCGCAGCCAGGGAGAGTTGGCGGTGGAGATCCAGTGATGCTCCGGAACCTGCGCACGTTCCTGTCCTGCTTTCTGCTGGCGGCTTGTCAGGCGGTGCCGGCACCCTTGTCGGCACCGGCGCGGGAAGTGCCCGCGCAGCCGACTGGACCCCTGACGTCCGAAGCTTCCCCCGAGCGGTCCCGGGAACAGCCGGCGCCGGTTGCCGTGGCGCCTTTGGCGGCCGAGTTGGCCCCGGCGGGTGATGGCCTCCTGGTCGTCCGGGTGAGGTGGCCGGAGCCCGCCCGATCGGTCTTGCTGCTGCCCTTCAGCACCCAGCGCCTCGAGTTGGTGCTGAAGACCGCGTCCGGGACCGAACGCGGTCGGGTCAGTCTCGTGCGCCAGCCGGGCGTGGCCGTGGCAGAGGCCACCATGTCCGCAAGAGTCGGTACGGACCTCGTGCTCGAGGCCGAGGCCCGGGATGCCGCCGACGAAGTCGTGGCCACCGGCCGCGCCGAGGCCATCGCAGTGGCCGCGCATGTCCGCACGCCCGTCCAGTTGCTCCTCGAGCCAAGCTTCCGGCCGGCCCTGACGCGCATTCGGCCGGCCATCGCGGGACCCGGTGCCCGTGTCGTGCTGGAAGGCACCTTCCCCGTGGCGGCGAGTCGATCCGTCGGCGTCATCTTTGCAGGAGTCCCCGAGCAGGATGTGACGCCGGCGACGGGAGCGCTCGAGGTCACGGTTCCCGAGGGCGTTCGCGAAGGATCGGTCGTCGTCCGGGTGGATGGCGTTCCGACGTTGCAGGGCTTGCCCTTCCGGCCGCTCGCCCGTGTCGGTTTCGTCGCAACCGGGGACGCCGTGCCTTGGTCCATCGACAATCGCCTTTATGGCTGGGCTGGCGGTGCCTTTCCGTTCATGCCGACGGGCGTGGTCGGAAGCGGTTCGGTCGAGGTCCTTCCCGATGATGCAGCCCGGGTCGTCTTGTCCGGGGAGGGAGCTTCCGAGGATGGGGTCTGGCGGCCGACATCGTTGGGTGACGGCGAGGTGAAGGTGACCTCCGGTCATCTGGTTGCCACGGCCGACCTTCGCGTCGGTTACGCGGCGCCACCGTTGTGGACGCTTCCGGACGGCTTTCGCGCGGATCGCGGCGTCACCATGATCGACACGTCCAGCGGATGGCTTGCCGCTTGGCAGCCCTTGTCCGCCAGCGGCAAGCAAAGCCTGATCCTACAGGGCATCAGCCCGGACGGCTCGCCGAGCGCTTCCGTGGCCTACAGGATGGACGTCTCTCCGGGGGAGGAGGCGATGGGCCTTGTCCGAGCGGGGAACTTCGTGGTCCTGGCAACCCGGGCGGATCCGGACACCGCAACGGGTTCGATCTCCATCGCCATGCTGGAACCCGATGGTCGGTTGCCTACCGATACGACGGGACGGGTCGGCCTCATCTCGCTGCCGGGCGAGGATCTGCGTCTCGGCACGCTCGTGGTGCGCGGGTCGCGGGTGCTGTTGGTCTGCTACAGCAGGTCCGGTCTCGCGTGGCGTCTGCGCACCTATGCCTTCGAGACCTCGGCCGGTCGGTTGGAACTGGCCGGGACCGGAGCCTTCGGATTCACGGAGGCCTCGGGACTGACGCTCGATCCGCCCACCAGCGAGCGGGTCACCGCCGTGCCTTGGGGAGCCGGATACATGGTCTGGGCTTATGGCCTTGCCGGTGCCAGCCAGCGCCTGCTGCTGCGACTTGCGGTATCGGCCACGGGCAGCGTCGCGAACAACTCTGTCGTCGGGTTGACGACGAGTCCGCGCCTCGCGGCCTTGGCGCCCCGGCCCGACGGTGGTGCGTGGCTGGTGTCCCTGGCTCCCGCTGGGGGCGAGTTCGAGTTGCACGTGCGTGGCTTCGCGCACCCGACCGGCGCGCCGGCAGACCTCGATCCGGAGTCCTCCGAGGCGTCCGCGTCGCTGGTTCTTGGGGCATTGCCCGGGCCTGTTCCATTGGTCGGCATCGGCGATGCGCTCGTAGATCCCGTCCTGCACGCTCCATCGGTGCTGCCCGTGGGGGAGAACCTGCTGGTCGCTGCCACCGTGCGTCGACCCGACGGCAATGGTCACCGTCCGGTTGTCGTCTGGACCCGGCCTTTGCGCCTCGACAACGGCAGCCTGGCCCTCCTCGCGGCGTCGACGAACCCGCTCGCGGACGAGGGTGCCTCGGTTCGCCTCGCCAGGGACGCCTCCGGGATCCGGGCGATCTGGCGCACGGCTGCCGGTGAGATCCGGACGTGCCGGATCGTGGTGCCAACGGCGCCCTGATCAGGGCGTGCGATGGCCGCGGATGGCCGAGTCGATCTCCTTGCGGGGATCGCGCGGGGCCTCGCCGCGCCCGTAGCGCAGGTCCGGAGCCTTGGGGCCAGACAGGCGCATTTCGGGGACAACGACCGCGTCGGGTCCGGCCACGCGGGCCATCGTCGACAGCTCGCGCGCGAGGTCGGTGTCCATCTCCTTGGCAAAGCTCGCCAGCAACCGGGCCTTGTCTGCGGGGGAGGCCTCGGCCATGCGTCCGAGCAGCTCCACGAGCCGTTCGCTCTCGCGCCAAGCCTCGGCGTCCTGCCAGAGTGGGCGGCCCGTCAGATTGCTATAGCGCTGGTCGGGCGTCGGCCCTTCGTTTCCGGGGCCATTGGCCTGAGGGCCCTGACGCAACAGTGCCATGACCTCGCCGTGGTCCGGGTGCTCGGTGGCCAGCCACGGCGTCCGGCGCCAGATGGAAGCCTTCTGGCTGTCGAAGAGCACCGGTTGGTCCCAGGGGAGGTCGATTTCCTCGTAAGCCGTGGCGAAGGCCTCGCGGATGCGGTCCGGATCAGCCTTGAAGAGCCGCTCGAGGCCTTCCGCCGTCACATAGGCTTCGATGCGTCGCTCGGACTTGCCGAAGGCATCCAGCACGTCCTCGTTGTTCTCGAGGCCGTCGGCGGCGCTCCGCAGATCCAGATGGCGCGCCAGCACGAGGAAGCGACGGACCGCACCTTCGGGGGTGCTCAGATCGACCTTGATCTCCTGCTTGCTGCGCAGCCATGTCTCCCGCGTGCCCCCCGTCTCGGGCGTCACGGCCAGCAGTTGGCGTTCGGTGCGCTTGCGGCCGGAGAACCAGCGGGTCAAGATGTCTTCATGGGCGTGCAGCAGGTCTGCCCGATCGACGATCATCACGCCTTCCGGGCGATCCAGGCGACCATGGCCGGTCTCGATCTGCTGTTCATCGTCGACCAGCGTCAGGCCGCCGATGCGCGCATCGACGTCCCTTCGATCGGTGCTTGCCTTCTCGGCAAAGCGGATGGCGCGCATCGCCGGATCGCCGGTTGCCGCAGCCTGCTGGGCCGGCCTGAGATCGAGCGCGAGCGCCGCTTCATAGGCATGCCGGCCGGTCGGTGTCTCCAGATCCATGACGTAGGTCTGAATCTCGCGGTTTGCCGTACGTTCGGAGACTGCGATCGAAGCCTCGGCATGAAGCCACCGCTGCGCCTGCTGCGTCAGGGACTTCCGTGCCAGGTCACCGACCCGACCACCGGTGTCGGGGCCGCTCGGCATCGGGCCAGAAAGGCCTGCCCTTGCCGAAAGGGCCGTGCCCTCACTCTTGCCCGTGACCTCTTCGACCGAGACGGCGACCTTGCTGCCGTCCAGGCGCTTCACGCGAAGGGCCAGCTCCATGTCGCGTGAGCGGTAGGTGTCGATGCCGACCGAGGCACCCAGCGTCCACGCGCCGGCCAAGGGCACCACGTGATCGGCCAGGCGTGCTCCGGCGCTCACGGCAAGCCTTCCCCGGCCGCGGAGCTCGACTTCGGTGCCCTCGGCGTAGGCTTTCGCTTCTTCAGCCCGGAAGGGCAAGTGGACACCAAGATCGGCGACGGCCTGCCGAATGGGGTGGCGGTGGGGAGACAGGACCGAGAGCGCGACCGAGGCATCGGTCGTGAAGCCGATCGTGACACCCGGACCCAGGGCCGGGATCGAGAAAGGGTAGCCAGCCCATGGCTCGACGGCGCCGCGGACTTCGGCCCACGTGACGGGCGTGCCGGCCTCGGCCATGCGGCGGGACGTCTCGCGGCGGTGCGGATCATCCTGGACGCGGCCATCGGTATCGCGCAGCGGCTGGAGCCGCAGGGCAAAGCCGATGCCGCCCGGGCCGCCCAGCGACAGGCTGGGGGGGCGCACGCCGTAGTCACGATAAAGCACCTGCTCGCCTAGGCGGCTCGCGGCCTTGTCCATGAGTTCGCCCACGCGGCTGCCGGAGAGCGAAAGGACACCGGAGCGGCCCTCTCCCTCGGCCTTGAGCCCGTCGCGATTGGCGTTGCCACCGGCTACCCATCGGTCCAATTCGGCCGGGGGCAGGGGACCCGTTCCAGCCGGTCTTCGGACGGCGCCTGAGGTGGGCGTCGGTGCCGTGGCGGGGCGGATGGGGCCGGCGGGTGTCGGAGACATGGCTTTTTCGTACCCGCAACCTCGGTCTGCGCCACGGAGGCAGGGAACCGTCCGGATCGTGGGGTAGGATGTGGGAGTGCGGGATGGTACGGATCAGGAGGATCGGGGGAGGGTCGCTCCGTCCGGGGCGGTGGATCCTTCGCGCCGCATCCACCGCATGCCTTGCCCGACGTGCGCGGAAGGCCGTGTCGTGGCTTTCGCCCGAGTGCGGCGTCAGGTGGACGGTCCCAAGGCCGAGACCTTGTGGTTGGGTTCGTGTGTCGGCTGTGCGCGCTGGTGGTTCGGCATCGCGATGCAGCGCCGGGCCTGGCCCCTGCTGGAACATGAAGGCTGGCGTCTCGCGTGGACGGCCGGGCGGTGTCCGGATCCGGTCGATCCGCTGTGCCGTTGCCTGGCCCACAGGCTGTTCGAACGCTTGCATCTGGACTTCGGGACCGAGATGCGTACTTCGCTGGGCCTGGCTTCGGGATGGCCTGCGGAGCGCTGGCCCGTGCCGGACATGGGCGAACTCAACGATGTCTGGGGTTGGTGTATCCGGCGACTCGAGTCGGGTCGGACCTTCTCTGCGGAAATTCTTCAGGATTTGCTCGTCCTCGCCGAACGGGGCCTCTTGCCCTTCGGCCCGGTCAGCGAGGGAGCGCGGGCAGGAGTCTGGTGCTCGCGCGTGCGTCGCCTGCTCAGCATGCACGCCCAGAAGGTGGGTGAAGCCCGGGATGCCCGTCGCCATGCCCGGCACGCGCTCACGGTGCTCGAACGCGTCTGGACCCGCCCCGGAGGTCGACCCGAATGGCGCGCGACGGCGCGCAGGGCGTGGCTCGAAGAGGGCCTCGAGTTGGTCCGCCACCACCTGCTCATCGAGGATGCCCTGGGTGCTGCTCGCGTGGCCGACGCCCTTATCGGGGCCCAGATTGCGGATGACGACGAGGATCCTGATCTTCTGGCCCTTCATCGGGACCTGCGTTCCCTTCGCCTGAAGCTGCCGGACCCTCTCGACGACGTACGCCCCCCGTCTCCGGGGGATTCCCGACTGCTGGTGCCTCCCGTCGAGCTTCTGTTGGGTCGCGGACTCTGGGACACCATGCAGGGGCGTCCGGGGCTGGGGGCCTCTGCGGCCCGGGCCATGCGGCTGGCCGGTCTGGCCGTGGCCTCGGTCCCCTTGGTCGAGTCATCGGACCTCGACCCGTGGGAGGCCGCTTGGGCCGTTCGTGGGCGTCTTGCCTGGCGGGGCCTGATTTCCCGAGAACCGGGCGTACCGCCCGAGCGGACCTTGCTTGAAGCGTTCGATGCTGTCTGGGCCCGTTCCCCGGGCGCGTTGCTGGACAGCCGGACGCTCCCTGAACTTGCCGGGGACTGGCTGGGCGAGACGGGTTGGTGGGGTACGGAGTGGCCTTGGCCGTGGCCGTCCGGCGTCGTCGTGCAGGCCTTGCAGCAGGTCCTGCGTCTCGGGGGCACTTTTCCGCGCGGTGCGGAAGGCTGGAATCTGCTTTTCGAGGTGGCAGCCGGCGGCGAAGCCGATGTACCGGGCCGCCTCGCAGCCTTGCAGGGCCTCACGGAGGCCAGGCCCTCGGTGTCGCGTGGCAACGTGCCCCTGGAGTCACGGTTGCTCGTGCCCTGGGTCGCCCTCACGCTTACGGTTTCCCGCGATCGTCTGGATCGGGGGACCGGTCGGGACATCCGGACGGTGCGGTTGCTGCGCCGGACGGGCGAGTTGTCGTGGCGGCTGTGTCTCGATGACGATGAGGAAGGCCGCGTCATGCCGGATCCGTGGATTCCGCCCCTGTTGGAGGCCGTCCACCGTTGCCCGCGTCCGGCGTTGGCGACGTGCGCTTGCCTCGGCCATGAGGTGATGCGTGACTTCCTGGAGCAGTCCGGTGTGCCGCGGCGTTCCGAGGGACACGACATGCCGGCGCGCGAGCGCAGGGTCGCGTCGTGGCGGCGCCCCGTCACGGAAATCGTGTCCAGTCTGGCGGACGCCGCCCGCGATCGGGCAGAGCCGATGCTCGCCGTCGAGGGTGGCGACCTTCTGGTCGCTCGATCGATGTCCTTTGGGGATGGTCGTCTCGAGGGGGCGGGGCTGGCGCCATGGATTCCCCATCCCGTGTTCACGGGCGAGGGCAAGGGCCTGGGACCACTTGATTTCCGGGTCCGGGTCGGGGGGCAGCTGGTCCTCGAGGAAACGCTGGGCCGGGACCCTGACGGCTGGTTCTGGGCTGTTCCGCCCAAGGGGCGTACGCCGTCGTCGGTCGGCGAGGCCGCGGGCCTCTGGGTGGAGACGGCGGATCCCTATCTCGCCGAGCTTCGTGCGCGCGGGTATCGGGTCCAGTCGGTCTGGGGCGTGGTGCATGAGGCTGCGCGCGAGTCGTGGGAGGCTGTGGCCAGCCACGTCGTGCCCTCAGATGCGCTCAAGGAATGGCTGGGGCTCACGGGTGAGCGAGCCGAGGCGGACCTGGGGCGGGCCTTTGCTGCTGCCCGTGGACTGCTTGATGCCGGCTTCTGGCTCGGGGATCCCGTCGTGCTGCTGGATACCCTCGACATGGCCCGATGGCACCGCTGGACGACGGCCCAACTGCTGGCCGAACTGCAGGCACGGCTGGCGTCCTGGCGCGTGGGTGGGCGCGACCTCGACCCTGGCTGGATAGCCGTGCTGCCGTGGCCCGGCCGCTGGCGGGACCTTGCAGCCACGAATCTTGCGGAAGCGCCGGCCCCAATGCTGCGCCAGGCGTTGCCTGCCGACGTCCGCGAAGGCATCGAGACGGCCCTCTCGGCGTTCGCCGGCCTCGGGCAGCCGCCTTTCGTCGGCCTCGATGGCGCGACGCCGGCCCAAGTGGCGTGGGTCCGACGCTTGCTTCCGGGGGCACGGGTCGTCGGGCGCAACGATCTGTTGCCCGGCCTGCGCTGGTTCGAATTGGTGCCGGGGTAAGCGCGCCTACCAGGCGATTCCGTGGGTCGGTTTCCAGTTGGCCTGCCACGAGAGGCCGATGCTGGGCGTCACCGTGCTGCCGAGGGTGCGGGTGGCCTCGACCTTGCCTTGGAACAGCAGGCTGTCGATGCCGACGCGCAACTCCAGGCCTTCGGCGACGGGTTGGCGATAGGCAAGGCCCAGTTGGCACAGCAGCCCAAGGTCGGCGGCCGTGTCCTGCGGCGTGGGACCGAATCCGCGTGCATCGACGTCCAGGGTCACACGCCCGGCGGCCAGAGGCCACTGCAAGGCTAGGCCTGCCTGATAGCCGGGCTCGGGCACGCGGTCCGTCACCGAGAAGTCCCGGCGGGTGCTGGCCCCGATCCTGGCCTCGCGCACGAGGCCACGGCTGGTCCAGACGATCCCGGCTCCCGCCGTGACATCTTGGCGGCGCGGGTTCAGCAGGCCGGTGGTGGTGTTGGTGCCGGGGACGAGGTCCGTGGCGTAGCCCCCGTTCACGAAGGGCACCAGACCTCCTTCCGGACCGCCGGGCCGGCCCCGGAGCTCGCTGCCAAGGCGGGCATCGTTGCTGTCCCGGCGCACCGTGTTCTGCCCTGCCCCCGTGATGGTCGACTGGTCCCAGAGCAACGAGGCCGTGGTGTCCCACACCAGACGTTCGTCCTCGAAATGGGCTTGGCCCTTGATGCGGGCGCGCAGGGCCTGGGCCTCCGGCGCGGTGACGAGTGCGTTGCGCGCTCCCGCGAAAGCCTGTCGGTTCTGGCCGGTGAGTTGCTGGCCGTTGAGTTCGATGGGCTGCAGGGACATGGTCCAGCGCGGGGCGACCGACTGGCCGTCGTCCTGCAGCCAGGTGCGGATACGCCGGAGGTGCTCCGTGCTTCCCCAGCCCGGTGCCGCGGCGGCACGCCATAGGCCGAGGACCACGTCCTGAAGCTCGGCTTGGCCGTCGCCATCGTCGTCCAGCAGCGCTACGGGCTGGAAGGTCCCCCGGAACAGGCCGCGGAAGGCAGCGCCGTGCGCGAAGCTGTCGGTCGTGACGATGGCGTAGGCCTCGTCGTCCAGCAGCGGATGGCCACCGATGCGCGAGGCGAGGGTATCGGCCCCGGCCAAGGCCCAGGTACCGGCCAGGTCGGGCCGACGGACCAGAGCGCGCAACTGCCTGCCGGTGATCTGCCCGCGGACCAGTTGCAGGTTGGCAGGTACCCAGTCTTCCGCCACGTAGCCCGGCACGTCGCCCGAAGTGGTCATGCCGCGGCGGCGGCGAGGGACCAGAGCCAGCTCCGCGCCGGTGGCCGCGCGCACGGTGCCGGCCAGCAGTTGCCCCCAGTCATTCGGGGTGTAGCGGGCTTCCGTCGGATCGATGCGCCGGCGATCCGGGAGCACCAAGGCGCGTCGGGGTTCGATGAAGGCGCTGCGATGGCGCCACGCCCGCCATGCCAGTTCGGCATCGGGGGCTGCGACCCTGCTGGTGACGGCCCGATTGCTGCTGCGGACGGAAGCCACGCTGCCGTCGGGATCCAATGCCAAATCAAGCTGCAGCAGGCGATCCTGATCTGTTCCTGCCTGCAGCCATGCCCCGGTGGGAACCGGACTGTCTTCCTTGCGCGTGGCTTCCCGGACGAGCGTATCGACCGGGGTTTCGGGCTGGGCCCGCAGGATGGCCGTCAGTCCGGGCACGGAACGGTCCAGTTCTTCGGTCTGGGCATCATCCATGTTGGTCAGCAGCACCACCGGTCCGGCACCTGCTGCCCGCACATCCGCCACGGCCGTGCGAAGCGCTTCGACCATCGGTCGACTGCGCCACGCCGACACCCCGTCCACCAAGCCGTAGCGTGCCAGATAGCGTGCATCGGTCATGCCGACGAGGCCGATGCGGCAACCGGCCAGCGAGACGATGCGCCAGGGGTGGATGGGCACTCCTGACGGGGGGTCGAGATTGGCGGCGAGCAGGGGCGTGGCTCGGGCCAGTCTCTCGAGGTCACGACGGGCAAGCCGCAGCTCGAACTTGTAGGGAACGAGGGCATCGAGCGGATGTCGTTCGAGGCGGGCGAGGGTGTCGGCCAGGCCGGCACGACGCCAGTCGTCGTTGGTGTTGTCGACGTGGTTGCCCATGTCGACTCGGATATTGCCCACGGCCTCGCGGGTGGCCAGTGTCTCCAAAGCCGAGCCGCCCCGCGTCTCCCCGATCTGCGTGGCGCGCTGCCATCGCCCGTCGCGGATGCCTTCGATGCGGGAAGCCCAGACGGGAGTCCAGGATTCCGGTGGCTGTGTCCAGTCCGGGGCGCTGGCGGAGGCCTGTTCCGTCATGACTTCCCAGACGCCCTGCTCGGCGTCCTCGAAGACTGCCCAGACAAGCTTGCCGGAATGGGACGAGGTCGGTGCTTCACCCGTGAACCACCACGGGCCTTCCCGGTAGCCGTCCTGTCGCCAGGGGCCCTGCTGTCGCCACGCACCTTTCCGCAGCGCCAGATGGGCTTCATCGGGTGTCAGGACGCCGTTGCGACGGACCAGCAGCCAGGGACCCGATCGCAGGGCCCCGATATCCTCCGTGCCGTGACGGACCTCGAATCGCGCTGGCAGGTCCGGTTCATGGCGCGGCGGCAGGTCGTGCAAGCTGCCGTTCGTCGTGGCCGTAGCAAGGATGCGCACGACCGCGGCCAGAAGTGACGTCATGCTGCCTGCCCGAAGGGCGTCAGTAGCGGATGCCCGCCGAGATCCCGGCGGCGTTCAACTGCTGGAAGGGGACGGAACCCCGCCACATGTGGTCCCACGACTGGAAGAGCCGCAGGACGTACTGATCGCGCATCCACTCGAGGCCCAGCTCGCCGGAGGCCCTGCGGACATCCGGCAGGCCATCGACCAGCGGATCCACGAGCACGAACGTGTACGGCTGGACAAGCCCGCGTGCATACAGACGCAGGGGCCCCCACGGACGGACGGACAGGTCGCCGCGAATGAACGGGCCCTGGAAGACCTGCATGTCCGAGAAGAGGAAGTCCTTCGCGATCGGTGTCAGGCTGTGGGTCACGGTGATGTAGCGAAGGCCGTATCCTGCGCCGATGCTCTCCCGGACCGGGCCTTGCTGCAGGTCCCAGAGCATCGCACCCTGCACGGAGTAGTCGTTGCGGGTGTGGGTGGAGTTCGGGATCAGGCGGTCGGCAATCGTGAAGGTCTCGAAGGCCCGGACATCGGCCTCGAGCGACCACCACGGCGCCATCGCGTGACGCGCGTAGAAGCCGAAAGTATTGATGTCGCGGACCGCGGCATCGGCCACTCCGCCTTCCGGATAGTTCTCGAACAGGCCGGTGCGTCCTAGGGTGCCCAAGGTTCGGGACAGCGGATCCCAGTCCACGTCCGGGGAAATGGAGGCCGAGGATCCGGGCGGACACGTGCACGCACACCCGGATGCTTCCGGTGTCCGGGCGGGTTCTGCGGCTGTCGGGGGAACAGGCTCTGATGGTGTTGCCATGGCGTCCGGCAGACGATCGGCCGTACGCGAGATCTCGACCAGCCAGATCTTGCCGGACTTGCGGACGACAGTCTGGAAGGATCGGGGATCCCGCAGGCCCATGGTCAGGCGTACGGTGCCCCAGCGCTCCTGACCCATCTTGAGTCGTTCGTAGGGGCCGGTGGGAAGCAGTTTGTCCGTCGTAGGCTGCTGTGCCTTCGCAGGAATGGGGCCGTCTGCGGGAATCTCGACCCAGGCGTGGAGGGGGCGCTCATGCGCGACACGAACCGTGGGCTCCAGCGGACTACGAACGGGCACCTGCAGGGTTCCGTCGGGCAGGACCTTGGGCAGGCCCACGCGGAAGGTGCTCTGATGGTAGATCTTCCAGAAGCGCTCGAGCGCCCGGCGATCGAACGTCACGATCAGGCTTTTGCCCTGCACGCGGGCAATCATGCGCATGTCCGGCACGACGCGCATGACCACTCGGCTGCGCTTGGCGCTGAGTTGCACGGCCAGGGCCTTCATGATGGGTGAACCGGTCTGGCTGCGGATCAGGACATGTCCCGGGGTCAGGGACCCTTCGAGATCGAGGATCACCGAATCGGGGGCAACTCTACGCAGACGCCATTTCGGTTTGGCGCCGGTCCAGATCAGCGTGGCGGTGTCGCGGGCGGGATTCAGGCTGATCGATTCGTATACCGTGGCTGCTCGGATCGCCGCTGAGGGTAAAGGAGTGGCGCTGGCCACCACGGAGCCTGAAGCCACGGATACCGAGGGTTCAGGCGCAGGCGTCTGAGCCTGAGGCGTCGGACTGGTCAGGTTCGCGCTGGGCGCGGGGTTCGGCGTGGCGTGGGCCGGTCCGGGTGCTGCCATCAGGACCGCGACGAACGCGGTCCGGATCAGTCCTTGCATAGATTGGAAACCGAGTTGTCGACGATGACGGGCAGGCGTTGAAGGACGCGCTTGCCGCTTGCGGCGTGTCCGATGAAATCCAGATTGGTGGGGCCCAGAGGCATGGGCCACGAGTCGAAACGACCCCTCCACGACGTGGGGGCGTCGACGGTGCAGAGCAGTCGCCGCGACGGGATGATGGTCCAGACCTCGCAGAGCGTGACGTCGGAGGGCATGCCGGTCAGGGCCACGTCCACCAGGCCCGAGATGCGCTGGGCTTCCTTGGCAACGCCATCATTCGTGCCCACGGCCGAGATGCGGAAGACCAGGGACGCGTCGTCCGGCCTCTCGAAGATGTTGTTGTAGTCGTCGGCCACTTGTTCGTCACTGGAACCGAGCTTGTCCAGAATCGAGCTCGGCGGCGCAGGAGTGGACCCCGGTGCGGGCGTGGTACCCGGCGAGGGAGCGGGGGTGGCCTTGAGCGCTTCGGGGTCGGTGGGCTTGAGTGTCTCTGGGAGCAAGGGTGCGATCTCTTCGGGGGGCAGCGTGCCGAGGCGCTCGCGCAGATCCTTCTCGAACTCGGCCAGCTTGTCCGGCTTCACGAGGTCCAGCAGATCGTTGCGGCCCGAAAGTGCCGGATCCGGCTTCAACAGGCCATTTGCTGCGATCTTGTCGACCAGTAGGGACGAGGCCAGGTCCACGCGGACGCACTCGACGCTGGTCGTGGGGAAGACCAGTTTCTCCACGGTCTGAGGGGTGCTGGTGCCTGTCATGCTGATGCGCAGGATGCTGGCACCGCCTCTGGGTACGTCATCGATCTGGAAGTTGCCGTCGGCGTCCGCGATCGTCACGGAGACCGTAGTCTTGAAGTCGGTGTCCAGCAGTACCACCCTTGCCCCGGCCGCGGGCATCTCGCTCAGGGCCTTGCCATCGGCGGAGGCCACCGGGATCCTGGCGCGTCCGATGAGCCGCGCCGTACCGTCCGTCAGGATGGCGGAGAACTGTTCGTTGACGTTGAGCAGGCTGGGCTTGGGCAAGACGGGCGACGCGCATGCGGCAGCCAAAGCCAAGGCCATCAGGCCCGGAAGGCGCGGCAGGAACCGGGCGCTCACTGAAGCCCTGCCTGTTCCGTCGACCCGAGGGGTGATGCGTTGTTGAGTCCCCCGAACAACTGCAGGAAGTTGCCCACGATAGCGGCGGCCTGGAAGCCACGGGCCGTACCCAGCGTGACTCCGGGAACAACCGAGAAGGAGCCGAGTGTACCGTCGGCGGCGATCGTTGCGACCTCGACCGAGTTGACGCCCGTGTAACTAGAGGTCTGGGTTCCGCCGATCACATAGAGCTTGTTGCCCGACACGACCAGCGCCGGTGCGGCCCGAGCGACGTTCAGGCTGTTGGCGTAGGTCGAGAAGTTCCCCGTGGCTTCGTCATTCGTGGTGTCGATGGCGCAGCGCTCGATCGAGGCCAAGGCCGATCCGTTGCGGTCCGACTGACCGCCGATGGCGTAGATGTAGCTGCCCAGAACCACCAGGCCCATCCGTGCACGCGCCGTGACGAGGCCCGGACCGTTGTTGCCGAAGCCGCCGATATCATAGGTGTTCGAATTGAGCGAGCCGGTGCGGCACGCCGAGACGGCGCTGTTTCCGTCGAGGCCGCCCACCAGGTAGAGGTTTGTGCCTACCGTGACGGCGTTTGCACCGGAGACCTGTGCGACCGAGAGGCTGCCGTCGGCAAAGGTGCCGAGCGAGCCGTCCGCATTGACAGGCGCCTTGATGACCTTGGGGGCATTGTTCGGTGCGCTGCTGGGCAGGCCGCCCGCGAAGACCCACAGGTTGGTTCCGAGGACGCCCGAGCTGAAGTTGACGCGACCGTAATCCAGATTTCCGCTAGAGGAAAATGAGCCGAGGGCACCAGCCGAATCGATCGTCGCCCGTTGCACGGTCGAGAGAATGCTGACGTCCGCCGCGCAGCCGCCACCGCTCACGATGCCGGCGCCGCAGCCGCCAAAGACGTTGACGGATGCGCCCAGCACGGCTGCCCCGTTCCCGAATCGCGGGGTGAAGGTCGCCGTTCCGGCGCCGAACGTGGACAGGTTGCCTGAACCGTTCACTGAGGTGAACTCGACATTGCCCAGCGTGGTCCCGGCCGCACCTGTGCCACCGACAACGTGCAGACTGTCCCCATTGACCACCGCGGCAAAATCCGCCCGAGCCGTGGCCAGCGTGACCCCGGCCATGGTGGCGAAGGAACCGGGACCCGAAACGCCGAGCGTGCTGCTCTCGACGCTGGTCACGGGGCTGTTACCCGTGGTTCGCCCGCCGATGACGACGTATTTGGTGCCCATGAACTGCCCGACGGCACCTTCGCGAGCGGTCTGAAGGGCGACCGTGCTGGTGCTGAAGGCGCCGAGCGATCCGTCCGCGTTGACGGCAGCCGATTCGATGCTGGACAGCGGACCCGAGGCGCCCTTGCCGCCGATCAGGTAGATGCGCCCCCCGAAGAGCAGGGGCAGCGTCCGACTGCGTGCCGTGACCAGCGTACCGCTGACGCTTGAGAAGGAGCCCGTCAGGACTCCGGACGAATTGATCGGAGCCCGCTCGATCGAGTTCCGGGGCGTGCCGCCGGATTCGCCCCCGAAGACGTAGAGGTAGTCGCCGATGACGGCAGCGGCCGGGTAGGCACGTGTCGAGCCCATCGTCTGGCTGGCCGAGAAGGCTCCGGGAGAGTCGTCTCCCTGCCATGTGCTGGTCTCGGTGCTGGCCAGTGCCGAGCCTGCCGCCTGGCCACCGATGGCCAGGATGGAACCACCGTAATTGATCCATGCGGCGCCTTCCCGCGCGGCCACAAGTGTCTGAGCCGTGGTGGCAAAACTCTGCATGGTGCCATCGGCATTGCGCAGGGCGCGATATACGGTATTGGCCGCGGTCGAGGCATTCGCTCCACCCAACACGTAGGTGAACTGACCCCGCTGCAGCAAGCCGTGGCCTGCCCGAGCGGCGGGCAGGATCGGAGCGGTTCGGGCCAAGGTTGCCTGGTTGTAGAACTTGGCAAAGGGCAAGCTGAGCGCCTGCGTGTATTCGGCGATCCGGATGGACTGGCTGTTGGACGTGCCCTCAGGGTCCGTGAAGGAGACTGTACCGGTGGTCGCACTGCACGGCACCACGAAATAGGCCTGACGGGACGACAGGACCACAAGCGGCGTCGTTGCGTTCGAGGGCACGAACGTGACGGTGGCCGGCGCCTCGAAGTGGCCCTGGACGTAGATGACGCTGCCGCATTCGTAGAGTTCATCCGGGAAGTTGCGCCAGTCCGACAGGACGGGCGACATCAGCGTCAGCGTTACCTCGTTGTTGCCCGAGAGCAGGGTGATTCCGGCCTGATAGCCCTTGGCCACCTTGTTGCCCGTCCCGTTCGCGCCGTCGTAGAGTGCGGCGTTGATTGCGTAGCCGGAACCGGACTTGAGGCTGGTGAAGGCCGCCGTGACGGTGCTGCCACCCGCCTGGTTGACGGTACGGGTGATGGTGCTGGGCAACAGGGTGGTGTCGCCATTGGTCAGCGACATCACGATGCTGGCCCAGCTGCCCGGCAGGGTCTGGCTGGAACGGGCAGGCAGGCGAACGGAGACCGTGAGGCCCGAAGGCTGGCCGCGGACGATCCTGTAGGGCGTCTCGGCGGAGCCGAGGCGCGTGACCGTTGTCCCGAGGTGGGGCTGGGGCACCCAGCATCCCACCAGGGACAACACGATCGCGATGAAGGGCCAGAGGACGTACAGTGGTCCTCGCCCCGTCTCCCGGGGCCGCACTTGGGACAAACCCTACTGCAGCTTCAGTTCGATGGCGGCGGCGCCACCCACCGAGACCGGCGTCAGGATGCTTTCGCCGACCACCGCGCCCAGATCGTCCACGATCTGGAATTTGATGCGGCTCTGCTGGGTGCCGGTTTCCGTCAAGCCGGTCATGGGGTTGAAGCCCAGGTTGGTGACGGCCGAGGTGTCCCAAGTGAAGCTGTCGAAGGGCGCACTCGTGGTCGCCACCAGAGTGTCTGCGGCGGCCGGGTTCGTCAGGTCGTCCGAAGCTCCGTCGCCGATGTAGACCCGCATGCTGAGCGAGCGCGAGGCGTTGTCGCCCACAAGGTACTTGGTGTGCTCGTCAGAGGCAAAGCCCGTGTCGAAGGTGACGGTGTCCCCCTTGGAGATGAACCAGTTGCCAGACGTACCCACGGTGTTGCCTTGGTTCGAGTTGGTGATAGCGATGTCGCCGCTGGCGCTCATGATGACGTTCACCACGTTGGTGCCCGCCACCAGCGTCAGGGCCGAGCGGCGGCCGGTGCTGACGATGCTGCCCGCATTGAAGAGCGAGATGTCCACCCCATAGCCCGGGCCCGTGCGCAGCCTGGTGAACGACGTCGAACCCGACGCGATGATCTGTGGCGATGAAGTGGTGGCGAAGTTCACGGTGCGCACGAGGCTGCCGGTCAGCAGGCTGGCGTTGGACAGCGTTACGGAGGCCGAGGCGTAGTTGGCAGGAAGCTTCTGGACGGTGCGGTACGAGCCAGGGGTGGCCTGCATCAGGTTGACGAACAAACGGGTCCTGGTAAGGTCCACACCTCGGATGGTGGCTTCGCGGACCTTGGAGAAGACGGTCTGAGAGGCCACGGTGGTGGTCGCGCACGACGCGAGCAGGATGGCGGCGGGAGCCCACTTGAGATGGTTCATCGGATCAAATCCCTCGAAGGATGGTTGCCAGCACCTTGTCAGTCTGACAAGCAGCAGTATGACGTGTCAACTACCCTTAGCGGGTATGGGGTTTCAGGTCGCGTCGCCCGTGCCCGTGATGGCCGCGGCGCGCGTGAACTCCCGGTTCAGGCGACCGATCGCCGAGATGCGGATGCCCGCCGGACAGACGGCCTCGCACTCGCCATGATTGCTGCAGCCCCCGAATCCCGACTCGTCCATGGCCTGAACCATGCCGAGCACTCGGCTCTCGCGCTCGGCCTGACCCTGAGGCAGCAGGGCCAAATGGGAGACCTTGGCCCCGACGAACAGCATGGCCGACGAGTTGGGACACGCCGCGACGCAGGCGCCGCAGCCGATGCAGGCTGCCGACTCCATGGCGAGGTCCGCGTTCTGCTTGGGCACGGGCAGGGCATTGGCATCCTGCGCCGAGCCGACGCGTGCCGTGATGAATCCGCCCGCCTGCTGGATGCGGTCCAGGGCCGAGCGGTCCACGACCAAGTCCTTGAGGACGGGAAAGGCTGCCGCACGGAAGGGTTCGACGACGATCGTGTCGCCGTCCTTGAAGTGGCGCATGTAGAGGCCGCAGGTCGTGACGTTGTTGACCGGGCCGTGGGCCGAGCCGTTGATGACCATCGAGCACGAGCCGCAGATGCCCTCGCGACAGTCGTGGTCGAAGGCCACGGGCTCTTCGCCCCGCCCGATGAGGTGCTCGTTGACGATGTCCATCATCTCGAGGAACGAGGCGTCGGCCGGGATGTTCTCGGCCTTGTAGTCGACGAAGCGTCCCTCGGCACGGGGGCCGTCCTGACGCCAGACACGCAGGTTGAAGTTCATGGCTACTTGTAGCTCCGGGTTGCCAACTTGATGTTCTCGAAGACCAGCGCTTCCTTGTGCAGTACCGGCTGGGACAGGTCGCCCGAGTATTCCCAGGCCGAGACGTGGCAGAAGTCCTCGTCGTTCCTGAGGGCCTCGCCGTCATCCGTCTGGTGCTCGGTGCGGAAGTGGCCGCCACACGACTCGTCGCGCACCAGTGCATCGGTGCAGAGCAGTTCGGCGAACTCGAGGAAGTCGGCCACTCGGCCTGCCTTCTCGAGTTGCTGGTTCAGGCCCTCGCCGGTTCCCGTGACGTTGACGTTCGTCCAGAACTCGTCGCGCAGCTCCGGAATGCGGTCCAGAGCCTCGGACAGCCCGGCCGAGTCGCGGGCCATGCCGCACTTGTCCCAGACCAGCAGCCCCAGCTCGCGGTGGAAGCTGTCCACGGAGCGCTTGCCCTTGATGGACAGGAACTTCTGCTGGCGGGCCTTGACTTCGGCCAGTGCCTCCTTGAAGGCGGGGTGTTCGGTCGAGACCTTGTTGCCCGACTGGGTGGCGAGGTAGTTGGTCACGGTGGACGGAATGACGAAGTAACCGTCGGCCAGCCCCTGCATCAGGGCGCTGGCTCCGAGGCGGTTTGCGCCATGGTCGCTGAAGTTGGCTTCGCCGAGCACATGCAGGCCGGGCAGGTTGCTCATCAGGTTGTAGTCCACCCAGAGTCCGCCCATCGTGTAGTGGACGGCAGGGTAGATGCGCATCGGCTGCTTGTAGGCATCTTCGCCCGTGATCTGCTGGTAGATGTCGAAGAGGTTGCCGTAGCGCTCGCGGATGGTCTTCTCGCCCAGGCGGCGGATGGCATCCGAAAAATCAAGGTAGACGCCGAGCCCGCCGGGACCGACGCCACGGCCGTCGTCGCAGGCCTCCTTGGCAGCGCGGGAAGCGATGTCCCGGGGCGCGAGATTCCCGAAGCTTGGGTACTTGCGCTCGAGGTAGTAGTCGCGTTCGTTCTCGGGAATCTGGTCGAATCGCCGGGCCTCGCTGCGGGAACTGGGGACCCAGACGCGTCCGTCGTTGCGCAGGGACTCCGACATCAGCGTCAGCTTGGACTGGTGATCGCCCGATACCGGGATGCACGTGGGGTGGATCTGCGTGTAGCAGGGGTTGGCGAAGTAGGCACCCTTCTTGTGGGCACGCCATGTTGCCGTGACGTTGCAGCCCATGGCGTTGGTCGACAGGAAGAAGACATTGCCGTAGCCCCCGGTGGCGAGGATGACGGTGTCCGCGGAGTGGGCGCTGATATCGCCCGTCACGAGGTCCCGGACGATGATGCCCTTGGCATGGCCGTCGACCACCACGAGTTCCAGCATCTCGGTGCGCGGGAACATCTGGACGTTGCCCGCGGCGATTTGGCGGTTCAGGGCCGAATAGGCACCCAGCAGCAGTTGCTGGCCCGTCTGGCCGCGGGCGTAGAAGGTGCGGGACACCTGAGCACCGCCGAAGGAGCGGTTGGCCAGCAGGCCGCCGTACTCGCGAGCGAAGGGCACGCCCAGAGCCACGCACTGGTCGATGATGTCCACGCTGACTTCGGCAAGGCGGTGGACATTGGCCTCGCGCGAGCGGAAGTCACCGCCCTTGACGGTGTCGTAGAACAGACGATGGACGCTGTCGCCGTCGTTCTGGTAGTTCTTGGCGGCGTTGATGCCGCCCTGGGCCGCGATGCTGTGCGCGCGGCGCGGGCTGTCCTGGAAGCAGAAACACTTGACCTTGTAGCCGAGGTCGCCCAGCGTGGCGGCTGCCGAGGCCCCGGCCAAACCCGATCCGACGACGATGATGTCGTACTTCCGGCGGTTGGCGGGATTGATGAGCTTCGCGTCGGCCTTGTGCTTCGTCCACTTGTCGGCGAGGTTGCCGCCGGGGACGTTGCCATTGACGGGAGCGCCTTCGGTGAAGCGGGTCCGCTGGCGGGTTGCGGGGGGAACGAGCGTTTCCGTGGTCATGGTCTGGGTGTCCGGTTCAGAGGGCCTTGAGGTGGCCGGCGAGGACGGCGACGGGGATGGAGGCGAAGCCCGCGAAGAGCAGCCACGAGACGGTGATGCCGGCCTTGGCCCAGGTCGGCTTCAGCCGGGCGTTCGACAGTCCGAGGGTCTGGAAGGCGCTTTGGAAGCCGTGGCTCAGGTGGAGGCAAAGGAGGAACATCGACAGGATGTAGAAGAACGAGACGCCCGGGTGGCTGAATCCGGCCACGACCATGTTGTAGACGTTCTCGCCGCCGTAGGTCTCGCCCCCGGCAGGCGTCGCGAGCGGGGCCTCGTGGGCCGCGGTCGCCGCTGCGTGTACCGTGCGGGCGGTGTAGTGCAGCAGGTGGTAGATGATGAACGACAGCAGGGTGAGGCCGCTCAGGATCATGCTGCGGGAAGCCACCGTCGAGCGCTGGGGTGCCGCGACTGCGTACTTCTGGGGGCGCGCCGCGCGGTTCTCGCGCGTCAGGCGGGCCGTCGTCGCGACGTGCAGGATCACCGAGGCCAGCAGGATGGCCCGCACCACCCACTTCGCCGCCCCGTGCCCCAGGTGATCGAGCCATTCGGCGTAGTCGTTGATGGCCTCGGGGCCTTGGAACATCAGCAGATTGCCGGCCAGATGGATGAACAGGAAGCCGATGAGGATGAAGCCCGTAACGGCCACCACGGCCTTCTTGCCGATGGTGGTGCCGTAGTAGGCGGCAAGGGGGTTCGTGGAGATGAATGCGTTTCGGGCGGCCATGGCGGTCCATGCTAATGCCGCCCGGGGAAGGGGTCAAACAGCCGTCATGCCGGCGCAAGTCGCGTGCTCTCCGTGGCGATGACAAGGTTGATGAGTCCCTTTCCCCTGAACTGGGGGCGGCCAGCCGATCGGCATACTTTGCCGAGGCCAGGTGTCCGTCCGACTGCCCCGCAATCTTCGCCAGTGGTTGCGGCTCCGCCGGTTCCCGTGCGGCCTGCGGCCTCCCGCGTCGACCGCGCCAGCCTGTCGCCGTCCGCCGGAGTGCGCACCGCCGAAGGGCTTCAGGCAGTGTTGGCCCGGGTGATGGACCAGCACGCATTTCAGGATGCCTCGGTGGTCATTCGTGACGTGACGACCGGGGACATGGGGACCTGGAGGGCCGCATCCATTCGGCCCAGTGCCTCCATCGCGAAACTCTACGTGATGGTCGAAATGGAACGGCAGCGTGTCGAAGCAGGCCTGGATCCCGAAATGCGCGTTCGCATCCGCCCCGAGAACATGACCGAGACGTGGTTGCCGGTCCTCAAGGCAGGAGACGAGGTTTCCGTCCAGCGTCTGGTGGACCTGATGATCACCCGGTCCGACAACGTGGCCACCAACACCCTGATGGATGTGCTGGGCCGTCAGAACATCAACGCCACCATGGCGCGCCTTGGTTGGCCCGATCTGCAACTAAACCGCAAGCTTGGCGGCGCTGCGCCCATCCCTGATCCCGGCTACGTCGGCGGACGCAATCAGGTGCGTGCGGATCAGGTGTCCGACCTGCTGGCCCGCATCGAGGAGGGCCGTCTGATCACGCCCGAGGCTTCCGCCCGAATGAAGGAAATCCTGGGTCGGCAGATGGACAACGACAAGATTCCTGCAGCCCTGCCGCCCGATGCGCGGGTCTATCACAAGACTGGCGAGACCTCTCGCGTCACGCACGATACCGGCATCGTGGTCCTGGGAGGCCGCAGGCTGGTGCTCTCCATTCTGTCCGAGAGGCCACCGGGCGGCACCACCTATCGGACCTTCGCCAATGTTGCCCGTGACTTGGTCCTGGAGGCCCGCAGGCAACCGGTTTCTCCCCGCCCCTGAGGTCCTTGGCGCGTTCGCGATCACGGTTCCGGACGCCAACGCATGGCACGATGGCGGCATGACGCTGACCTTGTCCCTGTTGCCGCCCGACATCCAGAACTGGGTGATGGCCGAAGTGCCCGACATGACGGGTCGTACGGCCCTCGTCACGGGTGCCAGCAGCGGCATCGGTCTTGAAGCGGCGCGCCTGCTGGCCTATCGCGGGGCGCGTGTCTTCATGGCGTGCCGCAACCCGGACAAGGGCGAGGAGGCCCTTGCGGCCATCCGGGCCGTCGTGCCCGGGGCACTCGTCGAGCTGCTGCCGCTGGATCTGGCGAGCCTCGGCAGCGTGCGGGCCGCCGCCGAGACGGTCGGTGAGGAGCTTGAGGCTTTGGACCTGCTCATCAACAATGCCGGTGTCATGGCCGTGCCCCGCGCGACCACGGCCGAGGGCCACGAGTTGCAGTTCGGGACCAACCACCTCGGTCACTTCGCGCTCACGGCCCATCTCTGGCCGCTGCTGATGGCGGCCCCTGCCGCACGCGTCGTCCAAGTCAGCAGCACGGCTCATCGCGCCGGTCGCATGGCCTTCGACGACCTGATGGGCGTGCGTCGCTACGACAAGTTCCGTGCCTATGCCCAGAGCAAGTTGGCGAACCTGCTGTTCATGGTCGCCTTGGTGAACAGGCGCGAACGGCAGGAGTTTCCGGTGATTCCGGTGGCATGTCATCCCGGATTTGCCGCCACCAATCTGATGGGCGGCGGCAAGGGGTCGGCCGTGGCCGATGCCCTTTTCACGATGGGGACGCGCCTGATCGGTCACTCGGCCCTGATGGGGGCATTGCCCACGCTCAAGGCAGCGGCAGGCGGTGGCGTCGGGCCTGGGGACTACTTCGGTCCTGCCCTCGGGGGCATGCGGGGATTCCCGCGCCGTGAGCGACCGGCTGCCCACGCGCTTGTCGCCGAGGATGCGGAACGTCTGTGGCAGGCGTCCGAAGCGCTGTCGGGCGTGGTCTTCGCGACGCGCGCCGCGGCGGCCGTGGCGCCCCTGATGGTGTCGGGACCGGCGGCGGACGAAACGGTGGCCGAAGAGTGGGCCGCCGGAGATGCCTCCGCTCCGGAGGCGCAGGCCGAAACCTAGTTCGGCGGCGCGAGGAAGGGGAAGGTTCCCTTCAGGGGCTTGTGGCCCGTCCGTCCGTTCGGATAGCTGCCAAGGTTGGGGCCGTCGTAGCTGACGCCGTCGCCCGCCGACCAGGTGGCATGGGCCGACCAGTAGCTGAGGCTGATGTCGAAGACGTCGTCCTTGAGGCGGCGGCCGCCGGTCAGGAACGGGGTTGCCGTCATCTCGTCAAGGGGTGTATTGGTGATCGTGCGGACCTGCGCACCATAGCCGCCGCTCGAGCCGGTCTCGATGCGCAGGACGTCAGGCAGGAATGCCGCGAGCAGGGCAGAGCCCGTTGCGTCCAGGCTGCCCGAGGCATCCTTGTGGCCCAGCAGTTTTAGGCTGTCGCCCAGTGCATTGCGGATTCCCAGCGCGGTGCTGGTGCTTGCGATGTCCTCCGTGGGCGTCATGGTGTTCCAGACATCCTGGTCGGCCCCGTCGCGCAGCAGCAAGGACAGGCCCGGACGACCCGACCGATCGACCTGCACCCAGCCGTTGGCGCCGAGCGTTTCCAGGGTCACGGGTGCCGCGGGCAACGGCACCACGCCGGCGTCCTTGCCGGCCGGACCCGTCTGGCCGCGTGCCCCGGGAGGCCCGGAAGGACCCACGTCCCCGGGTGCACCCGAGGGGCCCACGGGCCCCACGGAGCCCGTCGCTCCGGGAACACCCTGGGGGCCGGGGCTGCCGGTCGCACCGACGGTGCCGGGCGGCCCGGATGGGCCCGTGGCACCGGGCACACCGTCCTTGCCGGCGACGGTCGTGGCAGGACGGCAGGCTACCAGAGCGATCAGGGCGAGCCCGAGGGCGAGACCGGCTCTCATCGGGCCACCTCGATGGTCTGCCACGTGTCAAAGACCGTCGTGTTGACGGCCCCCTTGAGCAGGCTGGGAGGCAACGAGAGGGCGATGGCGAGGACGTTACGGCCAGCAGCCACGTCCGTGCCCTGTCCAGGCGAGGCGAAGGGGGCCGGCGCGGCACCGCCAGCCTCGAGACCGTCGAGGATCGAGAGGAATTTCGCGCGGTCGTGGAACGAGGGATCCTCCCGGAGGCCGGCAAAGGCCTTGAAGGAAACCTTGGCTTGGCTGCCCAGGGTGAGTTCGGCGACGTGCACGAGGGCTCCCGTACCGACAGGCGGCGAAGTCAGCAGGGGTTCACCGTCGGTGTTCACCGTGACGGAGGCGGTTGCTGCCGGGGCTGCGTGCTGGATAGCCGTGATGCGCATGGCCTGCTGGGTCCCCGACACGGCTCCGAAGTTGACACTGATCGTCAGGTCGGCCGTGCCCGGCGGCGTGGTGGTCGGGCCGCCCGTGACCCGGCTGACATGCAGGTTGTAACGCGCGTTGGTCGGGAAGGAGGGGACTCCGTTCAACGTCGTGCCCGGTGCCACGGTCATGATGGCGTCGATGTCGTTCGTGACGCTGCCGCCCTCGGCCTGTTCCGCGTCGCGGAACACGAAGAGATCCACCAGGTCGGTTTCGCGCTGGCTGGAGGCAATGGGACCGTCGAAGGCATCGAAGGCATGGGCCCGGTGCGCGGCGAACCCGGCAACCAGGACCCCGACGAGGGCCGTCGGCAGGGCATGTTGGCGCATGCTGCCAGCATACCCGCTGCATTCGGATACGTCAGGCCATCGTGTGCTCCTGACCGGTCCTGCGCAAGCTGGCGTCCTGTTCGGTCGATACTCTTCGCAGGGGCTCTCCGGAGTGCTCCTTTGCCCTGCCTCGAAAGGATGCACGTCTCGTGCCCGATCGCTTCGTGACCTCCGCGTCGTCGCGCCTGGCCGCCGTGCCGCAGCTGCCCGTCCGTCCGCGGCCTGCCGATGATCCGGGACCCGAGCTTCCGGCCATGCAGGGAGATGTGCTGTCCTTGGGGGCCGCTGCCCACGCGCCGCAGGGCGAGCCCGGACCCGAAGCCGACCCGACCGATCCGTCGGCCCCGGCACCTGAGCCTGAGGCAACCGAGCCCGAGATCTCCGAGCGGGCCAAGGCCCAGATGAAGAAACTGGTGGACGTCGCCCGTCGGGCCGTAGGCGGCCGTCGACCGGGCGGCTACTGCTATCGCGCCGTGCACCTCTACCTGATGAGGGCGGGCTACGGGCATCTTCGACCGGACAGCATCCCGTGGACCCACACGCGCTATGCCCGACAGTTCGGCGATTATATGAACCAGGGCGACAACGCCGCCCGCCTTGGCCTGCGCAAGCTGCCCATCGACAATCCCTATGACGCACCGCCCGGGGCGGTCGTGGTGGTGCGTCCCGGCACGCCGGGCACCCGCCATCCGAGGGCCGGCGACATCGCGGTTGCGGCCGGCAATGGCAAGTTCTACAACGACGGCAACATGAGTTACGGTGGTCCGGAAAACTTCCCGCCCGGCAACCGTCACGTCGTCGGCATCTACGTCCCGCAGTAGGGATCAGCGGACCGGCTGGCTGCCTTCCCGCAAGGCCACGCCCGCACTGCCCTGACCCAGCACCCCCTGTGCCAGCAGGTCCTGCATGGCGGCGTCGATGGCCGCTTCCAGTTGTGGGCCCGTCCTGCTGAAGCCAAGCGCCCCACGGACTTCCCCAAGCAGGCGGTCTCGGTTGAAGCCGTGCCCGTCGGCGAGGACCGCAAGAAGGGTGGCTGCGTATTCTTCTTGGGCGATGCGTTCCGCTTTCAGGGCCACGTCCGCCCGACGACGCGCCACGAGGCGTCCGTTCTCCCGGTGGATGAAGTCGCCACGGCGCATCAGGCCCCCCTCGCGAAGCATCATGGCCAAGGCTTGGTCCAGGCGTTGCCGGATACGGCTGCCCTGGCGGCGATTCCAGATGGCCAGCAGTCGGGCAACCAGTTCGTCGACGTGGATGGGTGCCTCGATTGCGGCGATCTGGCGCAGATGTCGGGCCAGAAGCTCAAGGGGGGCCTCGGGAAGATCCCCCGACGGAGCCGGCGTCAGTTCCGTGACGGCGACGTACGGTTGCAGCGTCGGCCGGCGGTAGGGGCGTTCCCATGCTTGCGGGGCAGAGGGCATCGGTGGCGTTTCCCGGGGGGAAACCAGGGCGCTTGAAGGCGGCGCCGGGGGGCTCTCCGCCGTGGGCGTCTCCGCAGCGGTGCTGGCTACCAGTTCCTTCAGTCGGGCGTCCAGCCGGGCCAGCTCTCCCGCGCGGTCCTTGAACCAGTCGGTGGACCAGACCCGCAGGATGGTCCAGCCCCGGGCCTCGAGCAGTTGTTGACGCAGCCGATCCCTGTCCCGAGCCGTCGGCGCGCTGTGGTAGCTGGCGCCATCGCATTCGATGCCACACAGGAAGCGTCCCGGGCGGGTCGGGTCCATGACGGCCAGATCGATTCGGAAGCCCGCGACGCCTACTTGGGAGACGACCTCGTGGCCCATGCGGGCAATCTCTCCCCGCACACCGGCCTCGAAGGGGTTCTCGGGGAGAGCGTCGGCATGTCCGCCCGGAAGATCGAGATGGCCGGTCTGTGCGAAGTGCAGGAAGGTCCGCAGCAGGCGGGGGCCATCGGACTGGGAGGGGCCAAGGCGCAGATCCTCGGCCAAGATCGAGGAGTAGACCGCCATGCGCTTGCGGGCACGCGAAGCAAGGACGTTGAGCCTCCGCCAGCCTTGGTCCTGGTTGAGCGGTCCGAAGAGCTGATGGATGCGACCTTGGCTGTTGCGGCCGTAGGAGACCGAGATGAGGATGACGTCGCGTTCGTCTCCCTGGATGGTTTCGAGGTGCTTGACGAAGAAGGGCTCGGGCCGGTCGCGGGCGAAGAGCGGCTCGAGGTCAGGATCCTGGCGGCGGAGACGATCGAGCTCGTCCATGATCAGCTGTTGTTGCGCCTGATTGAACGTCCCGACGCCCAGCGAGAGATCGGGATGCTTCCTGAAGTGGGCGATGACGGCCTCGGCCACGGCTCGGGCTTCGCGGGGGTTGCGGCCCTGGCCCTCGTAGATCCCGTCCGCCACGTGGTGGAAGGCCAGGCCGAGTGTCTCTGATCGGGGCAGGGGGGAGGGCGGCGTCAGCAATTCGCCGTCGTAGCACCGAACGTTGGAATACTGGATCAGCGAGGGGTGCTGGCTGCGGTAATGCCACTTCAGGCGGCAGAAGGGGATGCCTGCCGACATGAACTCCTCGAGGACGCTTTCCGTCGTTTCCAGCAGCGGTTCCCCGTCTTCGTCGCGCGGCACCTCCTCGTCGAGCGCGATTTGGAAGAAGTTGGTAGGCGGCAACTGCCTGGGATCGCCGACCACCACCAGTTGGCGTCCCCGGGCAATGGCGCCGATGGCATCCTGTGTCGGCAGCTGCGAGGCTTCATCGAAGACCACCAGATCGAAGGGCTCGATGTCCGGGGGCAGGAACTGGGCCACGGTCAAGGGGCTCATCAGCAGGCAGGGCTTGATGGTCCGGATGGCCCTGCCTGCCTTGCGCATGGTTTCCCGCAGCGGACGATGCGCGCGCAGGCGGTTGACCTCGCGGCGCAGGATCTGCAGTTCGGCCTGCAGGTCAGGCTGGCGGAAGGCTTCCTGCAGGCGATGGCGATGGGTGGCCACCAGATCGAGGCGGTTGTCCTCGAGCACCTGCCGATCCAGCTTCTGGAAGGTGGCAATGTCCTGCTCATGGACGGGGCCGTTGAAGCTCGCAAGCACCGGGTTGTCGGCGACCAGGGCATCGAGTCGTTCCACGGCCGCGGCCCGGCGGAAGGCCTCGGCGGCCTGATTCGGCGCCACGCGCCCTGCATCCACGGCGGGCAGGATGCGCCGACCTTCCGTCGCCAGCACCTGCTGGCGGGCGCTTTCCCAGGCCGTCCACCTCGGGCCGTCGGCAAGGCGCGCCTGCAGCGCCTCCACACGGCGACCCGCCTCGGCGATATCACCCGTGGCCAGGGTGCCTTCCGGCCAAGCCACGGCTTCCTCCATATCCTTCATGGCCTTGCGCAGGGCCTCGATGCGGGGCCCCAGTCCGCGCAGATCCGCCACCTCCGGATGACGTTGTTCCGCGACCCGGGCGAGGGGCTCCCGGGACAGCTGGTGTCGGACGCACAAGGCCCGGAAGGCCACCATCCAGTCCATCGCCTGCCCGAGGGCAGCGGCATCCGTCGCAGGGCCCTGCCACAATGCCCCGAAGACCTGGCGTCCGTCGGGGTCCTGGGCCTCGACCGCTGCCAGAGCCTCTCGCCAAGCCACGAGGTCGGTGAGCCGTTCCTCGAGTCGGTGGGTCGCCAGCTTGGTGCCCCCGTCGCCCCACTGGCGGCGCAGGCGGTGTACCCGTCCGTCGAACAGCGCGCCAAGGCCCCAGAGCCGCAGTCGTGCCTCGCGTACGTGGGCCAGATCCCGGAAGAGTCGGTCGTGCGATGGATTGGTGCACTGTTCCCATCGGCCTTCTGCCCAGTTGGCGACGGGCTTGCGTCGCGCCTCCAGCTTCCTGAGTGCCTCGAGTGCCGACGTGGCGGCAGGCGGCGGGGCCTGCCACGCGTCTTCCAGCATCGGCAGCCCGGGAGCCCTCGCCAGCATTTCCCCGAGGCCTGCCGCCATGGCGAGGTCAGCCAGGGTGCGCAGGGGCGGCAGGCCATAGGCGGCTGCCACGGCTGTGGCGGCCGTCCCGGCATCGGCCAGGGCCTCGCGCAGGCGTGATGCGGCCTCGTCAATGCGCGCTGTCCGGTCCTCCGTCAGCAGCGTCAGGCGACTGCCGCGCCAAGGGTGCTCGGCCGGGGCACCCAACTGGATGCCTGTCTGCCCGAGGGCTTCGAGGGCTCGCTGGGCTTCGCGCCACGAGGCTTCGTCCCAGTGCGTCGGGGCACCCTCGAGGGTCGTGCGTGGTGCCTGGCGCACGGGCTCCAGACGGTCCATCCACATCCGCGCCGATAACCCGTCTTCCGGCGCAATCTGATGCAAGGCGTCGAGATAGGCCGCGAGGCGCTGCCGGCTGTCCTTCAGTACGGGGCCGGAGCCGGTGCGCGCCGGGACCTGGGCCAGCGAGCGGTCGAGTGCCTCGCCGATGCTGGCCAGCACCGCACGGCGGGTCGCCTTGGCCGCGTGCAGTTCGAGGCAGCACTCTCCCAGGCCGGCGGCAGCCAACTTGGCGTGGACGACGTCGAGGGCGGCCTTCTTTTCGGCCACGAACAGGACGCGACCGCCGCGCGCGAGCACGGAGGCGATCAGGTTGGTGATGGTTTGGGACTTGCCCGTGCCCGGAGGGCCTTCGAGCACCAGATCGTGTCCCCGGGCCACGGCGGCCACGGCGCGCAGTTGGCTGCCGTCCGCATCGACGATCTGGGCCGTGGCCTCGGGTGCGTGGTCCCGATCGAGTTCGAGGTCGCGAACGCTGGCCGGCAGGCCGACCATCTCGTCGACCTTGCGCTGGAACAGCCGGCTCGCCAAGGGGTGGGTGGCGAGGCCCGGGGCCAGCAGTTCGAGGTCCCGATACATCACGTACTTGGCAAACAGCAGCGTCGTCAGGACCACGCGGGACTCGAGCGCGCCCTTGTCCATCCTGCCCAGCACCTCCGCCGCTTGCGCGAACCAGCCGGCCAGCGGGTCGGGGGCACCCTCCTCCTCGGGTTCGAGGTCATCTGGCAGCGGCGGCAGCTCGATGCGATGGTGGTGCCTGAGGGCTTCGGCAAGGGTGGGATTGACCAGCGGGTCTTCCTGACTGGCCTCGAGGCGGTAGGTGGCGCCGACGGCGCGGCGCGTCAGCACGACGGGCAGAAGCAGCAGCGGGGCCTGGAGGGGCGTGCCCGGTTGGCGCGGATCGACCCAGCGGACCATGCCGAGGCACAGGAACAGGATGCCCAGCCCCTGGTCTTCCCTTGCCCTGGCGGCCGTGTCGTCCAGTTTGCGCAGGGCGCTGTCCATGGCGTGGCGCGTCAGCGCCACGGCGAGCGTCGCTTCTCGGGGCGCCGAGCCCTCCGGGGCGAGCAGCGTGTCGGGTGCGTCCGTCCCGGTTTCGCGGGTCGCCCGGAAGCCAAAGGCCTGCTCATCAAGTACCAGGTGGCGGAAGGCCGACAGGGGCTCGATGCCGTCGCAGGCCAGTGCGCCCGGGCTTCCGGTCTTGAGGTTCAGGGCGCGATTGCGCAGCGACAGGTCCAACAGCCGGCGTTTCCAGGCCTCGACCGAGGCTTCGGCGCGTGCGGCAATCTCTGGAGTGGAAGAAGCGGCCATGGTGCTGTCCCCAACGTACCCCAAGCAGCACCGAGGGTCGGCACTCTTGGTGCCGACCCTCGGTATGTTGCCGCTAGAACGTCAGGCCGGCACCGCCTCGAATGTTCCAGATCGTCTGGGGGCCGGAGCCGAACGCATAGGTCCGGGCTCCCGTCTCGACGAAGGAGTCCACTCCCATCAACTTCAGCTGCAGGCCCACCAGACCCCGGGCCGACTGGCCGAGGAAGCCGCTGGCCGCTTCCGTCGTCGCGCTGTTCCCGACGGTGGCCTCCGTCGTCGTGACCGTTCCGTCCGCGGCCGTGTTGACGGTACGTCGGGTGCCACTCTCGACCGTCTTCCGACGGCTGTTACCCTGTCCGCCCAGTGCGGGTGCCCAGCCGACCTGCCCATAGAGCGTGGCCAAGCTGCCCAGCATGATGTGGCCTTCGGCGCCCAGCAGCGGTCCGAACATCACCTCGGTGTTTTCGACCGTGACGCTGCTGGTGGCGTTGAGTCCGTTGACGATAGAGCCCTGGGCGGTACCGTCGGCCGTCGTCGTAAGGGTCGTGGTCTCGGCCAGTTCGGCATGCTTGCCGGTCTTGTCGACCGTCTGCTGGACAAAGGCATCCGAGCGCATCGACATCGGCATCGTGAGGCCACCCGTCAGGCTGAGTTGCGCTCCCTCGCGCCGCAGGACGGCAAGGCTGGTGCCCGCCGTCAGGTCGTTGACGAGCACCGAGGATGAGCGCCGATAGGCGATGCCGCCGCTGGACGCGAAATTGCTCGTCGTGCCGGCATTGTCCTCGGCACCGTCGCGCACCGCGAAGGCGCCACCCTGAGCGAGGTTGCCGAGGCCCGAGAACGTCGTCGTGGTCGGGGCCGGGCCGACGGCAGGCTGCGGGTCGGCCACGGGCGCGGGCAGCGTGAGTTGGACCGAGGCACCGGGCACGCCGCCGATCAGCGAGGAGACGTCCAGGCGATCGCCCACCACGGTGGTGGTGGTGACACCGGCATCCGTTGCCGTCGATCCCGAGCTATCCTTGTCCGTCCGACTCAGCTTGCCGAGGGCCGTCGTGGCGTTCCCTGCCGCGAGCCACGCACCGTCCACGCGGAGGCTGCTGCCCCAGCCATCGGCGCTGTGCCAGCGCAGGCCGAGGCCATAACTGGCGCCAATGCCGCCGCCCAGCGTCGTGCTGGTGACGTCCGACGCGGACGTTGTCTTGGTCTTGGTGTTGGCGGCATCGGCAGTGTCTGCCACAGTCGTCTCGCTGTTCTTCGACCGGACCGTGAAGGTGCCCGCCTGTCCATGCAGGCCGCCGAGGCCCAGTTCGAGATCGAACGAGAGGCCGGTCTGTCCCCTCGCCTCGGCCACCTGCCCGGGTACGCCGGCCGACGTCGCGGCCGGTGGCCGCTTCGCGGGGGCTGGCGTGCTCAACGAGGCAGGTCCAGCGAGGGAAGCCGGACCCCCGCTGCGCTTGACCTGGGCCCGGGCCTCGGTTGCGAGGCCGGTCACGCCCACGGTCACGGCCAGCATGGCCGCTCCATGAAGATTCAGCCGTCGCATCAGTCGTCTCCTCCCAGCATGTCGCCGATCATCCCGAGTGCCGAACCCCCGCCGCTGCTGCCGCCCGGTCGAATGCCCGCGGCCGAGACCACGGCGCTCGCCATGCGGGAGAAGGGCATCGACTGCAGCCACACCCGGCCGGGGCCGACGAGCGTGGACTGGAAGAGGCCCTCGCCGCTGAAGAACATCGACTTCAGGCCGCGGACGAGCTCGATGTCGAAGTCCACCGACGTCTCGAAGGCCACGACGCAGCCGGTGTCGACGCGAAGGCGCTCACCATCGCGCAGGTTCCGCTGGATCAGCGAGCCGCCGGCAGAGAGGAACACCAGGCCGTCACCTTCGAGCTTCTGCATGATGAAGCCCTCGCCTCCGAAGAACCCGGCGCCCAGCTTGCGCTGCAGGTGCAGGCCGATGCTGACGCCCTTGGCGCCGCAGAGAAAGGCTTCTTTCTGGGCGATCAGGGTGCCTCCGACCGTGTCCAGTGACACGGGGACGATCTCGCCGGGCTGATGGGCCGAGAAGGCGACCCGACGCTTGCCCGAACCTTGGTTCTGGAAGACCGTGACGAAGAGCGACTCGCCCGTCAGCAGCCGCTTGCCCGCGCCCAGCAGCGAGCCCAGGAATCCGCCGCTCTTCTGGGACCCGTCCCCGAAGAGTGTCTCCATGACGATGCCGTCCTCTGCCCACAGCATCGCGCCGGCCTCCGACACGGCTGCCTCGCCCGGATCCAACTCGACTTCGACATAGTGGACGGTTTCACCCTTGATTTCGAAGTCCACCTCGTGCATCTGAGGCATCGTCATCCCTCCTTCGGGGTCATGCTAGGGTTCATTGTGCCTGATCCGGGCGAGAAGGGGGTTGCGTGAAGGTCTGCGTGTTCGGGGCCACGGGTCCCACGGGTCGGCATCTGGTGCGTCTCGCGCTGGAGGCGGGGCATGACGTGGTCGCCGCCTGCCGGAGGCCCGAAATGCTGGAGATGGCCCACGAGCGCCTCGAGAAGCGTCGGGCCGACGTCTTCGAGGCGGCATCGGTGGCAGACGCCCTGGCGGGATGCGATGCCGTCCTTTCGGCGCTGGGCATGCGCTCGGGCGAACGGGATCGACCTGTCTACTCCGAGGGCATGGGCCATATCCTCGCCGCGATGGCCGCGCAAGGCGTGCCGCGCCTGCTGGCCGTGACGGCCGCAGGCCTCGAACCCTCGCCCGACTACAAGCTGCCATGGATCTTCCGGGCCATCATCGAGCCGCTCTTCCTGAAACCCGTATTCGCCGACATGCGTCGGATGGAAGCCTTGGTCCGTGAGGCAAACATCGATTGGACGCTGGTGCGGCCGCCCGGCCTGGTAGCGGGTCGCCCCCGGGGGCGGTGGCAGGCGCGCGCCGGCGTCGGGGTGCCGGGATCGGCGCAGATCGATCGTGCGGACCTGGCGGCCTTCATGGTGCATGAACTGAGCGAGGGTGCCTGGGTGCGGCAGGGCGTGGCTGTTGCCTGGTAGAACGAGAAGGCGTCAATTAGTCACTGTCTAGTTGACAGCATTGGTGTTGCGTGAGAGGTTGGATGCATGGCATCGTCCGACCGGGTTTTCAAACTGGCCCAACTGGCACAGGCGGCGGGGGTCTCCCCCCGGACCGTCCGCTACTACATCCAGCGGGGCCTTCTGCCCGCGCCCGGGTTCCGGGGGGCGGACACGACCTATGGCGAGGAGCACCTCAGGCGTCTCGGGGTCATTCGTCGTCTGCAGGATCTCTTCTGGCCACTCGACGCCATCGGTCGTGCTCTCGAGGCCCCCGATCCGCGCTGGCTGGACGAGGTGCTGGCTGGCGGGGAGCCCGGTCCTCCAATTTCCGTGGATGTGCCGGACAAGCCTGTGGTGCCCGACAACGGCGAGGCCTGGTGGCGTCTGGTGCTGGCACCCGGTGTCGAGTTGCACGTGACGGCGGATGCGCGTGAGCGTCACGCCTCATGGCTGGCCAGGGTCGTGGCCTTGGGGCCGCCGTGAGCAGGTTCGGGGCAGGGTGAAGAGGCGACGTGCCGGCCGGGAGCCAAGGGAGGTAACGGATGATTGCAGTCGAGGAAGGCGTGTCTCTTCGGGTCGGGGGCGATTATCGCGTGCCCTTGGCCGCGGTCCGGCTCGGGGGCCGGATCGTGGGGCGCTGGGCGGAGCTGCGCCTCGAGCATGATTTCGAGCCCGCTCCGCGAGGGACGGCCATGGAGGCCACGTACGTCTTTCCGCTGCCTCCAGGGGCCGTCGTGACGGACTTTGCCTTCTCCGTGGCCGGCGAGGTAACGCGGGGCAAGGTGGAAGAACGCGAGAAGGCTGCCGCGAACTACCGCAAGGCAGTTCGGAAGGGGCAAAAGGCCGGGCTCGTGGAGGAGGCCCGACCCGAAGTCTTCACCCTGGTGCTCGGCAATCTCTCACCTGAGGCCGGAACCCGGGTCGAACTCACGCTCCTGGTACCGCTAGAACCGCGGGAGGGCATCCTGCGCTGGCGCATTCCGACCCTCATGGCCCCGCGCTACGGGGCTGTCGGTGAGGGTGCGGGCTCCGCAGCGGGCGTGCCTGCCCTTCGCCACGAGGCCTCGGTGCCCTATCGTCTGACGATCGATCTCGCGGTGCCCTGGACGCGCGGACTCGAGGTGGACAGCCCCAGCCACGAGCTCCTGGTGCGGCGCGAGGGCGACGTGGTGCGCATCGGCTTCGATGGGCCGGGCGTGCCGTTGGACCGGGATCTGGTCCTGGACATCTGCACACCGGACGAACCCGTCATGTCCTGGATGCATGCCGAATCGACAGCCGGTCAGGGCGTGCTGGCCGTGATGGCCATGCCCGACATGGCCCGGCTGTATCCGGAGACGGCTGCTCGACCGCTCGACGTGGTGTTCCTGCTGGATCGCTCGGGGTCGATGGGCGGCACGGCGATATCCGAGGCTCGTCGGGCGTTGCGCCTGTGCCTGCGTCAGCTCAGGCCCGGCGATCGCGTGGGCATCCTGGCCTTCGACGACAGCCTGGAGAGCTTCGCGAAAGAGTTGGTACCCTTCGGCCAGGACTTGCTCGAGCGGGCAGACCGGTGGATCGAGGGCGTCGATGCACGCGGCGGCACGGACCTGCACCGTGCGCTCGAGGCTGCCTACAGGCTGGCTCCGGATGCGGTGCACGTCCTGCTTACCGATGCCGAAGTCTGGGGCGAGGACGAACTGCTCCGTCTCGTGGACGGCTTCCGGTCCGGCGGTGCCAAGGCACGCCTGCACGCCTTCGGGATCGGGACAAATGTCGTGATGGGCCTGCTGGAGCGTCTGGCTCGGGCGACCGCCGGGGACGCGGTGGGCATCGTGCCTGGCGAATCCATCGACGACAAGGTGGCGGGCCAGTTCGCGTCGATCATGGCCGTGCGCCTCGAGGAGGTCTCGCTGGTCCTCGAGGGCGGCAAGCTGGCGGAGACCCTGCCGGTCCATCTGCCGCCCCTCATCGACGGCGTGCCTTGGCATGTTCTGGTCCGCTTCAAGGGCAAGGGACCGATGGTCCTGCACCTGACGGCCCGTGGCGAGGCCGGCGAGATTCGGCAGGCCTTCCCGTTGTCTGCCGGGGATGACGAGGATCAGGCGCGTCCGGACCTGATGCGCCTCTGGGCTCGCGAGCGGGTCCTCACGGCGCTTCGCGAACCCTTGGACAAAGCGGCCCGGCGTCAATGGTCCGCGTTCGCCGTCACGCATCAGGCCATGACGCCGCTGACAAGCTGGATTGCCGTGGATCGCAAGGGCAAGAAGGTCTCGGGCCATTCCGTCCGGGTCGATGTGCCCCTGGCCTACCCGGCCGAGTGGGAGATGGAAGACGGGAATCCGCCGCCCGTGTATTCCGCCCTGACGAACTCCAGTCTGGATGTGGCCGAGGACTCCGGGGACGTCTTGTACTTCGAAACAGGGTCGGTTCCGTATTTCTGGCAGGAACCCCCTGCACCCTCGGCTCAGGCCGCAGCCTCGTCGCGGTCTGCTGCCGACTGGCAGCCCCTGCTCCTGCGGCAGCAGGCGGACGGCCAGTGGGGCGACGTGCACGCGACCCTCGTCGCACTGGTCGAGCTGGCTCCCTGGGTCGAGACCGAGGCCCAGATCCGGGCCGCGTTCCGACGTGCCATGCCTGGCCTGCTGGACCGTGTCGAGGCCGGCCTTGAGGCCGTACTGTCGCGCCTCGTGCTGGCTCTGGCCCGGACGCTCGGCTTGGAGCGCCGAAGGGTGGGGGCTTTGGTGGCACGCTTGCTGCCGCCGGCGGATCACGAAGCGTTGGTGCGTCGCGTCCTTGCGGATGCCGCGGATCCGGACGCGGTGGCTCTGGCTTCCAGCCTGCCGGGGAAGAAGGATCTCGGCGGCGAGCATCTGGCCGCTCCGCTGCTGGCCGAGATGGCCCGGTTCCTTCCGTCGACGTGATCAAGTACCTGGGGTCCAAGCGTGCCCTGATGCCCGCGGTTCTCGACGCCGTCGTCGGGGACCGCGGCGCTCCGTGCACGGTGCTGGACCTGTTCTCGGGAACCTCGCGCGTCGGCCACGCCCTCAAGCGCCTCGGACACCGGGTGATCGCCAACGACCACAACGCCTACGCCGAGGTGCTGGCACGCTGCTACGTCGGTGCGGATGCCGAGGATCACCTGGCGGACCTGCCCCCCATCATCGCCGAACTGAATGCCTTGCCCGGGGTTCCCGGCTATTTCACGGAGACGTTCTGCGCGCGCGCGCGGTTCTTCCATCCGCGCAATGGGGCCCGCATCGATGCCATAAGGACGCGCATCCGCACGATGGGGCTCGCACCCGAGCGTGAGGCCGTGCTGCTCGTGGCCCTGATGGAGGCAGCCGATCGCGTCGACTCCACCACCGGTCTCCAGATGGCCTACCTGAAGCGCTGGGCTCCGCGGGCGCTCGGAGATCTCGAGCTTCGCCCGCCCGATCTCCTGCCGCGTTCGCCACTGGGCAAGGGCGTGGCCCTGGGGCTCGAGGCGGAGCAGGCCGCCGCTGCCACCGAGGTGGACGTGGCCTATCTGGATCCGCCCTACAACCAGCATGCGTACCACGCCTACTACCACGTCTGGGAGACGCTGGTGCGCGACGATGCCCCCGAGGCCTACGGCGTGGCGTGCAAGCGCGTGGACACGCGCCAGCGTCGCAGTGCCTTCAACTCAAGGCCGCGGCACCGCGAAGCCCTCGAGGCCGCGTTGGCCGCGCTCCGTGTTCGCGATCGGGTGGTCGTGTCCTTCAATGACGAAGGCTACATGGCCCTTGCCGATCTCGAGGCCATGCTGGCGTGCCTCTGGGGTGGAACGGCCCGGGTCCATGTCCGGACCGTGGAACATGTGCGCTACATCGGAGCGCGCATCGGCATCCACGACCCCAAGGGGCGCAAGGTCGGCGAGGTCGGTCGCCTGCGCAACCACGAGCATCTCGTGATCGCCGACAGGCCCGGATCCGTCAGGGCGTGAGGCCGCTGGCCCGGGCGACTGCGTCAGCGACGATGCGCGTGCCGGAAGCCAACTGATCGACGCCCAGCCACTCGTCGTCCCCGTGGATGGATTCGAGTTGTTCCTGAGCCGCGATGACGGGGATGAGCCCCACGCACGCGATCCCCAGCGGCCTCAGGCTCGCGGAGTCGGTCGTGCCGGCGGGCGTCAGCATCGGCGTGATGCGGGCTTCGGGAAGATGGGCACGGACCGAGGCCGCGAGGCCTTCGTAGAGCGGACCCGAGGCGGGGCTGCGCGTGCCTGGTCTGTCCTGCAGCACGGAGATCTTCAGCGCGTCGTCGCCGAGCGCTTGCTCGAGCCACGCACGGGCCTCGGCAGTGCCCTGACCCGGCATCGTCCGCATGTCCACGAGGGCACTGGCCTCGCCGGGCACGACATTGACCTTGATGCCCGCCTCGAGCACCGTGGGATTGACGGTAGGCCCGAGGGCTGCCGCGAGAGCCGGTTGCCGTGCGATCACCAGCGGTCCCAGCAGGCCGGCCATACCGGGCCAGCGCAACATCTGGAGAACCCAGGAGGCGGGCCATGCCAAGGTCGGAGCCAAGGCACCGACGAGGGCGTCGGCTTCGGGCACCAGGCCCAGGGGACGCGGCGTGCGCTCGAGCCGGTCCAGAGCCCGGAGCAGTCGGCGCGTGGCGCTGTCCGGACGATCGACCGAGCCGTGGCCGGGTTTGCCACGGGCCGTGACGCGCACCCAGTACGTGCCGCGCTCGGCCACCGACAGGCCGACCAGTGGCTTGCCATCGGGCGCCACCAGGCCGAAGCCCCCCTCGTTCAGGCACTCGGAGACCTGCCGCAGATCGGGCCTGAGATCGAGCAGGCGCCGGATGCCGTGTTCGCCTCCGGCCTCTTCGTCGGCGACGGCCACCAGAAGCAGGTCCCGATCCGGCATGCGGCCGGCCCGCTTGAGACGCGCCATCGCCAGAAATTCCATGATCGTCAGGCCCTTCATGTCGAGCGTGCCGCGGCCCCATATCCGCCCCTCGCGGACCACGCCCCCGAAGGGTGGATGGCGCCACCGCCCGGCTTCCGCCGGGACCACGTCCAGATGGCTCAGCAGCATCAGCGGGCGCTGCCTGCCGCTGCCCGGCAGACGGGCGACAAGGCACGCCCGTTCCGGTGCCGTCTCGATCACCTCGGTCACGAAGCCCTCTGCCCGGCACCAGTTCGCCAGGAGCTGGGCAGCAGCGCGTTCCCGGCCAGGAGGGTTGCTGGTGTCGAGGCGGACCAGTTCGGCCAGCAGTCGGGTGGCCTCAGGATCTTCGGGTGCGTCTGGCGCAGCGCTGGCCGGTCCCGGCAGCACCAGGGCCGCCGCAATGAGGGTCGATGCCAGGCGCTTCAGGCGCTGAGGGTCCATTGCTGGAAGTGACGGTTGACGGGGGCGACGGCCGTGACGGCCAGGGTACGCGGCCACGTGCGGTCTGCCAGAGCCTTGCGGGCCGCGGTCAGGGGCCGGAAGCCCTCTCCCAGCGGGCGGAAGAAATCGTCGTGATGCATCGGCAACAGCACGCGGGGCGCAAGCACGCCGTGAACCCGCTCCAACAGGCCTGGCGTCGCGGTCCAGCCGGCCATGCAAAGCATCAGCACGTCTGTCGGGGCCCATTGTCCGGGCATGCCAAGGACCTCGGCACTGCCCGAGTGGTGCAGGATGCGGCCGCGCCAGCGGATGCGCAGACCCAGCACGGCGTCATGGCGCCAATCCGCGAGGCGAAGCGGGGGCCGCGGTTCCTCGGCGACATCGCCTCCGACCAGCCACTGGGTGGCGATCGGAGCGTGGGCCGAGGGTACGAAAGTCACCTCGAGGTCACCGATGACACGGGACTCGCCGGCGGCGACAGGTTCTGCCAGTTGTGCCGGCAGCCCTTGTGCACGTGCCAGCCGCAACATCCCCGGCGAGGCCAGAAGCGGCGCGCGATGGCGCATGGCGATGGGGGCCGCATCGAGGGCGTGATCGTAGTGCGCGTGACCCACCAGGAGGGCTGTGGGTCGTGGCAGCCAGCGCGCGACGCGTTCCAGGACCATGGGGTCCGGGGTCAGCGGTGCGCTGATCGTGCGCCAGAGGTTGGGGCGGCTCACGAAGGGATCGAGCAGCAGGGTGGTGGTCGGGGATTGGACGAGGAAACAGGCCGTGCCCAGCCATGTCAGGCGCAGACAGTCTGCGGGCGGAGGCTCCGGCGGGGCCTCCGGCATCGTCTCGCGGCCGGAGTCTGCTTCCTGCCGGATCCAGTGCGGCAGCGCGACCTCTTCCGCCATCGCGGGATCAGATGTCGAGCGAGACATCGGCCACGGGCCGGAAGGTCCGAAGCTCCATCCGGAAAACGACCTCGCGCGGGTCGCTCATTTCGATGGTGCGCACGTATCCGGTCCGGGCATCGATGCGAACCACCATCGAGACGCATCCGGGAAGCAGGTGGTTGCCGCGCACTTCGAGGTAGCCGAACCCTCCTTGCTCGCCCAGGAAACGCGTCTGCGCCACGGGGTTCGACAACATCGCCAACAGGCTCTGCAGGTCGGTCTGCGCCAAGGTGTAGCCCCGGATGGAGACCAGGCGCTTGTCCGTCAGGTCGAGGTCGATGGGGATGGCGCCCAGCAGGCCGGCTGCGCGGACCTTGATGGTGCTGCCTCCCTGCCAGAGCAGCTTGGCCCCCTTGGAGGCGCCTTCGAGGATGTGGATGCGCAACAGGCGTGGTTGCTTGCCGCGTAGGTCGTACATGCCGCGAATCTCCTCGCGTCCCGACTTCTGGAAGAAGGCGAGCAGGGACTCGTAGGCGCGGACTGCCTGATGGGTACGCAGGACCCGTTCGGTCCACATCCGCGCGGCCGCGGGGTCTGCCGGCAGTTGTCCGGGCAGGGGCATGGGCAGCGGCATGGGCAGCGGTGCCTGGGTGGGCGTGGTCGCCGGCGGCCTGGTGGGGCTGCCGCCACCGCAGGCGCTCAGGAAGGTCAGGAGCGACAGCGCGATGGCCGCGTACCACTGGCGGGGCGCGGGCAACGGGATGGCGGGCTGCATGGGTGTTAAGGGACCGTTTGCGAGTCTCTGGCCTTACCTTAGCAGAACATCAGGGACTGGAGAAGTGTTTCTTATCCCTTTCTTGTCCTCGTCTTGAGGGTTTCTTGGTACCCAATGCGTACGTCTGGAGACAGCTCGGTCGACAATCCGGCATGAACATCCAAGGTCTCGCCAGCTCCATCTCGCGCAGCTTCGGGATTGGAAAGCCCGCCGCTGCGCCTGCTTCCAGTGGGCCGGATGCCGTGGCTCAGTCCGCCCGGGACCGCCTCCACCTGTCGCCGGGGGCCCGGGCGCAGAATCCGGTGCGCGTCCAGCGGCTGAAGGAGTGGGAGGATCTGGCCCAGTTGGTCACCGTGCTGGTCGGCACGCCCGTCACGGCCGCCATTGGCAGTGTGATCGGCGGCCTGATCGGTGGACCGCCGGGAGCCGCCGTCGGTGCCGTCATCGGTGGCAGCCTGCCGGGTGTCGGTTTTGGTGCGTACGACATCATCCAGAACGTGGTCGACCGGGTGCGCGGTGACGTGCCGGATTGGCGCCAGGCCAAGCTTGGTGCCAAGCTGATGCTCCTCGGGCCCGGGCCGGTCCTGCTGGGTGCAGCCATCGGCACGGCCGTGGGCGGTCCCTTGGGCACGGCCATCGGAGCTTTTCTGGGTGGTGGTGCCTATGTCGGGGCAATACTCGTCGGCAACCTGTTCGGGCGCTTCTTCCGCCCCAGCCCCCCGCCGGTCGAGACGCCCGGAGAGCCCCTGCCCGTGCCGCCGCCGGACAAGGTCGAGCCCAAGCCGGAACCCCTGCCCGAGCCGCCGGCACCCGCTCCTTGATTCTGGCTCAGGAGCGCGGCAGCACGCCCTGCAGTTCCATGGCCTTGGTGAAGACCGACCACGGTTGGGCACCAGCGAGGGCGCGGTTGTCCGGAAAGACGAAGGTCGGCACAGCCGTGATGCCCCAGTTCCGGGCCTGTTCGAGCGCGGCGTCCACCTCCGCAGCCCTGCTGCCCTGATCCAGTTCCTCGGAGAGCGCGGCCGGGTCGAGGCCGATGCTTATGGCGATGTCCAGCAAGGCCTGACGTTCGCCAATGGGTCGCCCCTCGCCGAAGTAGGCCGTCAGCACCGCCCTGTGGAAGGCATCCCCCAGGCCGTGGGCTTCGGCATGAGCCGCAGCCTCATGGGCGAGGCGCGTGTTGGGCACGAGATCCGGAGGTGCATACGGCATGCCGAGGCTTTGCGTTGCTTCCTCGAGGCGAGCGCGGGCCTGCGCCAGATAAGCCGGGGGCAGGATCTGCGACAAGGGGACGCCCTCGAGCGGGGTATCCGGTCGCAACTGGAAGGGATGCCACCTCAGGGTAACGGGGTAGCGCTGCACCAGCCGGGTCAGCCGATCCAGGCTGACATAACACCACGGTCAGACGAAGTCCGACCAGACATCGATGATCATGGCCCCACGTGTACCGCATCATGCAAACACCCTGCAACATGCTGCTGGCAAGCTGACTCCACGGAGGTAAGCCATGAGGCGTCTCCTCGTGGTCGATGACGACCCCGATCTGGCCGGGTTGCTGTCCACATTCCTCGAGCGGCACGGTTACGCCGTCGAGGTCCGCGGTCATGGTCACGGCCTTGAGGATATCGTCGCGGCAGGCGATGCGGCGCCTGACCTGTTGTTGCTCGATGTCATGCTGCCGGGACGGGATGGCTTCACGTTGTGTCGTGACCTGCGTGAGCGGGGGTTGTCCGTGCCGATCGTGATGCTCACGGGTCGGGGCGATGACCTGGATCGCATCCGGGGCCTCAGGCTCGGTGCCGACGACTACCTGCCCAAGCCCTTCAATCCGCACGAGTTGCTGGCACGTATCGAGGCCGTGCTGCGTCGGACGGCGTCCCCTGCCTCGGTGGCCGTCCATCCGGCTCCGGATGCACCGCAGGGCAATCGCTTCGAGGGCGATGAGCGGACCTTGTGGCTCGAGGGGAGATCCTACGTCCTGACCCCGACCGAGGCCCGCCTGATCGAAGTGATGACGGCCTCTCCAGGTCGGACCTTCACCCGGGATCAGTTGCTGGATGCTCTGGATGTCGCGGGCGCGCACGATGTCTTCGACCGGGCGATCGATGTCCAGATCAGCCGCCTCAGGGCCAAGATCGAGGACAACCCGCGCCGCCCACGGCACCTGCATACCGTGCGGGGCCTCGGCTACAGGTTCACCTGGTGATCCGCTCCGTTGTCCTGCGCCTGTACGGCGTCGTGGCTGCGGCCCTGTTGCTGCTCGTGGCCGTCGTGGTCGGGTTGGTGACGTGGTCCATCCGTCGGGACGAGGCCAGCTTGCGGGCCATGGACCGCATGATGTTGGCCCAGGGGCGCTGGGTGTCCGAGCGTCTGATGCACGGCGAGGGGGATGCGCGGTTGCCTGGCGCCGATGCCGTGGCCCGTGCCCGGGACGAGATGGGGATGGGCATCGAGATTGTTCCTTGGGAGGCCGTGCCGGAGGCCTTGCGTCGGGAGCGCCCGGAGGTTGCCATCGACGTCAAGGAGCGCCTGCCAGGTCTGGCATGGCTCAAGCCGACCTCGCGCTTGCCCCGGGTGGAAGGTTCCGGGGATCAGTGGCCCGTGGCCCCCGGGCCGGGGGGACTCACGGTCAAGGGACCGGGCTACTGGGTTCGCCTCGGAACGTCACAGCAACCCTTGGGCGCGGCACATGTCATCGTGCCTGCACCGGTTCCTGATCCACCGCCGCTGGTCCGATTCCCGTGGCTGGGCCCTGTCGTGCTGGGATTCGTCTTGATTCCCCCATTGTGGTTGTGGGTCGTGATTCCCTTGAGACGCATTCAGGAGCGGGCGCATCAGTTGGCTTTGGGTGACCTCGAGACGCCCGTGCCGCGGACGCGGCACGATGAGTTCGGCGACCTCGAGGAGACGCTCGAGGGCATGCGGGCGAGACTGGCCGAGTTGATGGCCAGCAAGGACCGCCTGCTTTCGGATGTCTCCCACGAGCTCAGGGCACCCCTTTCACGAGCCTTCCTCGCGATCTCGCTGGTGCAGGCTGAAGGGGACTCGGCACCTTATGTGGCAAGGGTCCGTCAGGATCTGGAAGAGATCGAGCGCCTGGTGAGCGAACTGCTGGAGGCTGCCCGAGCACAGCGGCTTTCGGGCGACGTGCGGACCGAGGTGGACTTGGCAGAGGTCGCTCGGACGCTGGTGCATGAACGCGCGTTGCTGCCCGCCGAGATGGCGGTGCGTTTCTCCATGGCCATCGGTCCGTGCCGGGTTCTGGGTGACGCACGCCTGCTGGCGCGCGCCATGCGCAACCTGCTGGACAATGCGTGGCGTTATACGCCAAGCGGTGGGCACATCCTCTTCGAGGTCCGCACCGAGGGTGGCGAGGCAAGAGTCTGTATCGTGGATGACGGTCCCGGCATCCCTGCCGAGCATCTGGACAAGGTCACGGAGCCGTTCTACCGGGCAGATGCCTCGCGGGCCCGCACCAGCGGTGGGGTGGGTCTGGGCCTTGCCATCGTCAAGGGCATCGCCGAACGCCATGGCGGACGGCTCGAGCTGTCGTCTCCCGCCTCAGGCGGGACCCGAGCCAGCCTGATCCTGCCCGCCCTCTGACGTCGCGGCGGGTGAGAGCCCCATCACGTGATAGCCGCGGTCCACATGCAGGACCGTGCCGGTGATGCCCGAGGCAAGCGAGCTGCACAGGAACGCTGCGGCGTGGGCCACCTCGTCGGCTTGCAGCGGTCCGGATATCGGCGTGGTCTCGGCGGCGTGGGCGATCATGCGGTCGATGATGCCGATGGCCGAGGCAGCCCGACTGGCAAGGGGGCCTGCCGAGATCGCGTTGACCCGCAAGCCCCAGCGTCTGCCTGCGTCCCACGCGAGGGTGCGCGTGTCGCTCTCGAGGGCGGCCTTGGCGGAGGACATCCCCCCGCCGTACCCGGGCACTGCACGTTCCGCAGCGAGGTACGAGAGGGTCAGCAGTGCACCGCCTTCCGGCATGTGCTCCCCGAAGGCGCGCGCCATCGCGACGAAGGAATAGGCGCTGACGCCGAGGGCCGTGAGGTAGCCTTGCCGACTGGTGTCCAGGAGGGCGTTGCGGACCTCGGGACCGTTGGCGAGCGCGTGGACCAGGATGTCCGGGCCTGCACCGTCGTTCGCTGCGCGCCATGCCTGCACGAGGCCGTCGATGGTGAAATCGCCGTGCTCCCGGTAGCGACGGTCCTCGCGGACCTGCTCGGGCACGTCCTCCCAGCGGTCCCAGGCGGCGTCGAGGGGATGGATGCCCGCGAAGGTCAGCAACGAACCATCGGGCAAGGTCCGGGAGGCGTCCAGCTTGCCCCGTTCGATCAGCTTGCGGAAGATACCGAGGGCAGGTGGCCAGGTGGCGACGGAGACGGTGGCCCCGGCAGCTGCCAGAGCCTTCGCGATGGCGAAACCGTAGCCGTGGTCGTCGGCGACGCCGGCCACCAAGGCGCGTCGCCCCCGCAGGTCGAGGGATAGCATCCCTGCATCCTACGGGGGCGGTCGCGATGACGCCAGACGGCTGCCGGAATCAGGCCGCCTTGCTGCCGGGGGCCACGGCGTTGACCGGGGTGGTCGCGGCGGGCTTGAGCGGGTACTTGGTGGCGGCATCGATGCGGGCCTTCTCGGCGGCAGCTTCCTGCTGCTTCCGGTTGCGATCCGCGATCTCGGCCTCGAGCGCCGCGATCCGCTGCAGGGTCCGTTCGTAACCCTGCATCCAGATGGTGTCGGCACCCGTGATGGCCAGCGGGTTGGTCGAGGAAGAGGCCTGGAGGGTGTTGTACCGGGCAGCACCGGCAATCTTCTCCTCGAGGGCCTTGACCCGCTCCGTGCCAGCCGTCTGCTCGGCGGCGAACTCCGTCTTCATCACGCCGTCCAGCTTCTCCATCTGCGTCAGGCCTTCGAGACGCTTGTCGATGAGACCCTGCTTCTCGTTGAGCGTGGCGATCTCGGCCTCGAGGGCAGCGACCTTGCTCTTGGCTGCGTCGTACTTGGCGAGGAGGTCCTTGTCGGTTTCGGTGACCTTGTCGGCCGGCAGAGCACGCAGGTATTCCGCGACGCCATCCTTGAGCGGCATGTTGCCGACGATCTCGAGACGCTCCTTGCCCTTGGCCTGTTCCTGATCGTAGAGGGCCTTCTTTTCGGCCTCGAGTGCCTTGCGTTCGCCGGCGTAGGGGCTCATCTCGGCCTGGGCGGCCTTGACGATGTCCGCTGCTGCATTCTTGAACATGTCCTTGGCCTGGGTGGTGTTCCAGGCGTTGTTGAACTCTTCGACGGACTTGGCCATCGTGCCGTCCGGCATCACGAGATCGTTGTCCGCGTTGGTGTCGGCGTCGAAGCGTCCCAGGGCGCCGGTGACCTCGCCGTCTTCGCGGGTGGCGGACAGGGAACCCGAGAGGTCCATGTACTTGCCCTTGTCCTCGAATCGGATGAGGTCGCCCTTGGGGCTGGTGACCTCGAGGTTGGCCCCCTTGCGCTCGATCTGGCCGCCGCCGGGCAGGTCGAAGGCCTTGCCTTCCGCAACCGAGACTTCCTTGTCGTTGACGAAGAGCTTGTCGGCCTGGGCGTCGTACCGGACGACGTTCTCGCCGACACGCAGCGCGGCGCCGACATTGACGGTGGAGCCGACGGCGCCGAGGCCCTCGACCTTCTGCTGGTTGCTCTGCAGCTCGAGGTCACCCTTGTCGCTCTTGAACAGGCTGACGGTGCCGATGTTCATGTTGTCCCACTTGCGGCCATCGCCCGACACGAAGTGCGGATCGCCCCAGCTGCGGAAATCGAGACCGGAGGCCTGGCCCCGGGCCGGAGTCATGGCATTGTCCAGAGCAGGCAGGCTGGGCTGGTTGCCCGAGCCGAAGTCGGCTGCCGGAGCATCGGCGGCAGCCTTGACCGTCGGCGCAGCCGTGCTGGCGATCTGAGCGCCGGCGATGGTCGGCTTGCTGGTGATTGCGTCAGCCATGGTTTCATCCCCCCTTGATGAAGCACGCGGTTGCGAAGGCCGTTCGACGAGGGTCGGTGTCCATCCCCCCCGGGATGTCCCGCCGCGTCTGCACCTGTTTCCAGGTGGCCTTCGCTTGAGGGGGTTATCCGGAGAATCCCAGACCAGGCTGTCTGCGGTAACAGGAATTTCAAGAAGGCCGAACAATCTGCCGTTCTGGACCCCCAAGAGGGAAACCCCCCGCGTGGTGGGCACGCGGGGGGCGGGGAGTCCAAGATTCAGGGCGAGACGACGATTGTAGCCGTGGCCACGACGTTACCCGTCTTGACCTCGATCGTGCCTGTGCCGGCATCCGTGAAGGCGATGCTGCTGGTTGCGACTGGTGTTGAGGATCCGCCCCCGCCCCCGCCTCCACCTTGCCCACCCGCAACGCTACCTGTAACTGTCGTGGTTGTCAGGAACGGTTCGAAGTTTCCGATGCTGCCGGCGGTCGGCAGGCCTGATGGGCCCTGACCTCCGGCGGCCCCGCCGCCGCTGCCGCCGGCTGTCGCTGCCTGGACATTGGTCATGTTCCAGAAGAGGTTGACACCAGACAGGGCTGAACCGTTGCTGCCCTTGGCCACGACCTGAAAACTTGCCGTGCCGTTTTTGGCGAGGGTGCCGCCGGTCTGAGTCAACTCCAGAGCCGTGACGGTCTGGAACATGTCTCCGCTTCTGACGGTGCGCGGGCCATAGGTCAGGATGACGGAGTCGCTGGTGGCTCCCTCGGGCACCGGGAACTCCAGAGATGTGCCGGATTGCGAGACCTGCAACAAGGCGCTGGAGACCGGTATGCCGCCGATGCTGACGCTGAGCCCGTCCTTGCTGGTCGGCAGATTCACGCCCGTGACCTTGATGTAGGCACCTGCCCCTGCGGCTGGGGGGTTGATGAGCGTGATGGCCGGAACCTTGGTTTCCTGCATCGTCAGGCGGAGGGCGATTTTCTGATTTGGGACCAGCTTGGCCGTTGCCGTCCCGATGCCGACCTCGGTGTTGTTCGCGTCGAATGCCTGAACGTTGACCGTGACGTTTCCGGTGACGGGAACCGTGAGGTCTGCGATCGTGAGCATCGAGGTCGGAGCACCATCGCGATTCACGGAACCCTGTCCGAGGGTATTGCCCGAGCTGTCCTTCACCACCGCATCGATCCGGACGGCCTCGACAGGGATGGCCGCCACGGTTCGGTCGGGCCAACGAATGGTAAGGGTCAGGCTTGCCTTTTCGGTCGGTGTTGCCTGTTCGATCTCATTGCCAATGCCAGTCACTTCAGCAGGCGGAGCGTGCAGGGGGATACCGCCGGCGCAAGCCGAGAGGCCGGCCGCAAGAATCGCAGAGGCCGTGAAGGCTGCAGGATGTTGAAGGTTGCGCACGGTCATTCCACCACCAGATCGATGCCGCCGACTGCCTTGACCTCGATATTGGCAGTCGCCGAGGGGACTGTCAGATCGGCCGGGTAGGCCAGATCGTCTGCCGGGATGGCGATGATCTCGGTGGCACCACGGCCTACCGCAGTCACCAGACCGTTGGCGTCCACGGTGGCGACCAGCGTGTTGCGGCTGCGCCACTTTGCGCGGCTGTCCTTGAGGCCGTTGTTGAGCGTGACCTCAGCGGTGAGCTTGAGGGTTGTCGGCTTGCCCAAGCTGTTCACGCCATCGGGTGCCGGCTCGTAGATGACCCTCGGTAGGTTGCCAACTGGGCCATTGCCGACCAGAAGGCCGATGCCCATGGACTCGAAGGGGGCGTAAGGGTTGTTGTTGGACACAGGGGCAACGGTCGGTGAAGGTCCGCTCGCCCCCGGACTGGCTGGCGTGCTCGTGGCCGTCGGCGTCGCATTCGATCCGGGGATCGGCGTAACGTTGGTCGCGGGTGACGCGGTGGGCTGGGTGCCGTTGCTGCCACCGTTCGTGTTGCTATCAGGGTTGCCTGGCGTTGGCGTCGCGGTCGGGGCAGGACTCCGGTCCGTGATGCCGCCATTGACGGTGTCCTGGCCTGCGGGTCTCGGGGTCGGGCTCTTGGTGGCTGTCGTCGTAGGCTTGCGTGTTGCAACTGCACCCGTTGTCGGGGAAGTGGTGGCGCCCGTGCATCCTGGGACGTGGACGGCCAATATGAGCCCGCCCACGGCCAAGCTCAACGCGAGTCTTGATGAGGTCACTGCTGTTGCTTTCGGGATTCAGTTGAGGGTGGCGGTCTGCACGATGTTTCGATAGTTGCCGTCGTAGTAGGAGAACATGTGGATCTTGCTCCCTACGACCACAAGGTTGGCATAGATGCTGCCCGAGGGCGCAGTGGGCATCTGCTCCCAGTTGCCAATGTTGTCGTTTGCATCGATTGGGGCGCGGTACACGAGCCGGGTTTGCCAGCTGTTGTAGCTCGAACTGTAGCTGTAGAAGATGTAGACATAGTTGCCTATGACAGCACAGTTCGAGGCATACATGTCATATGGAAGGGTGCGATTTAGGTAGCTGAACGAACTTGTTAATGCACCGCTACTATCGACGCTAGCTCGGTGCATGTATCCGTGATGGCTCCAGCAATTGCTGCTGTATCCCCCCAGCTTGTAAACGTATTGGCCCACATGCACCAACTGCGTGCCATAGTCGAGGCACGGCAGACGGCCGACGACTTGGAACTGCTGGAGGGTTCCATCGGCGTTGATTCGGGCCGACTGAACGGCGTCTGTGTTCCAGTGGCCACCAAAGATGTAGACATATTCCTTGATGCGCATCGCATAGGTCACGTAATAGACCTGCTGTGCCATGGTGATGGGCGCGGCAGAAAAGTTCTGGGCGATTGATCCATCGGCGTTGACTTGTGCTCGAATTACCTGATTGTATGGGTAGCTTCCGCCATTCGACGGATATCCGGCGTAGTTATAAAGAAATCCGCCGATGAAGTGGGGGTTGTGGCTTGGGTTGTCGCCGTTATGCATGTTCCAAGTCCAGGGTTGTGAGATGCCATTCATTGTCGTAAAGGCACCAAGGCTACCATCGTCACCCAGTTGCGTGCGTTCGACATCGTAGTTGTAGCCTTGGCTATTGTCGTATCCGCCCATCGCGTACAGGAATCGATCCTTCACGGCCAGAATGCCGGTCATGTGGGACTTCGCTGTCACGGCAGAGGTTGTCCAGTTGGTGATGGTGCCGCTCAGGACAGCAAAGTTACCCGGATTGGCTGACCCACCGGACTTGCGAGCAATACTGAGCGCTCCGGTTGTTGTCGTCGGCACGACGGCTTCAATCCGGGTGTCCGACCAGAGGTTCACGGGACAGTCGACATTATTGATTCGAATGGTGCCCTGAGATGAACCGAAATTCGTTCCTGTCACGACAAATTCGGCCCTGGGTGCACCGGTCCGTGGGAACCAGTCCTTGATGACTGGCCGGAACTCCACGGTCACATTCAGCTCGTTGCTGCTGCCCGCGCTGGTCCGGACGCTGATGGGGCCCTTGGTCGCGTTTTCAGGCACCTTGAAGACCAGAAACTGCTCGTCGCAAGTGGAAGGCGTGGTCGTCACGTCGCCGACGACCACCGTATTGCCCGAGGGGACGTTCGAGAAGCCGAAGCCCAGCAAGGTCACTTCCTCACCCGGCTGGTAGAAACTGCTTGCCGGGAACCAGCGCGAAATCTTGAACACCGGATTGGCGCGTCCAGCATAGAAGGTCATGCCCGTGACCGCGCCACGCGGCGTAGTCACGACCAACGAACCCGTCGCGGCGTCATTGGGCACGATGACGTAGAGGCGTTCGGTGCCACCGGCCACGATGGCACCCGGGGAGCTGCCCCCGAAGGTGACCAGATTCTGTGAGGGTGTGGGGCTGAAGCCCTTGCCCCGGATTTCGAGCGTCTGGCCGGGGCGAGCCGAGTCCGTGCTCTGGTAGGTGATTGAGGGGGCGACGTCCGACAGGGATCCGACAGGATCGAGATTGGCTGTGAGGTAGGCCAGCACGTCGGTGGCCATACCCAGGATCTGGGCGTCGGTGAAGCCCGTCGGCGCGGCCGGGGAGCGATTCAGGATGGGCGGCTTGACCGAGGCGTTGATCTTGTTCATCAAGGTAGCCGGGTCGAAGGTGGAAGGTGCCAGCTGGGCCGCGATGCAGACGGCCGTCGTCAAGGAGCTGATGCTGATGGTGCCGCCCGAGAGCGACTCCCAGGTCGAGCCGTTCCAGCGGACCAGCGTCCGGAAGCGCACCACCGGGCTACCGGGCATGTGACCGTTGAGCCCCTTGGATGCCTCGAGGTAGTACGCTCTGCCTGTGTCGGGAATGAAGCCGTTCATCGAGAGGGTGAACTGTCCTCGGCCGTTCGATATGGTGCTGGCTGCCGCCGAATTGCTCTCGGCGTCGATGAGCGAGATGGTGGCGAACGAGACCACTTCGGCGACGGACGCCTGGATCTTGCGGCTGACCTCGGCCGTGACGTCCACGCCGCCTTCCAGATCGGCAATCTTCTGGGACCGCCATTGCTTCAGGAACTCGGCCGACGTCAGTTGTCCCGGTTGGACGGGCTTTGGAGCCAAGGCAGCCGCCTGGACGTCCGGGGCCTCGCCGGCAGTGGTCGGGTTGCCGGTGTTGACGGGTTCGCCCCGCTGGACCATCTGTTGGCAGCCAAGCACCAGCGCGAGCGCACCGGCGACGGCCACCCGCAGGATGCGCGCTGCGCCGTGGGTCGCCTTGGAGGAGTCGTTCACGATGCGGTCTCCTGATTCCTGGGTGGTCAAGGTTCGAAAGCCCCGCCTACGGCGGAAGGCACGTTGCCGGACAGTTGGCCGCCGGGAAGCCGGCTGCCGTCTCCGGTCGGCGTGTTCTGACCGCTCACGGGAGGGATGATGTTGATGCTCATGGTCGCGTTGCCAGACGCGTTTATGGCGGAAAGGGTCCCCGAGGTGGCTCCGACCGGCACGCGCACCTTGATGCCATTGGCGACGGTTTCCAGCACTGGAGTCACCAGCGTGCCGAACTTGACTGTCGTCTGGAAGCCGTTTTCCTGCAACTTGGTGCCCAGCAGCGTCACGATGCCGCCTTCGGGCGCCGGGTTGGGGGACATGGCCAGCAGGCGCAGCTCGTTGATGGCCGAGGCCGCGCCACCCTTGAGCTTGTAGACGCCGGCGTCAAGGATGATCGCTTCCACCGGGTCCCGGTCTTCGCCCATGGCCTGTCGCGCCAAGGCATTGACCGTGTCGTACTTCGCCTGCGTGACGCCGATGTCGGGGTTCGGGACCAGGATCAGGTTGTAGCCGTCGTCCAGGAAGATGTCGATCAGCAGCCGACCGTCGATTCCCTCGAAGCCCGCGATGATGGAAAGGGCCGTCGTGCCGGGGGTGATGGCGAGCGCGCCCTGGCTCATGGAGTAGAAGCCTGTGCTTGCCTTCAGGAAGACGGTTCTTACGCGGACGGCAGCCACCCCGGGTGCATTCGAGGAAAGCCCTTTCACGGCCTCGAGGATGTAGGGCGTTTCGAGGGCCAGCTTGTTGGTGACCTCCGCGGTGAAGTTGAATTCGCCCTGACTGTTCGTCAGCGTGGTGGCAATCGTTTCGCTGGACCCCATGTCGATGATGGACACGGTGGCGGCCAGTGCCACGTCGCGGATGCCGTATGCCTGAGCTTGTCGCTCCTGAGGGAATCGAACCTGCCCTGACAAGGCTGTAGAGGCCATGTGGTCACGATCGTTCGCGGATGCTGGCCCGACCGTGGCGCAGGCCGGTTGCAGGAGCGACAGCATCAACACCGCCACCATCGCCAGCATGCGCTGGACGGGGGGCGGGCGAACAGGGGTCATGTTGTAACCGTACCCCCCATGCTGAAATTGTTTCAGTATTTCTCCGACTGCTTGGAGAGATCAGGTCGCGGGCGGCGTGCGCGTTCCCATGATCTGGCCGATGCCTCCGAGCGCGCCCAGCATGGCCGTGGCTTCGTAGGGCATGTAGATGGTCTTGGTGTCGCTGCCGGCGTTCAGTTCGCGGAAGGCGTCGATGTACCGGATGGCCAGCAGGTAGCTGGCAGGATCGCCGCCGGCCACGCGTACGGCTTCGGCGATGCGCAGGATGGCCTGGCCCTCTGCCTCGGCGACGCGCAATCTGGCCTGCGCCTCGGCTTCGGCGGCCATGATGCGCGCCTGCTTGTCGCCTTCCGCCTGGTTGATCTGGGCGTCCTTGATGCCTTCGGATTCGAGGATGCGGGCACTCTTCTGGCCTTCGGCCTCGAGAATGGCCGCACGACGGTCCCGTTCGGCGCGCATCTGCTTCTCCATCGCGCCCTTGATCTCGAGGGGGGGCGTGATGTCCTGAAGTTCGACCCGGGTGACCTTGATGCCCCACTTGTGGGTGGCTTGGTCCAGGATCGAGCGCAGCTTGCTGTTGATCGTGTCGCGGCTCGTCAGCGTCTCGTCGAGGTCCAGTTCGCCGATGACGTTGCGCAGCGAGGTCTGCGTCAGCTTCTCGATGGCGTCGGGGAGATTGGCAATCTCGTAGATGACCTTGACGGGTTCCGTGACCTGGAAATAGAGGAGGGCACTGATGTCCACGACGACGTTGTCCCGGGTGATGACGTTCTGGCGGGGAAAGTCGAAGACCGTCTCGCGCAGGTCGATGCGCAGGACCCGCTGCTGGATCGTGGTTTGCTTGCCCTTGCCCGTCTCGACGTTGTAGCGCCACTCGACTTCGCGCGGGATGTCGATGATCGGCCAGATGATGTTGGGACCCGAGCTCAGCGTGCGGTGGTAGGAGCCGAGACGTTCCACCACGATGGCCTCGCTTTGCTTGACGATGATGATCGCCTTGCTGATGAGGGCGATGGCCAGCAAGGCCAACAGGATCAGGGGCAACATGCTTTCCAAGACAAAGGCTCCTTCCCTATGGGGTGGCGAGAGTTGCCGTCGGTTCCTCCGACGGACAGACGGTCAGTTTGCTGCCATCGACGGCCAGGACCACGATGCGGACGTCCGCATCGATGGGCTCGCCGTTCGCCGAGATGGCCCACCAATCTTCTCCGCCGACCTGGACGCGTCCTTCGTCGACTTCGGGGCGGATGGGGACGACAACCCGGCCTTCCTTGCCGATGATGGCGGCCACGTTGGTGAGCACCTCGCCCGGGGGGCCAAGCATCCGCAGCAGGAAGGGACGCAGGGCAGCCATCGACAGCACGCTTGCGACGGAAAAGGCAATCAGGGCTTCCGTCCCTGCGTCGCCGAGGGCAATGGATCCGGCGGCCGCAAGGGCACCGATGGCGAGGCACGCGAGGAAGAATGTCGTGGTCAGGACTTCCGCAAGCAGCAGGACCACGGCGAGGGCAAGCCACGCCTGAGCGTTGTGCAGCCAATCGATCATCGCGCGGTCGCCTTCATGAATCGGAACATACCCTGCAGTCGCTCAAGGGGAACCTCGGGCCAAGGATATTTTAAACGCGTGTGAAATCAATCTTTGGCATGCGTGAAGTCGACGATGGTCTCCATGTACCCACATGACATCCGGGAGGTCGCCATGCAGGTCCGCATCGCCAAGGGAGACACGCTCTACAGTCTGGCCCGTCGTCATGGCACGACGGTCGAACAGTTGCGGGCTGCCAATCCGCAGATTCGGAACCACCACCTCATCCATGCGGGCGACGTACTGAACCTGAGGACGGTGCCGGGGGTAGCCGGGGCCACGCCGCGGGTTCGGTCCGCAGCCGCTGCAACTGCCGCTGCGTCCGGACAGGCAGCACCCTCTTCGCGTCCGCCCGCGGGCCTGCGCCCGGCCGTGCGGCGCTGGTGGCCGATGATCGAGAAGGCCGCCCGGGCCACCGGCGTCTCCCCGAAGGTGCTCGGGGCCCTGGTCCAGGCGGAGTCCGAGGGCAATCCCGGTGCGCGCTCGAGCGTGGGCGCCCGGGGCTTGACGCAACTCATGCCGGCCACCGCCCGATCCGTCGGGGTGACGAACATCCGCGATCCCTGGCAGCAGCTGCTGGGAGGCGCCCGCTACCTGAAGCAGCAGCTGGATACTTTCGGCGGGGACCTTCGCAAGGCGCTTGCTGCCTACAACGCCGGGCCCGGTGCGGTTCGCGAGCATCGGGGCGTTCCCCCTTATGCCGAGACCAGACAGTATATCCGCAAGATCATGACCACGTTGCAAGCCTGAAGCAGCAAGAAAATCCTTGAACTGGTGATAATCTTTCTGGCTGGTTCTTAACCTCCTGGAAGGTGGTCCCCGTGATTCGCTTGTCGTCTCGCTTCCTGCTGTTGGCGGCTGCCCTGTCGGTGACGGCCTGCGGAGCCTTGGCGCCTTCTGTCCGGACGACCTCCGCAACCGTCGAGGCGGCGGCCCGGGCGCGCGACACCCGCCTGCTGGTCTGGCCCGAGGCGGGCGTGGCACCGATCCTCGAGGCCATTGCCTCGGCCCGCCGGACCTTGGACGTGCAGGTCTACATCCTGTCGAACGACGACATCATCAAGGCACTCGCTGCGGCTGCCGACCGGGGCGTCAGGGTGCGCGTGATGCTGGATCCCGCACCTTACAATCCCTCCAACCCCAATAGCCCCCTGCCCATCAACAAGGAAACGCTCAAGAAACTCACGGGCAGCAAAGTCATGCTGGCGTGGACCGATCCGAGTTTTCGTTTCACCCACAGCAAGTTCATGATCGTGGACCGCGCCAAGGCATGGATCCTGACCGCCAACATGTCCAAGTCGGGCATGACGCGCAACCGCGAGTTCGGCGTTGTCGACACCCGACCGGAGGACGTTCGGGACATGAACGCGCTCTTCGATGCGGACTGGGCGCACAAGCCCTGGGCGCCGACCTCTCCCCGCCTCGTCGTCAGTCCGGTGAACGCCGAGGCCCGCCTGCAGGACCTGATTAGCAGCGCACGGCAGGCCATCGAGGTCTACGACGAAGTCATGTATGACGAGGCCACCTTTGCTGCTCTGGGCGAGCGGGCCAAGGCCGGCGTGAAGGTCCGGGTGCTGATGGGCGATCCGGAGCACATCCCGGGCAACGCCTCGGCGGCCGCCCGCTTGAAGGAGATGGGCATCGAGTCTCGCTGGATTGCCGAACCGGTCATCCACGCCAAGATGGTCTCGGCAGACAACCGGTTCTACGTCGGGTCCGTCAATCTGACGACCAACTCGATCAAGAACAACCGCGAAGTCGGCCTGATCCTGGACGAGGCGGATCTGCTCGGCTCGGTCCGCGGAACCTTCGAGAAGGACTGGGCGGCGTCCACCGCATTCGCGCCCGTGCCTCCCACGACTGCATGGACGTGGATGCCGCCCGGAGTGTCCTGGATCAGCGACTGAAGATACTAGCGCCCGCCCTGCAACGCAGGACGGGCGCTGACGTCTTGGAAGGTTACCGTCAGAGGCCGCCCAGGTTGCCGGACACCGTCGCAAAGGCCTTCTGGTCGGCTTCTGTGACGACGTTGTCGCGGGCCTCCTGCAGCGCGCCCTTGTCCGTGGTCCAGAACGTGCCGCCGCCGATGGCCTTGTAGAGGTTCTCGCGGACGCCCTCGGACGTGGCTTCCGAGGCTGCCTTCACATTGGCAGCGAAGGCCGTCTGGCCGCGGGCCGTCGCGATGCCGGCGACCGCCTCGGCGTCGGCCGGATTGCGAATCTCCTTGACGGCATCCCGCAGATCCTTGGCCGTGTTGCGGTTGTCCTCGACGGCCTGCATCAGTTCGTCCCGGACATCCTTGGAGAGGGCGGGGTTGGCGAGCGTGTCCAGCATGCCGGCCAAGGCGGGCTGATCCTTGCGGATCTGGTCGGCCAACGCCTTGAACTGCTCGGGCTTGCCGGGGTCCAGCTCGCGGACGGCAGTCTTCACGGCATCCCCGTCTCCTGCCTTGACCTTGAGGCTCTCGGCCAGCTTGCCCGCCGCATCCTTGTCGAGGACACCCTTGAGTTCCTCGGCCAGATCGTAGTTACCGCTGCGGTTGGCGATGCCCAGCATGTCGTCCGCCAGCTTGATGGCGTCCTGAGTCGCTTTCAGGCGGTCCTTGGCCGGCTTGGTCTCGTCGTTGGCCACCTTCATCAGGCCGTCGACCTGCGCCTTGACCGAGTCAAGCACCTGCTTCTGCTCGGTCAGCGTCCATTTGCCGGCTACGCTGGGCTTCTTGAGCGCCGCGTCGACCAAAGCATCGCCCGGTAGACAAACTTTGGGCTCTTCCTTCTCCTCGGGCTTTTTCGGGTCTTCGCCGGAGACAGGGGGCTTGGGTGCGTCACCAGTGGCAGGTGGCTTATCGGCAGGCTTGTCGGCAGGCTTCTCGGCGGGCTTGTCCGCGGGGGCGCTGCCCTTCTTGGCGGGCAGCTTTATGCTGTCACCGGGATAGATGAGGCCGCCCGAGGCGGAACGGCGCTTGCCCGAAGCATCCTTGCCATCTTTGAAGAGGTCAGGGTTCAGTTGCTTCAGGTCTGCCAAGGAAACGCCGTTGGCCTTGGCAATGGCGCCGAGGGTGTCTCCCTGCTTGACGGTGTAGGAGGCTCCGGCTTCCTGCGTTGTGGATGAGGTGGCCTCGCTGGCTTGGCTGGTCTGATTGGTCTGGTTTGCCCGGGACCGGTTCAGCAGGCGTTGGACTTCGTTGTCTGTCTCTTGCTTGGCCGTCTTTGCCAGATCCTGAGTCTTGGCGCCACCCGTGGACGTCTCGTCCTGACGGGCCTTCACCTCCTGCTCGGCGGGCTTGGTTGCTCCGCCGCCTTCGGCCTTGGGGCGGCTCTGAACCGGGGCAGAGATGGAGACAGTGCCGGTACCGAAGCTGGGGACATTCGACATGGACATCAGACCTCGAAAACTGGAACAGCCCGGACGGGGCCTGCCTTCAACTTACCCAGCAGCCAGCCGCCACCTAACGTTCCGGGACATGGCACCCTTCACCGGGTAGAAAAGAGGCATGGCACAGGAAGACGCCTCACAGAAGAAGGGCTTGCTCGGTCGATTGCTGGGCTTGGCGGGCGCTCCCAAGCCTCAGCCCGAGGCATCGCCGCAACCTGTCGTCCAGAGGCCGGGCACGGGGCCGGTCCGCTCTGGCACGGACGTCTTCAAGCCCTCGGCGCAGGCTGCGGCCGTACCCCGCCCAAGACCTGCAGCACCTGCGACTCAGCAGCTGGTGGTCCCGCAGGCGCCCAAGCCCCAGATGGGTACCGGCAACGTCTTTCCGGGCGATGGCCTGCCGCCGGACGAGGCGTCGGAGGAGCGTCTGGCGTTCCTCGATGCGTTCTTCGATGATCCGACGGCCAGCCGTCTCTTTCAGGACGCCACCTACATGTACAAGGTGGTTTCCGACGAACGGAACCATCAGGTCTCCGTGATCCTCTTGCAGACCGAGGCCCTGCGCTCCCTCGAGGAGTCGATGGATCCCGAGGAGTTGGCGGATGAGCCCGTGCCCATTCCGGCCTTGCCGCCCGGTCCGGATGGCGAACCGTTGCCGGAGGTGCTCGCCGCGTTGGCCCTGCAGGAGCGTCGTTCGGCGCGCGTGGCCGAGCGCGAGCGCCTGCGTGACGAGCGCGATCAGGCGCAGGCGCGGGTCAATCTGCTCTTTCGCCTGATGAAGGAACTGACGGGCAAGAAGGGCCGCACGGGGGGCACCGGGTTCCTTGCCGGCCCGCCTCAGGAGAGCCAGCCGTGAGGGGACTTCACACGCGGCTCCCTAAGGCCACTTGCGCCGGGTTTGCCTTCGGCATCGGCCTGGCGCTCACGGTCGCGGGACCGGCCCGCGCCGAGGAGGCTGCACCCCCGGCGTCGTCCTTGCCTGCGTCGCTGCCGCCTGACCTCGTCCTGCTGGGTCAGCAGCAGCAGGCCATGGCGCTTACGGCCGGCTGGGGCATCGCCTCGATGGCGACGGGCGCCAGTCTGCTGGTGCGGCCGACCGATGCCTGGACCCGCGCCTTCGCCACCCAGCAGGTGGTCTGGGGCCTCATCGACGCGGGCATCGGTGCCTGGGCGTGGGACGACTTCGCGAAGCGCCGGGCCATGCCCGCCGATCCGGGCCAGCGCGGCTGGTTGCATGGCTTGTATGGGATCAACGCGGCGCTCGACCTGGGCTACATGGCGGTGGGTCTGGCGCTCATGGCCCAACCCGACGACAACCTGCGCGGCCACGGGGCCGGGGTGCTGCTCCAGGGGGCGTGGCTTGCGATCTTCGACGGCGCCAATGCCTGGCTGACGCGTCAGGAACGCTGAGTCTGCCGACTACTTCGACTCGACCACGTAGCCCATGTTGGTCTGGATGTACTTGCCCTGCGCGTAGAAGTAGACGTAGCTGCCCTGGCCGTCCTCGGCGCGGGTGACCTTGCTGCGGCCGATGTCGTAGGTCTTCACCGGTTCACCGCCCATGCTGAAAATGGTCACGGTCTTGGGCGAGGCGTCCCATTCGCGGGAGAACTGGTTCAGCTTTTCACTGACCTTCGAGCATCCGGGCAGGCCGGCCACCAGGAGAAGCAGGGAGGCGACGGGGACGATGGCTTTCATGCGGCAACCTCGATCACGGGGGGACGCGGTCATGGTGGCATGGCCCGGGCCCGGGCGTAAGATGGACCGTCGGGACCCGATACGGGAGGAATCACGATGCCTGAACGCGACACGCTCGACCATGTGGCCATCCGGGTTGATGACGTGGCCCGGGCCGTGGCCTGGTACCGCGAGACCTTCTCGGTCGACGTGACCTATCAGGACGAAACGTGGGCGCTGCTGTCCTTCGCCAACATCCGTCTCGCCCTGGTGGTGCCCGACCAGCATCCTCCGCATCTTGCCGTCGTCCGACCGGATGCGGAGGCCTTCGGTCCCCTCAAGACCCATCGCGACGGCACGGCATCGGTCTACATCAAGGATTCCGAGGACAACGTCCTCGAGATCATGGCGCCCTACGCCTGATCGAGGCCCATGGCCGTCCGCGACCGTCTGGCCAGGGCCTGGACGGCCACGATGCTGACGGCGGCACACGCGGCCAGGTACCACGCCACGGCGTAGCCTGAACCGGTCTTTTCGACCAGCCATGTGGCGACGAGGGGGGCTGGTCCGCCGGCCGTCACCGAGGCCAGCTGGAACCCCAGGGAACAACCGGCATAGCGCAGGCGCGGCGGAAAGGCCTCGGCAATGAGGGCTGCCTGCGGCCCGAACTGCAGGTCATGGACGGGATTGCCCAAGGCCAGCACGAGGAGGAGCAGTCCGCCCGTCACCCCGGCACCCAGCGCCCCGAAGTAGAGGAAGCCGTATAGCGCCAGCAGAGAGGCGCCGAGGATGGTCAGGAAGCGCCGGCCCAGCGTGTCCGACAGCCAACCCGAAAGCGGGATGGTCACCATCGATAGGGTCGCCGACAGCATGACGCCCCCGAGGAGCAGTTCCTTGGGCAGGTGGAGCACCTTGGTACCGTAGGACAGGACGAAGGTCGTGAAGAGATAGAAGGCCGTCATCTGGCTGGTGCGCACGAGGGCCGTCAGGAGAATCTCGGGCCCGTGCAGCCTGATGACCTCGAGGACAGGCTGTCGCGCGGTCTCGCCCCGCTCCTTCAGGGCCGCGAAGACAGGCGTCTCCTCGACGCCCACGCGAATCCACAGGCCTACCGCGATGAGCAGGCCGCTCATCAGAAAAGGCAACCGCCAGCCCCACGCGAGGAAGTCCGCCTCGGGCAGGCGCTGGGCAAGGAAAAGGGCACCGTTGGCCAGCAGCAGGCCGACGGGCACGCCGAATTGGGGCCACGAGGCCACGAAGCCGCGGCGCTTGTCCTTGGCGGCCCACTCGAGGGCAATCAGGACGGAACCGCCCCACTCTCCACCGACGCCGATGCCCTGCAGGGTCCGCAGGAGGATCAGCGCTACCGCACCCCACGGGCCGATCTGGGCGTGGGTCGGCAGCAGGCCGATCGCGACGGTCGCGAGGCCCATCAGCAGCAGGGTCGCGACAAGCGAGGCCTTGCGTCCGATCCGATCCCCGAGGTGGCCGAAGATCGCCGCCCCGGCCGGCCTCGCGAGGAAGCCGACGAAGAAGGTCCCGAACGCCTGCAGTTGGCCGACGAATTCGGTGCTTCCGGGGAAGAACAGCCCCGGAAAGACAAGCGCTGCCGCCACGCCGTACAGGAAGAAGTCGTACCATTCGATGGCCGTGCCGACGGCCGAGGCCACCACCGCGCGCATCAACTGCGTTCGGCTGCCGCCCGCAGGGAGATCTTCCTGCACGCTCATCCGTGAATCCTCCCCGGGGTCGACGGGCAAGGCCTACAGGATACCGCTCCCGGGCGGGACGCGTTCAGGGACGGCGCATGGTCGCGGCCACGCCCGCTGTCGGCATCGGCGGCACGGCCAGGCTGTCCATGTCCATCGAAACCGTGTCGGCGGATACGGCCCGAACGCCCTTGAGCCTCCCGACCGCCCCCAGGATGAAGGTGGCGAGGAAGGCCACGATCGGCTTGGGTATGGAGATGCGGCTGCGGCTGCCGACCTCGAGGCTCTCGATGCGGAACGCGAAGGTGCTGGGTGTGGTCCGGGCGTGCTCGAGGCGCGTGCGGAAGGGCAAAGTCAGCCCGAAGAACTTGAGGTTGCCCTCCGCATGGACCTTGCGGTTTTCGCCGAGATGCACGGCCATGTCCTGAACGAGGTGTCCCCCCTGGACGGCCATCTGCTGGTCTACCTGCGTGCTGAAGATGGCGTACGAGGCCACGCCTTGCACCCGCGCCACGTTCGGGCCCGTGAAGGTGAAGCGGAAGTCCCTGCCATGCTTGCCCTCCAGCAAATCGCCCATGTCGATGGCGAGTTTGACCGGGATGAAGCCCAGGACGCGTTCGTCGACCTGGAGTTTGGCACCCGGATTGATGCTGAGGCCGCCGGCAGCCACCGCCGGCACCCGCGTGGCGGAGGCCACCGGTAGCCGTGAGGCGGGGAGAGCTTGCATGATGGTCTTGTCCCGGCAGGCACGGGGAGTCTTGTGGTCTCCCGGTGAAGACGAGGCAAAGTTCTGGTGAATATCGCAGAATCACCCCCGCCCATCGCGACGGCATCCGTCGAGGGCGCGGTGTTGCGCGTGCGCGGCGGCGAAGGGGGAACCCGTTTCCTGCTGGATCTCGACAGGGTCCGGGCGACGTGGGACCCCGTCTCCGCCAGTCAGTTGCTGGGTATCTTCTCGTTCCGTGGCGGGGACCGGGAGTGGCGGGACTTGCCGCGGGCCCCGATCCCCTGGTCCGAACCTGGCGTCGCGCCTCTCGCCTGGTGGCCCGTGCCGGGGTCTCCGTGGCGGGGTTTGTCCCTTGAGGTCGCGGGACGCGACGATGGCGGTCTGGACATGCGGTACCGCTGGGTCGGCGACGGGCCGCCGGCACGCCTTGGCCTCTCCTGGAGCCTCGGGGCCGAGGAGGGGCTTTACGGCCTGGGCTCCCGCACCAATGCACTGGATCAGCATGGCCGCGTCCTGCCCTGCTGGGTCGAGGAAGGGGGCAACGGCAAGTCCGAGCAACCCCTGCCCGGCGTCGGCAACGTGCCGTGGAGTTCCCACGCCCCCGTGCCCTTCCTGCTTTCCTCCGCAGGCTATGGCCTGCTGGCGGGCACCACCGCCCGGTCGGTCTGGGATCTTGGGGCCACCGATCCCGCGCGGCTCAGGCTGGTCGTGGACGAGGCTTCACCGACGCTGACGGTGTGGACGGGTGCCGGGCCCGAGGAGATCCTGACCCGGGCGACGGCCAGCATGGGGCGACCCCGCGTGCCGCCCGCATGGGTCATGGCGCCGGCGGAGTGGGGCAAGGGCGGCCAGGATGCCGTGCTGGCCCGCGCGCGGCGCCTGCGGGACGCAAGGGTGCCCTTCTCGACGCTCTGGTACGAGGACTGGGTAGGCCTCCAACACGGTCCTCTGCCGGGCCTCACGCACATGCCGTGGGGCCGCTGGGAGGCCGATGCCGCGCAGTATCCGGATGTCCATACGCTGAACCGGACCCTCTCCGGCATGGGTCTGAAGGCCCTGGGGTACTTCAATCCGTTCGTGCCCGGGGACCATCCGCAGCGGACTGCGCTGGAGGGCCTGGGGGCCGTCGTCCGCGATCGTTCCGGGCATCCGATGGATTGGCCGGGGCCCTTCGGATTGCTGTCCATGCTGGATCTCTGGTCCGAAGGCCTTCGGCCATGGGTGGAGCGGCGACTCGAGGCCTTTGCCGAGGCCGGATTCTCCGGGGCCATGGTCGATTTCGGAGAGTGGCTGCCTCACGGTGCGGAGCTCTCCGGTGGGCGCACCGGGGCCACGGCGCACAATGCCTATCCCGTCGCATGGGCCGATCTGCATCGGCGCTTCTGGGAGCGCGCCCGGCCGGACGGGGACTGGCTGACGTATGTCCGGGCCGGCTATACCGGGATTCCTGCGTCCTGCACCTACATGTGGGCGGCGGACCAGGACACCGACTGGGGCGAGGCCGATGGTTTCCCCTCGGCCCTGACGGCGATTCTTACGGCCGGGCTGTCGGGCATTCCCTTCATGACCCATGATGTCGGCGGTTTCGCGACCCTGGGCGGGCCTGCCCGGTCCCCCGAACTGCTGGCACGCTGGTTGGCCTTCGGGGCCTTCAGCAGCGTGATGCGGACGCATTCGGGTCAGAAGCCCCTGCTCAATGCCCAGACGGATGGCAGCGAACGCCTGCTGGGTCTGACGCGCAAGTGGGCCGGCTGGTCGATGGCCACCCTGCCCTACAGGCATGCCCTCGTGGCCGAGGCCGCCCGGACCGGCATGCCCCTGATGCGGCCCCTCTGGCTCACGTGGCCGGCCGACCCCCTATGCCGGGACATGCACGACACCTACATGCTGGGCGCCGACCTGCTGGTAGCTCCGGTCTTCCGGCCCGGCGCCACCCGCCGTCGTCTCTACCTGCCGCGCGGGACCTGGTATGACCTCTGGGAGGGTGCGCCCCGGCAGGGCGGACGTTGGCACGAAGTCGACGCGCCGCTGGATCACTTGCCTGTCTTCGTCCGCGAGGGCGCCATCCTGCCGCTGTTGCCCGAGGGCGTCGACACCGTCCTCGAGGCGGAGGACCCGGCCATCCGCGACGCAGCGGTCGCCCGTTCCGGCCTGCGCGTGTGGACGTGGCCCGGTCGGCCCGATCAACAGAGGACCTTGGTGTTGGCAGACGGGACGACGCTGGTCCATCGCTGGGAGCCGTTCCCCCAGGATGCCACGGGCCGCGTGCCCGAGGAGACCGACCTCGCCTGGGACGGCCGGCGGCCGATCGAGCGCGTGGTGGTCGACGGCGGGGGACGCTGGACATTGAAGGTCACGCCGCCGCCCGGGGGCCGCTCGCCCCTTGCCATCGCGTGGTGGCGCCGAGGAGTCAGTCGGACGACCGTCGCCGTTCGGCCCTGACGAGGTCGCGGGCGGCCCGCGCGAAGGCACCCAGGCGGCGGTTCGTGGCCTCGAGGGGCGGCATCGCCGTCAGCGCGACCAGCGTGGTGCTCCCATCCGCGTCGAACAGGATGCCGGCATCATGGCTGGTGCGGCTGGTTTCGCCGGTCTTGTGGGCGAGTCGGTCTTCGGGGGCCAGGTCCCTGCGAAAGCGCGCCGTGTCCTCCTGCCCCAGCAGCACCTCCCGCATCCGGGCATCCGCCTCGGGGCCGACGAGGGCGTCCGTGGCCAGCAGGTGCAGCAATCGTGCGATACCCCGAGCCGTGATGCGATTGCCGGGGGGCTGCGCACCGGGCATGGGTACCGTGCCGCCCAGCTTGCGACGGACTTCGATGCCTTCGAGGCCACGCCCCGCCAGCCACGCCGCGACATGGTCCGCCCCGAGCAGCCCCAGCAACATGTTCGTGGCCACGTTGTCGCTCTTCCGGATCATGAGCCGGTCCAGCTCTTCAAGGGTCACGAACTGACCCGGTATCAGAGCGGGCTTCCACGTGTCCGTATAGTCGGCCATCGTCACCTCGAGGCTCTGGTCCGGCCGCAGCCTGCCTTCCGCCCAAGCCGCATGCAGGGCAGCCATCACCGGGACCTTGATGATGGAAGCGGCGGTGAAGGGGGTGTCGCCCAGATGGTAGGCGGCGCGACGTTCATCGTTCAGAACGACCGCAAGACCGGCATCCTCGAGCCCCGTGTCGCGGGCGATGGCTGTCAGACCCGAGGCGAGGTCGGCATCCTCTGTAAGAGGTCGTTCTTGGAGTGTCATTTAATAGTTTATTTACGGGTTGTTCACGTGCTATGCACGAGTCATACCTTTTCCCGACCCCCAAGGATAGTCCATCCCATGGCCCTGTTCCGACCCTTTTCCTTCGCCCTGCTCGGTATTGCCCTCGCTTCATGCGGGGTGGCCGCCCCGCTCTCTGGCGGTATCGGCGAGGTTCTGGACGCCGACGGCCGCAAGGTCCGCTCGGCCTGGCGCTTCGTCCAGCGCGCCCGACTGCAGGTTTCCCGTCCGGCCTTCCTGCGCCTGGAACGTCTGCGTCCCTCGGGCCCCGAGTCCCTGTTGGTCAGCACCTTTGGCGTGATGGGCAAGGCCGACGGCGTGCATGCCTGGCCGGATGCCGCCGCGGTCTTGACGCGCCCGGAGGCTCGGCCCCAGCAGCTGGCACGCGGCGTGGTGTGGCCGAACGAGGCCATCGTGCTTCCGGCCGGGGCCTTCGGCAAGTACGACATGGTTGTGGCGGGTGGTTTTCTGGTGCCGGGCAAGACCGGAGCCCTGACGCTCATCGACCTGCCTGAGCCGGGCCAGTCCCTCGAACCCGGGCGCATCCTGCCGGGAACGGTCCGTCCTGATGACCCCTCGGCAGGACCGATGGTGGTCTACGACAACGAGACGAAGATTACCCGTGATCGTGCGGGTTGGTTCTACCATCGCACGGTCGTCCGGGACATGGATGGCGACGGACGCCTCGACCTGCTGACGGCCCGGGCCCGCAAAGGCATGGGTGGATCCGAAGGCGAACTGGTCTGGCTGCGCCAGCCGGCTGCCCGAAATGCGCGCGGTCCCGTCGGGCCGTGGGCCGAGACCGTCATTGCCAAAGGCCCCGATGTCCACTTCAGGGTCGAGGACCTCGACGGCGACGGACAGCCCGAAATCCTCGCGACAGAGTTCTTCTCGCGCAAGCTGACGCTGCTCTGGCAGGTCGGCGGTGCCTGGCAGCGGCGCGTGCTCGACGACACGCTGGGGTCGGCCTTCGACCTGGATCTGGTGGATCTCGACGGCGACGGGAAGCGGGATTTGCTGGTGACCAACCATGAGGCCGATGCCAAAGCCGCCGTCTTCGCCTACACCGTGCCGGCTGACTTCAGGACGGCCTCGTGGCCCCGGCATGTCCTGCTCTCGGGCATCAAGACCCGCAATGGCGGCATGAACCAAGCCTCACCCGGTCAGGCCGTGGCCTTCCAGCCCGAGCCGGCGCGTCCGGCCAGCCGGCCGTGGATCGTGGTCGGCGGGGATGGTTCGCAGCGCGCCCACCTCCTGGAGCCTGTGGATGCCCGTCCGGGGACGTGGTCCTATCGCGAGCGCATTCTGGCGGATGTCGGGTGCACCGTGGGCCAGTGCGCCGTCGGGGACGTGGACGGCGACGGCCGGTCGGAGATCTTCGTGCCGGCCTACGACAAGGACACGATCCACGTCTTCGGCGTCGCGGCCGCGACGGGCCGCTAGGCGCTCAGCCGGCGGGTCCGGAAGAGGTTCGCCATGGTCGCCGCGAAACGAGTACCGGCGTAGAGGCGGTTGTCCTCGAGGTTGATCACCTCGCGGACGCCGCGCTCGAGCATCCGGGCTTCTTCCGGGTCGATCGGGGCCCCCGTCAGCTGGTTCAGGGCCTGCATGAGGCGGTTGCAACGTTCGAGCAGTTCGGCGACGTGCCGCTCCCGGCCGCGGATGATGCCGCTGTCGGCATCCCGGATCTCCCGGGCACGGCCTACCATTTCCTCGATGCCGGCGGCGACGGCCATGCCGGTGGAAGCTGCCGCCATCTCCTCGGCCAACTGCTTGCGGGTGGGGAGTGCCGATTGGCGGATGGCACGGGCTTCACGGGCCAGCAGGGCCTGAAGCATCCGCCACGACAGCCGTCCTTCCTCGCACGCCGTGGCCGTCTCGAGCAGGCGCCGGGTGCTGACGGATGTCATCAGGCCGCTCGCGATCAACCGGGCCAGCCGCGCCACGATCTCGATGGCGTAGCGGATCTCGACGGCTCCGATGGCATCGTCGACACGGACCTGCTGGCGCAGCCGGAACTGCATGGCCTCGAGGGTCTGGGCGGGTGTGCGAACGATCGTCTGCATGGGGTTGCTCCCGTGAAGCTGGAACCGATGCCTTCCTGTCGCCCCGAGGTGGGCTCGGACGGAAGTCGCGAAACATGAAACCAACGCCAATTCATCAGCCGGGTGGCGTCTGTTAAGGCCGCATTGGAATTGCGTTCGGGCGGGCAAGGCGGATGCCCGGCGCGTGCTCGTGGGCACATGCATGGGGGGCGCTCGACGTCCGGGAGGTTCAGATGGATGCATGGCTGTCGCGTCTTGCGCGGCGGACAGGAGCGGGTGATGCGCTGTCCGAGGCCGTGGCCGGATTTCGATTGCTCGAGATCGATGCCGAGGAATTGGACCGGCTTGCGGTGCGTGCCAATGCCATCGGCCCGGCCCTCAGGACCCACGATCGCCTCGGCGAACCGATCGGTGAATTGGAGATCGATCCGGCCTATCGGACCCTCGAGGACGTGGCCTACGGGGATCTGTCCCTCGTCGCACGGCCGCTGTCGCGCATGCTGGAACCCGGGGACAAGCCGTGGGTGCGGTCTGTCTCCTTTGCCCTGGGCGAGGCCTTCAGCCGATTCGAGCAGGGACTCTACTGCCCGCTCTGCATGACCGATGGTGCCGCCGTGGTGCTGCGTCGTACCGGGGATCCCGCACTTTGGGCGCGGATGGGCGAGCGGTTGGGCGGGCGGGCCCGGGATCGTTGGACCGGGGCCATGTTCCTGACGGAGCGGCAGGGCGGATCCGACGTCGGGGCGGCCACGGCCGTGGCGGTCCGGGATCCCGAGGCCGAGGGCGGGTGGCGCCTGCACGGAGAGAAGTGGTTCTGCTCCAATGCGGGAGCCGATGTCTCGCTGGTGCTGGCGCGGCCTGAGGGGGCGCCAGCCGGTACCCGGGGTCTGGGCCTGTTCGCCCTGCCACGTCTCTGGCCGGACGGTCGGCGCAACCCCTATCGCCTGCGCCGCCTCAAGGACAAACTGGGTACCCGGTCCATGGCGACCGCCGAGGTCGAGTTGTCCGGAGCCACGGCCTGGGCCGTCGGGCCCCTGGATCAGGGATTCCAGCAGATGGCCGCGATGATCAACATGTCCCGTCTCTACAACGCCATCGCCTCGTCTGGTGTGATGGGCCGCGCGCTCGCCGAGGCACGCGCCTGGACCTCACGCCGCAAGGCCTTCGGAAGGTCGTTGGTCGAGCACCCGCTGGTGGCAAGGCAGTTGCGGGATCTCGAAGCCGAACGCGAGGCAGCCGCGTCCCTGCTGTTCATGGTCGTGGGCGCGCTCGATCGTCAGGAGGCCGAGGTGGGCGGGGCCGACGACGCCGGCATCGTCCGACTCTTCACGCCGATGCTCAAGATGGCCACGGCGCGTCGGGCCGTCTGGGCCGCCAGCGAGGCCATCGAACTGCTGGGCGGCAACGGCTATGTCGAGGATTGGGTGACGGCCCGCTTTTATCGTGATGCCCAGGTGCTCCCCGTCTGGGAAGGTGCCTCCAACATGCAGGTGCATGACGTGGTTCGGGTCCTGACCCGGTCGGATGGCGCCGGCGTGCTCGAACGGTGGGCCCGTCAAGGGCTGGACGAAGTCACGGGAGCTTCGGATCCACGGCTGGCGGCGCTTGGGGCAGAACTGACCGGCGATTGGGCACGTCTCGTGCGCGAACTGGAGGGTTGGCTGCCCCGAGCCGCCGAGGACGAAGGCCTTCAGGCCAAGGAGTGGTTGGAGCGCCTGTATCCATGGGCCGGCGCCCTGTCGCTGGCGCGCGATGCGGCAGACGAGGCGAAGAACCCGGCCGAGGCCGCGTTGGCGCCCTGTGGCTGGGTCGGCGACGTGCCCGACGATTTGTCCGGCAACCTGATTGATCAGGCCCGGACGATGCGCGCGCGCATCCGCTGGATGGGTTCCGCCTTGGCCGTCGGCTTGGGCTGAGAAGCCCGGGGCTTCATCAGGGCTTGATGGGCATCGGGGGCAGCGGGATGTAGGGCGGCGGGGGCGGCGTGGGAATGGCCTGAACCAACGCGACCGTCCGGTGCGTCCGACGGGTGCCGTCCGGGGCCGTTGCCGTCACCTCGAGGCGGGATGAAGCCGGCCAGTCGAGCCACCAGCGCACTTCCTGACCTTCGCGGCGGTCGAGCATGCCGCCCAGCGCCTGCCACTTGAAGGTCACGCCTTCGGGGGCGTTGGCCGTCAGGACGGCCTTGACCGTGACGCGGCTGTTCTGCCAAGCAGAGAAGTAGTCCGCAGGGGATCCGTTGACGTGCAGGCGGACCTCCCAGTCTTCCTGAGGCGTGGTGCGGGCCGCGAGGGCGCCGGTCTGACGGGTGACGCCGGGTTGCGCGACAGGCTGGCCGCATCCGGCCGCCATGGCCAGCACGGCCACGCCCAGTCCAAGCGGAGAGAAGGAGGTTCGGGTCATCGGCATGCCTCTATCAGCGAAAGCTCTGGTCAGAATATTGTTAAGAATAGCTTAATCCGGTTTCCGGGACAAGGAGGGGAGGGCGGGGTACGGAAGATCCATGCCCTTGATCGAGGCCATCGACCTGCAGCGTCATCACCGGACGACCGGGGAAACGGTGCGTGCCCTCGATGGGGTGAGTCTCGCGCTCGAGGCAGGTGAGCATGTCGCCCTGACAGGGCCCTCGGGGTCGGGCAAGAGCACCCTTCTCAACCTGCTTGGCGGTCTCGAACGCCCGACAGGGGGCCGTCTGCTGGTGGCTGGCACGGATCTGGCGACGTTGTCGGCGGATGAACTTGCCGAGTATCGCTGCCGTCGGGTCGGCATGATCTTCCAGTCCTTCCAGTTGCTGGGCCGCATGTCGGCGCTCGAGAACGTCATCCTGCCGATGCGTCTGGGCGGGGTGCCTCAGGTGGAGCGGACGCGCCGGGCGATGGATCTTCTGTCTCTTGTCGGTCTCGCGGCCCGTGCGGGCCATCGCCCCAGCGCACTGTCGGGAGGCGAGCAGCAGCGGGTCGCCATCGCCCGGGCGTTGTCGATGGAGCCCTCGGTGCTGCTGGCGGACGAGCCCACCGGCAATCTGGACAGCGTCCGTGCCGAGGAGATCGTCGAACTGCTCTCGCTCCTGTGCCGGGAACGTCGGCTGACCCTTGTGGTGGTGACGCACGATTCCGCGATTGCCGCCCGCGCCGGACGCCGGCTCTCGCTGCGGGACGGTCGCTTGCTGGAGGGTTCGCCGTGAAACCGCTGGACCTCTGGTCCCTGGCGTGGTCCCAGTGGCGGGCCGCCACCCTGCGCAGCATCCTGACGACCCTTGGGGTCGCCATCGGCGTGGCGGCATTCACGACGCTCTTCGCGCTGGGCCGAGGCCTTCAGGACAATTTTCGGGATCGCCTGATGCGGGGCGGCTTTCTCGAGGCCGTCACCGTGCTTCCTTTCCAGGAGGGTGAGGATGGCAGTCAGAAGCGCCTGCCTCTTGATGATGCGGCCTTGGGACGTTTCCGCAGCCTGCCCGGGGTCCGGCGGGTGGATCGGGACATTCGGCTGCCGGTCAAGGCAAGGGTCGCGGAGCGTCCGGGAAAGGCTCAGGGCATCGCTGTCGCCATGCCTGTCGACGCCCGTGAGGCCGAGCTTTTCGACGAGCGGGTGGCCGGGGGCTACTTCAGCGCGGAGCAGGCCGCCGAGGTCATCGTGACGGCTCCCGTGGCACGCAACCTGGGTTGGCGTCCGGCCGAGGCGATCGGCAAGGCCGTCCGTGTTTCGCCGGGCGGAGCGTTCATGGACCGGGTCCTGCAGGTGGCGTCGCCCTTCGGGCTGTTCTCGGGCGGCGGCTCGCTCGCCCGGGAGCTGACGATCGTGGGGGTGGTCGAGCGGGAGCGCACGGGCTTCGGGTCCCTGGGTGCCGCCTTCTTCCTGCCCTACGGCACGGCTCGGTCGATGGAGCAGGCATTGCTTGCCCGCATGCCGGGGGCCAGCCGCCTCGGCACCTCGTACAGTGCTTCCGTCCGACTGACGGAGCCTGCGGTGCTGCCTGAAGTCGAACGCCAGATCGGCAAGGCCGGCTACCGCACCGTTTCTTTTGCCTCGGTGCTGGAGCGTTCGCGACCTCTGTTCCTGCTGGTGGACGGGCTGCTGATCCTGATCGGGGGCGTGGCGTTGCTGGTGGCGACTCTTGGCATCGCCAACACGATGATCACGTCGGTGCTCGAGCGGACGCGCGAGATCGGCCTGCTGAAGGCGCTTGGCGGCAAGGACCGTTCGGTGATGGCCCTGTTTCTTGCGGAGAGCGCGCTGCATGGGGTCTTCGGGGGCGTCCTCGGCATCCTGATGGCGCTGGGTACCGGTCAGGTCGTCACGTTTGCGGCCGATGCGTGGTTCCGGAGGATGGGCGGCGATCCCCAGCGTGTCTTCTCGTGGTCGCCCGAGCTGCTCTCCGCGGCGTTGCTGTTGGCGGTTGGCATGTGCCTGCTGGCCGCCATCTACCCGGCGCGCCGCGCGGTCAGACTCGACCCGGCTCGTGCCCTGCGGCACGACTAGCTATCATGGGGGCGTGAAGGTCACCCATATCGAACGCACTCCCAACCCGCTGGCCCTGATGTTCCGGGTCGACGAGCCCTTGATCGCGTCCGGCGCAGAGGTCTATGCGTCGACCAACGAGGCACTCAGGGACTCGATGGCGACCGCCATCTTCGCCACCGGTGCCGTGGTCGAGTTGTACGTCACCCCCGAGTTCGCGACCGTCACCAAGACACCCGACGCGGACTGGCTGCCCTTGCGCCGCCGGGTGCGCGAGGTGCTCGAGGCTACGGAACCTGCCGTGCGTGCCCCCGGGCCGACGGAGGGCGATCGCCCGCGTCTTCGCCCGGGCAGCCACATTCCGACCGAGGGGCCTGAGGCCGAGATGCTCGGGAGAATCCTGCTGGTGCTTGAACAGGCCATCATGCCCTCGCTGGTCGCGGACGGCGGGGGACTCGAGGTCCTCGGTTTCGCGGATCGCGTCCTGACGATCCGTTATCAGGGCGCATGCGGCACGTGTCCGAGTTCGGCGGCAGGCACGCTCGATGCCATCCGGCGGATCCTGCGTCAGGGGGTCGATCCGGAGCTCGAGGTCGTGCCGGCCTGAGGGACCGCAGCGGTTCCAGCGGTTGCCCGCCGGTGTCGCAGTCGGTATTCTTGGGCGTCCGCCAGTCCCCGGAGGTCCTCGTGAAGGTCGAACTCGCCACCAGTGAAGTCCAGCGCGAGGCCATCGCGGGCTTCCGGTACGACATCATCGTCGCGCAGCTCAAGCGCCAGCTGGCCTCGGCCGACCACGCACGCCACGTCGTGGTGGACGAGGAGGACGCATCCGGCGTGCACGCCTTCGTGGCCCGAGACGGCGAGGTCGTCGGGGCCATCCGCCTTAATCGGCTCTCGGACGGAGCCGTTTCCGAGGACCTCGTGCGCCTTTATGCGCTCGACCAGTTCGCCGACGTCCCCCCCGAGCACATCGCCGTGGTGTCGCGTCTGGTGGTGCGACCGGGTGTGGCCGGCGTCGGGGATGTCCTCTCGGATTTCGCGCTCAAGTGGGCCATCGAAAACGGCATACGCCTGGCCTTCAGCTATTGCTCGCCCCATCTCGTGGCCCCCTACGAGCAACTGGGCTTCCGGCGCTACAAGGACAACTTCCAGGACCCGATGGGTTACCGGGTGCCGATGGTGCTGGTGGTGTACGACCTGGAACACCTGGCGCGCATTCACTCTCCGCTGGCGGCCAAGCTCGCGGCCGTGGCCGCGGGACGCAACGACTCGTCGTTCTTCGCGGAGCGGTTCCCCGAGTACGACCTGCCCGCGAACCCCGGCATGTACCCCAAGGGTGAGTTCTGGGCGATGCTCGGTGCTCGGATGAACGTGAACCCGCTCGAGGCCATCCCGCTGTTCGCGGGGCTTTCGTCCGACGAGGCCGGGGCCGTGATGAAGGCCGGCACCATCCTGCCGATCCGTGGCGGGGACAGGTTGCTGTCCGCGGGAGAGACGGGCAAGGAGTTCTACCTGGTCCTGAAGGGCATGCTGGGCGTGACGCTGCCCGGCCTGACGAAACCCGTGTCGTTGCTGGGCCCCGGCGAGATCGTGGGCGAGATGGCGTTCCTTGCGGATGCGCCCCGCAGTGCCGATGTCGAGGTCTTCAAGGAAGGCGAGGTCATGGTGTTGTCGGAGGAGTCCTTCCTGAGGTTGGCTGCCCAGCAGCCGGCTGTGGCCAGCAAGGTCAGCCTGAATCTGGCACGGATCCTGGGCGAGCGCCTGGCCGTGACCTCCAAGGCCCTTGCCGAGGCTCAGCGGCGCTGAGACGGGAAAGCCCCGGCGGCGCCTGTGCGCAGCCGGGGCCGTACCTTGCGAGGACCGCGCCGGGCGGCTCCCCCCACGCTCAGATCAGCGTGAACTTGGTGATCAGCTCGCGCCCGAAGTTCAGGGCACGTTGCAGCACGTTGCCGGCCACCGGCAGGTCCGACTCCGTCACGGCGAACTGCAGGGCGAAGCCGCGGCTGACCGGTGCCGGGCGGGCCGGTGCCGGAGCCACGGGCAGATCCGACTCGGTGACGGCGAACTGCGTCACCAGCCTGCCGACGGCGGGCGAACGCTGGAAATTGTCCTGCCGCACGGGCAAGCCGGACTCCGTGACGGCGAACTGCAGGGCAAACCCGCCGGTCACGGGCTTGGGTGCCGCGGGCTGGGGCGGGACCGGCAAGGCCGACGGCGTGACGGCGAAGCCTTCGCGAACTCCGAATGACATGCTTGCTTACCTCTGGTCCTAGCTGTTGGCCGTGGCCTTCATCTCTTCCGTGATGCGCTCCAGCACCTTCATGTTGAGGTTCATGAAGAACTGGTCCATCAAGGAGCGATTCTGGGGTGACTTGGATTCCTCGGACGCCGAGATGTGCTCGCGAACCATCCCGAGACGTTGCTGGGAAAGGGTCTCGCTCTCGGTGTCAATCGCCGCGATCCGACGCGCCGCATCGCGGCCGAGCTGCTGCTCGAAGAACGCAGGCAAATCCTTGGGATCGCTGGGGCGCTTGACCGCTTCGGGGATCCGGGCGATCAGCTTGGCGCGCTCGTCGGACAGATCAGCCTTGCGCTCGTCCAGATCGGCAATCTTCTGGACCTTGTCCTTGCCCATGTACTTCTGATAGAAGCTGTACTCGTCCGCATTCGAGGGCACCGTGCGTCCACCGACGCTGCCGCTATGCCTGGCACGGTCGGACAACTCGAGCTTGTCGCTGGCGGCGCGCGTCCGGGACTCGGTTGGCGCGGATGCGATGGCTGCGGACGTCTCGGGACGTGCGGCGGTCGCCACCGTCGCACCGGTGCGCGCTGCTGCGGACAGTTCCAAGCCCATCTGGTGTCACCTCCGCTAGATTTATCTTCCCTGCGGCGTCGGAGATGACGTCAACAGTTCGTGAAATCTGTGTTCCGGAAGGGCCGGATCAGGGCATCACGTGGACGTGTGCACGCATCCTGCGGTGGACACGGCACCGGATCTCAAGGTCGCCTGTCGCCACCGCCAGCACGGAGGGGCCCGGGCCCGTGGCATGCAGCCCGAGATCGAAGGTCTGCGAACCCGAGGCACAGTAGACGCTGTGGAAGACACCGTCGCGATTCGGGAACTGCAACATCGTCCCCTTACGGACCGTCAGCTCCCCCGGTTGGAACATCAGGTTCTCCTGAATGATGACCGCCGTCGGCTGCTTGCCCGTCCCTGACGATGCCGATTTCTCCGCTGGCTTCCCAGGCGCGTTCGGTTTCGTCGCCGCACCCAGCGGGGCCTTGGCGCCCGCCAGGAGGCTGGCTGCCACCATCAGGAAGAACACCGTGGGCTTCATGGCGTCATTCTAGCTTCAATGCGCCCCCGCCTGGCCTACTCGGAGGACGATGGCGCGCAAATTGTGCCCCGAGCCACAGGGCCCTTGGGCGCAAAGGGGGTATGCTGGGAGCCATGGACGCCGCCGAACGCTTCCTCGACCAGCCCAACTTGCCGATGATTGCGGCATCGGTCCTGGGTGTCGTGCTTCTGGTCCTCGTCGGCGCACTCCTGTGGCTGGTCAAGACCCGCTCCAAAGGGGATATGGGCCTTGCCAAGAAGGCGAATCGCTTCAAGGAGCTTGACGGTTACCTGAACGAGGCCAAGAAGTGGTATCGGGCCAACGTCACGCTGCGCGAGTTGTATGCGGTTGCGAGCAAGTCCGGCGTGGCCAAGAAATTCGTCAAGGGCATCATCGCCGCTGCTGAAAACGGCGGCCTGTCGGGTTCGGCCGAGGAGTCCGCCCGCTGGCTGGCCCAGGCCATCTCGCTCGAGCCGGGCAACGCCGAGGCCTACTATCAGCTCGGGTTGGTGTCGGTCCGCCAAGGCAAGGCCACGGGCCAGCAGAAGTGGATGCGGTTGGCCCATCAGGCCTTCACCAAGGCCTTCCTGCTCGAGCGCGGGCACATCCCTGCCTTCCAGCAGCTGATCCTGTTGTCGGAGCAGACCGAGAGCTTCTATCTGGAGCGAACCAAGGAAGGCCTTGCCAAGGGCGCGGCCATGGGACAGAACGACGTCGACCGGATGGTCGCTGCTGCCAAGGCACAGGCCTATGCGGATGCCGAGGCTGCCGAGGCCTACCGTCAGCAGGGCTGAACGGCTGCTGCGGAGCGGCCTCAGGCCTCGCGGCGCGGTCGGACGGCGACCGTGCCTCTGCTGATGGCCACGAGGCGTCCTTCGGGGTCGGTGATGCGGATGTCCCAGACCCACGCGGTGCGCCCGCGATGGATGGCCTTGCCCTCGGCCTGGACCCAGCCTTCCCAGACCGTACGCAGCAGCGAGATGCTGTATTCCTGACCGAACGCCACATGGGTGTCCAGGTCGACCCCGAGCACGGTCCCGAAACTGGATACCTCTTCCGCAAGGGCGGAGAGGGCTCCGCCGTGGATGGCGCCATAGGGCTGTCGCGTGGGGCCATGGACCGGCATCCGCGCCACGACGTGGCCGGCCTCGTGATGGAGGAACTCGATGCCCATGGCCCCGGACAGGGTCTCCTCGGGGGGCAGCAGGCCCCGATCACGAAAGGCCTCGGGCGTGAAGGACTGCGTCATGGGCCGATTCTAGGCCTTATACTGGCATCAGGAAAAGAGGAGCGGTCCATGCGCGACATCCTCGAGCGGATCGCCGGCGATCACGGCGGCTTCATCGAGCTTCGGTATCACCACAAGACCTCGCGTCGTTTCGACGTGGAAGGGGGCCGCCTCGAGGCAGCCCTCGTCAAGGAACGTGCGGGCGTGGGCGTGCGCGTGCTCGAAGGGGGCACGTGGGGTGTCGCGGCCACCAGCGATACGCGCGAGGCCGCCATTCGCCGGGCCGTCGATCAGGCCGTCTCGGCGGCGCGGGCCTCGGCCGCCTACCGCGCCAAGCGCCTCGATCCTCTCCCGCCCGTCGCTCTGGCGCGGGGTGTCTTCGAAGAGGCCGGTGTCGCGACCCTGAAGGATCAGCCCCTCGAGGCCAAGATCCAGCTGGCCCTCGAGGCCGAGGCGCGTGCCCGCGGCGCGTCGGAGCGTATCGAGACGGCGCGCGCGACCTATCAGGAGAATTTCGAGGACAAGGTCATCGTGACCTCGGACGGTGCCAGCGCCAAACTCAGGCTGGTGCGGCCCGAGTTCCGCGTCAACGCCGTGGTGGCCCGGGGGACCGAGCGGGCGACCTACTCGGAAACGTACGGGGCGACCGGCGGCTGGGATTGCCTCTTCCGGCACAAGGACGGACTGGGCATGGCCGAGGAAGCGGCGCGCTGGGCGGTGGACCTCGCGGTGGCCCCGCAGGCCCCGGGTGGCAAGTTCAAGGTCATCCTGGCGCCAAGCATCGTGGGCTTGCTGGTTCATGAGGCCATCGGGCACACCGTCGAGGCCGATTTCGTTCTCTCGGGGTCGGTGGCTGCCGGACGCATCGGCACCCGGGTCGGCAGCGAGCACGTCACGCTCTGTGATTCCGGTGCCTCGGAGCATGTCGGTGGCGCCGGCGGGACCATTGCCGTCGACGACGAGGGTGTGCCGGCCGGCCGCACGGTCATCATCGACAAGGGCATCCTGGCCAGCTACCTGCACAACCGCGAGTCGGCAATGCACTATGACGTGGCGCCCACGGGCAATGCCCGGGCCTGGGAGTATGCCGACGAGCCGCTCATCCGGATGCGCAACACCTACATCGAACCCGGTGACTGGGAGCTCGACGCGATGATCGCCGGAGTCGAGGACGGCTTCCTGCTGGACGGACCGCTCAACGGCCAGGCCGACGCCACGGGTGAGTTCATGTTCGCCGTGGCGCGTGCCCATCGCATCCGGGGTGGCAAGCTTGGCGAAGTGCTCAAAGGTGCGACGGTTTCCGGGTCGGCCTTCGAGGTGCTGGCCAGCGTCGACGCCGTGTCGCGGGTGTTCCGCTGGGATCTGGGGTCGGGGCACTGCGGCAAGGGACAACCCATGAAGGTGGATGCAGGCGGGCCCTACGTGCGTTGCGAGGTCTTGATCGGCGGGGCAGGCTCATGAACACGTCACTGGTCCAGGAGGTCTGTGCGGCCGGGCTTGCCGCGGCGCGGGCCGCCGGTGCGGACGGGGCCGAGGTCTATGCCGTGTCGCGTCGCACCCGCGAGGTCGCTTTCGAGAAGAACGATCTCAATCTGGCACGGGCCGATGAGGAACTCACCGTCGGCATCCGCGTGCTGGTGGGGCAGTCCTTCGGCTTCGTCACGGTGAATGCGCCCGAACGCATCGAAGAGGCCGTGCGCCAGGCCACCGTGATTGCCCGGATCGCACCGCCCGATCCCCATCATCACCTGCCGGCGCCCGTGGCGCTGGCCCGGGGCGAACACGACCGGGATCCCGAACTGGCCGACTTTGGCCTGGGGCCCATGGCCGAGCTGGCCAGCCAGCTGGCGGAGCGGGTCAAGGCCAACGATCGGCGCCTCAGCATCGACGGCATCCGGGTCTCCGCCGAGGAGGCCGCCGTGGCCATCGCGTCGACGACGGGCATCGATGCGGCGCATGTCACGAGCGAGCTCTCGGGCTTCGTGATGGGCATGGCCATCGAGGGTGACGAGGTCGGCTCCTTCAACTACGACGGAGCGGCCGGCAATCGACTGGCCACGGTTCGGTCGGAGATGCTCGCCGCCATGGACCGCTTTTCCGAGAAGGCCTTGTGGGCACTCGGTGCGCGCAAGGGCGAGACCTTCAAGGGGCGTATCCTGCTGACACCCGACGCCGTGGGCGAGATCCTGCTCGATCCGCTGCTCGGGGCGCTGGGTGCCGACAACCTGCGCAAGGGGCGCAGTCCGATGCAGGGACGGCTTGGCGAAGCCATCGCCGCCAGGTGCGTCACGCTCAGGGACCCGGGACGGGTGCTGGAAGGCATGGCGCTCGCGCCGTTCGACCGCGAGGGCCATGCCGTGCAGCCCTTGTCGCTGCTGCGTGATGGCGTGCTTGAAGGCTACTTCTACGATGCCTACGAGGCCCGCCGGGCCGGATGCGTGTCGACGGGGCATGGGCGCGGTGGTGCCAAGGGGCCTCCGGTCCTGACGCCCGGACTCATCGAGATGGTGGCGGGTGACGAGCCGGCTGCCGGGCTTGAGGCCCGAGCGGGGCGTGCGCTTGTGGTGCCCCGGTTCGCCGGCCGCGTCGAGATGGCCACGGGCGAGTTCTCGGGGGTGGTCAAGGGTGGCTTCATGGTGGGTTCGGGCGAGCGCATTCCGGTCGAGGAGACCATGATCGCGGGCAATGTGTATGACCTGCTGCGTGCCATCGAGGCCGTCAGCGCCGAGCGCCAGAACATCTTCGGGACCGCCTTGCTGCCTTGGGTCCTGGCGGACGGCGTTCAGGTCACGGCGGGTTGACGCCACTCGTCGCGGTCTTTCGTTCACGGACGCCGTGGGGCATCCTGCGAACCCTCATGTGGCGCGAGCGCAGGCCCTATCTGGTCGGGGCACTGTGCCTGCTGGCCTGTGACATCGGACAGGTCGGGGCACCGTTGCTCGTCGGCAACGTGATCGATGGGCTGCGCGAGGCCTCGCTGGGGCCTGCGGACTTGCGGCTTCGGGTCGGGGCACTCGTGGTGCTGGCCGTTCTCGTCGCCCTGTGTCGCTACGGCTGGCGGATGGGCGTCTTCGGTTCGTCCCGCCGGATCGAACGCGACGTGCGGACGGCCCTGCACGACCACGTCATCCGTCTGCCTGCCGAAGCCCAGCGACGCAGGCCGCCGGGCGAGGTCATGGCGTTGGCCACCAACGACTTGCAGGCGATCCGGGCGGTCACGGGCGAGGGCGTCATGGCGGGTCTCGATGCCCCGTTCTACCTCCTGTCCGCCCTCGTGCCGATGTTGTGGCTGCACGCCGGCCTGACGGTCTGGGCCGTGCTGCCCCTGCCCTTGCTGGGCCTGGTCTCGTTTCTGCTGGGCCGGCGGATGCACGGCATGCATCGTGCCGTGCAGGAGGCCTTCGGCCGCCTGTCCGACCACGCGCAGGAGACGATCTCGGGCATCCGCGTCCTCAAGGGCTTCGCCCGCGAGTCAGGAGCGACGGCGGACTTCGCGGAGCGCAGCCGCGCGCATGCCGAGGCCACGATGCGGATGGTGCGCCTGCAGGGAGCTTTCGACCCCTTGATCGCTCTACTGTCGGGATCGTCCACGGTGCTGGTGCTGGTGTTCGGCGGCCGTCTGGTGACGGCGGGTGAACTGACCGTCGGTCAACTGGTCGCATTCCTCGGTTTCATCCAGATGCTCTCGTGGCCGATGATGGCGACGAGCTGGGCCTACAACATGGCCCAGCGCGCCCGGGCCAGCGCGGGGCGCCTGCAGGAACTTTTCCGCGAGGAGCCGGAGCCGCCTGCCGGCGAGGATTCGGGTTGGTGGCAGGCGAAGCCGCCCGCGCTCGAGGTCCGGAGTCTCTCCTTCACGTATCCCGGGGCCATCCGGCCGGCCTTGGCCGAGGTGTCCTTCGTTTTGCCCCCGGGCGAGGTCCTCGGCATCACCGGGCGCTCCGGGTCCGGCAAGAGCACGCTCGTGAGTCTGCTGCTGCGCCAGCTCGAGGTTCCGAGGGGGACGGTCTTCCTGGATGGCCGGGACATTCTGGACATGCCTTTGGCCGAGCTGCGGCGCGTCTTCGCCTGGGTGCCGCAGGAGGGGTTCCTGTTCGGCCGTTCGTTGGCCGAAAACGTCGCCATGGGCGGCGATACCGCCGGGGTGGAGCATGCGCTCCTGCAGGCAGGTCTCGGACCTGACCTGGAAGGCTGGCCCGAGCGCGCCGACACTGTCGTGGGCGAGCGGGGCGTCACCTTGTCCGGCGGTCAGCGGCAGAGGGTCTGTCTGGCGCGTGCCCTGCTGCGCGAAGCCCCGATCCTGCTCGTCGACGACGCGCTGTCTGCGGTCGATGCGGCGACGGAGCACCGCGTGCTGTCGATGCTCGGCGAGGCGCGCCGGGATCGCTCGGCCCTGGTCGTGGCGCATCGCTTGAGTGTCGTGCGGGCGGCTCCTCGCATCCTGGTGTTCGAGGAAGGTCGGCTGCACGAGCAGGGCACCCACGCGGAACTCGTGGCGCAAGGGGGCCTCTATGCCCGCATCTGGCACCTGCAGCAACTGGAGCGGGCCTTGACCGAAGCCACGGCCGGAGCGTCGGCATGAGCCACGGCGGACACCACGGCCACCTGCTCCGCGAGGACGATCACGAGCGGGCGTTCGACCCGATGCTGTTCCGCCATGTGCTGCGCTGGACACGTCCGGTTGCCGCCTGGCTGCTGGTCGGACTCGCGCTGCTGGTCCCGCTGAGTGCCGTGCCGGTCGTACTGCCGTGGATCGTCAAGCAGGCGATCGACGGGCCGCTGGGCGTGCAAGGAACGGTGCCGGTGCCTGCAACCGGACCGCTGGGGCTGGATCCGGGGTCTTGGCCGTGGCCGTCGGATCTGGTGGGGCTCGCGGTGCTTTATCTGGCGTTGCTGGTGGGCGAGTCCGTGCTGCGCTACGGCCAAGGCCTGATCATCCAGGGAGCCGGCCAGCGTGTCATCCGCCGGATCCGCGAGGAGACCTACGCGCACCTGTTGCGGCTGGACATGGCGGTATTCGACCGTCAGCCGGTGGGGCGTCTGGTCGCACGGGTCACGTCGGACACCGAGAACATCAACGAGATGGTCACGGGCGTCCTCGTCGGACTCTTCCGGGATGTCTTCGTCATCGCGGGTACCGTCTGGGCCCTGTTCCGCCTCGATTCGACGCTGGCTTGGGTGGCGCTGGCAGCGGCGCCGATCATCGGGGGGCTGACGTTCGGATTCCGCAGGTGGTTGCGGTCTTCCTGGCGTGGGCTGCGGGTCCGGCAGGCCACGCTGATGTCCGTCATGTCCGAGAACCTGTCCGGGGTGCCCGTGCTGCAAGCCTTCGGGCGTGAAGATGCGGCCCAGGCGACTTTCCGGGACGAGGCCGACGCCTTCTACCGGACGGCGTGGAACCTTACGCACGTGCAGGGGATTCTCCGGCCTGCCATCGACCTCGCGACGCAGTTGGCCCTTGCGGCGGTGCTCTGGGCCGGTGGCCAGGCAGTCCTCGGGCACGGACTTGCCCTGGGAACCCTGTACGCCTTCACGGTCTACCTTCGGCAGCTCTTCAGCCCATTGGGCGAGCTGGCCGAGAAATACAACACGACGCTTGCCGCCTTTGCTTCGGCGGAGCGGTTGGTGCAACTGCAGGAGTCTCGCCCGACCGTCTTGGCGCGTGGCGAAGGACCCTCCCTGCCTGAGGCCGAGGCCCTGCGTGCCCAGCCCCTGCGCTTCGAGGGAGTCGGCTTCGCCTATGCGCCAGATGGGCCCGACGTGCTGGAAGACGTGACCCTGCTGCTGGCGCCGGGCGAGACCGTCGGGGTGGTGGGGGCGACGGGTGCGGGCAAGAGCAGTCTGCTGGGGCTGGTCGCCCGCTTTCACGATCCGGTCCGGGGCCGCCTGCTTGTCGGGGACGTGCCGCTGACGCGCTGGGACCCCGAGGCCTGGCGTCGGAATCTCGGCATGGTCCTGCAGGAGCCGTTGCTGTTCCGGGGCACCCTGGGCGACAACCTCAGGATGGGCCGCGAGGATCTTCAGGACGAGCAGCTTCGGGCCGTCATGTCCGACGTGCTTGGCGAGGACCTCGAGCGGCGTTGGCCGGAGGCTCTCGCCACCCCCATGGGTGACCGCGGAGGCCTGCTCTCCACGGGCGAGCGCCAACTCGTTTGCCTTGCGAGGGCCTTGGCCACCGACCCGCCCCTGCTGGTGCTGGACGAGGCCACGGCAAGTGTCGACAGCGCCACCGAGGAAGCCATGCTGCGACAGGTCGAGGCCCGGCGGGGGAAGGGGATGACCCTGGTCGTGGCCCATCGCCTCGCCACGGTGCGGGATGCGGACCGCATCGTCGTGCTGCATGCCGGTCGCGTCGTGGAGGAGGGCACGCATGCGGCCCTGCTGGCGGCTGGGGGTCGGTATGCGACCATGTGGGCGTTGCAGGCTGGCGAAGGCCAGTTGGCCGTAGCCGGGGGACAGGAGGCCGTTCTTGGAGACTGAAGACCAAACAGAGGCTGCCGTCGTATCCGAACCCGCGCCCGCGACCTGGCGAACGCGCGTGGGGCGCCTCTTGGACATGGCGGCGTGGGCACTCGTGGCCGTGGTCGTCTGGCGCTTCCTCGGGCCTCAGGCGTCGGCGGATCTCGCCGGGGTGCGGGGTGTGGGCGGGGTGCTCGAACTGCCACCGGATCGACCGGCCGTGATCGAGGTGTCGTCGCACACCTGACCGGCCTGCGTCGCGATGGTGCCGGTCTGGCACCTGCTCGAAGCCCGCAGGGGCAGGGATGCGGCGTTCCGGGTGCTGTACCTGGACGAGGCGTCGGAGTCCGCCGCGGCCTTTGCCGTGCTCGAGGCGGCCCGTTCGCGCGTCACGCCAACCTTCCTGGTTCTGGACCGAAAGGGCCGTCCGGCGGCACGCTTCATGGGTGCCACGTCCTACATGGCGATCAGCGGGGCACTCGACGCGCTGCCCTGAGCGTTGCCGTTCCGGCCTGCGCCTGGGCCGATGCACCGCGAACGGAACCGGACCGTTCGGGCAGGTGCCTCAGCTCAGGAGCCCAGCCAGGCACGCGCTGCCGCAAGCCGGTTGCTGTAGATCTGCAGGACGTCCTTACGCTCGTCGGGTGTCAGGCGGCTCTCGGGGTCGGCGGCTTTGAGGATGCGCTCCCCCGATCCTCCGGCATCCTTGGCGCCGGCGAGTGCCGTTGCCGCGGTCGTCAGTCTGTCGGCCACCTTGCCATCTGCCACGGCCTCGGCAAGGCCGTCAGCATCCATCCAGGCTGCCGCCGCGAGTTCGGCAGGGTCCACCCCGTGCTCGCGGGCAACAGTCTCGAGGATGTCCCGATGCGGCTCCAGCGCAGCGGTTGCCTCTTCGCGGTCGAAGCCCCAGCCGTCCTCGGCCTGGGGCAAGGGCAGGTTGTCATCGCCCACGGCCTTGGCAGCCTGATCCACGAATTCGGGCATGTCCTCGCCCAGGCGTTCGAGGGTCGTTTCGTCGAGGCCCATGCGCCGGCCCGCCGCAACGGGATCCTTGCCCTGTCGCGCCGCGCCCAGCAGCTCGGCGGCCTGGTCCTCGTCCACGCCATAGGCTCGGGCGATGGCCTTGAGCACTTCCTGCAACGCCATGAGGTCCGCGAAGCTGCGGGGTGCCTGGGCCTGTGCCGGTACCCCGGAAGCCGGTGGTTCCGCCACGCCTCCGCTACGACCGCGCGAGGGCCGATAGGGTACTGGGCCGTCTGGCCGTCCATCCGAGGCGAGGGCGCCGCCCCCACCGAGCGGGTTGCTGACGGGCGGCAGATCCGCGGCCGCACCGTCGTCGGCCCCGGCACCCGTCAGGCGGCCGTAGGCCATGATGCTGTTCAGGCGGCCCTCGTTCATGACGGTCCGATGCGCGGGCTGGCCGAAGCGGTTGCTCTCGAGCATCTCGGTCGGACGCCCCTGGGCGTCGACCTTGGAGACGACGCCGACATGGTCGGACTTGCCGTCCTTGTCCCAGTCGAAGAACATGACGTCGCCGACGTGGGCCGGGGAGCGCCGATCGACGAGCTGCTGTTCCTTGCGGAAGTACTGGATCATCGACGGGCAGTAGTGGGGGTTGTAGCCCTTGGCCTTCATGTCCTTGCCCAGAGCGAAGCCTGCCCGGTCGTAGCTGTCGGCCACGAAGTCGGCGCAGCAGCCGACCTTGCCCGGGCTGTGGTAGTACCGCGTCGTCAGGTTGGGCGGGTATTTGTAGCCGCCTTCGATCAGGCTGCGGGCACCCTTGACCACGTCGTTGCCGAAGGTCGCCCGGGGATTGGCTGCCTTGGCGGCGGCTACGGCATCCGACAGCGAGCGAGCTTCAGACATGCGCCCCGTCGTGGACAACTGGTCCCTGACGGGGCCCGTCGTGCCGAGCGGGGCCGTGGCCCTAGCCGCAGGGAGGCTCCGGGAGAGGGGGGCGGATCCATGAAGGGGGCGTGCGCCGCCCGGGCGCTGCACGGGGTCTGGCATACGGTGGTCATACCCGGGGGCTGGGGTATCCTTGGGGCATGGGCACCAACATCGTACGCACGTGGAGTGCGTCCGTCTCCGCACCTCCCGAGTCCGTCTGGACATGGGTGGCCGACACGCGCCGCTTCAACCGGGCGCTGGGTGTGGATTTCCCGCTGACGGGCTACGAAGGATCGCCAGAGGGCGAGGTCGACCTTTATGGCACGCATGACCTCGGACGCTTCCGCGAGCAGCCGTTCCAGTGGATCGAGCCCGAGTCCTTCGCCTCTTGCCGCGAGTTCATCGAGGGCCCCCTCGAGGAGCTGCGGACGCAGGTCCGTCTGGCCCCCGGCGTGGATGACTCCGATGGGCCGATGACTCACCTCCAATACACCGTGAAGTGCGTGGTGCGCGAGGGCGTGCCCGAGGAGGTGACGGGAGCGCTCGACGGCATGCTCACGTCCTTCGGTGGGGGCATCCTCGACCTCTGCGCGGCGATGAACGCACGTTATCGTGCAGGCCAGCCGGCGGTGTACGTGCCGCCACCCCCTGAACTGGACGATGCTGCGTTGGCGCGAATCGCGGCCATCGGCGACCGCTTGCGCCAGAACGGGCGTCTGTCGCCGGTCGCGATCGACCGCCTGCTCGCTCTGGTGCGCACGGGCGGGGATGTCGAGGCCTGGCGGATGCGCCCGATCGCGCTTGCCAGGGCTTGGGGCATCCCGTCGCACGAGGTCGTGCGCGTGTTCCTGCACGCGACGCAGGCCGGCCTGCTGGATCTGCATTGGGAGATGACCTGCCCCCATTGCCGGGGCGTGGCCGAGGATCGGGGGCATCTGGCCGAGGTCACGGCTGTTGCGGCCTGTGCGTACTGTGTGGTGGAGGTGACTCCGGATCTGGCCTCATCGGTCGAGGTGACGTTCCGCCCGAATGCCGCGGTGCGGCGCATCGAGTTCAGGATGTACTGCTCCGGCGGACCCTTGGCCATGCCTCACGTGCTCTCGCAGGTGGTCGTGCCGCCGCATGACAGTCGAGAACTGCTGCTCGATCTGGGGCACGGTGCGTACCGCGTCCGGGCCCAGTGGCGGCAGCAGGCATGCATTGTCGAGATCGCGGAAGCGGCCGGTCCCGGGGCGGGCCAACCCGAACTGGTCGAACTGCGGTGTGGCGATGGCGGCCTCGACAGGGCGCAACTGCAGCACGCTTCGGGGCGCTTCCGCCTTGCCGTGGACAATGTCTCGGACAAGCCGATCCGGCTGCTCGTCGAGCGTACGGCGTGGGCGGACGATCGCCTTACGGCGGCGGCCTTGACCAGCCATCGCGACTTCCGGCACATGTTCGGCCACGAGGTTCTGGCACAGGGTACGCAGGTGACGTTGTCCCGGCAGACCATCCTCTTCACGGACCTCAAGAACTCGACCCAGATGTACGAGGACATCGGGGATGCCCTGTCGTTCAGCTTGGTGCGCGACCACTTCGTCGTGATGGACGAGGCCATCGACGCCTTCGGGGGGGCCATTGTCAAGACCATCGGGGATGCCGTGATGGCGGTGTTCGACGACCCGGTCGCGGCCGTGCGTTCGGCGTTCCGGATGCAGCGGGAGCTGCAGGCCTTCAATGCCACTTCGGGACGACCGCCCCTGACGCTCAAAGTAGGGATCCACGCAGGGCCGGGCATTGCCGTGACATTGAATGATCGCCTCGACTACTTCGGTACGACCGTCAACATGGCTGCGCGCGTCCAGGGCGAGTCGGTCGGGGACGACATCGTCCTCTCCGAGGCCGTTTGTGCCGACCCCGGCGTTCGCGACCTCCTCGCGGCCGAGGCCGCGCCCCGCGAACCGTACAAGGCCACGCTCAAGGGCCTCGGGGGCCAGCACGAACTGACGCGCCTCTGGCCCTTGCGCGTCCCGGCCCGGGTCTGAGGGCGGCGTGCGGCAGCCGGCACTCTCACCGCTTGACGGCAGGTACCGGGACAAGGTCACCGGGCTCGCCGTCCTGCTCTCCGAGGAAGGCCTGAACCGGGGCCGGATCCGGGTCGAGGTGGCATACCTGCGGGCCTTCCTCGAGATCCTCGATGTGCCGGCGGTGCGCACGGTGGACGAGGCGTCGTGGTCGACGCTGGTGGCATGCAACGACGCGGACCTCGCCGACCTCGCGGCACGCGAGCGGGTGTTGCGGCATGACGTGAAGGCCGTCGAACATCTGCTGCGCGACCGGGTGGCCGCACATCCGGTGCTGGGTCCGTGGGCCGGCCACGTGCACCTCGGCCTGACGAGCGAGGACGTCAACAATCTTGCGTGGGGCCTCGCCGTGGTCGAGGCTTGGCGCGTCGTGCTGCGTCCGGCCCTCGTGACTCTGGTCGCGGCCTTGGCCGACCTCGCAGAGGCTGCTGCAGACCAGCCCATGCTGGCTCGGACGCACGGCCAGCCTGCTACGCCCACGACGCTGGGCAAGGAGCTGGCGGTGTTCGTGGTGCGTCTTGCCGACGGCCTCGCCGAGGCGGATCGTTGCATCCCCGGCGGCAAGCTGACGGGGGCGACGGGGACACATGGAGCGTTGTCCGTCGCCTTTCCGCACATCGACTGGTCGGCCTTCGGCAGCCGTTTCGTCGCGGGTCTGGGGCTCGAGCCCGTGCGCCTGACGACCCAGGTCGAGCCTCGGGATCGTCTGGCCGCACACCTCGATGCCCTGCGCCGACTGGCGGTGGTGGTGCTCGACATGGATCAGGATTTTTGGCGCTACGTCTCCGATGGCTGGTTGCAGCAGCGCAAGGTCGCGGAGGAGGTCGGGTCGAGCGCCATGCCCCACAAGATCAACCCCATCGACTTCGAGAACAGCGAGGGCAACATGGGCCTCGCCGTCGCCCTGCTGGGCCACATGGCGGTCAAGTTGCCGCAGAGCCGGCTGCAGCGGGATTTGTCCGACTCGACGGTCTTGCGCAACCTGGGCGTGGCGTTGGGACACTGGCTGCTGGGCGTGACGTCGGCAAGCGCCGGACTCGCGCGCGTCGCGCCCGACACGGTGGCCATGGACGCGGCCCTGCAGGACCACCCCGAGGTCCTGGCCGAAGCGTGGCAGGTGGCGCTCCGGGCACATGGCGTGACCCACGCCTACGAGCGCCTGAAGGACCTCACCCGGGGGCGCACCGCAGACGCGGATGCCCTGCGCACGTTGCTGGACGATCCGGCAATTCCCGAGGAGCTGCGTGTCCGGCTCGGGGCGATGAGGCCCGCGGACTTCGTTGGCCAGGCTCCGGCGCTTGCACGCGCGGCGGTGGCGGACGTCCGGGCCCGGCTCAGCCTCCCAGCGTGAAGCGGGCCAGCGCCCGGGATTGCTGCTTCAGTACCGTCTCGGGCTTGCGGTCCATGTCGGCCGCCGAGTAGCGCGGCACCCCCCGGACCGTGACGGTCAGACGCGGGCCCGCCACGGCGAACTCGGTCCACGTGTAGCCGTGCCCAAGGCCCCAGGTGCCATGCTCGAGCCGGCCAAGTTCCGGTGGGAGGCCGATGGGGTCGAGGCCCTGGACCCGCAGTTGCGTGTCGATGAGTTGCAGCATCAGTCGGTCCCGGTCGGCCATGCCGGCCTTGGCATAGCGGGCACGGACCTGTTGGCCCAGGATAGGTGAAGTCGCACGGATCAGGCGCTCGCCCAGGATGAAGTCCACCCCGGTCGGACCGGTCAGGATCTCGATGGGGGTCCGGTCCGGCGGCAGCACGCCGAGGGTCCGGCTGCCGTCGACCTCGTTCACCAGGGTTCCGTGGTGGTCGGCACCGATGAAGACGACGTGCCGGATGCCGTCGTCGCGCAAGAAGCGCAGCAGCTCCATGCGTTCCTCCGGCCAGCCCTCGTACCGATCGCCTGCGCCGGCAAGGCCCAGGTTCTGGACGGGGACGGGCACGAGCACGAACTTCCAGTGGACGCCGTCCCGCTCGGCCGCGCGCAGCTCGCCCTTGAGCCAGTTCATCTGCGCCGTGCCGAGCATGCGCCGGCCAGGCCGATTGGCCTGCAGGAGGTATCCTGCCCAGCCCAGCGGGTCGAAGGTCTTGACCTTGGCCACGGGCGCGGTGCGGAACGAGCGCCCGTCCACCATCGCCAGCATCGCGTCACGCCCGAGGCGTCGCGCGCGGCAGAGCCGCGGCAGGCCGCCGATGCTCCCGGGCGCGCCCGCCTCCCAGCGCTCCGCCGCGATTGGCATCATGGCTTCGAAGGCCCCTACGCCGGCCCGATAGCGTGGACCGCGGGCGAAGGGTACTCCGCCGACACGCGCCATGCCGGCAAAGTCGTTGACCACCTCATGGTCGTCGATCATGGCGAAGAGCCCGGTGGCGGCGCGGGCCCGTTGCCATGTGTCGAGGCCGTGGCGCGGCGTCAGGCCCTCGCGATGCCGGCCCAGATAGTCCGCGTAGGTGACGGCATCGGCCTTGGCCTGCAGCGAGGGTTCGTCCCCGTATATCGTGTCGCCCAGGGCCACCATGAAATCGAGGTCGCGGTCCGGGACGTCCGCGATGGCCGTATAGGGCTGCAGGTCCTGGCTCCAGTCGCCCGTGACCCCGAAGCGAACCGGTACGGCGGCATTCCGGTGGGGCAGGGTGCGGAAGCGACCCGTGCTGGCCCGGCCATCTGCGGTCACGATTCGGACGGTGTGGTTCGTGCCCGGCGCGAGGCCAGCGATGTGCCACTTGGCCGGTCCGACGCCGGCGCGTCCTTCGAGGATGGCCACGGGGGGTGCCGAGTCGGTCGTGCGCACCTCCACCCGGACCGGTCCTGCCTTGTCGACCCAGGCCCAGAGGACGGCACTCGCGTCCGTCAGATCGCCGGTGGCGAGGCCGTGCAGCAGGTCCAGCATGGTTAGGAGACTCCTTCCTCCCATGGTAGCCTTGCCCAGCCATGTGCGGTCGCTATGTCCTCCTGGCCCCGCCCCGCCGTCTGGCCGAGGTCTTCGGGGTGACGGTGCCAGACGACATGGGGCCGCGCTGGAACATCGCGCCGACGCAGCGGGTGGGGCTGGTGCGGCAGACCGGAGCGACGCGGCTGTGGGACGAGGCCGGCTGGGGCCTGGTGCCGGGGTGGGCACGGAGCTTTCGTCCCGGGCCCGTCAATGCGCGGATCGAGTCGGTCGCGGAAAAGCCGACCTTCCGCGAGGCCCTGCGCCGTCGGCGCTGCCTGGTCCCGGCCTCGGCCTGGTACGAGTGGACCGGCGGAGGCAAGACCAAGCAAGCGTGGGCCATGGAGCCGATTTCCGGTGAGCCCGTCGCCTTTGCGGGGCTGTGGGAGGACTGGGGAACGGGCGACGCGATGCAGCGAACGGTGGCCTTCCTGACGACCGAAGCCACGGGGCGGTTGGCCGAGGTCCATCATCGGATGCCCGTGCTGCTCGGGCGCGCGACGTGGGAGCGCTGGCTCGATCCCGGGCTGACGGACGCGTCGGCGGCCCTCGCCTGCGTGGCGGACCTGCCGGACGGCAGCGTGGTGCCGCGCAGGGTCGGCCGGGCCGTGCATCGCGCAGGCTTAGAGGGTCCCGAATGCCTGGCCTCTCCCGAAGCCGCGGAGGACGCGCCGACAGGCGGGCAGCTGGGGCTCTTCTGACTGCGCCGGGCTCCCGGGAGCTGGCGCGTCGTGTTCAGTCCAGAGCGAGCTCGCGTGTCGCCGGTGCCTTGGGGCCCAGAACCCGAGCGTGGAATTCGTGCAACTCCCGTCGATAGATTTCGGCCAGACGGTTGGGGCGTCCTTCGCTGTCCTTGGGCGCGAAGGGACCAAGCTGGAGACAGACCTGCCGCAGATACCACAGGGTGTCGTACCGGCCGCCGTTGAACCGACCCCAGCTGCGCTCGCCCAGGACGAGGAAGTCCTCGCGTATCGACCGCAGGTTGGACAGCTTGTCCGCCAGCACGACCCGGACCAACTGGCCGGGCTTGGCGTGGTGCAGCGCGCCTTCCCCGCGCGCCAGTTCGACCAGGTGGGCGATGTGCTTCTCCTTGCGTGGCCGCCAGGCAGGCTTGGGCTTTTCGAAGGTGTCCGAGCAGGCCTCGACGATCTCGGCCACGAGGGGGCCGAACTTGTCCCCGATGGTCGCCAGCGTTTCTTCTCCGCCCTGGTCCTCCGGACCGTCGTGAAGCAGGGCTGCAATCGCCTCATCCTTGGATCCGCCGTCCTCGAGGACCAGCGCCGAGACCGCCAGCAGGTGGCTGATGTAGGGCACGGTGGTGCCCTTGCGCATCTGGTCCTTGTGGAGTTCGGCCGCGTAGATGAGGGCTGCGCGGAAGCGCTGGGTGGCGGAGTCGACGGTGGTGGTCATGGGGGCGATGTACCCGCGGGCGCGCGCTCGGTCACGGGAGAGGCGGGTACATGGCCCGTGGATGAAGCCTCCCCGACCCCTGCTGCTGCTCCCGACCGCGTGGCGCGCCGGGGTGTTGGCGTTGATTTTGGGTGGCGGTTGTGCCGATGCCCCCACCGCGAGGGTCCAGACGGTCCTCGGGGGAGGAGCCACCACGGCTGGGGTGTCGGCTCCCGCCGGTTCCGGACAGGGTACGGCACCAAACAGCCTGCAGCTTGCCTCGATCGCCAGCCTCGAAGGGGCGGTTCGGGGGCCGGTCGGTCTCGTGGCCAACAATTCGGCGTCGCTGGTCGGCAATGGTGCTGCCGGTCTCGTGGCAAATGGCGCAGGGGGGCTGGTGGCGAACGGTGCCGGCGGTCTGGTGTTTCGGCGTCGTGTTCAGAGCGCCTTCCCCGAAGAGGCCGTGAGCGGGGCACTGGTGTACCTTGCGACGCCGGCAGGACAGTTCGTCACGGATGCTTCGGGCCGTATTCTCTCCGCCGTCACGGACGCCCAGGGGCGATTCTCGCTGGCCGAGGTGCCCAGTCAAGGGTTGGCGCTCGTTCAGGTGATGCTCTCGCGCCAACGGCGGCTGGTGGGGTACCTGCGTCTCGCGGCAGGTCGGCAGGTCGTCGAGGTGGACATGGCCACGACGTTGGTCACGGAGACCTTGCGTGAGCACGCGCGCCTGCGTGGAGTGGACTTTGCCGACCTCGCGCCACCCCGCGTCGATGATCTGGTTGCGCGCACCCGGGTCTTGCTGGCCGAGGGGCGCTTCGGGGCCATCAATATCGGTCGCGATGATCCGGACCTATCCATTCCGGGTATTCCGGCGCTCGTGAACCGGTACCTCGCCATGGCGGCGCGTGACTCCGCGCTGGCAGGGGCGTGGGCCGGGGTGTTGGGCTATGTGCCGCTGGCGCTGGACCCGGCGCCAGGGGACTTCCTGGCCGATGCCCGGGTCAAGGGTTACCAGCCCCACGCGCTGGCGTGGGATGCCGCCGGGGGACGCATGGCCCTGGGGTTGCGGGGGCAGGCCGATACGCGCATCGTCGTCTGGCAACCGGGCGCGGACACGCCGCCGCGCACGGTCGAGGCTGCGACCCTGCACGGGGATGGTGGCGTTGGCTTGCGTCTCTCGAACCCGGATGCCATGGTCTGGATGGCCTCGGGTTCACTTTGGGTGGCGGACGGAAACCAGGCCATCTTCCGCCCCGAAGGCCTGCCGACCTATCTGTTGCGCGTCGATGGCCCCGACAGGGTCTTTCGTCTGTTTCTGCAGGCACCCGAAGGTGGGCATGTGGGCGAGATCTGGGGGGCTGCCCTGGCACCGGACGGCAGCCTGTGGATATCCGATGCCACGCGAGGGGTCCTCCGGCGCATCGCGGCAGTCGACCTGTTTCCGGCCGTCACGTCCGACGGGGTCGGGATCGCCTCGGCACCGGCGATGGTCGGGCAGCTCGACACGTCAGGGCTTGCCGAAGGATCGCCCGCCGAGGCTCGCTTCGACTTTCCCATGGGACTGGTCTTCTCCGGCTCGGACCTGCTGGTGGCTGATCGCCAGAACCATCGGGTCCGGCGGGTCGTCGGGGCGGGCAGCGGTGCACCCGTCCGCGTCGTGACCGAGGTCGGCGGAGGAGCGTCGGGGAGCGGCCGCGGCAGCCTGGGGCTGTTTGCCGACGAGGGCCTGTCACCTGATCAGGCCGTGCTCCGCCATCCCGACCAACTGGCGCTCGGGCCGGACGGCCGTCTGGTGGTCTCGATGGAAGATCGTGTGGTGGCCGTCGTCGACGGTCGCGTCCGGACCCTGGTGACCTCGGCGTGGGGAGCGTTTCCGAGCGGCGAAGCCCGCCGGGTCTTCACGGACGAGCGACTCGGCCTGGTGTTCGCGGGAACCGGGCTGTGGCTCTCAGCGACGGACGGTCCCGGTGTCAGTCGGCTGACGGGAGTCTGGCCATGACCGGGCGACCGACCAGTTTCGGCGTGCATGCCGTCGGCAATCGCTTGATGGCTGCTTGCCTCGTGCTGGTTTCGGCTTGTGCCGCGCCGACCGCAAACCGCAGTCCGTCGAGCAGTTTCGAGGGGACGCGCGTGACAGCTTCCCCTGTTCTGGAACAGCCTGCTCCCGGTGCGCCTGCGGCCCTTTTGTCCGGTGCCCTGCGCATCCCCGTGACAGATCCGTCCCGTACCGTGGCGGCAGGTGTTCCTGTCGCTGCCGCGCAACCCGAACTGGCAGCGGTCGGTAGCCGTCCCAAGGACGAAGTTGCCGGTCGCGAGGCCTTGATCTACCTGACGGACCCGGAGGGTCGGCTGGTTTCTTTCGAGGGCCAGGCCCGCATCGCCACGACCGTGGATGCCGAGGGGCAGTTCCGCTTCGACGAGCGCCTTCCGGTCGGTCGGCCGTTGTTCCTGACGGCCCTTTTGCCGGGCGATCGTCGCCTGGTCGGCTTCGTCGTCACCCGACCCGGTGAAAACACGATTACCGTCAGTCTGGCGAGTACTTGCGTCGCACATCTCCTCGCACGCATGGCTCGGGAGTCGGGTCGGGATCTTGCGGGCTACGCCGCGGAGAGCCTGCTGGATCTCACGGCCCGCACGCGTGCGCTGATGCTGGCCGGGCGGCTGCCGGTGCCGGATCTCACGATCGGTCAGGATCTTGAGGTCATGCATGCCTACGTCGTGGCGATGGCCGAGGAACCGGATCTGCGTCGGGCTTGGGGCCGCCTGCTCGGCGCACCTCTGGTGCCTGCCGTGACGGCGTTTCGAGCGGACGACTATGTCTATGGGGCCGCTGCCAGCCCCGGATGGCTCTACTGGGTCACGAACAATCAGATCTTCGCGGTTCCCGAAGCCGGGGGAGAGCGACGCCTGCTTGTCGGAGACGGGGAAGACACGTCCATCATGGAGCCCGTGCCGCCGGACGGGACGGAGGCGGCAAGGGCCAAGTTCGGCAACATGCGCTTCGTGTCGACGTCACAGGGCGACTTGCTGGTGTTCCTGTTCCTGCGTGGCACCGTCGGGATCGTGCCGGCTGCTTCGGGAACCCGTTTCGGACAGGCGGTGACGGCAGGTCGCTGGACCCGGCTCGTCGGCGATGGCGTGCAAGGCAATACCGGAGACGGCGGGGACGGTCGACAGGCCCGCCTGATCGAGGTGGACGGCATGGTTCCTGACGATCGGGGTGGGCTCTACTTGCTTGATCCGATCGCCGGAGTCGTCCGGTACTTGAGCGGGACGGACGGCGTGATCACGCGGGTTCACGATCTGGCCGCGACGGCAGCGGCCTCGGGCAGCGCCTGGACAGCTCCGGCCACTGGTTCGGCAGGCTTCTCGGGACTGGCGTGGCGTCGTCTGCCCGACGGGCGCGAACAACTTTTCACGGCGTCGATCCAGCACCAGCGGCTTGGAGTCCTGACGCAGCCGGCTACGGGATCATGGCAGGATGCTCGGCTCGAGTCCTTTGCCGGGACAGGCGAGCGGGGCTTTGCCGGAGATGGCGGACCAGCCGATGGGGCGCAGTTCGATTTCCCGGCTCGCATCGATGCCGTACCCTTGGTTCTGGATGGCCTTCGTCAGCAGTTGTATGTCGCGGACATCGGCAACCTGAGAGTCCGAGGCATTGACCTCGCCACGGGGCGCATCCGGACGGTGGTCGGTGGTGGCGTCCGGGTCGCGGACGGGGAGGCCGCGTCCTTGCGACTTGCTTTCCAGGACCCGGACGGGATGGCCGTGGGGGCGGACGGCAGTCTGTACCTGCCCCTCGGTTCGCGAGGCACGGGATTGCGCGTGCATCCGGCCGACTGACGTCCTGACACCTTCAGGCTGCGTCCGGTCTCAGGTCGGCATGCCCATCCGGATCCGAATGGCGCGGAAGGCCTCGCTGCGGCTGCCGTCCCGCAAGCGCAGGGTCAGCGGATCCTCCGACAGGTCGTGCCCGGCTTCGGATGGCTCCGCGTTGCGGCTCCAGGCACCCAGCACGAGCAGGGGCGGATCGCCCTCACGGGCGTGGACGGGCAGCAGGCGCACGGGGGCGAGCGCGCGGGTGGCCTGTTCCAGACGGTCCATCTGGCGACCGTCGTAGACCATCACCAGCAGGCCCCTCGGACCGAGCAGCTCCGGCACGACCGCAGCATAGGACTCGAGCGAGCCGATGAGGTCGAAGCGGCAGCGGGCCTTGTCGTCGTCGCGATGGGTGCCGGATGCGACCGGCCAGTAGGGCGGCGTGGCCGTCACGAGGGGCCAGCCGTCCCGAGGGGCACCGGCCTCGTGCAGGATGCGGGCCGTGTCCCGAATGTCTCCTGCCAGCAACAGGCTGCGGTCCCGGATGCCGTTGCGCGCTGCCGACTGCCGGGCCAATGCAAGCCGATGCGCTTGTTTTTCGATGCCGGTGACGTGCAGGTCCGGAAGGGCCCATGCCAGCATCATCGCCACCGATCCCAAGCCTGTCCCGAGGTCCAAGGCGCGGTCTGGCCGCATGCCGAGGCGGTCCAGCGTCTCCAGCGCGAACCACGCGCAGAGCAGGTCATCGGTCGACCAGCGGTGGCCGTCCCGCGGTTGCAGGATGCGCCAGTCCCCGACGAGCGCGTCGTCGGTGTGGGCGGCTTCCTGTTCCGGCACGGCGCATCATGCTAGCACCGTGGATTCCGGCTACCATGCCCTTTGCAATGGTTGTATCCTTGTCCCGCCGGCTCATGGCTGAAGCCATGGGGACCTGCATGCTGGTGGTGACGGTCGTGGGCTCGGGCATCATGGCCGAGCGCCTTTCCGCCGGGCAGCAGGCCCTCGCGCTGTTGGCCAACGCCCTCGCGACGGGTGCCGGGCTGTTCGTCTGGATTGTGACGCTGGCACCGTTGAGCGGGGCTCACTTCAATCCGCTGGTGTCCGGGCTGGGGCCGGGATCTCGCGACATCCCTCGGCCGGAGCGCGTGGGGTACGGCGTGGCACAGACCGCCGGTGCCCTCGTGGCAATTTTGATGGTCCATGCCATGTTCGGGTTGCCGCTGGTGCAGGTGTCGGACACCGTGCGGACCGGTCCCGGGACCTGGCTGGCCGAGGGCTTGGCGACCATGGCCCTGCTGTCGGTGCTGCACGGCGCCCGCAGGGCCGGACATGGATTGGTCTTGACGGCGGCCAGCGTCGCGCTCGTCATCGTCGCCGGCTACTGGGCGACGGCATCGACGTCCTTCGCCAACCCGGCCGTGACGCTCGCCCGGGCGTTCACGGACACGTTCACCGGCATCCGGCCTGTCGATGTGCCGGCCTTCGTGGCGGCGCAGCTTGCCGGCGCGTGGCTGGCCGGGCTTGTCTGGCGCGGCGTGGAGGATTGACTGGTGGACGTCGCGCGCGTGGTCTTTGCCTGTGTCCACAATGCGGGCCGTTCCCAGATGGCTGCGGCCTGGTTCAACCTGCTGGCTGATCCTGCCCGCGCCGTCGCGACGTCGGCGGGCACGGAGCCGGCTGTCCGCGTCCACCCCGAAGTTGCGGTCGTGATGCAGGAGGTCGGCGTGGATTTGTCCGGGGCCGAGCCGGCCTTGCTCGATGTCGCACGGATGCAGGGCGCAGCCTGCGTCGTCACGATGGGCTGTGGCGAGGCCTGTCCCGTGGTGCCGGGCGTTCCGTTGCTGGATTGGCCGTTGCCGGATCCGAAGGGGCAGGATGTCGAGGCTGTCCGGGCCATCCGCGACGCCATAGCCGAGCGGGTTGCCGCCTTCGTGGTGGAGCACGGCTGGGGCAAGTCCGGGCCAACAGGTACCATGTAGGCGGAGGACACGCATCCATGCCCCAAGCCCCTTCGTCCACCCAGTTGAACGTGCTGGGCCAGCCCCTGGAGTCCTGCAGCACCGATCCGTTGACGGGCTGGACTCGGACTGGCTGCTGCGAGGTCAATGGTGACGATTTCGGGGTGCATGCCGTTTGTGCCGTCATGACCGATGACTTTCTGGCTTTCTCGAAGGCCGCGGGCAACGACCTGAGCACGCCCCGCCCCGAGCACATGTTCCCGGGCCTCAAGGCGGGTGATGCCTGGTGCCTGTGCGCTCCGCGCTGGCAGGAGGCTTTCGAGGCCGGCATGGCGCCGCGCGTGCGCCTCGCCGCGACGCACCTGGCCGCGCTCGAGTTCTGCAATCTTGCTGACCTGCGCCGCTTCGCGGTGGACGGCTGATTGCCTGAGCCGGGACTGTCCTTTCGTACGTCTGCCGAGGGTGTGCTGATCGACGTACGGGTCCAGCCGCGGGCGGATCGTGATGCCATTCGTGGTCTCGTGCACCTTGCCATCGTGTGCGGGCTGCTGCTTGTGCAGGTCTGGGCCTGCGTCCCACGGGCGCTTGCGGCCGAACCGGGTCTGCTCGGCAGCTGGCGGCATCCTGAGGAGGATGTGGTCGTCCAGGTCGTCCGGACGGGCGAGGGCTACCGTGGCGTCGTGACCTCCGGGGATGCGCGAATGGTCGGGAAAGTCCTCTTCCGGGACGTGCGGGCCGATGGTGGCTCCGGCCGTTGGCGCGGGCAGATTTTTGCCCCGAGGCGCGGGTCGTGGCTGGATGCCGACTTTGCCCTTGATGCGGAGGCGCGCCTCGCCATGACCGTGCGTGTCGGGATGTTCTCCAAGGTCATCGCGTGGACGCGCGTGCCGGCTGGTGGACCCGCGACCCGCAGCGCGACGCCTTGAGAGGAGGGGGACATGTCCGTAGCCGAGCCAGTGTACGAGGTGGTGCTCCGGGCACTCGAGTTCGAGGTGCGGCGTTACGCGCCGTATGTGGTGGCCGAGGTCGAGGTCGAGGCTGCATTCCCTGACGCGGGCAGCGTCGGTTTTCGGCCGCTGGTCCGCTATATCGGGGGGCAGAATCGTCATCAGGATGGCGGTGCACGTGAGCTGCCGATGACGGCACCCGTTCTGCAGGGGGCCGGAAAAAGTGAGGCCTTGCCGATGACGGCCCCTGTCCTCCAGGGGGAGGCAGCGGGCCGGACCGGTCGTCACGTGGTGCAGTTCGTCATGCCCGCCGGGATGGGACTCGCACAGTTGCCGCGTCCCACGGACGCACGGGTGGCCCTGCGCGAGGTGCCCGGCCGGGACGTGGCGGTGTTGCGCTACAGCGGCTTCTGGACCGAAGAGGCCTTTCGCGAGCAGGAGAAGCGCTTGCGCACGGCGGTGGCCTCGGCCGGCCTCGAAGTGACGGGGGCAGCCAGTTGGGCGCGCTACAACCAGCCCTTCAGCATCTGGTTCATGCGCCGCAATGAGGTCTGGTTGCGTCTGGCAGCGCCGTTGGCCCGCTGACGCAAAGTGGCGCATCCGCCCGTTCGGGGTAGGAATTCGCTGGTAGGCAGATGACACAGCGTGTGACGGGCAAGATCAGCGCCGTCTCCGCGCCGCTGCAGGCGAAGGTGCCTGCGGGTGGTCGGGGCGGCGAATCCGCGCGCATGGCGTCCGACAGCCTCGCGATCTCCGCTCGGTCCGTCGAGGACGAGGATGTCGTGGCCATGACGGCCGAGGGTGCCAAGGCGCTCAAGGAGAAAGTGGAGGCCATCGAGGCGGTCCGGCGGTCCGGATCCGGCGTCGTGGCGGCGGGCTTGGGCGCGTCTGCCGTGGCGGCTTGGGCAGGGCTTACGGAGAGCGCGCGTCTGGCCGAGCTGGCCAAGGCGGTCGAGGCAGCGACGGGCGGGGTCCAGAGCGGCAAGGACCTCTTCAATGGTCAGAAGGACTTGCGGCGTCACCTCGAGGCCATGCGAGCGGCTCAGGCCCAGGGGTTGCATTATCGCCCGGGCGTCGATGCATTGGATTCGCTCAGTCGCCTGGGCAGGATCACGGCCACGCTCGACGTGGTCAGGGGTGGCGTCGGGGCGGTCCAGGTCGGCCGTGTCGTGGCGAATCTGGCACGCGACCCCGAGCTGTTCACGCAAAAGGCCACGTGGGATCGGTTAGGTGCCGGGGTTCTGGATACGCTGACCGGGGCCGGGGCGGCCTTGCGCCTGGCGGGTGTGGGATCGGTGTTCGTGGCCCGATTGAATCCGGTCGCGGGCATCGCGGCCGATGGCGTCGGGTTGTCGCGGCTTGCCTCCGAGATCGGGGACGAAGGCTTCTCCGTGGGCAAGGCCGTGGGCCTCGCGCGCCACGCCGTGTCCATCTCGGGCCATACGCTGATGCTGGTGCCCGGGGGGCAAGTGTGGGCCGTCGGCCTCAAGACCGCCGCGCTGGGGCTGGACCTGATCCAGTTCGGCACCGAGAACCATCAGGCCTTGGTCGCCGGCGGCAAGGCCGCCGTCGATCTGGCGGGTCACGTGGCCCATCGGGCGCATGACTTCATCGAGGATCCGGGGCCCGTCTCGCGCGAGCTGGCCGTCAGCATGCTGGCGGATGCCCGCAAGGTCGTCCGGTTGACCGGCGACAAGGCCGAAGGCGTCCTGCGCGTGGCCCGGCGGATGAAGGATTTGATGCTGGATGCCGTGATGCCTTCCGGTGCCGCCTCAGATGCACGCTTGGCCGCACCGGGCTGAAGCCCGGGCTGCGTCAGCAGCCGCTCGGCCCTCGTGCGAAGTATGTTGATTGATTTAGTAAGTTTCGCAAAATTTTATTTTTGTTTAATACAAGGGTTTTTGTAGGTTTTTACGATATGACTTGTCGGTTATCGTGCCGATAACCATGGCGACTGCTCCAGCGGGGAGCCCTATGTATAGCGGTTGGTCTAACGGGAATAGTGTCGGATTAAAGCTGGCTATCAAGGTGGTTGCGCCACCTGCCGTCATGCTCCAGATTGCCCCACGTTTTGTGGCATCTTTCCAGTAGAGTGCGGCTATTGTTGGGAAGAAAAGTCCCGCAACCATGAATGTGTAAGCCAAGAGCATGCTTTCGAGGATGCTCGGTGCGTGCAGGGCAAAGGCGACGGAACTCAGGCCCAATACCAGGATGATCTCTCTGGACATGCGAATCAAATGGCGATCATCTGATAGAGGGTTGATGACCTTGTGGTAGAGGTCATTGACCAGATGACCGGTTGCTGCAAGCAGACAGCTATCGGCCGTGGAGAGAACCGCTGCCAGGTATGCAGCAAGGACGATTCCGGCGGCGCCGGTTGGCAGGACGTTTGCCACGAACTGCGGGATGGCCATCTCCGGTTCGATGGAGGGGAAGAGTACTCGTGAGAACATGCCGAGCGCTACACCCAGAAAGGCCATTGCAGGCCACTCCAGCAGCCCTGCAAGAAGCCAGGCGCGCTTCGCGGTTTCTTCGTCTCGCGAGGCGTATAGGCGCTGGTATAGTGTCATGCCTACGAACCAAACCGGAATGATTGAAACGGCCCACTTTGTCATCAGTGATGGTGCGATGGCCCAAGGGTCGAGATGGGCCGTCGGTAGCGCGTGCCGCAGGCCTTCGATTCCACCGACGGCAAGGTATCCGAGGGGCAGGGCGACAAGAGCAAGGCCCACCAGCAGAATGCCCCATTGGATGGTGTCCGTGAGGATGACTGCTCTAAGGCCACCCATTGCCGTGTAGAGGATGACGACCCCAGCCATGGCGCATACAGCAGGCGCGAGCGGCCAACCGAAGGCGGAAGCGGCCAGCTTGCCGCCGGCGAGTAGTTGCGACCCAGTGAAGCCGATGTACGCAAGGGCTGAAATGCTTGCGGCCAGGGCTGCTACGGTAGGACCGAAGCGGTGGCTTAGGAAGTCGGGAAATGTCAGGAATCGGTGACGATCGGCGAGTGGCTTGACAACAGGAATCAGGAAGACCGCAGTCAGCCAGGCTCCAATGAGGCCCGTCAACAGGAGCCAGGCTCCCGACAGTCCCATGGTGAAGCCGAGCCCACCAAGTCCGATGGAAAATCCCCCTCCAACGTCCGTGGCGACTATGGAAAGTCCGATGTGCGTCGCGCCCATGGTGCGGTCACTGACAAAGTAGCCAGCGACTGTCGTCTGTCGATCCTTGAGCCAGAATCCGAAGAATACAAGCCCCAGGAAACTCAGGAGCACGATGGCGATGTCAACTAGGTGCATCTCTTATGCATCAACTGAGAGACTTGACCCAAAGGTTTATGTCCTCGAAGTCGCCCGAGATGTCGCAGTTATTTATAAGCCTTCCGTGATGTTCATAGCCCAGATTCAGGAAGACTCGGTTCATCCCTGGCTCCAGAGCTCTGGCCATCGAAAAGGCACAGGAAATTTCGAGGCTCTGGACTACGGATTCAAGATGGCTCAGGAGGAGAACCATGAGGCCCTTGCCTCGCTCGCTCGGTAAGGTTGCGCAGTCCGTCATTTCTGCATTTTTGTTCTTGAAGTCTATTTCGGCAGATGCTGCGCTTACAACCTGACCTTTTTCGTTGCGTAACACGGCATAGCGAACATGGCTCTTCATGGTTGCCAAAATATAGTCGGGTGAAGACAGCGGTGTTGGATAGGTTTTGAAGGTGTTTTCATAAAGCGCGATAAGTTCGGATATGTCGGATTGTGTCGCGATGGATAGGGTGTATCCATTAGGTAGCGTGTTTGCCGTCTTTCGCTGTGGCCTTGAGGCAACTTGCCGCAGCAATTCGCTCTCTTCGGTGAATCGTTGGAAGGAAAAGCGTTCCGATGACAAGAATCGACTGACCAGATAGGCGTCCTGGCCGAGGAAGAACTTGGGGATCAGACCTTCAAGCTTGTAGCCGTGTGCCAGGAACGGGCCGAGCTGCTCTCTTTCTACTTTGAGCGTTATTTTGTCGAAAGCATTGGCGACTGCGAGACGCTCGAGTTTGGCGCAGACAAGGTTGGGGTTACCATCGATCTCCGTGACCTTCAGCCGGCGGTTGTAATGGTCGACCGTGAGCTTGAATCGGAAGTCGGGTTCATGGATCGTATGGTCGACGCTGTAGATTGATCCATACGCATCAACGGTGACGTTGTCGTCCAGGACGAGTCGCACGATGCCCAGGGCCTTTCCTGTGGGCACCTTTGCCGAATGTGCCGGCAATCGCGTCATCGCGTCCGGGGGCGAGACCAGAGCAAGCGCCGCGCGTGGGGTGGCTGGAACCGGACGGTAATGCAGTCGGTCATGGCTCATCGGAGAACTCTCCTCTCGAGTGCAGTTGGTTCTCGACCTACTGGCGGTGCTCAACCCGGGATTCCGGATCGTCCGCAGAAGATGAGAGCCACTTTGATCCTCGATTTCGAGCATAGTTGCGGTCTCTGTATTGGTCAATGGTTATTCAAAAATCGTAATCGATAATCATTGGTGATTGACGGCGCCGCCTTGGGTTGACTTCCTGGTCCTCTCGCGTGTCTGCTGGCGTTCGTGCATATCGAGTACCTGAAGACCTTCATCGTTGCGGCAGAGTGCATGTCCTTCACTCGAGCGTCGGAATACTTGAAGATCAGCCAACCTGCCGTGAGCATGCAGATTCGCGATCTGGAGGTGTATCTCGGTACCGAACTCTTCGAGCGCCATGGACGCAGCCTGTCTTTGACCCCTGCTGGCCATCGCTTTCGGTTCAGGGCAGCGCGTCTCGTGAATGACCTGAGTGTTGCGAAGGATGAAGCCCTCGAGTTGATGGGACAGGCGGGGGGTAACCTGTGCGTCGGGGCAACCGACACGCTCGGTAACTATTACTTGCCGAGCCTACTGGGCTCATTCCTGCCTGAGGCTCCCTACCTTCGGACCTCTGTCATTACTGCTGACGAGGCATTGCTGGCCAGAATGCTTCTTGATGGGGCTTTGGAGGCCTGTCTGTGGGAGGGGGAAGTTCCTGAGCGATTGCGCGACTCATTTGACGTTTTTCTGCTCGATCAGGATCGGATTGAGCTTGTCGTGGGACCAGCGCATCCGAAGTATCGTGAGGCCACACTCGCCGTGCGGGAATTGGTTGGAGCTCCGCTCGTGATGCGGCAGCCCGAGGCCTCCATCCGGCAATACGTGCTAAGAGCACTGGATGAGGTCGGCATCACCATGGACTCACTGGACATAAGGCTCGAAGTGTCTCAGACAGAGGCACTGAAGCGGGTACTGCGCACGTTGCCCGCATATGGGTTCGCCTCACGTCTCGCGATTGGGGATGAAGTCTCTGCCGGTGTACTCAAGATTCTTGAAGTGCCTGAACTTGATTTGAGGCGGTCTTTGTGGTTCCTGTGTGCGGCGGATGGTCCAAGGCCCCAGCGGATCAGGGCTTTACTTGCATTCGTTCAGAAGCTTGCTGCTGAGCGACATTGATGGGGCTTCCAGATTCAGTTCTCGTGAGCTTGATCGTCGGGTTGGCGTCATGTACGGAGGTCAACAGCAGTCCTTGCCGTGCCAGGCCTCTCGGCCCTCGTGCGCGACCAGTGCGGATATGACGAGGGCCGCCGCCGGATCCGCCCACCACCAGCCCAGGGCCCCGTTCAGGCTGACGCCGACCAGTGCGGCCATGGAAAGCCAGAAGCAGGCCGTGGTCTGGACCGCATCGGCGGCCATGGCCTGGCTGCCCAGGGCCGTCGCGAGGCGTCGCTTGGCCCGGGCCAGCCACAGCATCACCGCGATCGAGATGACGAGCAGGGTCACGCCGACCGGACTGAACTCAGGCCGTTCGCCGGTCCAGAGCGTCCGGGCCGCGTCCGCGCCCACATAGGCGGCCAGCAGGAAGAGCGACGCGGCGATGAGGCGTCGCGCCCGATGCTCGAGGCGCTCGAGTTCGGGCCCTGTAAATCTGTGGCGACGTTCGGCCCGCAGGCGCCAGAGCATGACAAGGGCCGAGGCGCACTCGACGAAGCTGTCGATCCCGAAGCCCATGATGGCGACGCTGCCGGCCTTGAGGGCTGCCGTCAAGGCAATGGCACCCTCCAGCAGGTTCCACGCCACCGTCAGCGCTTCAAGATGGACGGCTCGTGCGAGGTCGGTCTCCCGGTTGTCCGTGTCTGTCGTCGACGTGGCCATGAATGCGTTGGCGTCCACGTGGTCGCAGCCACAGACATGGTCGGCAACAGCCAATGGGCCGGGGTCGGTGGCGACCTCGGTGCCCGACAGCCAAGGCTGCTCCGGATCCACCATGGTCATGGCATGCCCTGCGCGACGGGAAGATGAATCGCCACCCCGGTCGCTTCAGCGGGCTGCCAGTGCGTGGTCCTCGAAGGCTGCAAGCGCAACCTTGGCTCCCTCGCCCATCGCGATGACGATCTGCTTGTAGGGCATGGTCGTCACGTCGCCCGCTGCGTAGATGCCCGTCTCGCTCGTGCGTCCCCTCGTGTCCACGACGATCTCGCCACGACCGTTGCGTTCGACGAGATCGCCCAGAAAGCCGCTATTGGGCACGAGGCCAATCTGCACGAACACGCCGTCCAGAGCGAGCACTTGCCGAGCTTCGCTGGCATGGTCCTCATAGGCGAGGGCCGTGACCTTCTGGCCGTCGCCCAGGATGGCCGTGGTCCGGACGCCCGTCAGGATCGTGACGTTGGGGCGCTGGCGGACCTGTTCGACCAGCACGGCGTCGGCACGGAGCGTGTCCGCATATTCGAGCACCGTCACATGGGCCACGATGCCCGCGAGGTCCAGGGCAGCCTCGACTCCCGAGTTGCCCCCGCCGACCACGGCAACCAGCTTGCCCTTGTAGAAGGGTCCGTCGCAGTGCGGGCAGAAGGCGACGCCGCGCCCGAGGTATTCTCGTTCGCCGGGGACCTCCAGTTCGCGCCACTTGGCGCCGGTCGCCACGATGACCGAGGTGGCCTGCAGGTGCTCGCCACCCTCCAGCAGGATCTCCTTGCGGGCACCGCGGGAGATGGAGGCGACGCGGCGGTGCTCGAGCATCGTGACCTCCGCGGCCCGCATGTGGCCCTCGAGGTCGGCGGACAGGCGCTTGCCCTCGGTGTAGGTCGTGCCGATGAGGTTCTCGATGCCCAGCGTCTCGTGGACCTGGCCGCCGATGCGATCGGCCACGAGGGCGACCTTCAGGCCCTTGCGGGCGCTGTAGATGGCGGCCGAGGCTCCGGCCGGGCCGCCGCCGATGACGACGACGTCGAAGTCCCGGACAGCCGCGGAGGGCGCGCTGACTTCGGCGGTGGCTCCGAGGCGCGCTTCCAGCTTGGCCAGCAGTTCGAGGAAGGTCGCGCGGCCGGAGTGGACGAGCTGGTCCCCGATGAACACGGCAGGCACGCCCTGAATGCCCAGGCGAGCCACCTCGTCGGGTACGAGGGCCCCGTCGATCATCTCGTGGGCCGTGTCCGGGTGCAGCGTGGCCACCACGTTCAGGGCCTGCACGACATCAGGACAGCTGGTGCAGTCGAGCGAGACGTAGGTCCTGATCCGGGCCCCGGGCGCGAGGGTGCGGATGCGGGCCGCCAGGGCCTCGTCGGGCAGGCGCCCCATGCCGGCCGCGTTCAGCATCGCGAGCACGAGCGAGGTGAACTCGTGGCCGCCCGGCACGCCGCGGAAGGTGATGCCGGTGGCCACGCTGTCCCGCAGGATCTCGAGGGTGGGGACAGCAGCGGCCTCGCCGTCGATCCGGGTGTCGATCGCCGGAGCCACGCCCGCCAGTTGTCTGGCGAGCGTGACCAGCTCGGGTTGCCGTTCGTGGGTGGATGGCCGCAGGACCAGTGTCAGTGACACGGGCAGGTCGGCGAACAACGGCCGGAGCTGCCCCAGGATGGCATCGTCGAGCATGGCGGTGGTTCTCCTAGATCTTGCCGACGAGGTCTAGACCGGGCTTGAGGGTCTGGGCTCCGGGCGTCCACTTGGCGGGACAGACCTGACCGGGATGGGCGGCCACGAACTGCGCGGCCTGGATCTTGCGCACCAGCTCGGCGGCGTTGCGACCGATGCCATCGTCCGTGACCTCGATGATCTTCACGAGGCCCTCGGGGTTGACGACGAAGGTCCCGCGCCGCGACAGGCCTTCTTCCTCGACATACGTCCCAAAGGCACGCGACAGGCGGCCCGTCGGGTCGGCCAGCATCGGGTAGGTCAGTTTGCCGATGGTCTCGGACGTGTCGTGCCACGCCTTGTGGGTGAAGTGCGTGTCCGTGCTGACGGCGTAGACCTCGACCCCCATGCCCTGCAGCTCGGCGTAGCGATCGTTCAGGTCGGCGAGCTCGGTCGGGCAGACGAAGGTGAAGTCGGCAGGATAGAAGAACAGCACGGACCACTTGCCGAGCAGGTCTTCGTGGGTGACGGTCCGGAAAGCGTCCTGGTGATAGGCCTGGGCCTTGAAGTCGGGGATGCGCTGGTTGATGAGCATCGATCTCTCCTTGTTTCTTCGGGGTGCATGGACCCCGTGAGAGGAGCATCGGCCCGGACCGGTGATTCGTCCAAGATATCTTTCGTATGTCGCTGATAGTCTTTGGCGATGGATTTGTCCGGGCAGGAGGCGCACGGGGTGCGCTGCGGATGGTATACATGATCTAGACAAAGCTTCTTGCAAGGGGGGTCGGCGTATGCTCGTCCAGCGGTTGTCACGTGTTGTCCGTGGTGTTGGCATCGGGACCCTGGTCCTCATCGGGCTTTCCTCGCTGTCCGGGCCCGCCGCGGCATCCGGAGGCGTCCGCGCCGAACCCGGGACCGAGGCACCCTGGAACATTGCGCTCCGGTCACTTGCCGGCAAGCCCGCGACGTTGGCCCCTTACAAGGGCAAGGTGATGCTGCTCGTGAACACCGCCAGCCAGTGCGGCTACACGCCCCAGTACGAGGGCCTGCAGCAGTTGCACGAGCGCTTCGGTGCCCGCGGCCTTGCCGTGCTGGGTTTCCCGTGCAACCAGTTCGGGGGGCAGGAGCCGGGCTCCGCGGCCGAGATCTCGAAGTTCTGCTCCCGCGAGTACGGCGTGACTTTCCCGATGTTCGCCAAGATCGACGTCAATGGTCCGGGCACTCACCCGCTGTACGTCTGGCTGAAGCAGGCCAAGCCCGGGGACATCAGCTGGAACTTCGGCAAGTTCCTGGTGGATCGCAAGGGTCGGGTGGTGGCGCGCTACGGCTCGTCGAGCGAGCCGGCTACTCTCGCGAAGGACATCGAGGCGCTGTTGTAGCGTCAGCAGGGGCGGTAGCTCGCGACGCTCCCGGAGGAGCTTCCGGGCCTTGCCCCGATGATCACTTGCGCACCATCCCCCCCTCGGCCACGATGGGGGGGATGAGCCGCAGCAAACTGCCCATCGGCATCCAGACCTTCCGCGAGATCCGCGAAGAAGGGGCCTATTACGTCGACAAGACGGGTTTGGCGGTGGATCTGGTGGGGGCTGGAAAGACCGTTTTCCTGTCTCGTCCGCGTCGCTTCGGCAAGAGCCTGTTCGTCGACACGCTGAAAGAGCTTTTCGAGGGCAACCGCGACCTGTTCTCGGGCCTTGCTGCGGAGGATCGCTGGGACTGGTCGGTCCGGTATCCCGTCATTCGCATCGACTTTGCGTCGATGGACATCCGGACTCCCGAGGATCTGGTGGCCGGCGTGGAGGATCAGCTGTTGCCCCTCGAGTCGAGGGTTCCGGGCCATGTTCCGCGCGGCCAGATGGGTCGGCGTCTGCGCCACTTGATCCAGGCGTTGCGTGCGCATGCCGGCCAGCGTGTGGTGGTGCTGGTGGATGAATACGACAAGCCCATCCTCGACCAGTTGGAGCGGCCGGAGCTGGCCCGGGAGATGCGTGAGGCCCTGCGAGGCCTGTTTGGCGTGCTCAAGGGGGCCGATGCCGACCTGAAGTTCGTATTCCTGACGGGCGTCAGCAAGTTCAGCAAGGTGAGCCTGTTCTCGGGCCTGAACCAGTTGCGGGACATCACGCTGGAACCCCGGTGGTCGGCGCTTTGCGGCTACACGCAGCATGACCTCGAGACGGTCTTCGCACCTGAACTGGAGGGGGTGGATCTGGAAGCGGTCCGTCTCTGGTACAACGGCTACAACTGGGGCGGTACGGCCGTCTACAATCCTTTCGACGTGTTGCTGTTCCTCGAGAGCCGGCAGTTCCGGCCTTATTGGTTCGAGACGGGCACGCCCACGTTCCTGGTCGACCTGCTGGCTCGTCGGGGATTCTTCACGCCGGATCTGGTTGCGCGTCGCGCCCGGGCAGAGATCCTGTCGGCGTTCGATGTCGAGAACATCGAACCCGAGGCATTGCTCTGGCAGACCGGATACCTGACCATCCACGATACGCGCGAGATTGCGACGGGTAGCTGGCTCTACACCCTGGGCTACCCCAACCGCGAGGTCGAGGCCAGCCTCAATCTCAGTCTGCTGCCTGCGCTCGGGCAGACGCAGGGTGTCGCGAGTGACCTTACGGTCCAGCTGACCGAGTCCTTGCTTGCGGGCGACTCGGATGCCCTGCAGGCGGCGACTCGTCGTCTCTTCGCCAGCATCCCCCACGACTGGATGCGCAACAACCCCTTCGCCCGCTTCGAGGGGTACTACGCCAGCGTCTTCTACAGCCACCTCGCGGCCCTGGGCTTGGACCTGCGGGTCGAGGATGCCACCAACAGGGGGCGCATCGATCTGACGTTGCGGGTGCCGGGACGGGTGTACGTCTTCGAATTCAAGGTCGTGGACGGCCAGCCCGAGGGCAAGGCAATGGCACAGATCCGGGCCAAGGGCTATGGCGACAAGTACAAGCAATCCGGAACGAACGTGATGCTTGTCGCCATTGAGTTCAGCCGGGTCGAGCGGAACGTGGTGGCCTTCGAGGTGGCCGCCGGCTGAGGTCCTTGGCCCGGGGGCGCGCGACGCTTTCAGGTCGAATGGACACTCGAGGTGCCGGTTGGCCGGTCAGTACGCGGGAGCGCGTGGAGCGTGGCAACGAAAAGGGCGGGGAGCCACGCCGGCTCCCCACCCTCGGGTTGATTCAGGGCTACTGGACGATTTCGCCCGTATAGTTGACGGTGCGCTGCTGGTAGATGCCCAGCGTGAGGCCGCTGAGAACGGCGTCCATCACGGACACTTGCGTCTTGATGACGAGGTTCTGGATGCGCTGGCCAGCCTTGAGCCTGGGTGCGAGGGCCTGAGAGGCATCCGGTTGGCCGATGGGAGTCAGCCCCCAGAAGAACCAGCTGGCCGTCTGCGATTCGTCCAGCGTGCCGACGACTTTAGCACCCTTGATGGGCGTGAAGAACACCTTTTCTTCGGGGATCTCGTCTGCCTTGAGCGTCAGCCTGTTGCATCCGCCAAGAACGAGGGTGGCCGACACGGCGGCAAGCAGGGCAAGGCGGTTCACTTGTTGGCCTCCGTGTTGGTGGTCGTGGTCAGGGTCAGCAAGGCCTGGGAGAGGCCGCCGGTCAGGGGAGATGCGGCTCCGACAAGGAAGTTGATGCCGATGTCCGTCGGGGACCATTCCTCCTGGATGGCGGTGACCCGGATGCCCTTGGTGCCTTCGGACTTCCGCGTGGTCCTCGCTACGGCGGCAGGGATGGGCTGACTCAGGGAACCGATGAAATCGTTCCACGTCAACAGCGCTGCTGCGCCGAAGTAGTGGCGATTCTCGGTGGTGACCTTGCCCGTCATGGCCGGGCGCGAGAGGCTCACGGGCACATCCGAATCCTCGAGGGCATAACGGATGCTGGTGCATCCCGTCATGCCCGCGCAGATCACGCCTAGCATCAGCAACTTGGACAAGCGCATCCAGCGACTCCTCTCCGGAAGGGGTTACGGTGTCAGGATAGAGCGCTTGCCGTCGAGCGAAATTCGGATTCTTCCCGCCGGGTTTCAGGGGGTTGTCGGCTGTGGGTTTCGGGCGTCCGGGTACAACGCAACGGTGTCCGCCAACATTGAATTGAGCGACTTGCTCCAGCGCCTACATGCGGAAGCCGCAGCCGATCGTTCCGGTCACGTCGCGACCTACATCCCCGAGTTGGCCAAGGCGGATTCCGAGGCCTTCGGTGTGGCCTACTGCACGGCCGATGGCCGAGTGGGCGTGGTGGGCGATGCCGAGATTCCGTTCACGATCCAGTCGGTCTCCAAGCCCTTCCTGTACGGCTTGGCCCTCGATGCCCACGGGCGCGACGCCGTGGCCCGGCGCGTAGGCGTCGAGCCGACGGGGGACGCTTTCAACGCCATCATCACGCTCGAGCAGCAGACCAAGCGCCCCCATAACCCAATGGTCAATGCCGGGGCGATCGCGGTGGCGTCCATGGTGCCCGGGGCGGCTCCGGCCGATCGCCTGAACCATCTGCTCGAGGGCCTGGGGCGTTACGCCGGGCGACGCTTGCATGTGGACACGGCCATCTACCTGTCCGAGCGCGCGACGGGGCATCGGAACCGCGCCATGGCACACCTGATGCTCAACTTCGGCATGCTCGAGGGTGCGGTCGAGGACGTGCTGGACCTCTATTTCCAGCAGTGCTCGGTCGTGGTGACGGCTCGGGATCTGGCGGTGATGGCGGCTTGCCTCGCCAACGGCGGCATCCATCCCCTGACGGGCGAGCGGGCGCTGGACCAGGGCCACGTGCGCGACGTGTTGAGCGTGATGTTCTCGTGCGGCATGTACGACGCATCCGGGCGATGGATGCACGAGGTGGGCCTGCCGGCCAAGAGCGGCGTGGGCGGGGGCATCCTGGCCGTGGTGCCCGGGCGCATGGGCCTTGCGGCCTTCTCGCCACGGCTCGACGACCACGGGCACAGCGTGAGGGGCATGGCTGTCATCCGGGCGATTTCAGGCGCGCTGGGGCTGCACGTCTTCGGAGGGTAGTGCCGCGGGAGGCTCGAAGGACTACCTGTGCCCACGCAGGCCTGTGCCCACGCCGGGCAAGTCGTGGCGTCTCCTCGGGGACAACCCAAACATGCCGCGTTCCATCGACCCTTCGGCGAGAGCCGTTTCCGTGAGGTCTGTCCGCGGCCTGCGCAACGAAGCCCAGGACGTGTCGCCTCCGCAGGCTCCCGATCGCCTGATGCGCTCTTCGGCCACCCCGGGTCAGCGCTTGCTGGCGGCGATGCAGCCGTGGGTGGATCGGCCCGAGACCTTGCCGCGCTATCTGGCCGGCCATCATCCGGACTGGAAGGACGACACCGACCACTGCTACAGCCTGGTGTTCCGGGGCGCCATCCGGGCTGGCCTGATTCCCGAACGGGAGGCCGAGGCGCTCATGGCCCGCATCCCGGTGGGCAACGAGGCCGGCTTCCGAGCCGTCATGTTCCCCAAGGGCTTTGCCCGCGCGTCCATCCTTGTCGAAGGCGAGCGGGTCCGCCTCGGGGGTGGACCGTGGCCGGCAGGGGCCTTGGTGTCCTTCGACGGCGGGTCCCACGTCATGGTGGCCACCGGACGCACCGACGCCATGGGGCGTCACGAAGTGCTGTCCTTCAAGGGGGGGCAGGCCGTCACCCCGGTCTGGGGAGATTCCATGGCACAGGATGATCGGCCCCGGTTGCACGTGCTGACGGCGGAGGAAGAGTTGGAGAACCTGCTGCGCGACGGGCAGGATGTGGCGGGAGTCGTGGTGGCGGTGGGCGAACCGCCATGGGCGCCATAAGCATCGCCAACGCTCTGGCTCTCGGAGTCAGGGGGCCGATGGCCTTGTCTGGATTGGGTCTGGCACAACCGTCACGCGCCGTCGGCTTGCCGGATGCGTTCCGGGCGACTCGTTCGGCCCTTACGCAGCGGGACCCCGATCAGCCTGGACTTCCCCACTCTTCAGGGCGTGGCGCAAGCCCAAGGGTATGGTCACCTGGCTGACGCCATCGAAGAATTCCTTTGCGGGCACCGTCTTCTCGCCTTGCATGGGGTCCATGTAGGTCACGGTCATCCGACCTTGCGAACCGTCCGGCTGGACCACGGCGCCCATCTAGAGAATCTGGACGGCGTGTCCCATCGAGGCGTCGGACGTCCGGATGGCAGCGGGGACAGAGCCTGAATCCAGAGCCTCCCGGACTACGCCGGACAAGCGTCGCCGTTCGCTGCCCGAGGTGATTTGGGCGTTGCCCAGATTGCCGTCCATGATCGATTTCATCAACTGGCCGTACTGGTGGGTGGTCAGCGTATTGCCGGCACCGTCGAGGTCGACACTAAGGCTGTGTCCGGATCGGGTCTTCGCTTCTCCCCTTGTGGCTAAGTCAATCGCGAGCCTGGCATATTCGCCGGGTTGCTGCCGCGCGATGACGCCCTGGGCGGTGGCCGGACCGCAATCGAAGGTGTCCACGCCCTGACGGATGCGCCGAGGCCGGGCGAGGTCGAAGACGAGATGCTTGCGAACTTCAGCCAGCGAGATGTCCTGGCCACTCAGACCTTCAGCGGCTGGACGGAACGATTCGGGCACGCGAACGTTCTCGCCACGCTTCTGGGCGACAATCAGCTTGCCGAGCCGGTCCAGATGGTCCCGGACAGACACGCCCTGCGCTTCACGCCGTGGAGGTTACTCACCCGTCGGCCTGATTAGAGGCCCCGGACTCAGGGGGCAGGCTTCGGTTTCGTCGTGTTGGCTATCGTCTTGACCTCTTGGGACACCGGAGGCTTCAGGCTGCTTGGCACCGGAGCGCACGGGAGCCTTGTTGACAGATTCTGAACATTCAGCGAATCTTGGGCCTGTTCATTGCGGGAACGCATCACGGCTGAGGAGAAGAGCTTGAGCAAGGGGATCGTTGCCACTTTGATGGCACTTTGTATGGGGTCAGCAGTATTTGCGGGTTGCAGTCAGTCTGTTCGCAGTGAAGCTCCCGCAGCTCCGAGCATCGTGGGCAAGTGGAAGTCCGCAGTCACCCCATTCGATGCAGAGCGGGCATTTCAACTTGACTTCGACATCAAGGCCGATACATGGGATGTAGACTACACGGTCTTTGGCGATCTGAAGGGGCGGAATCCGTTCGTCACGGTGCATATCAGCGGGCCCTATTCCATCGGAGCGCCCTCCGGCAGCGTTCCGGGTGCCTACGATGCGGTATTCGGGATCACCCGCAAGACCGTCACGGCCCATTCGGCCGGAGCCGCTGGCTATCTGGACAGCGTCGGGGGCGCCGTGAAGGGCTTCAAGGCCGGCGTGCCGCTGGATATCACCCAGTCTGGATTCCCTGCACTGGGTCAGTACCCGGTCTCCATGGTCAGCGCGGATTATGACCTCATGAAGCTGGATGGTGACAAGCTGTATTTCGGGGATCGTCCAAAGGACAACAACATGGGTTCTCCCGACAAGCGACCGACAAGCTTGGCAAGTTACTACTCCGTCAAGTATTGACAAGCGCGTGGGCCGGGTCGGCAGACCCGGCCCATGAAGTATCCCGGATCGGTTGCGGGTTCTGGGGCAGAGCCTCGTGCCTTTAAGATGGCTGAATCGTCGGAGCAATCCCGGCGGACACTCGAGCGACAAGGCGCGCCGAGGACGCGTCCGGTGTGGGTCGCGTCGGTACATGATCATTCGTTTGCCCGCTTTGGTTCTGCGGCCGGATAAGCCCTGCAGGGGAGAGTGGGGCGGGATCAGGAAGCGCCAATGAAGGCGTGAGGGGCCCTGTTCCGAATCTGCAGGCCACCTCGGGTACCATGTTTGCCGGGGATGCGGGGACGATGCGCCATCTTGAGGGCGTGAGCGGGATACTGCCGTCTTCGTTCGGGTGGGGCGATGACGTTTCACGTGAAGGGAGCCCTGTCTTGAAAGCACCATTGGGCAAGCTGGAACGCCTCTCGCTCAGGAAGGCCTGGGCCCACGAGGCCAGCGACTTCACCCCGTGGCTCGCGTTGCCCGAGAACCTGGCGGTGTTGGCCGAGGCTCTGGGCCTGGATGACCTGGAGCTCGTCGGTACGGAGCATCCGGTCGGGGACTTCAAGATTGACATCCTGTGCTCGGGGGATGGGGGCAAGGTCATCATCGAGAACCAACTCGAGCGCACCAACCATACGCATCTCGGTCAGATCCTGACCTATGCGGCGGGTGTCGGGGCCTCGAGGGTCATCTGGATCGCCGAGCGGTTCAGGACCGAGCATGTGGCGGCCCTCGAGTTTCTGAACCAGCACACGACGGAGGAGCTGGATTTCTTCGCGGTCGAGGTCGAACTGTGGCGCATCGGAGATTCCCCGATGGCCCCGGCCTTCAAGCCGGTGGTCCGGCCCAACGACTGGGCGAAGGTCGGGCAGCAGAGTGCACGCCTGGCCTCTTCCATGACCACGACCAAGCAGCTGCAGCTGAGATTCTGGGCGGAGTGGGCGGAGTGGCTGAAGGCAAAGGGTTCGAAGCTGCGTCCGAACAAGGGGCGGCCGCAGGCTTGGTTGATCATCCCTCTGGGACGCAGCGGCATATGGCTAGCGGCCGTGCTGGGTGTGCGGGACAAGCTGATCAGCATGGAGGTCTATATCGACGACGCGGATCCCAAGGAGTCCTTCCGGCGCCTGAAGGAACACAAGCAGGCCATCGAGGAGCAGTTGGGCATGGCGCTCGAGTGGCAGGAGTTGCCGGACAAGCGGGCAAGCAGAATCCGTGTTCAGCGCAAGAACTCGCCGGTGGACCCGCACGAGGCCTGGCCCGAGTGCTTTGCGTGGCTCGAGCAGACGGGGGTGGCCATGGACAGGGTCTTCCGGCCGTTGCTCAAGGAGTTGGATTGAGGGTGGCCGGTTGAGGTCCGCTCGAGCCGGGGAGCGTCCGAGAGGTGACCGTCCCCCACAAACGTGGTGCCCCCAGACGGTTCGTTTGTCTGGAGGAGAGTCCATTCAGCCGGGAACACAGCCTACGAGGACTGGGAGTTCCTGCTGATGCCCAAGCCAATTTAATCTATCACCAGAGGTTCTCTCATCCGCCTGAAGGCACGGCCGGAAGTCACGGGCGCGGTCGTGGATGTCTTGGCTGGAGACCCTGAAACGCGCTTCGTCGTCTTTCACGGGGGCGAGATGGCGACGTATTACGCATCTCAGGTGGAGCCGTTAGAGGATGCTCCTTCTCGTTCCATTCTTGATGCGGAGGCCTTGCATGCTGTACTGACGGCCTTGCAACTTCGTCACCCCAGCACCCAGCACCTTTATTCCCTTCACGCTTCGCGCATCAATTTCGTCCCCTATCAGTACCGTCCGGTCCTGAAGCTGCTCCGGGCAGACCGACCGCGCTTGCTGGTTGCGGATGAGGTCGGCGTCGGCAAGACCATCGAAGCTGGGCTCATCCTGACTTCCGCTCCGTCCGACACGCCCGGGACCTCATCGAGGCCTGGCGCATGGACTACAACGGACAACGCCCCCACAGCTCCCTCGGCAACCTCACGCCCGAGGAGTTTGCAACACGTCACCGACAGGT
>JAYKHS010000018.1:0-60506 GCA_035285865.1 Candidatus Sericytochromatia bacterium
CGGCCAGATCTTCCGGGGTCTTGAGCACCCCGCCACCGAAACTCAACCGCAGGACAGGGTGCTTGACCGACCAATCCCAATGATCGTCGGCGTGCAAGCCGGTGAAGAGCGCCCGGTTCCCCTCGAAGAGCTCCTTGAGCGTGTCGAGGAACAGGCTCTTTCCGAAGCGGCGGGGACGGGACAGGAAGTAATGCTTGCCGTTGGCGACGAGGCGCAAGGCCATAGCCGTCTTGTCGACGTAGTAGTGTCCGTTCTCCCGGATCTCGCGGAAGGTCTGGATCCCCAGCGGCAGCTTCTTGCGTGGCGTCGCGCCCATGGAGGTCATCATACCCGTGCGTCCGGACGCGCGCCCACCGCCGGCACCACCCGCATCGGACAAGTAGAATGAGCCATCGGAACGGAGTACCTGATGTCGGTTGCAAGAAGCCAGCCCGTGCCCATGGCAGGACGAGGCGGCCTTGCGGTCGTTGCCGGCATCGGGGCAGTCATGCTCGCGAGCAAGCCTGTTTCCGCCTCCACCTTGCCGACGCTTGACTTCCAACCCGACTGGACGACCCTCTCGGCAGGATGGCTGACGCTGGCCTGCGATCGCGCGCTGGATGACAGGACCTCAATCGGGGCAGCGGCCTCTCCCCTGCTGGGCGTCGTCGGCTTGCGCTGGACCCGTCGGCTATCCGGAGATGCGGATACGGCGTCGCTGGGCTTCAGCATGCACCTCGGCACCACGCTCCCCGACTTCACGGGCATGCCCAAGACCGACTTCTACGGTTCCTTGCTGGCTCCGATGCAGGACATCACCTACCGCACGGACACCTATGCCGGATGGACGACGGTCCTTCACCCACAACTGATTGCATCACTCCCGCTGGGCCCCCTGAGGCTCCGCGTGGCTGTGGGACCGGCAGCCCTGCTCAGCAGCCTGACCCATGGAACAGGCCAGAAGCTTCGAAGCGACCTGGTTCTGGTGGTCAACCCCGAACTGGCCCTGCGCATCCTGCCCGGTACCGAACTGACCCTTCTCGGACAGGGGCTGGCGGGCGTGAGGACCACGCTGTGAGCCTTCGCGCGGCGACCCACCCCACCCGCCTGCTCGTGCTTCTGGCGCTGGCCGGATGCTTCAACATCCCCCTCGCCTCAGGCTACTGGGTCATCCGGCCGGAAGACGGCTGTTCGCCCGTGAGCGGATCGAAGCGGATGAGAGACCTGCCCGACTGCCCTGAGGCCACGCCCAGCGCCACACCTTCGGCCGAGGCGAGCGCGACGCCACGAACGACGCCTGCGTCGGATCCGACGCCAACGCCCTCTCCATCACCGACGCCGACACCGTCCCCCAGCCCCGCGGCATCCCCGACACCCGAACCGACGGACACGCCGTCACCCTCGCCCGCTCCGCCGCTCACGCCCACGGATCCTCCGCTGCTCGAGACCTGAGAGGGTCCTTGCGCCAAATCCCGAATGGTTCCGGCCATCTCTTCGCCACACACCCATGGGCGGCCGGGTACGATATCTTCGGCATGCAAATCCGACGCCTCAAGCTCGGGGAACCTGAGCCAGACGACTGGTCGGGAAAGTCCCCCTCCGAACGTTTGCTGGCGGTATGGGACCTGACACGCACGGCGTGGGCCTTCAAGACGGGAGGAACTGTTGACCCCCGACTACCTCGACATGTTGCGCGTCTTGTCCGAAGAAAACGTTGACTTTTTGGTCGTCGGTGCGCACGCCCGATCGGTTCACGGCACCCCGAGGGCAACCGGCGACCTTGACATTTTCATTCGGCGCACACCGGAGAACGTCCGTAAGGCACTGGAGGCCCTGAGACGATTCGGGGCACCTTTGGCCGAGATCAGCGAAGCCGACCTTCTGGAACCCGAGACGGTCTTCCAGATTGGCGTCACCCCCAATCGGATCGACCTGCTCAATGACCTGTCCGGCGTCACCTTCGAAGAGGCCTGGCCGCAGCGGACGTCAGCCCTGATCGGTGACCTGAGTATTCCAGTCATCGGACGAGAAGCCTACCTGCGAAACAAGCGTGCGACCGGCCGCCTGAAGGATCTCGCGGATGTCGAGGATGTCGAAGGCCATCCGTCGCAGGAGTGAGTCCGCTTGTACTTGCCTGAACCCGCCGCCAAGGGTCAGGATGAACCCGATGCCTCACGTCCCTTTTGTCCCTCTGCTGCTCGCCTGCCTGCTGCCCCTCGGACCGCTGGCAGCCGCCGCACCGAAACCAGTCGCAGCGACCGGGACCGAACCTACCCTGCGCTTCGTGAAGGTGACCGGTGGAATCCGGCCAGACGGTGTGCAGGTCCGCCCCTTCCTGCTCCAGGCAACCGAGGTGACCCAGCGTCAGTGGCGCGCCTTGTTGCATAGCGAGCCATCCGCTTTCACGGCCTGCGACGACTGCCCGGTCGAGTCCGTCAACTGGACCGAGGCGGCGGCATTCGCCAACGCGCTCTCGCGTCGGGATGGGCTGCCCGAAAGCTACATCCTGGAAAAGTGCCGCGCCTATCCGGGCACCGGGACGACCTGCAAGATCGTCCGGCTGGCCAGCCCCGATCCCCAGTCCCTGAAGGGCTACCGACTGCCAACGGAAGCCGAATGGGCATGGGCGGCGGGCGCCGCGAGGAAACCTGCCGGACCGTCGGCCAAGACCCACCCGGCAGGTTGGCTCAAGGCCAATGCCGGGAATCGGACCCACGCCGTCGGCGGACTTCCATCCCAGCCTCCCGGCGTCCATGACCTTTTCGGCAATGTCTGGGAGTGGTGCCACGACATCGCCATCGATCCCAACAAGCAACGCCGAGGACAGCCCGAAGATCCCGCCAGGGGCACGTACAGGGTCGTGAAGGGCGGATCATGGGCGACTGGCCCGGAGGCGGCCCGCCCGGAAGGCCGGGAACCCGTGCACATGAATTACCGGGATCCCAGCGTGGGCTTCCGGCTGGCCCGAAGCCTCTGAGGGACAGGGGCCCCGGACAAGAAAGCGGGCGCGAAGGCCCCCCGACCTTCGCGCCCACCGAGCAATCCATCTCGCCACATATCGGGCTTGCCGGCCCCCCGACCGGCGCGCCCTTCACAGGGATGTCATCGGCCGCAAAGCGACCAGGTGCGCTAGATTTCATCGCATCGTAACAATGCCGCGGACTCAGCCTCGGGGGGTGAATCGCCCCGCCCCCAAATGGTGCAGGGCGCAAAGGCCCCCCGACCTTCGCGCCCCGCCACGCCACCGATTTTCCTGCCCCCCTCTTGCCTTTGCCGGCCATCCGACCGGCGCGTCCCTCACACGAGGAATATGGGGCGTTCTTCAGGCCCCAGCGTTATCTTTCATCAATCCGAAACAGAATGGCCGGCCGGCAAGCCCGGGTCTGATGCGTGCGGGAGTCAACTCGCTCCAAGCAAAATTCCCCGATCTTTCCGGCCCAAGCCCGCCGACCCGGGGAGTGCTCAATCGGTCACAAGCCTTTGAAAGCCAGATGACCGGGGTCGGAGCCGGTCATCTGACGGCACGCAAGTCTCCGCGGTGAACCACCCCACTCGGCCTTCGCGCCACACCCGGCGGCCAGGCGGTCTCCCCGAGGTCATCTCAAGGATTGCCTCGCCCCCCGTTCCCATGCCGTACAATGGGGCGCCCCCCGACCGACCAACGGACCCATGCGCATCGCGATCGGCAGCGACCACGGCGGCTTCCCGCTCAAGGAAGCGCTGCGTGCCTATGTGCAGGGCCTGGGGCACATCGTGACGGACGTGGGCACCTACAGCACGGTGGCCTGCGACTATCCGGACTACGCCCTGAAGGTAGCCGGCGCCGTGGCGACGGGCGAGGCCGACTGCGGCATCATGATCGACGGCGCAGGCATCGGCAGCAGCATGGTCGCCAACAAGCTGCCGGGTATCCGTGCCGCCCTGTGCAACGACATGTACGCCGCCCGCAACGCCCGCGAGCACAATGACGCCAACGTGCTCACGCTGGGCGCGCGCGTCATCGGGCCGGGCCTTGCGGAAGAGGTCGTGCGCCTGTTCCTCGACACGGCCTTCGCCAGTCGTCACCAGCCCCGCATCGACAAGATCCACGCCCTCGAGCGCGAGCTCCATCGGAACGGATGACCTCCATGTCCACGTCCGGCCGCCGCACCCTCGTCCTCTACACCGAGGACCACCGCAACCTGCCTGCCGTCCTCGACGCGACGCAGGCCGCCGGCCACAAGGTCCGCCTGTGGCAGCCCCGCTGGGCCCGCCCGCTCAAGGCCCTCGCGGTCGAGACGCTGGCCGCCGAGACAGCCGATCCGGCCAAGGTCCTGGGCGACACGGACCTCATCGTGCTGCCGTCCGTCCCGGACAGCCTGATCAAATTGCTGGCCTCCCCCGACGAGGAGAGCCCGACCATCCGCCTGGTGCGCCAAGCCCGCAGGCGGGGAATCCCGATGGTCGCCCTTGCCGCCGACACTCAGGCCAAGGCCCTCGCGGCCGTCGGCATCGCACCCGTCACCATCAAGGAAGTGGCGACTCCCGAGAAGGCCATCGCCGAACTGCCTTCCTGCGACACGTGTGCCAAGCAGTCGACCTGCGCCGTCCGTTGCAGCGGCCGGGTGCAGGACCTCGTCACCCTCGGGGCCGCGCGCATCGGGGCCGGCGAAGGCGTGGGCGCGCCCAACCCCAAGCTGGCCCGCATGATCGACCACACCCTCCTCAAGGCCGATGCCACCGAGGACGAGATCCGCAAGCTGTGTGCCGAAGCCCGCCAGCAACGCTTCATGAGCGTCTGCGTGAACCCGGGCTGGGTGAAGCTCTCAGCCCAGCTGCTCAAGGACAGCGGCGTCAAGGTCTGCACCGTCGTGGGCTTCCCGCTGGGGGCCACCGACACGGCGACCAAGGTCTTCGAGACGCAGGAAGCCATCCGCAACGGCGCGACCGAGATCGACATGGTCATCAACGTGGGCGCGCTCAAGAGCAAGGACTACGAGACCGTCGAGAACGACATCCGGGGCGTTGTCCAGGCCTGCCCCAAGGGCATCGTCAGCAAGGTCATCCTCGAGACCGCCCTGCTCGACGACGAGCAGAAGGTCGTCGCCTGCGCCCTGTCCAAGAGCGCCGGGGCCGACTTCGTGAAGACCTCGACGGGCTTCTCGACCGGCGGGGCCACCGTGCGCGACATCGCGCTCATGCGGGCCACCGTCGGCCCCGAGCTGGGCGTCAAGGCCTCGGGCGGCATCCGCGACACCAGGACCGCCCAGGACATGATTGCCGCCGGCGCCACCCGCATCGGGGCGAGTGCCTCGGTCGCGATTGTCAAAGGTGTCTCCGCCGGGGCAGGTAGTTACTAGCCCCTTCGCATCCCCTTCCGTCCCCCGTCCCCACCCGCATCCGCCCCGAGGGCTCCCATGGCCGAGAACGTCCAGCTTCGCACCTTCTGCTACATCGACGCGATGCAGCCGCAGTTCGCGGCCTTCATGGCCTCGGTCGCGTCCGGCTATCTGCCGGTCGAGGGCCAGGCAGCCCTCTATGTCGAAGTCGCACCCGGCATGGAGATCAACCGCCTGATGGACGTGGCGCTCAAGGCCACCAAGGTCACGCCCGCCGAGCAGATCGTCGAACGCCAGTACGGCATGCTGGAGCTGCACGCCGACGAGCAGGCCGAGGTCCGGCAGGCCGGGGACGCCATCCTGCGCGCGATGGGCAAGACCGAAGCCGACCGCCTCAAGCCCAAGGTCGTCTCGAACCAGATTATCCACCGCGTCACGGACCATCAGGCCATGCTGATCAACCGCAGCGGCCGCAAAGGCATGATGCTGGTCGCCAAGCAGACCCTCTTCATCATGGAGACCTATCCCGCCGGCTATGCCGCCCTCGCCGCCAACGAGGCCGAGAAGGCAGCCGACGTGAACATCGTCATCATCCGGCCGACGGGTGCCTTCGGGCGCCTGTACCTGGCCGGCGACGAGGCCGAGATCCGGATTGCCCGGGATGCCGCCATGCAGGCGGTCTCGGACCTCGACGGCATCGACGAGAAGCGTTGACCCCTCGCCCCCTACCCAACCCAGAACCTAAGGAGAAACACCCATGGCTGATGCGCTCGGCATGATCGAGACCAAGAGCTTTGCCGCCCTCGTCGAGGCGTCGGACGCGATGGTCAAGGCCGCCAAGGTCGAACTGGTGACCTACGAGAAGACCGGCGGCGGTTTCGTGACCGCCATCGTCCGCGGTGACGTCGCCGCCGTGAAGGCCGCCACCGAGGCCGGCTCCCGCGCCGCCGAGAAGGTCGGCGAGGTCGTGGCCGTCCACGTCATCGCCCGCCCGCACGCCAACATCGACGCGGTCATGCCGCTCGGTCGCGGCGACGGCGCCAAGGCCTGATCGACCCCCTTCGTGACGCCCGGGCCCGGCCCCAGTGCCGGGTCCCGGACCGTCGCCTGACCGGAGGACCCGGATGCTGATCGGACGCGTCGTCGGCACGCTCGTCGCCGACCAGAAGGACCCCAAGCTGCTGGGCAGCAAGCTGCTGGTGGTCCAGCAACTGGACATCGAGGCCCGCGACACCTCGGGCTACGTCATCGCCGCGGACTCCGTGGGCGCGGGCGAGGGCGAGGTCGTGCTCTATGCCACGGGCTCCAGCGCCCGCAACACCCACGCCACCGAGGGCAAGCCCATCGACGCGACGATCATGGCGATCGTCGACACGTGGGACGTCCACGGCGTCACCCGGTTCCAGAAAGACACGGCGCTGCCCGTCGCGTCCTGGTAGGCCGTCCGCCGGCCCCTTCCGCGTCCCCCACCCGGAGACTTCCCGCCCATGTCGATGTCCCAGGCCCAGCTGAGCGCCCTCGTCCAACGCGTCCTCCAGCGCGTCGAGGATGGCGGGGGCGGCCACATCGCGGCCGTGCCCGGCGGCGGAACCGTGGAAGGGGTCTACCCGACGCTGGATGCTGCCGTCGCCGCGGCCAACAAGGCCCAGCAGACCCTCGAGTGGCACCGGTCGATGGCGGATCGGGCCCGGATCATCGAAGCCATGCGCGCGATGATGCGCGACAACCTCGAGACCATCGCCCGCCTCGCGGTGGAAGAGACCGGCCTCGGGCGCGTCGATCACAAGGTCATCAAGAACCGGCTCGTCACCAACAAGACGCCCGGCACAGAGGACCTGACCTCGCAGGTCTGGACCGGCGACCACGGCCTGACGCTGTACGAGTTCGCGCCCTGGGGCGTCATCGGGGCCATCTGCCCCACGACCAACCCTTCCGAGACCGTCATCTGCAACGCCATCGGGATGATCGCCGCCGGCAACGCGGTGGTCTTCCAGCCCCACCCCAGCGCGAAGCGCGTCACGCATCTGACGATCGGCCTGCTCAACCGGGCCATCGTCTCGGCCGGCGGTCCGCCCGATCTCATCACCACCATCGCCGAGCCCACCATGGAAACGGCGACCGCGCTGATGAAGCATCCCGGCATCCGCCTGCTGGTCGTCACGGGCGGCCCCGGCGTGGTCAAGGCAGCGATGGCCTCGGGCAAGAAGACCATTGCGGCAGGCCCTGGCAACCCGCCCTCCCTCTGCGACGAGACGGCCGACCTCGAGAAGGCCGGCCGCGACATGGTCAACGGGGCTTCCTTCGACAACAACATCATCTGCTGCGACGAGAAAGAATTCATCGCCGTCGCGTCCATCGCGGACGAACTCAAGGGCCACATGCGCAAGGCTGGGGCCTTCGAGGTCGATGCCGACCAGGCCGAGCGCCTGATGAAGGCCATCCTCGCCACCGACCGCGGCCCCGGCCAGCATTCCGACGTCAACAAGAAGTTCGTCGGCAAGGATGCGGGCGTGATTCTGCGCGAGATCGGCATCAACGTCGGCCCCGAGATCAAGCTCGTCATCGCCGAGGTCAACCGCAACCACACCCTCCTCCACACCGAGCAACTGATGCCCGTCATCCCCTTCACGCGGGTGCGGGACTTCCACGAGGGGCTGGAACTGGCGCGCGAGGTCGAGCATGGCTACGGCCATACCTCGAGCATCCACAGCCGCCGCATCGACCGCATGAGCGAGATGGCCCGGGTGATGAACACGGCCATCTTCGTGAAGAACGGCGCCCACTACTCGGGACTGGGCGAAGGTGGCGAAGGCCCGACCTCGTTCACCATCGCCCATCCCACGGGCGAAGGCCTGACCTACGCCCGGCACTTCTCGCGCATGCGCCGCTGCGCGCTCGTCGACGCCCTGCGGATCGTCTGACACGCAGATCGCCATGGCCCTCCACGCCGCCTCCGCACGTCCCGCCGCCCTCGCCGCGGCAGCTCGGGATGCCGGCCTGCTGGATGGCCAGGGCCGCCCCCTGCATCTGCGTCTCGCGGCAGCGTGGCAGCGTGTCCTCATCGTCCCCTCGTCGGCCGATCCGGCCTGTCCGACCGATGCAATGCTCTGGCTGCACCAGACCACGGAGCTGCTGCTGGCCCTCGAGGTACTCGCCGGTTGCCACGGCGGCGCCCGCGACCGTATCGAGGTGGCGCTCTCTTCGACGACGGCTCGTCTGCTCGACCTCGACGCCCTGCGACCCGAGCTCGAGGGGGTGGGCGTGCTGGTGCTTCCGGACCGCTACCCTGCCGCCGCGACGGAACATGCCTGGCTGGCCCGGATGGGCCGAGCCTTTCCAGGTTGGCAGGCCGCCGCGGACGAGGGAACCCTCGTGCTGGATTCCGTGGCGCTCTGGCAACTGGGCCTGCGCGCCGGTGGCATCGTCCCGGCGCCGCGGATTCTCTCCATGACGGATGCCGGAGGCACGGCACGAGCGTGGATCCTGCCGCTGGGCAGTCCGCTGGCCCCGCTGCTCGAGGCCTTGCCTGCGGGCGAGGCTTGGGCCGGGGGTGCCCTCGCGGGGCGTCGCCTCGAAAAGGGTGACGTGCTCGGTGCCGATCTCCACTGGATTCAAGTCCTGCCAGAGGACCATGCTGCCTCGCGCCACCGTCGCGTCCCCGTCGACGTCGCGCTCAAGCGGGCGCTGTCGCTCTGCGGCACCTGCACGGCATGCACCGACTGGTGCCCCTCGGCCGACGTCCCGGCATCCGGGGGCGCCGGGGCCCCGGCACAGGCCACGACCGGCCTCGTGCCCCATCGTCTGGTTCGCCTCGCCGCGCACGGCCAAGAGGGCCAGGCAGAGCTCCTGCTGGGTGCCCGGCACTGCGGCGCCTGCGGCATCTGCAGCGTGGCGGCCTGTCCGTCCGAGGTCAATCCGGCAGCCCTGCTGGTGGCCCTGCGCGAGGGACTGGTCACGGGCGGCGTGCCCCGAACGGCGGCACCGACGGGAACGCCATCCAGGATGACGGGAGCCATGAGCGGCCCGGCCGCGCACCACTTCCGACTCGGCGAGGACGCCCTGCTGGAGCGGTTGCGCGTCGGCCGCCCCACGGTCCTCCCCGAACCCGCCGTGCACCAGCCGCGCAAGGTCCGCCTGCCCCTCATCGGCGACGGTCAGGTCCCGTTGGCCCCGCTGTGGCCCGAGGATGGCCAGGTCAAGGCCGGCCAGCCGGTCGCCCTCGCGCCGCGCGAGCACGGCGGCTGGCGCCTGATTGCGCCGATCTCGGGCCGCCTCGCCTGGAGCCCCGGCCAACTCGAGGTCCTGGCGTGACGGACGAGATCCGCGACTCGTTCCCGTTCAAGCCACGGCTGCCCGAACGGGAGCCCGGCGGCCAGCCGGTCCGTCCGCCGGCAGAGCAGGACCGGGGACACCAGCTGCCGCCCGGCCCCGAGCCCGATGCCCCCTTGCTGCAGGACGAGGCATGGCCCGACCCCGAGTTCGACCGACCCATCCACGCGGATGAGGTGCCCGAAGCCGGAGTCCTGCAATCTGTCGCGGAGTCCGATGCCCCGGCCCTGCTGGAGGAGGCTTGGCCCGACCCCGAATTCGACGTGCCGCCCCCCGAGGACGAGTTCTGGCCCGAGCCGACGACCGAGCCGGTGAATGATCAGGTGATAGAGGCCGCCGTCGTTCCGGGCACCGGCCCCGCTTGGCGCGGCTTGCGCGGCGGACGCCCCACCGAGGACGCACCGGCACTGGCCATGCTCGAGTTCGGCTCCATCGTGGCGGCATGGGAGGCAGCAGATGCCGTCTGCAAGCGCGCGGCGGTCGACCTCCTGCTGGTCCGGCCCGCGAGTCCCGGCAAGGGTCTGGTGGTCTTCGCGGGACCGGTGGCCGAGGTCGAGGAGTCGATGCAAGCGGGTCGCGCCGTGGCGCCCGAGGTCCTGGTGGATGCAATGCTCCTGCCGCAGGCCTCGACAGCGCTGCTGGACCGCCTGCGCTCGGGGACGACGGCGCCCTCCGCCGGCACGCCGGTCGCGCTTGTGGAAGCCTTTGCATGCGCCGGGGCGCTTGCGGCTGCGGATGCCGCCCTCAAGGCCGCGGCAGTCGATCTGCACCTGCTGAAGCTGGCTGACGGCTTGGGCGGCAAGGGCTGGTTCGTTCTGGGCGGCGACCTCGAACAGCTCGACGTGGCCGTCGCGGCGGCCCGCGCGCATCTCGATCCCCTGGGCCTGACTTGCCGGACGCTGGTGCTGCCCAGCCCCCATCCGGACCTGCTGGTCCACTGGCAGGAGGCCTGACCCCATGTTCGTCGGCGACGTCATCGGCACGTTGGTGGCCACCATCAAGGACCCTGCACTGGCAGGCATCAAGCTGATGCTCGTGCAACCCCTGGACGACGAGGGACGGCCCGCGGGGCAGCCCCTCGTGGCCACCGACAGCATCGGCGTGGGGGTCGGCGAGCGTGCCTTCTGCGTCCTCGGGCGCGAGGCAGCCTTGGCCTTGCCGAACAGCTTTGCCCCGGTCGATGCCGGCATCGTCGGCATCGTCGATCGGGCGGACAAGGACGAGGAGGCCTAGGACATGCTGCTGGCCAAGGTCACGGGTACCGTCGTCGCCACGTTGAAGCATCCCGATCTCGAGGGCCACAAGCTGATGCAGGTGCAGCCCATCCAGCCCGACGGCTCGCCCAAGGGAGCAGCCTTCGTGGCAATCGACCTCGTCCAGGCCGGCCCGGGGGCCACGGTGCTCGTCGCCCGGGAAGGCGGCAGCGCCCGCATCGCGGTGGGCAAGGACGACGCCCCCGTGCACGCCGTCATCCTCGGGATCGTCGACGCTGTGGCGGGCCGACCCGTCACCACGTGACGCCGCCCCACCCCGGGCCTGTGTCGCACGTCCTTGACGCCATCGGGCGGGCGGGGTAGGTGGAGATCAGGCGACCTGCCGCGTGCGGGTGCCCAGGAGGTTCTGTCGTGCTCCGCCGATTCCCGATGCGTCGCCTGCCGGGCGCCACCCTGCTGGCCCTGGCGCTGGCCGGTGCTGCCGCCGGCTGTTTCTGGCCAAACCCGATCATCAACTCCATCGCGGCGCAGAACAACCAGCTTTATGTCGGCGAATCGACGACGATCACCGTCACCGCCAGCACCAACCCCGGGCGCGAGTTGCAGTTCCAGGCCACGGCCGCCCGCGGTCGGATCCTGCAACCGGACACACGCAGCCGGACCTTCACCTACATCGCGCCGTTCACGGCCGCGGCACCGGACAACGCGGGCAACCAGGTCATCGGCGACCGCATCACCATCCGCGTCATCGACGGCACCGCAGTCGTGGACCAGGTGCTGAACATCAACCTGAACGGCAGCAGCGTCATCTTCAAGGACGAGAACGGCGCGACGACCGGCCAAGGGCAGCCTTGCGAACCGGGGGCAACCCTGACGGACTGCAACGGGCCCCTCTACGTCGGCGTCGTCGACGAGGTCAGCCAGGTGGTCCGCAACATCCGCCCCCTGAAGAACAGGGCAGGCCAGGCGCTTCGCGGGACGCAGGCAGCCATCTCCCCCGACGGGCGACGCATCGCCTACGTCGAGTACTCGGGCACGACAGGCGGCTCCGCCATCCAGACCGTGGACTCGGCCGGGGACGTCCGCACCGTCGTCATCGCGGAACCGGCGGTGCTCAACGTGGACCCGACGTGGACGGGACCGGGCAACGAGATTCTCTTCGCCAGCAACCGTGGCAACCAGGGCTTCGACATCTACCGCGCCATTCCCGACCAGCAGGGATCCGTCCCGACGCGACTGACCTCCTCGGCGGCCGACGAGCGCTTCCCGTCCGCCAACCCCAACCTGACGGGCCAGATCGACCTCGTGGTGTCTGCTCAGGCGAATGTGATGGGGGACCTCAACAACCGCAACCCGAGTGCCGCCTGGAACCTCTTCACCTTCGACCGCCAGACCGGCACCACCGGCGGACAGGGCTACGTCGACCAGCTCACGAACCTCTCCCAAACGGGGGACTATGCCGTGGAGGCCCGTTGGCGTCCCGACGGGCAGTGGATTGCCTACACGCAAAACGGGCCTGTCGCCAATGCGCTGTCGACCTCGGCACGGTTCCAGCGGGTCGTCATCCAGGACATCACCAAGCCCCGGGGCTCCGGTTGCGCCCTGACGGTCGCCGTCACGGCCAACCAGGCGGACTACAAGGAAGGAAACCCGGTCTGGAGCCCGCGCAATCAGGAGCTCTTCTATCTGGACACCAACGGTCCTGACATCATCCCGGGCGCCACCCAGCTGCGCCGCATCCTGCCCAATCTGGGCTGCGCCTCGGGCCAGCAGGGCGGCAGCCAGCAGGTGCCGCAGCCCGTCGGCATCACGGGGGTCTCGCGCCCCTCGGTCCTTCGCGTCACGGTAGGCAACGGCAACAACATCGTGGGCGGCTGGGGGATGGACTGGCGCTGACGCGTCGGCGCACCCCGTAGCGTCCTTCAGGACTGAACGGCGGCCGCCTCCATCAGATCGGCGAACTGCAGCAGGTCATCGAGTCCCTCGTCAAGGACAAGCTGGACCACCACCGGGTCGACACGATCATCGGTGTGCACCAGCGTGTTGCGAAAGGCCACCATGCGCGTCAGGCGGGCTGCCAGGTCCCGAGGAACGATCCCAGCCCGCTCCAGCAGCAGGATAGCCTCGCGTCTGTCCGTGACCATCGCGGACTTCAGGGACCGAACCCAGCGCAAGGCACCGTCCATGGCACACTCGCAGGCACGTTGCAGGTTGACGGCCACGCCGTCCTGGACCATGAAATCCACGTCGTTCCAGGCCCTGCCGGCCATGTAGTTCCGAGCCTGTTCGGTCGCCCGCCTCATCCGCACGGCCTTGACCCGCAGCACGTCATCCGGCACGGCGGCCTCCCTCATCCTGCGGCCGCGAGAACTCCTTGTCGCGCAGCGCCTCTCCCTCCCGGAAATCCAGCAAGTCCGACCAAGCGCCGAGCAGAAAGGACTCGGCCTCGGTCACGTCGCCAGCCCAGAGCAGACGTCCTTCTCTCATGACCTCCACAACGAGCAGATCACTCGCCATCCGCAGGTCGACCAGGTCCACATCTTGGCCGACCAACCGCGCGATCTCGGCAGAGAGGTCCAGCAAGGCCAGCGGATCCAGCACGCCCGCCCCCATCAGGCCCAGGTCCAGATCACTGTCTGCAACGGCATCCCCGCGAGCCCGGCTCCCGAAGATTCAGACAGCCTGCAGGTCCGGCCACCTGCCTCTGAGCAACGCCACGATCCGCTCGTCCACGGTCTCAGCCTACCCACGTGCGTCACCTGCTAGCATGGTCCGGGACGCCAACGCCCTGCGTCCCTTGAGGAGAACGCCACGATGCGGATGAGCCGCCTGCTCGCGCCCACCCTGCGCGAAGTCCCCGGCGACGCCGAGATCGCCAGCCACCAGCTGCTGCTGCGGGCCGGCTTCATTCGTCGCGTCTCGCCGGGCGTCTACAACTTCCTGCCGCTCATGGAGCGCGTCGTGCGCAAGGTGGCGCAGATCGTCCGCGAGGAGATGGACCGTTCAGGGGCCCAGGAGATCCGGATGCCGATCCTGTGCCCCGCCGACCTCTGGCAGCAGTCCGGTCGCTGGGGCGCCTACGGCAAGGAGATGTTCCGCCTGAAGAACCGCCATGATCGCGACGAGCTGCTGGGCCCGACCCACGAGGAAGTCGTCACGGCCATCGCCCGCGAGGAAGTCCGCAGCTACCGCCAGCTACCGCTGAACCTCTACCAGATCCAGACCAAGTTCCGGGACGAGATCCGGCCGCGCTTCGGCCTGCTGCGGGGGCGGGAGTTCCTGATGAAGGACGCCTACAGCTTCCACGGCGACACGGCCGACCTCGAGCGCGAATACGCCGTCATGTGCGACACCTACACGTCGATCTTCAACCGCTGCGGCCTCGCGACGCGTGCCGTGGAGTCCGACGTCGGCGCCATCGGCGGTTCGGCCGCGCATGAGTTCATGGTCATCGTCGACACCCCGGGCGGGGAGTGCGACATTCTCTACAGCGACGCGTGCGACTACGCAGCCAACGTCGAACGGGCCGAGACGCGTGTCGCGCCGGCCACCTACACGCCGACCGACGCCGCGCGCGAGAAGGTCCACACCCCCGCCATCCGCACCGTGGCCGAACAGGCCGCGATGCTGGGCATCCCGGTGGACCAGGTCGTCAAGACCGTCGTGACGCTGGCGACGTGGTTCGACGGCCCCGAGGGCAAGCCGCGCCACGTGGCGGTGGTCGCCGTCCTGCGTGGCGACCTCAAGCTCAACCTCGTCAAGCTGCAGAACCACCTGGGCTGTCACGAGCTCCGCACGGCAAGCGACGAGGAAGTGCTGGCGCACACCGGCGTCGTGCCCGGATTCGTGGGGCCTTTCGACCTGCCCGAAGGCGTCCTTCTGGTCGGGGACCGCTCGGTCGAGGCCTTGCGCGACTTCTCGACCGGAGCAGGCGAAAAGGACATGCACTACATCCACGCCTCTTGGTCCGAGGCCTGCCGTCCCGCGTCCTTCGCGGACCTCGTCCAGGCCGAGGCCGGCATGCCTTGTCCGAGGACGCCGAACGGAACCCTCAGGGCCACCAAAGGCATCGAGGTGGGCAACACCTTCAAACTGGGAACCAAGTACTCCAAGGCTATGGGAGCGACCTTCACCACCGCGGAAGGCGCAGAGGAGCCTTTCGTGATGGGCTGCTACGGCATCGGCGTCACCCGCACGGCGCAGGCGGCGGCCGAGGCTTGCCACGATGCCAACGGCATCGCCTGGCCGGTGGCCATCGCCCCTTACCATCTGGTGATCATTCCGGCGAACCCCAAGGACGAAGCCGTCATGGCGGCTGCCGAGGCCCTCTATGCCGAGGCCGGCAGGATGGGTGTCGAAGCCGTGATCGACGACCGGGATGAACGGGCCGGGGTCAAGTTCAAGGACGCTGACCTCATCGGCTTCCCGTACCGCATCACGGTCGGCAAGGCCCTGGCCGAAGGCAGGGTCGAGTTCAAGCCGCGCCTCGCCGGCGAGGTCGCGACGATCCCGGTCGATTCGGCCATCCGCCACGTGGCCGATCTGGTCCGGGAAGCCGTCGCGGGCCCGGTGCCGCAGGTGCCCGTCACGGCCTGATCCACGGGGCCGGGAGACAAGTCGAGGCGCGGTTTCGGGTATAACCCCATCATGTACGTCCGCTCCAGGCTCCTCTCGGCCTTCGTCGCACTCCTCGCTGCGTCCAGCTTGGGCTGCACGGTTGCCCGGACGACCCCGATCGCGTCTCAATCCAGCGACGCCTTGATGCAGCGCGCCCTGTCGATGATCGAGGGTCAGGTCTCCGGTCCTCCCGGACTCATCGCCAATGGCAGCGCCGGACTCATCGCCAACGGCAGCGCCGGCTTGATTGCCAACGGCAGCGCGGGGCTGGTGACCCGTTCGACCCAGGCGCTGCGGCGGCCCGGCGAACGTTTCTTGCCCGGCCAGGTCATCTATCTGAACCGTCCGGACGGCGAGTTCTTCCGCGACCAGTTGGGCCGCCCCGTCTCGACCGTCACCGACGGTTCCGGCTACTACATGCTGCGCGACGACATCCCGCAGAACGTTCCGGTCATCATCAGCGTGCTGCTGCCCGGCGACCGCAGGCTGGTCGGCTTCACCAAGCCCTCGGCCGGCAGCAACCGGGTGGATGTCTCGGTGGCCACGACCATCGTGACGGAGTACCTGCGGGAGCAGGCTCCCGGCGACAAGAGCTCGATCGCGTCTTTCGACCTGACGCTCATCCCGGACCTCACGGACCGGACCGAACAACTGCTGGAGTCGGGCCGCATGACCGCGCCCAGCCTGCGTATCGGCGACATTGCCGAAATGAATCGCATGTACGCCGTGGCCATCGGGCAGAATCTCTTCGGACTGGGCGAGGCCTGGAAGAAGATGATCAGCCGTCGCATCGTCGCCGGCGTCACCTTCGCAGGAACGGGAGATCCCTATTCGACCGTCCGCGACGGCACGTCCGCCCTGCAAGCCGGCTTCTCGGTGCCCAAGGGCATCGTGGCCGACGCCCTCGGCAATGTCTACGTCGCCGAGGAGGGTGGCCACCTCATCCGCAAGATCGCGCCGTCCGGCAAGGTCACCATCCTGGGCGGCGTGGCCGTCGCCGACGTGGGACGCCCGGGCTACCCGGGCAAGGATCCTCGCGCCACGGCTTCGTACTTCAACTGGCCCCGCACGCTCGCACTGGGTCCTGACGGCAATCTCTACGTCGCGGACGTCTTCAACATGCGGATCAGGGCGATCTGCCTGAAGCCCGCCATCACCTTCGGTCGCGACATGGCCGAGCAGGGCAACGTGTATACGGTCGTGGGAAAGCCCAACTGCCGCGAGGGTGCCTCGCAGTGCGACAACGGCTTCGAGCGCGACGAGGCGGCTGCAGCAGGTGGCGAGGGCGTTCCCGCCGACGAGGCACGCCTTACGGGCGTGCGCGGCATGGCCTTCGACGCACATGGCAACCTGGTCTTCTCGGACAGTTGGGGCTGGCCCGAGAAAGGCAAAGAGAACGAACCCAACGTCGCCGTACGGCACCGCATCCGCGTTCTGGCCGCAAAGGCCGGCACGTTCTATGGCGTCACCATGAAGGCCGGACATGTCCACACCATCGCCGGCAAGGACGGCATCACGGGCAATGCAGGCGATAACGCCCAGCCGGCCCTGGGTGCTCCCATCGGCTATCCTCAGGCCGTGATCGTCCGCAAGGACGGCAGCATCCTGTTCACCGAGGCCGACACCGACCGCATCCGGAGGATCTCCCCGGATGGCGTCCTGACCACCTTCGCGGGCGGTGGGTCAAAGCCCGCCTCAGGCGAGGCCTTGACCTACGGGGATGGCGGATCGGCCCTGCAGGCCTATATCGGCCGCCCGTTCGGCCTTGCCGAGGATGCATCCGGCAATGTGTACGTGACCATGCGCTCGGTCAACCTCATCCGGCGCATCGATCCGGCAGGCATCATCCAGACCGTGGCCGGCACGGATGGCATCGGCATCCGGGGCGACCATGACGCGCGGCGCATGACGCTCAATCAACCCTTCGACCTGGCTGTCCTGCCCGACGGCAGCCTGCTGGCCTCCGAAGCCCGCGGTCACCGACTGCTGCGCTTCTTCGTCCAGTGGGGCCTGTAGGTCCCGGCATGGAACCCGTCAGCACCATCAGCGAACCCAGCCTCCTGCAGATGCTGGCGCAACGCGTTCCGGACGAGATGGCCCTGCCGCTGCTCGAGTCCTGCCTCGAGGTCGTGGGCCAGCCCCGCAAGCCTGTCTACACGATGGACGATGTCATCGCCATCGGCGAGGTCCTTACCGCAGCAGCAGCGGCTTTGCTCGACGAAGGGCTCGGCGTGCTCGAGGCCGAGGCCGCCCCGGGTACCGAAGTCGTCATTCAGCCTGCCGACGCTTCGGCGAGGGATACCGGCAAGCTCTAGGGGTCGCCTTCGCCGACCTCTGCGCAAGCAGCGAGGGCCGGCTCAGGATGAGCCGACCCTCGAAACCCGCTGCCCGGCGGGACGTGCGTCAACCGCCGAAACTGAAGAGCTTCTTCACGCCGCCGAAGACGCTGCCGGCCTTCTTCAGGCCGTCGCCCACGATGCCACTGGCGGCATCGACCAGCTTGCCCGCCTCCTTGACGGCGGCATTGGCAACCTTCCTGGACGTGGCGCCGGGATCCCGGAAGAAATCCGCAGCCGTCCGGGCAACCTCGGTACCCACCCTGATGGCAGCCTTGCCGCCAGCCACGATCTTGTCCTTGTTCGCCACGCCGTAGCGAATGAGATCCAGCCCCAGAGCTGCCACCTTGAGACCAGCACCAATCACCGGACCGGCAGGCGGCATCAGCATGGCCACGTTGCCCGCCATGTTGAGCGCATTGCTGGCCAGTTCGGCTCCGTTCTTCCACGTGAGCCCGTTCTTGGCGATGTCCGTCGCCGCACCCATGACACCAGCGGCACCGGCCACGATGCCCGTCACGGGGTTGAGCTTCGCCACGAACCCGGTCTTGCCAGCCAATTGCGCCACACCACCGACGCCGTTCAGCGTCGTCAACGCATCGCGGCCAATCCCCTTCACGAACTCGGGGTCGGCGAGCTTGCGCGGATCCTTCGCGGCGGCCACCAGGGACTTGCTCATGTTGAACGCCGAGACAGCCCCGCGCGCCACATCGATACCCACGCCAATCTTGGCGGCAGTACCCAAGGGCTTCGCGTCACCGATGGCAGGTTTCTTAGCCTCGAAGGGCTGACCGCTGGCCTTGGCGTCGAGATAGGTGCGCAGGTCGGTGCGCAACGTACCTTTCTCGCGCATGAACTTGTTGAACTTGTCGACCCCCTCCTTGGAGGCCTGGGCGCCTTCGATGGTCGCCGCCACGTCGTCCTTGCCCGTCAGCCGCGCGACGGTGCCCGCCACGGCCATGCCGGCGGTGGCGACCATCTCGGGCTTGATCTGCCTGACCATCCCGACCAGCTTCTTGGCTTCATCGAGCCCGAGTTTCTCGGAAAAACCGCCCGTGGGCCGGACTCCTTCGAGTTGCCCCGAGCCCTTGAAGGCGTCACCAGGGAGCACACCCGTGGGAGAGGCCGGTGCCTTCGATGGCAGCGGCACGCTGCCTCTCGAACCCAGCGCCTGACTTCCCAGCGGCTGGGTGCCCGCAGGACGATTCGCGTTGACGCTCATGGACAGGTCACCTCACATGCATCGTCCGCAGTCGGAGGCCCGCCTCTGTCCTCATTCAAGAAGTCTTGGAGAACAATTGATGCCGCTTAATGTTCAGAGCGTCTTCGAGAAGATTCGGCCCCGCTCGGGTGCCTGTCGGAGGTAGGCATCGAAGACCATGCAGATGTTGCGAATCAGCATCTGGCCGACCGGCGTCACCTCGAGTGCGGCAGGCAGGCGCCGGACCAGGCCGTCCTCTTCGAAGGCACCGAGCTCGGCCCATTCCGTGGCAAAGACCTCATCGAAATCCACGCCGTGCCTTGCCGCAACCCTGGCCTTGTCCAAACGACCATGACCGATGAGCGTGTTGATGACGTCGCGCCGCAACCGATCGTCGGCCGACAGGTGCATGCCCTTGGCGACCGGACCGTCCGGTCCCTCCATGGCCGCCATGTAGGCTGCCAAGGTCCGCTGGTTCTGGTAGTAGGCACCATCCAGGTCACTGATGGCCGACATCCCGAAGGACAGCAGGTCACTCTCGGCACAGGTCGTGTAGCCCATGAAGTTCCGCCTGAGCGACCCGTCCTTGCGGGCGTGCGTCAGCTCATTATCCGGGCGCGCGAAGTGATCCATGCCGATGTAGGCCATCCCGGCATCCACGAACGTGTCGATGGCCCGCTCGAAGAGACGCAACTTGAGATCAGAGTCCGGCAGGTTCTTCAGGTTGCGCTGGTGCGGGAAGACGGACGGCAGGTGCGCGTAGTGGAAGAGCGCCAGGCGATCGGGGGCGATCTCGAGGACCTGCTCCAACGTCCTCACGAAGCCGTCCCAAGTCTGCTCGGGCAAGCCATACATCAGGTCCAGGTTGACGCTGATGAAGCCCAGGTCGCGGCACATCGCCACGAGGTCCCGGGTCAGCTCGTAGGACTGCAGGCGGTTCACGGCCTTCTGGACCACCGGGTCGAAGTCCTGGACGCCCATGCTGATGCGGTTGAAGCCCAGTCTGGCCAGGGTCTCGACATGCGCACGGGTCGTCACGTTCGGATGCACCTCGAGCGAGACTTCAGCCCCTTCCGCCAGCCGGAAATGCCTGAAAAGCATGCCGTGAAGGCGCTCGATCTCGTCGGGCTGCAGATGGGTGGGCGTCCCGCCCCCCCAGTGCAACTGGACCACGGGCCGGGTGACGTCGACCTGTCCGGCAACCCACGCGATTTCCCGCTCGACGGCGTCCAGATAAGCCGTGACGCGCGCCCGAGCCTTGTTCAGCTGGATGTTGCAGCCGCAGTAGAAGCAGAGCTTCTCGCAGAACGGGATGTGCACATAGAGAGACAGGGGAACGCCGGCCCGCTCGCGGGCATTGGTCGCCAGCGCCTCGCGCGCGCCCTCGGGCCCGAATTCCGCCGTCCACTCGGGGGCCGTCGGATAGCTGGTGTACCGGGGACCGGACTGGGCATACCGCTCCAGGAGCTCGCGCGGAACCCGGAAAGTCGAGGCGGGGGGCGCCATCAGCGGGTGTCCTCGGCGCCCATCGGATCCCGTGTGGCCTCCACGAAGGCCTTCACGTGGGCGACGGGGATGTCGGGAAGCAGGCCGTGGCCCAGGTTCCAGACGTGGCCGGGACGTCCGGCGACGGCCTCGGCCAGCGCGCGGACCCGCTGCCGGATACGCTCGGGTGCGGCATACAGCAGACACGGATCGACGTTGCCCTGCAGGGCCACCTTGTCGCCATGGCGGTCCATCACGGCAGGCAGGTCACAACGCCAGTCCAGAGAGAGCATGTCGGCTCCGGAATCGACCATCGCCTCGACAAGGTGCGGACTCATGCCGACATAGAGCGTGACGGGGACACCCACGAGCTGCAGGGCCCGGACAATCTTGCGGATGGGGGGCAGCGCGATTGCCCGCCACGTCGCCTCATCGAGGACGCCGCCCCACGAGTCGAAGACCTGGACCATGCGGGCCCCGCCACGGACCTGATCGGCCAACGAGCTGGCCACCGTGTCGGCGAGGCGATCCAGCAGCTGGGCAAAGGCCGCCGGATGCTCGGCAAGGAAACGCCGAGTACGGGACCAGTCCTTGCTGCCACCGCCGTCGATGGCATAACAGGCAAGCGTGAAGGGCGCCCCCGCAAATCCGATGACCGGCACGCGACCGGCCAGGCGATCGCAGACTTCCGCGACGGCCTCGCGGACGAAGGGAAGGTCCGTGGCGGCATCCGCCACGCGCACCCGGTCCAGGTCGCCAAGCGCACGCACGGGGTTGGCGATGCGGGGCCCTTTGTCCAGGAAGGCCACCTCGAAGCCCATGGCCTCGAGCGGGACAAGGATATCGGAGAACAGGATCGCGGCATCGACGCCCAGGATGTCCACGGGTTGGACGGTAACCTCGGCCGCCAACTCGGGCGTCCGACACATGGTCAGAAAGTCGGCCTTCTCCCGGACTGCGCGGTACTCGGGCAAATAGCGCCCTGCCTGTCGCATCATCCAGACCGGGGCCCGATCCACGGGTTGCCGGCGCGCTGCGGCGAGAATCCTGGGAGCCGTGCCCGGTGTCGCGGTGGTCATGCGCTCCATGGTAACGCACGCCACCGGCACCGGGTCAGGATTCGAGGCGCTCCAGAATCTCCCGAACGTAGACGCGTGTCTCCTTGAATGGCGGCACCCCCCCGTACTTGCGCACGTTGCCGGGTCCGGCGTTGTAGGCGGCCAGCGCCAGCTGCCGATCCCCGTTGAAGGTCTCGAGCTGTTCCTTCAGGTAACGCGCGCCCCCGCGCACGCTCTGAATCGGATCGAAGGGGTCCTTGACGCCCATGGCACGAGCCGTCGCCGGCATCAGCTGCATGAGGCCCTTGGCGCCTGCCGGAGAGACCAGATGGGGACGACCGCCGGACTCCTTCTGCATCTGTGAGGCCAAGAGGTGGGGGTCCAGTCCGAACTCCCGAGCGACATCTTGAATCTGGGGCCACCAACGCTTCACCGCAGGCACGGCCCAATCAGGCGCAGCCAGCCCACCGGCGGCCACTTTGGGAGCCGAATTCGCCAAGGTGTCCCGCGCCACGGGCCCCGTCCCACGCTGTGATGCAGCAAGGGAAGCATCCGGCACCGGCGCTGTCGCGGACCCACGCGCGGGCGTACCCTGCGGCGGGCTCACCGACGACGACCTCGCGATCTGCGGCACCATGACCTCCGGACCTTGCCTTCTCCATACCCGCAGTGAGCACGTCCCCTGCGCCGGGCGTGGCATGATGACGGTCGGGGGTAGCCTGCGTGCCGCAACACTCGGAGTTCATCGTCTTCGACGTGGAAACCACGGGCCTAAGCCCGACCCAGGACGCACTCATCGAAGTCGCCGCCCTGCGCTTCGATGCCACGGGCGCCACGATGGATACCTTCCACACCTTCGTGCGGCCGCCCCGGGACTACATCCCCCACAAGATCCAGGAGCTTACCGGCATCCGCCCCCAGGACGTCCGCGAAGCGCCCGGACCCGACCGGGTCCTGCCGGACTTCCGTGCGTGGCTGGGCGATGGGTGCACGCCGATGCTCGCGCACAACGCCGTCTTCGATCTCGACTTTCTGGGTCCCGCGATGGCGCGGCTCGGCCTGTCGCTTCCCGGAGCGCCGGTGTTCGACACCTTGGCGATGGCCCGCTCCCTGCTGCCGGACTTGGTGAACCACAAACTCGTGACGGTCGGGGAAGCCCTGGGCCTGGCTTCCGAGACACTGCACCGGGCCGACGCAGATGGCGCCCTCCTGAAAGACATCTTCCTCGCCCTGCGGCGCCTTTCTGGCCTCGAGAGCGCCGAGGCTCTGGCCTCGCGATTCTCGCCTTTGCGCTTTCTTGCGGGCCCGCAACCGCGCGTCGAACCCGAGCTCCTGCCCGTCCCGCACGACCCCCCGGGCTTCGAGGGCCTGCAACGGGCCATCGCCGCGCGCGCCGCCATCCGCTTCGTGTATCAGGGGGGACGCGATCCCGGCCTGGCACGCACGATTGTCCCGACCCGCCTCGGCCGTCTGGGTCAGAACGTCTATCTGAAAGGCGTGCCACCCGGCAGCAGCAGCGAACTGACCTATCGCCTCGAGCTTGTTTCCTCGTGGCAGTTGCTTTCGGGAGACACTCCGCCCACGACGCAGCATGGACCGTGATGGCGGATGGGCCCGTGCTAGCATGACCTACCCCTTTCAGCGAGTCGCATGCTTCTCGGCCATCAGCCCAATATCCGCTTCGCCTTCGGCCTGCACCTGCACCAACCCGTCGGCAACTCTGACGAGGTCGCGACCCGCGTCTGCGATCAGGCCTACTTGCCCTTCCTGAGGGTCCTCGAGCGCCATCCCGCGATCCCGGTTGCCCTGCATTTCAGTGGTTCGATTCTGGATCGCTTCGCCGCGCACCGTCCCGAGTTGCTGGCCATCGTCCGCGGACTCGTGGCACGCGGTCAGGTCGAAGTCATCGGGGGAGCCTACCACGAGCCCATCCTGGCCCTGATCCCGGATCAGGATCGCCGAGATCAGGTCACGGCACTCTCCGATCGCCTGCATGAACTCTTCGGCAAACGTCCGACAGGCTTGTGGCTGACGGAACGCGCCTGGGAACCTCACCTCGCCGATGCCATCGGTCGCACGGGCCTCGGCTGGACCGTGCTGGATGACGAACATCTGCAGGCTGGTGGCCTGCGCGGCCCCCAGCGATTCGGCAACTGGATCACCGAGGACGGTGGCACAGCCCTGCGCATCCTGCCGATGCACACGGAACTCAGGCTCCTCATCCCCAACGCCGAACCCGAGGAAGTGTTGCGTTACCTGCAGGACCACGCCACGCCCGACGGCAGCAGGATTGCCGTGTTCTTCGACGACGCCTCCCGCTTCGGAGCCTGGCCCGGCACCCATCAACGCCTCTACTCCGAAGGCTGGCTCGACCGCTTCTTCACGCTGTTGCAAGACAACGCGAGCTGGGTCCGTTGCGACACCCCCTCCGCGCACCTCGCCGCACTGGCACCGTGGGGCCAGATCTACATTCCAGCCATGAGCTACCGGGAGATGGCCGGCTGGTCGCTGCCCCCGGAACTCGAGCCGGCACATGCCCGCGCCGTCTCCGCCCTTGGGCCGGAGTTGGCCCCGTTCCTCGGCGGCGGATTCATCCGCCGCTTCCTCGCCCGGTACCCCGAGGCCAACCTCCTGCACAAGCGGATGCTCGACGTTTCCCGCCGCCTCGGGGAAGTCCGCGACTCGCTCGCCGACAAGACAGACGCTCGCGTGGCCGAAGCGCGGGAAGCCCTCTGGAGAGGCCAGGCCAACGAGCCGCTCTGGCATGGTGTCTTCGGGGGCCTCTACCTGGCCAACCTCCGCGACGCAGGCTGGCGTGCCCTCATCGAGGCCGACAGGCTGATCGATGGCCTGCGACACGGCGATGCACCGTTTGTCGAAGTCCAGAGCCAGGACCTGGACCGGGACGGCCGGGAAGAAACGCTCGTGCGCACCCGGGACGTGACTGCCGTCGTCACCTGGCAGGGCGGTGCGTTGCTCGAACTGGACCTCAAGCGATGGGCGCGAAACGTGCTGGATACGCTGACCCGCCACCCCGAGGCCTATCACGCGCCTTTGGTGATGGCCTCGGCGCGGCATGCGGCCCACGAAGCAAATGGCACGGGCCAGCGGGCTGCCCAGGAGCTGGTGATGATCAAGGAAGCCGCCCGCCCAGCCATGGCCCGCGACTGGCACCGACGCGCCTCGTGCCTCGACCATCTGCTCCACCCGGACAGCACCCGCGAACAATGGGCGGAAGCCACCTACGGCGAGCAGGGCGACTTCGTGCTCGAGCCTTATAGGCTGTCCACCAGCGCGGACACTTCGGGCGTGGTCGTGACTGCCGAACGCGACGGCCACGTGTGGGTCGGACAGGAATTCCGCCCGCTGATCATCCGAAAGTCCTTCCGCTTCGCCGAGGAGGGTCTGGGTTTCAACGTCACGATCACGCTCGAGAATCCGGGCGACACGCCCTTGGACCTCTGGTACGGCACCTCCTCGACCGTGGCGATCGTGCCTGGCGCGGACCCCGGGCACACGTGGGAAGTGGGCGGGACATCCGGACCAGTGGCCAACTGCCACGAGGCTCAGGAGGCTACAGGCATCCGGTTTGCCGACGACCGTTCCGGACGTGCGCTGGCTCTGGACTGGTCCGAACCCGGGACCGTCTGGACCACGCCCGTCGAAACGCGCTCACAGGGGGCGGAAGGCATCGAGCGACTCTTCCAAGGTTGCGCCGTGCTCACGCACTGGCGGCTCAGGCTCGAGCCCGAGCGACCCTGGACCGTCGCGGTGCGCTGGTCAGGCGATTAGCGGCGGATGATCAGCTCGTCCTTGGGGAAACCCTTGGCGAGGATCCACTGCTCCATCAGGGCCGTTTCGCGGCGACGGACGGGATCGAGCCCCCCGAGAAGCACATGGGCTCGGGCCGCACCCTGATAGGCACCGATGGCCTCCTGACGCAAGCTGTCGAGACGACGATCCAGCACCCGGGTGGAGGAGGCATTCTTGCGCGCCTCCGTGATGTCGTAGGAAGACGACGACCGCAGGAAAGTGTCGCGGCTCATGCGGTACGCGCCCGAGGCCTCCTCGGACTTGATTCTGGCAACTTCCGCTGCCGGGGTGCCGACACGCAGCAACTGCTGCTCGACATCGGCAAAGGGCTTGCCCGAGCGGATATAGTCGCGGATGGCGGCACGGAAAGCCACATCCAGGGACCGGGGCCTGCCCGTATTGGCCGGCGTGCGGATGACCTCGCCATCGGCGTGCAGGCCGGACAGTGCCATGCTGTCCCGATCGAGGCGCGGGTCATGATGGACCGGTTCGGACCGGACCGGCGCAACGCGCTCGTGCATCGGGGCAACGGGTGCCGGTCCCGAAGGAACGCCGCGAATATGGGCCTGCATGTCTGCCATGCATCCCTTATGCCTCGAAAGGCTCCGGATCTTGCCTCCGGGGACCGAGACCAGGACGGCCGGGACGCACGGGCGTGCGATGGTGCATGATGGTCCTGTCCATGGAACTGCACGACGCCATCCTTCGCCGCCGGACGACCAACGGTCCCTTCCTGCCCGACCCTGTCCGTCCGGAACACCAGCGTCGCATCATCGAGGCTGCCAGCAGGGCCCCGAGCCACTTCAACAGCCAGCCATGGCGCTTCGTACTCATCGATGAACCGGCACGCATCGGCCGTATCGCAGGCCTGGCCGGCGCGAGCATGACCAAGCTGATCGAGGACGGCCTGTTCTTCGAGCGCTACAAGCGCTACTTCCGATTCTCCCGGGAAGAAATGGATTTTCGCCGAGACGGCATTTTCATCGACCACCTGCCCGCTCCGCTGCGCCCGTTCATCCAGAAGGTCTTCAGCGAGACTGGCCTCAAGGTGATGAGAACCCTGGGCGTGCCGGAGCGCCTCGGCAAGGACAACGAGAAACTCGTGGCCGGCAGTCCCCTGCTGCTCGCCGTGATGCTGGACCGCGAGGAGTATGTCCCCGACAGGCTCAGCGGCTTCTACAGCCTCTTCGGCATGGGGGCCGCCATGGAGAACGTCTGGCTCACCGTCGGCGACCTGGGCATGGGCATCCAGTTCGTCAGCACCCCGATGGAGGTCCCCGACTGCTGGCAGGAGATCCAGGACCTGCTCGAGGTACCGCCCGAGCTTGCCCTGATGGCCATCTATCGCCTCGGCTATCTGCCCCCCGATGCCCGCAGGCCGGCCATCGACTGGACCAGCCAGGAGCGCAAGCCCTTCGAGCGCTTCGTCTTCCGCAACAGCTGCAGCCAGCCGGAGCCCCTCGCATGACCGCCTTCATCAGGGCGATGGCCACGGCCACCCCGGAGCATGCCGTCGGGCAGACGGAGGCATTGGCACTGGCGGCCAACCTTTATCCCGAACTTGCCGCCATACCCCGGATCGCCCGCGTGTTCGCCAACTCGGGCATCGACCGTCGCTACCTCGCCCGACCGCTGGCGTGGTTCGGCGAAGGTCACGATTTCGCCGCACGTAACGAGGCGTGGATCGAGACGGCCGACTTCCTGGGCCGCGAGGTCATCACGGCAGCCTTGCTCGCAGCCGCGCTCGAACCCGGGGACATCGACGGTCTCGTCATGGTGACGACGACGGGGTTGCGGACCCCGAGCCTGGATGCCCGGTGGATCGACACCCTGGGCTTCCGCCGGACCATCACCCGGCTGCCCGTCTGGGGGCTCGGATGCGCCGGAGGGGCCGCCGGCCTGGCTCGCGCCGCGGACCTCGTGCGGGCCGGACGCCGCAACGTCCTGCTCGTGGTCGTCGAATGCTGTTCCCTGACCTTCGTCCGCGAGGATGCCCGCCGCAGCAACTTCACGGCAACGGCGCTGTTCGGCGACGGGGCAGCCGCCGTCGTGCTCTCGGCCGAGGGACCGGGCCCCCGCATCCTCGGCAGCAGCAGCACCCTCCTCGAGGATTCGGACGACATCATGGGCTGGGATCTCGCGCCCGAAGGCCTCAAGGTCCGCTTCGCCCGCGACATTCCCAATCTCGTGTCCCGCCACGTGCCGGACAGCCTCGCGGCGGCCTGCGCGGCGCAAGGCCTCTCCCCGACGGACATCCGCCACCACGTCGTGCATCCCGGCGGCCCCAAGGTCCTCGCGGCCTACGAGGAGCTGCTGGGCACCGAGGAAGGGGGGCTCACGGACGCCCGAAGCGTGCTGCGCGCGTTCGGCAACATGAGCGCCCCGACCGTGCTCTTCGTTCTCGACCGGATGCTGCGACAGGGCCTTGAGCCGGGGGTCGGGATCCTGACGGCCATGGGGCCGGGCTTCTCCATCGAACACGTGGTCTTCGAGGTGCCCGAGGCATGATGACCCCGCTCGGCGGTTCGTGGGCCGTACTGGGCCTCGCGGCGCTCGTCATCGTCCAGCGGCTGGCAGAACTGCGCATCGCGAGGAAGCACGAAGCCTGGGCGCGGGCTCAGGGCGCCGTCGAACACGGCCGTGACCATTACCCCTGGTTCTTCCTGCTCCACGGCGGCTGGCTGGTGGCATGGATTGCCGAAGGCTGGCGTGCAGGTTCGGGCCTGCATCCTCTCTATGCCGCGATCTGGCTGCTGCTGCAACTTGCCCGTGTCTGGGTCATCCGGTCGCTGGGCCCCTACTGGAACACCCGCATCCTGATCGTCCCCGGAGCCGAGCCCATCCGACGCGGCCCCTACCGCTGGCTCAAGCACCCCAACTACGTGGTGGTCGCAGCCGAGATGATCGTGACCCCTCTTGCCGTGGGCGCACCCTGGACCGCCTTTGCGGGCACTTTGGCCAACGCCGTGATGATGGCCGTGCGCATTCCTGCCGAGAATCGGGCGCTCGCCACCATGAAGCCGGTTGTGCTCGCGGCCGTGGTCGCCTCGGGTCTGGTCGCCTGCGCGACACCGCCGATGCTTGCCGGCGCCTCGGCCGCGCGCGCAACCATCGAGGCCCGTCTGGACGGCCAGCCCTTTCCCCACGGCAGCGTCCGGATCATCTCGACCTTCGGCGACGAACTGGCGCGTCTGGGCGGCCACAGTGCTGCCGAGGGCAAGTTTGCCGTGACTTGGCCGGACGAGGGCCTCACCGTGGCCCTCGTGCTCGATGGCACGCGACCGGACGGCAGTCCGGTGATGGTATCCGCGCTGCTGCGGACGAGCGGGGAGAAACTGGTGGACGAGGCGACTTCGGTCATCTGCGAGAAGGCCCTGTCGCGGTCGGGTGGGCTAGGGCCCCAACTGGCCGCGCGCCTGACGGTAGCCGATCTCGACCGGCTGGAGACGGCGGCGCGTGCTGCCTTGAGTCCTGACGAGGCGAGACGCGCGGCGACCGATGGCGAAGGCTTCGCGAGCCTTTTCCCGAGCCTGCTCGCGCGCAGCCCGGCTCTGGTCGACGCCTGGCGCATCGCCGGCGGCAACTGAATCAGTCGTCGTCCGGAGACCAGGCCGGCTCCGCAGCCGGGTACGCCCAGGCCGGGTCGAGCCGGACGAAGGCATTGTCGAGCGCCTCGTAACGTTCGACCAGACTCTCGTCGGGTTCACCCGCATCGACCATGTCGGCCAGCCGACGGAATCGATCGAGATGGTCCCGGATCCGCGCCGCAGCGTAATCCGCCGATCCGCCGCCAGCTCCCACCATGCGGGGCCAATCCCCGGAAGCCAGCAGGAGGGCCTCGCGCTGTGCCTGAGCAAGCGCCCGCATCATCAAGGGACGCCCGTCGCCGCCCCGATGACCCACAAGCGACTCGGCGTGATCGGCTGTCCCGGCAACCTGCTGCCAATACCAATCGGAGTTGAGGGGCTGCCACGGCTGCAAGGTCCCGGAACGATCCCAGGACGAAGGCAGGACGGCGGAGAGGGGACGACAAGGCGACCAGGCCGCGATTTCCCCAGCCGAGCGCAGGGTGAGCCCGGCCTCGGGCGCACGCTCGAGAAGCTGTTGCAGCCAGCGCTTGCCCTCGGGCCACGCGAGGAAGCGTTCGGCATCCACGGGCAGCAGCAGGGAGGCCCGACCGGAAGCACGGTCCGTGGCGGTGTCGAGGAACTGCCGGGCCAGAGCAAGGGCACTGGCGGCATGGCGGTCGGCTAGGTCGCGGGCCTGCTCCGGAAGATAGGGCTGTCCGGTGCCCCCCGATTCGCCCTCGTCTGCGCCACCACGCGCCAGCAGCGGACCCGCAGGCGCGACGGAGAAGAACCCATCGGGCAGCGTGTCCAGATACCCGCCCTCGCCGGGGAAGCCTGAAAGCGGATCGAGGCATGCGGCCATGAAGCTGTCCGGCGGCGCCAGATGCACGAGGCCCTCGGGCGAGACAGCCGGACCGAAGGGCTCGCGCGAGCCGATGCCGTCATCCTGGTCCACCCAGCCTCGGGCACTGTCCAGCACGTAGCGGAAGCCGACCTCCGCCGCAAGTGCGTCGAGGGACCAACCGCCACGCGCTGCCGAGGCCCATGCTCCCTCCGGCGTCCACAGGCCCTCCGGCGCGGCGCCCATCAGGTCATCCAGCGTCGCACGAGCCACTTGCAACTGCATTCGGACAGCCGACGGACGCGGCGCCAGCGGCAGGATCGCACCCGTAGCCGGCGTGGCCAGGATTTCCACCAATCCGTCCGCCTGCAGGGCGGCAAGCGCGGCCAACGGCTGTTGCCCAAGGCTCCCGAACCAAGCCTCTTCGACCTCTCCCGTCCGTTCGCGCTCCCAGTGCCAGGCGCGTTCGAGCTCGGCAGGAAGACCCGAAGGAAGCTCGCGCACGGCCTCCCAGCGCCGTCTGATCCATTGGCCGATGCCGCGCAGGATCTCGCGATCCGCAAGCTGGGCAGCCAAGACCGGAGACAAGGCCACGGAAATGCGAATGGGGACGCGACAATGTCGCCAGGCCATGAGCAAGGGCACCAGCACCTCTGCGGCGTGGCGATGGAGCTGATGCTCCCCGAAGGGCCAAGCACCCGCACGCCGGACGTAGGGGACGTGCAGCAGAACCGCCGGCACCAGCGCGCGCTCGGACATGTCCTCACCATCCCCCGATGGCCGCCGGGCGTCAACCGAAGACATGCACCAGAGACAGGGCTTTTCCGGTTCTTCTCCTGAGGTTTACCAAGTGCGGACGCATTGATGCCGACAACCCACACAGACCCCCAAGCCGGAGCTTACCCAGATGACCGCGATCCGCAGGCTGAACACCCCGCAGGGTGCGTCCCCGCGTGTCCAGGCCGGCGGCGGCCCTGCGAAGCCGGCGATGCGCTGGATCCCGTCGGTAAATCACAACGCCCGGCCCGGCGGCCCCGGCGACCTCGACACGATTGTCCTGCACCACACGGGCGGCGGCTCGCTGGAAAGCAACATCGCGTGGATGAACAACCCCGCCAGCAAGGTGTCCGCCCACTACACGGTCGGCAAGGACGGCCGCATCGTGAACAGCGTCCGCGACCAGGACCGGGCCTGGCATGCCGGTGTCAGCCGCTACCAGGGCCGTGACGACGTCAACGATTTCTCGGTCGGCATCGAGATCGTCAACAAGGGCGACCATGTGGACCCCTATCCTCCCGAGCAGATGGAGGCCGTGGCGCACCTCGTCGCATGGCTGATGACGACCCACGGCATCAGCTTCGAGCGCGTGACCGGCCATCGGGACGTGGCCCTGCCCAGGGGGCGCAAGGTCGACCCCTCGAACAACTTCGACTGGCAGGATCTCAAGAACCGGGTCCAGCGGCATCTGGGCAACAACCCGACGTCACCCGGCGGTCCCCCCGCCTCTCCCCCGGCCGCACCGGTGGACCAGGCCCCCGCGCCACGCCCGGCGCCGGCACCTGCTCGCCCCGACGGCACCATCACCGTGCGCAAGGGGGACACGCTCTGGCATCTGGCGCAGGTTCATCTGGGCGACGCCCATCGCTGGCGCGAGCTCTACGAAGCCAATCGCGACCGCCTCAAGGACCCCAATCTCATCCTTCCGGGCCAGGTGCTGCGCCTTCCCGGCGCGACGGCAACGCCGACGCCCTCACCAGCACCCGCGCCGGGCCAGCCGGCTCCCGCCCAGCCCGCACCCGTGCCCGGTCAACCCGCACCGGTCCAGCCTGCACCCGGCGGCACGATTCTGCCGGTGCATCCTCCGGCCGCACCCATGCCCGGCCGCCCCTATGTGCCGCCCGTGCGCGAGATCGCTCCGCCGCCCCCGGCACAGCCCCCCCAGCAGGCCCAGCCCCAGCCAGCACCATCGCCGAACCCGCTCCCATCCCCCGCGCCGGCACCGCAGCCGACGCCCGGCACGGGCGTGGATCGTCTGGGCTGGGCCCTGCGCGGCGGTACCCCGCTCGCCGGCGGCCTGCTTTCCGGAGGCCTCGGCCAGAACTGGGGCGGAGCCGGTACCCGCCTGGGCTCGGGGCTTCGCGTTCCCGGCGGCCTGATGGGGTCAGCCTTGTTAGCGGGCCTCGGCGCCACCCTATCCAATGTCCTGGATTGGCGCGCCGGCAGAATCAGCGGTCGCCAGGCCCTCGTGGGCACGGCCGTGGACACGGCGGCCTACACGGGAATTGCGGCGGCTTCGACCTGGATCGGGGGCCTCGCCGGAAGCATCCTTCCCGGACTTGGCACCGTCATCGGCATGGCGGTCGGTACGGTCGCCGGGGTCGGGCTCTCGTGGCTCTACGAGAAGTTCGTCCGGTCCCGGGGCGTCGCGATGGCCGGCTCAGCCACGCAGGGCATCGGCAACGACCTGGTGCCGCGTCCCGCAACGGTCGGGATCATTCCGTCGACCGGCACCGTCAGCACGACAGCTGCTCCCGCCGCCCCGCGCCCGTCCTTCGACAGCAGCTCCCTGATCCCTCAGGCCCGCTGACCGGCGCCAAACGCAGGGTCGCCCCTTCAGCCGAGGCGCTTCTCGGAAGACGGATCGAAGAGGTGCACGCGTGCGGGGCGCACCGAGAAGACGGCCCGGGCTCCGGGTGCCGGCGTGGCCTCGATCGGCACGCGGGCCAGTGCCGGGCCACGGGCCGAGGTGGCGCTCAGATGGACGTAGCTCTCGGACCCGAGGGTCTCGACGACATCGACATCCGCCTCCAGGACACACCCCCCGGAGGCCTGTCCCGGCTCCAGATGCTCGGGCCTCAGGCCGACGACCACCTTGCCGGGACGATGATGCGGCTCGGCCGGAAGGTCGAGCGAGAGGCCGGGGGCCGTCACACGGGCTCGGCCACCGGAAACTTCGAGTACCGCGTCGAAGAGGTTCATCTGGGGCGAGCCGATGAAGGTAGCCACGAAAAGATTTGCAGGTCTGTCGTAGACCTCGAGCGGGGATCCGTGCTGCTGCAGGTCGCCGCCACGCATCACGGCAATGCGGTCCCCCAAGGTCATGGCCTCGGTCTGGTCGTGGGTGACGTAGACGAAGGTCGTCGCCAGGCGCTGATGCAGTTTCTTGATCTCGGCCCGCATCGACACGCGCAGCTTGGCATCCAGATTGGAAAGCGGCTCGTCCATCAGGAAGACCTTGGGCTCGCGGACGATGGCCCGACCGATGGCGACGCGCTGGCGCTGGCCACCTGAAAGCGCCTTGGGCTTGCGCTCGAGGAGGTGCTCGATCTCGAGTGAGCGCGCAGCCTCCCGGACCTTGGTATCAATCTCGGCCACAGGCAGCTTGCGCAGCTTCAGCGCGAAGGCCATGTTCTCGTAGACCGTCATGTGCGGGTAAAGCGCGTAGTTCTGGAAGACCATCGCGATATCGCGTGCCTTGGGGTGCAGGTCGTTGACGACGACCTCTCCGATTCGGAGATGACCGCCCGTGATCTCCTCGAGCCCCGCGATCATCCTGAGTGCCGTCGACTTGCCGCAACCGGACGGTCCGACGAGGACCAGGAACTCCTTGTCCTCGACCGACAGGGACAGCTCACGGATGACCACGTTGTCCCCGTAGCGCTTCTCGACCTTGTCGAAATCCACCTTGGCCATGCGTCGGCTCTCCTGACCGGGCGAGTCCGTATGCCAACCGTTCATCCCGGATAAGGAATCCTAACAGAATCAAGGCCCCTCGGGCGGCTTCGTGCGCGCCCGAGAGGCCTGACTTCGGACAGGAAATCAGCTGGCGACGGGGATGACCGACGACCGAGCCTGCGCCGGGGTCACGGCCTGAGCCTGGACAGGGGCCTGGGGCGTGGCGGCCGCGGCAGGCGCCGTGGGGGCCGACGGAACGGGTGTCGTGGAGGACTGGTTCGTCAGACCCTCGAGCTGGCCCTGAATGGCTCCATTGAAACCGGGACGGACCTTGTTCTCGTAGAACTTGCCCGCAAAGTAGCTGAACAGCGCACCGACGCCGATGCCCACGACGGTACCGATGCCGGGGACGAGGCTGCCGACGAGGCCGCCCAGCATCGTCGCGGTGGCGCCGATGCCGGTGTAGGCGACAGTATCGCCGGCGGTGCTGGCCACGAACTTCGTGAACGAACTGCGGCCGCTGACAAGATCAATCGCGTTGGTGAAGACCGACATCAGGCCGGCGAGTGCGAAGTTCGACTTGAGCAGACCGGGCAACGTGCGCAGGCTGGTGCTGATGGCGCTGCCGATGCCCGAGAAGAATCCGCCACCGACACCCACTCCGCCGGCAACCATCGCCCGGGTCGCATCGGCACCGGCGCGGGACAGCTGGAAGGCATCGCGGGCTGCACCCAGTGCCTTGGCCGACTGGATGACCGGCACGGCGACGCGCAAGCCACCGTGCATGTCGGTGTTGGCGAAGGGGCCGACAGGTGCGGCAGGTCCGTTGATGGCCATCGGGAATACCTCGCTCAGGGGGGGAGCCAAGGGGGTGACGATGGGGTTGTCCGGAGAACCTTCGACAATCCGGTAAACCTGCGGTGAAGAAAATCCCAATTCCGGGAGAAGGATCATCACCCCTGACGGTGGTACAAAGCTCAAGCAGGCTTCTTCATGCAATTCGGACGCCGCCCCGCCATCGAGCAGTTCTACGCCATCCGCAAGACACGCGGCCTGGCGCTCTCGGCTGACGGGCAGACGGCGGCCTTCGTCACCAACATCACGGGTACTCCAGAGGTCTGGACCGTGCCGACGGCCGGAGGCTGGCCCCATCAGCTGACCTTCGGGGAACAGGCCGTGCAGCAGGTGCTGTGGGCCGACGACGGCGAGAGCCTGATCGTGTCGATGGACCATGATGGCGACGAGGACTTCGAGATCTTTCGCGTCCCTCGGGCCGGAGGCATTCCTACGCGACTGCACGCTGCCGTCAAGGAACAGACCCACCTCGGGGGCGTCTCCCCGGACGGATCCCTGTTGGCCTATGCCAGCAACCAGGGCCATCCGGCCTCGTTCGACATCCTGCTTCATGACCTGAGGTCGGGCGAGGAGCGGGTGCTCTGGCGCAGCGACCTCGTGGATTTGCCCCTCGAGTTCTCGCCCTGCGGCCGCTGGCTGCTCGCCTACCGCTTCGAACAGAACGCCAACCAGGATCTGCTGCTCATCGAGGTCGCCACGGGGGAAGGCCGCATCCTCACGCCGCACGAAGGCCTCGTGCGCAACCACAGTGCCGTGTGGATACCCGGCAGCGCCTCATTCCTGTTCCTGACGGATAGGGACCGGGACTTCATGGGCGTGGGACGCTACGACCTCGACTCGGGCAACTGGACGTGGGCCCACGCCCCCGAATGCGACGTGATGGAACTGGCCGTCTCGGCGGACGGACGATGGTGGGCATTCATCGAGAATCGGGACGGACATTTCGTGCCGGTCCTCCACGACCCGACGACCGGTGCGCGGATCGACCTTCCCGAATACGCCACGGGTGTAGCCAGCGAACCGCGCTTCTCGCGCGACGGCCGGACCCTCGCCTTCTGCCACGAGTCCCCCGTACGTCCGCGTGACGTCCATGTCTTGGACCTGGCCCACGCCAACCGACCAGGTCGGCAGATTACCTTCTCGCAGATCGGCGGCCTGTCCGCTCGAGATCTGGTGATGCCCGAAACCCTCCGCTTCCCGTCATTCGACGGGCTGGAGATCACCGGCTGGCTGTTCACCCCGCGCGGCGAGGCCCCTCCCGGAGGCTTCCCGGCGATCATCTGGCCGCACGGAGGCCCGGACGCCCAGGTCATCGCCAACTTCCAGCACTGGTTCCAGGTCTTCGCCGGCGCCGGCTACGTGGTCCTCGCCCCCAACTTCCGCGGCAGCACCGGCTACGGCAAGGCCTTCCAGGCCCTGAACCGCCGGGACTGGGGCGGAGCCAGCTTCCGCGACATCGTGGCAGGCGCCGATCATCTGGTCGGGACCGGCATCGTGGATCCGACGCGCGTTTCGGTCGTGGGCGGATCGTTCGGTGGCTTCATGGCCCTCACGGCCGCGACGCGCGAACCGGACAAGTGGGGGGCCGTCGTCGACATCTTCGGCATCAGCAATCTGTTCACCTTCATCGAAACGACTCCGGCCTGGTGGAAGCCCTACCTGCATCAGATGGTGGGGCACCCCGAAGAAGACCGCGCCTTGCTCGAGGAGCGCAGTCCCATCAACTTCATCGATCAGGTCAAGGCCCCCATCCTCGTCATCCAGGGAGCCAACGACGCACGCGTGGTCAAGGCCGAATCCGACCAGGTCGTCGAACGCTTGCGCAGCCGTGGCGGCACCGTCGAGTATCTGGTTTTCGAGGACGAGGGCCACGGTTTCAGCCATGTCACCAACGAGATCCAGGCAGCAAGCGCCATCGTCGGCTTTCTCGATCGCCACATGCCTGCGGCCAAGGCGCGCGAGGCCGCCCTGCTCCCCGAACAGGGACAGCCCGCTTAAGGCAGGAAAAGGCCGGTGCGGGCATCCAGCCTGAAAGTCCCCTCGGGGGCATCCAGGGTCCACGTCGCCCGACGCTGAGGGTTGACTTGATCCAGGCGAATGACGTCGAAACGCCCAGGCGTCATGCCCTGACGGACAGCCACGGCAGCGGCCTGATCGCTATCGATGCGCGGCCTGTCGGCAAGGGCCTCGAGCTCAGGATCCCGCAGGGCAACACGGGTCGACATGCCCTGCTCCCCGTACTGCAGGACGACCATCTCGCGAGGGCGCTTGCCGGAGACGAAGGCATAGGTCCAGTCGTGAACCATGTAGCCGGACATCATCGGTCCGCCGACGATGCGGGCGAGACGCGCCCGATCGTCCCATGCGAGGGCCGCACGCTCTGCGGCAGCAAGGCCGGAAAGCGCCGTAAGGACACCCGCCGACCGAGCCAGCATCCCGGCATCACCCGTGGCGGCCAGGCCAGGCCGCTGGGGCGGAGCCCAGCCACAGCCCGCGAGTGCCAGGACGGCACACGACAAGAGCCGAAGCAAGCGTGAGGGCATTATGAAGAAATCCTATAATATAACGATAAATTAACACAGGCGGCCAATCCGGACAACTCCGGGCCCGACGGGGGCCGGAGGGTACAATGGAGAGCCCCGTTCCCCTGCTGGAGCCCCGTCGCCCATGCCCCGACGCCCCGACCAACCGACCGGCACCGTTCGGCGCGCCTGCGTGCCGGCGTCGACCGCCCTCGCGGTCATCGGTGCCCTTGCAGCCGGACCGTTTCTGGGGACGATGCCCGCCAGCGCCGCCGAAGGCCCCAAAGCCTCGGCACTGACGGACGTTCCGCCCAATCACTGGGCCTATAACGCCATCAAGGTGCTGATGGAACGCTACCGCATCATGGGCAGCTTCCCGGACAACACCTTCCGTGGGGAGAAGGTGGTCAGCCGCTACGAACTGGCGGCCATCCTGGCACTGGTCATGGACCGCGTCAACGCGCGCGGCGACGAACGCCTTACGGACGCAAACCGCGCCCTCGTCGACAAGCTGGCGGCAGAGTTCCGCACCGAACTCGCGTCGCGGGCCGCGATGCAGGAGCGCCTGAGCCAGCTCGAGAAGCAGCAGGGCGAGCTGACGACCCAGCTCACGGAGCTCAAGCAGCAGATCGGGGGCACCAACAAGGTCTCGGCGCATGTCGACAGCTCGATCATCGACGATCCCGAAGACAAGCTCTATCCCCACTGGACCAGTTCGACCCGCGTCGGTTTCTCCGGCAAGGTCAACGATGTCACCACAGCCACCTTCGGCATCGGCGGCGGCTACGGGGCTCGACAGACCAGCGTCTCACCCGCCATCGCCGGCGCCTCGAAGCCACCGGCCGGTGAGATGCGTCTGTCCGGCACGGCGGCCTTCACGACGAAGCTCAAGGGCGACCAGACACTGACGACCCGCTTCGGCTCCTTCGGTTTGGGTGCCCTGATGAACCTCAAGGGCTATGCCAGCCACTGGGGGGACGGCCTCATCGGCTCCGGTCTTGCCGAACCCTCGGGCTATGTTTCCCGCGGTGGTCGGGACCAGGGCTTCGCGGCCAAGGTGGACATGTCCGGGCTGTCCGTCGCCGCCGGCGTGAACTCGTACCTGATGGCAGGCTATGTCGGCTATGACTTCGGCCTGGGCGACCTGAACCTGATCGCTGACGTGGACCACAACAGCATCGGCGCCGTGACCCTGCCCCAGGCACAGGCATTCGCGGTGTCTTCGGCCCTGAACCTGGGTTCCGAGCAGTTGGGCCTGCAGCTTCAGGGCGGCGTCCGTGGCAGCCTCAGCCCGAACGGCATTCTGCAGAACATGACGACGGCGGCAGGCGCCCAGACAATCGCCAACCTCTGGGGCATGGAGGTCGCTGCAGGCGCCGGCCTGAGGCAGGGCCCCGAGAAAACCAACACCACCCTGCAGCTCCAACCGGCCGCCTATGTGTTCCGCCCCGCCGACGGATGGATTCCGTCCGTCCTGCTGGGCACGACGACACCGTTCACGCTGGCCGGCAAGAAGACGGGCGAAGGCTCGCTGCTGGGCGACAAGGCCGGCTGGACGGTCCAGCTCGGCATCGACAACCCCATCCTGCCCAACCTCGTGGTCGAAGCCAGCCTCCAGCAGGACATCCTCTTCGGCAGCAAGTACGACGGCTGGGCCTACGCCATCTTCAGCGGGGTGGACTTCTGATCCGACGGTCGGCACCTGCGGGACTGGCCCTGCTGCTGGCCGCCCCGCTCGCCGCCTGTCCCGGATCGGGGATTTCCCTGTCGGCCGGCGCCCTTGGCGGCAAGCTGACCTATCTGGATCGTCCCGCCCCCGGCAAGCGGGTCTCTCTGCTCACTCTGAAGGGCAGCAACTGGGTCGATGCCTTGGACACCAACGGCAGCCCGTTGACGGCCCAGGCCGATGGCGCAGGCGTCTACCAGTTCGCCGCGCTGTCAGGCGGAACTTACCGCGTGGTGTACCTTGCGCAGGAGGTGCCCGACGGCAACGGTGCCCCGCTGCCATCCCGCGAGGTCGCGACGTGGACCAGCGCGGACATCGGCCATCGGACCGGTGGAACTTCTGCCGTGCCCGACATCGAAGTCACCTACAACGGCCTCGTCTATCCGGACACCGGACAGTCCTACCCGGTCTCGGCCGAACTGCCCCTGCCCTTCCACTGGGCCACGCACCGCCACGGCAGGCGCTATCGCCTGATCGTGTACGGCAACCGGGAGGGACGCCCGCCCGCGTTCTACCAGGGGCCCTGGACCGAAACGCCCTCAGCCGTGCTGGCGCAAGAAGCACAGCCGGACCTCTACGCCTGGGAAGTATTCATCGACGGCGGGCCCAATGGCGAAGGGCGCTCCGGGCGACGCAATCTGGACCTGAAACCACCGGCCCAGACCGAACCCCCGGCGGAGGAGCCCGCTCCCTAGGAGCGCCCCTTCGACCTGCTGCGCACGCTCCGCGGACGACGCCTGATGTCCGGCCAGACCCGAACGGCGGCGAGGCCCACCATGAAGCCGCCGACGTGGGCCCACCAGGCGACTCCCCCGCCAGCAGCAGAAGCCACGTCCAGTCGGGACACGGTGGCCGAGAAAGCCTGCACCACGAACCACCAGGCCAGGAACCACCATGCACGGATCTTCGGGAACAGCACGAAGATGCCGAGCAGGAGCAACGTGCGGACCCGGGCGTCCGGGAAGAGGACCATGTAAAGCCCAAGCACGCCCGCGATGGCACCCGAGGCCCCGATGATCGGCACGGTGGATCCCGGCTCGATCAGGGCCTGCGCCACGAAGGCCAGGGCACCGGCGAGCAGGTAGAAGAATAGGTAGCGGACGTGCCCGAGGCGACCCTCGACGTTGTCCCCGAAGACGAACAGAAACCACATGTTGCCCAACAGGTGAAGCCAGCCGCCGTGCAGGAAGATGGCCGTCAGCAGGACATCCAGACCATCGGCCCGGCCGCGGGCAAGGGCGCCCCAGAAGCTCGCCGGCACCACGCCATGCCGCTCCATGACGCCGCCGAGCGCATCCCCCAGTTGCAACTGCCAGAGAAAGGTTCCCGCAGTCAGCAGGATCAGGCCCAGATTGACGAACGCAAAGCGCTCGGAAGGCAAGTCGTCCTTGAGTGGAAACATCGGCTCTCGTCAGCGGAAGGACGCCGTCGCCACGAGGTGAGCACCCGTGCGCGTGAATGAGTCATCCGATGAAAGATAGTACTCGTTGCCCTCTCGGGGGCCCTTCCACTCGTTGGCTCCGTCCGCCGCAGTACCCTTCGGCCAGACCTCGAAGTACCCGGTCCGGTCGATGAAACCGGACGTCGAGGAAACGATGCTATTGGGCGAATCGACGAGCGGCTCGTTCGGGCTGGGTGTCTTGCCGGCCGCAGGCGTCCGGATCAGCGGTGGCTCGAGCAGGGGATTGACGAAGGGCGTGCGGTGCCACGTCCAGCTGTCGGTCGCCGCCGGGTTGGCGCGGTCGTAGGACATCCAGATGAAGTTGGTATTCGCCTCGACGTAGGCGGTCGTCGTGTTGGTCTTGTCCGGGCGAGCATCCTCCCAGAGATAGAAGAAGGTCTGCATGGGCGGCGCATTGAATTTATTGACCGTGCCATCCGGATAGAAGTACTGCTGCAGGTCTCCGGGTGCCGGGGTCACGGGGACCGAGTCCGCACCCCACTGGTAGCGCCCGTAGGTCACGAGCCTGTAACCCAGATTTCCATCCGCCCTGAAGACCTGGCCGGACATGGTCGCTCCGGCCGACAGGCTCCGGCCGACGTTGTCGAGCACGCCAGGGAACCAATTGAAATCCGGAGGCACCGTGTTGGCACCGAGCTCCGTCTCCACCGACTCACGGGAAACGTTGAGCGCCTTGAGCTCCATGCCGCCACTGGAAACGTAGATGTACTTGCCGGTGATTTCCGATGGCTTGAAGGTCTGTTTGTCCCCCTTGCCGTCGATGCGGCCCTCCGTGACGGCCGCAAGGTAGAAGCGCAGCAAGCGGTCCGAGCGACGCTGATCGACACCCAGGGTCGCCGCGGTGCCCGCAAGATATTCCCTCAGGTCCAGACGACAATAGACGGCCACACGCCCGCCGCTGGGCATCTCGTAGAGCTTCTTGTAGAAAGGCGTGTCCAGCAGGTTCATCGGGGCCGGATACTCGGCCGTCCTGTTGGGCCACTGCTCCCCGGTCGGCCGATAGGTGGATTCAGCCGGGATGTACTTGGCTTCGAGGGGAGTCGGCGAAGGTCCGGGAACGGAGGGAGCCGGGGTCGCGGGCAAGCCGGTGGCGGCCGCACCCGCAGTCAGGGGCAACAACTGCTCGTACCAGAAGCTGTGCTTGACCGCCTTGTGGCCATTGCGCGGATCGCCGCCCGCGCTCACGGTCGTCAGATAACCGTCGCCGGGGAACAGCGCACCCGTCTGGGCGTCCTTTCGCTGCGCGATGATGATCGGAAAGGACGTCACTCCGGCACCGGTGTACCAGTCGTCATCGATCTTCGTGTCGCGGGGCACCAGGCGCCAGTATCGGGTCATCGCGGCAAAGGAGGCTGCGCTGCTGTTCCAATTGCCGTCGAACAGGCGCCAGTCGCAGAACGCGGGCCAATTTCGGGGATTGGCCAGCAGGGTCAACTGCAGCAGCGGCTTGTGACGCAGCATCGCGTCGGCAGTCTGGGCCGGGTAGAGCGCATTGATGTCCAATTCCGACGTGGTGCGCGTGGTCGCGGCCGAGTAGTGTCCGGCCTCGACGGTCGGGCTGAACGTACCGTTCACCGTCCAGTAGGCCATCAGCATCTTGTCCATGCCGGACAGGATTTCCGTTTCGGCGAACCGCAAGGCCAGATCGGCATCCTCTCGGGAGGACAGTTGCCGCGCGAGGTTCTTGCCCACCTTCTGATCCGTGAGCACGCGCAACACGACCGCCGTCACCAGGCCTGTCATGACCACCGAGATCACGATCGCGAAGACCAACGCGAAACCCCGCGACGCCCGGCCTCGGTCACGCATCACAAGGACCCTCCCTGGGGAAGCGGTACGTTGCGGGCATAGGCATAACCCTCGACCACCACGCCGTCCAAGGGCTCGCCATCCCCGTTGCGCTGGTTGCCGCCCGGAAGCGCTGCCCGGCCCGGATCGCCAGCCATGAAATTCCAGGCCACTTCATAGGGGCTCAGCAAGTTCGAGTTGGCCGCCGGATGATCGAGCAGCAGACGAAAAACCGTCTTGACGCCCTCAGGGGCATAGACGGGCAAGCCGTCCGGTCCCTCGCCGGGCACGACCGTCGCAAGCACCAGACCCTGCGTCGCCCCGCAATTCAGCGTCGCAGCGGTGTTGCTCGCCCCCGTCCAGTGCTGGCCATTGAGCGCCGTGTCGGACGCCACGAAGCGGACGACATGCTCGGGCAGCGGGCCACCCGCCGCGCGGTAGTTGACGTCCATGCGAAACTGCTCGCCCGTGGCCGTATTGATGGTGCCGGTACAGGCCATCGACAACCGGATCAGACGGTTCCAGAGCCCCTCCCCCTTGCGCTCGTCGGCCGTGGGATTGCGCGGATCCGCAGGGCCATTCGTCCGCATGTAGGCCACGAATTGGGGCGTCTCCATCGTGCCCAGCAACATCACGAGGGCGTCCGTGGGCAGGCCGTTGGAGAGCGAACCCGAGCGCAGCTCGTCGCCCCAAGCGGCAGGGACGGTCATCTGCCCGTTGCCCGGAAGCCATGTCGACACGGACAGGCCGCCAACCTTGACCCCGGAATCCACCACGATCCGGGTCGAATGATAGATGTAGCGGGCTACACGGATGTCATCACCCAGCCGGACGGTCGCGAAGCGCGACTGCCCCAGCGCGGAGGACTTGGCGTTGACCTTGGCGGCGTACCCGCCCCAGCGACGCGTCAGTTCAAAGGAGGTCGCCACCACGATCGAAAATACGACGATGCCGGAAACCAGCTCGACCAGCGTGAACCCCCGACGCCTGCTCATTGCCCCAGCACCCGACCCGAAATGACGACGGAGGAGCTGGCGAGTTCCTTTTGGTACTTGCCCCCGTCCACGAAGGACCAGTCGCCCGAGAAGTCTTTGGCCTGATACGTTCTTGCGACCACGATACGGGTCATGCAATCGACGAACTCGCTCGAGAAGCCACCGCGCTCGGAAGGCTTTCGGCCCGCCCGTGTATCGAACACGAAGAGACGGCCCGTGTCTAGACGGCCGGCGGTGCGCGGCGAACCGATGGCCGAATCGGCCAGCAGGGCGTAGGCCCTGCTCGATAGGCCGGTGGCGGGCAGAATGCCGGATGCATCCGAACCCACGTGGATGGTGTTGGCCGACTCCGTGATGCCGGACATGTCCTCGGTGCCCTTCTCGACGTTGCGCATCGCCGCGTCGGACAGGCCGAAGCACTGCAGGCGCACGACATACCGCACGCCGTTAGGCTCTGCAAGCGACGTCGCGAACTCGCTCTGCTCATCCACGACTGTGGACAGCTCGCGACCGGAATTATTGAACTTGAAGGGCGTGGCGAAGGGGGTCTCGTTAAACCAGTCGCCATAGAGATTGGAGACGTCCAGCACGAGCTGACCATTGACCGTCTTGGTCGGAATGGCCGCCAGGGAGCGGCCTGGCGGAGCCTCGATGGGTCTGCCGTTGTCCGGAAAGAGGTCGAAGAAATACTGAGTGACTTGAGCACGCTGCTGAAGCAGGCGATAGGCCCGGTCATAGCGCTGGCCGTCCGTCATGAACGCCAACGAATTCTCGGTGGCGAGATCGGCGAGGATGCCATCCAGCACACGATCCGACAGGCTCTGCGCGTAGGGTCCCTCCATGGCCCTGTTGCCCGATCTCGAGAAATTCATCAGCAGTTGGGCCATGGAACTCAGGACGATGCCCATCACGGCCGCAGCCACGAGGTTCTCGACGAGCGTGAAACCCCTCGCCCGCCACCGCGTGGGGAAAGAGCCCGAAGGTCGCATGCCTGCATCGTTCCCCCCCTTTCCGCATGCCTAACGGACGAGGGTCCCTTGACGACCGGGTCACCAGGGGCAACCTCACCGCATGCGTCCGAGACGGCTCCTGGCGGATGCGATCCTCGTGGGCCTCGCGGCATGGTGTTCGGGGTGTCTCTGGGGCCTGACGGCCCAGGTGTCCTCAGCCGGGAGAGGATCGGCGCTGCCGGGCAGAACGGCCGCCCGGGACAGAGTCCTGATGGTCGCCGTCCTCGACGACCTGCGGCCTCCGGGGGCGCAGGCCCTGCAAGGGCACGCCGACGCGCTGCTGCTGATACGCCGCTCTTCCAAAGGCCTGCAACTCCTGGCGATACCCCGGGACACTTGGCTAGAGCGTGCCGGATGCAAGGCCAATGGCCTGAACTGGCGCCTGCCCCCGAAACAAGCGCGCCTGGCGCTCGGCGAGGCCCTCGGCATCCGCATCGACGGGCACGTGGTGATGACCCTCGACGCAGTCGCTCGGATCGTGGACGGCCTGGGCGGCACCCTGGTCGACATCCCGCACGCCCTGCACGACGAGGACCGGACGGCGGGCTGGCACATCAACATTCCGGCCGGACACCGCCGCCTCGACGGGCGGAGCACCGTCCAGTGGCTGCGATACCGGGGCGAGGGCAGCGACCTCGATCGCATGCGGCGATTGGCGGCACTGGGCCCGCGACTGGTCCGGGCCCTGCCGGATCCGGTGGGACTGGTCGGACTGGCAACGGCCCTGTCCGGCACGTGGTCGTGTGACGAGCCCGTGACCGAGTGGGGCTCCTGGCGCACGGCCGGCCGGGGTCCGATCACTTGGAACGGCCTGCCCGGCCGACCGGAACGCATCGGGGACCGCTGGGTGTGGCGGGCACGGACGGAGGAGGCCCGGCATTTGCTGGGCCTCGAGGCGCGTCAGTCCAGATAGAAACTGGTGACGACCTTGTGCTTCTCCTGAGCGTATTTCACGGAATCCATCAGGGTCGTGCTGCTGTGGTAGAGGAAGCAGATCAGTTGCTGGCAGGAGTCGATGATCTCCTGGTTGCACATCTGCGACGCCTGAGCCAAGGTCAACAGGCGCCGTTCGGCGTGCTCGCGGACAGTGGGAAGCGCCTGCAGAAGCTCCTGACTCTCGGACGACTGCTGGGAGAGGGTCTGGGGCAGAATGACCTGAAGATTGCCGGGGTTTGCACGCTGGACACCCTTGATGACGGCAGAGTTGGTTCCGGCCGCACCGCTGGTGATGATGGTATTTCCGGTAAGGGCCAGCGCGTAGGCCAGCATCTCGATCAGCTGCTGGTGGGTCAGCGAGATGTGCCGGGTGCCCAGAATGGCGATCTTCTTCGCCCCGGACGTCTGGATGGTCTGGAGCTCTGCCATGAAGGCATCCACGGTGGCGGGAACCTGGATCGAAGTATCCATGCGCGGTCGAGACCTGCTGACGTTGGAGTGCCTTGCTTGTGCCGCATGCTAGCATGGGGGTCCCGTGTCGTCGATCGAAGGCCTCAACCCCTCCCAGCTCCGCGCGGCGACCCACCCCGGCGGCCCCCTGCTGGTCCTCGCCGGTGCAGGAGCCGGCAAGACCCGGGTGCTGACGGAACGTGTCGCCTGGCTGCTGGCCGAAGGCCACGCCGAGCCGTGGCAGATCATGGCCGTGACCTTCACCAACAAGGCTGCGCGCCAGTTGCGGGAACGCATCGGCCGCCGCCTGAGACCGGACCTGTCGGCAGAAGAAGCCGCACGCGCCTACCCCTCCATGTGGGTCGGGACGTTCCACGGGCTATGCGCCAGGCTGCTGCGGACCGAGGCCGACAAGCTGCCGACGCCCTGGGGCCCCGGCTTCAGCATCTACGACACCGGCGATCAGGAGCGCCTGATGCGGCAGGTGCTCGAAGAGCAAGACATTCCGCAGGAGTTGCTCACGACCCGCCAGGCCCTTTCGGCCATCTCGCACGCGAAGGCGACGGGTCGCGAGGCCGAGGCTTTCGCCGCTGCGGCACGCCATCGACTCGAAGACGCCATCGCCAGAGCCTGGACGAGTTACGACACAGCCCTCGCCCGACAGAACGCCCTGGACTTCGACGACCTCCTGCTGCTGCCGACGCGGCTGCTCGAGGGCCAGCCCGACGTCCTGGCGTACTGGCAACAGCGGTTCCGCCACATCCTTGTCGACGAGTATCAAGACACGAATCAGGCCCAGTACCGCCTGATCCGGCTGCTTTCGGGCGGACATCGCAACCTGACGGTCGTCGGTGACGTGGACCAGAGCATCTACTCGTTCCGAGCCGCCGACTTCCGCATCCTGTTGCAGTTCGAGCAGGACCACCCGGACGCCGTACGCGTGACGCTCGAGGAAAACTACCGGTCCCGAAGCGCCATCCTCGAACTGGCCAACAGCCTCATTGCCCACAATCTGGAGCGCTACCCGAAGACGCTGCGCCCGGTACGCGAGGGCCAGGCGAGCGTGCAGCTCTACTGCGCCAGCGACGAGGCGGATGAGGCCGAATGGCTCGTGACGCGCATCCGACAGGAGGGTATCGACCCGGACGACGTATGCGTCCTCTACAGGACGCACGCCATGTCCCGCGCCCTTGAAGAGGCCTTCAGCCGGGCAGGCATCGCCTACCGACTCGTCGGCGGCATCCGCTACTTCGACCGCAAGGAAGTACGCGACGCGCTCGCTTGGCTCAGGCTGGCGGTCAATCCGAGGGACGACGCCGCTTTCGTCAGGGCCTCCGCGGCCCCTCGCCGGGGCCTGGGCGCCGCAACGATGGCGCGCCTGCAGGAGCACGCTGCCCGCAGCGGCGGCGCGCTCTGGCCGACGCTCGCCGACAGCCTTCCCGAGGACCTCAAGGGTGCGGCACGGAAGAAAGTCCAAGCCTACCTCGAGGCACTCCACGACGTAGCGGCCGCCGTTCGCGGACAACCACCTTCCGTGGCGGTTGCTTCGGCGCTCGAACGGAGCGGCCTTGCCGCCGAATGGGGCGCGGATGGGGACGACGAGGCGATGGCCCGCCTCGAGAACATTCAGGAACTGGTCTCGCGGGCCGCGGCCATGGAGGAGGCCGGCGAGGCGGGCAATCTGGAGGAGTTTCTGGCCACCGTTCCACTGGCCGGAGCCGACGACGAACCCGGCGACGGCGAGAACCGGAGTCGGGCCACGCTGATGACGCTGCATGCGGCCAAGGGTCTCGAATTCCCCGTCGTCTTCCTCATCGGGCTCGAGGAGGGAGTCTTCCCCCATCAGCGGGCCCTGGATGACCCCACGGCCATGGAAGAGGAGCGTCGGCTTTGCTACGTCGGCGTCACACGCGCCGAGGACCGGCTGTTCCTGAGCTATGCCGAGGGCCGGAGACTCTCGGGCCAGACGCGCTGGAACCTGCCCTCCCGATTCGTGGGCGAGATGCCGCGCGAACTGCTGCCCCGGACCGAATCACGCTGGCTGCGTCGCTCCGTCGAGGCCTGGGACGCCCGGACCCGGCGCGAACAAGCCGTCCGGTGGATGGACGACACGCCCGCGGAGGTTGGCGACGACATCCCGCCGGCAGGCCACAATCGCTTCACGCGTCCGACCGAACGCATCCGCGACGAGGAAGTGGTCTGGAGTCAGGACATGGACCTCGCCCTGCCCGAGTTCCAAGAAGGCGAGCGCGTGATTCACCCGAGGTTCGGCGAAGGGACCGTCACCCACGTCCGGGAACGGCGCGGGCAGATCGACCTGACGGTCGAATTCGTCCGCTTCGGGCCCAAGACGCTCGACGCCCGCCACGCCGGGCTGACGCGCCCCTAGAAGCCGAGACGCGACCAGAAGCCCTTGCGGGCCGCCAATTTCTCGCCCTTCACGCGAGCACCCTGCATGGTTTCGGCCACGGCATCGATGATGTCCTCCTCGACCTTGGCCTTGTGCAGCAGGGTAAACACGCGATCGATGCGCTCGTTCGTTCCGGAAAGCCGCTCGGCCAGCGTACGGGCGACCTGAAGCAGGATGGCCGGGTTCTTCGCCAGTAGCGACTCGAAATTGCGGTACACCGTGAAGGTGCACGGCGTGAGCGCACGCACCGTGGCGGATCGCGGCTTGCGCAGCAAGGCCCCGACCTCACCGAGAACCGCACCGGGCCCCTTGACCACGGCGACACGTTCGTCGCCGACCAGAACCTCGACCTCGCCCTCGTCGAGGACGATGACGTCGAAACTCGTCTCACCATCCTTGAAAACCGACTTGCCGGGGCCGCAGGTCCAGTTGCGCGGGGGCGTCACGGCATCGGGCGGCGGAGGGGCCGCCTTGCCTTGCGCAGGGCGATCCCATCCGGGGGACTTCTTGGGATTCTCGGTCATGTCGTCCTCCGTGGGGGGCGTTGAAGCGCGCGCAATCCCGCGAAACGGCCTTGACCCCCTGCTTGATTCTTTCGTAACATACCCTTTCAGTCTCCCTTTGTCGTCTCTTTTCCTGACCTTGGTTCTCCGAGGCAACGGTCGACGTCGCGGCGACGCCCCGGAAACGGCCAGCGCGCCCTCCCAGCAAGGAAGGTTCCCGAACCCATGGCTCCAGACCAGATTTTTCATCTGATCACGTGGTTCTCCATTGCCGCATCCCTGGCGGCACTCGTGGTCGCAGGCGGCCTGACCGGATGGGTGCTGAAGCAGCCCGCCGGCAATGCCCGCATGCAGGAGATCGCCGGAGCCATCCAGGAAGGCGCCGCCGCCTACCTGAACCGGCAGTACACCACCATCGCCGGCGTGTCGGTGGTGCTGGCCGCCCTCATCTTCTTCTTCTTCCGCACGGCCGATGACGCCATGCACGGCCTCGTGCCCGCGCTGGGCTTCGTCGTCGGCGCCGTGTTCTCGGGCTTCGCCGGATATGCCGGCATGAACATCTCGGTTCGTGCCAACGTCCGCACGACGGCCGCTGCCGAGCGGGGCCTGCCCCAGGCGCTGGACGTGGCCTTCCGCGGTGGCGCCGTCACCGGCTTCGCCATCGTCGGCCTGGGCCTGCTGGGCGTCGCCGCCTTCTTCATGTGGCTCTTCCCGACGGATGCGGCGGCCACGGGCGCAGAGCACAACCGCGAGCTGTTCAACCTGGCCCTCGAGGGCATGGGCTTCGGCGCCAGCCTCATCTCGCTGTTCGCCCGCGTGGGCGGCGGCATCTTCACGAAGGCCGCCGACGTCGGCGGTGACCTCGTCGGCAAGGTCGAAGCGGGCATTCCCGAGGACGATCCCCGCAATCCGGCCACCATCGCCGACAACGTCGGTGACAACGTCGGCGACTGCGCCGGCATGGGTGCCGACCTGTTCGAGACCTACGTCGTCACGATGATTGCCGGCATGCTGCTCGGCCAGTTCGCCTTCCCCGGCAGCGCGCAGGGCGTGCTGCTGCCCCTCGCACTCGGTGCCGCCGCCATCGTGGCCTCGATCGTCGGGTCGTTCTTCGTCCGCCTGAGCGCGAACGAGAACATCATGGGCGCCCTCTACAAGGGCCTCTTCGCCACGACGGCAGTCGCCGTGGGCCTGTTCTACTACCTCGTCGAGAAGGTCATGGGCGACAGCGCGATGCCCTTCTTCTGGGCAGGTTCGATCGGTCTCGCCGTCATGGTGCTGATCACCCTCATCACCGAGTACTACACCTCGACGAACTTCCGCCCCGTCAAGGTCATCGCCGAGTCGTCGCAGACCGGTCCCGCGACCAACATCATTTCGGGCCTGGCCGTCGGCATGGAATCCACCGCCGTGCCCATCGTGATCATCATCGCCGGCATCGCCGGGTCGTTCTTCATGACCCAGGGTCTTGCGGCCGAGGGCGTCGAGCCGCTCATCATGGGCGCCTACGGCATCGCCATCGCGGCGGTCGGCATGCTCTCCACCGCCGGCATGGTCGTGGCCATCGACTCCTATGGGCCCATCACGGACAACGCGGGCGGCATCGCCGAGATGAGCGAGTTGCCTGGGACCGTCCGCGAGATCACGGACAAGCTGGACGCCGTCGGCAACACGACCAAGGCCGTCACCAAGGGCTACGCCATCGGCTCCGCCGGTCTGGGCGCCCTGGCCCTGTTCATCACCTTCACGAAGAAGGTCGATGGCTTCGAGAACCTCAAGGGCATCGTCTACACGCTGCAGGATCCGATGATCATCATCGGTCTCTTCCTGGGCGGCATGTTGCCCTTCCTGGCCTCCTCGATGTTCATGAACGCCGTCGGCAAGGCGGCACAAGCCGTCATCGTCGAAGTGCGTCGTCAGTTCCGCGAGATGCCCGGCATCATGGATCGGACCCAGAAGCCCGATTACGGCAAGGCCGTCGACCTGGTCACGCGTGCCGCCATCCGCGAGATGCTGCTGCCCGGTGCCATCGCCGTCATCGCACCGGTCGTGGCCGCATTCGTCGGCATCAAGCTGCTGGCCGGCATGCTGTCCGGAGCCATCCTGACGGGCATGCTGATGGCGCTCATGATGGCTACCGGTGGTGGTGCCTGGGACAACGCCAAGAAGTACATCGAGCTGGGCAGCTTCGGCGGCAAGGGCTCCGATGCACACAAGGCGGCCGTCGTGGGCGACACAGTCGGTGATCCCTTCAAGGACACCGCCGGCCCCGCACTGAACCCGATGATCAAGATCCTGAACATCGTGGCGCTGCTCGTGGTCACGGCGTTCGCGACCCAGCTGCATCCGTAGCGCGGACCAGCCACGGAAGCCCCCGTACACCTCGACAGGTGCACGGGGGCTTCCCGTCTCCGAGGACGCCAGCGTACATCGTCACGTCTGCCGATGAGCCGGGTATGGAGCAGACAAGACGCCCCCGTCGAGGGAGCCGCGTCTCGGCGGACGGACCGCCGGGCAAGCCTTGGTCGAGATCCGGCCATAATCCGGTAGCAGCATGGAGACCCCCATTCGGAATGGCAGGCCTGCAGTCACGCAGGGCCAGTCTGCCGGCGCGCGCAAACGCCCGGAGGCCCCCCCGCGGGCCGTGATTCGACAGGAGAGGCCGGGGTCGGTGGATGCCCGCCAACTCTCCGCACCCGCATCCCGTGCTGAGGAACAGTCACTGCTGGCAGCCGGCTGGCTGCCGCCGGAATACGCGAAGGCGCGAGGACGCAGTCGCGAGGCCGCCGAAGCCCTTGCCATGCGCCCAGGCAGCCCTCCGCGCTCCATGAGCTACACGGACCCGGCCATCATGCTGCGGGGTGCCCGCACGCTCGCAGGCACGCCCGAACTCCAGGAGCTGGCTAGGACGGTCAGGCGCGGGGATATTGTCCTGACTGCGGAATTCCTGCCCGGAGATCCCGTGACCGGGATGACGGGCGGACCGTTCAATCACGCGATGATCTGCATCAAGGACGGGCCCCAGCCCGAGTTCATCGAGGCCATCGGCGTCACGGGCGGCAAGGACGATCCCACGGGCAGCCGTGTCCGCCAATCGCGGATTCAGGACTATGCCATCCGCCACATCGCCTTTCGGGTGCTGCGCCCCGCCGACGCCCTGCCGCCCGGCAAGCGCGAGGCCGCGATCGACCGGGCAGTAGCCTATGCCGAACGCCAGCTGGGTCGCCCATACGACTACGCCTTCACCAACCACGATCAGGGCAAGGGCGGGGAAAAGGCCTTCTACTGCAGCGAACTCGTTTATCTGGCGTGGGCCTCCCGCGAAGGGGCCGGGGTCGCGATGCCGATCGCGCGCGACGATTCACTGAATCAGGGCATGCGGGCTGTCCATGCCGTACTGGATGCAGCTGGCCCCGTCCGCCCCAATGAAACGCTGCGTCCCATCGTGCGCGACGTGATGGACGGTCGGCCGCCCCTCGAGATCATCAAGACGCTGCTGGGGCGCGTCCTGCCCAGACTCCGAGGACCGGATCTCAAGGCGCTCGGCGAAGACCTCGTCGCCAAGGCCACCGGGAAGGCCACCGAACGCCAGACTGTCCCCCGGTTCGTATCGCCGACGGATCTGGCGTGGGGCGGACAGCCCGTGCGAGACTTCAACACCAAGGGCCGCAATTTGGATCCCGACGCCCCCCGGTAACGGTGGCGCCCATGGCCTCCCGAAGCACGAGCGGCGAGGGTGGTTACCGAGCGTTCAGCCCTGGAACATCTTCGCTTCGACAGTCTTTCGGAAGTCGGGCTTCAGGAGCTTGTCGTACATCTCGCTCGCAAGGATGCCGACGCCAGCACCAACCAGCATGCCGATGAGCGTGCCCGCCACAGGCACGATCGAGCCGACAAGCCCGCCGATGGCGGTGCCGAGCGATCCGGCCACCGTGTAGCCGATGCCGTCTGCCACGGTACCGGCCAGCATCTGATTCTGCGTGATCTGGCCCTTGCGCATGTCGATGAAGTTCTGCACGAACGCCAGCGGGAAGCTGATGAGCGCGCCCAGCTTGAGGCTGCGGAAAACATTGAGCGGATTCAGGGCCTGGCCCAGCGCAGCCCCGAAGGTCGGCTTCAGGCCTTTGAGGCCATCCACCGAGGCCTTGAGCATCAAGCCGGCATCCGCAGACCGCGCAACGGCCGACACTGCCGCACGGTTCATCATCTCGGGAATCATCCGCACCGGAGCCACGGCGCCGATGACATTCAGGGTGTGCGCACCCGGGCGGGCCATAGGATCGACAGGTGCAGCACCCGGAGCTTGAGGCATCAAAGGCGCGGAGGGCCCCTGCACGAAGCGATCCGGCTGGGGAGCAGGAAGCGGCTGCGGAAGCTGGCCGGGCTGGGGCATCGGGGCCAGCGCGGGAGGCGTGGGCACGACGCTGGATGCGGACCAGGGCGAGACGGCGGGGACCATCGTCATCGGGAGGACCTCGGACAGCATGAGAAGGTGACAAGGGGGTTGTCCGCGATTGTCCCCGCCGCTCGGTAAACCTGCGCCATGTTTCAGGTAAAGGTTTGCTCGCCATTGCCCCGTCTTGCGGCCCCGGCAACCTCAGAAAGCTGCAGCAGATAGCCGACTCCGGGGATGTTGCGCAGGCGCTCGGGGCGATCCGGACAGCGCTCGAGCTTCACCCTGAGGTTGCGGATGTGATTCCGCACCGCCTCTGGGCTCCCTTGCCCGGCTGGATGACCGAGGCCCTCGAGCAGGAGGCGATCCATCGTCACGACCTGGCCCGGCTCCTCCAGCAAACACTCCAGCAGGGCAGCCTCGAGCGGCGTGACGTGCACGCAACGCTCCCCCTCCCGCCATTCGGCGCGATCCAGATCCAGCACGACGTCCCCACGGACCAGGAGCCCGCGGCGATGGCCTGTTCCCCCTTGACGCAGGCGAGCTTGCAGCAGCAGGAACAGTTCCGTGACCTCGAAAGGAGGCAGCAGGACATCGGTTGCTCCCTCTGCGAACCAGGCCGCCCGATCGGACGCCATCGCCATGGGGGCCACCAGGATGACGGGCCTGCCCCGGAAGACGCCGCGTCCGTCCAGACACCAGTCTGCCAGCGGCGGCCGGGGCCAGATGGCGAGATCAAGAACAATGCCGCCGTGGGGACCATGGGACAACAGGCGCTCCAGCTCGCCTCTGGAACGAATCGGACGCAACGGAAATCGACCGTCCTGCCACATGGCGAGCAACAGGCGCTCCAGCCCGTCGTCCCCCATGGCCAAAAGGACCTCATTGCGGGCAACGAGACGTCTCAGGGTGCACCTCCTTCAGGTCGGGACGCCTCCTCTATCCCCCGACGGCCATGCCAGTCCCTTGGACGATCCTTACGGTTTCTCCCGGCCATCCTGATGGTCGGCCACGTCGCGGCCCGGCAGGATCAAGGCCAAACCGACAGAGGAGACGAAACCATGGAGCTGTGGAGCCTCGGGGCATCCGGACAGGTGATGCGGAGCATCGTCGAAACGGCACGCCGACATGGTTGGCGGCTGACCACCCTCGAAACCTGGAGCGGGCTGCGCACCCTCGAGAGCGACAGTCCACGGCCACGGGTCGGTCACGTCCACCTCCCGGGCGAAGGCATCGAGCAGGGGACGCGGCTCGCCGCCATCCTGAGCGGCTCTGCGGGCCGCCTCGGCCCGGTGCTGGTGACACTCGACCACGCGGGCGCCAGAGCCCGTCACCTGGCCTGGGCAACGGGCTGCTCCGAGGTTCTCGTCGCTCCGCTCGATCCCCTCGAGCTCGACATGCGACTCGCCGCACTGGCCAGGCGTGCCCTGAGGGCGAGACCAAGGGCACAGGAGCCTCAGGAGCCGACGGGCACGCCGTGGATCCAGGTGGACGATCAGCTGGTCCGGCTGACTCCCTCCGAGGCTGCCATTCTCCACTATCTGGCTCACCGCCCCGGCCGCCACGTGAGCGCCCGGGAACTCCTTGCCTGCGCTCTTGGCTACGAGCCCGGTGAGGGTCACCCCGACATCATCCGCACGCACATGCGCCGCCTGAGAGGGAAGCTGGGCAGCAGCAGAAACGCCGTCGGCACACGCGCCGGACAGGGCTACCGCTGGGATGGGGCTACAGGGCTCCGGATACGAGAAGGCCTTCCCCGAATCGTCGATCCGGAGAAGGCCACCCGAATGGCTTGAGCGCGCGTCAGACCTGGGGACGCAGCTTGATGCGCCGACCACCCAGGATCTCGACCGCCCGGAGGCGGACCAAGGCACGCGCGAGTGCGGCCTCGCCCTCGGTCGTCCGGGTCCGATCGATCTCGAGCTCGGCACGCTTGCGGGCCTCCTCGGCGCGCAGCTTGTCGATGTCCTCGGCGCGCTCGGCGGCAGGCGTCAGGACGGTGACCCGTCCCGGCGACACCTCGAGGAACCCGCCCATGACCGCCAGCACCATCTCGTCACCGCCCTTGCGGGCGACCACGACGTCGCTACGCAGGGCCGTGAACAAGGGGGCGTGCCCGGGAAGAACCCCGAGTTCGCCCTCGAGCGCACGCGCCGAGACGAAGTCGACCTCCTCGGAGAGCACCGTGCGCTCCGGGGTAATCACATCCAGGGTGAGCGGCATGCCGGCCTACCCTACTTGCCTTCGGCCTTGAGCTTCTCGGCGCGCTCGAGGACTTCCTCGATACCGCCCGCCATGTAGAAGCACTGCTCGGGGATGTCGTCGTGCTTGCCCTCGACCACCTCACGGAAGCCGCGAATGGTGTCGGCCAGCTTGACGTACTTGCCGGGCGAACCGGTGAAGACCTCGGCCACGAAGAAGGGCTGCGAGAGGAACTTCTGCAGCTTTCGGGCACGGGTCACCACCTGCTTGTCCTCGGCCGAGAGCTCTTCCATGCCGAGGATGGCGATGATGTCCTGCAGTTCGCGGTAGCGCTGCAGCACGCGCTGAACCTCACGCGCCACCTTGTAGTGCTCCTCGCCGACGATGTTCGGATCAAGCGAGCGCGACGTCGAGGCAAGCGGGTCCACGGCGGGGTAGATGCCCAACTCCGCGATCTGACGGGAGAGCACCGTGGTCGCGTCCAAGTGAAGGAACGCGGTGGCGGGCGCAGGATCCGTCAGGTCGTCAGCAGGCACGTAGACAGCCTGAACCGAGGTGATGGAGCCATCCTTGGTCGAGGTGATGCGCTCCTGAAGGGCGCCCATCTCGGTCGCCAGCGTGGGCTGGTAGCCGACGGCAGAGGGCATGCGGCCGAGCAGGGCCGAGACCTCGGAACCCGCCTGAGTAAACCGGAAGATGTTATCGATGAACAGCAGCACGTCCTGCTTCTGCTCATCGCGGAAGTACTCGGCCATCGTCAGCGCGGACAACCCCACGCGCATGCGGGCTCCGGGGGGCTCGTTCATCTGTCCGTAGACCAGCGCCGTCGAGTTGATGACGCCCGATTCCGTCATTTCGGTGAAGAGGTCGTTGCCCTCACGGGTACGCTCGCCCACGCCGCCGAAGACGGACACGCCGCCGTGATGACGGGCGATGTTGTGGATGAGCTCCATGATGCTGACGGTCTTGCCGACGCCTGCGCCGCCGAAAAGACCGACCTTGCCGCCCTTGGCGTAAGGAGCGAGCAGGTCGACGACCTTGATGCCCGTCTCGAAGATCTCAGGCGTGACGTTCATGTCGGTAAGCTTGGGAGCCGCGCGATGGATGGGCCAGCGGGGAGCGCCTTCGGGCTCGGGCTTCTCGTCGACGGGCTCGCCGATGACGTTGAAGATGCGTCCCTTGGTCAAGTCACCCACGGGAACGGTAATCGGCGAACCGGTGTCGGCAACCTTCATGCCCCGGACCAGACCGTCGGTCGAGTCCATGGCAACCGCGCGGACGCGACCATCGCCCAGATGCTGCTGCACTTCGCAGACGAGACGGACGTCCTTGCCCTCACGCGTGAAGGCAATCTCGAGCGCATTGTAGATGGCGGGCAGGTGGCCATCAGCAAAGAAAACGTCGACGACGGGTCCGCGGACCTGCGTGACGGCTCCCTCCTGGAGGGCGGAAACAAGAGCTTGGGTCATGGCTGGATCCTCTATCCTTTCAGGGCCTCGGCCCCACCGACGACCTCCAGGATCTCCTGGGTGATGCCGGCCTGGCGGGCCTTGTTGTAGACAAGCGTAAGGTGACTGATCATCTCGCCGGCGTTCTTGGACGCCGCGCCCATGGCCATCATCCGGTTGGCCAACTCCGATGCCGAAGCATCGAGCAGGCCTTGGTAAACCATGGTCTTGAGGTAGGCCGGCAGGATCTCGGCAAGCATCGTCTCGGCATCGGGCTCGAAGAGCATCGCCGGCCCGAGCTTGCGGGACCCGCCAGCGGCCTCGGGAGACGCGGGCAGCAAGGTAAGCGCCGTCGGCTCATAGCGGACCATGCTCTGGAACCGGGTGTAGACCAGTTCGACGGCATCGACCTCACCCGCCTCGAAGAGACGCTGGCCTTCCTCGACCAGGACCGAAGCCTCGGTGAACGTCGGCACCTGCGGCAGGTTCTGGATGCGACCGACCACTTCGAAGCTAGCGTGCTTGAAGAAATTGACGCCCTTGGTGCCGACCACGAGGATCTTCGCCTGGACGCCCTTGGCCTTGTAGTCGCGGATACGATGGACGAGGAAGCGGATGATGTTGGCGTTGTAGCCACCGCAAAGGCCCTTGTCGCTGGTCAGCAGGACCAGCAGGACCGACTTGACGGGACGAGAAGCCAACAGGGGGTGACGGAGGTCCCCGCCACCGAGTCCCCGGGAAACCTCCCCGTACATCGCCTGAATCCGGTCGGCATAAGGCCGGCTCGCGGTGACCCGGTCCTGGGCGCGCCGCACCTTGGCGGCCGCCACCATCTCCATCGCCTTGGTGATCTTCTGCGTCGACTGGACGCTTCGGATCCGGCGACGGATCTCCTTGGTATTCAGGGGCATGCGTTTCCCCCTAGGCCTTGGCCGCCAGGAAGGCGGTGGACTTGAAGAGGTTGACAGCCTCGGTGACGGCCTTCATGTCGGCCTCCTCGAAGGTGCCCCGGCTGGTGATGCCGTCGACCAGTTCGGCCTTCTGCGCCTTGAGCCAGGTCAGCAGCTCGGACTTGAAGCGGGACACCGCCGAAACTTCGACCTCATCCAGCAAGCCGTTGGTCGCGGCGTAGATCAGGATGACCTGCTGACCGACGGACAGGGGCGCGTACTGAGGCTGCTTGAGCAGCTCGGTCAGGCGCTGACCGCGAGAGAGCTGGGCTTGGGTGCTCTTGTCGAGGTCCGAAGCGAACTGGGCGAAAGCCGCCAGCTCACGGTACTGGGCGAGCTCGAGACGAAGCTTGCCGGCGACCTTCTTCATGGCCTTGGTCTGCGCCGCACCACCGACGCGGGACACCGAGATACCGGCATTGATGGCAGGGCGGATACCGGCGTTGAACAGATCCGTCTCGAGGAAGATCTGGCCGTCGGTGATGGAGATGACGTTGGTCGGAATGTATGCCGAGACGTCGCCCGCCTGAGTTTCGATGATCGGCAGGGCCGTCAGCGAACCGGCACCATTGGCATCGGACAGCTTGGCCGCGCGCTCGAGAAGGCGGCTGTGGAGATAGAAGACGTCGCCGGGATAGGCCTCACGGCCGGGCGGACGGCGAAGCAGCAGGGACATCTCGCGATAGGCCCACGCCTGCTTCGTGAGATCGTCGTACACGCACAGGACGTGCTGGCCCTTGTTCATGAAGTACTCGCCGATGGCCGTACCCGTCAGGGGGGCAAGGTACTGCATCGGCGCGACTTCATCGGCCTGAGCGACGACGACGACGGTATATTCCATCGCGCCGGCATCCTCGAAGGCCTTGATGACGCGGGCGACGGTCGAGGTCTTCTGGCCCACGGCCACGTAGACGCAGACCATGTCCTTGCCCTTCTGGTTGATGATCGTGTCAATCGCGATGGCCGTCTTGCCGGTCTGACGATCGCCGATGATCAGCTCGCGCTGGCCACGGCCGACGGGAATCATGCCGTCGACGGACATGATGCCGGTCTGGACGGGCTCATGGACCGACTTGCGGGACACGATGCCGGGAGCCTTGCGCTCGATGGGCAGGGTGCCGACGGTCTCGATGGGGCCCTTGCCGTCGATCGGCTGACCCAGGGCGTTGACGACACGACCGAGCATGCCGGGGCCGACGCCGACGGATGCGATACGGCCGGTGGTTTCGACCTTGTCGCCTTCCTTGACGGTCTTGGTGTCACCCAGGATGACCGCACCGACGTGGTCCTCGACCAAGTCGAAGACCAGACCCTCGACGCCCGAAGAGAAGGTCAGCAGCTCGCCGGCCATGGCCTTCTGCAAGCCGTGGATGCGGGCGATGCCATCACCGACCTCGAGGACCGTACCCGTGGTCTTGGCCTCGAGGGCGGTCGAATACTTCTCGATCTGCTCCTGGATGACCGACGCGATCTCGTCGGGGCGAATGCTCAACATATGCGGAACGTCTCCTCTGGGTGGGGGAAGGCTGTCAGGAAAGGGTCAGGGGCGAAGCAGCTGCTGCTTCAGGGAGTCCAGGCGGGCACGCAGGCTGCCGTCCAGCACCTCGTCATCCACGCGAAGGCGCGCACCGGCAACCAGTTCGGCGTCGACGACGATGTCCAGTTCGACCTGCTTCTGCCACGAAGCCTCGAGCCGCGCGCGAAGGCGGGCCACCGCCTCCTCGCCGGGATGGCGAGCGACGCGCAGGTGCGCGGTCGTGCGGCGTGCGCTCTGCGCCACCAACTGATGGAAGCGGGCCTGGATGGCCTCGAGCAGGATCCCGCGGCCACGGTCCTGCAGCAGTTGCAGGAAGTTGAGGGTGATGCCGTCCACCTTGCCGGTGAAGAGGCGACGCACCATCTGGGTCTTGTCGGCCTTGGCCACGAGCGGATGCTCGAGCAGCAGGCGCAGGTCCTGGCTCTCGGCCACGGTCTGCGTCGCCAGACCGAGGTCCTTGTCGACGGCCTCGAGCAGGCCCCGATCCTTCGCGAGGCGGAAGAGCGCCTCGGCATACCGGTTGGCGATGACCTGACTCATGGCGTCACCTCAGCGACCTTGACGGTGAAGTCGTCGAACAGGGCGGCGTGGTCGTCGGGGCCGAGTCGCTTGGCGAGCTGGGCCTCGGCCCGGACGAAGGCGGCCTCGAGCAGACGGCGGCGAACCTCTTCCGAGAAGGCCCGACGAATCCGATCCGACTCGGCTGCGGCCGAAGCCTTGATCCGCGAGGCCTCGGCCTCGCTCTCGGCCCGAATGCCGGACACGAGGCTGGCAGCCATCGCACGGGCACCCGCGCCAATCTGATCCAGCTGGGCCTTGCCCGCATCAGCCTCGCCCTTCTGACGACCCAGGATGCCCTGGGCCTCTGCCAAGCCGCGCTCCAGCTGCTCCACCTCGTCCGCGACACGCAGACGGCGGGACTCGAGGGCAGCCTTGATGGGGGCTCCACCGAAGCGGACCAGCAGGACCACGAGCAAGACGAAATTGATCAGGGACCAGAGGTCCCCATTGCTCCACACGGACACGCCCGAGGCGTGCTCCGAGAGCATCGGCAGGACGCTGAGCAAAGTCACGCGCTGGCTCCCTCCCGGGCACGATCCGTGGTGAGGACCTGGCCCACGATGCGTTCGGCGATCCGATCGACCTCGCCCTCGAGCGAGCCCAGTGCACGATCGCGCTCCTCGGTCAAAGCCTTACGGGCCTGATCGAGCGAGGCAGCGGCCTCCTGGGTTGCGGCAGCCACGACACCAGCCTTCTCGGCACGGGCCTCGGCTACGGCCTTGTCGACAACGGCCTGGGCTTCGCGCTGCGCGTCGACGAGACGCTGCTGCTGCTCGGCCACCAGACCTCGGGTCTCCTGATTGAGACGGTCGATTTCCGTCCGCCGCTCCTGCAGGAAGCGCTCACGCTGCTCCAGATGGCGCAACACCGGCCGGAAGAACAACCGGTCCAGCAGCCCCGCAAACACCAGGAAGCTGACCATCTGGACGATCAGCGTCAGGTTCAGGTCGAGCATGGATGAGTGCCTCCGCAGGAAACGACAGACAAGGGACGCCTAGTTGTTGCCGTTGACCGGGGTCACGACAGCCGTGCGGGCGGCGGGCTGCATCGCGGCCTCCTTGGCGGCCTCACCGGCAGCCTTGGTCAGGGGGTTGGCGAACAGCAGGATGATGGCGACGACCAGACCATAGAGCGCCAAGGCCTCCATGATGGCGAACGAGACGTACATGACGCCCTGAAGCGTGCCCTGGGCCTCGGGCTGACGGGCAATGCCCTCGACCGTGGCGGACGAGACGTTGCCCTGGCCGATGCCGGGGCCGATGGCGGCAAGGCCGATGGCCAGACCGGCACCGAGGGCCGAGGCGGCGTAGACGATGGACGTAT
>JAYKHS010000019.1:0-52144 GCA_035285865.1 Candidatus Sericytochromatia bacterium
CATAGATACCCTGGAGGAATCCCTTGCCGAGTCTCGCCGGTGACATGCTCGAGGACGTGAGCTCCCCGATGGTCGTCTTCGACAGCGAGGAGCACTCGCTGGCTACCCCCCACGCCATCGACCTGGCCCGTGCAGCGGCCGCGGTCGAGGAGCCTGCCGAGGAAGCCGACCAGTTCGAGGATGCCCCTGAGGAGGCTCCCGCTACGGGCAAGAAGGTAAGTGCTGCTGCCAGCTCGCACACCGAGCAGTCGGACGACTCCATCCGCCTCTACCTGCAGGAGATCGGTCGCCGGCGCCTTCTGACCCACGCCGAGGAACTGGAGCTGGCTCGCCGGATCTCGTTGGGCGATGATCTCGCCAAGCGCCAGCTGGTCAGCGCCAACCTGCGCCTCGTGGTGTCCATCGCCCGCAAGCACCTCGGCCGTGGTCTTTCCTTCCTCGACCTGATTCAGGAAGGCAACATGGGCCTGATGCGCGCCGCCGAGAAGTACGACTACCGCAAGGGTTACAAGTTCAGCACCTACGCCACGTGGTGGATTCGCCAGGCCATCACCCGCGCCATCGCGGACCAGGGTCGGACCATTCGTGTCCCGGTGCACATGGTCGAGACCATCTCCCGGGTCAAGAAGACCATTCGCCTGATGAGCCAGAAGCTGGGTCGTCAGCCGAACGAAGCCGAGGTTGCCGCCGAACTGCAGATCACGATCGAGAAGCTGCGCGAGATTACCAAAGCGGATCGTGAGCCCATCTCGCTCGAGACTCCCATCGGCAAGGATGATGATTCCCGTCTGGGCGACATCATCAAGGACCAGTACACGGCGTCGCCGCCGGCGACGGTGCTGAACCGGATGCTCTCCGAGGACGTCAACGACCTGCTCGAGACGCATCTCACGGAGCGCGAGCTGTACGTCGTCCGTCGTCGCTTCGGTCTTGACGGTGAAACCCAACGGACGTTGGAAGGCATTGGTCACGACATGGGTGTCACGCGTGAGCGTGTTCGCCAGATCGAGGCCAAGGCTCTTCAGAAGCTTCGCGGTTCGCTTCAGAAGGAGCAGCTGCGCGGCTACCTCAGCTAAGGCGGTCTGATACACGGGACGCCCCGCACATGGTGTGCGGGGCGGCTGGCTTTGGGGCCATTTGCCCTTGCACGCTTGCAAGAGCGCTGCCAGACGAGGAACATACCATGACGATGGAAGCGCCACTTACCGGAAAACTCGAGGCTGCGGCCTTGCAACTCGATGCGGATCTGGTCCGTCGCATTCTTGAGGCCTTCATCAGGGAGGAGGTCCGCAAAGCCGGTTTCGACCGTGTCGTGCTGGGACTGTCCGGTGGCATCGATTCTGCCGTCGTGGCGGCGCTGGCCGTGGGTGCCCTGGGTGCGGACTGCGTTTCGGCAATCGCGATGCCGTACCGGACGTCTGCACCCGAGAGTCTCGAGGATGCCCGGATCGTGGCCGCAAGCCTCGGGATTGCCCTCCAGGTCCAGTCCATCACGCCCATGGCCGATGCATTCCTCGCGGCGGCCGGGCTGGAACCATCACCGTTGCGACGCGGAAACCTGATGGCACGCTGTCGCATGATCGTGCTTTACGATCGCTCGGCTGCCGAACAGGCCCTCGTGCTGGGCACCAGCAACAAGACCGAGCTCTTGCTGGGGTATGGCACCTTGCACGGCGACATGGCCTCGGCGCTCAATCCAGTCGGGGATCTGTACAAGTCCCAGATTCGTCAGATGGCTTTGGCCCTGGCCCTGCCTCAGCAGGTCGTGCGCAAGCCGCCTTCGGCCGATCTCGTGCCCGGACAGACCGATGAAGGCGATCTGGGCAACACTTATGCCGATCTGGATCTCCTGCTTCATGCGCTCATCGATGAGCGGCGAACCGTCGAGGAACTGCTGGCGCTGGGCGTGGCCCCGGACTTCCTGGATCGAGTCGGCCGCCGCGTGCGGACCATGCAGTTCAAGCGCCGTCCTCCCGTAATTGCCAAACTGGCGTCGCGAACCGTGGACAAGGACTTTCACCATCTTCGGGACTGGGGCACCTGATGGTGACGGCTTCGGTATGATGGAGTTCCAAGACGAGGGGGAAGCATGAGCCAGCATCGTGAAGTCATCATCATCGGCAGCGGACCTGCCGGTTACACTGCGGGCATCTATGCTGCGCGTGCCAATCTTGCGCCTCTGCTCTTCGAAGGGGATCAGCCCGGTGGCCAACTGATGCTGACTTCCGATGTCGAGAACTTCCCAGGCTTCCGCGATCCCGTCACGGGACCGCAACTCATGGGTGAGATGCGGGCCCAGGCGGAGCGCGTCGGATGCACCATCCGCACCGAGAACGTCACCGAGGTGGACTTCTCCGCGACACCCTATAAGGTGTCCTCGGCTCAAGGGACTTGGACTGCCGATGCCGTCATCATCTCCACGGGCGCCACGGCCCGCTGGCTGGGCATCCCCAGCGAACAGACGCTCATGGGCCGAGGTGTTTCGGCCTGTGCGACTTGCGATGGCTTCTTCTTCCGCAACAAGGATGTGATCGTGGTGGGTGGTGGTGACACGGCCATGGAGGAAGCACTGTATCTGGCCAAGATGTGTGCCAGCGTGACGGTGGTGCATCGGCGCGATTCGCTGCGGGCATCCCGAATCATGCAGGAGCGGGCGCTGCAACATCCCAAGCTGCGCTTCATATGGAATGCCGTGATCGAGGAGATTCTCGGTGAAGCCAAAGTGGAAGCGGTGCGGGTTCGTGACATCCAGACCGGCGAACTCAAGGACGTCACGACGGATGGGGTCTTCGTGGCCATCGGACATCAGCCCAATACGGCCCTCTTTGCGCCCTGGCTCGATACGGACGAGAACGGTTACCTCAAGACCCAGCCCGGCTCCACGCGGACCAACCTGCCGGGTGTTTTCGCCGCCGGTGATGTACAGGACCACGTATATCGTCAGGCTATCACGGCGGCGGGAACCGGCTGCATGGCGGCGCTCGACGCGGAGCGCTGGTTGGCTGCACGTACTGTTGCGGCGCCCGTCGCCTGAGAAGGCAGGGCCCCGGCGGGCCTACTGGCGAAGGCTCTGCAGCAGGTGCGCCACATCCAGGCGACCGTGCCCGGACATGCGATCGAAGCCCGAGGCAGCGATGTCGACGCTGGTGCGTTCAATCCGGTCCTTGATGGCCGTCGCCGAAAGGTCGGGGCGCGTAGACCACGCCAGGGCTGCCGCTGCCGAGACGTACGGCGTGGCCATGGATGTACCGTCCAGATAGTCGTAATCCGGGGAGACGGGATCGTAGACCGGATAGGTCGGCGTCGTCGACAGGATCCCCTCTCCGGGAGCGGCAACGGACATCCATCGGCCTCGGTTGGAGAACGCGGCCACTTCGTCTGTCTGCCCCGTAGCCCCCACGGCGAGCGATTCGGGAAGGGCGGCCGGGTAATTGGGTTCGTCGCCAAGCATGGGGTCCATGCCGTCGTTCCCCATGGCGGAGACCACAAGGGCACCCTGGGCGTGCGCCATGGTGATGGCGTCGGCCAGCAAGCGGCTACCGCCTGCTCCGCCAAGGCTGAGGTTGAGGACCCTTGCCCCGTGCTGGACGGCCCAGATGATGCCGGCGGCCACATCTGCGTCCCTGCCCGTGGTGTCACCGGCAAGAACCTTGACGGGCATGATGCGGCATCCCGGTGCGAGGCCCGAGATGCCCTGCCCGTTGTCTCCCTCGGCGGCGATGATCCCCGCCACGTGTGTCCCGTGTCCGTTGTCGTCGGCGGGGCCTACGGGGCCTTCCTGGCCTGGAGTGCGCGCATCTGGCAGGGTGTTGATGCCTGCGACCAGGCGCGTGCGGAGGTCGGGATGGCCCAGGTCCACACCGGTGTCGATCACGGCCACGACGACGGCTTCCGAACCGCGCGTGATGCTCCAGGCCTGACGGGCACCCAGTGTGGCGAGCGCCCACTGTTGGGGGGCAAGCGGATCCCCCAGCCCGGCAAGTGTTCGCGCGGGGAGTGAGACGCGCACGCGCGGGTTGGCCACGGTGGGCCGAACCAACCTTCGGCTGCGCTCCGGTTCGGCATGGGAGACCCAGGCCCGCGGCCACGAACCGGTTGCGCGACCCACGACGACCGAAGCACCAAGCTCAGGCAGGTGGCGCACCTCCTGGAGGCCTTGTTTGCCCAGCCACTGAAGGAAGGTTCCGTGGTCGATCCCGGCAGCCCGTCGCAGGATCGTCCGTCCTGTCAACTGCCGTTCCGCTTGCCGAAGCGTCGCACCCTGTCCCAGCGAGGTGCCGGGACTTGACTGCCCGCATCCTCCCAGCAAGGTCAGGCCAAGGAGCAAGGACAGGGCCCGCCCGGCGATAAAGCCAGCGGCCCTGGGCCTCACGTTCAAGGTCACGCCATGATTATAGGAAGAACAGGTGAAGGCCTTGCCCGCCTGTTCTCCCGGACGTCAGGCGTGCGCCCGCACCAGCTCCACCAGGAGACGGACGCCGATGCCGGTAGCGCCCTTCGGGGTGTACGGCCGGCCCTTGTCCTCCCACGCCGTGCCCGCGATGTCCAGATGAGCCCACTTGTAGTCCTCAGCGAACTTGGCAAGCATGGCCGCCGCAGTGATGGTCCCGGCAGGGCGCCCACCGCTGTTCTTCATGTCGGCGATGTCCGACTTGATCTGGTCGTTGTATTCCTTCCAGAGCGGCAACTGCCAAGCCCGTTCGGAAGCCCGATCGCCGGCTGCCCGGACGGTATCGATCCATTCCTGGTCATTGCCGAGGAGGCCGATGGCCTGCTGGCCCAGAGCGATGACGCACGCACCCGTGAGCGTGGCCAGGTCGACGACGCCGCGGGGCTTGTAACGACTGGCATAGGCAAGCGCGTCCGCCAGGATCAGCCGACCCTCGGCGTCGGTGTTCACGATTTCGATGGTCTTGCCGTTCATTGCCGTCAGGACGTCGCCCGGATGCGTCGCGGATCCGCTGGGCATGTTCTCGGTTGCCGGCACCAAGCCGATGACGGGCACGGGAAGGCCGAGGGCGGCGATGGCCTGCATCGCTCCGATGACGGCTGCGCCACCCGCCATATCGTATTTCATCTTCTCCATGCCTTCCGCCGGCTTGATGGAGATGCCGCCGGAATCGAAGGTGATGCCCTTGCCCACCAGCACGAGGGGATCCCCCGAGACGCCCTCTGGACGGTGCTCGAGGATGATGAAGCGCGGCGGTTGTGCACCCCGCGAACCGGCGGCCACACCAAGGAATGCGCCCATCTTCAGTTCGGCGATCTGTTTCTCGTCGAGCACGGTGCAGGACAGCCCGACCCGCTTCGCCATCTCCGCAGCCCGGTCAGCCAGTACGGTCGGCGTGACCTCGTTGGGGGGGGCCTGGACCAGATTGCGGCTGAAGCGCACGGCATCCGCTATCAGGAGACCTTCCCGAACCCCTGCGTCGAAGGCCTCGGCAGGCAACTCCGTGACCACGTCAAGGCGAACCACCTCGACCGGAGGCTCCTCCTGCTCGGTGCGGTAGGTCGAGAAGTGCCACGTGGAGAGCGAGGCGCCTTCGGCGACGGCCTGGCCGGCGTCCTTGCCGGCGATGTCGCAGGCGGGCAGGATCAGGGTGAACTCCGTCACCTTGTGCGATGCGGCAGCCTTTGCGGCCCGGCCTGCCAACTGGCGAAGGCTGTCGGCGGTCGCAGACTCGACCTTGCCCAGACCAATCACGATGATCCTGCGTGCTCCGAGGCGGCCAAGTGTGAGAAGGTCCACGGATTGGCCCTTCTTGGCCTTGAACTCGCCACGCGCCGCAAGGTCGGCAAGGGCACCGCCCAGCTTGACATCGACCTCGCCGAGGCGCCCGTCGAGGACCCTGTCCTCCCACGCGCCCAACACGAGCAGCGAAGCAGGGGTGTCGAGGGAGAATGTGGCGCTGCGCGAGAGATGCATGAATCAATCCAAAGGTTAAGGGCTGAACGTCTCATGCTACCACGTGCAAATGTGCGCGTACCCTTGCCTTCGGCGGGTATGGACATGCATATGGCTCTGACGATCCGAACTCCTCTGGAACAGGCGCGACCGGGTTCCGTCCTTGCCGAACCGGCGTTCCATCCCCTGACCATGCAGTTGTTGTTGCCGGCAGGCTCCCCGCTGACCCCACAGGCCATCTCCATGCTGGTGCGCTCGGGCTTGCGCCAGGTGGCGCTCATGGATCTCGAGGGGGCGCAGGCTGCCCCGAGCGTGACGAACCCCTTCGCGACCCGGATCAGCGATATGCCTCCGGCCGCCCCGGCTCTGAGGGCCACGCCCGAGATCAGGGATGCAGCACCCCCTTCGGTCGACCCGCAGCCTGTCGCCGCGCGCCCCCCTTCCTCCGCGCCTGCCTTTCCTGAAGAGCGGCTCGAAGTGGTTGCGCGCGAGGTCGTCACACGAAACTTTGCGGCGATCCGCGAGATCGAACGGCAATTTCATCAGTCTTCTAGCGTGGATTTCCAGAAAGTGGACGGTTGCGTCCAGACCACCCTGCGTGAAATCGTCCTGAATCGGGAAATCCTGGAGTCGCTCGTGGACCTGCGCGTCTATGACGAATATACGTACGCACATTCGGCGAACGTGATGAGTCTTGCCCTTTTGATGGGTGTGACTTTGGGGTTCAACTACGAGAAACTGCGTACGCTTGGTGTCGGAGCGATGCTTCACGACATCGGCAAGACGATGATTCCGGACTTCATCCTGAACAAGCCGGGGCGTTTGACGCCTGCCGAGTTCGATGTCATCAAAACCCATCCCGAGCGAGGCCTCAAGATGATCGCCCATCACCGATGGGCCACGGCGGAAATCCAGGCCGTCATCCTGCATCATCACGAACGTTGGGACGGGCGCGGCTACCCACACGGCCTGAAGGGCAAGGACATCCCGGAGATGGCGCGCATCGTCAGCGTCGTGGATGTCTACGACGCCCTCGTTTCCCGGCGTGTCTACAAGGAACCCATGCCCCCGGATCAGGCCTACCAGCTGATCCTGTCGGGCATGAACACCCAGTTCGAGGCGCGCATGGTCTGGGCCTTCCAGAACCTTATCGTGCCGTACCCCTGCAACGCCGTGGTCGTGCTGTCCAATGGCGACGTGGCCAAGGTCCGCCGTGTCAACAAGAACGACCCGTTGCGACCTGTCGTCGAGATGCAGGACGGAACACAGGTGGATCTGGCGAGTCAGCAGGGCCTCGTCGTCAAGGACCTCCATCGCCCGCCGCTGGGCGCTCCGGCTTCCGGCGATGCCGGCATCGTCGCCAGCTGAGCCGCAGGCCGGACGGAGCCGGGGGACGTTGTCAGCCTTGCGTTCTGGCCGGGACCATCACGGCGTCGACCATGCCGTGGAGCGCCAACTTGTCTGCTGGGCAGACCGTCACGAGGATTCCCCCGAGACTGACCGAGTCACCGGCCACGAAGTAGAACGGACAGATCCGAGCCCGGCCACTCATCGTCCTGATCGCGTCGCCAGCCATGTCGTAGTACCGGACCTCGACCTTCCCGGGCTTGTGGAACTCCTGGAGCAGGTAGGGCGTGCCCTCGTGCCAACTGCCAAGTGCTCTGTCGAGCGTGGCCTCCCACTCCGCTTGCGGCTGGTCGTGGCCGAACGCGAGGCCCCGGCTGCCCCACGCCAAGGGCGAGAATCCTGAAGGTTTGACCACGAAGGTCCGTTCCCGCTTGGTCGCCCTGCTCAGGTCCCGGAAGTGACCCACCGGCCGCCCCCCGACGGCCAGGTCCGGAATTACGGCTTGCGGAGGCATCGGCGCAGGATCGAGCAGCCAGGTTCGCGGCAGCAGGTGGCGCAGGCGATCCAGCGCCACCTGGCCCAGCTCCCGAGCCCACCAGGTCTGCAGCTGGGGGTGGTGGAGCAGCGCGAACAGGCCCTTCTCTTCGAGTTGAGGCTTGAATGGGGGGGTGATGACCACCTTCTGTTTTTTGACCAGATACTGGATGATTTCGGCCTTGGGAATGTTCGCGAGGTCGAACAGCTCGAAGAACCGGTACACGACATCGATGCGTCGTCCGTCCAGATGGAGGCCATCCTCCGTGAAGCCCAGGGCTTCCGGTCTCACAACGGCGCAGTCCAGCCCAATCGCCATCAGTTGCTCGGCAAGGCTGGTCATTTCCTGCCAGTAGTCGGAGGCCTCCTGCGAGATGACAATCGCAACGAAGGGATCCCGGACCGCCGTTTGTGCCCGGAGCATGCGTGCAAACCCTGCCGCCATCCCGTCTGGTCCTCCGACGAGGTCGAACCCCAGGGGGCCATAGATTCGGGACATCGAATCCACGAAACCGATGCCTCCCGGCACCGAATCCAGTTCGCAGCAAACCAGACGGCCCTCATCCGTGACGACCAGGTCGGGCCGGATCACGGCAGGTACGTCGTGCTTGAATCGGTTCATCCGGCTGTAGTTCACCAGGTGGCGGGGTTTGCCCAGATCGAGCCACTCGGCAATCCAGGCCGGGGCTCTGCCGTGCACGCTTTCGCCATAGAGCCTGTTGGCCCCCCGCATGAAGGCCAGCAGCACAGGCCCCAGGCTTTCCAGAGTCCTGACGAATTCCGGGGCGAGGCAGAAGGGCTCGGGCGAGATCCGCCAGGCCGTGTTCTGCCCTTCCGGCAGATCCCGGCGATTCTGCCTGAAGACCGGTTGGCGCCCGGCTGCCTCGTTGATCGCGAGCGCAATCCTGCGGGCTTCCTCGGCATCCGGTGCCGGACAATCGCCCTGGACGCCCGCTGTTGCTGGGGTGTTCAACCGTTCCCGCCTGCCATCTTCACGGCAAACGCCACAAAGGCGATGACGAGCAGCATCACGAGGAACAAACCGAAGGAGTTGCCCTGCCCTTCTGCGGCACCGGGTTCAGCCGGCAAGTCCTGACCCGGCAGCGGCGAGCCGTCGTCCACCATCTGCTCGGCCTTGAAGCCCTCTTCCGCGCTCGGGGGGGGCAGGGTAATGCCGGCGTGTCGGGGAGCCTGTCGGTGGCTGGCGATCTCCTCGGCAACGAGCGGTGCCCCGCAGTGCTTGCAGAAGCGACCTTCATCCTTGAATCCGCAGGAAGGACAGATCATGCAGGGATCTCCTCGAGAGGTGGGGCCGAGACGTTTCCTCGCCCGCGAAGCACCAGCCAGATACCGAGCGCCAGGACCACAAGGCTGGCAACCTGAGCGACCTTGAGCGTTGCCCACGGGAGGGGCAGGAGCAGGGCATCCGTGCGCAACGCCTCGATCCAGAGGCGTCCCGTCCCCCAGACAATCAAGTAGAGACCGGCCACCGTGCCGTTCTGCGTCTTGTGCCGAAAGGCCACGTGCATCAGGCCGAGCAGACCGAACAGGTTCCAGAACGACTCGTACAGGAACGTGGGGTGAAATCGCGTCGTGGCGGGCCAGACCAACATGTCGTCGAACGGTGGGACCCTGCGCCCAGCGTCGATGACGATGCCCCAGGGCAGGTAGCCCGTGCCGTCACGCAGCCACGCCGGCCAGTGACCGGGAGCCAAGGCAGGCAATCCGTAGGCTTCCTGGTTGAGGTAGTTGCCCCAGCGGCCGATGACCTGGCCGAGCAAGAGCCCCGGTGCGACGAGGTCCAGCAGGCGCAGGGTCCCGAGGCCATGGTGCCGGGCGATGAAGATGCAGGCGAGGACGCCGCCCACCACGCCACCGTGAATCGCGAGGCCCCCTCGCCACGGCATCAGGGCTTCTACGGGCGCCAGTCGGTACACGTCATGCCAGCGGAAGGCGACGTACCAGAGGCGGGCTCCGACGAGCGCCGCGGCACTGCCCCAGACGGCCACGTCGACGAGGACGTCGGCGGTGATGCCGCGGTGCCACGCGAGCGTACGCGACAGCTGGAGTCCCGCCAGAGCGCCGACAAGCAGCAGGAGGCTGTACCCGTGCAGGGACAGCGGTCCGAATTCCACGGCTACAGGGTGCACAGCCTGTCAGTCTAGCACGCGCGCAGGGTCAGGGCAGGGGTTCGGAGCGCGATGCCTGAAGCACGATATGGACCCGCGCCGGGGGGATGAAGCCTGTCAGGTTGCCGCCGGCCTCAAAGACGTAGTCTACCTCCTCGGATGGTTGTCGCCCGTCCGGTGTCCGGGCATCGACGAGGCTGCCGAAGGACCAGCGCAGGTTGGCGGTCTGCCCGGGTTCCAGCGAAGGCAGGACGACGGAACCGGTCGCGGGCAGTTCCGGACACGGACGCAACGCCGTGTAGTCCAGACGCAAGGCGTGTACGGGCTCAGCCGTCTGGTTCCTTGCACGGAGTCGGAAGGAACCGCTGCCCGGAATCGTGAGGATGCCGGGCCCCAGGTCCGATTCAAAGGAAATCTCGTAGTCGAGTGCCGGTTCGGGCCATCCGGGTTCGGCAGGATTCGGCGGACCCGGTTCCGAATCTGGAGGTCTGCTGCGGTTCGGCTCCGCGGGAGCATCACCGGAAGACAGCGGTGGCGTGGGCGCCGAAATCGCAGGCGGCTCGGTCGCGGTCGTCTCGGGCATCGAGGTTCCGCTTGTTTCCGGCAGGTCAGGCCATGCCATCCGAGTTGTCACGGGACCGCCCAGGGCTGCCATCAGGGCGAGCAGACCGGGAAGGCGCATCAGGCCGTCGGCCGGGCCCGTCGTCCGGCAGTTCGGCGCGGGGCGGGAGCTGCCACCAGCGGATCGTCAGGTCCGACGGCTTCGAGCGTGTCCTTGTAGCCCTGCGCAATGTATTCGCGGAGGAGGGCCGGCTTGAAGAAGCCATCGAACACGCCGCCGGACAGGCCACCCACCGGAGCGATCGGGACCAGGCGCACGACACGGCGACCGAGGAAGTCGTCGATCCCTTTGAAGCCGGCAGCACGGCAGAGTGCATCATTGCGGTCGGAACGACGCGTCTTGCCCTTCGCATCCTTGTCGAGAAAGGGGCCAAGCGCCTCGAGTTGCTTGTTCACCCGGACGACCTTGCGATAGTTGGCGATGATGAATCGGCCAGCCATGATGGTCATGACCCTGCCCATCATGTTCGGGAGTGTCGGGGCTATCTCGAGATCCTCGGAGAGGATCGTCGGGCCCAGCGAGACAAGGATGGTGTCGACCTCGGGGTCCATCTTGATGGCCCTGCCGACCGGGGCACAGTCCATCATGCCCCCGTCGACATGGAAGCGGCTCTCTCCCTCCGCGTCCGTCACGGTCCGTGGCGGAAAGACGAAAGGGAACGAACTGGAGGCAAGGATGCGGTTGCTGAGGCGGGGCAGGAATTCCTGCCACTCCTCCAGCGTCCGCTGGCGCCAGGTGAAATCCTCGTAGTGGGAGAACCGGGCGTCGATGTCCATGGTGTCGGTCATGACCGTCGCGCCCTGCAGATTCGTGGTCACCACGCTGAGCGTGACCTCGCGGACGACCTCGGAGACGGGAAACAGCCGTGAATCCAGAAGTGCCTGAAGAAAGTCGTGGGAGATCAGGGAAGCAAACTCTCCGCGGACGAGTTTCTCGAAAGCCACAAGGGTGTCCCAGCCGATGCGCGGCAGGTACTGACGGCGCAGCGGGTCAATGCCCAGTCTGCCGAAGATGCTGGCCAGCGACCGCTTGGCGAGGTCCGTGTCCGGTGCGCGCTGGCCACCGTCGTAAAGGTTGCGGGCGTTGACCTTGTGCTCCCAGAGCCAGCAGAGATCCTCAGCCACGACTTCCGGCCGGAAATTGCCGTGCGCGATGGCGCTGGCCGCGAACGTGCCGTTTATGGCTCCGGCGGAGATGCCGACGATGACGTCGGGCGTCACCCGGCGTTCAGCGAGGGCTTGGATGACTCCGGCTTCGTAGGCGCCTTTGGCCACACCGCCCGTAAGGACCAGCGCGACCTTGCCCATGGGTGACCACCTGTTCACGATGTCCGCGGAGCCGGGACCCCGTTGGCCCGGAAGGGATGCAACAGGTTGTACCCCAAGACGCGACCCGACGTGGTGATCAGTGCCCTTCCGGCTGACGTCAGAGAGTAGTCTTCACCTTCTTTTAATCTCGCCTTGGGCGAGAATTCGCCGGTCTCTGCCGACAACCTGCCCATGAACATCCGTGTCTGCCGCTTCCTCGGACTGATGAGCCTCGCCGTCGGGGTGCTCGTGCCCGGCTGTGGCAAGGTAGACGTGGCGACACAGGTCCCCGTGGGGGGCGGTTTGCCCTCTGGATACAGGCAACCTTCGCAGGCTGCCCCGGTGCAGGCCCCGGTGGCCTATCCGGGCACGAGCCCGATAGCTGCACCACCGGCCACGACGCCTGTCGCCACTCCCGTGATGCCCATGCCTCGCCTGCTGGCCGCCGTATCCAAGTTCGACAACGGGGTGGTCTTCGGTTTGCTCGGGACCAAGGTGGCCCACGTCGAGCTGCGCAATCCCACGCAGGTGCCCCTGCGGGCCACGGTCAAGGTTCAGTTCACGGACAACGGGGCGCCCCTCGCCGACCGGGTCCAGACTCGTGCCGTCGAGGTGGCGCCAGGTTCGGTGCAGACCGTCCAATTCACGGAGAAGTATTGGAAAATCGACGGCGCCACGGTTACGGTCGCGGACGAGATGTCCTCTGGCGGAGCCTCCTTGCAGGCACCGGTTCCCGGGATGCCGTCCGGCTATCCGGGCTACTGAATCCGGCGGATGGGGGCACGCGCACCGATGCGCGGCGAACCGGCGACGTTTCGGGTAGGATGGCAGGCATGAAGTTCTTCCTTGATACCGGCAATGTCGACGAGATTCGCAAGGCGGCCGCCTTGGGCATGCTGGACGGGGTGACCACCAATCCGTCGCTGGTGATGAAGGAAGGACTGGATCACGAGGCTCTCATCCGCGAGATCGTGAGCATCTGCGATGGACCCGTCAGCGCCGAGGCCATTAGCCTGGATCACGAGGGGATGATGGCCGAGGCGCGTCGGTTCGTGACGTGGGCACCCAACGTCGTGGTCAAGTTGCCGCTGACGCCGGAAGGGCTCAAAGCTGTCCGCACGTGTCACTCCGAGGGTATCCGAACCAACGTCACGCTCTGCTTCAGCGTTAATCAGGCTCTGCTCGCGGCCAAGGCCGGGGCCACGATGGTGAGTCCCTTCGTCGGCCGTGTGGACGATGTCGGCCAGGAAGGCATGGCGCTGATTGGCGAGATTCTCGAGGTCTACCACAACTACGGTTTCGAGACGGAGGTGCTGGTGGCCTCGGTGCGTCACCCCCAGCATGTCGCCCAAGCCGCACGACTTGGGGCGCACATCTGCACCATGCCCTTCAAGATCTTGGAGCAGCTCTACCAGCATCCGCTGACGGATGTCGGTATCCAGAAGTTTCTCAAGGACTGGGAGTCCCATCGCGCCGCGCGCGCTCAGGGGTGACGCGGCGTAGCGGATTCGCTCGCGCTCGGTGACGCACGTACCTGCGCGCCTTCGGTGCGTGGGTGCAAGCTGCAGCCATGTTGCACGTCATCTGTGGTGTGGCTCGGACCGGACGAATCCAGTTGCCCTTGGAGCTGCTCACCCCGGATGGGGCAGAGTGCTACAAGGGTGTTTCTGCAGAAATGGACGCGCAGGGCCTTGTCTTCATCGCCCATGTCCCGGTGACGTGGCATGGCTTCGAGCCGATGCAGTTGCGGCTGCCGGCACCCGATGGCCTCCTGACCGTCCTGGTGCATCGTGAGATGTGCGGCCACGCCAGGGTTTGGCGTCTTGACTTCGTCGCGGGACAGGAGGATCTCCTGGCTCCGTACCTGGCCTTGCTTCTGCCCAGGGGCGAAAGGGCTACGGGCAGGACGACGCGTCGTATCACGGAACCCCGTCGTGACGAGGCTGCGACGATTCGCAGAATGCTGCGCCGGGTGGCCGACTCCGTACGCATGGACCGCGCGACGACGGCTGTTTGACGAGATGTTAGCTTTCTGCTAACTTGGCGTGTCCGTTCGGGCTGCCCACTGAGTGGCGTGCCCGCGAAAATCCCGACATGCAAGCTTCGACACAGTGCCGCCCAGCCGAACTCGACGAGTTGCCGGTCATGGCGGCGATTCGTTATCATAATGCTGCCGATGCGTCCGTGCCGCTTAATCTGGCCGGCTTGAGCCGTTCCGGTAGCCGGCCCCACGGAGGCTTGCTTGGTTCCGGGCGCCTGTTCTTCAGGGGGCGTTGGCGTCCACCTGTGGCCCGCACCGCAGTGCCGCTCGCACCGGCTCAGGAAGTTGCTTCGGGCGACCTGCCGGTGTTCCGGACTCATGGTGACTGGCGTGCCGTGCGTGCGCGCCGCCAGCAGCAGGACCGTCTTGCCGCGTGGGTGGGGGCCGGATTGGCCGGTTCGGTCGTAGTTGCCCTTCTGGCCAAGGGCCTGCTGGGCGATGGTGCGTCCCGGAGCGTGATCCCCGAGGTGCCACCGTCCGCTGCTGCAGGGGCGGTCCAGTCAGAGGCTGAGGGTGCCGTGCCTTCCGCTCCGGCTGGAACCCTGTCCGGCCCGAAGGCTGGAGACGTATCGCGACCGGTTCCGCCGCCCCTGCCTGCGGTTCGGGCGGATCAGGTGTCCTCCGACATGCTCAAGCCGCGCAAGGTGGTCCTGCGTCCGCGCGATACCGCAGAGCGCATTGCCCGTCGGTTCGGCCTCAAGGTGCGGACGATTCATTTGGCCAACAACATCAACGGTCGCACGATCCTGCGCGTCGGTCGCGTCCTGACGGTACCGCCGGCAGATGGTTTCTACCACACCGTATCCCGTGGCGAGTCGCTGCCCGCCCTTCTGCGGCGCCACAAGATCACGCGTGAGGCCTTCCTTCGCTATAATCCGGGCTTCCGCCGCCTCAAGTCGGCCTCGGTGGTCTTCGTTCCCAGCCTTGAAGGTACGGAGCCGGTCAGGCCGCGTCGTTTGACGGTGGCTCATCGGGGACTGTTCGAGGACCTTGGCCGCGCTGTCGGCGACGCCTTCCGGTGGCCCATGGGTCGTCACTCCGTATCGAGCGGGTTCGGGCCGCGGGGCGCACACTACCATCCGGGCATCGACATCACCTCACCTGTCGGGACTCCGATTCGGGCGGCTCGCAGCGGTGTCGTCGTCAGCACTGGCTGGGAAGGTGCCTACGGCAAGATGGTCGAGATCGATCACGGTGGCGGCGTTCGGACCCGATATGCTCACGCCAGTCGCATTCACGTCGCACCCGGCGAACGCGTGGACGCAGGCGACGTGATTGCCAACGTTGGCATGACGGGCCGCACGACTGGCCCCCATCTGCACTACGAAGTCCGGATCAACGGTCGCGCGGTCAATCCGCGCCGTTTCCACTAGGCCTCCCCGAGTTTTGCCCGGCAGGGCGCAAGCGCCTCGGCCACGTCACGGGCCCGGAACGGCTTGAGCAGGATGCCGTGGGCTCCGGCCTGCCGTGCGGCTCTCCGTTGGTCCTCGGACACGGAGGCCGTGTGTGCGAGCACCCGCAGTTCCGGCAGTTCGGGATGCTGGACCAGGCGCCTGATGAGCTCGACACCATCGAAGCTGCTGCCGCGAAGCTTGAGGTCGACAAGCGCAGCAATGGGACGAGGGCTCTGCAGGGCAAGTTCCAGCCCTGCCTCGGCGGTTCCGGCCGTCATGGCCTCGTACCCCAGTGCTTCGACAATCATGCTCAGGGCCTGAAGCGTGATGGTTTCGTCCTCGACAATGATGACGCGTGCAGTCGTCACGCCGATTCGCTCCGAAAGGGCACGTAGGCACCGCTGATCCTGTCCGTGGGCGTTCGTTCAGAAGTCGGGCCGGCGAGCGGAAGCATCAAATCGACGGTCGTGCCTGTGCCCTCGATGGACTTGATGCTGACTTTGCCGTTCATCAGCTCTGTCAAGTGGCGCACGATGTTCAGCCCGATTCCTGCACCGGCGAAAGCTTTGGTGGACGATCCGTCGACTTGATAGAACCGCTCGAAGAGGTGGGGCAGGGCCTGGGCCGGGATGCCGATGCCCTCGTCGCAGACGGAAAGTACGGCATAGTCGCTGTCCCGGCGTGCGCGGACCACGATGCTGCGGCCATCCGGAGTGAACTTCAGGGCATTGGAGAGCAGGTTGCGCAGGATCTGAGCCAACCGATCCCCGTCGGCAAGGATCTCCGGTAGTTCGGGCTCGATGGCGGAAGTCAGGCGTTGCGCACGCTGGGCTGCAAGGGGTCGCATGGCAGCCACGACCCCCTCGATGAGGTCTCTGGGATCCAGTGCCTCCGTATGGAGTGCGAGGACCCCCGATTCAAGGCGGTTGAGGTCCAGTAGGTCATCCACGAGACGCGTCAGACGGTCTGCACCCTCCAGCATGAACCCCACGGCCTCGAGTTGCGCCGGCGTCAGGTGACCCAGCAGTCCATCCTCGAGACTCGAACCGTACGCGGTGATGAACGTGATCGGCGTGCGCAGCTCGTGGCTGACGTTGGCGAGAAAGTCCGATTGCAAGGCATCCAGCCGCCGCAGTTCGTTCACCAGACTCGTCAGGCGCTCGTTGGCTTCCTCGAGTGCCAACCCGCGTTCCTGCAGGCTGGCGTTGGCGTCCTCCAAGGCGCTCGTCCGCTCATGCACGAGGCTCTCCAGGCGTTCGTTGGCTTGGGCCAACTGCTGGAACTGAGCGTGGATGCGCGCCGTCAAGCTGGCATAGGCGGTTTCGAGTTGCCGATATTCGACGACACCTACGGGTGCGGACGGCATTGTGTCCGGGGGTGCAGGTGGTGAGGCTGCCGCGAGGTCCATCCTGCGTGCCAGATCCTCGAGCGGCTCCAATAGCCAGCGGCCCGTCCAGAGTGCAAGCAGGAGGCTCAGGATACCCGAGAGCACGATCGTCAGGAGTGTCGCGCGCAGGTCGCGCAGGACGGGTGATCCGATGGAGGTCGCCGGATGCGTGACCACGAGCCCCCAGCCCGTGTCGCCGATGTGCCGGTAGGCTCCTAGCCGTTCCTCACCGTCCACGAGGTCCCCGAAGAACGTCGACACATACTTCACCGTTCCGTCACGGCCGGAGAGCAGCAGGCTGACCGGTTCCAGATTCTGCAGGTTTCGCCCCGGCCGGAAGTTCTGTGCGGCGATGAGGGTGCCTCTTTGATCGACGAAAAACGTGTAGAACGGGTCCTTCGACCGCGTTTCGCTGATGAATTCCTGAAGGAGGAACTCGAGGCGAAGGACGAGCCTGTACGCCCCGGTCACCTGCCCGTCGATGTTCATCAGGGGCACGCAGAGGGACACGATCGGGCGCTTCAGGCGCTTCGAGGCGATGTATCCGCTTGCCTGGGCTCGCTTCATGCGGATGGCTGTTTGCGCAAGGCCCCGATCCGATTCCTCGTCCACATCCTGACCCGCGAGGGATGAGGCGATGAGTCTGCCTTTCATGTCCAGCACGTCGATGGCGGCAAGGACCGGTAGCTCGTCTACGAGATGTCGCAAGACTCCCGGCGTGCGGCGTTCTCGAGGAGACATGCCTTCGATGGCGTGTCGGGCCTGAGCCAAGGCGAAGACGAGGTAACGTTCCGCCAGCCTTGCGGTACCGCTGGCCTGTGCCAAGCTGGCCCCTTCTATCCGGGAAAGTTCACGCCGATGCTGCTGGATGGTGGCGTAGCTGGAGAGCCCGAGGGGCACAAGCATCGCCCCGAGCAACAGCAGGAAGAGCCACAGTCGGAGCGGGCGCCCGCGAATCGGACGCAGCAGACTCACGACGGACGGGGCAGCTGTTCGGGCAACTGGATCCGGAGTACGCCGCGCGCCACATGGCGAACGCCGCCCCGAGCCGCCACGCGGCGGCGGAACCTGGCTTTCAGGTTGCGGGAGGCAATGGGACGGGTGCGGATGAGCGGCGTTGGTGCGGCCATGGATTCTCCGTATGCGTGGCCCTTGTTCAGGAGCCAGCACTCCCATACCCACTGCCGAGTAATGTCAGCGTTGTTCTGAGCGTATGGCTGCGGCTTGACGCAACTGCTCCCAGTGAAGGACGGGATGGTCCGAGCCGAACGCGTCGACGCCGGCACCGGAGAGTCTCAGGCAGTCCTCCAGATTGCGGGCAGTCCACGCCATCACGGCCAACCCCGCAGCGCGACAGGAAGCCAGCTCTGCCGTCTCGATCCGATCCGCGCGCGGCCACCAGGCGTCCGCATCCAGCTCCGCCGTTCTACGGTAGGCGCCCGGTCCGGGGTTGTCCTCGAGCAGCCCCAAGGGCACGTCAGGCAGGCGGTCGCGCAGCATCCCGACGATGGCAGGGTCGAAGCTGATGACCATGAGGTCCCTCGGGGCGGGAGCCTGAAACAGGATCCGGGCAAGGTCCTCGAGCGCATCCTCCTCATGGCTGGGTGCCGGCTTGACCTCGATCACGAGGCTCCGGTCCGGGCCGGTCGCGGCGAGCACGGCCTCCAGGGTCGGGGGAGGCTCGACGGGCCACGCCCTTGGCTCGCGCCACGCAAGGTCGGCCACGGCGATGTCCAGTCCGTGGGTTCGGGCAAGGGTGGCGTCGTGGATGACCAGCCAGATCCCGTCTGCAGTCCGCCGGACGTCACATTCGACGACGGTCAGGCCTTGTTCCCACGCTTGCACGAAGGCGGCAAGGCTATTTTCACCGTGTCCCGCCGTCTTGCCCAGGCCGCGATGGCCGATGACGACCGGTTGCGCTGCCAGCTCAGGAAGCCAGCCTGGGCGGCGTTTCACGCCTTGGCCACTGTCCGGACATCCTCCGGGGCGAGCGGGACCTCGAGGGCACGGAAATTCTCCTCGACCTGGGCCACGCTCTTGCAGCCGACGGATACGGACGTGACGGCCGGATGCAGGAGCGGGAACTGCAGCGCGGCCTGGGCCAGGGTCCTGCCGGGTTGCTCCAGGCGGCGCCAAGAAGCTGCCTCCCGGGCACGTTCCGCCACATACTGGGCCGGCCAGAGGTGGCGAATGTCCCCGTGGGCCCAGCGATGAAAGCCCTCCGTCCGGCCAGCGAGGAAACCGTTGGCGAGGGCTTCGCGCACGATGATGCCGACCCCGGCAAGTCTCGCCTCCTCGAGGAGGCGATCCTCGGCTGCACGATGCAGGAGGTTGTAGGGAACGAGCAGGAAGGACGGGGCTCCCGTCGCGATGGCATCGAGGCCCTCCTGCATCTGGTGGATGGACACGCCGTAGTGTCGGATCAGGCCTTCCTGCCGAAGCATCTCCAGCGTCTCGTACAACCGGACGTCGCCGATGACCTGCGGGGGCGGGTTGTGCAGGATGTAGCAGTCGAGAACATCCCGACGCAGGCGCCGCAGACTCTTCTCGAGGGCAAAGCGGATGTAGCTGGGGTAGAAGTTGAGCTTGACGGTATCCAACTGGCTGTAGAAATCCGCTCCGACCTTCGTGCAGAAGCGGACTTCAGGGCGGTTTCCGAGGATCTCGCCGATCAACTGCTCGGAATGGCCGTGGCCATAGACATCGGCCGTTTCGACGAAGCGACAGCCCAACTCCCAGGCGCGCTCGAGGGCCCGACGGCTTTCGTCGTCATCCGTCGGGCCATAGGAATTGCCGTGATCGTTACCGCCGATCGCCCAGCCCCCGAACGAGAACACGGGCAACGCGAGCCCCGTGCGACCCAGGGTTCGTGTCGGCAGGTCTGCCGTCCTCGCGCCTTCTGCTGCCTCGCTCATGGATGCCATGGTACCTTGGGCGCCGCTCGTGTCAGACCGACGGTGCGGATCGGATGATGGCCAAGGCTCTGCCCGACCGGATACCGTCTCGCCGATACGAGAACCACGTGTCCGCTCCGCACAGCGTGCACTGGCCCAGATCGTGGATTTGCCCGGGGGGTACGCCTGCGGCACGCAACTGGGCACGGGCGACGACGGCAGGCGAAACTCTGGCTCGTCCGTGCGTTCGGTCCAGCCAAGGTGCCGAACCGGTGGTGTCTTCGGGCTTTGTGCCGCCGGTGTTCCGGAGTGCCTGATCCAGCGCCTCGACGACCTCGTCGCCGACTTCATAGCAGCAGCTTCTTGCCGAAGCCCCGATGGCCACCGTGAGGCTTCCGGGTCTGATGCCGAATGCCTTCGCGGCCCGGTCGATGGTCGCCTGAACCACGCCAGCCGCAGTACCGCGCCATCCCGCATGGATGGCGAGGACCAGGCCTGCGGGGCGGCCATCCGTCGGATGCGGTCCCCAGGCCAGCAGCGGCGTGCAGTCTGCCACTCCCACGGCAATCGTAATGCCCGGTGTCGCCGTGATCAGCGCATCAGCTCGAGTTCCGGCCGGAATCGTGGCGGAATCGTCCACGATGCAGACGGCAGTGCCGTGTACCTGGTCCACCGTAAGCCAGGGCTCGCTGAGGCACAGGTCCTTCCGGATACGGCGCAGATTTTCAGCCACGTGTTCGGCTGCATCCCCATGGCGCGTGCTGACATTCAGACTGTCGAAGGGGGGCTCGGAAACCCCGCCCGAGCGGGTCGTGAAGCCATGGACCGGCACTTCTGGACCGCCCCACGAAAAGAGTCGGCCGCCCGGACTCCGGACCCATCCGGCCGGGATGACGGGCATCAGGTCCAGCTGGGGACCGCGAGGCTGGCGAGGACTCCGTCGCAGCGGATGCAGCAGCCGCGGTCCGCGGTGAGCCGGGGGACCTGACGCCAGCACCTCGGGCACTTCTCCCCGCCTGCGTGAGCGACGGCCAGCGCGTCACCCGGGGTGACTGCAGAGACATTGAGAATTTCGGCCAGTTCAGCCTCGTCGATAGGCAGGTCCGGCAGCCGCACCGTGGCCTCGACGGAAGAGCCGATTTCCTTGGCCTGGCGCGCCTGCTCAAGCAGGCTCTGGGATTCCTGCCGAAGGATCATGAGCTTGTCCCAGAGCGTTTGGTCCGACTCGTCGACGACCCATTCCGCCGGCACTTCGGGCAAGTCGAGCATGAAGACGCTGGCCTCGCCGGTGTGCATGGTGCTGGGCAGGTGGTCGTGGATGTCCTCCGCAAGGTGCGACAGAACGGGTGCGACCAGTGTCATCAGGGCCATGAGTTCGTGGGCCATGACCGTCTGTGCCGCGCGTCTTCCCTGATCGTCGGTCGCCGAGGCGTAGAGGCGGTCCTTGGTCACATCGAGATAAAAGGCCGAGAGGTCCACGACGCAATGATTCTGCAGGATCTGGTACAGACCCTGGAAAGCCACGTCGTCATAGGCCGCTCGCACCTTGCGGATGACCTCGCCCAAGCGAACCAGCGCCATGCGATCCATGAGCCTGAGTTCCGCGAAAGGCACCGCATGCCGCGCCGGATCGAAGTCGTGGAGGTTGCCGAGCAGGAACCGGGTCGTGTTGCGAATCTTGCGGTAGACCTCGGAAAGCTGTTGGAGGATGAGGTCGCCGATCCGGACATCATTCGAGATGTCGACGCTCGAGACCCAAAGGCGCAGCACATCGGCCCCGACCTTGGCGATGACGGCTTCCGGATCCACCACGTTGCCCAGACTCTTGGACATTTTCCGCCCTTGGCCATCGAGCGCGAAGCCGTGGCTGACTACCGTGCGGTAGGGGGCTTTGCCCGTCGTGGCCACGGCAGTCAACAAGGAGCTCTGGAACCAGCCGCGGTACTGATCCGAGCCTTCGAGAATCATGTCCACGGGCCAGCCGAGGCCACGGGCGCGGCAAACGGCCTCGTGCGTGACTCCCGAGTCGAACCAGACATCCATGATGTCGGTTTCCTTGCGGAACGATCCGCCGCCACAGGACAGACAGGAGGTACCCGCTGGCAGCAGTTCGGCGGCCGAGCGGGCCCACCACGCATCGGTGCCCTCACGGGCCACGATGTCCGCAACGTGCGCCACCGTCGTGCCATCCATTCTGGGGGTCCGGCAGTCCTCACAGTAGAAGACGGGGATGGGCACGCCCCACGTGCGCTGGCGCGAGATGCACCAGTCGGTTCGCCCTTCGACCATGCGCCGGATGCGGTTCTCGCCGGATGCGGGCTGCCATCGGACGGTGCCGATGGCGGCGAGGGCCTCGTCCCGGAATCCGGCGACGGAGGCGAACCACTGCTCCGTGGCGCGGAAGATGACCGGCTGATGGCAGCGCCAGCAGTGCGGATAACTGTGCCGATACGCCGCCGAGGCCAGCAGGAGGCCCGCGGCCGACAGCGTCTCGAGAATGGTCGTGCCGCCATCCTTCAGGGTCTTGCCAGCGACGAGTCGACCGGCCTCATCCGTGAAGACGCCGCGGTCATCGACAGGCGCCAGAATCTCGAGGCCGTGGCGAATGCCGGCGAGGTAGTCGTCATGGCCGTGCCCGGGTGCCGTGTGGACCAGGCCGGAGCCGGCCTCCAGCGTCACGTGGTCCCCGGTCAGGACCGGGCTGATGCGGTCGATCCACGGATGTCGGTAGCGTGTGTTTTCCAGTGCCTTGCCGGCAAAGGGCCCCGCGACGACGGCAGCTTCGGCAAGCGCAGGGACCTCGGTGCGCAGGGCTTCGAGGCGGCCTTCCGCGACCACCAGGCGGCCAACGGGGGCCTCCACGACGACATACGCGAGGTCAGGATGCACGCAGGTGGCGAGGTTGGCTGGCAGGGTCCACGGCGTGGTGGTCCAGATCAGCAGGCTGGCGCCCGCAAGACCGGGCAGATTGGTCTCGACGATGGGGAATGCGACGTGCGCGGAGGTGGAGACGTGGTCTTCGTACTCGACCTCGGCTTCGGCAAGGGCCGTCCTGCAGGTCGCACACCAATGGACGGGCTTCAGTCCCTTGTAGATGTGTCCATTGGCTGCCATGCGCCCGAAGACCCTGAGTTGTTCCGCCTCGAAGGCCGGGTCCAGCGTCACATAGGGGTGCTCCCAGTCGGCAAGCACGCCAAGGCGCTGGAAGGCCTCCTTCTGGCCGGCGATGCTGCGCTCGGCGAAGTCACGGCAGAGCGCTCGGAGGGCTAGCGGATCCAGATCTTTGCGGGCTTTGAGTTCCTTGAGCGCAGCGACCTCGGTCGGCAGGCCGTGGGTGTCGTAGCCCGGCACGAACGGCGTCTGGTACCCCGACATCGCCTTGGCCTTGACCACGATGTCTTTCAGGATCTTGTTGAGGGCGTGGCCGATATGGATGCGTCCAGAACTGGAGTACGGGGGGCCGTCGTGCAGGACGAAGCGCTGCCTTCCTTCTCGGCGCTCGATGAATCGGGCGTACAGGCCAAGTTCCCGCCAACGGCGCTGCAGGGCAGGTTCGCGCTCGGTGGCGTTGGCCCGCATCGGGAACTCCGTCTGCGGGAGATGCAGCGTCTCCTTCAGGACCGGGGCCTCGTGGACGAAGGGCTGTGAGTGCGCAGGAAGGCCGGCAGTTGCGCGCCTCCGTCCGTATCCGCCGGGACCACGGGCGTGGGCGTGGCGTGTCCGTTGGTCGTGTGCAGCGGAGCTGCGACATAGCTGCTGCGGAAACCGGTACCGTCCTGCCGGCCCTTGAAGCCCGTCGCGATGACCGTGACCTGTACGGCGCCGCCCAAGGTCTCGTCCCAGATCAGGCCGACCTTGGTATGGGCTTCCGGATGGCTCTCGGCCCGGATGACGGCCATGGCCTCATCCATCTCGTGGAGCTTGAAGTCGCCTTGGGCAGCCCGAATGTTGACGATCAGGCCAGAAGCACCCTGGAAGCTGGACTCCAGCAGCGGTGACGCGATGGCCTGGCGTGCGGCCTCGGCTGCCCGGTCCTTGCCGGTGGCCATGCCCATGCCCATCAGAGCCGAACCGGCACGCGCCATGATCTTCTTGACGTCCTCGAAATCGATGTTCAGATAACCCGGTGCGACGACGACATCGGAGATCGTCTGCACGGCCTGACGCAGCAGATCGTCGGCAGCCTTGAAGGCGTCGACCAGCGGCATGTCGCCGAAGTGCTCGCGCAGCCGTTCGTTCGGGATGACGATCAGGGCGTCCACGGCGGCCAGCAGATTGCTGATGCCCTGAGCCGCAGCCTCTCCCTTGGGAGGGCCTTCGAAGTGGAAAGGCCGCGTCACGACGCCCACCGTCAGGGCGCCCAGCTCACGAGCGATCGAGGCGATGACGGGCGCCGCGCCCGTCCCGGTGCCGCCGCCCATGCCAGCAGTCACGAAGACCATCTCGGCACCCTGCAGGCGTTCGCGGATCTCGTCTGCCGACTCTTCGGCGGCCTTGGCACCCTTCTCCGGATCCCCGCCGACACCTCGGCCTCGGCTCAGCTTGCGGCCGAGCTGGATGCGGTGCTCCGCATCGTTGAGCTTCAAGGCCTGGACGTCGGTGTTCAATGCGACGAAAGACACGCCGTCAATCTGTGCCTTGACCATCGAGTTGACGGCATTGCCGCCGCCACCTCCGACACCGCAGACCTTGATGTCTACGGGAAGAGCTTCGAGGAATTCGGACAAGGTGCTGGGCTCCCTTGTGGATGGGTGGCGTCTCAGACGGACCAGTAACGGTCCAGCAGCAACCGCCGGATCTTGGCGAGGTTCTCGAAGAGTCTCGTCCCGAACACCACGATCGCGGCAAGATACAGGTCTATTCCAAGTTTATCACCAAGTAAGGTGAGGCCGGCGGCAAGAAGCGAATTTGCCGTGAATCCGCTGGCGAATACGGCAAGGTCGAAGCGGTCGTCCAGGCCGGAACGTACCCCACCCAAGCCCGTGTCAAGTGCCGCGAGAATGGCCACAGCCACGTACTTGGACCACTCATTGGGGATGGTGATCGGGGCGTAGGCGCCAAGCAGGATGCCGGCCATCAAGGCGCCGGCAATCAGGATGACCGCCTTCACGACTGCTTGCCCACCGGTTTCGCGTAGCGGAACATCGTGCTCCCTGCGTAGGCAGGCACCGTCAGCATTTCGCGGACCTTGACGTCGACCTGGATCCCGTAGAAGCGGAGGTATTCGATGATCCCCCCACGCATGCCCAGTGCGGATCGCAAGCCCTCGCCGCCTCCGATTGCGCGGACGGTGAAGGGCGGTGCGATGCGCGACTTGTTGATGAGAATGGTCGTACCTGCGCAAGCAATTTCGGAGGAATCGGCCATGCGCTGGTCGTTGACCGAGATGGCTTCGGCACCTGCCGAGCGCAGTTCGTTGACCAACCGCAGAAGGTCGTCGTTGTGCACGATGGCGATGTTGGGGTCTTCGCCCTTGCCGGTCGGCTTCTCGCTGTCCGTCAGCACAATCTCGATACCCGGCCCTTCAAGGGCGGGCATCCCCTGCTCGGGTTGCTTCCCGGCCGACTGGCCCGGGTGCCGGCGCAGTTCCCGCAGTTGCGTGACTTCGCGACTTAGCGCGTCCTTTTCCGCTTCGGCCTGCTTGAGCATCTGCAGCAGGTCTTCGCTCCGCCTGCTGGGCAGATCCTGCCTGGCGAACACCGCCTGACTGCGGAACTGGGTCGACAGCAGGGCGCCGAGTATCACCGTGATGGACATCACGGGGAGCTCCCACCCCTTCTTCACCAGATCCCCCTGCAGCCGATAGGGAGGTCCGGTAGGCCGGCGCGTCCGGGAGGCTGACGTCAAGCCATGTTACCCGCACACCGTCTTGCTGCGCCAGTTGCAGGACGTGTCTGGCGACCCCATCTTTGCGTCCCAGTTCGTCGAGGGTGCCCACGAGGATGGTCCGTCCTGCACGCGACCACTGCCATCCGGCAGAGGCACGGACCATCTGGCCCTTGCCCGGACCCTGCAACTTCAGCCATGCCGCCACGCCTACGGCCGTGTCGGCCGGACCACCACGCTTGAGCCCCGAGATCGTCGGCAGGTCCGGGCTGGCCGAGGTGAGGGGAAAGAGGACCCCATCGCCGTCCAGCCCGAGCAGTCCGGTGGACAACGGCACGCACGCGATGGGTCGGCGCTTGTCGACGCGGATGACGAGTTGCGCCGGCCATGCCAGCCTATGGACAGATGCGTGGCGTACACCGGGCGACCGCGCCATCTCCTCGGCGAGCCCGGGGGCGTCGATGGCCCACAAGGGGCGGGACGGTCGGGGCAGAAGCTTCCGCAGGCGTTCTTCGAGACCCCTATCCGCCGTGCCGGTGAAGCGTGTTTCCCCTTGCCAGATCCAACCCGGTGCAGCCCAGAAGGCCAACAGCGCCAACACACCGACGGTCTCGAGCAGGCCCCTCAGGCGCCGGGCCCTTCTGGAGGCCCTGACCTTCACGGGCGCCCGACCTCGAGTCCGAGGCCACGCACTTCGGGATGCATCAGGATGCCATGGACTTCGTGGACACGGTCCCGGACCATGCCAATGAGTCTGTTCATGTCAGCGGCTGTCGCTTCCCCAGCGTTCACGATGAAATTTGCGTGGAGGGGGCTGACGAGCGCATCGCCGATGCGCGCGCCCTTCAGGCCTGCCGCCTCGATCAGGCGGCCGGCGGACGTGCCCTCCGGATTGCGAAACACGGAGCCCGCGCTGGGCTCTTGGGGCTGGCGTTCCCGACGCCAGGCGGCCAAGGCCTGGATCTCGGCTCGTGTCTCTTCCGAGGGGATTGGCCTTCCCTTGAGCACTACTTCCAGCACGATGCCCGGTTGTTCCTGCAGGAGCGAATGTCGGTAGGAGAACCCCAGCGCGTCGGCAGACAGCCACTCCGGCTCTTCACCGGGCCGCAGCACGAGGGCGCGCGACAGGACCTCGTGGGTCTGGACGCCATGCGCGCCGGCGTTCATGAATACCGCCCCGCCAAGCGTGCCCGGTATGCTCGAGAGAAAGGCAAGGCCACCGAGGCCGGCGTTCATGGCTGCCTTGACCACGAGTCCGTTCGCAAGGCCTGCCGGTGCGTGGATCTCATTTCCAGAGAACCTGATGGTGCGGGGATCGTCCTGCAGGCGCAGGATCGTTCCTGCATAGCCCTCGTCCGCAGCCAGCAGATTGCTGCCTTTCCCGAGGACCGTCCACGGCTCGTGTCGATCGAGACTTTCCCGTATGGCCGACGCCAGCAATCGGGGATCCGAACTCTCCACGAAACGCCCAATGGGCCCGCCGACGCGCCACGTCGTCAAGCTGGCGAGGGTCTTCCGGGCGAGGGCAGGGGCCATGGCCTTCAGGCGGAGCGCGGTCGGGTGGTCTGTTCGCGCGCGCCGAGGGCCTCCAGAAGGGGTTCGGCCAGACGATTCACGTTGCCTGCGCCCATCAGGATCAGCAGGTCGCCCGGTTGCACGAGGCTTTCGGCCTGATGCGCAGCTCGCGCCGGATCGGGCCAGTAGCAGACTCTGAGCTCCGGGTTGCCGGCCCGCACGGCATCGGCCAACTGCGCCGAGGAGACTTGGCCAGGGGCCTCGCCCGCGCCGTAGATGTCGAGGAATGCGACGCCCGAGGCTTCATCGAAGGCCCTCGCGAAACCATCGAAGAGGGCTGCCGTGCGGCTGTGGCGATGCGGTTGGAAGACCACCCAGATCGGTCGGTTCATGAGCTTGGCTGCAGCGAGCGTCGCCTTGATCTCCGAGGGGTGGTGCGCGTAATCCTCCAAGACTTGGACGCCGGCCACCGTGCCCCTGTCCTGGAAGCGCCGACCTACGCCCGTGAAGCGGGCAAGTCCGTTGCCGAGCGTTTCGGGCCCGAAGCCCATCTCCATGGCCGTGACGATGGCGGCTGCCGCATTCAGGATGTTGTGGCGGCCCGGCACACCCACCGACCACGTATGTCCGTCCAGGACGAAGGTCGAGCCCTGCGCCGTCATGTGCTCTTCGACGATCCTATGGTCGGCTTCGGGAGAGCATCCGTAGGTCACGACGGTTCGATCGAGGCGCGGCAGCAGGCTACGGACCCCGGCATCGTCCGCGCAGGCGATGATCACGGCATGCGCCGGCAGGCGCGAAATCCAGATGGCCATCGTGTCCAGAATGTCGTCGAGGTCCTTGTAGTGCTCGAGATGGTCGCCTTCGAGATTGGTGAGGATGACCCAGTCCGCCGTCAGGCGTTGCATGGACTTGTCCGACTCGTCCGCCTCGGCGACGAGCCAAGGCCCTTGGCCCGTGCGCGCGTTGCCGCCAATGCTGGGCATGTCGCCGCCGATGAGCAGCGTCGGGTCGGCGCCGGCCTCGATCAGCAGGGTCCCCAGCATGCCGGTGGTGGTGGTCTTGCCATGGGTGCCGCTGACGGCCACCGAGCGATGTCCGGTCATCAGGGCCGCGAGGATCTCCGAGCGGTGAAAGACGGGCATCCCCAGCCTGCGTGCCTCGACCAACTCCGGGTTGTCCTGAGGGACTGCGGTCGAGACGACAAGCCCTGCGTGCGTCGGGCGACCGTCCGAAACCAAAGGTGCCAGGTTGGCGGCGTCATGGCCGATGCCGACCGGGATGCTCTGATCCTGCAGTCGCCGCACGGTAGCCGATGCGTTCAGATCGCTGCCGCTCGATCGACCGTTCAGGTCGTGCCAGACCGAGGCCACGGCGCTCATGCCCACGCCGCCGATGCCGACGAAGTGGAGGTTGGTGGGAATCCTCAAGAGGGGTCCTCGGTGGTTGGAGCCCAGGGCGATCATCCGGTGGGTCGGGTAGGGACAGGGGCCGTTGCTGCGAAGTCTGCCACGCCTGGTGCAGGGACGTTCCGTCCACACGGGCCGATGCTTTCAGTTGGCCGGTGTCCGGTTGGCGGCTCACTCCGTCATCATCGCCAGCCGCGCTGAGGGCGTAGGTGAGCGCCATCACCCTAGCTCAGGCACGCCTGTTCGTTGTCACGTCCTTGTCATGGATGACGCGGCCCAGTCGAGAAGTTCGGAGGCCACGGCCCGGGCAGCATCCGGGTGACCGAGCGTGGCTGCGCATCGGCCCATCCCCACGCGCTCTTCTTCGTTGTCCATCAGGGCGCACACGACAGGGCAAAGTTCATCGATGACGTGATCCTGGGTCACGACCCGACCACCCCCGGCGCGGGCCATGGCGGCTGCATTCGCGGCCTGATCGGGGTTCAGGGCCAAGGGCACCATCACCCCGGGGCGTCCCAGCAAGGCCATCTCGGCCACCGTCGTTGCCCCGGATCGACTCACGACGAGGTCGCTGGCAGAGAGCAGGTCGGCCATGGAGTCGCAGTAGGGCGCAGTCACCAATCGCCCAGAAGCCGAGGACCACGCCTCACCGCCGTGCCAGTCCTCGAGCCGGTCGGCATCGGGCAGTGCATCAAGCACGTCCTTAAGTTGCGCCTGGCCCGTCAGGTGGACCAGGCGCCATTGGGTCCGGGACAGCCATTCCGTCCGATGCCGCGCCACCGCATCGTTGAGCAGGCGCGCTCCCAGCGAGCCGCCCGTGATGACCAGGAGGCGTTCCTCGATCCCGATGCCGAAGCGTGCTCGGGCTTGCGCTCTGCCCTCGGGACTCGCTGCAGGAAGGAACGACGCACGCAGGGGCGTGCCGGTGACCTTGACGGGCTTGTTCGGAAAGGCTGCCGCAGCTTCCTCGTGGGAGACCAGAATGGAAGATGCCCAGCGGGCCAGCAGGCTGTTGGCCTTGCCCGGATGCGCGTTGGCTTCATGAAGCACGATGGGCAGTCCACGCGCCGCCGCGGCCAGCAGGGGCGGTACCGTGAGATACGCTCCGAAGCCGGCCACGACCCGAGGACGAAGCCGGCCCAGCAGTTGCATGGATGCGATGATCCCGGCGGGAAAGGCCTGCAGGAAGCGCAGCGCCCGGCCATCGGGCCGGCGCGGGAATGGTGCTGCCGGAACGGCGTGGAATGGCAGGCCGGCAGCAGGTACCACCCGGGCCTCCAGATGGTCGGCCGTGCCCACGACATGGACGGGAGTGCCGGGTGCCAAGGCCTCGATCGCCTCGGCAACGGCGAGGGCCGGGTAGAGATGACCGCCCGTTCCTCCTGCAGAGAGCAGGATCACGCCGTCTCCTCCGTGGCGAAAGGTGCGCGCGCCTTGCGTCTGCGTTCCGACCTCGCGGCGAGTCCGAGGCAGAGTCCGATGGAGATGCAACCGCCCAGCATGCTGCTTCCCCCGAGGCTGATGAAGGGCAAGGGCACGCCCGTGACCGGCAACAGGGCGACGGCGACACCGATGTTGAGCAAGGCCTGGCAAGTGATCCCCCCGGCGAGGCCCACGATGGCAGCGCGTGCAAACGGGTCCTCGACCCGCCGGGCAAGATGGAGGGCGCGCACGACCAGGAAGAGGTACGTCGCGATCAAGAGCACCCCACCCAAGTAACCGAATTCCTCGGCCACGATGGCAAAGATGAAGTCGGTGTGGGCGATGGGGAGATGGCCGAATTTCTGGGTGCCCAGGCCCCAGCCCTCTCCCAGCAGGCCACCGTGGCCGATGGCCATCAGGGATTGCTCGGCCTGGGTCGGCGGGCCCGGGTGGTCCTTGCCGATCTGGAGCCACTCGTGGATGCGCGTGGCCCGGTATCCACCGCCCAGAAAGATGGCGCCGACGCCCGCCAGGCCGCAAGACAGGGTGCCGAGAACAATCCAGAGGGGCATGCCGGCCATCGCTCCGGTGATGAAGGCCCCGGCTGCAAGGCACAGGCCGGTCCCCAGGTCGGACTGGCCGACGATCACCGCACCCAGGGGGACGAGAAGTCCCGCGGTCGTCAGGAAGATCGCCCTGGGCGTGTCATGGGGCTCGAGACAGCGTTTCGCTACCCAGAGGACCATCATCGGCTTGAGCAGCTCCGAAGGTTGCAGGGTCATGCTGCCTATCTGGATCCAGCGCGTGGCACCGAGGGTCTTGACCCCGATCCATTGCGTGACGCAGGTCACGGCTGCGATGAGCACATAGGAGGAGTTCACCAGCCTGACGAAGGTGGGCTTCCGGGCCCCCGCGAAAAACAGGACGGCGAGCACGCAACTGGCCAGAGCGAACAAGCCTTGGCTGCGCAACACATGAAAGATGCCGTGACCCCAGTGGACGGAGGTCGGCGTGGAGGCCGACCACACCATGCAGAGCCCGAAGGCCAGAAGGCCGACGAAGGTGGCCAGCACCCCGGGGTCAGGTCTGGCCGACCTCAAGGAGCCCACTGCTCCACGACCTCCTTGAACGCCTCCCCGCGATGGACATAGTCCCGATACATGTCGAAACTCGCACAGGCCGGTGAGAAGAGCACCACGCCGCCATCCGGGCACGCTTCCGCCGCGCGGGCTACGGCATCATGCAGGTCATTGACCATGGTGAAGGCATTGTGTCCGTGTGCTTCGAGGCACCGCGCAAAGTAGGGGCCTGCCTCACCGATGAGGATGGTGTGCCGCACCCGGTCGACGATGGCCTTGAGCAGGGGGCTGATGTCCCCACCCTTGTCCCGACCTCCGGCAATGAGCACCAAGGGCTCATCGAAGGAGCCGATGGCCTTGACGGTGCTGTCGTAGTTCGTACCTTTGGAGTCGTTGACGAATGTTCTGCCATGGGCCGTGCGGACGGTTTCGATGCGATGGGGGACAGCCTCGAAGGCTTCGACCGCGCGTCTGACGACCTCGGGGGAGACGCCCAGCGCCAGAGCCGCGGCCGAGGCAGCCAGTGCATTCTCGACATTGTGCACGCCCCGAAGCCGGAGTCGCGCCACCGACCAGAGTCGTACGAGGGCATCCGCCGCGAACCACGTCGCGTACCCGTCACGAATGCTGACGCCCTCCTCCAGAGGGTCCGTGGAAAAGCGCCAGATTCTTGCCCGGGTCTGATCCGAGAGGCGTTCGGCCCACGGGTCCCCGGCACGGAGAATGGCGTGATCCTGCTCGTCCTGCATGGCGAAGAGCCGCGCCTTTGCCGCGAAGTAGCCCTCCATGCTGCCGTGGCGTTCCAGATGGTCATCCGTCAGGTTCAAGAAGACGGCAACCTTCGGCTTGATCGTTTGCGCCGTCTCGAGTTGGTAGCTGGATACCTCGACCACCAAGGCATCATGCGGGCCTTGCACGTGCCGGACCACCGGTTCCCCGATGTTGCCGCACACGGGTGCGTCCATCCCGGCGGCAGCCAGAATCGCACCGATCAGACTCGTCGTCGTCGTCTTGCCATTCGTGCCCGTGATGGCTACCCAAGGTGTCGTACCGAGTCGGAAGGCCAACTCGACCTCGCCGATGATCTCGACGCCGTCTGCCTCGGCTGCCTGGACCGCAGCGAGGGCCCTCGGGACACCGGGCGAGAGCACCAGGAGGTCGGCTTCAGCGGTGGTCTGGGTATGGCTGCCTGCCTCGACCTGCACGCCCTCCGGCAGGCTTGCGATCGCTCTTTCGAGGGCCTCGATGGGCCGCTGATCCGACACGATGACACGGGCGCCGAGGCTGTGCAGGGATTCCGCCAAGGCAATTCCTGTTTGACCTAATCCGAGAATGCCGACAACACGATCCTTCAGGTGCATCGCTTATGCCTATCCGATCATCAGTGCCAAGAGGGCCCCCGCAACGCCTACGAGGCAGAAGCGGGTCACGACAAGCGTCTCCGCCATGCCACCAAGCTCGAAATGGTGATGCAGCGGCGACATCCTGAAGATGCGCCGACCTTTGGACAGCTTGAACCAGGCCACTTGCAGCATGACCGATCCGGTCTCCGCCAGGAACACCACTCCGATCGGCAGCAGGTAGAGGTGAGCATGGCCGAGGACGGCGAGCATCAACAATGCGGCCCCGAGGCCGAGCGAGCCGGTGTCCCCCATGAAGACCTTGGCAGGATGGCCGTTGAGCCAGAGGAATCCGAGACACGCTCCGGCGAGCGCCTGGGCGAGCGGGATCATGCCGGGGTGGGCACTGGGAAGGCCGATCCGCATCAGGACTCCGGACAAGGCAAGGAAGGCAATGGCCGACGTAGCCGCGGCAAGTCCGTCAAGGCCGTCCGTGAGGTTCACGGCATTGCTGAAGCCGACGAGCAGGAAGGCCGTCAGCAACCAGTAGCCGAGGCCAAGATCGATCACCTGGTGACTGCCCGGGACGATCACCCACGGGGAGTGTCCCAGTCTGGCGAGGAGAAAGCAGGCTCCTGCGGCCAGCAACCACTGCGCGGCGAACTTCTGGCGCGCGCTCAGGCCCATGTTCCGCCCTCGGCGCAGACTCAACCAGTCGTCGAGGAACCCGAGAGCCGTGTAGGCCAGCCAGGTACCCATCACGACGACCAGTTGCGGATCGCGGTCCACGAAAGGCAAGGAGCCTGCAAGCGCGGCTGCGCTGATCCACAGACCTCCCAGCGAGGGCGTGCCTGCCTTGGCGTGATGGCTGCTCGGTCCCTCCTCCCGGATGAACTGTCCGGTCCTGAGTGCCGCAAGGCCACGCAACGCCAGCGGCCCACCGACGATGGCCACGGCCAGGGCCACGAACAGGGCCCAGGTCATCGGCACGAAGCTCCAACCGCTCCCAAGGGCCAGGAACATCAGTGGTCCTCCTCCTGATGCAACACGAGACCGGCAACCACCTCGTCCAGGCGGGCCGCGCGGGAGCCCTTCACCAGGATGCGGTCCCCCGGTTCGACGCGCTCTTGCAGGCTGCGGACGGCATCTGCAGGCGTGGCGCAATGGACGACGCGGTTCCCCAGGGTCGTCGTCAGAGCCTCGGGGCCATCGCCTACGGTGACCACCAGATCGATGGGTGCCGAGGCCAACCATCGGGCAAGCTCCAGCCACGCCGCCTCTGCGTGTTCGCCGAGTTCGGCCATTTCTCCGAGCACCACCATCCTGCGACGTGCTGCCGGGACCGCGCAGAAGGTCTCGAGACTGGCACGCATGCTCTCGGGATTGGCGTTGTAGCTTTCGTCCACGACGTCGATGGATCCTGCCGTGAGGACCTGGCCACGGCCCCCGACGCCCAGACCCGGCAACGAGAGGGTTGCGGGAAGGTCCAGCCCGAGCGCCAGCAGCGTGGCGACGGCGCCGAGCGCGTTGACGGCGTGGTGGTTTCCGGGCAGGGGCAGGGTCAGGAGCGAGGAGCCCGCGCGTCCATCGGGCAGATCCCACCGGACGGGCAGCAACCAGCCGGTTTCCCCGAGAGCGAGAGGTGCTGCCGCTCGGATTTGGGCGTCGGGCCGTCCTTTGGCCGACGTCCGCCATGCGCCGGCATGGCGGTCCGCAAGGCAGTCACACCAGGGGTTGTCGCCATCCGTGATGGCCTGCCCCCCGGACGCAAGGCCGCTGAAAAGCTCGCCCTTGGCTTCCATTATGGCTTCCTGAGACCCGAGCAGCTCGATGTGTGCACGACCGACCGTGGTGATGATGCCGATGTCCGGCTCGGCGACCTCTGCGAGCAGGGCAATCTGTCCCGACCCGCGCATGCCCATCTCGAGCACCACCACCTCCGTGCCGGCCGGTACGGAGAGGATGCTCCGGGGCACGCCCACCTCGTTGTTGTGGTTCTCGGGGCTCCGGAAGACTGATCGGTACCGGGCGGCGAGATCGGCCACCAGCTCCTTGGTCGTGGTCTTGCCGGAGGAACCCGTGATGCCGATGACGCGCCATCCTTCACGTCTGCGGACATGGCGTGCAAGGTGCCCGTAGGCCACCAGCGTGTCCGGTACGACCCAGGTGGGCACGCCTTCGGGCGCTGCTTCGGGTCGGGAGACGAGGACACCTGTCGCACCCCGACCGATTGCCGTCTCGATGAATCGGTGCCCGTCGAAACGCGGGCCCTGCAAGGCGACGAACAAGGCACCCTCGCAGGGCTCGCGACTGTCCGTCACGACACGAGCGAACGGCACGTCCCCACCGGGGCCCGTGGGGAATCCGGCTGTTGCTGCCGTGATCTCGGCGGGTCGGATCACGGATGCCCTGCCTCGTCGGTCAGCAGGCCCCTCACGGCCAGGCGGGCGACTTCCCGATCGTCGAAGGCGATCCGGCGATCGCCGATGATTTGCCAGGGCTCATGTCCCTTGCCGGCGATGACCACGCTGTCTCCTGGCCGTGCGGCAGCGATGGCGCTTCGGATGGCCTGGCCCCTGTCGGGTTCGATGACCGCATCGGACGGCAGCCCGGGAGCCATGTCTGCCAGGATGGCGGCAGGGTCCTCGGAACGTGGATTGTCGCTCGTCGCGATCACGATGTCCGCACCCGCCGCAGCAGCCCTCGCCATCAGCGGGCGCTTGCCCCGGTCACGATCCCCACCGCAGCCGAAGACGACGATGACGCGCCCCGGCGTGACGTGCCTGACGGCCTCGAGCACCTTGACCAGGCCATCCGGTGTATGAGCGTAGTCCACGAGTACGTGGAAGGGGTGGTCGACGGGGGTGACACGCTCGAGGCGACCGGCAACCGCAGGCATGCGCGCAAGGGCCGCGAGCAAGGGGTCCGGTCTGCGTCCCGAGCCAACCTCGGCGGCCAAGGCTGCCAACGCATTGGCCAGATTGAAACCTCCGGGCAGCGACAACTGCAGGGGATATCGGCCCGAGGGCGTGACGAGCGTCCCGCTCGTGCCATCGGCCTTCATCACGACGTTTTCAGCGCCGACATCGGCTCCTGGCCTGAGGCCGAACGTGATGATGCGGGCTCGGGTATCGCGCACCATCCGCGCGTGGGCCGGGTCGTCCCCGTGGACGACGGCTGCCCCATCCGGTGCGAGGCCGTCGAAGAGGCGCGCCTTGGCGTCGGCGTAGGCCGCCATAGTGCCGTGGTAGTCGAGGTGGTCCTGGGACAGATTGGTGAAGATGCCCGTCCGGAAGGCCACCTCGCCGACGCGGTGCTGATCGAGGGCGTGCGAACTGACCTCCATCGCGACGCGTTGGACCCCGGCGTCCGCCATCAAGGCCAGCAGTTCCTGAAGGACATTGGCCTGGGGCGTGGTGAAGCCCACATCGACCTGGGTGACGAGGCCCCCGGCATCGTGACGGGCACCCAAGGTGCCGAGGACGCCGCAAGGAATCCCGGCTGCGCGCCAGCCGGCCTCGAGCATGTGCGTCACCGTGGTCTTGCCGTTGGTGCCGGTCACTCCCGTCAGGTCCAGCCGACGCGCCGGGTAACCGTGGAATGCTGCTGCGGCGCGGGCCAGTGCCGGTGCAGTATCGGTCACGGGCAGCCACGGACCGCGGGGCAGGTCGGACAGTCGCCTGAAGTCCACCACTGCAGCCACGGCTCCTCGCGCGAGGGCCTCTTGCAGATGTGCGTGGCCATCCACGCGCGTGCCCTTGAGGGCCACGAAGACGTCTCCTGGCTGGATGCTTCGCGAGTCCAGGCGAATTCCCCGAACGACCGCGTCGGGCACGGAACTTTCCGGGGGCTCGGGGCAACCGAGGAGCAGAGCGAGGTCACGGACGTTCATGGTTGGCTCGGAGGGATGCCCAGCGTGCGCAGGCTGGCAATGGCGACGTCTCGGAAGAGCGGCGCCGACGTCATACTGGCAAAGTGTGCCATGGTCGGGCTGTCGAGTGAGGCCAAGATGACCAATTTCGGCGCTTCGGCCGGTACGAATCCGAGAAATGAAGCAATGACCTCCCCGCCGTAGCTGCGGCCATCCGGTCCCACCTTGTCGGCCGTGCCGGTCTTCCCGGCGACGCGATAGTCGGCAATCCGCGCCTGGGTTCCCGTCCCCCCATCCTGGGTGACGCCTTCCAGCATCCGGCTCAGGTCGCGGACGACCTTGGGCGAGAGCACGCGCTGACCTGTGGTGGGCGGCAGTTTCTGGATCAGTTGACCCTCTTCGTCCTCGACACGGTCGACGAAGCGCGGGGCTACCTGGATGCCTCCGTTGGCGACCATGCACATGGCTGTCGCGAGTTGCATCGCCGTGGCAGCGATGCCCTGGCCGTAGGAAACGGTGGCCTGGGTGAGCCGGGACCAAGGTTGGGGCGGGACGAGGCCTGCCGATTCGCCGCGCCATTCGGGTGTGGTCCGGCGTCCGAAGCCGAGATGCTCCAGCTGGGCGGCGTGGACGGCCGAGGGCATTCGCCAGCCGATGTGCGTCGTGCCCACATTGCTCGAGACCTTGAGAATCTCGGGTACGGACAGGATGCGCACCGCCGCCGGGGGATCATGGTCGCCGATCGTGGCCGTGCCGATGTGCAGCTTGGCTGCGCAAGAGATCCGCTCGTCGGGGCTGAGGTGACCGGTCTCCATGGCCGCGGCCATGGTGAAGGGCTTCATGATCGATCCTGGCTCGAAGACGTCCGACATGGCCTTGACCCGGGTGACGTCCTGGGCGGCCTCTCGTCCGAAGTTCGGGTCGAAATCCGGCCACGATGCGAGGGCAAGGACATCGCCGCTCTCGGGATTCATGACGATGACGGTGCCCCCCTTCGCTTTCTGGAGGAGCACGGCGCGTGCGAGGGCCTTTTCGGCATGGTGCTGGAGGCGAGCGTCCAGCGTCAGCACGATGCGGCGCCCGTGCGCCGTTGCCGGCAGGCTCGCTGCCTCGCGCGAGCTGAAGAACGGGTTGCCCCAGCGGTCCGATTCGACCCGTGCGACTTGTCTCGGGCCACGGATCAGGCGGTCGTGGGCATATTCGAGTCCTGAAAGGCCCTGATTGTCCATGCCGACCCATCCCAGAAGGGAGGCGGCGAGTCGGCCCCGGGGATAGGAACGCAGGGTCTCCGGCCGGAGGCCGATGCCCTCTTTCCCGAGTTTGAGGGCGCGGACGCGATTGGCCGTCGTCTTGTCGATGCGACGCTTCAGCCAGACCCAGCGCGGTTTCGCCAGCGTGGCCCGCAGTTCGGCCTCATCGAGGCCCAGTACTGGCGCAAGCTTGGCCGCCATGACGCCTGGGTCCATGCTGCGTTCCTTGCCGGAGTAGCCTACGGACTCACGCTGCAGGGAGAGTGCGAGAACCTGGCCCCGACGATCGACGAGGTCCCCGCGTTCGGGCGCCAAGGCGAAGGCCTTCGTGCGCAGGTTCTCGGCCTTCCGGCTGTGGTCGACGCCTTGAAAGAGCGCGTGACGCGCGAATTGACCCAGCAGGATCAGGCTGTACAGGCCGAGGCTCCCGAGCAGCCATGCCTGGCGTTTACGCAGCGAAACGCTGCGCCGGGCGTCTACCACGCCGCGCGCATCCCGATCCGCGGTGTCACGGGGGCTTCGTGCGTGACGGCTACCGGGGGTGGGGGGAAGTAGGCCACGCGTGTGGCGTCGCTCATCCCCATGGCGCGGGCGCGCTGGCCGACTTGCTCCAAAGACTCCCGCCGCGCCAGTTCATTCTCCGTGGCGATGATGTCCTGTGCCTTGGCCTTGAGCGTGCTGCGCAACTCGGCGAGTCGATGCTGGCGCACCGTGATCTGGGTGACAAGCACGCACTCGACCAGGAACATGCACACGAAGAGCGTCCATATCGGATGGCGGCGCATCAGGCTCTTGACCCCGGCCCGGGGCATCGGTTTCGGGCGACGGCGGCGTTCATGACGGACCTCGGGCTTGCGGACCACGCTCATCGGACTCGTTCCACGGCTCTGAGTCGGGCGCTGCGCGCCCTGGGATTGCTGGCCACGCCAGCTTCATCGGCCTTGCGGGCCCCGGCATGGACCCAACGGGCGGATGCGACCTGCCCGCAAGCGCAAGCGGGCAGCCTCGGGGGGCAGATGCACCCGCGTGTCGCGGACTGCATGGCTTGTTTGACCATACGGTCCTCGAGGGAGTGGAAGCTGATGACGGCGAGGCGACCTCCCGGTCGCAACCTCCCCAGAGCCAGCGCGAGCGCTCTTTCGAGGCAGCCGAGTTCGTCATTCACGGCCATCCGGAGCGCCTGAAAGGTGCGGGTGGCCGCATGGCCCTTTCGCGGCCGGGCAGCGACAGACGCGACCGTCTCGGCCAGGGCCAGCGTGTCGGCGAATGGTTGGCGTCGATGAATGGCCTCGGCCACGCGGCGTGCGTTGGGCTCCTCCCCGTAGGCACGCAGCAGGCGAGCGAGTTCGCCTGCATCCAGCCTCGCGATCAACGCTGCCGCGCTCTCGCCTGAGTCCGGATCCATGCGCATGTCCACGGGACCGCCACGCTGGAAGGAAAAGCCCCTTTCGGCCTGGTCCAACTGCATGCTGGAGACCCCGAGGTCCAGCAGGATGCCGTCCAGCGAGTCCGGCGGCTGTTGTGCGATCGCCCGGTCGAAGGTGTCGTGAAGCGTTTCCAGGATGCCCCCGGGGGTGGCGAGGCGGTCGGCCGTCGCCCGCAGGATGCGGGCGTCTCGATCCACCCCGATGTAGCGGCCGTTCGGACCCAGTCGCGCCATGAGGGCCGAGGCGTGCCCACCCGCTCCCAAGGTCCCGTCAAGCAGGACGAATCCCGGCCGGGGATCCAGCGCCTCGAGCACCTCCTCGAGCAGCACCGGCAGATGGCGGGCGTCCTCGGGCAGCATGGACGGGTCGGGGCTCATGAAGCGGTATCGTCCATCACGTTGTTGTGATTGTCAACAATTTGCCTTGCGTGCTGTAGTTGCATGGAGTGCATCCGGGGGCGGAGTGGACTCCGCCCCCGGATGGTGGGCCTGTAAGCCGGATTCTGTCCCCTTTCGGGGGGTGACCATCTATCTGGGACCCGCATTGCTGCGGACCTCGAGCGATGCAACCCGGGGAATCGGCGGGCAGCGTCATCTTCCCCTGTTCGATCTTGCTCCGGATGGGGTTTGCCTGGCCAGTCGATCACCCGACTGCCGGTGGTCTCTTACACCGCCTTTGCACCCTTGCCCTGACCGCGAGGGTCGGGGCGGTCTGTTTCTGTGGCACTGTCCTCGGGGTCTCCCCCACTGGGCGTTACCCAGCATCCTGCCCTGCGGAGTCCGGACTTTCCTCGACGTTGCCGCCGCGGTCACCCGGCCCACGTTGGCATCGTGCCAATCTGCCCGGGTGGCGTCAAGGCAACCGCGCAGGCCGCGAGGGTGATCCCGCGCACCGATGTCGCGCGTTCGAACAAGTATTCGTATGGATGGCGATCATTTGTTCGAAAGGGGTATTCGTGGCCACCAGAATGCGCGTGCAGCGGCAGGCAGGCAGAGTCCATGGGCCGGAGCAGCCTCGCTTGTGCATCCTCGAGGGGGGGCGAAAGGTCGAAGTCGAGGACGAACTGCCCCTTTGGCGCATCTGGCTAGACGCGCTGCCCATGCTGCTGGGAATCCTGGCTTTCGGATACCTGCAGGGTCTGCTCGAGGGCATTCACTGAGCCGACGCTCGGGCCATCAGCCAGCGGCCAGTTCCCCGAGCAGAGCCTGATCCTTGCTGGTCTTTCCGAAACCGCCACGCTTCAGCGTGTCGTGGAAGATGGCCTTCACCTCGGGGGGCAGTGCCCGGAACCAGGAGGAAGACCGTGAGGACCCGCGCTGTTCAAGCAGCAGCCGGATGTCGTCCTTGGTCAGCTGAATCGCGACCTTCTGCAGGACATCGGAACCGACGACGTTGACGCGCTGGAGATCCCTGAAGATGGCGTCGACCGACTGTGCGCGATTCTCGCCCTTGAGGCTGTCTATCAGCTTGTCGATGCCCTTGTTGCCCATCTGGCGGTCCAAGGTGCGCAGCATCGTGTCCATGCGTCCGCGTGTGGAGGCCACCATGAGCAGGTAGCTGGCGTTGTTCCGGTTGCTGTCCTTCAGGCGCCAATGGTCGATGAGCAGTTTGGCCATCGCGGCGAGTTGCTCTCCCGATGCGGCCTCAAGCGTCTGGCGCGGAAGCTGTTCCACCTGACCCGCGTTCATCTTGGGCAGCATCTTCGCCACCTGGTCGCGTGCCTCGCGTTCGGTCCGGGACAGATTGTCGCTCTCGACCGGCTCGACCAGCAGCGGGACGATCGGGACCGAGCCGGACGGCGATGCGGCAGGGACGGGCTGGGCCTGCTGTGCAGGCACCGCAGGCGCTGTCCCGGCCAAGGGGCCCAGTGGAGCCATGGTTCCGGGAGTATCTGCCGGGCTTGTCGCCTGGCCACCCTTGCCTTCCGCAGGCAGCGCGACCCCGAGTTCCTTGAGCCGACGGGCATAGGCGTCCATGCGGGAGGCGAGGTCGGGCCTGCCGGCCACGGCAGCACGAAGGGCCGTCCAGACTGGGGCCACTCCGGCACTGAGGATATCCACGGCCTTTGCCATGGCACCCAGATCTCCGGCGGAGGCCATGGCTGCGTCATGCTCGGCCAGCAGGCGGTCGAGGTCGGAGAACAGGGGCTCCGGCGCCGAGGCCGGTGTTCCCCCCGCCTGAATGATCGAACCGGGCGTCGTCAACGAGGGCGCGCCGGCCGCCGTCACCATGGGGGGCTGAGGGTCAGGTCTTCTGGCCGTGTCGAAGGAAGGTAGTGCCACGGCACCCTGCGGCGGTGCCGGCGGGGCGGCAACCACGGGCTGTCCGCCGCCCGCGCCGATGGGGGCTCCGGCACCCGCTAGGAAGCCGAGCCATTCTGTCCTGACCGGGTCCCCTTCCGGAAGCAGGCGCAGCAATTCGAGGATGCGCCCGGACTGGCCTGCCGGATCCTGAGCCCCGAGGGTCCGGATGTCTTGCCTGATGGCCTCGAGCGCCTTGGCACGGATGTCTCCGGTACCGGACGAGGGGACGGGGCCGACGGGCTGCACCGTCAGTTGGTCCGTGGCAATGGGGCCCGTTGGCGCAGCCGTGACCTGACGCACGGCCTGCAGGGCCTCGCGCGGCAAGCGGGCCGGCTTGGCGGCAGGCGTCACGCGCTGGTCGTCTCGAATCACGGGGGCACCTCCAAGACATCCGTCTCATGCCCGTTATCGGCAACTGATGCACCGGACGTGCGCCCGGATTCGCCGATCGTCAGTGGTGGTGGTGCTGCAGCCAGTCGAGCATCTTGGTGGCCGCCGGGTAGGCGCCGCCCTTGCGTGCGATGGCGTCGTTGAGGTTGTCGATGGCGTCCTGGATCTCGTCAGGATGGGCCGAATGATAAGCCTCTTCGAAGCGATCCCGGACACCCTTCTCGCCGAAGGTCAGCATGGCCAGCACCTGATTGAACCGACCCTGAGCACTGGTGCGGGCTGCCTTGGCGTAGCGCAGGGCCGGCTCCTTGTGGCCTTCCAGGGTATAGAGCCACGAGAGCGACAGGACCAGTCGGGGATCCCGGGGGTGCAGGCGCGCCAACTTCTCGAAGTCGGCAAGGACCTCGGCAAGGGGGTCTCCGTCGATGTAGCGGCGCAGACCGGCTTCGTAGGCCTGGTCGAGGTCAGGCTGGGCTTCAGTCGAGGGCATCGTCCGAATCTCCGTTGGTCAGGACTGGGCAACCGCTCATGCTAGCACGGCTTCAGGGCACCTTGATGCTGATGCAGTCCCGTTGCAGCGTCAGTGCGCCCAGATCGACCCGCAGGGGGTTGCCCTCGACCCGGCGTCCCGACGGTGTCTTGCGGCCCGCCAGGGCCCAGCCGATGAGGTAGGAGGGATTGATGGAGAGGCCGTTCGCACCGCGCTTGCGCCAGAGGTCGCGGCGGAAGAGGTCCGGGTCGGCAGCCTGCACGATGCGGTCGCGCATCCACGGACCGCCCACCGGCAGCATCGCGAGACGGACGGCATCGAGGGTCAGTACCAGGCGTCCTGCCTCGGCCCCGAGGCCGCAGCCGACTTCCACGGGCAGGCCGAAGGCCCGTGCCCGAAGCCGCAGGCCATTTCCGCCCTCGGGCGTGATGCGGACGTCTTCGAGTGCCGGTGCGCCCGCGGCGAGCAGGACGGCCATGGTGTCGAGGGGGATGCGGGCGGCCATCGCGGCGATGCGGACCGCTTCGCCCTCGTCGGCAAGGATCAGCCGGTCCAGCAGGATGGGGTCGGGGCGCCCCGGGCCGGCCGCGGCCATTCCCGAAGCGGGCGCGGACAGCGCGCAGGCAAGGATGGCGACAGCCTGACGTCGGCGATACCGGCCATTTCGGAATGGGGAAGTACGTTTCAGCATGCGGAGGACCACCGCGCCGTACAGGCCGGAACGGGTAGATTTGCGGGGGGGGAGGGCGGCATGGTGCGATGCGACGGAGTGCGCGGGTCCATCGTCGGCGGACTGGGTGTGGCGGTCGGGTGCTTGTGGCTGCAGGTCGACCCCTTGCCAGCCCGGGCGCAGGAGACCGAGGCCGAATTTCCGGGAGCTGTCTTCAGGATGTCGCCTCATGCTGATGCTCGGCCGCAGGGGGCGGTCATCGACACCATCGTGCTCCACGATACCGAGACGCCCGGCGTCCGCAAGGCCGAGGTGGTCGCTCGATGGTTCCTGAATCCCGCAAGCGGGGTGTCCGCGCACTACATCGTCGGCAAGGAAGGAGAGGTCGTGCAGTGCGTGCGCGAAGCCGACCGTGCCTTCCACGCCGGGCCCAGCCTCTTCCGCGGCCGCAGCCGCGTCAATGACTTCTCGATCGGCATCGAGTTGGTGAACGCACAGACGGGCTCGGATCCCTTCACCGAAGTGCAGATGCAGACGCTCGTCGCCCTCGTGAAACATCTTTGCGTGCGCTGGTCGATACCGGCCGACCGGGTCGTGGGTCATCACGACGTGACCCTCAGGCCACATCTGAAGCGGGATCCTGCGCCCAATTTTCCTTGGGCGTCCTTCGCCCGGGCACTCTGGACCGTGCTTCCGCCCGACTTGGCTGCAGGGCCCGAGACCCTCGGCCGGCGTCGACCCTGAGGGTGGTCGTTCATATTTGACTCCGTCTTGGGTTTTTCTTATTCTGAAGTTAACAACCCAAGGAGTTCCATCTCGTGAAGGTCCAAGTCCTGTTCGCGTCGACCCTGCTTCTGGTCGCCTGCGGTTCCCCCGCCCCGTCCGTCCAGGTGCGTCCCGCCACGGCAGCCGCTCAGTTGGAGGCCCGGTCGACGGCCGGTCTCCTGGCAGGATTCGATCGCGTTCACAAGGCGATCTTTGCAAAGCAGGACCGCGATGGCGACGGACAGCTGACCGAGTATGAGGCGGGCCCGATGTTTGCCCTCGACCGGTTCGCGTCGATCGATCTCAACATGGATGGGGCGGTCGGTTACCGTGAGTTTCTGGCCGCCGCGACCGATCTGGGATTCCCCTCCTGGTGGCCGGGTGGACCGCGTCGGGACAATGCGGAGCGCTTCGCCGGCCGCTTCCGGACCTACCTTGCGGATCGTTTCGTCCGACTGGATGCGTCTCGCGACGGATTCCTGGTGGACCGCGAACTCTCCAATGCGGATCTGGCCCGTGTTCGCGTCGGCCTCGAGTACCCCGAGCTGAACCTGCGGCCGGTCCTTATCAAGGCCATTGCCACCGATGCCGTGAAGGCCGCCGACAAGACCGGCGATGCGCGTTTGTCCCCCGGCGAGTTCGAGGACCTCTACATGGACCTCATCGTCGCCGAACTCGCCAAGTAGCGGGTCCCCCCGGGGGGGTATGATCGGGGTGGAGGATCACCCCCAATGCCCATGAATATCCCGGTCCGGCAGAATGCGCGGCTGGAGTCCTTCCTGGAGCGCGTGGAGGCGGATGCGGAGCTCGCCCAGATATGGCGCGTGGCCAACGTGAACGCCGTTGATCGGCTGCACATGAGCGACCATGGTTTCGTCCACGTCAAGATCGTGGCCAACCTGGCCCTGAAGCTGCTTCGTCTGCTGATGGATGCCGGGGTCGAGCCCGGCGTGGTCAAGGATTTCCAGATGGAGCCCGACGATGCCGAGCTCGTCGTGGTGGCAGCCAGCCTGCTGCATGACACGGGCCTTTCGGTCGCGTGGGACAGGCACGAGCTGCACAGCGTGTTCATCGCGAACCAGCGCCTGCCAGGCCTGCTCGATGGCCTCTATGCCCCGCCCGACAGGGTCGTGATGACCTCGGAGATCCTCCATGCCATCGTGGCCCACGGCGGAGAGGAACGCTGTCTGACGCCGGAGGCGGGCATCGTGAAGCTGGCCAATGCTCTGGACATGAGCCAGGGCCGAAGCCGGATTCCTTTCGAGGCCGGCACGGTCAACATCCACAGCGTGTCGGCCCAGGCCATCGACAAGGTCGAGGTGAAGCGCGGCACGACAAAGGCCGTGAACATCGAGGTCACGATGAACAACAGTGCCGGCATCTTCCAGTTGGATCAGCAACTCAAGCAGAAGCTGCGGAGTTCGGGCCTGACGCGACATGTCGAGGTGACGGCGCGCATCGAAGGTCCGACGGACAAGCGGCTGATCCAACTCTACGACTTCCATCAGGACACGCATGCCTGAGGCTTGGGTCCCTGCGGGACTCGTCGCCCTCGGGCTGTTCGCGGGCCTGCTCTCCGGTGCCTTCGGCATCGGTGGGGGTGTCGTGATGGCGCCGGCCCTGCGTGGCCTCTTCGGATTGCCGGTGTTGGAGGCGCTGGCCACGCCCCTGCTCACCATGCTGCCCACGGCCCTCGTCGCGACGGTCCGACATGCCAGGGCCCGGGCCCTTCCGTGGCGCGGCGTCCTGATCGCGGCCGCCATCGGGATGCCTGTTGCCGTGCTCTCCGCGATGGGGACCGATCGGCTTCCCGGTCGGTGGCTGATGAATGCCCTTCTTGTCCTCGTGGCGACCATCGGAGTGGATTATGCGTCCGGCGCTTGGGCACGCAGGCGTGTCCGTGCGCCAGGTACTCCGGTGGCCCGACCCGGCTGGGCCTACGGGGGGCTCGGCCTGATGGTGGGGGTGGTCAGCGGCGGTCTCGGTCTGGGCGGGGGTATCGTGGCCTTGCCGGCGCTGACGGCCATGGGCCAGTCGATGCATCAGGCCATCGGTCAGTCATTGCTGCTCGTGGCACTCGTGGCCATTCCCAGCGCCGGGACACACGCCTGGTTGGGTCACGTGGACGGCCGAACGGCGCTGTGGCTGGTTCTGGGTCTCCTGCCGGGTTCCTGGGCCGGGGCAGGCTGGTCGGCGCGCGTCAAGGAGTCCCACCTCGTCCGGGTTCTGGGCGTTCTGTTGGTGCTGGTGGCGATGGCTACCGCCGTGCGCGAGGGCCGCTGAGGATGCTCCCGATCCTCAAGGCCGGAATATCTCTGCCGAAGACAGCACTCGGGAGGGACGCGCGATGATCCAGGAAGGTCCGGTCCGGGAGCCTTGGCCTCAGGACGAGTGGTTGGAACGTCTGCAGCGCATGCCGATCTTCGTCGGGTTCTCCGCAAGGGAAGCCGAACGCGTGGCGTGGATGGCGCGCCGTCGTTTCCTGGAGCCGCGTGAAGAGATACACGCCGCAGGGGCGACCGATATTGCCGCTTACCTCGTCTTGAGCGGCGTGGTTCTGCTCGAGTCGGGCGAGGACGGTCGCATCGGCATGATGGTTCGACCGGGCGGCACGTTCGGGGAAGAGTCCTTGTTCGATGAGGGACCTCGGCCACACGGGGCTCGCGCCGTGATGCGCACCGAGGTGCTGTGCTGGGACGAAGAGGACCTCGCGCGCCTGGAGCGGGAGCATCCGCGCCTCGCGGCAAAGTTCTTGCGTCGCCTCGCGCGGCCGCTGACTCAGCGCTGGCGCAGGTGGGTCGTCGAGGCGGCCGGGGAGCCGGTGGTTCTGTCGGTGGCACGCGAGTCGGCGGTTGCCGACGTGCCGTCTCCGTGGTGGCAGCGGCTGTTGGCGCGCATCAAGGTCCGGCGGGCCAGGGTGCCTGCCCTCGGCCTGCCCGCGCAGCCGGGTGAGGTATGGGAGCCGGTGCCGCTCTCGCGATGGCCGGTGACCTACGAAGGGTGAGCAGGGGACCGGATGCCGGGCGGGTGCCTCAAGGCCTCGTCTTCTTTCTTGTCCTGTGCCTCGGTGCGTGTACGGTCGCGGTACAGGCTCCGGTCCCTGTTGCCGGTGTGCCCGTGCCCGCACCCGCACCGAAACTCTGGCCCCGCGAGATCGTGGCCCGTGCGAGGCTTGCCGCCGAAGCCGGCGAGGTCCTTCAATGGGCCGCCGAAACGGGCGCGGGGCTTGTGGTGTGGACGCCGCGCAGCTTCCCGGGCGCGGACGGCCAGGGCCAGACGCTTCCCGGCAGGCGTCGCGCGTGGATGCAGCGCCTGAACCGGCCGGGAACCCGGTCATGGCGCCAGGCTCAGGCGGTGACCGAACGCAGGCTCGGCGATCGGGACACGGTGAACGTGATCGATCTGCTGCCCGGGGGCGTGCCGTGTGCGCGTCGGGTCGAGTTGCGCGCGATCTCGCCGTCCGCGCTGTTCTGGGTCGATGTCGGTCCCGTCGAGGGGGACCCTTGCCAGACCGGTCCTGAGCCATTGCCGGACGATCTGCTGCGAGCGTGGGTGGCCGAAGTCGACGGTTCCGAGCAATCCGTACTGGCCCGCTTGAGTGCATTGTTCAGGCCGATACCGCTGGCTGCGGACGTCGATGGCGACCCCCGCGTGCACGTCATCCTGTCCCCGGCCGTCGGTTCCTTCGGCAGGGACAGAGGACTCGAAGGATTCTTCTGGCCAACGGATCTCGCCCCGGACAGCGAGCCACGGTCGAACGGGCGTGAGGCCATCTATCTTCGGCTTGGAGCTCTGCGCGAGGACAGGGCCGAGGCGACAGGGGTCCTCGTCCACGAGTTGGCTCATCTCCTGACCTTCGCTGGGCGACGGGCGCGCAGGGCGGCCGTTTGGCCGACATGGTGGGACGAGGGTGTCGCGATGTGGGCCATGGGGCGCACGGGGCACGGCGTTCCGGAGGGTCGGACAAGCGTGCTCAAGGACGTGGCGGCCGTGCTTGCCGATCCGTCCGCCTGGTCCTTGTCCGATTGGGCGGGCAATCCTCGGGGCGGTGGCTACGGCCTCGTCTACCTGTATCTCGAGTGGCTTCAGGAGCGATTCGGGGAGACTCTGGTCCGCGAGATTCTCGAGGATCCCGACACCCTCGAGGTAGCACTCGCGCGCGGCCTCCTCAAGCGTGGGACGCATCCCCGCGACGAATTCCTGATGATGGGGGCGGCACTTTTGCTGGTTGGTGGGCAAGTCCGAAGCAACGGCTGGCTCGAGCCGCCCGCAGATTTGCGCAACATGACCTTGTTCAACGGTCCGGACGGACCTTGGTTCACGGCCCTTCGAGCCACTCCCGTCCCGGTTGCCCGACTCCGTCCGGCGGTCTTCCACGTCATGGCCACGCTCGGGGGGCCAGCTATATGGCAAGCTCCGCTCCCCGTCGAAGCGATCAGGCTGGATCTCGGCCCGGCGGGCGGTGAGGACCCGTCCCGCTGAGGCCCCACCATCCCGAGGGCCCGTCCCACCAGAGCGTGCGTCCCGACAGGAAGCCGGTGCCGAGGACGCCATCCACCCAGTCCATCGGGGCTCGGGCCGCGACCAGAATGGTCTGGAGAGCGGATAAGGGGCCCCGACTGTCGAGGCGTGTCTTCCAGCTCCACGACGGCTGGGCCGAGGCCAGTCCTTGAAGTCGCGCGCCCGCCTGCGCCTGTTCTGCTCCCTGCCAGCCGGCAAGTCGCGCTTCCGAGGCCCGCAACAGGAGTGCGTCGGTGCCGGTGTCGAGCAGCATGGCCCATTGCCTGCCCGAGGCGTGCCTGAGGCGCAGGACCGGACTGCCGTGCCGTGCCTCGAGGGGCCAGTGATGCTTGACTTCAGCGGGCCTGCGTGACGCCGAGGCCATCACGTGCACGGTGTTCCGGGCCGGATCGAGGCGCCAGCGCCCTTGGCCCAGAGCATCCCAGCCGAGGATGCCAGAGATGAAGACCTCGTCCTCGGCGAGGAACCGCTCGGACAGACGTGGCAGGATGGCAGCCCGCCCGAGTCGGAGGGCTTGTCCTCCCAGCCGGATCAGTGGAGGCACTGCCCATCCCGAGAGGCCATAGGCGTCGGCTTCGCGGGGGACCCCGACGGCACGCGGCCACCCGTGCGCCGTCCGCGGACTGACAACCGTGTGGGTCGCTCCCGTATCCACCAACCACCAGCCGAGTGCTTCTCCGGCTCGGGCCCGCACGTAGACGCGGCCGTTGGCCGTGCGGCAGGGCAGCCCCTCCGGCAGGACAGCAGGGGCAAGGATAGGTAGCAGGGCGGCAAGGGCCATGGTGCTTTAGACTCTTACCCCATGAAGATTGTCCTGTTCACCCATCCCGAAGCGGGCGCCTCCGACATGGCTCGCACGCTGGTGTCGGAGCGCCTCGCAGCCTGTGTGCAGTTGTCGGCTCCCGTCACCAGCGTCTACCGGTGGGAAGGGCGCATCGTGGCGGAGCCTGAAGTCCAGATTTGGTGCAAGACCACGGACATCGGGGCCGAGGCACTCATGGCACGCATCCTGGCCTTGCATCCGTATCAGGTGCCGCAAATACTCCTGCTGCCGGTCGAGGGCGGATTGGAGGCCTACCACGGATGGGTGCAGGAAGAGGTCGGTCCTTCGCACGCTTGACGCTGCGGCCTGGCGCGGCGCGACTGACTGGTCTGGTGCTGGTCGTGCTGATCGCGCTGGTCCTGTCGGGGCTCGCCTCGCCTTTGACGGCGGGGCCGGCACGCGGCGCCAAGAATGGGGTGGGGCCTCGGCCGGCAGTCACATGGCTTTCCTGGGACGGGCCCATCGGCCCCGTGACAGCAAGCTATGTCGCGCGCGGCATCCGGGAGGCCGTTCGGGATGGCGATGCGCTAGTCGTCATCAGGCTCGATACACCGGGCGGCCTGGATACCTCGATGCGCCTCATCGTTCAGGATATCCTCGGCGCGGCCGTGCCCGTCGTGGTCTGGGTGACGCCACGGGGAGCGAGGGCTGCTTCGGCAGGCATGTTCCTCGTGCTGGCTGCTCACAGGGCCTACATGGCTCCGCAGACGGCGATGGGGGCGGCTCATCCGGTGGGCCCGACGGGCGAGGCCCTGCCCGGCGCGCTGGACGCGAAGGCCGTGCAGGATGCCGCCGCCCTCGCCCGCAGCCTGGCCCGTCAGCACGGCCGTGATGCTCGATGGGCAGAGCTTGCCGTTCGGGAAAGCCTGAGCCTGTCGGCAGAAGAGGCCGTCCGCCGCGGATTGGTCGATGGACTCGCGGCGTCCGAGAGCGAGTTGCTCGAGCGGCTCGAGGGCGTGGTGTTGACGGTCAGGGGACGACATCGGGTGCTCCGGCTGGCATCCGGACCGGGTCATCTCCGACCGATCACGCCCGGGGAGCGCCTGCTTGCCGTGCTGTCGGAGCCTACGACGGCGATGCTGCTGGTACAGATCGGCATGCTTGGCCTGTTCCTGGCCTTGTCGCATCCGGGCAGCATCCTTCCGGGTTTGGCGGGCGTGCTCGGCTTGCTGCTTGGCTTTTATGGCCTCGGGGCCTTGCCGACGGCTTGGGCGGGTCTTGCCTTGCTGTTGCTGGGGCTGGGCTTGTTCGTTGCCGAGGCCATGACCCCGGGGCACGGTCTGCTCGGCATCGGGGCCGGATTGGCGCTTGCCGCAGGATGGCTGGTGCTGGCGGTCGGTGCGAGGGCAGCTGGCTGGCAGCCCGATGCGTGGCTCTGGAGTGGAGCGGTCGCCGGGGCCCTGCTGCTCGGCGGTGTTTCGCTGGTGGCCGCACGATCCGCTTGGGCGACGATGCGGGCACTGCCGGTCCATGAGCAGGTCGGCCGCGTCGCCATGGTTCTCGAGGCCTCGACGGCGGACGAGGGCACCGTGCTGCTCGAGGGTGAACGGTGGCGGGCGAGGTGGGGCGCCGGGAAGCCTGGTGTCGGCGAGCCGGTGGTGGTCACGGGGCGCAGCGGCCTCGTGCTGGAGGTCCGAGGGACCCGGCAGGAGCCCGAAGGGGGGCAGTGCGCATGAATCTCGTCATTGGTCTGGCGCTGGTGGCCGGCATGGTTCTTGCCGGCTTCCGGGTCGTCCAGGAGTACGAACGCCTCGTGGTTTTCCGGCTGGGGCGACTGTTGGGTGTCCAGGGACCGGGCATCTGCTTCCTGATGCCCTTCATCGACCGGGCCGTAAGGGTGGACTTGCGGACCCTCAACTTCGAATTGCCGGTCCAGGAGGTCGTGACCCGGGACAACGTGACCATCAAGGTCACGGCCGTGGTCTATTACCGCTTCGTGGCCCCGGAGCTGGCCGTCACGCGCGTCGCGGACGGGCATCTCGCGACGGTCCAGTTGGCGCAGACGACGCTGCGCAACGTGCTCGGCCAGTCGGCGCTGGACGAGATTCTGGCCAGCCGTGATGCCCTGAACGACCGCCTGCAGCGCATCCTGGACGAGTTGACCGAACCGTGGGGCATCAAGGTGACGGTGGTTGCGCTCAAGGATCTCGAGCTGCCTGTGGCAATGCAGCGGGCCATGGCACGACAGGCCGAGGCCGAGCGGGAGAAGCGAGCCAAGGTCCTGCACGCGGAAGGCGAGCAGCTCGCTGCCGAGACGCTTGCCGGAGCCGCCAGCGTGCTGGCCCGTGAGCCGGTGGCCATCCAGTTGCGGTATCTTCAGACGCTGGCGGACGTGGCAACGGAGAAGAACAGCACGATTCTCTTCCCTGTGCCGATCGCCCTCTTCGAGGGTTTGCTCCGCCGTGATGGAGAGGCTGGGCGATGAGCGACACATGGGTGCCCTGGGTGGGATTGGGCGAAGCCCTGTTCATCGTGGGGATGCTGGTGGCCGTAAGGCTCTGGGCCATGCGCCATCCACCGTCGGCGTAGCGCTGTCACATTCTTGTCGAACCCTCGCCTGCGTCGTACCCTTGGGGGGTGCCTTACGGTCCCGGCAGGCACGATATGAGGAGGTTCCCCGCAATGGCGGTTTTCGTGACCAAGCAGGCTCCCGACTTCACGGCCGATGCCTATGTCGACGGTGGCTTCAAGTCCCTGTCCCTGTCGGACTATCGCGGCAAGACCGTGGTGCTGTTCTTCTATCCGCTCGACTTCACCTTCGTCTGCCCGACCGAGATCATGGCCTTCTCGGATCGCATCGATGAGTTCAAGGCCCGCAACACCGAGGTCATCGGCGTGTCGGTCGACAGCAAGTTCTCGCATCACGCCTGGGCGCAGGTCGACCGCAAGGACGGCGGCATCAAGGGCATTGCGTATCCCCTCATGGCCGACCTGAAGAAGGACATCAGCCGTGAGTACGGCGTCCTCATCGAGGAGGCCGGTCTCGCGCTGCGCGGTCTCTTCATCATCAACAAGGACGGCGAACTCAAGCACGTCACCATCAATCACAATGACCTCGGCCGCAACGTGGACGAGGTCCTGCGCCTGGTCGACGCCGTCGACTTCAGCGAGAAGCATGGCGAAGTCTGTCCGGCCAACTGGCAGAAGGGCCAGGCGGCCATGAAGCCGAACGCCGAATCGCTCAAGAAGTATCTCGGTGGAGCCGAACTCGTCACCAAGTGACGCAGGTTGCGGAGCCGGCCCTCGGACTTTGTCCGGGGGCCGGCTTTTCGTTGAGCGGAAAAGTTGCAGGCAGTCAGGGGCATTGCGCCGTTTCAGCCGAAAATCTTCGGACATCGTGTTGACACGCTCAGGCCCCGGAGTTACTTTGACAGAGCGGTCGGCGTTGTACGCCTTCTGCCGGGGACTGGTTCCCTTGAGTTGGCGATTCTGATTTGATGTTTCTGTCGGCGTGCTTCTTTTGAAGCTTGTTCTGATGGTTGT
>JAYKHS010000020.1:0-60446 GCA_035285865.1 Candidatus Sericytochromatia bacterium
CCGCCAGAAGCCCGGGACTTGCTTCAGGCGCCTACTCACGCCAACAGCCCAGGCCGGGTACATGGCCGACATGCTCGCCCTCGAAGGCTCCCTGACCCGTGACCGGGTGCTGCCCACCACCATCGCCCGATGCCTGGAGCTCTTCGGGGACCTTGCCGGCATGCTGGCGCGCGTGCCGGCCGTCTCCAGCGTGGACCCGTTCGCGCCCGACCACTGCCGCGTCATCCTTAAGCCGCTCGGGGCACTCAACTATCACCTCTGGCTCGCCACCGACCTCCGCATGACGCGAGACGAGAACAGCGTGTCCCTGGAGAGCCTGCCGTTCGATCCGGCCGAGCCGTGGATCGGAGAAGGCGTCCTGCTCTATCGGTATGCCAGCACGACGCGCATGGCGGAAGCAGAGGGTGGCACGCGGGTTCTCCACGAGGTTTCGGTGCGCGTCGACGTGCCCCTGCCCGCCTTCCTGCAAAGAACGCCACTGGGTGTCGTCAAGAGCGCCGCAGATGCCGTCATGACCAACAAGCTCAAGGAACTGGTCCTGCAGCTCGAACGCTGCGTGGACGACGAGATCGCCCGAAACCCCTGAGGCAACGGGCCTATCTCGGTCGGCCGGCGGCCCGAGCCCGGGCGATGGCCAGCTGTCTTCTGCGGAGCATGATTTCAAGCCTCGCCCAACGCTCCGCGTGCTCGGGGTTCCGGATGGTCGCTGCTGCGCGTGCACGGATCTCGGCCACGACGGCCGGAGGCAACTCAGGAACCGGCTCCGGGGGCCGCTCCGCACGCAAGGCCGGCAAGGCGATGCCGCCATCCTGAACCTCGGCCTGACGACGCCCGCGAGGCGGGGCCTGGACCGCCCGCACGGCCGTCACGGAGACGGACGGCAACAACTGACCAAACCGCTCCAGCCAGCTCGGCGCGAGGAAGGCAAGCTCCTGCGCCCAGACCGAGGACAACGGGCGGACCCAAAGCGTGCCATCCGTGAAACGGACCGGTTCGAGTTGCGCCGAGGCGGTTGGACCGGCCACTTCGGGCCAGAGCGCGACGACCTTGGCGGCAGCCAGCAATCCGGGACGCTTGAGCGTCCGCCCGACCAGACCACCGATGGCCTTGGGCTCGCCCCCCCTGCCCCGCCTCACGGCCGTACCCCGACAACCCCGTGGAGACCATCCCCGTAAAGCAGGCGGTAGGCCCGATAAGCCCACTCGGCCCGCCAGACGTAGGTGCGCGTCTCGGGATAGGCTTCCTCGAGGCTTGCCCACCGGGAAACCTTGGACGCTCCTGCGTTGTAGGCCGCGAGTACGCGACGCCGGTCGCCGCCGAACGGCCCATGCAGATAGCGCAGGTAGGCGGCTCCGAGCCGGATGTTGACGGCCGGATCGTAAAGGCTGTCGGAGGGGTCGGGCTCACCCGACCTGCCCGCCACCCATCGCGCCGTGTCGGGCATGAGCTGCATCAGGCCACAGGCCCCGGCCGAGGAGTGCGCTCGGGGATCGAAGCCGGACTCGACCCGGATGACCGCCGCCACGAATAGCGGATCCAGGTCCTGGCGTGCGGCTTCGCGCTCGATCAGGTCGCGGTGCGCATAGGGGAACAGCCAGAGCCCCCCGACCCAGGTTGCCATCGCGGCCCCGGAAAGCGTCAGGACGGCCAACACCCATCGGAGCCCCGGCAAGGAGGCCCTCTGCCTTGGGGAAGTGGTCATCTCCCCCCATGCTATCAATTGACTTGCCGACGCGGGGACAGGGCGGCATCCAGCATGGCACGCACCCGTGCCGCAAGATCCTGACGATCGCCGTCGTTGAGGATGATGCGGTCGGCACGCCGGATCTTTTCTGCCAAAGGGGCCTGGGCCGCGATGCGGGCGGCGACCTCGGCCGCCTGGAGTGCGTCTCTGCCGGCAAGACGCGCACGCTGCACCTCGTCCGGACAAGCGACGACCCAGACCTCGTCGAATCGAGCCTCGAGACCCGACTCGAAGAGCAGGGGAATGACCTCGACGACCAGCGCGGGCCGCGTCTCCGCGGGTCTTGCCGCCAGCTCCCGAAGCGTATCCTCGGCACGTGCGCGGATGCGCGGATGCAGGATGGCCTCCAGGCGCCTGCGCGCTTCGGTGTCCGAGAACACGAGGCGACCCAGGGCCTTGCGATCCAGCGTCCCGTCCGTGGCCACCACACCCTTGCCGAAGTGACCGACGACCTCCCGATATGCGTCCTGGCCCGGACGCACGACCTCCCTCGCGATCAGATCGGCGTCGATCACGGCGGCGCCCTCGGTCACGAGCAGATCGGCCACCGTGCTCTTGCCCGTGGCGATCCCGCCGGTCAACCCCACGTGGAGAAACGGCAGCGCGGCCTTCGGGGAACGATCGGTCATCTGCGAATTTACCTGTTTTTAACCGGAGAACAGGAAAGAACAGAACGCGTTAGAAGGATATTATCCATAGGTTAATCGTTTCCCGGCCCCTCTGATACACCCGGGATTGTCCCTTTCCCCCATCCCCCCGACAACCCCCGCAAGGGGGAGGAGCATCATCTGATGAAGCCCATCCGCTCTGCCGCCCTGACCGGTGCCCTCGTGGCCACCACGGGCCTGCTGGGCTGCGGGACCACCCCGAACGCCGCGGTGACCGCATCCGCCGGCACCGGTGTCTCGGCCCAGTCCTCCGCCGTGTTGCGCCAGGGTTTCGAGGATGTCCACAAGGCCATCTTCGGCGTCATCGACAGCAACACCGACGGCAACATCGACGAATACGAGGCCGGTCCCTTCTTCAACCTGCGGACCGAGTTCCCCCGCGCCGACAAGTCCAAGGCCGGCATCATCAACTACAACGAGTTCATGGGCTACGCGACCAAGGGCGGATTCCTCGGCACGGCCGACACCCCCGAGCGCTTTCTGGACCGCGAGCGTCGCAACCTCGATCGGGCGTTCCGCACCCTGGACGTCGCCCCCAAGAAGGGCTGGTTCGAGTATGGTGACGGCTACCTCTCCTCCACCGAGGTTTCCCGCAAGGCCGTGACCAATCTGGGCCTTGCCTACAGCTACCCCAAGCTGCACCTCGAAGTGCGCGTGAAGGGCTTCCGTCGCGCCGACTTCCTGGCGGCTGACAAGACCGGCGACAAGCGTCTCTCGCAGGGCGAGTTCGAGGACCTCTACATCAAGGCGGTCGTCGACCTGATCGGCAAGCTGGCCAAGAAGCCGGGCGGCAGCCCTGCTCCCCTGCCCAGCGACCCCGGCACGGCTCCCGCCGACCCCGGCGCTGGCGTTCCCCCGGCCCAGCCGGCTCCGCCGGCCCCCGGTATCAAGGTTGTCGACAGCGACACTTGGGCCATCTGGAGCGACCTGCTCTGACGGCTGTCCCCCTCGGCAACGCCGGGTCCTCCCTTACGGGCAGGCCCGGCGTTCCTGCATCAGCCGAATCACCGCATCTCGCAGTGCATCGGGCCCTTCAGGCGACAAGACGAAATCCGCACATGCCCTGATGGCCGCAGCCTCATCCCGCGCCAGCGCCAGGCGGGTCTCGATGCTGGTCGCATCATCGCCCCGGCCGGCGAGCCGGCGCCGCAGCTCATCCTCACCGGGGCCCGCAAGCCCGAGCACGACCATCGGCCGCGACAGCCCCTGCCGCAAGTTGGCCACTCCGGGCGGATCCACAACGACCACGACAGCCTGCCTGCCGTCACCCAGCGCATCCCACGGCAGGCCGTAGCGGAAGCCCCCGTAGCTGGTGTGCTCCACCAGTTCGCCGGCCTCCAGCATGGCCGTGAAAGCGGCCTCCGAACGAAAGCGGTAGTCGACGCCATCGCGCTCGCCCGGACGGGGCGGCCTGGTCGTGCACGTCACGGCCTTCGTCACCCCGACACCCGACCTAACCAAGGCTTCGACAAGCGTCGTCTTGCCGCTGCCCGACGGACCGACGACAACCCACAAGGGATCGCCGAATCCGCCGCCCTCGCTCACGGGGTATTGCCTCGCTCGCCGGCCGGCACCCAGGGTCCCGAGACGACCGTTCGGAGATCATCCTTCCGAATGCGCCCCCGGAACAGGGCGATGACACCGTCGCGATTGACTTCGCCCATCTGCCTCGCGTACTCCTCCCACCGCGCCTTGAGCCCCCTGGGGCCATCCGCCTCGCGAACGTCGAAGTGGTCGAGGAGCTCGCCGGCATAGCCCGCGACCCCGCTCGTGGACGACAAGGAAACCGCAAGATCCCCGACCAGAGCATTGCGGGCATCGGCGATGTCCTCGGGCGTGATGCCGTTCGGATTGCGGGCATCAGCCGCGACGAAGCCGTCCAATACCTTGCGGAACTCCTCGATGGCCGTGTCGACGTTGTCCCGATTGACCGTGATGCCCGTCGTCCAGACTCCGTCACGACCCTGGACACCCCGCGCGGGCGAGAAACCCGAGGTCACGCCATAGGTCAGGCCAAGCTGGTCGCGCAGCCGCAGACCAAGGCGACCGGTCAAGGTCGATCCGCCCAGAAGGTGGTTCATGACCCGCATCGCATACCAGCTGCGCTCGCTCCGCTTCAGGGCAAGACGACAGCCGATCCGCACCTCGACGTTGGCGGCCTCGCCCACGAAGTCGGACACCACGCCCCTCGCTTGGGCTGCCGGCGCCTTGAAGGTCGGCAGCAGCGCGGGTTCGGCGTCGCCATCGTTCGCCAGCAAGCGATTGAGCGTCACATTGGTGCCCAGATCGAAGTCCTGGCCACGCTTCCAGCCAGCCGTCCCGTTCTCGACGAACGCGAAGACCTCTTCCGCAGCGATGTCCCCCACCACGACCATCCGGGTGGCATCCGGGCCATAGAAGGTGGCGTGGAAACGCTTGAGATCCTCCGGAGTCAGGGACCCGAGGCTGGCGATCACGGTGTCGGGATCGGCGGGGTGATAGGGATGCTGTTCCGAGAAAAGCTGCTGCCGAAGCAGACGCGCGGCGCGCACGGCGGGCTGGTCCTCGCCTTCGCGCAGGCGCGCGATTTGCTGGTCCCGCAGGAGCTTCAGCTCGGCCTCGGGGAACGTCGGCTGCGAGAGCATCTCGAGGGTCGCCCCGAGCAGCAGGCCTGCATCCTTCTTGACGGCCCGACCGCGGAACCCAGTGGTCTCGTCGCCTGTCGAGAACGTCACGGATGCCCCGACGCTGTCGAGGTCGCGCGCCAGCGTCAGGCGATCGCGCTGCCGGGTACCCCGTTCGAGCATCGAAGCGGTCAGCGCCGCCAGACCGGCACGGTTCTTCGGAGCTTCGCTGCCGAGGGGCAGGCGGTCCAGCAGGGCACCCGCCTGGACCCAGCCCTGGACCGAGACCGTGGGTGCTCCCGGCCGCTCGAGGACGGCCACCACCATGCCGCTGTCGAGTTGCTTCACCTTCCAATCCGGTGCCGAACGCGCTACAGGAGGCTTCGACTCCCAAGGCTGCAGGGGCATGCGCTCGACGGTCTCGCGAGATGCGGTGGCCTTGCCCTTGCCCGCCTCGGGACGCTTGACCCGCGGGCCGTCCTTGGTTGACACGTAGCGCCCCACGGTCCGTGCCAACGGATCGAGGAACTCGATGGCGGCCACCTTGACGGCCTCGGGTTCGACCGCGGCCATCTGCTCCTGCAAGCTGAAGAAACGCTTCCAATCCCCGAGGATCCACCACTGACCCAACGCCGAGGCCAAGCCCGAGGTGCTCTCGACCCTGTACGCCGCAGCAGCGGCCGCCTGGTTCTTGGCTGCAGCCACCTCGGCCGCCGTCACGCCCTCGTTACGCAGGCGCTCGATTTCCTCGGTGATGGCCGCTTCGACCTTGGCGTGCTGGCCGCCCTGCGGCAGCGTCGCCTCAATCCAGAAGAGACCGGCATCACGCAGCTGCTCGGCATCGACCGAGACATCCGTTGCCAGGCCCGAGTCCACGAGACGGCGGACAAGGCGGCTATTCGAGCCCCCCCCCAGGACCGATTCCAGGATCGCGATCTGGGGCGTATTGGGCGACAGCGCACCAGGCAACTTGTAGGCCATGGAGACGAGGTTCGTCTCGCCGCGTCGACGCAGCTCGATGCGACGCTCGCCCGACTGAGGTTCCTCCTCGGTATAGGGATCTGGAGTCTCAGGGCCCTTAGGAATGCCGCCGAAGGCCTCCTTGATGCGCCGCACGGCGTCGTTGCGGTCGAAGTCCCCGACCAGTACCGCCACGGCGTTGTTCGGATGATAGTAGGTGTCGTAAAACTTCTTGAGCTTGTCGGTGGACACGCCTTCCACGTCGCTACGATAGCCGATGATGGGGTGACCGTAGGGGTGGGAGAGGAAGGCCACGTCCCGAACGGACTGGTAGAGGATGCGACTCGGCTCGTTCTCGCCGCGCTCCAATTCATTGCGGACCACCGTCATTTCGGGCCTGCGCTCGGCGTCCAGAATCAATGCGTCGCGCATGCGGTCGGCTTCGATGGCAAGGCCCATGTCGAGGCGGTCGCTGGCATAGGTCTCGAAGTAGTTGGTGAAGTCGTAGCTGGTGCTGGCATTGAATCGGGCACCATTGCGGCCGAGCACCTGCGCGATCTGCCCCTTGCGGAACGATTTGGTGCCCTTGAAAAGCATGTGCTCGAGCAGGTGGGCGCTGCCCGTGATGCCAGCGCCCTCGTTGCGGCTGCCGACGCGGTACCAGACCATCCACGTCACCACGGGAGCAGTCCGATCGGGCTTCAGAAGAACCGTCAGGCCGTTGGGGAGCTTCAGCTCTTCGACCTGGGCCGCATCCGCCGCCACGAACATCGGCGGCTGGGCCTCGATCGGTGCCTCGGGCGGCTTCACGGCTTGGCCGCAGCCCACCACCATAGAGACAGCCAAGGCCAAGGCCAGTCGAATGGAACGATGCATGCTGAGAACTCTCCGGCAGGCCGCCCACGAGCGGCGACATCCGGAGCATCATGCCCGGAATCGGACACCCTTCACGGCAAGCCCCAGAAATCCACCACGGAGCAGAGTTCTCCACCGTGGCAAAGTGCCATGCACCAACTTACTCCCCATGGTGCAAAACGTTTTGACAGCAAGGAGCATCAAGACTCTTTGGAGATCTGGAGTTGTTTTACTCCATGACAGTTGATGCTCCGAAGGCAAAGGCCTTCGACAAGGACAACCGGGGCCACGCGGGGTACATGGCGTGGCATGCCCCCCTCCGAGAGGTCGCTGAGCCTCGGCACCCGCATCGGCATGGCCGCCGCCTTCCTGAAGGCGGCAGGCAGCCGCTTCGTGGAGGAACTGGCCCAGCCCCAGCGCCCACGCAGCGACCTGCCTCCGCCGGGGACCCTGCGCATCTGGGCCCGCGAGACAACCTTCCATCTGGAACCCCATGTGGCCCTGCACCTCGAGGATCTCGCCGCCGATCTGGTGGCCCATGACCCGACGCAGGCCCTGCGCCCCGGCGACCGGGAGAGTTACACGTTCCATATCCTCTCCGGGCGCATCCGCCTCGCGGCGACGACGGTCGAGTGTCTCGTGGAGAGAATGCTCGAAAGCCTCGAGCCCCGCCCCCTCGAGAACGTCTCGGTCGAACTCGAGGGCCGCGGCCTGAAGCTGACAGGAACCGTTCGCCTTGGCCCAATCTCGGCCCCTGTCATCCTCGCCGGCCCGCTCGACCTGGCGGCGGATGGCCGGCTGGCCTTCGCGATTCGTCGGCTCGAGGTCGGCGGCCTGCGCGTGGGTGGCCTGCTGGATCTGCTTTCGGGCGGACTCGAGCGCTGGATGAAGGTTCCGCCAGGAGGAGCCGTGTCCGTTCAGGGGCAGCGCATTCTGCTCGATCCGGCAGGCATCGTGTCCGCCCCACGCAGCCGGGGGCGCGTCTGCGGCCTCGACCTCGGGGACGGCGAACTGGTGCTCACCTATGCCGGAGAAGCACCGCCCCCACCCGCCGACCTGTCAGGCGAGGAGACGCCTGCAGCCTGGCTGCACGCCCTGGGACACGATGTCCACGTCGGACGGATGCAGATGCATGACACCCACTGCCAGGTCGTGCCGCTGGCACCTGATGCCGCGTGGCTGGACCTGTCACTCGACGTCCTGGACGAACAGTTGCAGGCCGGCCGCAGCCGGATGATCCGCAGGGGAGAGCTGCTCGTCAGCCTGCCAGGACTGGACGAACTGGCCGAGGCCGACTTGGGGCAAGGTTAACCGAAGCTTGGGTCCGGCTTAGGCGCCTCGGCGCATCCCCTCCCGTCAAGGAACCGACAAGTCCATTGGACCACCGGCCCACGCATCGGAGAGACGCATGCCGCGCACCAACCTTCCCTGGCTTTCCCTGGCCGTCGCCAGCTCCATGCTGGTGGCCTGCGGTCGCCAGGTTCCGGCTGCCGCGCCCGCCTCGGCCGTGCAGGTCACGCAGGTGCCGACCGCGCCCAAGGCAGCGCCAGTCGTCGAGTTGCCCTCGATGCTGCTCGGGACTTCCGGAGGCGCCGCAGCCCTGGCACCCGCGCCGGTCTTCGGCGGCCCCGTCACCGCTCCCGACCCAGTGGCGGACGAGGAGCGCCCCGCCGGGGCGCCCGAGGACAAGGCGGACTTCAGCGCCCTGAGCGGCATCGTCGCCAGCCAGATCATCGTTCAGGTCCGCGAAGGCGCTTCGCTTGGCCGTGGCATCCAGAGCGTCGGTACCCGCCGGATTGCCTCGCTGTCCTTCGGCGACACCTTCCAGACCTTCGAGCTGCCCGCCGGCATGACCTTTGCCCAGGCCCAGCAGCGCTACCTCTCCGATCCTGCGGTCGTGGCCGTGCTGCCCAACCGCCGGTATGGACTGTCCGGACTCTTCGGCAACGACGAAGATCCTTCTACCGACCCCTACCTCGACGACCAGTGGGGCTACAAGCAGATCAAGGCCGCGGATGCCGCCGCCCGCTCGCAGGGTGACGGCGTGACCGTCGCCGTGCTCGACACGGGCATCGACTACAACCACCCCGACCTCGCCGGCCGAGTGCTGATGGGCTGGAACTTCGCGGACAAGAACAAGGACATCATGGACCGCTTCGGGCACGGCACCCACGTGGCCGGCATCATCGGCGCTGCCGCCCGCAACGGAGTGGGCATCGCCGGCATCGCCCCCAAGACCTATCTGATGGCCATCAAGGTGCTCGGCGATGACGGCCAGGGTTCGACCTCGACCGTCCTCGAAGGCATCAAGTACGCGGCCGATTACGGCGCCAAGGTCATCAACATGAGCCTCGGGTCCGCGGACACCAGCGTCGACGCCGCCCTGTCGAGCGCGATTGCCTATGCCCGCGCCAAGGGATGCGTCGTGGTCTGCGCCGCCGGCAACAACGGCGGCGAGGTGGGTTCGCCCGCCAACGACCCCGGTGCAATCGCCGTCAGCAGCACGTCCAAGTTCCTGTTCTGGGAGTACCTCTCGGGCTTCTCGAATCGTGGCGCCAAGATCAGCGTCGCCGCTCCCGGCGCCGGCATCTGGTCCACCGTTCCCCTGACCTCCAACAAGACCGGCAAGACCGGCTATGCCAAGCTTTCGGGGACCAGCATGGCCTGCCCGATGGTCGCCGGCGAGGCCGCGCTCATCGCCCACCGTCACCCGGAGTTCAGCGTGGACGCCATCCGCGCCCGCATCGAGCAGTCCGTCGACGACAAGGGCAGCAAGGGCCGCGACAGCAAGTACGGCTTCGGACGCATCCGCGTCGACCTGGCCGCTCAGTAGGTTCCCACGCCGAGCAAGGGCCCGCACCGGACACCGGCCGGGCCCTTCTTGCTACGATGGCTCCCATGGACACAGCCATCGCCAATCCCTACCACGGCGTTCCCCGCCTCCCCGACCTGCCCATCGCCACACACCTCGCCACGCCCGAGCGGGAGCTGGTGCTGACCTTTGACGACGGCCCGCACCCCGACTGGTCCGGCCCCATCCTGGACGTGCTCGCCAGCAAGCAGGTGCCTGCGACGTTCTTTCTCGTCGGCCACAACGCACGCAACCACCCTGACCTCGTGCGTCGAATGGCCGCTGAAGGCCACGTCATCGCGAACCACACGGACACCCACCCCAGGCTGCCCGAGATCGCCGATGCGGCAGTCGACTCGGAAATCGCCCGCTGCCAGGAGACGCTCGAGCAGCTGTCCGGCCATCGGCCCACGCTCTTCCGACCGACCTACGGCCGCTACGATGCCCGGGTGATGAAGGCCCTTGCGCAAGAGGGCCTGACGGCCGTGCAGTGGTCGATGATGACGTGGGATTGGCTGGCCCCGACGGTCGAGGAGGCCCTGACGTGGCACGGGGCGCAACTGGCTCCGGGTGGCATCAGCCTGCTGCACGACGGGTCGAACACCCGCCGCGACAGCCGCGCCGCCACGCTCGCAATGCTGCCCCACTTGATCGATCAGGCACGGGAGGCCGGGTACACCTGGGTTCCTCTGGACCGACGCATCGACAAGCTGGCCTGAGTGCCCCCGGCCGCAGGTCGGCTCTGCTCAGCGCAGCGAACCGACCAGCACGACCGGTGCTTCGGAGGGCAGGCCCTCGAGTTCCGCCTGACCGAGCGACACGACCTGCTCGGCCGACGACAGCCCGGACAGATCCACGATCCGCCGACCGACCAGCAGGAAAACATCGGGAATCTCCTTGCCACCGTCGCCATAGCGCGCCCGCGTCTCGAGAAAGCGCTGCAACGTCCCACCGAGGTCGCCATGCCGAGTCGTCTCGACGGCCCCATGATTGGTCTGGAGACGAATGATGCCCTCGCGATCCACCACGCGCAACGCGAGCCTACGCTCACGCCAGAACCCGAGCAGGCGAGCTTCGTCTCGCTGGACCCCAAGAACCTCGTGGGCCTCCGTCTCGGCAAGCTGGCGCACCTGGTCCGGCGCCACGGCCAACGACCGTGCGGCGAGGGCCTGACGCTCCTCGGGCGAACGCTCCGCATCGACGAGGTCGCGTGTGCGCAGTTCGGTCGCTCCCGTCGCGACGGCACGGACCAGGTTTCGCTGGGCGTCGACCTCGACCTGGACCTCGATGGTCCCGGGCGCGGCACCGAGGCGCTGCACGGCCTCCTCGGCCTCACGGCGGATACGCAACAGGTCCTCCGGGCGCGGATCCAGCACCGTACGCTCGATAGTCTCCCTCACGAGCGCAAGTGCCACGCCGATGGCGGAGATGACGTCGGCGTTTTCGGCGATGACGTGAGGCAAGCCCATCGTCCGCGCCACGAAGGGCACGATGGCGGCAGCACCGCCGCCGCCGCCGACGAGCGTCACGAGTCGCGCATCGAGCTTGTAGTCGGCCATCAGGCGCCGCACCACGGGCACGACCATGTCGGCCGAGAGGCGCTGGACCCGCTCGGCGACCTCTTCTGCCGACATGCCGAGGCCCTGCCCCATCCTGAGGGCCGCGTGCCGGGCCTGCTCGGCAGATCCCTCCGCGGCGTCGCCGGGCGCGACAAGACCCAGCACATGGGCCGCGCACGTGTTGGTGAACGTGTGTCCGATCTGGTCCCCCGTCTGCAACGCCACGTAGTCGTCCGGATCGCCAGGCAAGGGCTGGTGGCGCACGACCTCGGCCATCCGCATGTCGGCCTTGGGGAACGTGGCGTAGGACAAGCCGGCAATGTGCGCGCTGCGCGGGCCTACCCGAACGATGCGACCGCCCTGGATCCGCACCATAGAACCGCCCGCCACGCCCAAGGTACGGACATCGAGCGTCCGCAGATACAGCCGATGGCCCCCGAGCTGGGCCGAACGAACCTGAGCCTTGCCGTTACGGATCACCGAGATGTCTGTGCTGGTCCCGCCGACCTCGAGGAAAATCCCGTCCGTCAGGCGGACATGCATCATCGCCGCTGCCACCCCTGCCGCCGGTCCTGAAAGCATGGTCAGGATAGGGCGCTTGCGCATCTCGTCGACCGCCATCACCCCACCGTCGGAACGCATGACCATCAAGGGTGCGGCAATGCCCGCAGCCCGGACACTGGCCTCGGTCATGTCAGCCGTCTCGACCATCCGCGGCAACATGGCGGCGTTGAGGACCGCCGTCCGCGTCCGGGCGCGCAGACCATAACGCTGGGATATCTCGTGACCGGCACAGGCATGCAGACCCTTGGCGCGCAGCATCGCCACGACCTCTTGCTCGGCAGACGCATCGTCGACCCCGAAGGCCGCCGTGACGGCGAAAGCCCGCGCACCGACTGCCTGCAGGCGCTGGACGGCGAGGTCGACCTCCCGGGGCATCAGCCCGCCCGTCAAGTCCAGGAACGCGTGATGCGTCTCGAGGGCCTGCCCTTCGCCCAGAGGAACCCGTCCGAGCCGCGTGGCCGCGCGGGTCATGCCACGGTCCAGGCCGGAAGCCATCGCCAGGATGCCGACGGGCGCCACGTCTCCCTCAAGCAGCGCATTGGTGGCCTGGGTGGTGCTGTGCGCAATCAGGGCAATCTGGTCCGGCGCGATGTGCCCGGTCTCGAGCAGTCGGCGCAAGGCCTCCACGATGCCGGCGGCAACGCCCTCGGCCGCCCGATGGGTCGTCGGCACCTTGCAGGAAGCCACGATCCCGAGGGTCCCGGCATCCAGAGCCACCGCATGGGTGAAGGTACCGCCGACGTCGATGCCCACCCGCACCTTGCGGGCGGGATCAAATCCGGAATCCGCTGCTTCCGGCGTCGCCTCCGGCTGGACCAGTTCGCCCGTGCCAGGACGGAAAAACAGGTCCTGCAGCTTGGCCAGCCAACCCGGACGTTCGCTCATGCCAGATACCTCGCGGCGGAGAGCACCAGGCCGAGGAGTGCGGCCAGCCACGCCCACGGCAGTGTCTGCCGCATCAGCCTGGCCGGCGAGCTGCCCACCTGGTTGGCAATCCAGACATTCGCCGTGTTGGTCGGGTCGCAGACCCCCTGCACCTGCCCCACGGACTGCAGCATCCCCATCACGGCCGCGGCAGGCAATTGGCCCGTGCCCAGGATCAGCGCGGCAAGGCCGCTGCCGAGTCCGAAGAGGTTGAGGGGACCGCGATAAAGGGACAGGGGTGCCGCGAGCCCGAAGCCGGCGACGTAGGTCAGGGCATGGCTGGGGGTCGCCTTGGCCAGGACGGGCCCGAACTGGGCCGAAACCACCGGATGCATCATCGCGTTGAGCACCATGCCGATGCCCATCATCAGCACCAGCACGGGAACGACGGCCTGGATTCCCTCGAAGACCGCCTGCGTCGCGGCATTGACGCGACCCGGCCGCCACGTCGCCATGACGCCGTGCAAGATGCCCACCAGAAAGGCCGGCACGATGTCCATCTTGAGGACCAGCACGCAGAACAGGGGCAGAACCGGCGTCAGCAGGGCGATCAGCGGCACGTCGTCATCAGGATGCAGGCGCCTGCGCCACCACGAGAGCACCAGCAACAAGGCCCCGCCGACCTGAACCCAGGGAAGCGCCGCCGCAAGAGCGTCCGTCGGCCACGGCAAATCCGGGCCGCGCCACCACCACAAGGCCCCGCCCGCCACCAGGAGCACTACCGTGGCCAGTGCACCGAATCCGCGGCGGCGATCCTCGGGCGTGCCCTGCACGAACACGAACAGAGCCGCAACCACCGCAAACAGGAGCGAGAAGGGGCCCACGAAGGCCTGGATCTCGGCCTGAGGGACCTGCAGGACGTCCATGAAGAGCTTCCAGTTCGCCAAATTGAACATGCCGCCCAGCGAGATCCCGAAAAGCAGCACCCCCGCCGCCGCAGGACCGGGCAGGCCAACCGAGAGCAACACGGGCAGGACCACCGAACCCACCATGATCACGGCCCCGAGACCACCCATGCTCGAGAAGAGGACGGCCGTCACGAGCAACAGCCCCATCGCGAGCACGAACGGATTGTCCCCGCTGAACTCGGCAGCCCACCGGACCAGCTTGTTGCCGATGCCGAACTTCGTCATGACCTGAGCCAGGATGGCCCCGATCATCGTGGTGATCATGGCCCCCGACAAACGGCCGACGCCTTCCTGGATGACCTGGTGCAGAATGTCCCCGAAGGGAACTTGGCAGACGAGCGCCACGGCAAGGGCCATGGCCGGCAGGGCCAGCAGCGCGGAGAGGCGTCCTGTCGCCATCAGGCCGGCAAAGGCCAGGAAGACGACGAAGCAGGCGAGGACCGTCAGCATCCTCTCACGATAGCATCCCGGACGGCCTCGACCGTGGCTTCTGCGGCCACGGCACGCACCGGCAGGGCCATCGCGCGCAGGGCCTCGGCCGTCGTCTCGCCAAGGGCCACGATCGACACGCCTGGCCAAGGCCACGGAAGCATCGCGAGCATCGCCCGAACCGTGGCGGGACTGGTCGCGACCAGCCAGCCGGGCTCCACGGCACGGTCTCTCGCCCAATCGGCAAGGGCCGTCGTCGCCACAGGGCTTGTCACCATCCGGTAGGTCGTCAAGGCCTCGACGGCCACGCCCCGCGAACCCAGCAGAACGGCGACGTCGACCGCCACCTCCTCGCCTCGCAGCCAGAGCACGTGCTGGCCGGGCTGCCAGGGCAGGCTCTCGATCGCTGCAGCAAGGCCCCCGCCCGAATCGGGGAGGCGTACATCCCGGGCGCCCGCAAGGCGCGCAACCTCAGCAGTACGACGACCGACGGCCAGCACCGGCCCCCGCCACACCCGAAGCACGTCCGGCCAGTCATCTCCGAGCGCCTTGCCCGAACCGAGCACGAGCCAGCACCCCTCGGGGCTTCCCGCGAGCACGCGCTCGAGCTGCGCACGCGCGATGATCCGCTCGACCCTCCGGACCTGAAGTACCGTTGCGCGACATCCGGCGGCAGCGAGAACCGGCAACCAGCGTTCGGCACGCTGCTCTTCCGCTGGCAGCAAGACCGGCAGACTCAACGACGGAGTCGATCCAGAATGGCCTTCCCACCGGCGTCGATCAGCCGTTCGGCCAAGGCCTCGCCAAGGTCCACGGGCTTGGCCAAGGGGCCCGTCCACGACATCCGGACGTGGTCACTGCCATCGGGCAGGCCGAGAAAGGCTTCAAGTTCGAGACGGTCTGATCGAACGCGGCCCAGTGCGCCGAGAGGTATCGAACAGCCACCATGCAGGCAGGCCAGCAGGGCACGCTCGGCCGTGACGGCCGCCCGGGTTTCGGCATCGTCCACGGCGGCAAGGCGGGCACGAAGCGCGGCGTCTTCGCCCCGGCACTGGATGACGACCGCGCCCTGCCCCGGAGCGGGCAACATCTTGAGGAAAGGAAGTCGCTCCGTGATGACGGCGCCGCGATCGAGCCGGTCAAGGCCGGCACACGCCAGCAGAATGGCCTCGAAGGCACCTTCCTGCAAACGGGCAAGGCGCGTGTCCACGTTGCCCCGCAGGCCCCGCACCTGCCAAGAACGGCCCATGATGGCCAATTGAGCCTGGCGGCGGGAACTGCCCGTGCCGATCCTGGCCCCGTCCGGCAAGGACTCGAGGGATGTGCCCTCGGCCGAGATGAAGGCATCGCGGGCATCCTCCCGAGGCAGGATCGCGGCGAGCTCCAGGCCTTCCGGCTGGGCCGTGGGCAGGTCCTTGAGGCTGTGCACCGCAAGGTCGATGCGTCCTTCGGCAAGGGCCCGCTCGAGTTCCTTGACGAAGAGCCCGTCCCCGCCCACCTCGGCCAGCGGCACGTCCTGCCGGATATCACCCGTCGTCCGAATCAGGACCGTCTCGACCTCGAGGTCGGGATGGGCCGCCTGCAGCGTCGCCATCGTCTGCGCCGTCTGGGTGGTGGCCAGCAGGCTGCCCCGGGTTCCGACCCGGACCTTCACGACGGCACCCCCGAAACCAGGATGCGGCGGGCCTCTGAGACGTCCTCGCGGATTCGTGCCACCAAGGCATCGGGCCCCGCGAACCGCTGCTCGCCGCGAATCCGGGCCACGAGCCGGGTTTCGAGCCGCAGGCCGTAGAGGTCCACGGTCCGATCCTGGACGTGCACCTCGAAGCGGCGCTCACGCCCCCCGAAGGTCGGCCTGTAGCCCAGGTTGACCACGCAGGCACCCTCGTCGCCGGCCCAACGCGCCCAGCCGGCATAGACACCCGTCGCCGGCAGCAGGCGTTCCTCGGGTACCGCCACATTGGCGGTCGGAAAGCCCAGTTCCCGGCCACGCCGATCACCCGGCACCACGATGCCCGAAACGCACCACGGACGACCCAGCAGACGTGCCGCCAGCGCTACGTCGCCCGCAGCCACGGCTTCCCGCACGGCGGTGCTCGAGACCGTGACCTCGCCATCCATGTGCGGGGGAACCACCGTGACGCCATAGCCAGCTTCAGGCGCCATCCGGGCCAGCAGGTCCGGTGTGCCGGCAGCCGCACGACCGAAGCGGAAGTTGAAACCGACCACGCCATGGACCATGCCCAGATGCCCGAGGAGCACCTCCTCGATGAAGGCGACGGGATCGAGTCCCGCGAGGGCGGGCGTGAAGTGCAGGCCGATGACTTCGTCCGCGCCAGCCGCACGGAGAAGTTCCTGCTTCTCCTCCCACGTGGACAACAGCGGTACCGGATCATCCGGCTTGAGCACCGTCCGGGGATGCTCGACGAAGGTCAACGCAGCGACCGGCAGGCCGCCAGCCTCGGCTGCGACACGGCGTGCCTCGGCAAGCACGGCGCGATGTCCGGTGTGGACGCCGTCGAAGAACCCGATGGCGACCACCCTGGGTCCCGGGGCCACCGGCTCGAGGTCGCTGGACAGATGCAGGTTCATAAGCCAGGCGCCATGCTACACCAGCAAGGCCTCGAGGGCCTCGCGGCACTCGGCCAACGGCAGGTTGCCTCCCCACCAGGAAGCCTGTGCCAACGCGGCCTGGCCCGCAAGCATCGCCCGACCGTCGACGGCCTCGAGTCCGCACAGCCGGGCCCAGTGGACGAACGGCGTCTCTCCGCGCGCATAGACCAGGTCGTGGACGATGGCGTCACGTGACAGGCGGCCGATCGCGTCGGGTTCGAGGGGCGTGGGCCCTTCCCGATCCGCACGCCGTCCGAGATCCCCGGGTGGCGTGCCCGGAAGGCCGAGGCCAATCGGCGTGGCATTGACGACGAGATCCACCGACTCGAGGCCATGGTGACGCTCGTGCCAAGGTCGGATGGTGCCCTCGACACCCAGGGCATCGAGGAGTTCCTGACCCGAAGCCGGCTCCCGCACTGCCACCGTCAAGCGACATCCAAGAAGGCTCAGGGCCTGGGCAACAGCCCGGGCACCCCCGCCCGCCCCAAGGATCAGGGCGCGTTCCGGCGTCGCATCCCCGAGCATGACTTGATAACCAAACAGATCGGTATTATGGGCGAGCCAACCCTCCTCGCCCCGGATCAGGGTGTTGGCGGCGCCCAGAATGCGCGCCTCGGGGGAGATGTCGGCCACAAGCCCGAGCACCGCCACCTTGTGAGGCATCGTCAGGTTCACGCCCCGTGCGCCAAGGACCCAGAGACCGCGCACGGCCTCGGCAAGCCTTGCTGGCGGGACATCACACGCCACGTAGGTACCCTGGCGACCGAGCCGCGCCATGACCGAACGGTGGAGGTCGGGTGACCAGCTGTGCGCCACGGGATGGCCCAGCAGTGCAAGCAGGGCGGGATGGCTCACGGCCGTTCCTCGTGGCCCACGGGCATGCTCCGGTTGCTGGCGTGGGCACCCCCCTGTGCAGAAACCGCGAGGATCCCCAGGTCCCAGGACTCGGGGAAGCCGGAAAGCACGGCCGAGCAGGCTGCCTCCGGGGAAAGGCCCGAAGCCAGGGCCTCATAGACCGAACGCGCCACCATGCGCCGCATGATTTCCTCGCCGATGCCCGTCGCCACCACCCCGCCATGGGGCCCGGCGAAGAAGCCACAGCCCACGAGCGGAGCGTCGCCGATCCGGCCCCGCAGCATGGGTGCCGCGCCGCCGGTCGAGGTCGCGACGGCAAAATGCCCCGCACGATCCCGGACGATGGCGCCCACGGTATCACACGCACCTGCCGCAAGTTCGGGGTCGGACAAGAAGTTCCAGTCCCGCCGCCAATCCCGGTCGGCCCACTGGGGCATGTCGGTGAAGTCTCCCTCGGCCAGTTCGCGCATGATCTGCCGATGCAGGTCACGCGCCCGGGGCCCGGGCTGGTGGCGATACTCGGGCATACCGCGCTTGCGGGCGAACGCCACCGCCCCATCACCTGCAAGCATGCAGTGGGGCGTGGAAAGGACCTCGCGGGCCAACAGGATCGGATGCTCGATGTCCCGGATGCCGGCAACAGCCGCCAGTTGGCCGGCATCATCCATCAGGGCGGCATCCATCTCCATCGACACGCCATCCATGCGCAGCACGGATCCCTTGCCGGCATTGAAACGTCCGTCGTCCTCGAGGAGACGAACGGCAGCCACAGCAGCGTCCAGTGCGGAACCGCCGTCCTCGATAACCTGCAGCGCGGCCATCGCAGCTGCCGAACAGCCATCAGCCCATTCCATGCGGGCAGAGGCACCTCCGTGGGTCAGCACGATGGCCTTCATGGCACCTCCTCGACAGCAGGATCCGAGGCACGGACGATGCGTTCCGCCCGATTCCGCACGGCCGGATCGGGATGTTCGAGCAGATGTCGCAGGTACGGCAAGGCCGCACCTCCACGAGCGATCAACGCACGGACCACGACGTCGGCGATCCTCGGATCATCTTCCTCGAGGCCCTTGGCCATGATGATGAGCGCCCGGGGATCGTCCGGTACCTGCAACAGATCGACGACGCAATCGCGCACGGCATCATCGGCGCGTCGCAACACCTCGATCAGGGGTGCGACGGCCATGTAGCCCAGCAGCCTGACACGGTCGGGCATGCGCTCCCGAACCTCTTCGCTGGACACCGCCACTTGGACCAGCAAGCCCAGCGCCGCCGGAGCCTGGCTCGCGAACAGAGCCTCGAGCGCCCGGGGACGAAGCGGATCATCCGTCTGCACCAGCCGGGCCATGGCCCTGAGGGCCTGCGGCCCACCTTGTCGGACCAGGGCCTTGAGGGCCGCGAGGCGCCAAGCCTTGCGGTCATGTTCCAGATAGGGCAGCAACGGTGCGGCGTCAGGCGGATCGAGACGGCCCAGCACCTCGAGGATGCGGACGCCAAGCCTGCTGTCACGCGTCCGGGCCAGCAGTCTCAGGATTCCCGGTCGCGCCGGAGCCCCCATTTTCCGCAGCACCCTCCGCACGGTCCGGCCATGCTCGGGATGTCGCAACCAGCGTGCCATGGCGCCCGACGCAGACGGCCCCAGCCTGACGAGACCCGCCGCACCTTGGCGCAGAGCCCACCAGACCCGCAAGGAGATCCAAGGGCCCATGCCTTCAGTTTAACCCGCCCACCCACGGGATGCCGCGGATCCCCTCCGCGTCGCAAGCCAGCCTCAGGCGAGCTGGCGGCTTTCCGGAGCCTGGAAGAGCCCGGCGACCTTGTCCCGGACCTTGGGCCAGGCCTCACGTGCGAAGGACCAGGCGGTGAGACCGACCTGACCGGCGCTCGCCGCGATGTACGCGCCCCGCAGGAACAGGCTCTGCGGCATGAGGTAGAGCGTCAGCTTGAGCGCGCCCAGGGCCACCAGGAGACCCTGGCGAACGCGGGCACCCGCCGTGGCCTGAGGGTCACGGGCGAGCTTGACCATGCCGACACTGTCCGCAATGAACATGCCGACGTCGGCAACAGGCAGCAGCACCTTCATCACACGGCCGAGCGCACCCGCCATGCGGCCCAGAAAGGAAACGCCGCCCACGGCCGTACCTGCCTGCGCACCGTGCATCGCGCCATGCAGAGTCTCGAGACCCGTGCGGATACCATTTCCGGCCATGATGACGCCGGCCGCACCGCGGGTCGTGTCCGCAATGGCACTGGCCTTGTCCAGCGAGGTCGCGGCAGGATTGTCCAGCACGTCCATCATCCGTCCGCCCGCTGCGACCGTACCCTTGACCAGACCGGGCAGGGTCACGACACCCAGGCCGATACCCGCCACCGAACCGGCGAAGGCCACCGTCCGGGTCAGGGGTGCGAGCGTCTCGTTGGTACGACCGAGCAACTGCAGCAAGGGCCGTGCCGGCCGCGTCAGCTTGCCGTAGACAGGACTGGCAGCCAGATAGGCACGATCGGCCGCGCTCATCGTCGAGAGCAGGCGAGTCTGCTGATCGACGAAGGTGGCCGCACTCTGGGTTGCCTTGGCCGAGGCGAGAACGCGGGTCGAAGCCGTCGCATGAGGATCCAGGAGCACGCGCTGCAACTCGTTGAAGTCCCGGATAGCCGCCTCATGGGAGCGCGCAAGACCGGCGACGTTGCTGGCCACGTCGGCCGTGCGGGACACATTGCCGAGGACCGGGTGCTCGCCCGTCTGGCTGGTCCCCTTGGGATCGGCTCCGAGCACTACGGCACCACCCGCCCGGACCTGTGCCTCACGCTGCAGCTCCCGCAGAGCCTTGGCCGTGTCGGCAAGACCCACGGCCGTATCACCCAAGGTACCGAGGAGTGGCTGATCCGCATCGGAGGCCAGACGACCGACGACCTCCTCGGTCCGGGTCGGCAGAACGCCAAGCCGAGCCTTACGTGTCACCGCTCCGGACATGATCCCCTTCCCCCCGAACGGATTGTCCGGAGAGGAAAGGCATTACTTGACCAAGAGAAGCCTAAGGTTTGGCAAAAGAACTCAGCGAGCCGCCGCCTGGAGCGTCCGGGCCTCGGTCTCAGCCGAGATGCTGAGGCCAAAGTCTTCGCAAGCCTGGCGGACCACGTTGTGGAACAGCAGCATGCCCTCGCCTTCGACGGGCAGGGTACGCACGCCTTGCTGGAAGAGGCGAACCTTCTTGGCCGTCCAGTCGGGATGGTTGTTGAAGAACAGATGAGCCTCGGGATGCGGCATCAGGCCGAAGATCCGGCCAGTCTCGTCACAGAGGCCGGCGATGCCGGCTTCAGCACCGGTGGGATTGTCCGGATGTTGCTCCGTGGGCTCTCCGTGCGCGTCAGCAAACTGCACGGGAACATAGCCGTTGGCCATCACACGTTGCCGTACGTCGTCTCCCAGCACAATCCGCCCCTCGGCCGTCCGGCAGGGAAGGGTGAGTTCGGTCAGTCCACGCGTGTAGACGCAGGGGGAATCGGCGTTGACGGCGAGCCGCACCCAGCGGTCCTCGTACTGCGCGGACTCGTTGGGCAGGACAGAAACCTCGGGTTCGCCCACACGACCCTCGACCATCGGCAGCAAGCCCAGCTTGACCATGACCTGGAAGCCGTTGCCAATGCCCCAGATGAAACGCTTCTCTTCGACGAAACGGCTCAGGCGAGACCAGAAGCCCTTGGTGACCTTCAGCTTGTCGGCAAGCGCCCGGCCAGCGGGAAGGTGATCCCCGAACGAGAAACCACCCGGGAAGTTCAGGATGTGGAAGTCCTCGAGCGCGAGGTCACCTTCCAGGATGTCCGACAGATGAGCCACGGTGACGCGGGCACCGGCGAGCTTGTAACCGTGGGCCATCTCCTGCTCGGAGTTGATCCCGTATCCGGTCAGGACCAGCGCACGCACCCTTTTGTCTGTCATCCAGGAGGCTCCAAGCGGATCAAAGCTTCATCAGGCTCTCCCATGATACAGGCGGAGCCGGTTTCAAGCGAATGAAAGCGGCTCGATGTCGTGGACATGACCTTCCTGGACGGCAGCGGGCGTGATGCGCAGGAATCGCGCCCCTTGCTGCAATTCGACGATATTCCGGAAGCCGGTATACCCCATGCCCTTGCGCAGGCCGCCGACGATGCGGTGCAGAATCTCGGCTGCGGTCCCCTCGAGCGGGACGAGACCCTCCACACCTTCCGGAACGGGAGGCCCCGCCTCGGGTGCCTGGCGACCATAGCGATCGTTGCCCTCCTGCTGCAAGGCACCCAAGGAACCCATGCCTCGGTAGCGCTTCCACATCCGGCCCGCTCGCTCCAGCGTCGGTGCGGCACTTTCCGCGGCACGCGCCAGCAAGCCGCCAAGCATCACGATGTCTGCACCCGCACCGATCGCCTTGGTAAGGTCCCCGGGATGACGAATGCCACCGTCCGCCACCACCGGGACCCCGTGGCGCCTGGCCTCGGCGACGACGGCCCGGATGGCCGTCATCTGGGGCACACCGACACCGGCGACGATGCGGGTGGTGCAGATGGAGCCGGGGCCGATGCCAACCTTGAGCCCGCACGCTCCCTCCTCGATCAGAAGACGTGCAGCCTCGGCGGTGGCGATATTGCCGACGAGTACCTCGGTCTGCGGTGCCAGACGCCGCAGCGTGCGCAGGGCTTCCACCACGTTCCGCGAATGTCCGTGGGCCGTGTCGATCACCAGCAAGTCGCAACCGGCCTCGATGAGTCCCGAAGCACGCTCCCACACATCACCGGCTCCGACGGCCGCAGCCACGAGCGGCCTGCCTTCGCCATCGAGGCTTGACCGACCACCCTCCGGGAGGCTGGCAGCCTTGACCCGCGCCACCTCTTCGGCCTGACGTGCGGCAGGCATGTTCCTGTGGATGACGCCCAGACCGCCTGCCATGGCCATCGCGATGGCCATGGGTGCTTCCGTTACGGTGTCCATGGCGGCGCTCATCACCGGAACTCCGAGCGCCAGGCCACGCGTGACCCGACTTGTCAGATCGACCTCGTGGGGCAGGAAGTCGGCATACCCGGGAACAAGCAGCACGTCGTCGAAAGTCAGGCCCTCGTCGAGGGCTGCGGCGTCGAGCGTCTTCATGGCGGTCACTCCCACTCGATGGTGGCTGGCGGCTTGGGCGACAGGTCGTACACCACGCGACCGACTCCCCGGACTTCCTCGACGATCCGGCCTGAAATGCGCAGCAGGGCATCCCAGGCAAAGGGATGGACCTGGGCCGTCATGCCATCCTGGCTGTCCACGGCCCGAAGGGCGACGACGTGATCGTAGCTGCGACCATCTCCGACGACACCCACCGAGCGGATGGGCAACAGCACCGGAAAGGCCTGCCAGACCTTGTCATACAGACCCTCCCGACGCAGTTGGTCCGTGAAGACCGCATCGACCTCGCGCAGCAGGTCCAGGCGTTCGGGCGTCACTTCACCCAGGATTCGGATGGCGAGACCCGGACCCGGGAACGGATGGCGGTCCACGAGATGCTCCGGCAAGCCGAGGACACGCCCCAACTCGCGGACCTCGTCCTTGAAGAGGTCCCTATTGGGTTCGACGATCAAGCCGGCGGCTCGCTTGGCCGCCACCAGCGGTGAGCCTACGTTGTGATGGGTCTTGATGGTCACGGCTGCGCCTGCCGTACCGTGCCCTGACTCGATGAGATCCGTATGCAACGTCCCCTGCGCCAAGTAGACGCGCTGGTCCCCGAGGCCCAGATCCACCACCGCTTCTTCCTGCACCTGGATGAACAGGTCACCGATTCGATGACGCTTGATTTCGGGATCGCTGACTCCTGAAAGCGACTGCAGGAAACGATCCTGTGCCTCGACCAGATGAAGCCGCCGGACCCCCGCAGTCGCCAGCGCTTCCATGACCTGCCTGCTCTCGTCCTTGCGCATCAGGCCACTGTCCACATGCACCGCCACGACCTGTTCAGGTGGGAGCGCCCGAGCCAGCAGCGCCGCCACCACCGTCGAATCGACACCACCCGAGACCAGCACCAGCACGGGATCCTTCCCGACCTGGGCACGAATTTCCTCAAGCCGGGCGGGCAACTGATCCCGGACGTTCCAGTCCGCGCGCAGCCCGGCAAGGCCGAACAGGAAATTGCCGAGCATGGCCATCCCGCGAGGCGTGTGCGTCACCTCAGGATGAAATTGCACGGCGGCCCGCAGGCCATCTTGCCGCGCGGCGGCAGCCAACAGCCCTGCCGAAGTCCGCGCCAACGGACGCCAGCCTGCGGGCAGCACAGCCACATGGTCGCCGTGGCTCATCCAGACTGGTTCCTCGAACTCCATCTGCGCCAGCAGACCTTCCCGATCCACGCACGAGATGACAGCCGGACCGTATTCCCGACGCTCGCCGGGTTCGACGGTGCCGCCCTCGGTCTGGGCCAGCAACTGCATCCCGTAACAGATGCCGAGAATCGGCTTTTTTAGATCGAGCACGCCCTCGGCGGGGCGCAAGCTACCCGGACGATGCACGCTGTCGGGCCCGCCGGAAAGAATGATGGCGCCTGTCTCGGATCCGGCAATCCTGTCGGCAGGGACGTCATGCGGCAGAATCACACTGCGCAGACCCAGCTCGCGGACCCGCCGCGCAATCAGGCGCGTGTACTGGGAACCGAAGTCGAGAATGGCAACGGTGGACATGAGGTCCAGCAGGATACCCCATTCCAGCTACAGGCTGCGACGTCCGCCATAGGTATCCGACGACTGACGCTCGATCCGGGTGAAGACCAGCACGTGTACCTCGCTGCTCCCCGCCTGCCTCAAGGCCTGGGTCGCGAGGTTGAGCGTGGTGCCGGAGCAGATGATGCCATCCACAAGCAGGACCTTGCGTCCCTTGACGGCATCGGGCGCCGTTACATGCAAGGAGCCTCGGACCGTCTCCTGCTCGGGATCCCCATATTCGGAAATCAGACCCTGACGGTTCAGGATGCCGACCGCCCGAGGGATGCCGGTCAACTGGCTGAGCCAATCCACCAGCAGGTGCGTCGGATCATAGTCGACGCTGAATCCGGTGGACGGCACGGGAACCAGCAAGTCGGGTTGGCGCAAGGAGGGCGTGTCCTTGAGCGCACTCTGTGCCCAGCGGGCCAAGGCGTCCACGAGGTACCACTGCTTGCGGTACTGGTAGCGGTAGATGGCCTCCCCCAGCAGGGTCCGACCGCCTTCGGGACGATTGTAGTGGTGGATGGCATATCCCAGATCCCAGCCGCCGGACAACGTGATCATGGTTCCTCCAGGCTCGCGTGACGGGTGCTCTGGCCATCGCCTCGTCAGCATGGGGCGATGCGGTCCGGTACACCATGGTCCTCACGGACGGAAGAATTGCTGCCTTCAGGTGACGGACTGGCTCGTGAGGCGTCCGGGCGCGACCTCGCGGAGATCGGCTCTGGCCCGCCAGGAACCGTGCAACTCGGAAAGGTGCGTGCTGGTCACAAAGGTCTGGCCACCCTCACCGATGGCTTCGAGCAAAGCCTCCTGACGCATCGGATCCAGTTCGGCCAGGACATCGTCCAGCAGGAGCAGAGGAGGCTCCCCGACGGCTTCCTTCAGCAGGTCCCGTTCGGCGAGTTTGAGCGCCAGCACGATGGACCGGCGTTGACCCGTCGAGGCAAAGCCGGCCGCATCCCGATCGTCGAGACGCGCCGACCAATCATCGCGGTGTGGACCAACCGTCGCGTGCCCACGCGCCAGTTCCTGCTGACGAGCCCGTCCCAAGGCCTCGAGCACGGACGCGGCGAAGTCGGCTCCCTCCGCGGTCACGGACTCGTCGAGTCCGGGCACACCAGGCTTGTAGACGATGCCCAACTGTTCCCGTCCACCGGAAAGTACCTCCAGCCAGCGTGCGGCAAGCGGGGTCAACTTCCGGATCAGCGCAGCGCGCCGGCGCGCGACAGCAGCGGCAGCCAGGGCAAAAGGCTCGTCCCAGGCCTCGAGTTGGGAAGCCGTTGCCGTCCCGGCCTGAATGCGGCGAATCAGGGCATTGCGCTGCACCAGCAAGCGCGACCAACGAGCCTCCTCGTCGTGGAAGAGCGGTGCCATCTGACGCGCAAGACGGTCCAGCAACTGTCGACGACCAAGCGGGGCTCCCTGAATCAGATCGAGGTCTGTCCGGCTGAACAGCACGGCCGTGACCTGTCCCAGCCAATCCACCATCCTTCGGCAGGGCACGCCGTCGATCTGGGCTGCACGACGACCCTGCGTCCGAAAACACAGATCTGCCCGAAGCGGATGCCCACCGCGACGAACAACCGATCGGACGATGGCATCCTGCGCCCCGAAACGGACGACCTCGGCCTCCTTGCGGGCAAAGGGCGGCTGGGCCGTCGCAAGGGTGGCCACCGCCTCGAGCAGATTGGTCTTGCCCTGCGCATTACCCCCGAGCAAGATGACGCGCTCCGAGGCAAAGACGGCCTCGAGGCGTTCATGATTGCGCCAGTCCGCGAGTTCCAGCCGTTCGAGGAACAGCGTCAGCTCCGGATGGGCATCACCAGGGCCGTCAACCGATCGTCGGCACCCTGGAACATGGTGGCCTCGACGGGCCCGTTGGTCTTGATGACCACGGTCTCGCCCTCGACACGCTCCAGAGCCTGCTGCAGGTACTGGGCGTTGAAAACGATGTCTTGGCTGTCGCCACGCAGTTCGGCATCGACGCGCTCTTCCGCCTCGCCACTTTCGGCGTTGCGCGCCTGCAGGATCAGGGCACCCTCGGTGAAGGTGACGCGCAAGGCGCGGCCATCACGCTCGGACGCCATCGTGCCCGTACGGTCGACGGCCTTGAGCAAGGACAGACGATCCACCATCGTCTCGTTGCGGAATTGGGCAGGGATGACCTGACGATAGTTGGGGTACTGTCCCGAAATCCGCCGGGTCGTCAGTTTACGCCCTCCGCTGGTGAACACCATCTGCGTCCCGCCGACCAGGCCATCATCGCTGCGCGCGGCCTCGGCCACGAGGACATCGCCCTCGTCCTGACCGAGGAGACGCTCGAGTTCACTCATGGCCTTGGCGGGAATCGTCGCCGAGAAGACCTGGGATCCGACACCGCCATACCGCCAGGCTGCAAGTCGGTACCCATCGGTCGCGACCATCTCCAGCACCCCGTCGGCCATCGCGATGTGAACGCCGGAAACGACCGACATGTCGTCACGGTTGGCTGCGGCATATACCGTGTTGTGGATGCCCTGCCGAAGCACCGAAGCCGGCAAGCGCACCTCTTGGGCGGCATCCGCCTGGGGAAGGCTGGGGAACTGGTCGGCCGATTCGGTCGCCAACGTGAACTTGGCCCGCTGGCACGTGACGAGGATGTTGCGATCCGACACGGTCAAGGTGACTTCGGCATTGGGAAGCTTGCCCACGATGTCGGCCAGATTGCGGGCGGGGACGGTGATGCTGCCCCCCGTCGCGATGTCGGCGGCCATGTGCGTCTCGATGCCGAGGTTCAGGTCGGTTCCCGACAAACGCAGGCCCTGACCATCGGAGGTCAGCAGCACATTGGCGAGGATGGGCATGGGTCCGCGTGCACTGATGGCCCGCTGCACGGACGAAAGGGCTCGGGCCAGTTCATCCTTCTGACAGGTGAAGCGCATCTCGGAATCTCCCATCCGTATTCGGGGATGGGCCATTGTACCAGTCCTCTCCGGACGAACATTCCTGTGCATGACGGTCCTGTGAGAACCGGAATTCATGAAATTTAATTAATAAATACCGTCGTAGTAGGGGGAGTGGATTTGAGGGAGAACCCCTTCCAAGCCTTGTCACGACTGTTCTTTCGGGGAGGGGACAAAGGAGGGGCGATCGGGCGTCTTGTGCACCGTGTCGGTTGTCCCTGTCGTCATGCCCTCCCGATTGACTCCTTCTTCCCCTCCCGAAGGGCGGTTCATGCCCGGAAAATTCACTCCCGCGAACGATGGCCTGATCATTTCTGTGCACAAAGGCCGGTCTCAGGATTTTCAACCATCGGTGGAAAGTCGGCGGAAAAGGCTTCCCTGCTTGTGATCCGAGTCACCGGACCGGTGCATGGCGCGTGTCCGGAGACTGCGGAACCCACTCCTGAGTTCACTCCGATGGATGGTTTATCCCATAGGGGCACTCATCCGGAGTGGTGAGGATACATCTTGTTACATCGCTGACTTTCCCCAGAATTTCACACTGTTTTCCTCTCCTTCATCCACATGATTCCAGGAGCTGACAGAAGCTCGAGCCGCCGTCGAGTGGTGGAAAAAGCGAAGGTTATCCACAGTGGCGTGAAAGTGCCGTTCCTGGTCAGGCCACGTACGAAATCGGCTGAAACCCAGGCGGCTATTGAGCTTGAACAGGGTTGTCAAAAACGTGTTCAGGGGCTGTGGATATTTGGCGTCCACTTATCCACTCCGGCCCTGGCGTTTTCCACCGGCAAAGGCCAAGTGGCGTCACCAGGCTAGTTCAGGCCTGAAGCGACGCGTCCGCGCAGGTAGGTGATCTGGGCAGCAAGCTGGGGATCCGCTTCGAGCTGCTTCTGTATGGTTTTGACGCCATGCATGATCGAGGTGTGATCCCGACGGAAAAAACGACCGATGAGGTGGAAGCTGGAACCGGTCATGTCGCGACAGAGGTAGCAAGCGATGAACCGCGGCCGCGTGATGTCCTGGCTGCGTCGTTCGGAGATCAGTTCCTCTACGGTGACATCATAGGTCTTGGCGACGATGGCCGTGATGCGTTCGATGGTGATGGGCTGGATGTGCTGGGTGCCGAGCGCCTTGTGGGCGAGTTCGAGCGTCGGTGGTACCCGGTCCATCTCCGAATAGGCGATGACACGCATGAAGGCGCCTTCGAGGGCACGCACGCTGTCGTGGAAGGTGCCGGCCACGAAGTCGAGGACGTCTTCGGGCACGACATGACCGCCCTCATCCGCTTTTTTCCGAAGAATGGCGATTCGGGTGTCCAGATCGGGCGCCTGAATGTCGGTCAGCAGGCCTGACTCGAAACGGCTGCGCAGGCGATCCTCGATTTCGGGGAGCTGCTTCGGCGGCTTGTCCGAGGTGATGACGATCTGCTTGTTGGCCATGTGCAGCTCGTTGAAGGTGTGGAAGAACTCTTCCTGAGTGGCCTGGGTACGCTCGATGAACTGGATGTCGTCGATGAGCAGCACGTCCGTCTCGCGGTAACGCCGCCGCAACTCGCGCATCCGATCTTCACGAATGCCGTCGATCACTTCGTTCGTGAAAGTTTCGCTCTTGACGTAGCAGACCTTGGCTCGGGGATTGGCCGCGAGCACCCTCTGGCCGATGGCATGCATCAGGTGGGTCTTGCCCATGCCCGTGCTGCCGTAGATGAAGAGCGGGTTGTAGGCCAAGCCGGGTTTGTCGGACACCGCCAGGGCCGCGGCATGGGCAAAGCGATTGTGGGCGCCGATGACGAAGCTGTCGAAGGTGAAGCGCGGACTCAGGCCCACGACGCCCGGTTGTGCCTGAACGACCTGGATCGTGGGGGCCGCGGCAGGAACGGATGCTGGTCCGATGTTGTTGACGCGGAAGCGGACCTGGTAACGGACGCCGTCCGAAGCCTCGTAGATGGATTCCTCGATGATCGGGCGATCGTTGGTCTGTTTGTCGGCAGAGTAGAATCCGGGAACTTCCAGCGTGAACTGATCATCGACGACATCGATGCCCTTGCAGAACTGGAAGGTGGAGTTGTAGCGCCCCGGCATCCTCATCTGGAGGAGCGGCAGCGTCTTGGTCCAGAGCTCGTCAGCCTGCATGCGGTCGGGATGGTTGAGGGGTGGAATGGGATTGAGGGTGAGCCGGTCCGTCGGCATCCGCGCAGCTCGGAGATCCGGTCCGCGCTTGCCCGGGCCGATCTCCGGCGGGTGAAGCCGATGGTAACTCCGCATCGGAGAGCCTGCCAGATCCCTTTAGGGCCCGGATGCCCTGAAAAGGGTTCCCTGATCGGCCAAGCAAGCCCGGCATGAACCATTTCAGAGTTTCTCCGGACGTGTGGAGAAGGCGCTTCGGCCCTTGTCCGGATGCGACAGGCGTGCTACCGTGACTCCTGATTGTGCTTGGGTCGCGTTTTGCGCTGGCCCGTTTTCTCCCCCGAAGGAAGTTCGACATGCTCGCCCTTACGTTCCAGCATGGTGGCAAGAAGCGGAAGCGTGCCCGCACCCACGGTTTCCTGGTGCGCATGAGCACCAAGAATGGCCGCCGGGTCGTCAAGGCCCGCCGCGCCAAGGGTCGCCATCGCCTCGCAGGCTAGTGCTGCCGCGGACCCTGAGTCTCAGGGGCGGTCGCGATTTCGAGGCAGTGTATGCCTCGGGTCGTCGATCGTCCCTTTCTCTTTTGGGTTGCCATGTCCTCCTTGTTCCGGACGCTGAGGCTCGGCCTTCCCGATTCGGTTTCGTGACCAGCCGCAAGGTAGGCAAGGCTCATGTCCGCAATCTGGTGCGCCGCCGCTTGAGAGCAGCGGTGGCCGCCCTCAAGGAGGACGTGCGCCCGGGGGCGATGGTCGTTTTCGTTGCCCGGTCGGCCGCGGCGCAAGCCACGCACGCCGAACTGGCCACGGCCGTCGGCAAGCTGCTGGTCCGTGCGGGCCTGCTTCCGTCGACGCCTGCGGATGCTCCCGGTAACATGGGAGGCGCGTGAATCCTGATTCTCGGGTCGAACGGTGGGTCCTTGGCCTGCTCAGGGGTTACAAGCTCCTGGTCTCCCCTTGGCTCCCCCCCGCCTGCCGATTCTGGCCCACGTGTTCCGAGTATGCCCATGAAGCCGTGGTCCGCCATGGCGTTCGCAAGGGCATCGTGCTCGGGGCGAGGCGCCTCGCGCGCTGCCACCCCTGGGGGCCCCACGGCCCCGATCCCGTTCCTTGATCCTTCCTTTCAGGTCCCAGAACCGTGAATCCCATCGATGCGCTGATCCAGAGCGTGATGATCCCCATCATCAGGTTCTTCCATGATTCCTTGCCTTGGCACAATTACGGGCTTGCCATCGTCTGCCTGACGGTCCTCGTGAAGACCCTGCTCTTCCCGCTGAACGTCAAGCAGTTTTCGAGCATGCGCATCATGCAGCGGCTGCAGCCCAAGCTGCGCGAGCTCCAGGAGGCGCACAAGGACGATCCGGCCGCGATGCAGGCCAAGATGATGGAGCTCTACAAGGAACACAACACCACCCCGCTTTCGGGTTGCCTGCCGGTGCTCTTCCAGTTGCCCGTGCTCTTCGCGCTCTACGGGTCCTTGAATGACAAGAACCTGATTGCCAGCATCAAGGCCGCCGCAGATTCCGAGAACGGTTTCCTGTTCATCCGCGATCTGCTTGCCGTCGGCATCAAGACCGGCGCGACCTTCCACTGGGACAACATCGCGCTCATTGCGATCTTCGCTTTCACCAGCTGGATGACGCAGAAGATGATGATGACCAACCCCAACGATCCGTTCCAGCGGCAGATGCTGTTCATGTCGCCGCTGATGGCGCCGCTTTTCGGTTATCTGATGCCGTCCGGTGTCTTGCTCTACATCGTCGTCTCCGGCTTGGTCACCATCGTGCAGTACACCTATCTGCTCAAGCGTTTCCCGCCTGATCCCTCCCTCGCGACCCAGACCACCTTCGGTCAGGGCTTCGGCGGGCCGCGGCCTGCCGCGCCCGGCGTCGTGGATGTCAAGGCCGAGCCTTCCCCCGGTCCCAATCGGGCCCAGCGTCGCCACGGAGGTGCCTCATGACCCTTTCAGCCATTCCGGCTGCCCTCGCCAACGCCCAGGACTGGCTGGTGCAGACGCTCAGGGCCATGGGTTTCGATCTTGCGGTGACGGCCTCGATGACGGATGAGGGTCCCCTCCTCCACATTGTTGAACATCCTGATTCGGCGGTGCTCATCGGTTCTCGCGGCCAGACGCTCGATGCCTTCCAGGTTCTGGCCAACACCATGTTTCCGATGGATGAGGGCGAGCGCATCCGGGTGGATTGCGGCGATTACCGTGCACGGCAGCTTGCGCGCTTGGTCGAGCAGGTTGCTGCGGCCGCTCAGGAGGCCCTTGAGCGTCAGGAGGGTGTGTGTCTTCCCCCGATGCACGCTGCGGATCGCAAGAAGGTGCACGATCTGGCCAAGGAGCATGCCGGCGTGGGTACCCTATCGGTCGGCGAGGAGCCCGCGCGTGCCGTCGTCATCAGTCCGCTGGACGCCGATGGTCGGCCAATGCCCTACACGGGACCTTTGCCGCAGCTGCCCCAGCGGGGTCGTGGTGGCCGGGATGGCCGCGGCGGTCCGGGCGGTCGCGATCGGGACCGCGGGCGGCGTGGCGGGGGCCGCGACCGCGGCTGACGCACCCTCATGCCCGATACCATCGCGGCACGGGTGACGCCCCCCGGCCAGGGAGGCGTCGGCATCGTCCGGATCTCCGGTCCTGATGCGTGGGCCATCGCGCAGCAGGTCTTCCGGGCCAGGGGTCCGGGCCTCGATCGTGGCATGCGTGGCATGGCGCTGGGCGTCCTGTTGGCTGCCGGCGACGGCAAGGTCGTGGACGAGGTGCTGGCCCTCTGGTTTCCGGCGCCCCACAGCTACACCACCGAAGACGTTCTCGAGATTCAGGGCCACGGCGGGGTCGCGGTGCAGGGCCGGGTTCTCGAATCCATCCTGACGGCCGGGGCCAGGGCGGCGAGTCCGGGTGAGTTCACCCGGCGTGCCTTTCTGGGTGGTCGCCTTGACCTGATGCAGGCCGAGGCCGTCCATGACTTGATCACGGCTCCCGGGGCACGGGCGCTCGAGGCTGCGCTCCGACAGATGGATGGTGCCCTGTCGCGTGTGGTGGCCCAGGCACGTGAGGCCTTGATGCATCAGGTGGCGGCGCTCGAGGGCATGCTCGATTTTCCGGACGAGGTCCCGGAGGCGACGCGCGTGGCGGAGGCGATCGCCGGTCTGCGCGGGAGTCTGGCAGGCCTGCTCGGGACGGCCGCAGCCGGAGCACGGGCGCGGGAAGGCGTGGACGTCGTCCTGCTCGGTCGTCCGAATGCCGGCAAGTCCTCGCTGCTCAATGCCCTGCTGGGAGAGGACCGGGCCTTGGTCGATGCGCGACCCGGTACGACGCGGGATCGGATCGATGCCACCGTCAGCCTTGGTGGTTATCCCGTACGCCTGATCGACACGGCCGGTCTTCGGCAGGCCCCGGACGCGCTCGAGGCCCGCGGCATCGCGATGGCTCGGGAAACGGCCGTCCATGCACCGATGCGGCTCTGGGTCGTGAGCGTTGCGGAAGTCGGTTCGTGGCCCTGGGAAGAGCCGGACGCCCCGGCCTTCGTCTCGGGTCGCGACCTGGTGGTGCGTACGAAGGCGGACACCCTGCGTGAGGGCGAAGCATGGACCGGTCCATGCGATGTCCTCGTCTCTGCCTTGGCTGGAACGGGCCTGGACGACCTGCGCGCGGCCGTCGTGCGCCTCATCGAGCCGCACGAGGAGCAGGTCGGCCATGGCCTCCTGGTCCACGCCCGCCATCGGGCCGTGCTCGAGCGTGCCGTCGCGGCCCTCGACGAGGCGGCCGGCCTTGTGGCCGATGGTTGGCCCGTCGACCTGGCGCTTGTTCCTCTCAAGCGTGCGGCGCGTGAGTTGGGAACGCTTACAGGCGTCGAATTCAACGAGGATCTGCTGGATCAGGTGTTTGGCAAGTTCTGCATCGGCAAGTGAATGGTGCAGCCGTCACAACCGTTGCCATCCGGTTAATTCGGCGTGATTCAAGCCACAACGGAGTACCCTCCATGGAGGTATCCTCCGGGTGTCATCCCTCGGATGGCATGTCCTGACAATCGATGTCCCACCGTACCGCGGGCAAGCGGACCTTCACGAAACGCAAGTTCGTGAACCGCGCCTGACGCGTGCCGCTCCTGCTAGGATCGGCTTCGGTGGGCTGGCTGGGGCTGGGTCTCGTGGACCCGGACTGCGGAGGTTCGGCGTGGAGAAGACCCGCAAGTGGGCCAAGACCTCGGAAGAGAGGGAAGCCCTTGTGCTGGAATACCTGCCGCTGGTCCGCAAGATTGGCCGCGGTCTTGCACGACGCAGCACGGATCCCATCGAGGACCTGATTCAGGTCGGCTCGATCGGCCTGCTCGAGGCCATCGACCGCTATGAGTACGGCCACAACACGGAGTTCAAGACGTTTGCCGTCCACTACATCACGGGTCACATCCGCCACTACCTGCGGGATCGCCAGAGCCTGATGCGCGGCCCCCGCGCCCTTCAGGAGCTCTCTTACCGCCTATCGCAGGTCACCATGGCCCTGTCCCATCAACTCGGTCGTGATCCCACCGACGCCGAACTGGCCGCGCAGTTGGACATTCCCGTCAAGCAGATCGATGAGGTCAAGCAGTACGACAACCGAGTTTCCGTGTACTGGTTGGATCAGGAAACCCGTTCGGACGAGGATGATTCCCGCAGCCTCCTCGAGACGTTGCAGGATCCTCGGACGCACCGCGTCACGCAGGACGATCAGGACGAGAAGCTGACGCTGCGGGATGCCATCGCGCTGCTCTCGCGTCAGCAGCAGGAACTGCTCGAGATGCGCTATTTTCACGACATGACCCAGGCCGAGGTTGCCCGACGCCTGGGCGTGAGTCAGATGGAGATCTGCCGACGCCTCAAGCGCGCCATCAAGCAGCTTCACACCATCATGCAGGTCAGCCCTGCCGGACAGGCGGGCCTCGCCGACCTGCGCTGAGGCGTCGTCGGGCCTACAGCCCGATGCGCACGACGGCCGAGGCGCCCCACGCCCTGCCCGTGGCACCGCCGAGCAGATTGTTCATCTCGGGATCCGGAAGGCCCCAGACCGAGGCTTCCAGATCAAGCAACCCGAGCAGCGCGAAGCGTCCGCCGGCCGTGAGCCCGTAGGCCCCGGGCATGGTCCGGATCGGTGCCGGGCCTACCGGAAACCATTGCTGTGCCGTCACGCCCGCTGAGGTCGTCAGCGGGCCGAGGGGCAGTTCCCAGACCAGATCGGTCCGTGCGCCCACGGAATGCCAGGCGTCTGCGCCCGCGAGGGCCGTCCAGCGTGCGTACCCGCCCTGGATCTTGAGCGTCAGCGGTCCTACGGGCCCACCCGCCCAGAGGATGGGAATCTGCACGGACCGCGCCTGGACAGGCTCCTCGGCGACGCGGGTCTCGATGACCTGGCCCCCGAAAGGCAGCGTGTAGAGGCTCATCGGGGCTGGGGTACCGTGGGCGGCGTGAGCTTGATGTCCGTCCGGAAGAGGTGGATCGTGAGCAGCACCATCCACAATGGGCTCATGTCCTCGGGCAGGTCGATGTCGGCCTCAACCGGGGCCCCGGCCACCTTGTGGATGCGTCGGACCTTGCCCACGACTGGGTCCAGGCTGGGGGGGTTGCGGATCTCCATCGTGATCTCGTCGCCGACGTTCAGGCCGTCATGCACGCCGACAAGCCGAAGACCCAAGGGTGACAGGTGACCCAGCGTGGCCAGGCGGTAGAACTGGCCAGGCACCCGGTAGCGCAGCGGCAGGTCCGAAGCGCGGCGGAATCGCTGTTGGCGCTGGCTGCGGTGCGGCGGGCTGATGAGCCGGACCGAGAGCAGTTCGGGATCTTCGGTGTCCGGCAGGACGACGATACGCCGACGCGTGGCCGTGCCGTCCCGGTCCTCGTACTGCAGTTCGCCCTCGGTACCCGGACCGTGGGCCAGCCCGGCCTGCTCGCCCCACGCCGGACGCTGGATGAAAAGCGTTTCGTCGGCCTGCCCGCGCGAAACCGTGTTGTAGGTGCGGCTCTGGTCGTCGAGCTGCAGGGTCATCGGGGTGTCGAGGGGGTGGTGATCGCCGGCGACGCGGTTGAGGCGCTGCAGCAGGGTCTTGCCGTCCAGAGGCTTGGGCAGGAACTCGGAGGCTCCGGACTCGATGGTGGCCTGCAGGACTTCGGCCGTGGTCTTCGAGGACATCATCACGACGGGCATCAGGCAGGTGAAGGGATTGCACCGGATGGCCATGGCCAGCAAGGGACCGGGCAGGCCTCCCAGCTCGTAGTCGATCAGGGCCATCGACGGCTGCTGCTTGATCGCGGCCGAGATGGCCTCGACGCCGTCTCCGACCGACACGCAGTCGTAACCCTCACCGGCCAGCATCGCGACGAGGTTCCTGCGGTGCTGGGTGGAAGGGTCGGCAAGAAGAAGGAGGCGTCCCAAGGCAGTCCATCATACCCGGGGAGCACCGCAGAGCTAACCTCCACGCCTGACTCCGGCTTCCAGGGCGTAGAATGGAGCGAGGCCGACGACACGAGGAGGTGGCGATGGCGACCTTGGACACGCTGGACGAGACCGGACTGGACAGGTTGCTGGCCGGCGAGGAGGGGCACCTCCTGAGCGCGCCGCGGGGCAAGGAACTGCGCTGTCGCGGCTGGGTCCAGGAAGCCGCCCTGCGCATGTTGCTGAACAACCTCGATCCCGAGGTGGCCGAGCACCCGGAGCGCCTCGTGGTCTATGGAGGGACGGGCAAGGCCGCCCGTGGCTGGCCCGAACTGCGGGCCATGGTGCGCACCTTGATGACGCTGGCGGACGACGAGACGATGCTCGTCCAGTCCGGACGTCCGGTCGGGGTGTTCCGCACGCACGTCGATGCGCCGCGGGTGCTGATCGCCAACAGCAATCTGGTCGGGAAGTGGGCGGACTGGGGTCACTTCCGCGATCTCGAGGATCGCGGCCTGATGATGTATGGCCAGATGACGGCCGGCAGTTGGATCTACATCGGGACGCAGGGCATCCTGCAGGGCACGTGGGAAACCTTCCGCGCCTTGGCCCGCAAGCACTTCGGGGGCACGCTCGCCGGCCGCTGGGTGCTGACGGCGGGTCTCGGCGGCATGGGCGGCGCGCAGCCCTTGGCCGTCACCATGAACGATGGCGTGGCCCTCGTGGTCGAAGTCGACGAGACGCGCATCCGTCGACGCCTCGAGACGCGCTACGTCATGGAGATGGCGACGGATCTCGAGGACGCCATGAACCGGGTCCGGGCGGCCGTGGCCGAGCGTCGTCCCCTCTCCGTCGGGCTGCTGGGCAACATTGCCGAGGTCGCGCCGGAGCTCGTGCGGCGGGGTTGGATTCCGGACGTCGTGACCGACCAGACCTCGGCCCACGATCCTTCCTGCGGCTACCTGCCTCCGGGGACGAATCCCCGCTCGGCCAAGGAGCAGGCCGCGTCGGATCCCGGCGACTACGCCCGGCGCGTCGGAGAGGCTGCCGCACATCATGTGCGGGCCATCCTCGCCATGATGCAGGCGGGTGCCGTGGCCTTCGACTACGGCAACAACCTGCGCCAGTTGGCCAAGGACCACGGCGTGGCCGAGGCCTTTGCCTATCCCGGCTTCATCCCGGCCTATATCCGGCCGCTGTTCTGCGAGGGCAAGGGTCCCTTCCGCTGGGCCGCCCTGTCCGGTGACCCGGCCGATATCGCCCGCATCGACCGTTACATCCTGGAGGAGTTCGGTGCCGACGGGGATCTGGCCCACTGGATTCGTCTCGCACGGGACCAGGTTGCCTTCCAGGGCTTGCCGGCCCGAATCTGCTGGCTTGGTTACGGCGACAGGGCCCGCCTCGGCCGGGCCATCAACGACCTGGTCGCACGAGGCGAGGTCTCGGCACCGGTCGTCATCGGGCGCGACCATCTAGACTGCGGCTCGGTCGCCTCGCCCAACCGCGAGACGGAAGCGATGCGTGACGGGACGGACGCGGTGGCGGACTGGGTCTACCTGAACGCCCTCGTCAACACCTCGGGCGGGGCTTCGTGGGTTTCCCTGCATCACGGAGGCGGGGTCGGCATCGGCTACTCCCTGCACGCGGGCATGGTCATCGTCGCCGACGGCACCGCCGAGGCGGACAGGCGGCTCGAGCGCGTGCTGACCAGCGATCCCGGCATGGGCGTCATCCGGCACGCCGACGCCGGCTACGACGAGGCCATCGCCTGCGCCGACGCGCGGGGTGTCCGCCTGCCGATGCGGGAGTCGTGATGGTCGCGGCCGTCGACTGGCTCCTGCGTGGTGCAAGGCTCGTCACGCCCGCGGGTGAGTCTGGCCCGCTGGCCGGCCCTCGGCAGGGCGAGCTGATTGTCCACGATCGGGGTGCCGTGGCTTTGGCCGGCGGGCGCATCGTCGCGGCGGGTGCCGAGTCGGCCGTCCTTCAGGCCGTGGGCACCGGACCGGGAACCCGTGAGGTGGACCTCGAGGGCCGGCTGCTGACGCCCGGTCTGATCGATGCGCACACGCACCCGGTCTACGCCGGACTGCGCCTGGATGATTTCGAGCGCCGCGCGCGCGGCGCGACCTATGGCGAGATCCTGGCGGCCGGCGGTGGCATCCACGAGACCGTCCGGCGCACGCGGGCGGCAACGGTGGCCGAACTGGTCACTGGCCTCGAGGCTCGGCTGGACCGTTTTCTTGCCTGTGGTACCACCACAATCGAAGCCAAGAGCGGCTACGGGCTCGATACCGAAGCCGAGCTGGCCCAGCTCGAGGTCATTGCGTCGGCGCGGCACCCCGTGGCCCGGATTCCCACGTGGCTTGGTGCGCATGCCGTGCCCCCCGGCACGGATCCCGACGAGGCCATCGATCGTCTGATTGAGGAAAGCCTGCCGGCCGTTGCAGCCCAGGGCATCGCGCGGTTTGCGGACATCTTCTGCGAGCACGGTGTCTACACGACTGGACAAGCCGAGCGCCTGTTGACCGCAGCGCGGGCCAACGGTCTCGGGCTCAAGCTCCACGCGGACGAGTTGGTCGATACGGGTGGCGCAGCGTTGGCTGCCCGGCTCGGCGCGGTCAGCGCCGACCATCTTCACGTGGCGCACTCGGACGGTCTCGCGGCCATGGCCGCGGCAGGTACCCTTGCCGTGCTATTGCCGGGAACGGGCATGTTCCTCGGCATGCGCGAGCCGGCCCCGGCCCGCACGATGATCGCGGCGGGGGTGCCTGTAGCGGTCGCGACCGACCACAACCCCGGCTCGAGCCCGGCCGTGTCCTTGCCTCTGATGATGACGCTCGCCGTCACGCAGTTGCGCCTGACGCCGGCAGAAGCCTTCGTGGGTGTCACGGCCAACGCCGCAGCGGCAGTGGGCCAAGGCGATCGGCTTGGCCGCATCCTGCCGGGCAAGCAGGCGGATCTGGTGGCGTGGGATCTGCATGATTGGCGCGAGCTTGCCTATCACGTCGGGTCGGTCGGCGTCGCCGGTGTCTGGATTGCCGGCCGCGGCGTCCGCGGCGCTCTGGCGAATGCATCACAGGATGCCGACTAGGCAGAGGTTAGACTGCGGACATGGCCAAGCTCATCGAATGCGTCCCCAACATCAGTGAGGGCCGTGACCCGGCCCGGATCGAGGCGGCGCGAGCTGCGCTCGCGCAGGATCCGCGCATCACGGTGCTCGACGTCAAGCCGGACGAAAGCCATCACCGGACCGTCCTGACCTTCGCCGGTCCGGCCGAAGCCATGGAAGACGCCGTGCTCAGGCTCTTCGAGGAGGTGCTGCGCTGGATCGATCTGCGGAGCCATCAGGGTGAGCATCCGCGCATGGGTGCCGTGGACGTCGTGCCCTTCGTGCCGCTCGGAGAGACCACCATGGCGGAGTGCACGGCCATCGCAGAATCCGTCGCCCGCGCCGTTGCTGCGCGCTTTCAGGTGCCGGCGTACCTCTATGCCGAAGCGGCGCGCCGGCCCGAACGCAAGGTGCTCGCGAACATCCGCAAGGGCGAGTTCGAAGGGCTTGCGGCCAAGATGGCCGATCCCGCGTGGGCGCCCGATTTCGGACCCTCCGCGCCTCATCCGACGGCTGGTGCCGTGGCCATCGGTGCCCGGCCATTCCTTATCGCTTACAACCTGCAGCTCAACACCCGCGACGTGAAGGTCGCCCAAGAGGTGGCCAAGGCCGTGCGGGGTTCGGGAGGTGGGCTTGCAAACGTCCAGGCCATGGGCGTGCACCTAGCCGATCGAGACGTGGCCCAGGTGTCGATGAACCTGCTCGACTACCGCAAGACGCCCATCCGCAGGGTCCAGGAGCTGGTGAAGGCCGAGGCCGCCCGCTTTGGCGCGACCGTGACGGATGCCGAGATCGTCGGCCTCATCCCGCGGGATGCTCTGGTGAACGCGGCGGCCGACTACCTGCAGCTTCCGGGGTCGCCCAAGGAGCTCATCCTTGAGGAGCACCTGGACGGTGAGGCCCGGCCTGGGCCCGAGCCCGGCGGCTATCAGGCAGATCGGATCGGCGCGCTGAGCCTGTCTGCCTTCCTGTCGGACATGGTCTCCCGGCAGGCCGTGCCCGGCGGCGGTTGCGCGGCCGCCTTCTCGGGTGCGATGGGCGCGGCACTTGTCGGCATGGTGGGTGCGCTGACGGAGGGCCGCAAGGGCTACGAGAGCGTGGCCGTGACCGCCGAAAACCTGCGGGAGCAGGGCGATGAGCTGATGCAGGCTCTGCTTCGTGCCGTTGCCGAGGATGCCGGGGCCTTCGAGCGGGTCATGGAAGGTTTCCGGATGCCCAAGGGCACGGATGAAGAGCGTGCTGCGCGGACCGCGGCCATCGAGGAGGCCAACCGGGGGGCGACGGAAGTGCCGCTGCAGGCGGCGCGCGAGGCGTTGGCCGTTGCAGAGCTGGCTTTGTCTGCTCTCGAGCATGGCGTGCCTCAGGCGGCCTCGGACGCCGGTTGCGGGGCGCTGCTCTCGCTGGCGGCCGTCGAGGGTGCCTTGCTCAACGTGGCCATCAATCTGGGTGGGCTGTCGGATGCAGCCTGGGTGGCGGAGCGTCGCGAGGAGGCCGTGGCCATGCTGGTCCGTTCGGCGCGTCTTCGTGAGGATCTCTGGAGCCTGCTGCGCGCGCGGGTCCCGGTGATCGATGCCATGGCCGAAGAGGCCTCGCGGGTGCATCAGCCCGAGAAGGCCGTTTCGTGACGGCTGCGGCACCCCTGCGCCTCAGGGGACAGGGGCTTGCGCTCGCTGAGGTCCGTGAGGTGGCGCGCGCGGGCAGGACCGTGCTCCTCGACGAGGCGGCGCGGGCGCGGATGCAGGTGTCGCGCGACCGGATCGAGGCCGTCGTGCGTGGTGGCGAGGTCGTCTACGGCGTGAATACCGGCTTCGGGGCCCTCAAGGACCGACGTATCCCGGACGGCAGCCTTGCCCAGCTCCAGCAGAATCTCCTGCGCAGCCATGCCGCCGGCGTGGGCGAGCCGTTCCCGGCGGACGTGGTCCGGGCGATGCTGCTCCTGCGCGCCAACGCGCTGGCGGTGGGTGCCTCGGGGATTCGCCCCCTGGTGGTGGACCGCCTGCTCGAGATGTTGCGCCTGGACCTGCTGCCTGAAGTGCCATGCCAGGGCTCCGTGGGGGCCTCCGGCGACCTCGCACCCCTGGCTCATCTTGCGCTGCCGCTGACGGGAGAGGGTTGGGTACTGCATCGAGGCGTCCGGCGTCCGGCTGCCGAGGCGCTTGCCGCGGAGGGCTTGGAGCCCATCGAACTCGAAGCCAAGGAGGGCTTGGCGCTCATCAACGGCACCCAGGCCATGACTGCGGTCGGCGTGTTGGCTGCGGAGGATGCCCTGGCACTCTTCCGACTGGCGGATGTCGCGGCTGCGCTGTCGGTGGATGCGCTGCTGGGATCGCGTCAGCCCTTCGACCCCGAATTTCACGCCCTGCGTCCCCACGCCGGCCAGGCCGCCAGTGCCGCCAACCTCTGGCGGCTGCTCGACGGGAGCCCGATCATGGCTTCCCACGTCGACTGTGATCGTGTGCAGGATCCCTACTCGCTGCGCTGCACGCCACAGGTCCACGGCGCAAGTCGGGATACGCTGGATCATGTCCGCCGCGTGCTCGAGATCGAGATCAACTCGGCGACGGACAACCCCCTGATCCTTGCGGGTTCCGGCCAGGTCCGCACGGGCGGGCACTTCCACGGACAGCCGGTCGCGCTGGTGATGGATTTCCTCAAGGTCGCGGCCTGTGAAGTCGCCAACCTGTCCGGTTGCAGGCTCGAGCGTCTCGTCAACCCTCACTACTCACAGGGCTTGCCTGCTTTCCTGACGCCGGACGGCGGCCTGCATTCGGGTTACATGATCGCCCAGTACACGGCGGCAGCGCTCGTCAGCGAGAACAAGGTCCTGGCCCATCCGGCCAGCGTGGACTCGATACCGACCGGTGCCGGCCAGGAGGACCACGTCAGCATGGGGACGATTGCCGCGCGGCAGGCCGCCCAGATCGTGGCCAATCTGACGCATGTGTTGGCCCTCGAGCTGCTGTGTGCCATCCAGGCGCTGGGATTCCGGGCCCCGCTCGTGCCCGGCGAAGCGGCGCGGGCGCTCGTGGCCGAGGTGCGCCGGGAAGTGCCGCCACTTGCAGAGGATCGGCATGTCGGGGGCGACGTCGCCGCGCTCGTCCGCCTGGTCCGGGAAGGACGCCTGCTCGCCGTGGCCGAGAACGTCGTGGGGGCCCTCGCGTGAATGCCTTCCTCGCCCGCGTTCAGGGCAAGCTCATCATTTCGTGCCAGGCCCAGCCAGGCGAACCGCTTCACGGTAGCGCACACATGGCGGCCATGGCGCGTGCCGCCGCCGAGGCCGGAGCGGGCGCCATTCGCGCCGAGAGCCCCGCAGACATCGCCGCCATCCGGGCCGCGGTCGACCTGCCGATCCTGGGCCTGTACAAGCAGAAGGTTTTCGAGGGCAACTGGTGCCGTATCACGCCCACCTTCGCTTCGGCCCGTGAGGTCGTGGCCGCCGGGGCCGATGCCATCGCCACCGAAGCCACCGGCGCGCCGCGTCCCGACGGGCAACCTCTGACGCAGTTCCTGACCCTCTGCATGCTCGAGCTTGAGCGACCAGTGATTGCCGACGTTTCGACCCTGGAGGAGGGCCTCTTGGCCGCCGAACAGGGCGCGGTGGCAGTGGCCACGACGATGGCCGGCTACACGCTGCAGAGCGGCGGGCCGCGCACCACGCCCGACTTCGACCTGCTGGAAGCCCTGGTCCGCCGATGCCCGGTTCCTGTCATTCTCGAAGGCCATGTCTGGGAGCCGGCCCAGGTGACGGAAGGCTTCCGGCGGGGTGCACATGCCGTGGTGGTGGGCTCGGCCATCACGCGGCCGCAGCTGATCGCGCGGCGTTTCGTGGATGCCGTTCCGGCGCGGGGATCCTGATGATGGCGGGGCAGGCCTGGACAGTCGGACTGGATGTCGGGGGCACCAAGGTGCTCGGCGGCCTGGTTGCAGAGGACGGGCAGGTTGCGACCACGTTGCGTCGGGACACGCCCGTCGGCGAGGGGGCCTCAGGCATTCTTGCCACGATGGCCGCCGTCACCCGTGCGTTGATGGCCGAATCTGCGGGACCCGTGCACGGGGTGGGCGTCTCCACGGCCGGTCACGTCGAGGCCGGGACGGGGACCGTCATCGACGGCACGCCCAACCTGCCCGGCTGGGCGGGTACGCCGGTGGCTGCGTGGCTGTCGGATACCGTCGGCCTGCCCGTTTGCGCGGACAACGATGCCAATGCCGCGGCCTGGGCCGAGGCGTGGTGCGGAGCGGGCAAGGGCTTGCGCACGGTCGTGGCCGTGACGCTCGGGACGGGCTTCGGGGGCGGCGTCGTCGACGCCGGCCACGTCCTGCGCGGCGCCCATGGTGGCGGGGCCGAGCTGGGTCACATGATTCTGGTTCCCGACGGCCGGGCTTGCAATTGTGGCCGTTTCGGCTGTGTCGAGGCCTACCTGTCGGGTACGGCATTGGGCCGCGAGGCGGTGCGCCTCTGGGGTGCGGATGCCGATGCCCACGTGCTTTTCGCGCGGGCCGAGGCGGGTGATGGTCTGGCACTCGAGGTCCTCGAGACCTTCTCGGCGCAACTGGCGAGCGTGATGGTCAGCCTGACCAGCCTGTTCGACCCGGACGTGATTCTGATCGGCGGCGGCCTGTCGCGCCAGGGGGAGGCTTACCTTCCGAGGATGCGTGCCCGCATGGACCTCATGCTGGCCGGACGCAGATGGTCATCCGCCATGGTGAGACTGGCGGCATTGGGTGAGGCAGCAGGCTTCATCGGGGCGGCGGGGCAGGCGTGGCAGCACTTCGGCACCCGTCGCTGATCCTGGCGGGCCTGATCGCCCTGGCGGTGCCCATGCTGGCGCTGGTGCCCCAACCTGTGGCCCTTGCTGCACCGATGACCATCGGGGAGCCCGCCTGGGATCCGGTGGCCGGCGTCGTGACCGTGCCCGTTGGTGGGCCTGTGGCGTGGGTCCAGCGCACGAATGGCCCCGAGGTGGTGGTCGAGTTGCTGGATGCCCGGTTGCGGCGACCGCTCGATCGAAAGGTGGCGACCAGCTTCGGGGCGCTCGGCCTGTCGGCCCGCGCCGTGCCCGGCGTGGTGCCGCGGGTTCGCCTCGCTTTCCGCTGGCCCGCGGGGGTGAGGCCGGATCTCGTCGTACAGGAGGGACCCGGAGTGCTCATCCTCAAGCCCGGCGTGCGGCGTGCCGGCGAGGCCGAGCTCGAGACCCTGCCTGGCAGTGTCGGCGAGGCCCGGCCCGTCCTGCGAACCCCGGACCCGCGGCCGTCCGGCCTGTCCGAGACGAATCAGCGCCCCGTTGCCGTAGCCGGGACGCCCGAGCCGACAGAGGATTCGGGGACCCGTCGCCCGGGTATTCGGCACGCTTCTCCGAATCCAGGCCGCCTCCGGCCACGCTCCGTCGCGGTGCTGTTTCTCGAACAGGTCGAAACGCTGGATCAGCGTGCGAACGGCCTGCAGGCCGGATACCCCTTCGGCCCGAGCCAGGCATGGATCGAGCACTGGTGGACGCCTTGGCTCGGCACGAGCCTCTCCTGGCGCCAGCTTTCATGGACCGCAAGGGGGCCCGCGGGTCTGGTTCAGCGCCAGGACGATCGCATCCAGGCCGGGGTGGGTGCCCGGTGGGCCCTGCAGGACTGGATCGACCTGCAGCTTTGGGGCGCTGCGGCGGCTCGGCAGTCCGTGGTCGTACCCGAGCCACCGCGGAGCTCCGTCGATCCTTCGCTCGGGGCCGTGGTCCAGGTTTTGCCGCTGGCACCCGTGACCCTGCGCCTCCACGGCCAGGCCTTTGTGCCGGGGGCGGACGGGGGCTTGCCCTACCGGGCAGGCGCGGACCTGCTGTTCGAGGCCGGACCGACCCTCTGGTCCTTCGGCTATGACCATGACGAGGGGCCGACTCCGGGTGGGCAGCAGACCATCCTCGGGGCCTTGCGGCTGGGCCTGGGCTGGACCTGGTAGCGGCCTCGCCCGATGGCCTTTGACGGCGTGTGCGGCCCATGTTATGAAGAGCTGGCCTTGGCACTCCCGACGCCCGAGTGCTAAAGCCGCCCCATCAGGTAAGGACCTTGCTGAACCAGCGCCAGCGAGACATTCTCCGCGCCGTCGTCGATGACTACGTCTCGACGGCGGAGCCGGTCGGCTCCCGGACGTTGTCGCGCAAGTACGGTCTGGGACTGTCGCCCGCGACCATCCGCAACGCCCTCGCCGACCTCGAGGACGAGGGCCTGCTGCGCCAGCCGCATACCTCCGCGGGGCGCGTGCCTTCCGATCAGGGTTACCGGGTCTTCGTCGAGGAGTTGATGGCGCTCTCGCCGCTCGAGCCCTCCGTTCGGGCCGACCTGCTGCGCCGGCAGGCCGAGGCCGACGATCTGCGCGACCTGTTGACCCAGACAGCCCGGCTCGCGGCCGTGCTGTCGGGATGCACCGCCATCGTCAGGGCCCCACGGCCCGCCGGGGCACGAATTCGCGCCCTGTCTCTCGTGCCCGTCACTGATCGGGATCTCGTGCTGGTGGTGGTCTCTTCCACCGGGGCCGTCACGCATCGGCCGATCACGCTCGATGAGCCCATCGCGCCCGACGAGGTCTCGGCCTTGGCTTTGGGACTGCGGCAGCATCTTCTGGACAGGCCGCTCGATGCCCTGACGGGTCGCGTGCTCGAGAGCCTGGCCGAGCGGATGGGGCGTCATCGCGACCTGATTCGGCAGGTGCTCTGTCGGGTCGAGGCCCCCGATGATGCGGTCGTCATCGCCCAGACTGCCAATCTTGCGCGTCAGCCCGAGTTCCAGCAGCGTGTCGACGGCCTGCTCGATTTCCTCGATCGGCCTGAACGCGTCCTGCGGTGGATGCACGAGGTCCGCAGCGGTGCTCCGTCGCCGGGTGCGGTCAGTATCCGCATCGGCGGCGAGCATCGTGATCCCGAGCTTCAGGCGTGCAGTGTCGTCGCCGCATCCTATACGATAGGGGACGAAGTCGCCGGGGAGGTGGCGGTCCTCGGGCCGACCCGCCTGGACTACGCGACGGCGGTCACGGCGGTGTCGGTCCTCGCGGCCGGCCTGTCCGAGGTGTTCGGTGCCCGGTTGTCGGGCGAGGGGAGGCAGTGATGGGTTCGGGAGAGCCGACGGAGGGCCCGCAGCTCTATACCGTCGATGCGTCGTCCGGCGAGCCTTCGGGGCCGTCGGGACGCGAGGCGGAGCTTGAGGCGCGCCTGCTCGAGGTGCAGGGGCAACTTCAGCGGATGGCCGCAGACTTCGAGAATTTCCGCAGGCGGTCGATGACCGAGCGTGAAGAACTGGTGCGCTTCGCTGCCCAGCGCGTGGTCGAGAACCTGCTGCCCGTGGTCGACAACTTCGAGCGGGCCCTGTCGCACGCCCAGGGCGCCGATCCTTCGACCCTGCTTCAGGGCGTCACGATGATTCATCGACTTTTCATGGATACCTTGCGTCAGCAGGGCGTCGAAGCCATGAGCCCGGTCGGCCAGGCTTTCGACCCCCGGCTGCATGAAGCAGTCGGCAGTGTCGACACGGCCGATCATCCCGATGGCACGGTGCTGAATGTCCTGCAGCAGGGCTATACGCTCGGCGGCAAGGTCATCCGTCATGCCATGGTTCAGGTCGCCGCCAATGCGGCTCAGCCCCCTGCCCCTGTCGCTCCCGAGGCGGCCGGCGGCGACGAAATCACGCTCGAAGATCTGATGGCGGAAGCCACAGTCACGGATAGTCCCAAGGAGGATGCACATGGGTAAGGTCATCGGCATTGACCTCGGCACGACCAACTCGGTCGTGGCGGTCATGGAGGGCGGCAAGCCCGTGGTGATCGCCAACGCGGAAGGCAACCGCTTGACGCCTTCCATCGTCGGTTTCACCAAGACCGGGGAGCGGCTGGTGGGCCAGGTGGCCAAGCGCCAGGCCGTCACCAACGCCGAGAATACCGTGTACTCGATCAAGCGCTTCATCGGTCGTGCCTTCGAGGAGACCGAGGACGAGCGTTCGAAGTCCCCTTACAAGACGGTTCGCAACGCCTCGGGCGGCGTTTCCGTGGAGATCTCGGGCAAGGAACACTCGCCTCAGGAAATCTCCGCGATGGTGCTCGCCAAGCTCAAGGCGGACGCCGAGGCCTATCTGGGCGAGAAGGTGACGCAGGCCGTCATCACCTGCCCGGCCTACTTCAACGATGCCCAGCGCCAGGCCACCAAGGATGCCGGCACCATCTCGGGTCTCGAGGTCCTGCGCATCATCAACGAGCCGACGGCCAGCGCCCTTGCCTACGGCGCGGACAAGGAGTCGAACCAGACGATTCTGGTCTTCGATCTGGGTGGCGGTACCTTCGACGTGTCGCTGCTCGAGCTGGGTGACGGCGTGTTCGAGGTCAAGGCCACCGCAGGCAACAACCGTCTTGGCGGCGACAACTTCGACGAGCGGATCATGGAGTGGCTCATCGACTCCTTCAAGGCCTCCGAGGGCATCGACCTCTCGAAGGACAAGATGGCGCTCCAGCGCCTCAAGGAAGCTGCGGAGAAGGCCAAGATCGAGCTGTCCGCCACGGTCTCTACCCAGATCAACTTGCCTTTCATCACGGCGGATCAGACGGGTCCCAAGCACCTTGACCTCATGCTCACGCGTGCCAAGTTCGAGGAACTGACGGCCGACCTCGTGGAGGCCAGCATGGGCCCGACGCGCGAGGCCATCCGCGAGGCCAAGCTTGACGTCAAGGACGTGGACAAGATCCTGCTGGTTGGCGGCTCCACCCGCATTCCTGCGGTGCAGGAGGCCATCCGCAAGTACCTCGGCAAGGAGCCGGACAAGGGCGTCAACCCGGATGAGGCTGTCGCTGCTGGCGCAGCCATCCAGGCCGGCGTTCTGGCCGGTGAAGTCAAGGACGTGCTGCTGCTCGACGTGACGCCGCTGTCCCTCGGCATCGAGACGCTTGGTGGGGTCTTCACCAAGATCATCGAGCGCAACACCACCATCCCCACGGCCAAGAGCCAGGTCTTCAGCACCGCCGCCGACGGCCAGACGCAGGTCGAGGTCAAGGTGCTGCAGGGCGAACGCGAGATGGCCGCCGACAACCAGAGCCTCGGCACCTTCCAGCTTTCGGGCATCCCGCCGGCACCCCGCGGTGTCCCGCAGATTGAGGTTACCTTCGACATCGACGCCAACGGCATCGTCAAGGTCTCGGCCAAGGACAAGGCGACGGGCAACGCCCAGAGCATCAACATCACCAACAGCGGAAACTTGTCCAAGGATGATGTCGAGCGGATGCGCCGCGATGCCGAGATGTTCGCGGACCAGGACAAGCTGCGTAAGGATCTGGCCGAAGCCCGCAATTCGGCCGACGCCTCCGTCTACGCGGCCGAGAAGTTGCTCAAGGACGCCGCCGACAAGATCGCCTCGGACCAGAAGGCTCGGGTCGAGGCGGCCGTGGCCGCGGTCAACTCCGCCAAGGAGCGCGAGGACCTGAAGGCACTGCAGGAGTCCACCGCCAACTTGACCAAGGAGGTCTACGACATCTCCGCGGCCATGTACCAGCGTCAGGACGAGGCCGAGGCCGTCACCGAGGATGCCGAGCCCGCAGCCGCGGCGGCAGGAGCAGGCAAGGCCAAGGGTGACGGCGACATCGTCGACGCGGATTGGGAAAGCTGAACCCACCGTTGCCACGCGACTGCTATGAAGTCCTCGGAGTGACCCGGTCGGCCTCCGAGGACGACATCAAGAAGGCCTACCGCAAGCTGGCTCGCCAGTTTCATCCGGATGTCAACAAGGATCCGGACGCCGGCGAGAAGTTCAAGGAAGCCACGGAGTCCTACGCCATCCTCTCGGACCCCGAGAAGCGCGCCCGTTACGACCAGTTCGGGCACGCCGGGGTCGAGGGGGCGGCGAGGGGTTTTGATCCCCACGCCGCGGGCTTTGGTGACCTTTCGGACATCTTCGAGGCCTTCTTCGGTGGCGGTGGTGGACGCAGGGGTGGACGTCGTGGGCCCGAGCGGGGCGCCGACGTACAGCTCGGCGTCCGGATCACTTTCGCCGAGGCCTACGCCGGAACGGAGCGGACCTTCGAGGTCGCTTCCCAAGCGCGTTGTGACACGTGCCGCGGTACGGGCGCCAAGGAAGGTTCTTCGCCCGTGACCTGTGCGACGTGCCATGGCGTGGGCCAGGTGCAGCAGACTCAGCGCACGCCCTTCGGCCATTTCGCCACGGTCGTCGGTTGTCCCGCTTGCGAGGGCGAGGGGCGGACGATTGCAGCCAAGTGCGGAACCTGCAAGGGGCAGGGCCGGACGCGGAAGACGCGCGAGATGACCATTCGCATCCCGGCGGGTTCAGATCAGGGCTTGCGCATCCGCTCGACCGGCGACGGAGACGTGGGCCCGCGCGGTGGTCCGCCCGGCGATCTCTTCGTGCACGTCCAGGTCGAGGACGATTCCCGTTTCGTCCGCGAGGGAACCGAACTGTTCCATGAACTGCCGGTTTCGTTCCCGCAGTTGGCGCTGGGCGACGAGGTCGAGGTGCCGACCATGGAGGGCACCCAGAAGCTGGTCATCCCCGAGGGCACCCAGACCGGGACCGAGTTCGTCCTGCGTGGCCAAGGCTTTCCGGCCTTGCGCGAAGGGCGTCGGAAGGGCGATCTGCACGTGATCTTGCGGCTGGTCGTGCCGCGCAAGCTCTCGGAAGCGGAGCGTGAAGCCTTGCGTCAGTTCGACGCCGCCCACCGCCAAGAGGCGACGAAGGAGGGCCATGGTTTCATGGACTTCCTCCGCGGGGTGCTGGGCGGGCGCTGAAGCCCGACGCTCAAGGACTTCCGGCGAGCCCTGCCGCCTGGCGGCAGCGTCCGATCTCGGCTTCTATGTCCGCAAGAATCTGACGGGTGCGCGTCACTTCGCCGGACCGATCGGGTTCTGGTGTGATCGGGCGACGGCCAAACCACGCAAAGCTCCAGCCGGACGCTCGAGGCGCCGGCGCCGGAGCCTGCAGGTCCTCCAGTTCCCGGCGCAGTTCCTCTGCCCGGCGCGTCAACTGGTCGGCGCGGGTCGCCAGCAGGGCGCGCCGAGAAGCGTCCTCGGCACGCCTTGCCTGCAGCAGTTGCCAAGCCTCGCCCTGCTGGTGTGCCTCGTCCGTGAGCATCGCCCGACGTTCTGCGGGCAGCACGGACCAGAGGCACCGCAGCCCTTCTCTCAAGGCTTCGCCCTCCGGGCTTCGCGCCAGCACGCGCTCCATGCCCTGCCACAGCAGCGGAGCCTCGGCATCGGCAGCGAGTGGGGCATCCGGCAGGCGCGTCAGCAGGGCGGCCCATTCGGGGCCGTGCGGGCCGAGATCGGCCTCGAGGCAGGCAATGGCCCGTGCTCCGCGCCCTAGCCGGTCGAGGCGCTCGGCACGGCGGGGTGACTCCTGCCGCAGGGCATCCCGCAGGATACCGGCCACCATCGGAGCCAGCACGAGGTGACCCGCGTCGTCGTGGTCGAGGGCTTCGGCGTGGGTCGTCAGCCAAGCGAAGGCCGATCGGGCCTCATCGGGGTCCTCGAGCCCGATTTCCAGAGCGTCGAGGCTGATGGGCCCCAGGAAGGCGGCGGTTTCCATCCACCGTACGCCTTCTTCCGTTTTCCACCACCGGATGCGTCGTGCCGCCTGCTGCAGCGCGAGACCGCGCCCATTGCCGTCCGTGTCACACCAAAGCGCGAGCAGGAAGGGCAGGCCGCCCGAGGCTTCCAAGGCTTCGTCGGCGCGCAGAGGGTCCAGGCCCCGCGCCTCGAGGTAGGCCGCGACTTCTTCTTGTCCGAAGTGGGCGAGGTCGACTTCTCGGGTCTGATGGGCGTGGACGTCCCAGCGACGCAGGGGATCGGTATCCTTCAGGCGTTGGCGGCCGCAGACCAGCAGGCGCAGGTCGATCCCGGAGCCCGGGGCGTCGAGCGTGGGCAGGCACCATGCCAGCAGCCAGTGGCCGAGCGCGGGGTGGAGGGCTTCGTGGCTGTCGAGGACCAGCAGCACGCGGGCCGGTGCCTGGGGCACCGGCGCTTGCAAAAGGCGCTCCCAGCCCTGTTGCGGCCGCAGGCCTTCGCGCAGGTCTTCCCGCAGGGCCGTCGCGAGCGCACGCATCGGGTAGAGCAGCAGGTCCTGCTCCTCGCGGTCCCTCGTCCATGCGTGAACGGCGGCCTCATAGGCCATCCGCTGCCGTCCGTCCGGGGCGGGACCCGTCTCGGGGCCAGCCTCGAGGCGTTCGTCGATCCCGCTCAACAAGCCCTCGGGGGCATGGCTGTCCAGCAGGCGGCCCCGCAGCCGACGGATGATCTGAATGGCGTGGCGCAGGCGCGCGAAGCGTGGCACGGGCAAGTCGCGGGGGGGGGCCGTGCGGTCCGCGAGGAACTCGAGGGCGTCCAGCAGGCCCATCCGGCCGCCGGTCTCGTCCAGCGTCATGCGGGCCGTTTCCGGCGCCATCTGTTCCAAGCGCTCGAGAACGACTTCCTTCAGGGTGGTCTTGCCGATGCCGCCGGGCCCATGCAGGTTGATGAACCGCTTCGCCGGCGGACCGGCAAGATCCCGGGCGATGGTGTCGAGGACCTGTTCGCGACCGATGAAAAGGCGCATGCTGTCGACGTTAAGGCCGTCAGGCAGTCGAGGTCAAGGTTGCCGGTGCTTGGTTCGTTGCGTTCGTGGACCGTGGTGGGGCTCGCCGCGATGCTTGGGGCAGCTTGCGCGCGGGCTCCAGATCGCTATGTTGCCGAGATCGAGGTGGCGGTGCCCGGGGCCGAGGTCGGCCGACGGGTCGCGTTGGCCGTGCGGGACGGCATATGGCGCGTGGATTTCCGCGATGCGCAGGGAAGCTTCGCGCTGGGCTGGCGTGGGCGTGCGCGTTGGGTCCTCTGTGCGGGCGGCCTCACGCGTCAGATGGACCTGGACCCCGTGATTCGGCGTCATGCCTTGCCCGATCCGGGGGATCTCGCAACCGTGCCCTTTGCATCCAGCGCGTGGATGGAGACGGCTCGAGAAATTGATGTGCCGGCCGAAATCGCCGGGACGGCCTGCCGGATGTGGCAACGCGACTCCTCCGGCTCGATCGAACGCTTCTGGCTGGGGGTGTCCGATGGCGTGCCGAGGCGCTACGAGCGTTCGGACCCGTCCGGTGCGATGCTGGCTCGCCTCGATTGGCATGATGTGGCGCTCGGGGGCGATCTGCCGGACGCCAGTTTCTCCGTACCCGCAGGCAGCGTGGGGCTTCCCGCTGTTCCGGCCGGCATCTGATCGGGCCGAGCTTCATGCTTGGTGGGATCTGGTGCCGAAGATGTTGTATGGGTTTTCGGAGAAAATTTAGACAAAACATTGACAAGCAGGCAGAAGGGAGGTTGTCTAATCTTTGTATGGCCCTCGCTACGCAATAGGAGTTGTCGCTCTTGAACGTCTTACCCACCCTTACGGCGGACCAGTTCTCACTGGTTTACAACGTCCTGAGCTTCACCATCGCCACGATGGGGGCCGCTTTCCTGTTCTTCGTCCTCGGGCGGCAGCAGGTCGGGGTCCGCTATCGCCCGGCCTTGCTCGTGTCTGCTCTGGTCGTGGCCATCGCCTGCTACCACTACTTCCGAATCTTCGACAGTTTCGAAGCGGCTTACTCCCTGGTGGACGGGGCCTACCAGCCCAGCGGCAAGCCGTTCAACGATGCTTACCGCTACGTCGATTGGCTGCTGACCGTGCCGCTGCTGCTGGTCGAACTGGTCGCCGTCCTGCAGTTGGCGAGGGCGGAAAGCGGGCCGATGCTGCGTAATCTCGCGATTGCTGCCGTGCTGATGATCGGTCTGGGTTATCCCGGCGAGATCGAGCACAAAGACATGATGGTCCGGGGCGTCTGGGGTGCACTGAGTAGCATTCCCTTTGTCTATATCCTGTACGTGCTGTGGGCGCGCCTCGGCGAGGCCGTCAAGGATCAGAGCGAGCGGGTGCAGAAGCTTCTGGGTAGCACGCGTCTGCTGCTGCTGGCCACGTGGGGTGTCTATCCCATCACGTACCTCCTGCCCCAGCTGGGCGTCGACACCCAGGCGGCTACGGTCGGCATCCAGGTCGGCTACGCGTTGGCCGATGTCGCCGCCAAGGCGGGATATGGCTTGTTGATCTATGCCATCGCCCGGGCGAAGTCCGAGGCGGACGGCAGCGCACCGGAGCTTGCGGCTCAGGCTGCCTGACTCGGCGGTCCGGGTCCCTGCGCCGTGCGGGGATCCGGACCATGTTTTTGGGAAGGAGATACACGTGAGTCTGGGAAGCGGGTGGATGCGCGTTCCTGCCGGCCTCGTCGTCGGTGCGGCTCTGGGGGCCGCCTTCGGTGCGGTGTTCGGTTGGATGGCTTCCTGGTTCGCCATGGGGCCGGATCCTTGGCAGGGTGTGCGTGAAACGGCTCCATGGTTTGCCGCGGTGTTTGCGATTGGCGGATTCCTGATTGGGCTGGAGGGTGACGCGCTGGTGGCCGTCAGGCGCCGGGTCGATTAGCTTTTGACCCCACGGACCTTGGTCAGTCGATCCGTGGGGTCAAAGGGTTGCCCACTGGGGCTGTCCTGTCTCTGACGGCTGGTTGCCAAGGCACAAGCACCAGATCCGGGGGTTTGCAGGACGACAACTTCGAATGCAGGCCCTGTATCGCCTGGATAGCGTCTGCAGCGCGACGACAGGTCGCCTGACTGCAATCCTTGGAACCCGCATTCAGTCGGCTTTCGCCGTCGGGCGTGCGCCCGGTCATCGATCCGGAAACCGAAAGAACGGAAGATCGGGGGCGATGCACGACCTGCCCTTGCTCAAAGCCACGTTCCGTACGTGCGGCCAGCGCCTCCAGCAGACCCGCAACGTGGGCGAAGGCGATGGGTGGGACGATCTGTACGTCGTCGTCGACTACGCCGCCTTCGCGCTGGGGCGCGAGTTGCCCGAACTGCCCTGTCGCGCAGGATGCGCGGGTTGCTGTCGAAGCAAGGCCCTTTTTCAGGTGACGGCACGGGAGTGGGAGCTGGTGCGCCGGGTTCTGGACGGATGGCCAGAGGAGCGTCGGCTGGCCTTGGCCACGCTGGTCGTCGCCCGGCATGCTCGGGACCGCGTCGAACTCGAGCGGTTGACGGCGGCCTGGGAGGAGGCAGGCATCGGGGCGCGCATCCCGGTGCCGGACACCTTGCAGGATGCCTGCCCGCTACTCGGGGAGGACGACATGTGCACGGTCTACGAGGCACGGCCGCTGGTCTGTCGCGCCTACGGGGCATTCTCGGTCACGATCGACGAGCGTCCCCGGGTCATGATCTGTCGCGAGTACGGGCCGGACTTCCTGCAGGTCCTTCACGACGCGGACATGCCGGAGCTGCCCTTGCCGGTGTACGAGCGCTACGTGGCACGCCTGGGGGCCCTGCAGCCTCCGGGCCCGTTGCGCCCCATGGCGCTCTGGTTGCTCGATTGGGCAGACCGTTCCCTGCTGGCCGGAGGCGAGGGGGCCGAAGCTTAGCAGGCCCCTTGACGAACGTTTGTTCGTGCTCTAGTGTGCGAGAACAAGCGTTCGAAAGCGGGGTTGCCGTGGAAGGTCAAGTGCTCTGGGACAGGCGCGGGAGCGATGCGCAGATGACGCGCGAGGCTTTCCGTTTCCTGCAAGAGGTCATCCACAGGACCTCGGCCCGGGTGGCGGCGTGCCTCCGGCGGTGTCGGATGATTCTGGGCGGAACCGGCCTTTGGCTCGAGTGCGCGCCGGAGGACTTCTTCCTGCTGAACTTGATGCGCGAGGGGCTCGATGGTGCGGTACGTGCGGTCTTCGGGGGGCAGTACGCCCTGCAGTTGGCTGCCGTACCGCTCGTTCCCGCACGTCGCCAAGCCTGTTCGGCGCGGTCCACTCGGTCGTTTCGCCGGGCAAGCTGAGGTCAGTCGGCTTCCGCAGGGGCCGATTCCGGCTCGTTCGACGACGCCGTGGGTTCCGGGTCCGTCACGGACCCCACGGGCCAATGTAGGGTGGTCTGGCCCTGAATCTGGGCCAATTTGTCCTTGTCGATCCGGAAGTAGTCGCCGAATCGGGGGCCCAGCTCGAGGAGGGCGCTGTTGCCCTGTGGGGTCTTGCGGACCAGGCCGCGCTCAACCAGGTCCCGGATGTGGTCATAGGCGCCCGAGCCCCTGACGTCCACGACATCGCGCTGCAGGACGGGCTGCCGCATGGCGATGAAGGTCAGCGTCTTCAGGACTGCCTGAGCCAGGTCGCTGGGCAGCAGTCGTTCCACGACGGGCTGATAGGCGCCTTTGACCTGCATGATCCAGCCCTCTTCCGATCGGGCCACTTCCAGCCCGCTGTCGGGATTTCCTTCGTGGCGCTGCACCAAGGCAACCAGACCCTCGAGGCAGGCCTTGCGGGAGACGTCCAGCAGCTCGCACAAGGCATCCAGAGTCAGAGGCTGGGCGGTCGTGAAGAGCGCTGCCTCGAGCATCGCCTGCAGCGGTCCGGGGCCGCTGGCCGACTTAGGCTGCGGCCTCTTGGCCATGATTCTCCGGGCGGGCTTCGTGGGCGAGGATGGTCAGGTCTTCGTAGGGTTCCGCCTGGGCGACCTCGACCACGCCCCAGTGCGCGAGGAACATCAGGGCGAGGAAGATCGACGGCGTTTCCTTGTGGTCGCTTGCGAGGCTGCGGAAGGAAATTTCGGGCCGTGTCAGGAACTGGTCGACGAGGCGTTCCGCGAGGCGCTTGGCGTCCCCGTCGAGGTCCTCGTCGTGAACCAGGCCGACGGTTCGGGCCTTGATATCGGCGCGGCGCATGCGTCGCAGGGTCCCCGGCCGAGCAGGCTCGGGCAATTCTTCCGATTCGAGGCGCCGCAGCTCCTCGATGAGCTCGTTCAGCGTGACCTTGCGCCGGCGCGGTTGCCGGAAGCCCGCGCGTCGCAGCAGTGTCATGTCGATGATGATGGGACCGTCGCCTTCGCCCTGGTCGAAGTCTTCCGTGCCATCGAACCAGTCGTCGTCATCCGCCGGTGGAGCCAGCCATGACTCCAGGTCGCTGCGGATGGCCTGAGCCTTCAGGCGCAGCATCACCGTTGCGCAGTGCAGGGCCTTGCCGCACGAACGCAGGTCCTGACGGTCCGTGGCGTCCAGCCGGGCCAAGACGAGGTCGGTGGCCGTGATGATGTCCACGTCCCATGGGTCCAGTTCGCCACGCTGGGCCATCGCCAACAGGATTTCGATGCCCGGGTTCTCTGCGGCTTCCGCGGCATGCGGGGGCAGTGTTCCGGGATCGAGCTCCGGGTGGTTCATGGAGTCGCTCATGCGCCTGCCGCCCGCGTGTTGTCCCAGATGATGCTGCGGACTCGGGTCGTCTTGTCGTTACCCAGATAGACGCCCACCCCTTGGTCCGAGTGGCCAATCATGGGCTTGCGGTGCGAGATGACCACCATCTGGGCCAGTTCCGACTGCCGACGCATCATCTGGCCCAGACGATCCACGTTGACGCCGTCAAGGGCCTGATCGACCTCGTCCAGAGCATAGAACGGCGCCGGCTGGGTCCGCTGCACGGAGAACAGGAAAGCCAGGGCCGTCAGGGACTTCTGGCCGCCGCTCATCGCGTCGAGGCGCGCGATGGCACTGCCCGGCGGCTGGGCCGTGATGATCAGGCCGCCGGCGAAGGGGTCTTCCGGGCGCTCGAGCGACAGCTCGCCATAGCCGCCGGCCAGCTCCCCGAAGATCTCGGCGAAGAAGCCCCGGATCTGGTCGAAGGCCGTCATGAAGACGGCGCGCTTCTGTACGGATATTTCGGCGATGCGATCCTCGATGCCCTGGCGCTCGGTTCGCAGCGAAGCCAGGCGGCCATCCAGGGAGCGCGCTTCCTCTTCCTCGCGGGCGTACTGCTCGACGGCCAGCTGGTTCACGGGACCCAATGCCGCCAGACGATGCTCTACCTTCTTGCGGGACACATCGAGGTCGTGGACGGAGAGCAGCGGGGCCTCAGTCGGCATCGGGATGTCCTCTTCCCAAAGCTCGTTCTCGAGTCCTTGCCACTGGGCGCGCAGATCGGCAAGCCGAATCTCGCCCTGTTTCACGGCATCATCCAGCAGGCCGATGTCCCGCTCACGGATGCTGACGGCGCTTTCGGCCTGCACGCGGGTCTCGGTGGCTGCATTGCGGGCCTCGACCAGGGCTTCCAGGCCCTTGCGCGCCTCTTCCCGGGCACGCGTCAAGCCCTCGATGCGCTCTGCCAGCTCGGCAACCTGCCTGTCCGCCGCAGCGGAGGCTTCGCGCGAGGCCTTGGCCTCCTCGCGGTTGCGCCCGGCCAGCTCGACCTGTTCGGCGATGGCCTGGCGATTGGCCTCACGGGCTCCTTCACGGCTTTCGAGCGTCAGCCGCTCCTTCTGGAGCACGGTTTCCGCATCCTGCTGGGCCCATTGGGCCTCGCTGGCCTGATGGCGCAGCTCCTCGGCCCTGCCGTCGCCCAGACTGTCGTCCAAGTCGGAAAGCGCAAGCTCGAGGTCATTGTAGGCCTGTTCCAAAGGCAGGCCCGATTCGATGAGGCCCTCGGCCTCGCGGGTGAGGTCGGTGAGGCGCTTCTGATCCGCCTTGAGCTCCTGGTCGAGCCGTTGCAGTTCTTCGGCACGACGTTGCAGTTCGTCGTTGCGCGCTGTCCGTTCGCGGTCGGCCTGGGCCGCGGTGTCCTCGGCCTCGCGCCTGCGGGCCTCGGCGCGGCCTTGGCCTGTCAGCATCGCCTGGAGCGCGCCCTGGGTATTCTGCACCCTCTGCGAGGCGTTGCGGACCGCCGTCTGGAGCCGTTCGCCTTCCTGGCGCAGGTTCGCGAGGAACATGGCCGGTGCCTGCTTGGACCGGCCTACGGTCATGGCGCCCGTCCGTTCGAGCACGTCGCCGTCCAGCGTCACCATGCGGTACTTGCCGATATGGGGACGGGCCGCGGTCATCGTCTCGAAGATCAGCGTCTCGCCCAAGGCCAGGGCGAAGGCCGGATGGTGCTCGGGCGCGAAGGTCACCTTGTCGATGGCGTAGCCGAGGCAACCGTCCAGATTGACCCGTGGGAGTGGCCTCGGGCTGGGCAGCTTGTTCAGGGGCAGGCAGGTCGCCCGGCCGATCTCGCGCTGGTGCAGCAGGCGGCCGATCTGGGCCGCCACGCCATCGTCCGTGACCACGATGTTCCGCATGCGTCCGCCGGCAGCTTCCTGCAGGGCCCGGGCAAAGGCCGGATCGGCCTCGCCGAGCATGGACAGCGTGCCCAGCACCCCGGGCACGTTCTGGCCCAGCACGAACTCCACGGCGGCGCCGAGGCTGGCCTCCTGGGCCTGCAGGAGGCCCGTGACCCTGGCGGCTTCCTTCTGGGTCGCGCGCAGGGCTTCCTCGGCTGTCTCGAGGGTCTGCTTCAGGCTGCTGACGTTCTGTTGGGCCCGCTGCTCGTCGGCGCGTGCCACCTCCGCCTGCTTCGCGGCTTCGGCAGCCTGGGTCGCCAGTCCGTCCACGTCCTTGCCCAGTTCGCGGACCTGCTCGGCCAGCTCCTTGCGTCGACCCCGGGCATCCTCGACGCGATCCTCGACCTGTTGCTGCTCGAACTGCACGCGCATCTGCGCGACCTGCAGTTCGTTCATTTGCTTCTCGGTGGCTTCCTTGCGGGTCACCAGCGCCTGTCGTTCGGCCATCAGATCCTGACGGCCGGTCATGAGCTGGTCCAACTCGGCCTGCAGGGCTTCCCGCCGCTTGCGGTGGGTCTCGACGCGGTCCGAGGCTTCACGGATGCGTTCCCGGACCTCGGAGATCTCGCGGTCGAGCCCGGTTCCTTCCGCCTCGAGGTCCCTTCGGCGATCGTCGGCGCGGACCGCCAGATGGTCCTGTTCTTCGGACCGGCGATGGGCCTCGCGCCCTTCGAGGCGCACCCGTTCGCGGTCGCCGGAGGTTGTCAGAAGCTGGTCTTCGAGCTCCTGGAAGCGGGCGCCGCCCTCGCGGTGCAGGCGCTCGGCCAGGCGCTGCTCCTCTTCGCGGGCGGCATCGAGCGCCGTCACCGCCGCACGCAGCGCCTCTCCTGCCTCGCCGCGGCGCATGCGGCCCTGCTGGACGGTACCGTCCTGCAAGGTGACCTGATGCTGCAGCTCCCACCAGCGGCCGGCCTTGATGTCTCGATCCAGTTGGCGCAAGCGCTCCTGAAGGTCGAGGAACTCGACGGCCTTGTCTCGCTGGCTGCGCAGCGAGGCGAGGCGAGCCTGCAACTCGGACAGGAGGAACACCGTGCGGTCCTCCTGCTCGGCCACGGTCTGGAGTTCCTTGGCCGCGAGGTCGATGCGGCTGTCGAAGTCGGCGACGCCGGCCAGATCGTCGATGATGCGGCGGCGCTCGTGGGGCGTCATCTTGATGATCCCCATGACGTCCATCTGCATGACGACGTTGAAGCCTTGCGGGCTGATGTGGTGGCGACCCAGCAGTTCGTGGATCTCGGTAAGCGTCGAGGCCTTGCCGTCGAGGTAGTAGGTGTTGTCTGCCGTGGGCTCGCCGCCGTCCGGGGACTTCCGCTCGCGGACGCGGCGCGCCACCTCGAAGGCGGGGGAGCCGTCCTCGTGGCCGAAGCGCACGGTCACGCGCGCCTCGCGCCGGCTGGAGGCTCCGTTGATGAAGCCCGTGCTGTTCGCGGCCCGGAGGGTCCGTGCGTTGCCGAGGCCCAGGCAGAACATCAGGGCGTCGAGAATGTTGCTCTTGCCCGAGCCGTTCGGGCCGGTGATGGCGGTAAAGCCCGGCAGGAGACGGATACGCTCCTGCCGGAACGTCTTGAAGTTGTCGATCTCGAGCTCGACGATGCGCAAGCCGCCCACAGCCCGACTGTAGCACGCAGGGAGCCGTCCGTCAGGTGATTTGTCGCACGGTCTCCTTGGAGAACACGTCTCCACGGAGAAGGCCCCCAAGACCCGAAGGGCCCTCCTTGCGGGGAGCCCTTCTTGCTGCCGGCGGGGAGGAGGCCGCTGCCTCGTGGGCTGCCCCTCGTTCGGGGCCCGTTGGCGTCCTGTCCCGTCGGTCTTCCTGACTGACAAGGCAAGCTTGCACCGGTTGCTTTTCGAATCCTTGGTCGTTGTGTCGGGACAGGCTTTCGTGTCGATGAAATGTCTGTATTTCCGGTCTCTGCAGGACTTCATCAGCCGGTCACGCGGCCGTAAGCACACCTGAAAGCGGCGCCGGATACGCTCTGTGTGTGACCGATGAACTACGGCCGGTCTGGCCGTCTGGTAAAATCGAACAGACCCTACTCCCACTTACAACAAGGAGCCCCCCTCATGAAGACTCTTCTTCCGATGCTGGCCGTCGTGGCGCTTCTGTCCGCCTGTCCCGGCGGCAATACCACCACCACAACGACCACTCCGACCGCGGCTCCGACCGCGGCTCCGACCGCGGCTCTGAAAAAGCCGCGCAAAAAGCGACCTGCCGCAGATCCCCGCGATACGCCAGGCCGCGTCGAGCCTGCAAACGAGACCCAGGCACGCAAGCGCAACAAAAACAAGAAAAAAAGCGTCCAGCTCTACGTCAAGAACTCGGTAGAGTCCGCAGAGAAAACGCTGCGCGAGACACGCGCGCGCTTCTCGGCCGAACTGGACGCGCGCCGCGCGGATCGTCCGCCAAATCATGAACTCATCGAGGTGCTGGAGGCCGCCGTCAACTCGATCGATCAGGTGTTTGCGATGCCGCGATGGGCTGACGTC
>JAYKHS010000021.1:0-5145 GCA_035285865.1 Candidatus Sericytochromatia bacterium
GGCGGCGTGGTGGGTGTTGCCCCCGGCGTCACGCTGCTGGCGGTCAAGGTGCTGGACGGCGAGGGCGGTGGGACCTTTGTCAGCGTCTCGGCAGGCATCGTGCATGCTGCCGACCGCGGGGCGCGGGTGCTCTCCTTGAGCCTGAGCGCGCCCCGGACCTCCAAGCTGCTCGAGGAAGCTGTCGCCCACGCGGCAGCCAAGGGCGCTCTGCTCGTGGCGGCCTCGGGCAACGCCGGGTCCACTGCCCCGGCCTACCCGGCCGCCCTGCCGCAGGTGATGGCTGTCGGCGCCGTGCGCCGGGGCGACATGCCCGCCTACTTCTCGAACACCGGCAAGCACCTGTCCGTGGCCGCACCCGGGGTGGACATCCTGTCCACGGTACCCGGCGGCGGATGGGAGAGCCTCGACGGCACGTCGATGGCCTGCCCGCACGTGGCGGGCCTTGCGGCCCTGATGTTCAGCCGCCGCCCGACGTGGACCGCCGATCAGGTCCGGCGCCGCATCGAGAGCACCGCCGTCGACATCGGCCCCGATGGCTTCGACGTGCGTTTCGGCCACGGGCGCATCGATGCCGTCCAGGCTCTGCGCTGACCTCGCTTGACCCGTTTTCCCCAGGAGGAACGAACACCCATGGACGCCACCCTCACCAAGGGCCCTGAGCCCCTCACGGCCGGGAGCCTGACGTTTTCGCCCCTGGCCTGGGGCATGTGGCGTTTTGCCGGTCAGGATATCGCTCGGGCGCGCGCTCTGGTCGAGGCGGCCTTCGAGGCAGGCATCACGCTCTTCGACACGGCGGACATCTACGGTTACGGCGGTGAAGGCTTCGGGGCGGCCGAGGCCCTGCTGGGCCGGGTTTTCCGTGAGGCGCCCGGTTTGCGGGACCGCATGGTCCTGGCTTCCAAGGGAGGCATCTGCCCACCCGTCCCATACGACTCGGGCCGAGACTACCTGACGGCTGCCTGCGATGCTTCGTTGGCCCGCCTGGGCGTGGCATGCATCGACCTGTACCAGATCCACCGTCCCGACCTGCTGGCCCATCCGGCCGACGTGGCCGAGACCCTCGTGGCGCTGCGGGCGGCCGGCAAGATCCGTGAGGTGGGCGTCTCCAACTACACGGCTGCTCAGACCGCGGCCCTGCAGGCCCACCTGCCCTTCCCCATCGTGACGCATCAGCCCGAGTTCTCGCCGCTGGCCACGACGCCCCTCGAAGACGGCATCCTCGACCAGGCGCTCGAGCGCGGCATGCGGGTGCTGGCCTGGTCCCCGCTGGGTGGCGGACGACTCGGAGGGCCTTCCGAGGACCCGCGGGTCCAGCGGGTGCAGCAGGCGCTGGATCGGGTGGCCGAGCGGGAGGGCGTGTCGCGGACGGCGGTGGCCTACGCTTGGATCACGGCGCATCCGTCCCGTCCCGTGCCCATCGTGGGCTCGCAGGACCCGGGCCGTATCCGCGAAGCAGCCGATGCGATCAAGGTCCGCCTCGATCGTTCGGATTGGTACGCCATCCTGGTGGCCTCCCGCGGGGTGCCGATGCCATGAGCACGGCGTTGCCCCCTTGCGAGGTCTCATGGTTCGGCGCGCTCTGCGATGACGACTACGAGTTCCTCGGTGTGCCCGACCCGGCCCTGCGCTCCAGTTGGGAGCATTGCCGCCAATTGGTGCTGATGGCCCAGAAGGGCGGCTTCGACAACATCCTGCTGCCCTCGGGCTATCAGCTTGGCCTCGACACCACCGCCTTTGCGGCTGCCGTCGCCCCGCTGGTGCAGCGCATGCGGCTGCTGGTCGCCGTGCGTTGCGGTGAGGCGTGGCCCCCCCAGTTGGCGCGCCAGATCGCGACGCTGGACCACTTGCTGGGCGGACGTCTGACGATCAACATCATCTCGAGCGACCTGCCGGGCGAGACGCTGGACTCCGCTCCGCGCTACCGACGGACCGTCGAGGTCATGACCATCCTGAAAACCCTGCTCTCGGGACAACCGCTCGACCACGACGGCGAGTTCTACAAGCTGCGGCTCGACCCGCCGCGCATCGCCACGGTTTCCGGCCAATGTCCGCCTCTGTACTTCGGCGGGCTGTCCCCGGCGGCGCGCGACGCCGCGGCACGTGCCGCCGACGTCTACCTGATGTGGCCCGATCGCCTGGAGGCGGTGGCCGAGGTCATCCGCGACTTGCGTGCGCGTGCCGCGGCGTACGGCAGGACGCTGCGCTTCGGGTACCGCACCCACGTGGTGGTCCGGGAGACCGAGGCCGAAGCGCGCCGCGCGGCCAGCCGCCTGCTGTCGCGCCTCGACGCGGCAGAGGGCGATGCCATCCGGGCGCGTTCCCTCGATGCGCGCTCGCTGGGCGTCTCCCAGCAGGCCTCGCTCCGGGACTCTGCGGATGACGAGGGCTATGTCGAGCCGAACCTGTGGACGGGCATCGGCCGTGCGCGCTCGGGATGCGGGGCGGCCATCGTGGGTGACCCGGACCAGGTTCTGGCCAAGCTGGAGGCCTATCGCGACCTGGGCATGGAAGCGTTCATCCTGTCCGGTTATCCGCACGCCGCCGAGGGCGATCTTTTCGCGCGGCACGTGCTGCCGCGTCTGAACCACGCCCCGTTGCACATCGCGGCGCCGTCGCCCGCGGCGGCGCTCGCGTGACGCTGCTGCCGACCGAGTCCGCAGTGCCGCAGCCCAAGGTGGCGCAGCCCGCGAACTAGGGCCAGGAGCCCTCGGTCCTGCGGTGGTGGGTGCTGGGCCTGGTGTTCGTGGCCGGAACGCTCAACTACATCGACCGGCAGATGATCGCCATCCTGAAGCCCTTGCTGCAGGGGCAGTTCGGCTGGACCGACCAGCAGTACGGCCACCTGGGCACGCTGTTCCAGGCGTCGGCGGCGCTGACCTATCTGGGCATCGGCTGGGTCATCGACCGCGTGGGCTTGCGTCGGGGCTATGCGGCCGGCGTCGCCATCTGGAGCGCGGCATGCATGGCGCACGGGGCCGCCTTGAAGCTGGGGCACTTCCTCTTCGCGCGCGTCGTCCTCGCGGCCGCGGAGGCCGTCCAGACGCCGGCCTCGATGAAGGCCATCGCCGAATGGTTCCCTGTGCGCCAGCAGACCTGGGCCGTCGGCATCGTCAACACGTCCTCGAATATCGGTGCCATCGTGGCCCCGCTGCTGGTGCCCGCCGTGGCCCTCGCGCTCGGTTGGCGCGCGGCTTTCGTGCTCACGGGGGCCCTGGGTTTCGTCTGGCTGGCCGGGTGGCTGCTGTTGCCCGTGTCGCGGACGCAGCGTGCGATCGAACCCGTCCCGTCCGCGGAGCCGCTGCCTGCGGCTTCCCCCGAAGCCGCATCGTGGCGGGTGCTGCTGCGGCAGTCGGACACGTGGGCCGTCATGATCGCCAAGGCCCTCACGGACATGGTGTGGTGGTTCCTGCTGTTCTGGGCTCCCGACTTCCTGCATCGGCAGTTCCACCTGGACATGAAACAGGCCGGTCCGCCGCTGGCCGTCATCTATGGGCTGGCGGCCCTGGGTGCCGTTTCGGGCGGGCTGCTCACGACCTTCCTGATGCGGCGCGGGTTGCCTGGCCTCCGGGCGCGCAAGTGGGCCATGCTGTTCTATGCTTGCCTGATCCTGCCCCTGCCCCTCGCGCTGCACGTCACGGATCCTTGGCACGCCGTGCTGTTCGTGGGGGGCGCGCTCTTTGCCCACCAGGGCTTCTCGACCAATCTCTTCGCGCTGGCCGTCGACCGATTCCAGGCAGCGCGCGTGGCCTCGGTCATCAGCCTGGGCGCCCTGTGCGGGAACGCGAGCGGCATGCTGATGCTCGAGACGACGGGCTGGGTCCTGACGCACCTGCAGACCTACATGCCGATGTTCGCCGTCAGCGCCGTGGTGTACCTGCTGGCAACCGGCGTGATCCATGGGCTGGTGGGTCGCGACCGGAATCGTCTGGACGCCTGATCCCGCCCTGAAAGGCTTTTCTCTGCCGGAAACTCATCCGTGCGGCCTGGTCGCGTGCCTCGGAGCATAACTCTCAGACTTCAGGGGTATTTATCCAAGTAAGGCTTTGAGCACTTCGCTTCCGACCCATTAGAGGTGGCCCATGTCCGGTAATATCTCTCGCCCGTCCTCCGGTGCCACGGGACCGCTGGATTTCCGTAAGGCCAAGACTGGGGGGCTGAATGCCCCCAAGGATGGGCTTGCCGGTGCCGGACAACCCCCGGCCGAGGCAACTTCGCCGAAGCCTCCCGTGCGACGGGATCGCAACGAGGTCAAGGCCTCTCCCGCAGAATCGGCCAATGAAGCTTTGCAGGGTGAACTGGACCGGATTCTCAAGAAGAAGCGGCCAGGCAAGGCTGCCTTGCCGGGCGCCGAAGACAAGCCGCCCGTCAGCGCGCAGACATTGGCCTATCCCGAGGGCGGTCAACCGGCCAAGCCACCGATTCCCCCGCAGCCTCTCCGGCAGATTGAAGAGTGGTTGTCGCCTCTGGTGCAGCAACCGCCTTCCGGCATGCAGACGCGGCGCCACCCCGAGGGTGGGCAGATTGGCGTGGAGAAACCCGATCCTTTCCAGGACTTCCTGGGCAACAGGGACGGCTGATTGCACAGTCCGGCCTTTGCAACGGCTGGAACCTCGACCCTTCTCGGCGGCTTCAACTGAGTGTCCGAAAGCGAATCGCCTGGCTTGACGCTTCTGGGCTGCGTGAAGCACGCACCATCTTCTGTCCCCCCGGCGCTTCGGGAAGAGCCTCTTCCGCGACACCCTCAATGAGCTCCACGAGGGAAACCGCGCACTCTTCATCGGGTTGTATGCCGAGGACCATTGGGACAGGTCGGCCAGGCATCCTGTCCTGCGGCTGAGGTTCGGTAGCGGGGTCCTCAGGGCGTCAGAAACCCTGGCTGCGAGCCTGCACGAGCAACTGCTGGACTTCGAGAAGGCCTTCTCCAGGCCTGCCGAACTTCCGAGCGCCCGGGGAATGCTCAAGCAGTCGATCCGCAACCAACACGACCGCACCGGGGTCAAGTCCCAGGACGTGGTGTAACTTCCGCGATCCTCTCTGGGGATGACTGCACCCCTCAGGCCACGAGCAATATGGGCCCCTCCTTTGGCTCGCCATCCAGAAGTTCGAAGCTGACGAGGCTCAGGTCACGCCTGCCCACCAGCCACT
>JAYKHS010000022.1:0-192272 GCA_035285865.1 Candidatus Sericytochromatia bacterium
CCTTGCGCGTGCTGACCCCGTGCACGTAGGCCTCCTGGATGACCGACAGCAACGCCTGCTCCGAACGACGGCGGGGCTCGAGGAAGGACGGCAGGTACGTCCCGTTCCGCAAACGCGGAATCCGCAGGTCCCGCGTGCCCACCCGCGTGTCCCACGCCCGGTCCCGGTAGCCGTTGCGATGGGCCTTGCGCTCGTCCGTTTGCTGATGCAACGCGGCGCCGGCCAGCTTGCCGACCTCCACCTCCATCACCAACTGCACCAAGCGCTCCCCCACGGCCCGTAACGCATCGGCATGACCTTCCCCCAACACCTTGCCGACGACCTCGCCCAACGTCCTGATATTCTCCGCCACCACCTTGGACCTCCTTCGTTTGTTCGCAACTACGAAAGGATCGCGGCGGTGGTTGCTGCTACAAGCCGCCGGCGGATTTACACCAACTCTAGGGACGTAACCGCTACAAGAGTCGGTATGGAAACCATGTGGGTCAAATTTCAACCGATTGGGGGGGCAGTTCTACTCCGTTGCTAACAGCAACAACCCTCTGGCCCGAGAGTAGGGCTTTTGCGCCAGCGTGTACTGCAGCCACCTGGCGGCCATGGGCCTTGCGGCACAGCTCGAGGACGCGACGAACAAGGGCCGGATCGACCTGGCCTTGCGCGTGGAAGAACCGGTGTACCTCTTCGATTTCAAGGTCGTGTAGCAGGCGCCCGACCGTCGGGTGCTGGCCCAGTTGCAGGACTGGGGCTATCCCGGGAACTACCGCGCCCCCGGTGTCACCATGTCGCTCGTCGGCATTGAGTTCAGCCGCGAGGAACGCAAGCTCGTGAGTTTTGAGGTGGCGGAGGGTTGTGGAGAATTCCGTTTCGACAGCCGCTGTGACAGGCACGGTCTCAGTCAGGCGCGCTCCCAGAGCCACGAGACCAGACGCTCGGTGACCGGGTGCCCCAGCAGGTCCTCGATACCCAGATGAACGGGTGTCGGGTTGCACTCCAGCAGCGTCCATGAGCCATCAAAGGTCCGGATGAGATCCATGCCGCAGTAGGGCATTCCCGTGACCTTCGCAGCCTGGACACACATCCGTCGGACTTCTGCGGGTAGCTTCACGGCCGTGAAGCCGTCCTCATTGCCGCGGTAGTCCAATGCACGGGTGTGGATGTGTGCCGCCGACACGACTTCCCGACCCACGACGCACACCCTGATGTTGTCCCCGTGCACCCGCTTCTGGAAGATTACCGGTGCATTGCGCAGCAGCTCCAGTCGAGTGGGCGTCAGGTCTTCGGGCATCAGTGCCCGGCAGAAGGCACCGCCTGAAACGGGTTTGTAGATGACATCCGCGTGGGCTGCCGCAAAGGCTTCGACATCTGCCGCACGATTCGTGACCAGCGTTGCCGGGACGGGAAGGCCCGCACGCCGCAGCAGGGCCAACTGCAACGGCTTCAGGATGTGCTGATCCAGGCTCTCCACCGGATTGACTACGGTTCCGCCTTCAAGGCACAGCGCCCTGAGCCAGGAAGACACCGTCGCATACATCTCCCGGTGGGCCAGATAACGGGCGCGCCAGTCCTCGAACAAGGCGTAGTGGTCATCCGGCATGCGAAAGACCGGGAAACTCAGGAATATGGCGCGCAGGTGCCAGACGCGAACATGGCGCATGTCCGCCCCGTTCAGACTTGTAGCACCATCCTCGAGGCTCAGGTGCTCATGCTCCGGGTACCGGGAGTTGTCGAGCCAGACGACCGAGCCGCCTCGATCGCGGATCATGTCCTGCATGCGCAACAGCGTGAGGTCCGATTGTCCCCCGATGAGGCCGATGGTCTTCATCGCGAACCTGCCGCCCCGGGGGTGAAGAAGTCGAAGTTGCCCAGGCCCACGAACATGTCACCCCCGTGCAACAATGCGCTCTCGAGCCCGGGGACCAGATACTGCTCGTTCGTCGGGTCTGTCTGGAGGTCACGTGCCCGGGCCGTCCGCGATTCGGCGGTGTCGTCGGCATCGCTGGCCCGGAATTTGGCATCGCCGTCCTCGGTGTCTGCTTCGGCGTGCCACGAATGGGATTCCATCATCATCGATCCTCTACCCGTCGAGACTACGGATCATTGTCCGGGATGGTGCCTGCGCAAGGCCACCCACGGCCGCCCCGGATGCCGCCAGGCCTTGCCGTCTTCGGTCGACATGAAGGACTACGACGTCATCCCTTGGCCTCCGTGAAGCTGCGACTGGATGGCCACCGTATGGAAGCCAGGCTCCAGGTCGATGGGACCGGACAGGCAGGTTCCATCCGGGGCGAGTGCGTGGGGCACGCGCTGGAAGTCCAGCCACATCGCCTCGCAAGGAAAGGCCCCTCGAGCCGTGAGCCGAATGCCGTGTCCTGAGGCCATGCTCAGCTCAGGTGGCTGTACGTCGGCACTGGAGGCTGGCATGGCAAGGAGCTTTGCCGCCAGCGTTCGCGGCGATTCGAGTCGAAAAACCGACTGACGCTTCAGCAACAAGGGGTCCTGGCTCGGTCCATTGACCCCCGGATTCACGGTGAATGCAGCCGCATAGCCGAGCTTCCTCAGCAGCGGCAGGTGCTCGGCCTGATGCCAGCCGAAGGGAAAGGCAAAGGCCGTGATTGACTTGCCCGTGAAGCGTTCCAGTTGGCGCTTCGAAACACCCATCTCGCGCTCCATGCGCATCCCGAAGGCCTGCTGGCTCTCGCGAGGGCCGCGCAACAGGCTTTCGTGGGTCAAGCCATGACACTGCACCTCAAGGCCTTCCCGGGCCATCTCGCCAAGTGGCCCCACGATAGCTTGCCGTTCGTCCCGATGGCCCGGGGATGGATGAACAGCGTCGCCTTCGCACCATAGGGTTTCAACAGGGGCCAGGCCCGAGTCCGGACGGTGCCGTATCCATCGTCGAAGGTCAGGCAGACGGCGCGCCTGCCCTTGTTCCGCGGATCCTGAAGCCAATCCGTCACCTCGCTCGCGGTCAGCGTTGGCAGCTCCAGACGTCTGATTATCCGGAGATGTTGCTCCAGCATCTCCGGTGTCACCGCGAGATCCGTCGCGGGACGTGGCTCCACACTGTGGTAACAGAGGACCGAAACCATCGCCTCACGAGCTTTGCGGGTTGCTTCGGGCTGCTGGACTGGGCCCATGAAGATCAGCCCCGCGAGGGCAATCAGGACAAGGACGGGCATGGACGCAACATGCCCTGTGGCGTCCGTGCCCAGCAGCTCCACAGGCAGCCTGTGGCGCGGACGCTTCACGGAGAATTGACCAACAATTGAAGCAGGGCCTGTCCGGGCCAGCGGGATAATCCGGGTATGCAAACCGGAAATCTTGGCCCGATGCCCGATGCCCATCGCCCCCGTGGCTTGACGGGGCCGCTCGCTGCAGCCTTGCGCGCGCCCGAGAAAGGGTCCCGGTATCCTGAGCCGTCTCTGCGTCAGGCGAAGCCCGGCGATCGTCTGGCATTCGGCAGGGTTCCGGACCTTGCCAGCCGAATCAAGGCCTTGGCCACGGCCGCGGAGATAGATTTCTTCGAGGTCGAAAAGCCCGCATCCACCACGCCCGAGGAGGCCCTCTTCGACCAGGTGTACGAAGCGTTCTCCGCGCGTCAGACCGCGAGAGCTATGGACCTCGCCGCTTGGCGCATCCAGCTCGAGTTGGAGCTGACCATCCGCAGGCAGCGCTCCGAGAACCTCTGGAACCGGCACATGAAGGGTGTCAGGGCCGAGGAACTGCGGCGCGAGCAGGAGCAGGAGCTCGCTCTCGCCAGTCTTGCCGGGACGGACATGGCTGTCGCGCGCAAGCGCCGGACCGGCGTGGTTCCGGACCGGAGCGCGTCAGGTCCAATCTCCGGTAGCGCCGCCCCTCAGGCGCCGGCGACGGACTCGAACTGATAACGCTCCTTCGGGTAGCGGAACTGGAACATTTGGCGGGCTTCCTGTGGCGAGTGAGCCTGCAAGACCAGGCTCATCGGTCCCGATACGGTGCCGTCGGCACCGATGAGCCGATAACAGATCCGGAATCCTTTGCGCACGTCTCCATCCTCCGACGGTCCGTTGGGATGGGCCGCGAGTCCTGGAGCGAGCCTGCGCGTGCTTTGCGGGAACTGGCCTTCATATTCCCCGCACCAGTCTCCGGCGAAACCGGTCCTTGCTCAGCGTCTCGGCGGTCCGGGCCTGAGCCTGCTTGGACCACCCAGCGGTGTCGGTTCGGGCGTGGGTTGCGTCATCAGCACCGTAGCGTGGGATTCCCGCAGCATCTTGTCGCCCCAGAGCTTGACCGAAGCCACGACATTGGGCGTCATCAGGGCGATGACGGCGAAGCCGATGCTGGGCTTCACGGCCGTCACGATCTCGAGGATGTTCTGGATGGTCGGGATGGCCCGATTGATGATCCCGAGGCCGAAGTCGACCATCAGCATGACTATCGTGGCCGGCATGGCGACCTGGATGGTGATCAGGAAGAAGTTCACGACCAGCTTGCCCATCTGCTCCCAGACCTGAGCCGTCAGTTGGAAGCCGCCCAGCGGGATGATGTCGAAGCTCTGGTAGAAGCCCTGGATCAGCCACAGATGCCCCCCGAGGGTCAGGAGGGCCGTCTGGGCCAGATAGAAAAACAGGTTGCCGACGGCTGTCGTCTGCGTCCGCAGCATCGGGTTGAGCGTCGTCATCATCGACAGGCTGGTCTGCTGGGCGACCAGTTCGCCGGCCGCCTGGAAGGCCTGGAACATGACCATCGCGGCATAACCGAACAGGACGCCCGTGGCCACCTCGATGACGAGCGCCAGCAGGAATGGGAACAGCTGCGTCGGCACCATCGGAGCCCGGGGCATGGTCGACCAGCAGGCGAACGTCAGCGCCAGCGCGAGCGCTGCACGGCCGGTCGCGGGCACGGCCTTGGAACCGAGGATCGGAGCCTGCCCCATCATGCCTCCGGCACGGGCCAGCATGAGCAGGAAGACCGGCATGGCCTGCCCCAGCAGCTCGAGGGCCGCCGTGCGCCACACCTCGGTCATCATGGCGGCGTTAGCGCCCCAGCAGCTCGGGAATCGAGCTCCACAACCGGTTGATGTAACCCACCATCGTCGCCATGAGCCACGGCCCCACGGCCAGGATCACGCCGAACACCGCGAGGGTCTTCGGGACGAACGAGAGCGTCTGCTCCTGAATGCTCGTGATGGTCTGGAGCAGTGCCACGATGAAGCCCACCACCAGGCTCGTCAGCACGATGGGTGCCGACAGCAGCAGCACGAAGATGATCGCCTGGCTGACGACATGGATGACGGTCGTGTCGCTCACGGGGACCTACTTGAAGGACGTGATGATGGCCTGAGCCACCAGATGCCAGCCGTTCGCCAGGGAGAACACCAGAATCTTGAAGGCCGTCGAGATCATCTGCGGCGGCAGCATGCTCATGCCCAGCGCCATCAGCACGTTGGCCACCACCAGGTCGATGACGAGGAACGGGACATAGATGATGAACCCGATCTTGAAGGCCGTCGTCAGTTCGCTGATCATGAACGACGGGATGGCCACCATCAGGGGCACATCCTCGCGTCGGGCCGGAACGGGCTGTTTCGTCACCCTCAGGAAGAAAGCCAGTTCCTGCTCGTTGGTCTGGCGCATCATGAACGCGTGCATCGGGGCGATCGCCCGACTGATTGCCGTGGGCTGGTCGATCCGCCTTGCCAGATAGGGCTGCACCGCGTCGCGATCGATGGATGACCACACGGGATTCATGGTGTAGAGGGCGAGAAACAGCGCCAGGCCCAGCATCACGGGGTTGGGCGGGATGGTCTGCGTGCCCATCGCCTGGCGCAGGAAGCCCAGCACGATGATGGTGCGCATGAAGCTGGTCGTCATGATGACGATGAACGGCAGCACCGTGAGCAGCGCCAGCGCGAAGATCAGCTGCATCGGCGTGGTCAGGCCCGGGTTGTCGATCGGGGCCCTCAGGTCCACCACGGACAGCAGGCGGGTTGCCTCCTGGCTCAGGCCGGCAAGCGGGGGCAAGCTCAGGACCATCACGACTCCGGATCCTCCTGATGCCGCGCGAGTGCGTCGGCAAAGCTGCCTGTCCCGGCGGTCGGCACGACCTCGGCCCCGAGGGTCGGCACGACCTCTGCCGGCTCGCCCACCACGCCGATGCGATCGAAGCCGTTGGGTCCCATGCCCACCAGCCAGCGCTGGCCCTCGATCGCGACGAGCAGCAAGGCCCGCTGGGGATCGACCGGCAGACGATCCTCGATGCGGATGACCTCTCGCCTTGGGCCCACGCCCAGCGAGGCGGCGAGGCGGCCCTTGCCGACGCGGTTGGCCAGCCAGCCAAGCCCGACGAGGGCGCCGCAGACGACAACGAGGTTCAACAGGAACTGGCCGATGGGAAAGTCGGGAGCCGGCGCATCCATCAGCGGCGCGACGGTGGCGACGGCATCCGGCACGGCGGTCAGCAGCACGGCAGCGTGAAGCATCACGAGGCCATGCCTGCGATCTCGGCGCCCATGATCCGCGTCAGGCGCACGCCGAAGTTGGCGCCCAGCACGACGATCTCGCCTTCCGCGACGAGGCGGCCCGAGGCATACAGATGGACAGGTTCGCCAGCCAGTTGGTCCAGTTCGATGACGCTGCCCTCGACCAGCTTCATGACCTCGCGCAGCGGCAGGCTGGTGCGGCCCAGTTCGACCGTGACCGTCAGCCGGATGTCGCGCATCAGCGACAGGTTGTGCCGGGCCGGATCGCCGTCGCCCGGCTGGTGCGTGAGCGGGGCCAGCCGCACCTTGCTGTAGCCCTGGGTGGGGTCTTCGGTCATGGGTCTACCCTCCGCGCAGGGACGCGACCGTCCCCGGTTCCAACGCGAGTACCTTGATGGCGACGTGGTCCTCGTATTGCGCCGGCTTGGCCCGGCCGACGGCCCGGCCGTTGATGCACAGCGTCACCGAGCCGTCCTGGGCCCGGGGCAATTCGAGCAACGAGCCTTCCTCAAGCGTGATCCAGTCGGCCAGGGAGACGTCCACGCTGCCGAGGTTGGCGGTGATCTGGACATAGACGCCGGCCAACTGGCCCAGCGCTTGATCGAAGGAAGTGTCGAAGGTGGGCTGGCGACGCGACAGGAGGTTGACCACGGCGGGCTCGCCGGCCGCTGTTTCCTGCTGCTGGTCCGGCAAGTCGGCCTTGCCCGTCTCGCCCACCAGACCCATCTGCTGGATGGTGGCGGCAAGGTCTCGCCCGAAGCCGGCGGCAAGCTGTTCGGTCTCGCCCTCGAGCGCGCTGAAATCCAGTTCGGGTGGTTCCGACTGCGGCAGTTCGGGGATGGCGACCTTCATGTCGGGTTCGCGGTCGGGGGCCTTGGGGTCGCTGTAGGCCACCGTGAAGTCGCCGCGTCCCATGAACAGGCTGCCCAGCGCCACGATGCACGCGCCTGCCACGAACCCATGGCTCATGGCCCGGTCGGGATCTGCCACGAAGCCCAGCGCGGTGCGCACGGCACGCACGGCGGGCATCGAGCTGCCGACGGGGCCGAAGACCGACACCAGCAGCACGCCCGTGAGCCACGAGGCGGCAAAGCCGAGGCACCAGCCGTAGTAGTAGCCGATGAGGCCGCGCAGCACGGGCCAGAAGGCTGCGGTGCCGAAGGGTTCCTGCCGGGGGTCGAACAGTTCCTTGCGCAGCAGCGAGGCGATCATGCCGCCCAACCCGAAGGCCGAGGCCATGCCGACCGTTGCCCACAGCGCCCCGCGCCAGGTGCTCTCGCCGGAGACCCAGCGGGCCAAGGCCCGTGTCGGCACGGGGGCCATTTCGGGGGCCTCGCGCAGCAGCCATCGCGCCGCAAGCTGCAACCAGCCCCGGGGTGTCTCCAGCGGGTTGTGGGAAAGCGTCAGGCCCCAGCGTGCCGAAAGCCCCCACAGCAGCAGCAGGGCGAGCAGCCCCATGGCCACGGAGACCAGCGCGCCCTTCCACCACGCCGGGGGGACCAGGACCACGCGCGGCATGCGGCGTCGGTACCAGAGGTGATGGGCCAGAGCCGCGGCAAGTCCGGCGATCGCGAGGCCCCAGAGGCCCAGCAGCAGGACGTTCGGGCTGGCCTTCCCCCGGGTGACGAGGCTCATCACCAGGAAGATCGGATAGACGCCCACGATGAGCGGCAGCCACTGCCCCTGGAGGGGGACCCGGACTTCGGGGCGGCGCTTGCGTGCCATCAGTCGTCCCTCTCGAGACGGACGACCTGGACGGCCCGGCGCAGCCCGTCGGGCGTCGAGCCCGGTGTCACCCGGATCGTCGCGCCGCCGACATCGGCCATGAGCGGGGCCACGACGAGCTGGTCCAGCACCAGCAGGTCGTCGCGTTCGAGGTTCTGCAGCTCGGCCACGGTCAGCGTGGTGCTGCCAAGCGTGACGAGGACGCGCACCGGCGTGTCGCCGAGCTGTGCGAGCCGACCGGAAGCCGCCGAGTCGTCCCGCGTCTGCCACGTCAACTCGGCGACGGCTTCCATGGCTTCGTCGAGGGGCGAGATCAGCGGTTGGGGCAAGGCCACTACGAGGCGGGCCGTGGCTCGGCCGGATGTCCGGATGCGGAAGGTGGTGCAGACCATCGGCGTCGCCGGTGCAAGGCCCGGCACGACTTCCTGCAGCTCCTCGAGCGTCGGGGCCTCGGGGAAGGTACCGAGCTGCCCCTCGAAGGCCGCAATCTCGGACCAAGCCTGGCTGTGCAGGTCGGAGACGCGCGCCAGCAGGTTGTCGACGACGCCCATGGCGGCGTCATCGAGTTCCTCAGCATCCTCGAGGCCCATCAGGACCTTGACGCCGGCGGCAGGCAACAGGAACAACACGCCTCCTGCCTGCTCGTTGAACGGGTAGATGCCCCAGAAGGCGTCGGTGCCGTGACGCTCGGCCATGGTGGCGTAAGGCAACATCTCGAGGCCCGAGACCGTCCATTCGAGATGAGGCAGGCCCGTTTCCGGGACCTGGCCATACTCGTCGGGCTCGGGCGGCATGCGCAGCACGTCCGCCATCTGCATCCCCAGGTGGTAGAGGGCGCGGAAGAGGGCGGGCTGTGAGGCGGGTGCCTGCGGCTCCATCGATCACCACCATGCCGCAGCGCACGACGCAAATCCGTGACAGGCGTGGCATCCCGCCACGGTCCGTCGCCTACCTGACGAGGTTGTTGACGTCGTCGATGAGCGCGTTGCCGACCTGAATGATCTTGACGCTCGCCGTGAAGGACTTCTGGGCAATGGTCATCTCGGGCAACGTGGTGTTGACCGAGCTGTTCGATGCCTCGAGGCGACGGCCCAAGACCTGGGTGCCGTCGAAGCCCACGTCCAGCGTGTCGGCCGTGCTGCCCGTCGCCGAAGTCGGCGCGGCATTGGTCGAAATACGGCTGCCGGCCGCCCCCAGGAAGAGGTCGCCACCCGATGCAGGCGTCCACGAGAACAGCGAGCCCGACGAGGTCCGCGCGAGGCCCTCGCGCGACTGGAACTTGGCCAAGGCCACGAAGACCGGTGCCTTGTTGCCTGCCCTGTCGGTCGTCACGTCGCCATTGACGAGCAGACCGCCACGTTCATCGAAGCGGATGGTCTCGTCCGAGATGTTGGTGTTCCGGGCCTGGGTCGCATCGCTCGAGATGACTTGATCAATCTCGATGGGCTTGAAGTCGTAGCTCTGGAAAGTGGGGCTGGTGGGCGGCTCGCCGTTCGTCAGGCTGCGGAACGTGTCGATCCGGGCATTGTCACCCTGCGGAGACCGCCGGAAAGCCGGAGGATCGAGGGCGAAGCCGGGCAGATTGGCCGCGCCGGGGCGATAGGTGTTCTGCGTGCCCTGCATGCCCATCACGAAGAGTCCCTCCTGATTGACCAGGCGGAACTTGCCCGTCGTCTGCGTGCCGCTCTGGCCTTCCACGACGTAGTCCAGACGGAAGCTGCCGTCGCGGGTGAACACGAGGTCGTCCATCTTGGTCGGATTGGGCGTCTTGGAGAGAATGAAGAAGCCTTCACCGTTGATGCCGAGGTCCGTCTGCCGGGTGCTCTCGGCGAGCAGGCCCTGGGAGAAGTCCGTCTTGATGGCGCTGATACGGCTGCCGCCCATCGGCATCGACATCGGGTTCAGACCGGCGAAGTTACCCTCGGGTGCCGTGGCTCCGTATAGCGTCTGGGAGAGCACGTCATCGAACTCGACGCGCTGCTGTTTGTAGCCCGTGACGTTGGAACCCGTCAGATTGCCCGCCAGCACCTTGAGCCACTGGTCCATCGACTGGATGCTGTTGACGCCCGTCAGGCGAATGTCGCCCATGGAACACCTCGTCTCGTCGCGGGGGGATGTTAATCGTCGGTTGGGGCCGTCAGGCCTCGATGGCCTCGACCTGGTCGAGGCGGAACTCCTCGCCGTTGACCCGGACGCGCGGCATCTGGTCTGGCTTGCTGAAGTCCAGAGACTCCACGCGGCCCTGGATGTAGTTGTCGCGACCGACCTTGACGGTAACGACCCGGTCGATCAGCGCGGTCGCCGCCGCGACGCGCTGGTTGGCAAGCGTGACTTCGTTGATCTGGCTCATCGAGATGGCCGCATTGACCTGGGCGAACTGGGCGATCATGTCGGTCGCATTCAGGGGGGACTCCGGATCCTGGTTCGTCAGCTGTGCGACCAGCATCTTCAGGAAGCCATCCGCCTGCTCCTGGGCGCTGACGACCGAGGTGGCCCCACCGGGCTTCTGCGGGGGCGGCGTGTAGGCGATCGCCTGGACCTTGCGGCTGCTCATCGGCATGTCTCCGTCTTCTCCGGGAACGCGAGGCCTCTGTACCCCGCAGGATCGGCAATCTATCGCCCGGCTAACACGTTGCGAATGAATCCTTGATGAAATCCCCCGGGTTTGCGCGGAGCCGGTGCGCGGTACAGTCCCCCCGTGCGGGCGCGCTTCCTGTGGATGACGGTCCTGGCGGCCATGCCGATGCTGTCGGGGCCCCTGCCCGCCGTGGCCGCCCGAGGCCCCGCCCTGGTCGATCCGTGGCGTGGCATCCGTGACGACGAACGGGTTGCCGACCGGCTCGCTGCCGCGGCCAGGCACGCGGTGTTGCCGAAATTCGTCAACAACAAGGATTTGCCCCTGCCCTGGAAGCAGGCACTCGGCCTCATGTCGGCAGATCCCGCGGAGCGGCTGGCTCGGGCCCGTCGCGTGGCACGCCACTGGCCCGAGGAGCGCGTGCCGGCCTTGCGGATTCTTCTGGCGCACCGTGACGCTGCCGTGCGGATGCAGGCCGCAACCATCCTTGGCCATGCGGCGGATCCGGGTGCTCCTCCATTTCTTCAACGGCTGGTCGGCGATCCGGATCCCGGGGTGCGGGCGGCCGTCGTGACGGCGCTCGGTCGGACCGCATCGCGGCGCGCCCTGCCGCTGATCGAGGCGGCCCTCGCGGATCCCGTGCCACTTGTCCGGAACGCGGCCCGCGAGAGTCTGGGTGGCATGGGCGCCGGTCGGGAGGTTCTGCTGCGTGCCGCCACACGCGGACCCGTTGGCGAGCGACTGGCCTGCTGGGCCGCCCTCGCCCGCTTGCCCGGCAGGCAGGATGGTCCGGCCTTGCAGGAGGTGCTGTTTGCGCCGGCGGGCGTCGCGGCTTGGCGTGCAGGGCGCCCCGAGGCTTCCCGCATCGTGCGGGGCCTTGCCCGCAGGTTGGATGGCGACCAGACCGAGCAGCTGGCAGCTTTCGTGCACGCGAGCGACCCCCACGTGCGTCGGCTGGCTCTGGCCGTGCTCGAGGAGGCTCTGAGTCCTGCCGTCAGTTCCGTCTTGATGGCCGCGCTTCGGGATACCGATGAGGAAGTGCGTGGTCGGGCAGCCTCGGCTCTGGGGCGGTTGGGCGATCCGGCGGCCGTCGGGCCCTTGCTGGACGGATTGCTGCGCGGCGACCTGCGCTGGGCGGGATTCGATCAAGCCTTGCTGGCCCTGTGGCGACTCGAGGCTCGGTCGGTGCTGCCGCGTCTACGCGAGGCGGCCACGCCTGCCGTGGGCGGCGTGCAGCCCGGCGTGCTGCTGCTGATCGGGCATTGGGGTATCCCGGCCGACATGGTCCTGCTCTCCGGTCGCCTGAAGGATCCCGATCCGGCTGTCCGTTTCGCGGCGACACGGGCCATGGGCCTCATCCTCGACCGCATGCCGTCGGTCGCCTGTCCCGAGCCTCCACCCGCCCGACTTGGGACCGACGCGATGCTCGCTCCGCGACCTGAGGCCCGCAGGCCTGATTGTCCCCAGCACCGCGTGGCTCCGGCGTTGGCCGATGACGATGCGGCCGTCGCTGTGGCGGCCCTGGATCTGGTACGACGGCATCCGTCGGCCTGGCTCGTCCCTGAGGTCGTCGCGGCGGCTTCGGGACCCGGGCAGACCATTCGTCTTGCCGCTTTGCCGACCTTGGCCGTGCTCGGGGTGCCCGGCCTCGAGGGCCGGTTGTACGGGGAGGTCGAGGCGGGCGTGTCCGGTGCGCTCGAGGCGGCGTGGACCCTGGGAGGGCCGCTGGCCCTGATGGCTCGGGACGTCGCGCTTGCCGCTCCGGATCCGGCCATCCGGGGGCGCTGGCTGGCGCGGCTCGAGCGGGGTGAGGGTGGCGCATCCCGGGCGGGTGATGCCGCACGTTACCTGCAGGATCCGGACGGGGCACTGCGGACCCGGGCAGCTCGGCTGGCGTGGCGGGGCGTGGTGCCGCTGCAGGCGTGGCCGGTGCCCGGACAACTGGAACCGATCTCGGCCGCACGCCTGTGGGCCGGGGCTGCCAGTCGCCCGGGCAAGACAGGCGAGGCGGCACGCGGCCGTTGGCTGGGTGCACTCAGCCACGCCGACCCCATCGTCCGCGTGGCGGCCACCGAGGCGCTGGGGGGCGTGCCGGTTCCGGCCATGCTCGGCCCGCTGTCACTACGCGCCCGCGATCGGGATCCCGAGGTGGCTCGCGCGGCGTGGCGCGCGGCCCTGCGTTGGCCTGCCGCCGAAGCCACGTCGCTGCTGACGGACCTCGTCGGAGCGGGTGGGGCGGCAGCGCGCGGCGTGCTGGACGCGTGCCCGTCGACGCATCCCTTGCGGGCCCGCCTGGTCCGGGTGGGCAGTGTCAGCAAGGATCCGCGGGTCCGCTGGGCTGCGGGTCGCCTTGCCGAGCGAGTCGGGGACCCGGCGTCGCGAGGGAACCCCTAGGCCGGCCGAAGCGTCTTCCTCTCAGGACTGGCCCGCAGGCATCCGGAATGGTGTCATGACGCAGTTCCCTCACGGAGGAGTTCCGCATGCCTTTCCTCGCCCTCGCCGTCAGCCTGTCGGCCGCGCCAGCGGAAACGCCCCCGCCTCGACTTGTTCTGCCTTATGTTTCGGCCGTGACGGCGCCTTCGACGGTGCGCAAGGGCGAGTCCGCCGTCGTCACGATCGAGGGTTCCTGGCCGGACCCGTCGTGGTCGCTCGGTCGCGTTCACGTCCGCAAGGAGGCGCGCCGGGTGGTCGTCTCCATGGCTGGCGCGGCGCGGCGCGACGGATTCTTTCCGATGGTGCTCGTCCCCTTCACGGCGACGGCCTCGCTGCCCCCCTTGCCGCCAGGCACCTGGACGGTCGTCGCGGCAGGTCGGACCGAGGACGCGACCTGCTCGCTCCACGTGCTCTCCGGGCGCTAGACTTACCCGGGAATTAACGTCAGTTTGGTCCATCTTGAACCGACAATCGAGGCAGGAGGACGGGGGCATGACGCATACCAAGGGAACGTGGCTGGCAGGCCTTTGCCTGGCCATCACGCTTTCGGGTTGTGGCCGTCCGGGCATCCCGGCGCTGCCCGATCCACTCGGTAGCAACGGCAGCCAGGCACAGCCTCAGGCACCCGTGGCCCATCTGCCTGTCGGCGTAGCCGCCACCGGCATCCGCCTGACGGCCCAGGAGGGCAAGGTGGCCGTGGGTTCCAGCGTCCGCGTCCAGGTCCTCGTTCAGCTTTCCAACGGCCAGATCGTCAGCGATCCTCGGCTCTGCCGTTGGTCCGTTTCGGATCCTCAGGCCGCCGCCGTCGACCAGACCGGCCTCGTGACTGGGCTCAACCCCCGCTCTGCGGTCGTCCGCGCCCAGGTCGGCGATGCCGTCGCCGAGGTTGCTCTCGAGGTGGTGCCGACCGTGCTTGCCTGGCAGCAGGTCACCTCCCCCGTCACCGCGGACCTTTTCGCGGTCCGGATGCTTTCCCGCCAGGACGGCTGGGCCGTCGGTGCCCGCGGCACGATCCTGCGCTGGGTCAGCCAGCAGTGGGTCGTCCATCCCGGCGCCAGCGACGCCGGCGTGACCCACCGCGGTCTCTCCTTCTCCGACCCCGGCACCGGCTGGATCGTCGGCCATCGCGGCACCGAGGACCGCCCCCAAGGCGCCGTCGCTCTGGCTTTCGCGGGCCAGCAGTGGGTGTCGGTTCCCGTGCCTGCCACCGGCGGCCTGCGGGCCGTCGCGACGGTCGACCGGGACCGGGCGTGGGCCGTCGGCGCCGATGGCTCGGGCCGGGCGCTGATCATGCGTTGGAACGGCCGCGCTTGGACGCAGGACACCTCTTGGACCGGCAAGGGCGCGCTCAATGCCATCCAGATGGTCGGTTCTCAGGGGTGGGCCGTCGGCCGTGACGGCAGCAACCCGCTCGTCCTCCACTACGACGGCAGCCGCTGGACCAAGCAGAACCTGCCTTTCGGCACCGGCCTTCTCGAGGCCGGCGAGCTCAAGGGCCTGCACATGATGAACGGTGACCAGGGCTATGCCGTCGGCTGGTCCGAGCCGACCGTCGGCTTCCGCAAGGGCCTCGTGTTCCGCTTCGACGCCCGTGGCCAGGCCCGCTTCCAGTGGTCTCAGTGGCAGCGCGTCGACGCCGCCGATGCCGGCGTGCCCTACCTCGCGCAGTCCACCCTGAACGCCGTCTCGATGCTCTCCGGCAACGAAGGCTGGATGCTCGGCGAGACCGTGACCCCCCGCCAGCTCCTCCCCGTCGCCCCGGTCAACGACCTCTTCGCCAACTTGCTCAGCTTCGACGGCAGCAACTATCGTCCCGACGACAAGTTCTTCCGCTACAACCTGAGCAAGGAGTGCACGGGCATCCACCTGCTGCCCGAGGGCCAGGGCGCGGTCTGCGGTCGTCAGGGTTACCTGATGATGCGGATGCCGGACTTCCGCCAGCCCTACGGCGCGGTGCCCTCCACCGCCATGGGTTCCTGAACGACGGCCCCGGAAGTTCCGGGGAAGAGGCCCAGCGCATTCGCGACGGGACGCTCGGGCCGCTGGCCTACGAGCGTCCCGTTCGGCGTCCAGAGCGTCGTCGACGTGCCTCCGTCCAGATTCAGGCCCTGCCACGCACCCCAGCGGACCAGCGTGGCGGCTGCTTCCTCGAGACTCATGCCGAGATCGCCGGCGCGATCCTGGGCGGTCGTCAGCAGGATGATGCGTCCGTCCCTGCCGATACCGACAGCTGTCCTGGCGTGCCGGCCGCGCATGATGTCCGCCCTGAAGCGCTCTTCCTGGCTGATCTGGACCTGGCCGTCCCGGACCAGTTCCGGCCCCGCTCCGAGGGCATCCCCGTCAAGACCCCAGAACTCCCGTGTGGGCTCGTGCAGGTTCATCACCGTACCGCGCCTTGCCCGGGCAGCGAGCCAGTTGGCCCGGACGCCGCGGGCGTGCACGACCCAGCCGCCGGGCGGCAGGCCCATGTCCCGTTGGCCAACGCCCAGAACGACACCATCCCGCGACACGGCAAGCTCGAGGCTGTCGTTATCGCCGCGCGTACCGCTGCGGTTCGACCAAGGCTCACGGAAGAGGCTGAGGCCATCCGCCGCGGCTGGCAGCACGTTCACCTGGTCCACCTCGGCACTTTCGCCCCCGGGCAGGAGGATCCACGGCTGGACCGAGGCGCGTGCCACCGAAAGGTTTTTGCCGGCGAGATGCAGGGCCGTGCGTGCATGGATGGGGCCCGAGAGAATGCGCTCGTCCTGCTGGACCAGCCCCAGCGCGAAGCCGTCACGCGGGCTGAAGTAACCGCCGTTGACGGCCGCAATCGGTTGGTGGCGACGCGCGATGTTTCCGGTCGATTCGAGCCGGCTGCCCTGTCGGTTCAGCAGGCGGAGATGCGCCGCACCGGGGTTGGCCACCACGAGCACGTTCCGATGACGGCCTTCTTCGCGGCCCACCTCCTCTTCGAGCAGGACGACTCCAGGTATCAAGCTGCGGCTGGCGACCCTGACGAAGGTCTTGCGCAGCGTGACCGTCAGGTCGTCCTTGCCCTCGGCGGCCTCGAAGGGCAGCGGGTAGGTCCAGGGCACGCCCACCACGACCTCGTCGCGTGACGCCGTTGCGGTGACGAGCGGCAACAGGGCGTCCCCGGTCTGCCTGACGTCGTCCCGCAGTTGTCCGGGCGTCGGGCGCAACGTGATGCGCAGCCCTTCGGGGCTCGGCACCACCTGCAGCGCTTTGGGGCGAGCCCGGTGCTCCCACTTCAGGCTCAGGACGAGCGTGTCCGGCCCGCCTCGCGTCTCGAGGACGAGGCGGGCCGGGAGAGGGCGGGCCTTCCCGGCACCGATGCCCAGCATGCTGCCCGCGCAGACCAGCGCCAGCCGATGGCGACCCGACCGCGTCAAGAGCGGGCAGTCTCTCCGACGCCGGAACGCGTGATGCGCGCGCCGACCGAGACCAGCTTCTCCTCGAGGCGCTCGTAGCCGCGGTCGATATGGTGGACACCCGTGACCTGCGTCGTGCCCCGACCCGCGAGACCGGCCACGACCAGCGCGGCTCCCGCCCGCAGGTCCGTGGCACGCACCGGCGCTCCCGTCAGGGGTCGGACGCCCTGAATGACGGCGCAGTTCCCTTCCGTCTTGATGTTGGCGCCCATGCGCAGCAGTTCGTCCACGTGCAGGAAGCGGTTCTCGAAGACCGTCTCCGTGATCATCGACGTGCCCGGGGTCATGGCAAGCAGGGCCATCATCTGGGCCTGCAGGTCCGTCGGGAAGCCAGGGAACGGCAAGGTCCGGACATCGACCGTCGTCAGGTCTCCCTTTGCTTGGACGCGAACGGCTTCAGGGGCGGTCCAGGTCACGGTGACACCCATCTCCTGGAGCTTGCCCGTCAGCGAGGCAACCTGTTCGGGGCGGATGCCGACCAGCGTCAGGTCTCCACGCGTGGCGGCGGCAGCAATCATGAACGTGCCGGCCTCGATGCGGTCGCCGATGCAGCGGTGGCGCACGCCGACGAGGTCCGGACGGCCTTCGATGCGCATGCACTCGGTGCCGGCGCCTTCGATGCGTGCCCCCATCGCCGTCAGCAGGTCCGCGAGATCGACGATTTCCGGCTCCTGCGCCCCGTTCGTGAGCGTCGTGGTGCCCTCGGCGAGGGCGGCGGCCATCATGATGGTTTCCGTGGCACCGACGGAGGGGTAGTCGAGGTAGATGGTCGTCCCCACGAGGCGGTCGGCCCGTGCGATGGCGTAGCCGTGTTCGATTGCGACTTCGGCACCCAGGGCGCGAAGACCCTTGAGATGGAGGTCCACAGGGCGAGAGCCGATGGCGCAGCCCCCGGGCAGCGGGATGCGTGCTTGGCCGAGCCGCGCGAGGATGGGGCCGAGCACGAAGAACGAGGCCCGCATGCGCGTCACCAGGTCGTAAGGCGTCGTGTGGTCGGTCAGGACCGAAGCATCGAGGGAGATGCCGTCAGGCAGCCGCTGGACCTTGACTCCGATGCTGGAGAGGACCTCGAGCATCACTTGGACGTCTGCCAGTTCGGGCACGTTCTCGAGCACCGTCGTGCCCGAGGCGCAGAGCGTGGCGGCGAGCAGGGCGAGGGCGGTGTTCTTGGCTCCACTGACGGCAAGCGTGCCGATCAGGGGTTGACCGCCTTCGATCAGGATGGCTTCCAAGGGTGTGACTCCGGGGGGCTGGGGTTTTCCCCATCTTGCGCGGGTGGCGCGCGTCGTACAGTGACCGCCGCACGGCCCTTATGGTCCGGCAGTGTACCAGACGCCCCCGGGGCGCGGTCCGGTGTCAGCCCTTCATGTTGAGCCGGCCGGCACCCTTGCGTGCCTCGATCCGGATCAGAATGTCCTCGGCCTTGATGCCGCCCGAGATCTCGGCCCGTACCCAGTAACGCCCGGGGCCTTCGATGTAGAGATCCTCGAAGCCTGTCCGGAAACCGACCCCACCGCCTTCGCTGTCGATGGCGACGGCCGCGTGCTCGAATTCGGCGAGCCGTTCCTTCTTGCTCGGGGACAGGACAGCGTGCTTGCAACTGTACTTGCCGGGCTTCAAATCGTAGAGGCTGCTGAGCACGACCAGATCAAGGTTGACGGGGAAGGTCTCGGCCACCACGCGATGGATGGGGTGGATGAAGAGTTGCTTGTTGTTCGAGATGTCGACCTCGACGCTCTCGAACAGGGTGGTGGAGACGACAGGCATGGATATCCCTTTCCCGCCTCGGGGCGATGGCGGCCATGTACCCCCACGGAGACGCTGCCACACGCTACGGCGCGGTCCTTGCTCCCCGCTTGTCCTCCGGCGTATGATGGTCGCCTGCGGCCATTAGTTTTCGGCCGCGGACATCACGCACGCCACCGGACTGGACGCGGGCTCCCGGAAACGGGCCGACGACAGGTTGAGGGTGGCGGAGGAAAAGCCGGGCTCCAGGGCCCACTCAGGAGTCGACAACGTGTCCACCACGTCCATCAAGTCCCTGCTCGAGGCAGGCGTCCACTTCGGTCACCAGACCCGTCGCTGGAATCCCAAGATGCGGCCCTTCATCCACGACGAGAAGAGCGGCATCTACGTCATCGATCTGCGCAAGACCTCGAAGATGCTCGACGCGGCCTACCGCTTCGTCCAGACCTCCGTCGCGGCCGGCAAGCAGGTCGTGTTCGTCGGCACCAAGAAGCAGGCGCAGGAGTGCATCCGCGAGGAGGCCGAGCGCTGCAACATGCACTTCATCAACATTCGTTGGCTGGGCGGCATGCTGACCAACTGGGCCACCATCGAGAAGCGCCTCGCCCGCCTTCGTGACCTCGAGTCCAAGCGCGCCGACGGCACCTTCGAGCGCCTCCCCAAGAAGGAAGTCATCCTCCTCGAGAAGGAAATCACCAAGCTCGAGCGGATCCTGGGCGGCATCAAGGGCCTGTCTCGCCGTCCCGACATCGTGTACATCGTGGACACCAACAAGGAGCACATCGCCGTCGCCGAGGCCCGGCGCCTGGGCATCCCGGTCGTGGCCATGGTGGACACCAACTGCGACCCCGATCTCGTGGACTGGATCATCCCGGCCAACGATGACGCCATCCGCTCCGTCAAGCTGATCACCTCGGCGATTGCCAATGCCGTCATCGAGGGTCGTCAGGGCGAGCAGCACGCGCCGCAGGGCGGCGGCATTTCGGCCGCGCTCACCGGCGACGAGGACCTGGCCGAGTCCGCGGCGGAGCCCGCCCAGGTCGGCTGATTCCGGCACAATTCCCGATGGGGGTCGCGCCCGAGGTGCGGCCCCCATCGTGGTATCATGGACCATTCCCCGTTGCTTTGAGGTGATGACGTGACTGCGCAGACGACCGATGTTTCCGCCGCCAAGGTCAAGGAGCTCCGCGAGCTCACCGGCGCCGGCATGATGGAATGCAAGAAGGCCCTGGTCGAGACCGGGGGCGATGTCCAGAAGGCGGTCGACGAGCTGCGCAAGCGCGGCATCACCAAGGGCGCCAAGCTGTCCGGGCGTGTGGCTTCCGAAGGGGCCGTCACGTCCTACGTCCACATGGGCGGCAAGATCGGCGTTCTGGTCGAGGTCAACTGCGAGACGGACTTCGTCGGTCGCAGCCCTGACTTCGCCGACCTTTGCCGGGACATCGCGATGCACATTGCCGCCGCCGGCCCGCGTTTCGTGCGTCGCGAAGAGGTGCCTGCCGATGAAGTGGCCCGCGAGCGCGCGGTGTTGTCCGGTGGCGAGGACCTCAAGTCCAAGCCCGAGAACGTCCGCGAGAAGATCGTCGAGGGTCGGATCAACAAGTTCTACGAGGACATCTGCCTGCTCGAGCAGCCCTTCGTGAAGGATCCTTCCATCAAGCTGCAGGAGATGATCGCCCAGGCTCAGGCCAAGATCGGCGAGAAGATCGATGTCCGCCGCTTCGTGCGCTACCAGCTTGGCGAGGGCCTCGAGAAGCGCAGCGACGACTTCGCTGCCGAGGTGGCGGCCCAGACGGGTCTTTGACGTGCTGGGGACCGGTCCATTGACTACGCCGGACCCCGCGGCACGGGGGCTTCGGTACCGGCGGATCCTGTTGAAGCTGTCCGGCGAGGCGCTCATGGGCGCGCAGGGCTACGGCATCGATCCAGCCGTCATCGCCCAGCTAGCGCGTGAAGTCGCCGAGCTGCGCGCGGATGGCGTCGAGGTAGCTCTGGTCGTGGGCGGAGGCAATATCTTCCGTGGCCTCGCTGCCTCGGCCAAGGGCATGGACCGGTCGACCGCCGACTACATGGGCATGTTGGCCACGGTCATGAATTGCCTGGCCCTGCAGGACGGTCTCGAGAAGGTGGGTGTGCGGACCCGCGTCCAGAGCGCCATCGCCATGCATGAGGTCGCCGAACCGTTCATTCGCCGTCGGGCCGTGCGCCACCTCGAGAAGGGGCGCGTCGTCATTTTCGCGGCGGGTACGGGCAATCCCTACTTCACGACGGATACGGCAGCCGCCCTGCGCGCGGCCGAGATCGGAGCCGAGGTGCTGCTCAAGGCCACCAAGGTGGACGGAATCTACGATGCCGACCCACGGAAAAATCCTGATGCCGTGCGGTTCGACCACGTCTCGTTCCGCGAGGTGCTGGCCCGCGATCTCAAGGTCATGGATGCCACGGCGTTCTCGCTATGCCGGGATACGGGCATGCCCATCGTCGTCTTCGACATGTCGGTCGACGGCAACATCGCAAGGGTGGTTCGCGGCGAGCCCATCGGCACGATGGTCTCCGAAGCCGGACCCGACGGATCCGGAGGGGCCCATGGCCAAGGATGAGAAGAAGCCCGAGGGCGCGGTGGATGGTGCGGCCCTGATCGTCGAGGCCGAAGGCCGCATGAAGAAGGCCGTCGACAGGGTGGTGCACGAGCTGGCCTCCATCCGCAGCGGCCGCGCCGTTCCGGCCCTGCTGGATCGTATCGAGGCCGAGTACTACGGCACGCCGACACCCGTGAAGCAGATGGCGACCATCAGTGCCCCGGATGCCCGGACGCTGATGATCACCCCTTACGATCGTACGGCGCTCTCGGCCATCGAGAAGGCTATCCAGAAGTCCGATCTGGGCATCAATCCCGGCAACGACGGTCAGAACCTGCGCTTGGTCTTCCCTCCACCGACCGAGGAACGTCGCCGCGAACTGGTCAAGATCGCCAAGCGCGAGGCCGAGGAAGGCAAGGTCGTCGTGCGCAACGTGCGTCGTGACGAGAATGATCGGGTCAAGGCCCTCGAGAAGAAGAGCGAGTTGACTCAGGACCAGTCCAAGGCCCTGCAGGACCAACTCCAGAAGTTGACCGATCGCACCACGGCCGAGATCGACCGGCTGGTCACGGCCAAGGAAGCCGAGATCCTGGAGATCTAGTGCTCCCTGAAGCCGAGCGGTTCACGGGTGCGCGTCTGGTCGACCTTCGCGTATGGCTCGAAGGCCGTCCGCACAGGATCGTGGTTCGCGTCGCCCCCCGTTCCGCAATCCGCGGTCTGGAGGATCGCCTGCCCTCCGGTTCCGGCCCGGACTGGCGTGTCGTCAGGGTCTTCGAGCAGGATCAGATCTGGCAGGTGGACGTGACGCCCGGCAACCCCGAGGCCCTGCCTGTCGATCGGCATCGCCGCCCCGAGGAGACGCAGCGTGGACGCTGATCAGGCCATGGCAGCCGAAGGACCCCGCGAGCCCGTGGGCATCCGGGACAGGGCCAAATTCCGCAAGCGCCTGCTTTTCGGCCTCCTCGCCGCGGTCCTCGCCATCACCTTCGTGACGCTGGGCGGTCCTTGGCTTTTGGCCTTGCTGCTGGTGCTTGCCTGGTTTTCCTGCCGCGAGTACTTCGAACTGGTCGAGGCCAAGGGCTACCGACCCGCGACCCGGCTCGCGACCGTCTCGGCGCTTGCGATCATGGTGCTGACGGACCAGACGGGCACCCGCTATCACGGGATGTTCGTGGCCGTTTCCATCATCCTGTGCTTCTTTGCGCTCATTCTCAGGGGGGCGCCGTGGTACCGGCAGGTGCCGCGCCTGGAGCTGCCCGAATCGCCCGAGGACAGGGCCGACATGGCTTCGATCGCGGATGTGGCCACGACTGCGCTTGGCATACTCTACTGCGGCTGGATGCCCAGCTTCGTCCTGATGTTGCGCAAGTTCGACCCCACGTCGCTGGACCCCGAGGACGTCCTCGGGACTGGCGCACTCGTTGAGGCCCTTCAGGGCTATCCCCACGGCCTCTGGATCACGCTGATGTTCTTCGCGGTTGTCATCGGGTCGGACTCGGGCGGTTTCTTCTTCGGCAAATTCCTGGGACGCCATCCGCTAATCGGTCCCCTCTCGCCTCGCAAGACGATCGAAGGAGCCCTCGGCGGCATCCTGACGGCCGTCCTGGGCGCCCTGGGCATCGCCGCGATGGCTCGTGCGTGGCCGGGTGGACCCTCGCCCGAGAATTTGGCCAATCCCTTGTGCATCGCCCTCTTCGCGATTGTCGTGGCCATCACGGCGCAGGTCAGCGACCTGTCCGAGAGCCTGCTCAAGCGGGACGTGGGACGGCGGGATGCCGCGGAGCTGATTCCCGGCCACGGCGGGATGCTGGATCGGGTGGACGGCTACCTCCTTTCGGGGGCCGTGGCCTTCTGGTTCGTGCTCTTCTTCTGGCCCCTGCTGGCCGGGACGATGCGCTGATGGCTCTGCCCGCCCGACGCCGTCTGGTCGTGCTCGGTGCGACCGGGTCCATCGGGCGTCAGGCCCTGGAGGTCGTGGCGGCCCATCCGGATCGCCTCGAGGTGGTGGGCCTGTCGGCTGGTCGGAATGTCGCTGCCTTGCGCGACTTGGCCGAGGCCTGGCCGGACGCTGCGCTTGCCGTGGCGGAGGCCTCCGACGCCAACGCGTTGGCTCGTGCGCTTGGCCGACCCGTGGCGCACGGCGTGGCGGGGATGATTGAACTGGCTTCCGCCCCAGCTGTGGACGTCGTGCTCGTGGGCGTCAGCGGTGCCCTCGGTCTCGGGCCGACCCTGTCCGCGATCCGTGCCGGTCGCAAGGTCGCTTTCGCGAACAAGGAGACGCTGGTGGCCGCCGGCGATGTGGTCATGGAGGCCTTGGCAAACGCGCCGGAGGCCGAGTTGTGGCCCGTCGACTCCGAGCACAGCGCGCTTTGGCAGTGTCTGCGTGGCGAGCCCATCGAGGCCGTCCGCAAGGTCGTACTGACAGCCTCTGGAGGCGCTCTGCGCGATCGTCCCCTCGAACGACTGGCGGAGGCGACCGTCGATCAGGTGCTCGCGCATCCGACCTGGCCTGCCATGGGACGCAAGATCACGGTCGACAGCGCCAACCTCATGAACAAGGCCCTCGAGGTCATCGAGGCCCAGGTCCTCTTCGGCCTTCCGGTGGATCGCGTCGAGGTCCGGATTCATCCCCAGAGCGCGGTGCATGGCTTGGTCGAGTTCCGGGACGGTTCGGTCAAGGCCCAGATTGGCCCGCCGGACATGCGCATGCCCATCCAGGTCGCCCTGTTGCACCCCGAGCGTCCCGAGAGCCCTTGGCCCGGTGGGTCGTGGTCATCCTGGGATTTCCGGGACGTCGACCCCTTGCGCTACCCGGCGTTGGCGCTGGGCTACGAGGCCGGTCGTGCGGGCAGGGGTCTCCCGGCCGTGCTCAACGCGGCCAACGAGGTGGCTGCCGCGCGCTTCCTGTCCGGGGACGTCCCGTTCGGGGCCATCGTACCCATCGTCAAGGCCGTGATGGAGCGTCATCGCCCCGTGGACCTGCGTACCGAGGATGCGGTGTGGTCCCTAGATGCGTGGGCGCGTGACGAAGCGGCGGCCATGTCGCCCGTCATCCGCTAGAATTCAGACACCGGCCCCAATCTCGGGAATCAGGAGTCCTTGACGGATGACCATGCTTTTCAGCCGGCGCAAGACGCGCCAGATCCATGTGGGCAAGGTGCCTGTCGGTGGGGATGCGCCCATTGCCGTACAGAGCATGACCATCACGGACACCCGGGATGTCGAGGCCACGGCCGAAGGAGTGGCTGCTCTCGCGGATGCCGGAGCCGACATCGTGCGCGTGGCCGTCCCGGACATGACTGCGGCGAGGGCACTGGGAGGCATCGTGGCGCGCGCTCGCGTGCCGCTGGTGGCCGACATCCATTTCGACTACCGCCTGGCCCTGGAGGCCATCGCGCAGGGCGTTGCCTGCATCCGCCTCAATCCCGGCAACATCCCGCGCAGGGAGCATGTCCGTCAGGTCGTGGCGGCCTGCCGCGAGCGGGCGATTCCGATCCGGATCGGCGTCAACCAGGGCTCGCTCGCGACCGAACTCATCGACCGCTTCGGGGGGCCTACCCCTGAGGCCATGGTTGAGAGCGCTCTTGGCCATCTGGCCATTCTGGCCGAGGAAGACTTCCACGACATCAAGATCAGCCTCAAGAGTCACGATCCGGTCGTCGCCGTTACGGCCTACCGGATGCTGGCGGACCGCTGCGATCACCCCTTCCACATCGGCATCACCGAGGCCGGTACGCCGGCTGCCGGCATCGTCAAGAGCGCCGTGGGCCTCGGCACGTTGTTGTCGCTGGGGATCGGGGACACCCTGCGGGTCTCCCTGACGGCCGATCCGGTCGAAGAGGTCCGCGTGGGCTGGGAGATTTTGAAGAGCCTGGGTTTGCGTCAGCGGGGGGCCACGCTCGTCGCCTGCCCCTCCTGCGGCCGCTGCGAGGGCGATCTCATCGGCATGGCCGAGAAGGTCGAGCAGCACCTGGCCAAGGTCCAGGTCCCGCTCGCCGTGGCGGTCATGGGTTGCGTGGTGAATGGCCCGGGCGAGGGCCGCATGGCCGACATGGGCATCGCCCTTGGCAAGGGACGGGGCGTGCTCTTCAAGCAGGGCGAGGTCGTGGCCACGCTGGCCGAGGATGATCTGCTGCCGACGCTGCTGGGCGAAATCGACGCCGAGGTCGCGCGTCGGACCAGCGCGGATGCCAGCCAGCCCGCAGGGGCCTGAGACTTCAGTCGGCCGCGCCGCAGGCAGCCAGTTCCCGCCGTGCGCCGAGTTGGCGGAAGCAGGCCGCAGCGTCGACGCGCAGCTGTTCGGCTTCAGGTCCCGCCACGTGTGGCATCAGGCGCAGCATAGCCTTGCCGATCTCAAATTCGTTGCCTTGCTCGCGCAGCTGAGCCAAGGCTTCCCGGGCAGCAGCCACTGCTTCGTCCGTGCGCCCCTCCCCGTAGGTGACCTCGGCCAGATAGCTGCGCGCCAGAGTCGTGGCGCTGGTGTTGCCTTGCGTCTCGCCCAGGACCACGGCCTTCTCGAGCGCTTCCCGGGCCTCGGCAAGGCGGTCGGCACCCAGCAGCGCCCGGCCACGATGGCACCAGAGCTCGGGGGCGAACTCGTCCGCTCCGGTCTCTGCCATGAGCCGCAGACCCACGTCGAAGAGTTCCAGGGCCTGGACATGTTCTGACCGAACCATGTGCAGTTCAGCCAGATTGGCTGTGGCCGTAAGGCGGTCCAGCACGTTGCCCGTCTGCTCGGCCAGTTTCAGGGCCTGCTGGATGGCGCGTTCCGCACCGTCGTCATCGCCTGATTTCAACAGCAGGTCACCCAGGTTGTTGCTGGCCATGGCCAATTGGACACGGTCGCCCAGACGCCGTGCCAGCATGACGGATCGTTCGAAGTGCTCGAGTGCCTCGCCCCAGCGGCCGCGTGCGATGGCCGCCACGCCAAGGTTGTTCGCACTCTTGGTCTGACCCTGGATGTCTCCGGCCTGTACCCGCAGGCGCATGGCCTCGGCGTGCTCGCGCATGGCCCCCTCGAGGTCTCCCTGGCGCCACAGGCACAGTCCGAGGACGCTGTGCATCAGGGCAGCTTCCGCCGAACGTCCCAGCTCTTCGAGGATGCCGTAGGCTTCCCGGGCCTTGGCCATGGCTTCCGGATACTGGCCCAGTCGCCGATGGATGTCGGCCATGCCGGCCATCGCGCGAGCTCGGGCAGCGGGGTCTTGGGTCAGCGCGCAAGCCTGAGCATAGGCCGTGATGGCGGGCTCCAGTTCTCCCTTGCGGTCCAGGAGGACGCCCTTGCATGCTGCAATCTCGGCCGTGACGATGCCCAGTTCGTCCAGTTCCCCGAGGGTTTGCTGGGCGGCGTCCAGGTTCCCCAACTGGGTCTCCGTGCGGGCCAGCCGCAACAGCAGGTCCGACCGGTCTGGCAGGTCCGGGGCGTCACCCGGGCACCGGGGCAGCCAGTCGAGCGCGGTACGCAGGGCTTTCTGGGCTTCGGCGTTCGCGAAGCCGGCGTGGGCCTGCTCTGCCGCACGGTCGAGGTAGCGTACCGTCGGCTCGGGTTCCTCTGCGCGCAGGAAGTGCTGGGCCAGCACCATGGGCTGGGTCTCGGCGATGCCCTGTTCCTCGAGGGCTCGGCCGACCTTGCGGTGCAGCTCCCTGCGATTGGCCAGCAGCAGGTTCTCGTAGGCGACCTCCTGGGCCATGGCCTGGTTGAAGCCGCAGCTGCCGTCGCTGCGTCGATGGAAGATCTTCTGCTCGATGAGGGCCTTGAGGCCGCTTTCGGGATCAGACCGGATGACTTCCCCGAGGAGCGCGGGTTCGAACTGGCGCCCGATGACGGCAGCCACCTGAACCCAGCGGCGCAGGCTGTCGTCCAGACTGTCGAGGCGTGCGGCGATGGCGCTGCGGACCGAGGTGGGCAAAGCGCCTTCGGCGCCGGGCGAGGACACGTTCCAGCCGGCCCCCTCGCGGACCAGAACGGCGCGATCAAGCAGGTGCTGCAGCATCTCGCCCAAGTAGAACGGATTGCCCTCGGCGCGTTCGAGGACCCGCTCGATCAGGCTGCGCACGGGGCTCGGCAGGTTGTCCGGCGTGCTGCTGAGCTGAAGGGCAGCCAGCGTAAGCGCCTCGTCGTCGGTCAGCGGCCGGAGGATGCATTCGCGACAGCCGATGCTGGAGGAAAGTTGCTGCAGGCGGACAAGGCCTTCGGTCCGAGCAGCGAGGGCGACCATCACGCGCACGTCATCCTCGAGGGCCAGTCGGTCGAGGAAGCCGCCGATCCACTCGCACGTCGCATCGTCGGCCCAGTGCAGGTCTTCCAGCACCAACAACACGGGCGTCACGCGGGCCTCGGCGAGGACCAGCTCCGTCAGGCTCAGGAAGGCAGCCGTGCGCAGTTGTCGCGGCGAGAGGCCCGTGAGATCAGGATGCTGCAGCTTGAGGCCCAGGATGCTGCCCAGAAGTTCGGGCGCATGTTCGTCGCCGGGCAGGACTGTCGAGACCACCGCACGCAGATCCTCGCGCACCTGGTATTCGGGCCGGGATGCCGACATGCCGAGACGCCGCATGAGCAGGTCGGCGAGGCCTGCCTGGACCGTTTCCTGTTCGAAGGACAGGCAGCGGGCCCAAAGGACCCGGGCCGACTGACTGCGGATCTGGCGGGCGAAGTGGCGCAACAAGGCGGACTTCCCGCTGCCGGCGTCGCCCACGAGACGCACGGCCTGGGGCCTGCCTACGGCGGTCATGCCCCAGGCCTGATAGAGGATGTCCTGGTCGTCGTCCCGGCCGATGAAGACCTCGTCCGCCTCATGGTCCGTCCGGCCCGAGTGGCCGACGGAGGCCACTTCATAGACCTCGACGGGCTCCAGGCGATCCTTGACCTTGACCGATTCCCGTGCGGCAAAGCTCGCGCCTTGGCCGATCAGTCTCATGGTGTCCTGGCTGACCAGGATTCTGCCGGGCTGGGCACCGGCCTCCATGGCCTGGGCCACGAGTACCGTGTCGCCTGTGACGGTATAGGAGGCACGTTGGTTGCCGCCGACCTGTCCGGCGACGACAAGGCCCGTATGGATGCCGATGCGTATCTTGAGCCCGATGCCGGTGCGCTCCTCGAGAGCGTCGGCGAACTCCTTTCCCTTGACCTGCATGTCCCACGCTGCGCGCACGGCCCGTTCCGGGTCGTCCTCATGGGCAACGGGTGCCCCGAACAGTGCCATGATCGCGTCGCCGATGTACTTGTCGACAACTCCGCCATAGCGGTAGATCGGCTCGACCAGCACCTTGAAGAAGTCATTGATGATGCGGGTGACTTCCTCGGGGTCCAGCTTTTCGGACATGGCCGTGAAGCCCGTGACGTCGGTGAAGAGCACGGTGATGATGCGTCGGTCGCTGCTGGTGGCCGAGCCTGTCGGTGTAGGGGACGGGTATGCCACGGCCACGGCCGTCGTCGAGGGCGCTGTCGTGGCCACGGTAGAGAGGGGCGCGTCAGGCGCTGGAGCCGCTACCCGAGGCGGTGCGGGCCAAGGGGCTGGCGGGGCGTCGGCCGAGAGTGGCACGGATTCGACTTCGGCCCGGCACTGGCTGCAGAAACGAGCCGGAGCGTCCAGGCCTTCGCCACAGCGCGGGCAGGCCTTGCGCAGCCTGATGCCGCACTGGATGCAGAAGCGCTGCCCGGAATCAACGGGCACGCGGCAGCCGGGGCAGGAGTGTTTCAAGGCAGTCGTTCGAGAACGGTCGGACCCACCAAGGATACCCCTCACGGTCTCCGGCGGCCAGATCGTGGGCGTGGTGCCGGCTGGCAAGCCGGACACCAGTGCGTGCCCCGGCCTTCCAGCTGCTCCTTGCGGATGGCCTGGCCGCAGGTCCTGCAGGGAGCGCCGACCCGGTCGAAGACCCGCAGTTCCGTGTAGAAGCCTCCCTCGCCGCCGTGTCCGTCCCGGTAGAGCTGGAAGGTGGTGCCCCTCGCCGCGATGGCCGCTTCCAGGACGTCCACGATCGCACGATGCAGGCGTTCGGCCTCGGCCCGACGGATGCTCCGGCGAAGCGGATGCAAGCCGGCCCGATGCAGGGCTTCGTCGACATAGATGTTGCCGAGTCCAGCGACCGGGCGCTGGGAGAGCAGTTGGGCCTTGAGCGTCCGTCGCGATCCGGAGAGGGCGCGGTGCAGCCCTTCGGCGGTGAACTCGGTGGACAGAGGCTCCGGGCCCATGTTCTTCAGCGTCTCCCACGGCGGTTCGGCTCCCTGCGCCACCAGCCCAATCGTCCCGAATCGGCGCATGTCCGAGAAGACCAACTCCATGCCGTCATCCAGCGTGAAGCGGGCCCGGACGAAACGATCGGGCGTCGTGCCGACAGGCAGCAGGACGAGGCGGCCGCTCATGCCAAGGTGGATGACGAGAGCCTGATCGCCGAGGTCCGCCAGCAGGTACTTGCCCCTGCGGGTCAGGCGGCCGACGGTCCGGCCGACGGCTTCCGAGACATCTGCGTATCGCGGGCCATGATCGACCCGAACGGCCGTGATGGTGCGGCCCGAGAGTCCCGGTTCGATCTGGCGTCGGACGGTCTCGACCTCGGGCAGTTCAGGCACGGACGACCTCTAGAAGGTGATCCGGCTGCCCAGGACGAGTTGCTCATGCGTGATGGGTGCCGTCTGGCTGCCACCCGCCGGCGTGGTGTTGCCCGTTCCCCCGGCTGACCACAGGGGATTCTCGCCCGGGCCGTACTTGCCCATGTCGTACTGGACGAACAGGCGCGGCAGGACAGGGTGTGGCGCAAGTTCGACGAGCGCTGTCAGGCCCGATCCGAAGTTGCTGTCCAGCAGATCCCACCCGCTGGTCTGGGCAGCAAGCGTGATGCCCGGAACCGTCGGGATGCCGGGGAAGCGCAGCACGACGCCGCTCGAGACCCAGTTGTACGGCACGACCGGGATGCGGGCGGTACGGATGCCGCCCTTGCCGTCGGCGACCTGCAGGTCGGCCAGCGTCGGACCCGCAAGGCCCGGTCGATTGGCGAAGGGCGCGAGGCCCAGGCGGCTGGCGAGAGAAAGTCCGACGCCGGAACCGAGCAGCGACTCGGAGCCTACCTGCAGGCTGGCTTCCTGCACGTGGCGGCCGTCATCTCCTGCGCGCCGGACCTGGGCCCACGACAGGGTGGCGCCGAGACCGGGGTCTCCGATGTCCATCGACACGCCGAGGCCCTTGCCGGCGGACTTGGCCGTATCGAAGACTTCGCCGAGGCGGCCGTTTGCCAGATGGCCCGTCATCGAGGCCCGGAACCAGCCCAGGTCCGTGCCCAGCCGCAGCAGGCCGTAGCCGGAGCGCGGATCTGTCGGCTGCGGGAAGTGGCCGGGCAGGATCTGGCGTGCACGGGCGGCGGAGACGCCCGGGATGCCATCGTGGATCAGGGCCCCGAGAGCCAACGGCCCCCAGTCCATCTGCCACGAGGCGCCGGGTGCACCCGAGATGATGAGATCCTCGGCTGCCGCAGGGTGGAGCAGGTCGCGCACGACGTCGGTGCCCGGATGCATCGGCAGTCGGCCGTTGCGACCCGAGCCGTCCGTCACCGCCATCGGCCGGATGGCCCCATCCTGGATCGGGGGCTGGCCGACATAGCCGTAGCCGCCTTCGCCATTGGGCCACAGCGGTGCTCGCGCCACCCAGCCTCCGAGGGAGGGACTGACGGGCAGGGCCTCGGCCAATCGCAACAGGCCCAGTTGCACGCGTTGCCCCTCGGCCACCCAAGTCAGGGCCGAACGCCGGACGTGCACCACCGAGCCCTCGTCCCTGAAGTTCGCCGCGACCGAGGGGTTGGCGGCCTGAGCAGATTGAAAGCCGCTGGCCGACTGCTGGAAGCCGTTGCCGAGGAACAGCAGGTCGCCCTGCCAGGAGAGCTCGGGGGCGAGGTCCGCAGACAGGCGCAGGTCCGTCTGTACCCGGAAGTCGTCCGGTCCGCCGACCCCGGAACCGTAGCTGCGATGGAGGAACTGCAGGGCACCGCCGACGACCAGGCGGCGTTCCTGAAGGCCCATGCGCTCTTCCAGGGTGTCCAGCCGGTTCTGCTGGGCGGCAACCTCGTCTGCAAGCACCAGGTGGCGGCGGCCAAGCACCTTCAGGTCTTCCGCCAGAGGTTCGATCGCCGCGGTCGGTGCGGAGGGCGTAGGGGAGGCCGGCGGATTTCCCGCCGGGACCTGAGGGGGCACCGGGACGTTGGGGGCAGCCCAGGCCGGAATGCTGGTGGCGAGCAAGCCGAGGGCCGCGGCACCGAGGCCGGGGACGAGGGACCGGATGCGGGCGTTCATGAGGCCCGACGGTAGCACGGAGCCACCCCTTCCTTCAAGGCGGCGTGGTACGATCCGCCCGTGTCGCCGTCCCCTCAGCACGCCTCCGGGGCTTTCGCCACCCTCTGGCGTCCGAGGGTCGACGAGGCTCTGGCCGACCTTGTCGCGGCCCTGCCCGAGGGCAATCTTCGTGCGGCGTGTGCGCACGGCCTGCTTGGACCGGGCAAGCGCCTGAGGCCCATGCTGGTGCTGGCTACCTGCGCGGCTGCCGGTGGTGAACCCGTTCAAGCGATGCCCGCGGCATGTGCCGTCGAGGCCGTGCATGCTTTCAGCCTCGTGCATGACGACCTGCCTTGCATGGATGACGATGACGAGCGTCGCGGCAGGCCCACGGTGCACGTCGTCTATGGGGAGGCCACGGCCCTGCTGGCGGGTGACGCCTTGCTGGCCCTCGGCCTGGGCGCCCTGGCTGCATCGCGTGCGCCGTGGGCAGCGGCCGCCACGGCCCGCTTGGCCGAGGCGACCTGGGCCGGCCTCGTGCCGGGCCAGGTTCTTGACCTCGAAGCGCGGGACGCAGCCACGACACCGGACCTGGAGACCATCCACCGCCTGAAGACCGGGTGCCTGATGGAGGCGTCGTGCGTGCTCGGCGGCCTCGTGGCCGGGGCCGATGAGGGTGTGGTCGACTTGCTGGCGACTTATGGCCGCGAGCTGGGCCTGGCTTTCCAGCTTGCCGACGATCTGCTGGACGATGGGGATGACCCGACGTCGTGGGTTGCGCTGCACGGCCGTGTGGCCACGGAGGCCGCAGGCGAGGCCGCCGTGGCCCGTGCCCGGGATGCTGCGGCCCGGCTCGGGTCCGAAGTGCTGGACTCCCTTGCGTTCGGTGCATTCCACCGGAGGGTCTGAGACCTTGGATCATCTGCCGCTCGTCACGGGCCTCTCGGCGGGCTTCTTCGCCCAGTCGTGGAAGTTCCTGTGGGCGCTCGTGCGCCATCGCCAGCTCGATTTCCGCCTGCTGGTGCGGACTGGTGGTTTCCCTTCGTCCCATACGGCTCTGGTCGTCGGCCTGACCACCACCATCGGCCTGACCGAGGGCTTCACCTCGCCGTTGTTCGATTGTGCCGTGGTGTTCAGCGCCATCGTGATGTACGACGCAGCCGGCGTCCGGCGCGCTGCAGGTCGACAGGCGGCGGTGCTGAACCGGATCGTGGCCGAGTTCCAGCAGGAGTTGCGTTTCTCGATTCCCAAGCTGCAGGAGCTGCTCGGCCACACGCCTACGGAAGTCCTCGGCGGTGCGGTGGTGGGCATCCTCTGGGCGATCGGCATGCATCGATGGCTGGGATGAAGGGACGCAGTCGGCAGCGTCTCGACCAGCGGGTCGTGGCCGAAGGTCTGTACCCATCGCGTGAGGCTGCCCGCCGGGCCATCATGGCTGGAGAGGTCCGCATCGGTGATGCACCGGCGACGAAGCCGGGCATGTGGGTCCTGGACGACCAGGCCGTCCGCCGGGTCGGTGAGGCCATGCCGTGGGTCTCGCGGGGCGGCTACAAGCTGGATCATGCCCTCGGACTCTGGCCCATCGCCGTGAAGGACCGCGTGGCGGTCGATGTCGGGGCCTCAACCGGCGGTTTCACCGACGTGCTGCTGCAGCGCGGTGCCGCGCAGGTGCACGCCGTAGACGTGGGGTATGGCCAGTTGGCGTGGAAGTTGCGGCAGGATCCCCGGGTGGTGGTGCACGAACGGACCAATGCCCGCCACCTGACTCCGGCCGATCTGACGGGGGACGGTCCGCCCGTGACACTGGCCGTGATGGACGTTTCCTTCATCGGCCTCGCCAAGGTGTTGCCTGCCGTACGCACGTGGCTCGAGGCTGCCATGGATGCAGCGGTTCGGGAGGTCGTGGCTTTGGTGAAGCCTCAATTCGAGGTCGGTCCGGATCGGGTGGGCAGCCGTGGGGTGGTTCGCGAGCAGGCCCACCGCGAAGAGGCCCTCGAGGCCGTCATTCGCGATGCCGAGGCCTTGGGTTTCGTGCGCAAGGGCGTGACGACGTCGCCCATCACCGGTCCGGAGGGCAATGTGGAGTATCTGCTGTGGCTGGCCCTCTGAAGCGCCTGGGCGTGCTTGCCCGCGAAGACCATCCGCGGATCGCCGAGATGCGCGAGGTCCTCGCCTGCGGGGGCAGGGCCGTACGCTGGATCGATCCGGCCGATGTCGCGGCCGTTCGGGAACTCGATCTGCTGATCGTGCTCGGGGGGGACGGTACCCTGCTGAGGGCGGCGCGCCTCGCAGCCTCGGACGGCATCCCCCTGCTGGGGGTCGACCTCGGCACGCTGGGGTTTCTGGCCGAAGTCGACCCGGACCATCTGCCCGCTGCCCTCGACCGTGTCGAGGCCGGCCACTACACCCTGGAGGAACGGGTACGCATCGAAGTGCGCCTCTTGCGCGCAGGCGTGCCCGACCGCGTGGCCCATGGGATGAATGACGTCGTGGTGGACCGCGGGGCCTCGGGCAGGATGCTCGAGGTGAGCGTCTCCCTGGGCGACGAGGAGGTGGCGACCCACGCGGCGGACGGCTTCATCGTCGCGACGCCTACCGGCAGCACCGCCTACGCGCTGGCGGCCGGCGGGCCCGTGCTGGGACCCGAGGTCCCGGCCATGGTGCTGGTGCCCATCTGCGCCCATGCCCTGACGGCCCGCCCCCTCGTGGTCTCGGATGCCGGCGTCATCCGCATGTCCGTGCGGCCGCGGACTCCGGGGGCGGGTCTCTTCGTCGATGGTGTCCCGCTGGTCGAAGACCTGGGTGAAGGTGACGTCATCGAGGTGCGCAAGGCGGCCGTACCCGTTCGCCTCGTGCGTCTCGGCGTCGCCACCTTCTACCCTCGGCTGCGGGCCAAGCTCCAGTGGTCGCTGCGGGGTGTCAACGGGGCTCGATGATGAAGCGGATGGCTGTCCGCTCTTCGCCCTGGACCTGGATGTCGAGGAACGCCGGGATCGTCACGAGGTCAATTCCGCCGGGTGCCACGTAGCCCCGCGCGATGCCGATGGCCTTGACCGTCTGGTTGACGGCCCCGGCCCCGATGGCCTGGACCTCGCATCGGCCTGCTTCACGAACCATCCCGGCGATGGCACCTGCCACGGAGGAGGGATTGCTCTTTGACGCCACCTTGAGCAGCGTGGTCCCATCTTGGCGACTGGTCTTGGGGGACAGCATCTCGGACTCCTCGGTGCTGGGGTGGGGGAAGGGCGCGGTGCCCACCGCCCTGAAGGCAGTCTAGGGCGACCCCTGGCGGGGGTCATCGTGCGTGACGGCCACCGGGGAGGGTATGGGATGCAACACGGTCGATCCCGATGGGTGCTTTTGCCGCTCGATGAGCGCCCCTGCACCCGGGATCTGCCGGCGGCCATCGGCCGGGCGGGTGGGCTTGACCTGCAGTTGCCGCCGCCGGGCCTGCTCGGTGATCTTGAGCGACCCGCCGACCCCGATCGGGTCTGGGCTTGGCTGGAGGCCGCATGTGCAGAGGCCGACGGGGCCATCGTGGCCCTCGATACGCTGGTGCACGGCGGTCTCGTGCCCGCACGCCGCAGCTTCGAGGACACGGGCGTTCTTCTGGGGCGCCTCGACCGCTTGCGCCAGTTGGGCTGCCGCCTGCTCGGGTTTGCCGTCACGATGCGGATTCCCGACTCGACGGTTGCGGATGAGGAGCCGGCGTGGTGGGCGGACCACGGGCCGATGGTCCATCGCTGGAGCGTGGCCACCGACCGCCACGCCGTGACGGACGATCCGCAGGCGCAGGAGGAGGCACGTGCGGCGCGCGCGGCCATTCCCGATGCTCTGGCCGATGAGTTCCTGGCGCGGCGGGCGCGCAACTTTTCCGTGCACCAGGCCAGCCTGGACCTGGTCAGGGATGGTGTGCTCGATTGCCTGTGTCTGACGCAGGACGATTGCACGCCCTTCGGATTCAACCAGGCCGAGAAGCGTCGCCTCGAGGCCGAGGCGCCGCCGGGTGTCCTGATCTACCCGGGAGCCGACGAGGTGGCCTCGGTGCTTGTGGGCCGGGTGTTGCTGGCCGGGGCCTCGCCGGGCCTGGCCATCGAGGCCTGGCCGGAAGAGGGAGGAAACCTCGTGGCCATGTACGAGGATCGACCGCTCGTCGCGACGGCTGCCGGGCAGATTCGCGCCCTCGGGGGCCGCGTCGTCTCATCGGACGAAGCCGAGGCCACGCTGGTCCTGAATGCGCCGGCCGTGGCGCAGGGCGACCTGGCTCTGGGGCTCTTTCTTGATCAGGTCGACGCCCGCCCGCGCCCCCTGGAATCCTTGCGGGATCGGCTTGCCCGGCCGTCTGGCCCGCTGATTCTGGCGGATGTGGCCTATGCCAACGGCGGGGACCCCGCACTCTGGAGGACCGACGGATCGGGGCCCGGCTTCGACCCGATGGGACTTGCCGGCCTTGCGGCGTGGAATACGGCCGGCAACACGATCGGGACGGCGCTCGCCATGTGGTCGGCCAATCGGACGGGACCGGCAGACCCTGAAGCCTGGGCACGGCTCGTTTCGGAGCGTGTCGCGGACGACGTGCTGTACCAAGGCTGGGCACGGCAGCACTGGAAGGCCGAGAGCCTCTCGCTCGCGCAGGCCTGCCAGCGGTTTGCAACGGAGTTTCGGGCCCGGTTCATCCGCGCGTTTCCCGAATTGCGCTGGCGCCCCGTTTCCGGGGGGTTTCCGTGGCGTCGCTGGTTCGAGGCCGAGGTGGTCGTTGCGCCGGAGGAACCCCTCCGGGCCTGATCGGTGGCATCTTCTCGGCCGTCATGCTTGCATGGAGGCCTTCAGGAGGACCGGCAACACACCATGGAACGCACATTCATCGCAGTCAAGCCCGATGGGGTCCAGCGCGGACTCGTGGGGCAGATCATCGCTCGCTTCGAACAGAAGGGCTACCAGCTGGTGGGCCTGAAGCAGATGCAAGTCACCCGCGAAATGGCCGAACAGCATTACGGCGAGCATCGCGAGCGTCCCTTCTTCAAGGGGCTCGTGGACTTCATCACCAGCGGGCCCATCGTGGCCATGGCCTGGCAGGGCACGGGTGTCGTCGCGACGGCCCGCCTGATGATGGGCAAGACCAACCCGCGCGAGGCTGATCCCGGCACGATCCGTGGGGACTTCGCCGTGGACATCGGTCGTAACGTGGTGCACGGATCGGACTCGCCCGAGAATGCCGTCCGCGAACTGGGCATTTTCTTCGCCCCCGGTGAACTGCTTGATTGGAACCGTACGCTCGACACCCACTTGATGGAGTAGGGCGTGGACGCGGGCCGGTTGTCCCTCCTGTGCGGGACGCCGGCCCGTGGCGTGCCTAGGCTTGCAGCAGCGTGTCCAGGGATTCCAGAATGGCCTGTCGCGACACGGGCTTGGTCAGGAACCGCACGCGGGGGTCGTTCCAGACCGGCAGATCCTCATCCGCCATGGCTGTCACGACCAGAATCGGCGTGTCGGTGAGCGCCTGATTCTCTCGGATCCGTTCGTAGATGAAGCTCCCGTGGAGTCCGGGCATCAACAGGTCCAACAGGACGGCATCCGGACGGGGGTCTTCACCAAGGGCCAGCAGGGCATGCTCCGGACGGCGCTCCCACCGTACGGCAAAGTCCTGGTCCTGCAAGGCACGGCCCAGCCAGATACCGGTATCGACGTGGTCTTCGATCACGAGGATGTTGGCACGCGTGCCGGTCTGGTTTTCTCGCCCCACATAGGCACAGGCTTCGAATAAGGTCATGGACAAGCGGCCCCGAATGTTGTCGTGGCATCATGATACACGACAGGTTCGGTCGTCGGAATCCCGAGTCGGAACTTCAGCGAATCTTCAGGCGAGACTTGACGGCCTTGCAGACGTCGACGACCTCGTCCGGCACCACCTGCCCGCAGAGCAGCAGCCTCAGGCTATCCTCCTCGACGTCCGCCTCCACGGCGAGCGTCCGGAGATCCATCTTGCGACGGCCCATGGCGGCGTAGAGCTTCGGCACGAAGGGATCGAGACGCTCCTCGGGCGGGAACATCCCGAGCAGACTGTCGGAGAGCTGGGATGCCGGGGTGTCGGCAGCCTTCATGTAGCCGCGTGCCACCAGCATCTTGCTGACCAGCATGTTCAGGAAGACATGCTCGATGGCCTGGGGATTGCGCTCGGCCCAGTCGATGACGGGGGCCAGGTATTCCCCGAAGGTCTCGGGTGCCAACTGCAGGGCTGCGGCAATCTTCTCGATGACTTCGGGATTTCGGGGGAACGGCACGTCTCCGCGCAGGATCTCGTACATGTAGGTGCGGCTGATGTCGACCTTGCCGGCGAAGTCCTGGCGGATCAGGCCCAGCTCTTGCATCCGGGCCCAGACCTTGCGTGTCGAATCCGGAAGGATGGCCACCAACTGCCGATACTCGTCGAACATCATGGGGTCGATCTGGGCCACTTCGGCGAAGCGCTCGAGCGTCTCACGCACCGTGGGAAACTTGACCTTGCTGTTGAAGATGCGCGAGACATACTCGTACGACAAGCCTGTCGCCTGGACGAACTGCTTGCGGCTGACACCAGCGTGCAGCAGGCTGGTCTTCAGGATCTGCACCGAAGGACTCGGCGGACGGGTTGCACCCAAGGCCGTGCCCCCGCGGAAAGCACCGCGGATGAGTGCGGCGCGGGATTGCTGCGAAGGCATGGCGGTACTCCGGATTCGAGGGGGTGCTGAGAACGGGTCGAGAGTCCCTCATTCCCTTTATCGCAAGCCCTCGCGGGCATGTCAAGACTTTAGGACACCCTATCATCGGGTGTGCAAAATGGTCGTCATTGGGTCAATACTGCAGCATGGCAGATGGGTCTCAAGTCGCACGGGCCCAGGTAAACAAGCCCCTTCGGCCGGAATGGACGAGGGGGCTTGCATCAGGTCGCGGTATTCAGGTGGCACCTTGGGCGCGGATCTGGCTTTCGAGGGCGCGAATGCGTCGCGTGAACTCGCGCATCAGGCGCAGGGCGAAGTCCGGGCGCTCCGAGAGGACCTGCCCGAAGTTGGCTTCGTCCAGCACAAGCAGGACCGTGTCGCTGGTGGCCACGGCGCAGGTCGAGCGAGGTTGTCCGTCGAGCAGCGCCATCTCACCGAAGAAGTCCGCCTCCTTCAGGTGGGCGATGGTCTGGGTCGTCTCGCCGAAGAGCACGTCGCTGCCCTGCCGTACCTTCCGGCCCACGACCCTGTACAGCAGCATCGAGCCCTTCAGGATGACGAACATCTCGCGCCCGGTGTCGCCCTCCATGAAGAGGACATTGCCGGACTTCAGGCGTCGTGTGTGTGCGCCGGCTCCCTGAGTCATGCGTCAGGTCCCGAGACGATAGCCGAAACCGCGGACCGTCTGGATGAACTTGGGGCTCGAGGGATCCTTCTCGATCTTCTCGCGCAGCCAGCGGATGTGGACGTCGACGGTCTTGGTGTCGCCGTAGAAGTCGAGGCCCCAGACCTGTTCGAGCAGCTCCTCGCGCGAGAACACCCTGCCGGGGGTGCCCATGAGCATGGCCAGGATCTTGAACTCCTTGGGGGACAGTTCGACTTCGCGGTTGCCGACGAGCACACGGTGCTCCGACAGGTTGATGAGCAGTTCCCCGTGCTGGAAGATCTTGGACTTGTTCTCGGGCTCGGCGGGCTTGCTGCGGCGCAGCAGGGCCTTGATGCGGGCGACCAGTTCGCGAAGCGAGAAGGGCTTGATGAGGTAGTCATCCGCACCTACTTCGAGACCGATGACGCGGTCGATTTCCTCGCCCTTGGCCGTGAGCATGATGATGGGAATGTCGTTCTGCTCGCGTCGCAGCAGGCGGCAGACCTCGAGGCCCGACAACTTGGGCAGCATCAGATCCAGCACGATGAGGTTGGGCTTGGCCGTCTGGACCTGCTGGATGGCTTCCTGGCCATCCATCGCCTTGACCACCTCGTAGCCTTCCTGAGTGAGGGCGAATTCAATCGACTCGAGGATCATTTCCTCGTCGTCGACGAGCAGGACCTTCTCTGCCACGGGAGACTCCTTGCGAATGGGGTGGACGAGGGCGGGTGCGGATGGTTAAGGCCGTGACCGCCGCAATCATACCCCAACAGGGGCGGTTCCTTAACCTGTGCCGGGTTCAGAACCTGCCACGCCAGCGCAACTGAAGGCTGAGGATGAACTCGGTGCTGCTGTTGGCGCCGAGATCCGGGTTCAACCACTGCCGGACATCCGTCTGGATGGCCGGAACACCCACCCCCGTCAGGGTGGCCAAGCGGTCGGCCTGTTCGATCTGGGTGGTCAGGGCAAGATTCTGCGAGAGCTGCATGTTGAGGCCCGCACGCCACAGGTCGACGTTGTTCTGGGCGCCCAGGGTCTGGTTGCCTCGCCGGAACACGTACCGGCCCGAGCCGGACACGGGCCCCAAGGTGATGGTCTCCCCGGAGAGCGCCATGTTGAAGCCTCCCAGGAAGCCCTGGTTGGGATCGAGTCCGGTTGTGGTGCGGGCGTTGTTCACGATGTCGAAGGACAGGTCCGACAGCAGCAGGTTGCGCGTCAATGGGTCCACCAGCGGCTGCACGATTCGGTTGAGCGCGAAGTTGACGAGGCCGGGTGCGAATTCCCGGGCAAGGTCGGTGCTGGCGGAGGCCACGTTGCCTTGCGCCAGGATGAACAGATTGCTGACGAGCTGGGGCTTGCCGACCATGCGCTCCAGCTCCTGTTGCGTGTAGCCGGGCGGGTCGCTGGTGAAGCGGTTGTTCAGGGATGCGAGCGTGCCGTCGATCGTCGCCGTCACCTTGACCACCTGACCTGTCGTTCCGTCGGCGGCTGTCCGCAGACCTTCCGAATCCCGCACGTTGCCGGTGGCCACGACCCGCACCTGCGTGCCGGCAAGCAACTGTTTCATGGTGGGCTTAGGGCCCCTCAGGTTGGCGAGGTCCGTGCGTCCGGAGCCCACGAACTCGACCGTGCCTTCCGTGACGCGGAAGTCGTTGGTGTAGAAGGTCGTGACCTTGCTGCCGACCGGAACGACGGTGATCTGTCCCTTGGGGTCCGGCAGGTCCAGCAACCCCTCGACAATCAGGTTGCCGGCCACGCGGACGTCCATCAGGTTCGGCTGGAAGACGCGCATGGTGTCCTTCAGCGTCACGACCAGGCGATCCAGCACCACAGGGGTCGCGGGGTCGTCTTCATCATCCTCCGGTGGGTCGACGCCCAGGTCGAGCGTGCCGCTGGAGACCGCGACCTGACCGGCAATGCGCGGCTTCTTCAGGGTGCCACCCACGCGCAGGGCGGCATCCACTTGCCCGTCGTACAGGCCGCTCTTCAGTGCCACGCGTGCGCCGCGGACCTGGGCGGCCAGGTCGAGGCCGTCCAGCGTGAACTGCTTCATGGTCACGAAGCCCGTGGCCGCGACGCGTCCTCCTCCGAGCAGCCCTTCGGCCCGCGTAACCTTGATGATGCCGTCGCCGATCACGGCCCGGACGTCCACGTCCGTGAGCGGTTGCATCAGAGTGCGGATGCCGAGGCGCGCGCGGGAGAGTTCCAGGACTCCGGCGAGGCGGGGGGCCGCTCGAGTCCCGAGGATGCGCATGCGCAGATAGCCGTCGCCGCCCTGCCACTCGACCAGGCCCTTGGTCAGCGTCGAGACGATGCCGAGGCTGGGGCCCTCGACGCCGAGCGACAGCGCCATGGGTTCCTCGGTCAGCTCGGCTCCGATCGGGATCACCCCGTATAGCCGCGTGCGACGGTCCCCGGCGATGATCGTGGCGTCGTCCAGGTTCAGGCGGCCGCCCTCGTACCGGCCGCTGACCCGAGCTTCGTCGTATTTCAGGACATCCAGCGTGCCGCCCGTCGCCCGGGCCTCGAATACCAGGGCCGGATCCGCCGGCACGCCGAGCAGCCTGATCCGCGCGCCTGCCTTGCCCGTGACCGTCAGGTTCCTGCTGCGCAGCCAAGGGTCGGCCCAGGCCAGGTCGAGCCCCGCCAAGTCGAAGATGATCCCCTCGCCGCCGAGCTGGCCCTCGCCCCGGATGTTCAGGCCGTTGTCGGCCACGAGGTCAAGGCCGTGGAGCTCGATCCGGTCCCGTGAGCCCGAAGCCTGGCAAGGGCCCAGGACCAGCGGATGATCATAGACTGAGAGGCTGGTTCCGGCGAGATCCATGGACCACGCGGGATGCCGGCCATCGCCCCCGATGTGCAGGCGACCCGTCAGACGACCCCGGACTTCTTCCCAGATGGGATGGCTGCCCAGTACCGTGCGTGGATCGGGCGGGTCAGGGACGCGGTGGTTGCGCAGCCAGTGGCCATAGGCCTCGAGCCACGGTTCAAGCTCGGTACGGCTGGTCGGGGCTCGCTCCGGCAGGTTGACCCAGGGTCGGGTTCGTGTGCGGGCGGCTCCCTGACCCAGCGTATCGGCGAGAATCGTGCCTTCCAGGACGCGGTCCCAGTGGACCGCCGCGAGCAGCGGCTGCAAGTCCACGTCCGCGACCGGGATGTCGAGGTCATGGCGGCCCCCCGGCTGCAGCGCCCAAGTACCCGAGAAGTTCAGGGTCTGCCCGCCCGCCGTCACGTGCGCCTCGGGCAGCCAGAGCGATTCGGGCGAGACGATGAGCTGTCCGTCGGCCTGCTCGACCTGTCCCCATTCCGAGGCATCGATGGCTTGGGCGCGCAGACGCGTGGCCACGCGCCATCGCGGGCCCTCGGCATCGATCGTCGCGAAGGGCAGATCGATTCGGCCGCTCACGGAACCGGCCTTCGGGGCGACCTGTCGTATGGGCCGACCGAGGGCGGCAAGGTCGATGCCTTCGGCCAGGAGTTCGAGATGAAGCCGCGACGGACGCCCGGCATCGGGTAGATGCACGATGCCGCTGCCACGGATCTCGCCGCTGCCGTCCCGGTCCCCGATCATCGCCCTTATCTCGGGGAGTGCCAGGGTCTGCCCGTGGAGCACCATCCGTCCCTCGGCCTTGGGCATCGGCCACCCCTCGGCCCGGGTCTCGCGCAGGCGAACCTTGCCTTGGCCTCGCCAGCCTTCGGGGCGATCCAGCGGGATGTCGACGAGACCTTCGCCCGTGAGGACACCCTCGAGCCTTATGGGCAGGCCCGCAGCCGACAGGGCTTCGAGCGGCATTCTCGATACGTCGAACGATCCCTGCCAGCGCCGCTGCCGGTCAAGGTGGCCCGTGAGGCTGATTTTTCCGCCGCGAGCCCGGGCCTCCAAGGAACGAACGTGGACCCCGTCCGGGTCGATTTCCAGTTCCGTGGCGAGGGCAGCGAGGTCCTGCGCGCCGATGGTGAGGGCCCGTCCCGTCGTGCGGATATTTGTCCGGGTCGTGCCTGCGGCGCCCCGGACGCGGACGTGGCCGTCGAGTGCGCCGCTCATGCGCGGCACCTTGATGACGTAGGGACGCAGCAACCGATCGGGGGCGACGGATTGGAAGTCGAGATCGGCCGACAAGGGGGCGCCCGGCAAGAGGCCGAAGCGCGCCGAGCCCGTGGCGATCCCGCCAAGGCCCTTGACGTGGATGTCGGGCACGTCGACGAAGTCGCCGCGCATCCGGGCAAACGCCGTGGCCTCGTCCACGGGGGCACCGAGCGCTCGTGGCCCCTCGGTCCTGACGGTGATGTCCGTCTCTGGGGCGAGCACGTCACCGCGGACGGAAGCCGTCGCCCCGGCCTTGCCCACGAGCTTGAAGTCCGCGAGGTCCGGCAACAGCGGGGTCAGGCTGGCCAGATCAATGGCCGGGGCCTCGACTTCCATGGCGAGGGGCGGACGCAGCGGCCCCAGCGTGACTGTTCCGGTCGCCCGGAAGGCGTTGCCGGCGAGTGTGCCCTCGATGCGCTTGAAGTCGAGCAGTCGTTCCGTCAGGGTCATCTCGAGGCTGCCGTTCTCGAGGGGCAGTCGGACACCCTGCTGGCGCATGCGGATGCCCCGGGCGGAGACGGAGCCGGCCATCCGGAAGGCCTTGGGCCTTGGCAGCTCGTAGTGCACGCCGAGGCGCACGTTGGCCTCGCCGGCGAGGAACGTCTGTTTTTCGGGCGGGAAGATGTAGGGGAACCAGCCTGCCGCGATCGGGCCATCCACCCGGGCATCCAGGTCCCCGTTGCCCGACAGCGCGTGGTGGCTGCCCTCGAGATGGGCCGTTATGGTGCCCTCGCGCAGGTCGGTTTTCCATGTCCACAAATCCCCACGACCTTCCACGACGAGGTTCGTGGCCACGAGATCACGGGCAAAGGGGCCGATGGGACCGCCCTTGACCTTGGCCGTGTCTGTCCAGGACAGGCGCGCCTCGGGCACGCGGATCCGCAGCGGGGGCCATTTCAGGCCATTGGGGTCGGGCGGGGGCAGGCGGGGCGGGACGAGCGCGACCCGGCCATCGGCCAGCCGTCGGGCCTTCAGTTCGGCACCTTCCACCAGCACCTCGATGGGGCGCGGTCCCAGCCGCAGCACGTGCCACGGATGGAACCGCACCGTGACGAGCCGCGCCTTGCCCAGCTGCGGGGCGCTGGGTCCCAGTCCTGCATCCAGAACGACGTCGTGGGCGCGTATTTCCCGCCAGACGGGGCCATCCAGACGGCCGACGCGGACGCGCCAGCCCACTTGTGCGGCCACGCCTGCCGTCAGGGCATGGCGGGCTTGGTCCAGGAGCAGGGCACGATCGCTCCACGCGCGCACGCCGAGGAAGGCGAGCACCAGCAGCACCAAGGCTGCGAGACCCGCCAACAGGCGTTCCAGGACCTTCAACGTGACGCCCTCCCGGGGCGCATCACCATTTTAGTCGTCGGGGCGATGGCGCGGTGTGATCACCTTGGCATCGGATGCGTCAGCGCAGGTTCACGGCTTTCCACGCGTCCAGCAGGCCGTGCCCCGTCTCGATGTCGAAGCCCGGCGTGGCCACGTCACGGGTGCCCGCCGTCAGTTGCTTGTGGAGGGTCTTTGCCGTCCACTCGGGATGAAGCGAGGCGAGGAGGGCGGCGAGGCCAGCGGCGTGAGGGGTGGCCATCGAGGTGCCGCTCAGGCTGCCGTAGCCGCGGCCGAGGCCTTCCTGCCGGGACATGGTGACGTCGTAGGTGGGCGTAGTGGACAGGATGCCGGAGCCGGGCGCGGTGACGGATATCCACGAGCCGAAGTTCGAGAACGAGGAGCGCTGACCCTCGCGGTCGATGGAGCCGACGGCCAGCACGCCGGGCATGGCTGCCGGGTACTCCTGCTGCTGGGCACCTTCGTTACCCATGGCGGCGACGATGAGGCATCCCTTGGCCTGAGCGTAGCGGATGGCCTCGCCCAGTGCTTGGCCGCCACCTGAGCCGCCCAACGACAGGTTGATGATTCGGGCCCCGTGGTCTGCAGCCCAGACGAGGCCGGCCACGATGTCGGCCGTGTGCCCGCCGCCTTCGGCATCCAGCACCTTCACGGGCATGACCCGGCAACCCGGGGCCACGCCGGCCACGCCCAAGCCGTTGTTGGCCTCGGCCACGATGGTGCCGGCCACGTGGGTACCATGTCCGTTGTCGTCCGCCGGGCCGCTTCGGCCGGTCACGAAGGACTTGCCTTCCACCAGCCGGGTGCGCAGGTCAGGATGGGAGAGGTCGACGCCGGTGTCGAGGACGGCCACCACCACGCGGCTGTCGCCACGGGTCAGCGTCCAGGCAGCGGGCACGCGCATCGCATCGAGGCCCCACTGGGACGAGCGCCCGGGGTCGTTCACCGTCGTGCGGATGCTGAGGTGCCGGTCCGGTTCGGCCCAGGACACGCCCGGCAGGGAGGAAAGCCGGGCCATGGCATCGGCGGCACGCGTGCCACCGGGAAGGCGCAACGTGGCGAGGCCGAGCTGGGGAATCTCGCGCAGGGTGGTGGCGCCGAACTGCCGTGCGACTAAGCCGGCGCCACCGGGAGCCGTCGTGCGAACCAGCAGGCGATCCGTGGCGTTGCTGGCCTCGGCATCGCGCGCGGTCACGGCACCGATGGCCGCAGGGTTCGTGGCCGGCGCCCCGCATCCCGACAGCACGAGGGCCGCGGCCACGGGGGCCAGGGCCTTCGGCCGGAGCAGGGAGGGAATGCCGCGCATGTCCTGATTGTCGCCGCAGCGACCTGCGATTGTTCTTGTGGTTGGGTTAAGAGAGGGTGGAGATTGGGTGGTGGCGGGCTTGGCGGGACGTGGCTAGGATGGAGTTTCCTGGAGGGACGGGGCATGCCGAGGGACGATCTGGACGCGTGGTTCCGCACCCATCCGCGCCTTCGCCGCTACCACATGATCTACGACGGCCAACAGGCCCGGGGGGTGCGCCAGGCGCAGCGATCGAGCTGGATCGCGCTGCTCGTGCTGGTGCTGGGCCTCTACACGGCGGCCGCGCTCCGGATGGGCTCCTGGTGGGCCCCGCTGGAGCTGTTCAAGAGCCGATTGACGGCTCCGCATGCCGCATCCCCGCCGTCCGTCGAGGTCCTGCCGTCTCGTCACTGAGGGTCGGTGCCGGCCGGTTTGCTATCATCAAGGTCTGTCCCCAACTTCGGAGGCCTTCGTGAAGCTGCTCGGCCGCATTGCCGTCTTTCCGTCCATTCCGCGTCGCCTCGAGCGGCTCGAGGAACTGGCCCACAACCTGTGGTGGTGCTGGAATCCTGATGCCACGGCACTATTCCGGGAACTGTCCCCCGAAGTCTGGGAGCGTGTAGGCCACAACCCCGTGAAGCTCCTCTCCGAGGTCGATCAGGTCCTGCTTGACGAGGCGGCACGGAATACTCACTACCTCGAGCGTCTCGACCGTGTTCTCGGTCAGTTCGATGCTTACATGCGGGCTTCCGACACGTGGTTTGCCCGGACCTGCCCGGAACGCCGCGGAGATCTCATCGCCTACTTCTCGGCCGAGTTCGGTCTGCACGAGAGCCTGCCCATCTACTCGGGCGGTCTCGGCGTCCTGTCCGGCGATCATTGCAAGAGTGCCAGCGACCTCGGTCTGCCCTTCGTGGCGATCGGCTTGCTGTACAACCACGGCTACTTTCGTCAGCGGATCAATCCAGCGGGCATCCAGGAAGCCCTCTACGATCGCCTGACCTTCTCCGAACTGCCGATGAAACCGGCCGAAGCCCCCGAAGGCGGGCCCGTGATCGTCGGCGTCGAATTGCCCGGCAGGACGGTCTGGGCCAAGGTCTGGCAGGTCCGCGTCGGTCGGATCACCATCTACCTTCTGGACACCGACATTCCCGAGAATGGGACCGAGGATCGGGGACTGTCCGCCAAGTTGTACGGCGGGGACCATGAGATGCGGATTGCCCAGGAAGTCATCCTCGGGATCGGTGGCGTTCGGGCCATCAGGGCACTGGGCCTGCGTCCCACCGTCTGGCATCTGAACGAGGGCCACTCGGCGTTCTCCGGCCTGGAGCGAATCCGCGAACTGGTCGAAGAAGAGGGTCATGGACTGTCCGAGGCCATCGAGGCGGTGTCCGCGGCCTCCGTCTTCACGACTCACACGCCTGTTCCGGCGGGTAACGATGCCTTCGGGTTCGACCTGATCATGCGCACGTTCGGTCGCTTCATCCCGCGACTCGGCTTGAGTCCCGATGATTTTCTGGCCTTGGCCGCTCACGATCCCCATGGGACCGGTCCCCTGTTCAGCATGACGGTGCTGGCCCTGCGCCTCTCCAAGCAGGCCAACGGCGTCAGCCTGCTGCACGGCGAGGTCTCCCGGAAAATCTGGGAGGACCTCTGGCCGGATGTGCCGACAGCAGAGCGGCCTATCGGCGCAGTGACCAACGGTATCCACACCGAGACCTGGCTGGCGCCCGAGATCGCGCAGTTGCACGACCGCTGGGCAGCGCCGCGTTGGCGTGAAGAACTGGCGAATCCCGACACTTGGCTTGGACTCGACCGCCTGCCGGACACGGATCTCTGGCAGGCGCGCAACATCCTGCGCACCCGTCTGGTCGAGGTCATCCGCAGCCGGGCGCGCGTTCGGCGTCAGCGCCTGGGCGATGCCCCGGCGAGGATTGCCGCGGCCGAGACCATCCTGAATCCGGATGCCCTGACGATCGGTTTCGCACGGCGCTTTGCCACCTACAAGCGCGCAGCTCTGCTCTTCAGGGACCCCGAGCGGTTGGCCCGCATCGTCAGTCAGGCGGGTCGGCCCGTCCAGTTCCTGTTTGCCGGCAAGGCGCATCCGGCCGACGTGCCGGGCCGCGAGGTCATCCGGCAGGTCATGGAGATGTCGAAGCAACCCGAGTTCGCGCACGCGGTCTTCTTCGTCGAGGACTACGACATGAATGTGGCGCGTCACTTGGTGCAGGGTGTCGACGTCTGGCTCAACAACCCCCGCAGACCGCTCGAGGCCAGCGGTACCAGCGGCCAGAAGGCTGCTGCAAACGGCGTGCTCAATGCCTCCGTGCTTGATGGCTGGTGGGAGGAAGGCTGCGATGGCCGGAACGGCTGGGCCATCGGTCAGGCGCTCGATTATCCGGACGAGGACGCGCAGGACGAGGCGGATGCCCAAGCGTTGTATGACCTGCTCGAGCACGAGATCGTACCACTCTTCTATGATCGCGATGCGCGCGGCGTGCCTACCGGTTGGGTGGAGCGTTCCCGACACGCGATCCAATCCTTGACGTGGCGCTTCAGCACCCACCGGATGCTTGAGGACTACACCAGCAAGCTCTACCGGCCCGCCATGGATGCCGGCAAGGCGATGGTCGAGAACGGTCTGGCGACCGCCCGAGAGCTGTCTGGTTGGAAGCGGCGTGTCCGACGCCACTGGGATGAGGTGCGGGTTGCCGCCACGCTGCCTCCCCACGGCAAGGTGGTGGTGGGGGAGTCCGTGACGCTCGAGGCGCGGGTGCGTCTTGGCGAACTCACGCCCGGAGACGTCGCCGTGGAGCTCTGCCACGGGCCGTGCGTCGGCGGAGTGCCCGGCGAACACCACGTGACGACGATGGAGCGCCTGGGTCAGGACGAAGAGGGCGCCTGGCACTACCGGGCCTCGGTCGCTCCGGTGTCGGGCGGGGAGTTCGGCCTCGCCGTCCGGGTGCGGCCGGCGCACGCCGCGATGCTCCATCCCCATGAGACGGGACGGGTGCGCTGGGCCTGAGTCCGGCACGTCGCGCAAAGGGGGCGGCAAACCTACCCGGTTTGCCGCCCCCTTCCCGCAGGATCACCAGTGGACGTTGCGGACGAGCCTGAACCGCTCGAAGACCCACAGCAACATTTTCGTCGCGTCGATCTCGTACCAGGCGAGTCCATGGCTGGCCCTGCGCGGATGGGCGTGGTGGTTGTTGTGCCACCCCTCGCCCAGCGACAGGATCAGCAACGGTGCGTTGACGCTGTCGTCGGTGGTCTCGAAGCGGCGGTAGCCGAACCAGCTTTTGTGCGTCAGCGAGTTGATGGCATACGTGTGGTGCGACATCACGATCCACGGCAGGTAGAGGGCGTGGAGCATGAGGGGCAGGCCGCCGACGGCATAGAGAGCCGCGGCCACGATGACGTGCGGAATCATGAAGAAGCCCGGCCGCTCGAGCCAGCGCAGGTAGGGGACGCGCCGACAGTCTTCGGCCAACGGTCGGATGGCATCGTCGAGGTCGGAGGGCTCGCGCAGGAACCACTTCATGTGGGCGTGCAGCAGGCCATGTCGCGGGCTGTGCAGGTCGTTCTCGGTGTCGCTGGCCTTGTGGTGATGGCGGTGGTGGCTGACCCAGCCGACGGGATCACCGGACAGGCCGACCGCGCTGCCCATCGCGAACAGGAATCCCAGTGGCTCCTTCATCTCGAACCCGCGGTGCGTCAGGTAGCGGTGGAGGTAGAGCGTCACGGAGAAGCCCATCCAGAGGTACATGGCCAAGGCCACCCACGCGTCCCTGGCGGACCACGGCAGGGCGAGGCCCGCGAGTCCGAGGACGTGGGGCACGATGATCCACGCCACGTAGATCGGGTTCAGCGGAGTCTTGCGTATCAACGCGGACGTGCTTTCCGCCGCACGGCCCTTGGCCAGGTTCGCCAGGGTGGGCAAGGACTCGGGTGGCAGTTGTTCCGCCAAGGGTGCGGGTCGTGGCCCGCGCATGACGATTCCCATCGGACATCTTCCTCCTGAATCCCATGGTCGTGGGGGGGCGGCCTTATGTCGCTCATGGGCGTGTCACACACGTCATGGTTCGGTCATTTCCATTGCTGCGGGGCAAGCAAGTGCCGACCGTGCACGAGCGATAGAGAAATTGAGGCCCCCTTTTACTGATTTTTATGTGAGGTTCACATGGTCCGTCCCCTGCTGTCCGGCTTGCTGGTGGTCGCTGCGCTCTCCGGCTGCGGACAGGCGACGCCCGGGGCGGTGCAGGGTGCGTCCGAGTCCATCACGTCACTGTCTCGTACGGGCCTGCAGCAGGCTAGCGTCCTGCTGGGCCAGGACATGTTGCGTCGCCTCGATGCCGATGGCGATGCCTGGGTCAGCCGGGATGAGTGGCTCAAGGCCGGCATGGACGACAACGAGTTCAAGAAGCTCGATCTGTCCCGTCAGGGACGCCTCGGCCTCAACGACCTGCTGCGCACCCAAGGATTCGTCGATTTCCGCCGCAAGGTCAACGACGTCGTAGCCAACCTGATGGGGCGCATGGACACCGACAAGGATGCCGCCCTTTCCCGGATGGAGTTCCTGCAGGGCCTGCAGCAGGGGGCCATCGATCCGGCTCGGACGGGCCTCTCGATGACCTCGTTCAACCTGGCGGACAGGAACTACGACCAGAAACTGGTGGTGTCCGAGGTCGAGAACATGGTGGCGTTCAGTGTTGTGGAGGCGCAGTTGGCGGCGCAGGCACCGACGGTGCCTCCTTCGGCACCTGTCGCTTCAGCCAGCGCCAACCTCAGGTAGCGGATCGCCCTTGGCTCAGAGCCAGCGGAACGTTGCCAGGCGAAGCGTGCTGTGCACTTGGCCGGTGCCCTCTCCGGCGGGTACCAGGCGGTCGCTGGGACCTTCCTCTTCCGAGGCTCGATCGATCATCATCGTGCAGAAGGCCAGCAGTTCCTGGCCTTGTACGGCTCGCCGGGACGGATGCCACGAGGCCACGCCTACGGCCAGCGTTCGATCAAGAGCCAGCCGCTCACGGACGGCCAGCTCCTCTGCTGCATCGTGCCAGCGTTGCAGAATGCGCTGGACCGGGACCTGCACCAGATCGTCCGATGTTCCGGGGAAGACCACGTAGTAGACGTCCCCCATGGGCATGAACGCGTCGGGCTCGCGGCCCGTCCGGGTCCGGTGCCTGACGCTGCGCTTGAGGATGCCTGCCATCCGGCCGTGGTGCAGGGCCAGTGCGCTTCGGGCCCGCACGGCGTCCGCTGCTTCACCCAGTCGGTCGAGGACACGGATGCCCACGAGCGTGACCCAGCCGTCCTCGCGGGCGCAGTCGACCAGCTCCCGGTCGATCGTGCCGAGCAACGGCGTGAAGTCGGGAGTCTGGGTACGCTTGGTCCTGGGCATCGGCTACATCCTTCGTGAGCCCCTTATGCCCGCCGAGTGCCCGTGTTAGAACGGAACGTGCGTAGCATCACCCTTGCAGGCCTCGCCGGCGCCCTGTTGTCGGCCGGTGGGGCGACAATTGCCAGCGCCGACACTCGGAACATCGGAGCCGCATGGTCTGCACCCCTGCGCGTTCGCCTGGCGCAGGAGCCTGACTTGCTGCTGCCGCATGCAACCGGGATGGCTGTGGCACGCGATGTCTCGATGCTCATCCACGCCGGTCTCTGGCGGCGGAATCCTGAAGGTGCCTGGGATGCCGACCTTGCTGCTTCACCCCCGAAACTGCGCGCGCACGGGGGACATTGGGAGGCTTCGGTCGTGCTTGCCCGGGGGCGGCGGTGGCACGACGGGCAGCCGGTTCGTGCGGCCGATGTGGTCGCAACGTGGCGTTACCTGAAGGATGTCCGTCGTGCCCGGGTGCTGGATCGGGCCGTTCTGGACCACCTCGTGCGGGTCGAGGCTCGGGGCGAGGATCGGGTGACAGCTGTCTTCGATCGTGCTCTAGCCGCGTGGCCGGCTGCCTTCGAGGCGATTTATCCGGCCCATCTTCTCGTGCAGCCTGATCGCTGGCGCAGGGCCGAACGCGAGCCCGTCGGAGCCGGACCCTACCGACTGGCTGAGTGGCAGCCGGGTCTGCGGTTGTTGCTCCAGCCTGTGAAGCAGCGCGGGGCACGCCCCCTGCAACTCGAGATCGTGCCGGATGACGGGGCGGCTGTCGTCCGGATGATGGCCGGGGACCTCGACGTGATGCCGGCCGTGCCTGGTCCGATGCTCGAGCGTGTCGGGGCCCTGCCGGGCGTGCTGATCCGGCGAAAAGACACGATCTCGGTCGAGGCCATCGTCTTCGATCTTGGTCATCCGGTTCTGGGCGACCGTGCCGTCCGGGAAGCACTCACGCTCGCCGTCGATCGTCGCCTTCTGGCGCGTTCGGCTTGGGCGGGCCTGGCTCGGCCTGCCGAGACCGACCGGGCGATAGGCGCGGGCCTCGCGGCGAGGGTCTGGGCCGGACCGCCGGATCCGGTCGCGGCGAAGCACCTGCTGGATCGGTCCGGCTGGCGCCCCGGGCCGGACGGCGTGCGCGTGCGGCGAGGCCTTCGCTTGACCGTACCGCTGGTGATGCCGACCAGCAGGAGGCCTCGTGAGGCCATGGCTCTGGCCATCCGGGCCATGTGGACGCGGCTCGGGGTGGATGTTCGTCTGGAACCGATTCATCCGTCCCGGTTCTTCGCGGTCGGTGGCCCGCTTTCCCGTCCGGGATACGGCGCGGCCTTGTGGTCGTGGGAACAGGACCCCGACGGGGATGTCCGGAACATGTGGCGTTCGGATCGTCGGCCTCCTGTCGGGGGCAACGTTTCGGGGGTGGCCGATCCCGAACTCGACCGCTGGCTGGACGCCGCTGCGGCGGAGCTGAACGGGGCCGCGCGTCAAGCCACGCTTGACCGGATTTCGGCGCGCCTTCGTCGCCACGCAGTCCTGCTGCCCCTCGTCACGCCCGCACAGGCCTGGGGCTGTCCCGACAGTCTGACGGGCTGCGGGCCCCGACCATGGTCCGCGCTGGGCAATCCTTGGACGTGGTCCCCCGCCGAGGTTCAGAAGGACTCGGGTGCCAGCGTGCCGCAGGCCTCCTGGATGCGCTGAAGGTTGGCCTGCAGGGCTGCGGCCTCCCGGGCGAACCGAGGATGGCGGCCGTGGTAGACGGGCTTCATCGGGTCCAGTTCGCGACACAAGTCCCTGACCTGAGTGATGTGGGGCTCGGAGAGCCGGGCTGTCGGCAACATGCACAGACCCTCGAAAAGAGGACCAAGGGCTTCCAGTTCCCGAACGGCATCAGGGGCCTGCCGATTGGCCTCCCGCTGCTGGATGGCCTGCGTCAGGCGGCGGACCGTTATGCCGATCTCGACGAGCCACGCCGGCTTCGCCTCATCTCGTGCCGCACCGCTGTCCAACATGTGCCGAGTCAGGATGAGGTCCTCCCAGTAGGTCAGTTTGAGCGGGTTCAGGCGCTCGATCTGACTCATCCAGTGGACGGCCCTGAGTTGCTGTTCGGCGGAGAGGCTGGCCGGATGGAAGGCGTCGATCATCCGGCGCTTCGCTGCAAGGCCCTGCATCCAGCGCAGGTCGTCCTGAGGACCGCGAGAATCTAGGGGATTGGCGATGGCCTTGTCGATGGCTTCCAGCAGGGCTTCGCGCACGGGTGCGGCGTTGAACTTGCGGGTCAGGAAACTGCGCGAGGGACGGCCGAGCAGGTCCTCCGGCATGGTCGTCAGTGTAGGCGCTTTGCCGCCGCCGGGTTGGGTGCCCATCGGCCGTGTCGCGCTGGGTCTTGCGGCACGGTCGCTTGTCGCCTTCTGTCCCCCACTCCGGGCCGTCCTCGCGTCGGCAGATGCCGTACCTGCTCCTCCGACACGGCGGAGGCTTTCCTTGGCAACGGGCTTGCGGCCGAAGATCCGTTGCCAGAAGGTCGGCTCCGGCTCGGGTTGCTTCTGGCCCTCGACCGGATCGCGTTTCAGGGATGTCTTCTTCTTGGTCATGCCGGTCTTCTGCTGAATGGGCGGCCTCAAACGGACACCCATGTGCATGCATGGTGCATGGGATTGGCAAGGTTCGGCACCTTGTGGTCCATTAAATGGTTATGAAATCTCTTCGGTTGATGTGCCTTGGGGCGTCTCTGCTCTCGCTTGTCCTGGGTGCTTGCGGCGTGCCCCAAGGACCGATGGCACCGGCAGGCATCCCGGGCTTGCGCTCGGCTGGTGTCGCGGGTACCGAAGGCGCGTGGGGCTTCGCGCGCCCGAAGGATCTGGAGGCGCTGACCCGCACCATCGAGCGCCTTGAGAGCCGCTACCGGGGCAGCGAGGATGCCCGGGCGATCTTCGCCACCACCTACCTGCTGACGACACGCAACATCATCAAGGCCATGGATCGCGGGACCTTTGCGGATCGGGGCCGCATGGAGCGCATCACGCTGGCCTTCGGAGGACTCTGGCTGGATGCGCTCGAGGCTGAGGACGGTGGTCGACCGGGGGACGTGCCTCCGGCGTGGCGTCTCGCTTTCGATGCCGGTCGCCGGGACAAGGTATCCCCTGCGCGCGTGTTGATGCTGTCCATCAATGCGCACGTCATCCGCGACCTGCCCTTTGCCGTGGTGGCCGCAGCGCGCCCGGATGCGTCGCTGGAGCCCGACTTCAAGGCCCTGAACAAGGTGCTGGCCGACGAAGTGCCCGAGGTCAGGCGTACTTTGGTGGCCCGTTATCGGACGTGGCCCGAGGACGTGACGGATCGGCTCGACGATCGTCTGCCGGGCCTTGCGATGGGTGCCGCTCGGGCGCTCTCGTGGCGTCTGGCCGTGCAGCTTGCGGCCGACCCCGTCGCTGGCGCGCGCGTGGTCGAGGACCGTGCCGCGCAGTCCGGCAGGCTGGTGGACCAGCCTGCACTGCTCGATGCCATCTGGGCCTGGATGCGCTGGACGACGCGCGTGGGATGATGGGCCCATGCTCTACCTGCTGAAGTCCGATCCCGAGACCTACGCCTTCGGGGACCTCCTGCGTGATGTCGAGACGAACTGGGACGGCGTGCGCAACGTTCAGGCCTCGCGCGTGCTTGCGACCATCCGACCCGGTGATGGCTTGCTGATTTATCATTCGAACACGGACAAGGCCGTGGTGGGCTTGGCTCAGGCCATAGGCATGCCCGAGCCCGACCCGGGCGATCCCACCGGCAAGTTCGTCCAGGTGCGCATTCGCGTGCTGCGCCAACTCGAGCGCCCTGTCACGCTGGCAGACTTCAAGGCGGCCTGGCCTGACTTCGCGCTGGTCCGGCAGTCCCGGCTCTCGTGCATGGCCGTGCCTGAGGCGATGACGCGTTGGCTGTCCGAGCGGGGCGTGGCCTTCCCGGACTGAGGCGTCTTCAGGCGCTCCGGCCGTCAGCCGGAGCGACGTCCCCGGCAGGAAACGCACGGGGCAAGGCCTCGACCAGATGGCCGATCCCGTGCACCGCAAGGCCTTCAGGAATCGTGAGGCCCTCGAGGTTGCCCCTGGGCACCAGCGCTTCCGTGAAGCCGAGTTTCGCCGCCTCGTGGAGGCGTGCCTCGATTTGTCCGACGCGCCGAATCTCCGCTCCGAGGCCGATCTCGCCGATTGCGACCAGGGGATCGGGCAACGGGACGCCCCGGGTGGCACTGATGATGGCGAGCGCGAGCGCCAGATCTCCTGCCGGTTCGTCCATGTGCAGGCCACCGATCACATTGGCGTGCACGTCGGCATGGGCCATGTCGAGGCCAAGTCTTCGGTCCAGCACGGCGAGGATCTGGATGAGCCTGCCCGGATCGAGCCCGTTGGCTGCCCGGCGTGGGGAGCCGGATGGGGTGGGCGCCACCAGCGCCTGGACCTCGAGCAGCAACGGGCGCGTGCCTTCGAGCAAGACGCCCACGGCGCTGCCGCTGGCTCCCGGCGACCGTTCGGCAAGGAACAGGGCAGAAGGGTCGGCGACTTCGCTCAGGCCGGTGCCCGTCATCTCGAAGACGCCGACTTCCAAGGTCGAGCCAAAGCGGTTCTTGAGCGTACGAAGCAGGCGGTGCGCCCTGTAGCGGTCTCCTTCGAAGGAGAGCACCGTGTCCACGAGGTGCTCCAGCACGCGGGGGCCTGCCAGTGTGCCTTCCTTGGTGACGTGGCCGACGAGCACGACGGGCAGGCCGCTGCGCTTGGCAACTTGCTGGAATTGCAGGGCTGCTTCACGGACCTGGGCCACCGAACCCGGGACGGACGAGAGCTCGGGGTCCTGCATGGCCTGGACGGAGTCGACCACCACGAAGTCGGGTCCGAGTACCTTGATGGCTTCGAGGACCGTGGGCATGTCCGACTCACAAAGGAGGTGCAAGTGCTCATCAAGGGCATCCAGTCGCTCGGCACGCAGGCGAATCTGGTGGGCCGACTCCTCGCCCGAGAGGTAAAGCACGGTGCGCTGCTGCCGCGCAAGGGCGGCGGCCATCTGCATCGTCAGGGTGCTCTTTCCGGCGCCGGGTTCCCCGCCCAGGAGCATCAAGGCCCCGGGGACGATGCCGCCACCGAGGACGCGGTCGACCTCGCCGAGGCCCGTGGCCAGTCGAACGTGACCCTCGGCCGGTACCTGCGTGATGGGCGTCGGCCGGGCTCCTGTGCCGAGACGGGCCGCAGGGCTACCGCCGGCGCTCGGCGCCTCACGCTCCTCAACGTAGCTGTTCCAAGCCCCGCAGGCCGGACAGCGGCCATACGCCCTCGGGCGGATATCTCCGCAAGCCTGGCAGGTGAAGTGAACCCTGGCCTTCGCCAAGGCAGCCGCCTAGCCCTGGCGCTGGACGATTTCGTTCGCTTCCTCGGCCAGCTGCCGCAGGCGCTCCGTGGGGATGGCGAACTTGTCCAGAATGTAGGGCCGCAGCGGGTAGAAGTTGCTCTTGAGACCGAGCTTCATCTGGATCCAGTTCACCAGGACGTTGCCCAAGTGCACGATCTCCGTCAGGGACACGTCCAGCGTGGCCTTCTCGGGCGTGTGATGGTGCTCGACGGCCTCGCGGATGTGAGGCGGCAGGCCCCAGTGCGTGCACATCTTGGCCCCGATGTAGCTGTGGTTGAACCCGAAGGCCTCGTCCTCGGCGGTGAACAAGGCTTTGGCCTTGGCCGAAGTCACGCGCAGGACGGCGTTGATCTCGTCGAAGGCGTACCGGTTGAGCACGGCCTTGCCGATGTCGTGGAACAGACCGGCCACGAAGGCGTCATGGGTGTTGCGGTAGCCGGACTCGCGGGCCAGAGCCTGGCAGCAGTACCCCACGATCCGGCTGTGGCGCCAGAGGTTTCCCTGCATCAGTTCGAGCGTCTCGGAGTTCACCCGGTCGCCCTCGGTCGCCGTCATCAGCATCTCGACCGTCCGCAATCCGAGCGCCATCATCATGCTGTGCAGCGTGAACTCGCCGGACTGCTGGATCATCCGGGCCAGCACGGGGTCAGCGGCCGCTGCGGACTGAATCCGATCGATGGCATCAGGCAGCAGGGTGCCGGACTCATCCCAGAGACTCGCCAGCGACGCGACGGCCGGGAGCTGGTCGACCTTGGAAAGCAGGAAACTGGCGAGTTCGGTATTGGCCATGGTGAGACGATGTTCCCTCGTAGGGTGCGGCTGCCGATGTCAGGTGCAAGGCAGGACATTCCCGGCAGGTTGCCGATACATTCTATACCCCAATCACCCTTTCACGGACCCGGCCGTCAGGCCCGAGACGATGAATCGCTGCAGCAGCAGCATGGTGACGACGACAGGCAGCGAGAGCAGCAACGACAGTGCGGCGAACTCGGACCACGGGCGTGTGGTGCCGTACTGGCCGACCATGTTGTACAGCGCCATCGACAGGGTGAATGTCCGTGGGTCCTCGAGGAAGGTCCAGGCCATGACGATCTCGGTCCAGCCGGCCATGAAGCCGAAGAGCGTCGTGACGGCGAGGCCGGGTGCGGCCAGCGGCAGAACGACCTGCAGGAACGTGCGCAAGGGGCCGCAGCCATCCATCACGGCCGCCTCCTCGAGCTCCTTGGGCACGGTGTCGAAAGTGCCCTTCAGGTTCCAGATCGCGAATGGCAAGGTGCCTGAGGCATAGGCCAGTGCCAGTCCGACGAGCGAGGTCCGCAGGTGCAGGGCCGAGAGCAGGACGAAGAGCGGTGCCATGCTGGCGACCGGGGGGAAGAGTTGCAGCACCATGAACCCGACGAGTCCGGCCCTGCGACCGGGGAAGTTGAAGCGGCTGAAAGCATAGGCGGCGCAGGCACCCAGCGCGATGCAGGCCACGGCCGTGCCCCCGGCGAGCAACAGGCTGTTCAGGGCTAGATCGACGAAGCGGATGCCTTCGATTTCGGTCGGATGGGTCAGGACCTGGCGGAAGGCATCAAGCGATGGCTGGGCAGGCCAGAGGCGCAAGGAAGTCGGGTGTGCCTCGCTGCCCTTGTCGAGGGCCATGGCAACCACCCAGACGACCGGGAACAGCGCGAACATGCTGGCGGCCGCCAGTCCGAGGTGAGCCCCCAGCAGACCAATCCATCCGGCGAGGCCGGTTTTGCGGGCATTCATCGGTCTTCCACCGCCCGGGTCAGGCGCACCTGCAGCAACGTGAAGGCCAGCAGGATGACGAAGATGATCAGCGCGAAGGCCGAGGCCGTGCCGTACAGTCCGAGCGGATCCACGAACCTGTAGGCCTGTGTCACCAGGATCTCGGTCTGGCCGAGCGGTTCGCCCCTCCCCACGAAGTAGAGGACGTTGAACTGATTGAAGGTCCAGATGAAGCCCATCAGAACCGCCGGCACCAGCGTGGGCCGCAGTTGTGGCAGCGTCACGTGGCGGAATCGCTGCCATGCCGATGCGCCGTCAAGGGCGGCCGCCTCCTGGGTCTCGCGCGGAATGGCCTTGAGTCCGGCCGAGGTGACCATCATCATGAAGGGGAATCCCAGCCAGATGTTGGTCGTCAGCACCGCGGCGAAGGCCGTGCCGAAATGCGCGAACCAGTCCGGGCCCGTGATGCCCCACGAGGCCAGCAGCAGATTCACGGCGCCGGACTGTGCGTCGAACATGTTGCGCCACGTCAGCGACGTCACGTAGGTGGGCACTGCCCACGGCAGGATCAGTGCCGCCCGGTAGAGGCGACTGCCCCGCAGTCCGGGACGGTCCAGCAGCAGGGCGAGGGCTACGCCAAGCGTGACGTGGAAGGCCAGGTTGACGAAGGTCCACAGCAGGTTGAAGCCCAGGATGCGGGGAAACGATATGCCCAGGGCATCGCTGCCGCCCAGGATGGCCATGAAGTTGGCCAGACCCACGAAGTGGGGGTCCTGATGGCGCAGGTGGCGGACGGAAAAGTCCGTGAACGCCATGCCGATGCCGTAAAGAATCGGATAGAGGGTAACGGCCGCCATGACCAAGGCAGCCGGACCGATGAAGGCCGCGGCCAGCAGGGTGGAACGGGGAGACTTCAAGGAGACTCCTGGGCAGCCATGGCAGCGAGGCGCGCATCGACGGTCGCCTGGGCGCGCTTGAGGGCTTCTGCGGCTGGAACGCCATGGACGACGACTTCTTGAATGGCGCGATCCATCGGTTCCCAGACGACGCCCAGTTTCGGATCGACACGCTTGGGCGTCCCGGTCGCCAATTGCCGCTGGAATACCTCGAGCGGGGAGTTCTGGCCGAGGTTCACGCCGCGGACGGCAGGGACGTGTCCGGCTGTTTCAGCAAGCATCCGCTGCATGGCGGGTTCGGCCACCATGCGCAGGAAGCGGGCCGTCGTGCTGCGTCGGCCGATTGGCAGGTTCGCATTGACCATGAGGCATTTCACCCCTACCCAGGGCGCGGCGGGCTTGCCTGCTCCCAACCGTGGCAAGACGGACACGCCCAGATCCGGCCCGAGTTTGGCGCGGTAGTCCGCAAGCGCCCACGGACCGTTGACGATCATCGCGGCCTTGCCTGCCTTGAAGAGTGCGTCCGGCTTGCCGTATTCCTGCGTGGCGAGGACCCCGGGTGCACGCGCTGCATCCCGTATCCAGGACAGCATCCGACGGCCCGGAGCCGTGTCCAGCGCCGGTCGCCCACGCTCGTCGAGGACCTTGCCCCCGCCGCCCAGATAGAAGGGCGCCACGAAGTAAAACGCCGTATTGAGGACGAGCCCTCGAACGTTCTGGTCGGCGAGCACGGCTGCATCCGCGAACATCCGCGCCGTCGTCGCGGGCGGACGGCTCATCAGCCGACGATTGTAGTAGAGGGCGACGGCTTCGACCGATTCCGGCCACGCGACCATCCTGTCCGGCACGCTGACGGCCTCGCGGACCGAGGGCGGGAACTGGGTCGTCTCCTGCTCCGCCATCAGGGCGGTCGTGTCCCGGTCACCGGCGATGGGCAGCAGCAGATCCGCCTCGGTGAAAGTCGCTGCCCAGTCGTTGTCGCCAATCAGGATGTCAGGTCCCCCGTTGGCGGCAGCCGAGCGAAGGAACTTGTCCTTGAGGCGGTCGTGAGGGATCTGCAGGGACTGGACCCTGACCTCGGGCGCGCGCTCCCGGAAGGTCTGTTCCAGTTTGCGCAGTGCCTCCAGCTCTGACCCGCCCCAACTGTGCCAGATGGTGAGCACCGAGGGATCTGCCGGGTCCTGACATGCAGAAAGGAGGATCGAAAGACATCCGATCCCGAGGAGCTTGCGGGCTGCCTTCCGCATGCGCGCCATCATAGCAAAGGCCGGTCCTCGTCGGGGGGGTTATGATGCGGGTATGCCAGCCCGTGCCGTCCTGCTGCTTGCTCCCTGTCTGCTGGTCGCCTGCCAGCCGGTCGGGGCGAATCTGCAGGATCCATCCCCTGCGCCGCTCCCGCGACGGGTGATGCTGGCCGATGTGGTGGCGGGCGTCTTTGCTCCGTCGTGTTCCACCCGTTCGTGTCACGGTGCGCTCGGCGGTCAGGGCGGGCTCGTCCTCGAGGGAGAGGGTCTGCGTGCGCGTCTGGTCGAGGCCACGCCATCCACGAAAATGGCCGTGGACCTCGGGTATGGTCTTGTCGTGCCTGGGCGGCCGGATCGGAGCTGGTTGTACCTCAAGATGGCGGGACCGCCGGCCGGGGGCGGAGGAGTCATGCCACTGGGACGCGCGCCGGACGCAACACAACTGGCCCTGGTCCGGGCGTGGATCGCAGAGGGGGCGGAGCCGTGAAGTTCAGCGGCGTCTTCTGGGGGATGGTCGCTGCCGCTTCGGTCGTTGCCTGCGCCGGACCGGTTGTTTCGCGATCTGGCCTCTCTCCCGAGCCTTCGGTCGCCACGAGTCCGCCCACCCCTCTGGAGCTCGAGCCTCCGCCGACCGGACAGGGTGTGCAACTGGTCATCGAGCCCTTCGAGGTTCGACGCGGGCAGGAGATCCAGCGCAACTTCTACCTCAAGCTGCCCGTGGACCGTCAGGTCGCCGTGACGCGCATCGATTTCGCGATGCGCGAGGGTTCCCATCACTGCAATCTGTTCAAGACGGACGAGGCCACGCCGGACCACTTCGAGGACACCTTCGATCAGGTACCCTTCACGCGCTACGACCTGTTCGCGGGCAACCAGACGCCTCAAAGCACGTGGCAGTTGCCCGCCGGCACGGGCATCTACCTGAGCCCCCGCCAGCAGTTGGTCATTCAGTCTCACTACGTCAACGCTTCGACCCAGACCACGCCCGAGCGGGCCGAGGTCAAAGTCAATCTCTGGTTCGCTCCCGAAGGAGCCAAGCCCGAACGGATGGGGACGCTCTTCGCCAACAATCGGCGCCTGATCATTCCGCCGCAGGCCACGGCAAGTTTCACGCAGTGGTTCGTCTTCAGGCGGGATGTCCACGTCGCTGCGATGACCGGCCATTTTCACAGCCGGGGCAAGCGCTTTGCCGTGTCGCGCTGGGATGGTGCCAGATTGGGCGAACTGCTCTATGAAAGTCTGGCGTGGACGGAGCCACCCTTCACGACGTATTCCGATCCCGGGATTCCCGTCGCGTCCGGTTCGGGGGTCTCTTTCACGGCCGACTACGTCAACCGTTCCGATGCGACCGTGACCTTCGGGGGCAAGGTCGAGACTCAGGAGCACGCCAACCTGTTCTTGTATTTCTGGCCGGCCAACCCGGGTCGAGACGCGCTCTACACCGTCACGGACGGTGACGAGGAACAGGGCTTGCTCTCCGAGCAGGAATGATGGACGTGGCCGGCGGGGGTATACTGCCACCAAAGGGTGGCCGAGGGGTCGCCTGGTTTCGGATGGTAAATTCCACGTGCGTGCCATTTCGATAGTCTCTGCGGCGGCCGGGCAGGTGCTCGGCAAGAACATCTACACTCCGGATGGCCGCGTGCTGCTGCGTCAGGGCACCGCGCTCACCGAGCGCTACATCAAGGCGCTGCGCGACCTCAAGTTCAGCCATATCTACGTCCGCGACGATCGGCTGCCGGACCTTGAGGTGGATGACGTCATTCCCGAGGATCTGCGCCTCGAGGCCGTGCAGGCCATCGAGGGCTGCTTCGCGGACATCCGCAAGCAGATGGACGAGACCGGAAAGGTCAACGTCAACGTGGATGCCGTGGCCGAGATGTCGAAGTCCATCGTCGAGAATCTGATGAGCCACAAGGACCTCGTGGTGCAGCTCATGGATTTGCGCAGCCTCGACAGCTACACCTTCGCGCACAGCGTCAACTGCTGTGTCCTCGGCGTCATGATGGGCCAACGCCTCGGCTTGCCTGAGCCCAAGCTCAAGGATCTGGCCACGGGCCTGGTCCTGCTCGACATCGGCAAGTCCGTGGTCCCGGCCGAGATTCTCTCCAAGCCCGGGGCCCTGACCGAGGAGGAGTTCGCCAAGGTCAAGGAGCACCCGCGGGCCGGTTTCGACGCCCTTCGCGAGGTCTTCAACGTCTCGGCCCACTCCAAGATCGTCGTGTTGCAGCACCATGAGCGCATTGACGGCTCGGGCTATCCCAAGGGGCTCAAGGGACCCGAGATCCACCTGTACGGTCAGATTGCCGCGCTTGCCGACGTCTTCGACGCGCTGACGAGCGACCGGGTCTACCGAAAGCGTCTTTTGCCCCACGAGGCCATCGATGTCCTGTTGCGTTCGGCCGACAGGCTCTTCGACCGACAGTTGGTGACGACCTTCGTGGCCAACATCGCGCCGTTCCCCAAGGGCACGCTGGTCAAGTTGTCCTCGGGTGAGCAGGCCATCGTGACGGACATTGACATGGCTGCCGCACTCCGGCCGATGGTCGCGGTGGTCAAGGACTCCGGCGGCCGCGACCTCAAGGCACCGTTCCCGCTGCTGGACCTGCGCCGGGAACGGTCCGTCGCCATCGTCAAGGTCCTGGCCGAGTAGCTTGCGCTACGTCACTTTCGCCCTCTCGTTTCCCCCCGAGCGCTTGGATGAGGTCGAGTCGGCGCTGGTCCTGGGCGGATTGGTCCACTGGTCCGTGCCGCTCGAACTGGAAGCCGACGATGAGCCGAGGCCGGATGTGCCGGCACATCCGCACGGCCGCGTCGACGTGCATGCGCCCGAGGTCGAGGCCGACGAGCTCGCACGAAGCCTCGATGTGGCTCTGGCGGGTATCCCCGTGACCTGCACCCGGTCCGTGTCCGACGAGGAGGACTGGGCCGAGGGCTGGAAGCAGTTCTGGAAGGTCCAGCGCCTGGGTGCCCGCATCGTCGTGCGCCCGACCTGGGAGTCCTACGAGGCGCTGCCCGGGGACATCGTGCTGGATCTCGATCCGCGTCAGGCCTTCGGGACCGGCACCCACGCCACCACGCGCCTGGCGCTGGCGTTGCTCGAGGAGCATCTCCGACAGGGCGATACCGTCCACGATGTCGGATGCGGCACGGGTCTGCTGGCGCTGGCGGCCTTGAAGCTGGGCGCAGCAAGGGCTTGGGGCGTCGACAACGACGTGGTGGCCGTCGAAACGGCCCGCGAGAATCTGGTGCGCAACGGCGAGGGGGATCGGTTCACGGTCGTGCACGCCGATGTCCCGCCCGTTCGGCCGGCCGACGTGGTCGTCGCCAACATCCTCGCGGACGTTCTCATCGGCATGGCGGACGCACTCGTGGCCAACACGGGGCGGGTCCTGATCCTGTCGGGCATCATCCGGCGACGCATCCCGGACGTGCAGGCTGCCTTCGAAGCGCTAGGCCTTGTCCGATTGGATGCGCGCGTCGAGGACGACTGGGAGGCCCTCGTCATGGGGCGGCGGGAGCCTGCAGCGTCCTGACGAGGAAGGGGCCCGGCTCTCCGGTCGCCGACCAGGCTTGCATCTCGAGCGCGTATCCTGCAAGGACGGGATCCAGTACGGGAATCCCCGAGAGGGTCACGGGTCCGAAGGAGCCGTCCTGCTCGAGTGGAACGCTTGCTGATGCCGTGATGTGGCCCAGATGCGCGATCTGCCGCCCCGCAGCCGTGGCTTCGACCAGGAGGGTCACGCGTACGGCAGGAGGGCCTGCCGCTCCTGCCTCGCCCGCCACCACCACCTGTCCGTTCTTCACGGGGGCGATGCGGATCCGTTCGGGTTGCAGGACCAGACCGTCCGGAATCGGTGCGGGTGTCCCGGATGGGGCGCAGGCTGCCAGCAGGCCGGCGATCATCGTGGTGCGGGGCCGGAGCGTTCGGAAGAGGTCGGGCATGGGCGAGCCTGATAGAATCAGACCATGAGATGTCCTGCGTGCGCTTCGCCCGACAGCAGGGTCCTCGAGTCCCGGCTCGTGGATGGTGACGTGTCCTTGCGCCGCCGTCGCGAGTGCAGCACCTGCCGTCGGCGTTTCACGACCTACGAGCGGGTCGAGTCGCCGCCTCTGGTGGTCGTCAAGCGTGATGGCAGCCGTCAGCCATTCGATGCCACCAAACTCGTGACGGGGCTTTTGCGGGCGACGGTGAAATGCGAGGTGCCGGTCGCTCAGCTCGAGGCACTGGCCAGCGACGTGGAGCGATTTTTCCAGCGCAGAGGCGATCGCGAGGTCCAGTCGGCCGAGATCGGCGAGATGGTGCTCGAGCGGTTGCGGGACCTCGACGAGGTGGCTTATGTCCGCTTCGCTTCGGTCGTCCGGCAGTTCACGAGCATCGCGGATTTCGTCGGTGAACTCGCCCGCCTGGCAGAGCGCCGCAACCTCGAAGATTCGGCTGGTCCCGACGAAGCGCTGGTGTCCCGATGACTGATTTGCCCGAGCAGATTCGCAAGCGGGACGGCCGCGTGGTCGTCTTCGAACCGGACAAGATCCGCGTGGTCCTCGATCGCGCCGTGGCCTCCGTCCGCGTGCGTGATGCCGCCCTGATCGACGGTCTGCTCGGACGCGTCCTCGAGGGCGTTCGGGCCCAGTCGCCCGCCCCGCCGCGCGTGCCCGCCGTCGAGATGGTGCAGACGTGCATCGAGGAGATCCTTGCGGCAGAATCGCTCGAACCTGTTGCGCGTGCCTTCAGCCTGTACCACGCCCGCCGCGCCCGCATCCGCGAAACCAAGACCGCACTGCTGCAGACCGTCGAGGACATCCTGACGGGTGCAGGCCACGAAGATGCCGAGATTGGCGCGACGACGGCCGGTGGCAAGATGTGGCGCATCGGCATGGCGGCCTCCAGAGACTTCTACCTCAAGCGTCTGCTGCCTGAGGAAGTCGCGGATGCGCACGTCCGCGGCGACCTGCACGTGCACGATCTCGATCACTACGCCAAGACCTTCAACTCGGTGGTGCTTCCCGTGGAGTCGCTGCTGCGGGAGGGCTTCCGGACGGGTACCGGTTCCGTCCGTCCTCCGCGTCGCGTCGCTTCGGCGCTCGGCCAGGTCAGTCTGCTCTTCCAGGCCGTCCAGGACGAGATCTTCGGTGGGATGCTTGCCGACGATCTGGACGGGGTGTTGGCGAGGCTGCTTCCCGACGAGATGCCGGGGCCTGCCCTGGACCAGGCCTTCGAGGCTTTCCTGCATGCATGCAATACGGCGCCGGCCCGGGGTTCGGGTCCGGTACCCTATGCATCCGTCTCCGTCGGCCTCGATGCAACTCCGCTCGGCAGACGGTGCACGGAGGCTCTGCTTCGCGCACTGGCGCGCGGCATTGGCCGAGGTGAGCCCGCTCTCTTCCCCAATGTCGTTTTCAAGGTGGCGCGGGGAGTCAATCTGGATCCCGGCGACCCGAACCATGACCTGCTGCAGCTGGCGGCGGCCGTGGCCGGACAGCGCATGATGCCGACCTTTGCGTTTCTGGACGCGGCGGATAATGTCGGACAAGGTTCGCCTGCCGCGTATCTGTCCGGGTGTGCCCGGGTCTTCGATCGGCCGGGCGGGCAGCCCGCGACCACGGGTCGGGTGGCTCATCTGGCCACGGTCTCGATCAACCTGCCGCGTCTCGTCCTGAAGGCACGGCGCGGGCCGCTCGGATTCGACGCTCTGCTCGAGCAACGCATGGACCTTGCCATGCGCAGCCTCGAACATCGGCTCGAGACGCTCGAGCGGCTGACGCCCGGCGACTTTCCGTTCCTTTCGGCGCACATGCCCGGGGCCAATCCGTCCGGTGTATCCGAGATGTTGCGCAGCGGCGTCATGGTGGTCGGCTTCATGGGGCTTGCCGAAGCCCTCGTCCTTGAGACTGGCCAGCACCACGGGACCTCGAGCGAGGCATGCGACCTGGGCCTGTCGTGGGTCCGCAGCATGCGGGACCAACTCTCGGCACGTGCTGCGGAGCGCGGTCTTTCCCTGGTGCTTCAGGGCGGATTCGGGCCGCGCATCGCGCGGCGCTTTGCCGAGGCGGATCGAGCGCTGGGTGGCCCCGGTGGTGTCTACACGCCATCGTTCGTGGTCCCTGCAGATGCCCCGCTGACCGCACGGGAACGTCTCGCCGTGGAGGCGCCCTACCACGCCCTGTGCGATGGCGGGCATCTGGCCTCCTGGTCGGCTGCGGGACCGCTGGATGGAGCGACCGCGCTCGAGGCCGTCAGGGCCATGGCGGATGCCGGCATCGGGCACGGCGGCTTCACTGTGCCGCTTGACCATTGCCTCGCGTGCAGCCACGCAGGTGCGTGGTCCGGTGCCTGTCCGCAGTGTGCTGCGGACGAAGGTCTCGTCCGGCGCGTCCGCAGAGTGTCGGGTTGGCTGGGGTTGGTCCCGGGCTCAGTTTGACCCCGGGAATGCCGGCGCCGTCACGACCTCGCGACCTGCTGCTCGCCAGGCTTCGAGCCCGCCCTTGAGGGCACTGGCCTCGTAGCCTCTCATGTTCAGGATGTACGCGACCCGGGCAGCGGTATGCTCCTCGGGACAGGTGCAGTAGGCGACGACGCGACTGCCCGCAGGGATGGTCCGCCACTTGAAGGGAAAGACCCGCAGGCCCATTTCGATGGAACCCGGGATGTGTCCGGCCTCGAAGGCACGGTGCTCACGCGCATCAAGCAGCACGGGTGGCTTGTCGCTTGCCAACATGCTGATGAGCTCTTGCACGGTCACGCGGGCGACCTTGCGCTCACCTTCCGGGTTTCCGGGGAGCTCCTTGGCCCAGTCGATGCCGGGCGGCACGGGCGGAGCAGCCTGGGGCGACACGCTGGCCTCGGCTGCAGATGCCTTCGGCAGAGCCTCCGTCGGCATGTCCGCGGCCAACGTCACGCGGGCCATGATCGCAACGCCCGCGACCACGGTGAGGCCGATGGCCGTCTCACGCCAATGTGCCATTGGGATGTTCCTCCTCAGGCCCCAAGGTTGCCCTCCCGGTAGCCCTCAGGTCAAGCGCGCCCGACACGTTCCTTCCGGTCCTGCAGCATGAGACGCAGGGTGCCGAGATCGCTGGCATTAAGGATGTCCGAGGCCTCGAGGCCTCCCTTTCGGGCCATGTCGAGGGCATACCGCACGTGGCCGAGACCGGCCGTCGAGTGGGCGTCAGGCGACAGGCAGAAGCCCGCTCCCGCGGCCTTGGCCGCGCGGATGTCCCGCCAGTCGATGTCCAGCCTCTGGGGATTGCCGTTGATCTCGATGCGGACGCCATGGCGTGCGGCTGTCTCGTGGACTCGGGCCAGGTCCATGGCATAGGGGGCACGTTCCCCCAGAAGGCGACCCGTCATGTGGCCGAGAATCGTGGTTCGGCCATCCTCGAGGGCTCGGCACACGCGTCGGGTCATGCCGTCCGCATCCTCGCCGTGGCGGTTGTGGATGGAGGCGATGACGAGGTCGCAGGCATCGATGGAGTCCGACATGTCGAGGCTGCCATCCGCCAGGATATCCGCCTCGATGCCGGAGAGCAGGGCGGCGCGCCCCCCGCCGTCATTCCACGCAGAGATGGCCGCATGCTGCGCGGCGAGGCGTTCGGCGGACAGGCCGCCAGCGTATCCTGCGGCATGGCTGTGCTCGGTGATGGCCAGGTAGTCATGGCCCCTGCGTTCGGCCTCGCGGGCCATCTCGTCCATGGTTGCCTTGCCGTCGCTGGCCGTGGTGTGACTGTGGAACAGGCCGCGGATGTCCGTTCCCGAGACGAGGCGGGGCAGGCGGCCCGTGGCTGCCAGTTCCGCTTCATCCAGGCCCTCCCGCAACTCGGGTGGTATCCAGGCAAGGCCCATGGCGGCATAGACCGCGGTCTCATCGGGCGTCGGAATCGGGGTGCCGTCTGCAGCGAGCAGCATGCCAGCCGACCAGGCAAGCCCTGCCCGACGCATGGCGGGTTCGAGACGGGCGAGGTGGGCCGCATTGGCCCCGCACCACACGCCGGCTGCACCCAGGTGGTTAGCCGGCGTGACATGCACATGGACCGCGGGCTCTTCCGGCCGGTGTCGCGTCCAGCCGTCCGGGCCCGGGGTGAACCCCTGGTCCGGCAACGTGGCGCTCGCAACCTCCGGGTCCGCGACGAACAGCAGGTCGAGCCGGCCGTGCAGGTCGTCCCGGCGCGCGAGGCTTCCGGCCACGTGGACGGCCTGGACACCTTCGATGCGTGACAGCAGGGACACGAGATCTGCCGAGATGGCCTCGGCGTCAGGCAGCAGCACCATCCCGGCCGTCTGCAGCATGTAGGCCACGTGCGGCACCAGCTTCTCGGCAGTCTTCTGCCCGAAGCCCTTGAGACCGGCAATCCTGCCGGCCTTCAGGGCTGTGTCGAGGCCGGCCAGGTCCGTGACCGCGAGTTCCCGGATCAGGGCACGCACCTTGGCCGGGCCGAGGCCCGGCACGTCCAGCAGGCGCAGCGGGTCGCCGGGCCAGCGCACGCGCAACTCGTCCAGTGTCCGGTGCCTCCCCGTGCGGACCAGCTGTTCGATATCGCCCAGCAAGCCCTTGCCGATGCCCGGCACGCCCGCGAGCCTACCCTCGAGGAAGGCCGGGACAGGGTCTTCTGCCCGGGCTTCGAGCATGGCTGCGGCCTCCCGAATGGCCCGGGTCTGGAAGACCGATGCCCCGTCCAGCTCGAGGAGGCGTCCGAGGGCGTCCAGTTGCCGGGTCAGGGTGCGGCGGTCGATCAAGGTCGGATTTCCGCGGACAGGAGGCGCAACTCGGCTTCCAGCTTGCGCGGGACATCGCCAACCAGGATGGTCAGGCGTTCGATGCCCCGCACCATGCCGACGTCCCGGGCATACCAGTAGCAGCTTTCATCGTCCGGCATGCCCGGGCGGCGCACCAGATGGGTGATCCGCACGGCCTGCCATCGACCGCCCTCGTGGGCCACATCCTCGATGCCGTGGCAGGTGACCGTCTCGGAGGCCCCGCCCGCAAGCGGTCTGCCGGACCAGCTGGTTCCGGCCGCCACGGGCAGGCGCAGAAGGACGACGGAGGCTTCGGGTTGCGGGTCCTGTTCGAGCCAGCGCATGGCCCGGACCTCGGACGTCGAGACCCTGATCCGGCTGGGCAGGGCCTGCGTCTGGCCATAGGTGCGTTCGAGGCGTGCCCCGAAGGCATCGGCTGCAGTGACCGCGAAGACGTGAGGGGCACCTTCGCGTTCCGGTGTGCCCTCGTGGCGGAACAGGGTCCGGTAGGTCCAACGGCGCCCGACGTCGACGGGGTACCAGGATCCTGCCGTAGCCACGGAACGTGCGGCAACCGAGGCGCCCATCGCGACCCGCCCGCTCGGCAGGCCCGAGCCGCAGCCTGTCATCAGGGCTGCAAGCAGGACGATACGTGCTTGATGAAACATTGAAGAAAATGGAACAGGTTCAAGACGGACGACTTCGACCGATGTTTGCATGATAGGGCCCGAAGCGGGTCGGAGCAACCTGCATGGCTGATAGACTGGCGGCATGCGCATCGTCGTCACCAGTGGCCTCGGGTTCGCCACGCTGTTGCTCCTGCTCGGAGCGGCCACGCCCGAACCGAGGTCCCCGGGGCATGAGTTGTTCATCCGCAAGGGCTGCGTTCACTGCCATCAACTCAAGGGTGTCAAGGAGGCCAAGGGGACCATCGGCCCCGATCTGGGCAAACTGGTCGCTTCGCGTTCCGCGGACGAACTTACGGAGTTCCTTGCGCATCCGGACATGGCCGGGACCGGGCGCCATCTGCCCTCGCTCGACCTGACGCCGAGACAGGTGGCCATGCTCGTGGACCTGATCCGCAACCCCCCGCGCAAGCGCAAGCCTACGCCCACTCCTCCCCCGACGCCCCGGCCTTCGCCCTCATCCCTGTGACGGATTCGGAACGCGAGGTTGACCGGGGCACCTTCATCCGTGAGGGCCTCGGGGACCTTGGCCGCTCACTTTTCGAGAGCTGGCATGCCTACAGGGCAGCGGCGAGGCCCCCCGAACCTGCACCGCCCTTGCGCACCCGCTTGCGCCCGCCCGGTGCCCGGGAGGAGGCCGAGTTTCGCCGGCTCTGCAGCCGCAGCGGGGCTTGCGTCTCGGCCTGCCCCTTCGGAGTGCTGGAGTCGGACGGCGATGGCTGGCCGGCCCTGCGGGATCCGCGTACGGCGCCCTGTGCGATGTGTCCCGACATGCCCTGCATCGCGGCTTGTGGAACCGGTGCTCTGGCTTGGCAGCCGCGCAACCTGAGGCGCATCGGGCTGGTCAGCGTCGACAAGGAACACTGCGTCGTGCGCGCGGGGACCGCGTGCACGGCCTGCGCGGCGTCCTGCAGGGAGGCGAGGGCCATCGGTCCCGGGGCCGACGGGTATCCTGTGGTACTCGCCGAGGCGTGCACGGGATGCGGTTCGTGCCTCGCAGTATGCCCGGCCGAAGGGCCGGCCCTGCTGCTCGCGCCGAGGTCCTGACTCAGGGTCCTCCGATCAGGACATGGTCGGGAAGCACGCGGGCCATGGCTTCGGCGAGGGCTTCTGCAAGCTGTAGCTCGGCATCCCGATGACCTGAGGCCTTGGCAAGGATCTGGGCGACCTGCAGTCCGGCCAAGGCCTCGAAGGGTGGCTGTGTCGCGATGTCAGAATGCGTGGCCGAATCATCTCCCTGCAGGTCCGCGAGCCTGTTCCGGGCGATGGCCAGTCGCAAGGAGGCCCGGCGGTACCGTATGCGTCGCGGGTCGGTGATGTCGCCTTCGCACGGTTGGAGCGCTGACCATCGCGTGTCGGCATCCTCGATCCGCCCAGCCACGCAGGCGGCCTCCACGGCGAGCAGGCGGACGAACCGCGCGCGATCCGGACGCCCGAGGCGTTCCCATGCCAGACTCGCCTGGTCCGCAAGCAACAGGGCGTCCTCGGGTTTGCCCAGCACGAGGTCCTCGAGGGCCATCTGGCCAAGAATCCGAGGATTGGGTTCGCCCTTTCCGAGCGCCGTCGCCCTGGCCTGCAACATCGCTTGCTGGCCTGCTGGCCGGCACAGGTATGCGGCAAGGGCCAGATCCGGCTGGTCGGGGTGCTGCTCGGCAAGTCGGCGCCAAGGTGCGTCGTCCGGTTGTTCCTCGCCGCTGTCGATCCGTGCCAGCGCCTCCACGCCCCACCAAGCCGGATAGGCCGGTCCTGCGAGGCTCATGGCTTCCCCGAGGCAGGCCAAACCTTCGCGGGGGCGGCCCATGTCGAGCAGCAGGCGTGCCAGAAACTCGCGCGCGGCTATCTGGGCGTCCGCCTGATCGGATTGCGCCAAGGCAAGCGATCCATGTTCCAGCGCGCGATCGTACCAACCAAGGCGAACCTCGAGTCGCGCCAAGGCAGAGAGAGCTTCGCGCTGCGCACGGTCCTCCTCGAGAAGCGGGGGATCCTGAGGAGCCACGAGCGTCCGCAGGACTCGGGCCGTCTTCGCCCAGCCGCCCGGATGGGCGGCGTCGTCTGCAGCCACGAGCGCATGAACCAGTGCAGCTGCCGGCTGTCCGGCGCGCAGCAAATGGTGGGCCAGCAGCGCGGAGATGCCCTTGTCGCCCGCCATCTCGGGAGTCTGTTCCAGGGCAGTTGCCGCAGCTTCGTGCCACTGGCGGCGCTGCGCCTGAAGGACGCCCTGATAGGCGACTTCATGCAAGGCAGCGTCGAGGAAGCGGAAGCTGCCGTCCGGTCGCGCTTCCAGCAGGCCCAGTGCGACCAGCCCCCTGAGCCCGATGCGTATGGCCTCCACGGGCCCGAGGTGGCCGAGCATCTCGGCATGCAGGCTGGGGCCGGCCACGGCGGCAGCTGAGAGCAACGTCCGCTGGTCCGGTGGCAACGTGTCGAGATGGCTCATGAGGATGGCGCTCATTGCGCCGGGCAAGGGCAAGCCATCGCTGTCCCGACTCACGTGGAGACGACCGTCGTCCTGGCGAATCCAGCCGCCGGCCACCAAATCGCGCGCCAACTCGCCGAGGAAGAGCGGATTGCCCCCGGTCTGGTCGCAAGCCTCGCGCGCGAGCTCCCGCAATTCGGGAGGCCAGGCATCTACGGTGTCAGGCAGATCGGCTGCCGCACCGAAGAGGCGCATAGCGTCATCTACGGCCAATGGGAGCAGGCGGGCGTCTCGACGACCCGGGACGGTCGCAAGGACCGCGCGGCTGGCGGAAACGACCATGAGGCTTCTACCCGACTCGATGTCTCGCGTGTGCTGCCAGAAGCTCAGCAGCCAAGCTTGGCTGTCCGGGTCCACGAGGTCCAAGTCGTCGACCATCACGATCACGAGCCGGCGCCGCGCCTCGAGAAGCAGGTCGGCCTGAAGTGTTTCGGAGGAGGCCTCGTCGGTCAGGCCTTCCAGCAGACTTCCTGATCTGTCTTGTCGGTGGAGGAGGCCCCTGAGGTCGAGCAGCCGGAGGTCGGCGTTGTGTTCTAGGCTTTGCTTCCAGCGTCGCAGGAGGCGACTCTTGCCGAGACCGGCGGACCCCTGGATGTGCAGCCACTGTGGTCGTCCCGAGAGGCCTGCGGCGAGGGTGGCCTCCCAATGGTGCTCCATCTCGGGCCGGGGCAGGAAGGCCAGCAGATCCTTCGGGGGGGCGATGCCTTGGCTGCGCAGGCCGACCAGGGCTTGCGGCCGGACGGGCTTGGTGCGTCCCTTGACCTGGACCTCGGGAAGTTGCTCGATGTCGAAGTCGCGGTGCGTTGTGGCGACCGTCTCCGGCGTGGCGAGAATCTGTTCCGCCGTTGCCGAGGCCTTCATGCGCTGGGCGAGATTCACCGTATCGCCCATGACGGTGTAGTCACGCTTGGCATCGCCACCGACCTCCCCGGCAACCACCAGGCCGGTATGCAGGCCGATGCGGATGCCCAGACGCTTGGCCGCCGGTGCGGAGGCCATGTCTTCGCGTGCGACATCGCGCAGAGCCAATGCGGTCATCAGGGCCCTGTCCGCATCATCTTCCCGAGCCACGGGTGCCCCGAAGAGCACCATCAGGCCATCGGCCAAGTACTTGTCGATGACGCCGCCCCAGGCGTCCACGACGTCCGTGAGCTTCTTGAAGAACCTGTTGGTGAGCTCGGTGACTTCCTCCGGGTCCAGGGTCTGCTGCAACTGGGCCAGCCCCAGAACCTCGAGGAACATGACGGTGACGATGCGGCGTTCGCCGAGTTGGCTCATGGCCTTGAGGACGAGGGCTTCGCCAGAGGTTTGTCCCGGGTCGAGCTCCGCGACGGATGCTCCGCAATGGGTGCAATATCGATCGCCGGGCGCCCCCCACGACCGACATGAAGGGCACGCGAACCATGCCGGCCCGCCACACTGGATGCAGAAGCGGGCTTCCGGCTCGTAGGCCGTGGTGCAGGCTGGGCAGTTCACGTGAAGATCTTCCGATTCAAGGCGTCGTGCGACAGCGTCAGGCGTACCGTGCATGTATCGGTGTTCCGCTCGATCTCAAGCCGACCACCCGCCTCCCGGCAGAAACTGTCGACCAGCATCAGGCCAAGGCCGTGGCCTTGGGAGCGTCCGGGGCCCATGGAGTTCTCCACCACCCACATCCTGCCCTCCGGCACCACGGCATGCCGAACAGCCACCGTCCCGTCCTGTCCTGCTGCCGTCCGGGCATTGGCAGCCAGGTTCACGATGGCCCGGAGCTCTGCCACTGCAAGGTCCGGACACGCGTCGAGGGCCAGATGCTCGTCCACACACCACGTCGTGAGCAGTCGTCGCGTCCGGGTGGCAGACCAGAGGCGGGGGCCGCTCGGGCCGAGTCCGGCGAAGGCGAGCAGGTCGGCGGTCATCGCCTCGCCTATGGATACGGCTTCCGTTACCGATTCGCGTAATCGCGCTGCCGGGGCCGTATCCTCGGTGTCGGCCAACCTGTCGAGAATGCCCTGAAACACCTGCCGGAGGTCGTGCGCGACGCCCACGACCGCGCGGCCGAGGGACAGGGCCGCATCATCGGGGATCGGGACCGGGGGGTGGGGACGCACGAGATCATGTTACCCCACCCCCCGCCTTGCGCCCGTCAGGCCGCGATGGGGATGCTGCGGCCGCGTGGACGACTGCCGGCCTTGTGGGGCATGCGGATGGTCAGCAGTCCGTTGCGCAACTGTGCGGACGTGTGTTCGGGATCGATGGCGCAAGGCAAGGCGAGTTGGCGATGGAATTTTCCGGCCGTGCGCTCGTGCACCATCGTTTCGCCTTCGATGGTGCGCTCCTCTGCCTGCGTACCGGAGATGGATATGCCTTCCTCGTGAGCCTCGATGGTCAGATTGCTGGCCTCCATGCCGGGCAGGTCAAGCACCAGGACCGTTTCATCCTCTCCCACCGTAAGGTCGCAGGCCGGCGTGGCCATCCACGGGATGCCGCCTTCGGCGGTTCGCGTCGTCACGGTCGGCAGAAAGGTCGTGAACAGGCGTTCCGTGTCCCGCACCATCCGGTTCATCTGCTGCCGGAAGCCTTCCAGCTCGGTCTGGGGAAACCAGGGTCGCAGTGCCATGGGCCTTCTCCTCCACAGGTTCGGTCCGGTACGGGCTGAACGTTGCCCCATCCCGCCGCCGGCGACAAGGAGTGACTGCTTCCATAACGCCTCAACGCGGGGTGACCCGTGCCGAAGTGTTTCCTACGGCAAGTTCCCTCGTGGACCGAGCCGGAAGCCAAGGGGTCGCACGGATGTGACCCTTCCCAACGTCCAAGGAGGACATCCCGTCATGGGACTTCGGATCAATACCAACATCACGGCGCTCAACTCGCATCGCGTGCTGACCGCCAATGACAATGCCCTCGGCAAGAGCCTCGTCCGGCTGTCCAGCGGTCTGCGGATCAATACCGCTTCCGATGACGCCGCCGGCCTCGCGATTGCCGAGAAGTTCCGGGCACAGGTCAACGGCCTGTCGATGGCCATGCAGAACAGCCAGGATGCCATCAACCTGCTGCAGACGGCCGAAGGCGCCCTGAACGAGACCGAGGCGATCCTGCAGCGGATGCGCGAGCTTTCGGTGCAGGCGGCGAACGACACCCTCACCGACGACGATCGGACGGCCATCCAGGCGGAAATCGACCAGCTTACGGACGAGATCGACGGCATTTCCAACCGGACCCAGTACAACAACCGTGTCCTGCTCGACGGATCCATCGCGACCCTGACCTTCCAGATCGGGGCCAACGAGGGTCAGACGCTGTCACTGGCCATTTCGGCGATGGGTTCCGGGGACATCAACGTGACGACGACCGACATGACCGTCGGTTCGCAGGAGGCAGCTTCCGCAGCCATCGGCGCACTGGATGATGCCATCCAGGCGGTCTCGGACGAGCGGGCATCCTTGGGTGCCTACATCAACCGACTGCAGCACACCATCAACAACCTGGGCGTGCAGCGCGAGAACATGTCGTCCAGCGAGAGCCGCATCCGCGACCTCGACATGGCGGCTGAAGTGTCGGTGATGACCCGTAACCAGATCCTGACGCAGTCCAGCCAGGCCATGCTGGCTCAGGCCAATGCCGTCCCGCAGGGCGTGCTCAGCCTGCTCCGGGGCTAAGTCGGGGGGTGATCGGGGCCCGGGGGGTATTTCCTCCCGGGCCCGCCGCCTAAAGGTTTTCCGGAATCTTCCGAAGTGACCATCAAGGTCGACTGAAGTTGGCCAGACGTCAAAGCGGACCTGCCCCGAGGCAGGTACATGGACGGTACCGCGCAAGCCAGGAGGACGGCGGCATGGGACTTCGGATCAACACCAACCTGACGGCACTCAATGCGCATCGCGTGCTGAGCGCCAATGACAACGCCCTTGGCAAGAGTTTGGTACGTCTGTCGAGCGGCCTTCGGATCAATGCGGCCTCGGACGATGCTGCAGGTCTCGCGATCGCCGAGAAGTTCAAGGCCCAGGTCAACGGTTTGTCCATGGCCATCCAGAACTCCGAGGATGCCATCAATCTGCTGCAGACGGCGGAAGGTGCCCTGAGCGAGACCGAGGCCATCCTCCAGCGGATGCGCGAACTGTCGGTCCAGGCGGCCAACGACACGCTTCAGGACGCTGACAGGGAGGCCATCCAAGCCGAGATTGACCAGTTGGTCGACGAGATCGATGGCATTGCCGGCAGGACCCAGTACAACAGCCGCGGTCTGCTCGATGGATCGATAACGACGCTGACCTTCCAGATTGGGGCCAATGAGGGCCAGACGTTGACAGTCGGGATCAATGCCATGGATGCTGCAGGCATTGCGGTACAGTCCAGTGACTTGTCCGTAGGCAACCAGGAGTCGGCCTCTGCAGCCATCGGTGCGCTGGACCTTGCCATCGAGGTTGTTTCGGATGAGCGGGCAAAACTTGGCGCGGTCATCAATCGTCTCGACCACACCATCAATAATCTCAATGTTCAGCGCGAGAACATGGCCTCCAGCGAGAGCCGCATCCGCGACCTCGATATGGCGGCAGAGGTTTCGGTCATGACGCGCAACCAGATCCTGTCGCAGTCAAGCCAGGCCATGTTGGCACAGGCCAATGCCGTCCCGCAGGGCGTGCTGCAACTGCTCAGGGGATAGCTTCGGTTTCCGCGATTCCGACGCCCGGGTGGCCTGATCCACCCGGGCGCTTCGCCTCAAGGGTGGCTTGATTCTGCCGATGACCATGATCGCAAGGATGACTCGACCATGTCATTGAAAATAGGCGGTCAAGATTTTTCGGGCCCGATTTCGGCATTGGGTCGCCTGAGTCGCGGTGTCGACCGCAGCGTGGCGCGCCTCGCCGACGGGCTGCGGATTCGTGGTGCTGCCGACGATGTGGCGGGCCTTCAGATCGCCGAGAGTTTTCGAGCTCAGGTTCGGGGATTGGCTCAGGCCACGGCCAATGCTCAAGACGCCATCAATCTCGTCCAGACTTTGGACGGTGCTCTGGGGGAGACCATGGCCATCGTCCAGCGCATGCGCGAGTTGGTGGTCTTGGCTGCCAATGACACGATGACTGGTGTCGACCGTGCCGTGGTCAAGAGCGAGCTCGATCAGCTCTCGCTCGAGGTCGACGGTGTCGCCGAACGAACCGAGTACAACTCGCGCCAGTTGCTGCTGGGGTTCGCCATGGATGCCCCCCTGACCTTCCAGATTGGCGCGTCGGAGGGACAGATTCTCGCACTGACCGTGTCCGACATGCGTGCCTACGCGCTCTATGTCGCCACGACCGACCTGACGGTCTCCAGCCACGCGTGGGCCACGGAGACGCTCTGGTCGCTCGACAACTCGATGCTGCTGGTCAACAGGGAACGCGCGCGTCTGGGGGCTGTGGTCAACAGGCTCGAGCACACCATTGCCAACCTGTCGGTGCAACGGGAAAACATGGCTTCCAGCGAGAGCCGTATCCGTGATGTGGATGTTGCCGAGGAAACCTCGCGCCTGACGCGTTTCCAGATCGTGACGCAATCGAGCCAGGCCATGTTGGCACAGGCTCAGCAAGTGGCGAAGGGCATCGTCGGGCTTCTGACATAGGCAGTTTCTGCTGCATTATGTAGGCGAGGAGGCTCAAGGGGATCGACATAACTTGCCCCATGTTTGACATAAGCACGCCTGGGCGCGACATAACTGCCGCCAATCGGGTGAGTTCGGAAAATCTTGAGGGTTCACCCCCTTGATTCTCGAAAATCTTTTGCTACTGTGACTGTGGAACGAGGCGTTCCGTCTCGGAGATGGCCAGGAGGGCCTTCCTCGAACGGTGTTGAAGCGGTTCGCTCCAAGCGTCGGGCACGGATGTCCGACGATGACATTCACGGAGGAATTCGAACGTGGGTCTCAGGATCAACACGAACATTACGGCGCTCAATGCCCACAGGACGCTGAGCGCCAACGACGCCACGCTCTCCAAGAGCCTGGGGCGTCTGTCCAGCGGTCTGCGCATCAACTCGGCTTCTGACGACGCGGCCGGCTTGGCCATTGCCGAGAAGTTCAAGGCTCAGGTCAAGGGTCTCGGGCAGGCGGCTGCCAACGCGCAGGACGCCATCAACCTGCTGCAGACGGCAGAAGGTGCACTCAACGAGACGCAGGCCATCCTGCAGCGCATGCGTGAACTGGCCGTGCAGGCCTCGAACGACACGCTGACGGATGACGATCGGGCGGCCATCCAGGCTGAGGTCGACCAGCTGACGGAAGAGATCGACGGCATCGCCGATCGGACCCAGTACAACAGCAAGCAGCTGCTTGATGGGTCCGTGACCACCCTCACGTTCCAGATCGGTGCCAACGAGGACCAGACGCTCACCCTCTCCATCTCCTCGATGGGGTCCGGCGATATCAACGTCCAGACCTCCGACCTGTCCGTAGGTAGCCAGACCACTGCTGCGGCAGCCATCGGTGCTTTGGACGACGCCCTGACCGCCGTTTCCGAGGAGCGTGGGTCGCTGGGTGCCTACATCAACCGTCTCGAGCACACGATCGCCAACCTGAACGTTCAGCGCGAGAACATGGCTTCCAGCGAGAGCCGCATCCGCGACCTCGACATGGCGGCCGAGGTGTCCAACCTGTCCCGTGCCCAGATCCTGGCCCAGTCCAGCCAGGCCATGCTCGCCCAGGCGAACGCGGCGCCTCAGGGAGTCCTCTCCCTGCTGCGTTAGGACCCAGCAAGGCCGGCAGGGTCGGACGGGCAACCGTCCGGCCCTGTCCGACTTTTCAGGGGTCCAGCGTCACGATCCTGCCGTGGGCCATGAAAACCAGGTGTGCCCCCCGGAGGGGCTTTCCGAACAGCAGGGTGGCGGCCGTCGCGTAGACCGACACCTGGGTGCGATGTTCGACGACGAGATCCTCCAGCCTGCGCCTGCCTGGCGCATCGGTCTTGTAATCCCAGACCTCTATGCCGTCGGTCGTCTCGAGGACGGCATCGATGATGCCCTGGACAAGGGGGGCTTCCTCGCCTGTCGGGACCAGGCCCAGTCTGTCTGCCGTCAACGCGAAGGGAACCTCGCGATGCAGGATGCCGCCACTCAGGCGCGCCTTCACGGCAAGGGGGGACTGAAGCCACCAGACCAGCCAGCCTGCCTGAAGATGCGCTGCCGCGGCCGGGGTCAGCTGGGTTCGGCCAGCGAGTTCCGCGATGGTGTTCCGGATGTGCTCCTCGTCGGCCGGACTGTCGAGCGCCACGTGTTGCAGCACCATGTGGAGGGCCTGACCCAGTTCCGCGGCGTCCGGTACCCGGTGCTGGCCCTGCATGAAGAGTGGCCGCAGCGGCTCGGGTCGATGGGGCCGCGCGAGGACAGAGGCTTCGTGGAGCGCCGTCACCTTCTGCTTGGCTGGCATCCTCGTGGCTGCAAGCCATGGGTAGTTCTCCTCAGGCGCGGTTTCGGAGGCTTCGCTAGCCTCGGGTCGGACCTCGGGGTCGGCTGTCGCCGTGGCTGCGACATGGAGGTAGCGGAAGGCCCACGCTCCGGGCGCGCAGGTCGGCATGGCGAGCAGATGGCCGCTGGTTTCAGCCTCGAGGTCCCAGTGCAGGTGCAGCGTGGCCGCGGCTTCCTGCCGCAACAGGAAGGGCGCCACCATGGCCTGCCACGAAGGGCAACGCAAGGCCTGCTGCAGGGTCAGGCGCCGAATGCCGGCCCGCGCCATCGCCGTGGCCTGCTCCAGGATAGAAGCTGCAGGCACTGGGGCGATGAGGAACAACGACTCCATGGCGCGCGTCATCGCGACGTAGAGGACTCTGACCTCTTCGGCCAGCGCATCCTTGCGGGTTTCGCGCGCCACGGCAAGCCGGGCGGGTGTCTCCATCTGGCTGCCGTCGAGGGCATCGCGATAGCGCGTCGCGATGCCGGCGTGCCGGTGGATCTGGAAAGATGCCTGGCTGTCCCGGGTCGGGAACGCGCGATCCAGACCGGGTACGAGCACGACCGGGAACTGCAGGCCCTTGGAGGCATGAATGGTCATGACCCGGACGACCGCCGTCTGTTCCTCGCCCATCACCGGGCGATCCACACGGCTCTGTTCCGCCTCCATCTCGTCGAGGATGGTCAGGAACTGGTGCAGCCCTCGGGAAGTGCCGTGCCCGGCAACACGGGCACGGTGAAGCAGGACCTCGAGGTTGGCGGGTGCCGAGGAGGTCGGGCCTTCGTGGGCAACCGCCGCCAGCACCGCGGGGTCGTCCAGCAGTTGTGCGACGAGGTCGGCTGCCGCCAGCCGGCGACTGGCCCTGCGCCAGGGCTCAAGCCATGCCAGGAGCGCCCGTACCTTCTCGTGTGCAGCGTCGTCTTGTCCCGATGCATCGAGGATCGCGTGGTGGAAGGGGCCGTCGGGACGGGCCAGGCGCAGGTCGGCCAGATCCTGGTCGGACAATCGGCCCAGGGTGCTGCGGGCGATTCGCAACAGGGGTCGGTCGTGCCTGGGATTGTCGAGGACGTGGAGCAGGTCCCTGACGAAGGAAATCTCGGGCGTCTCGAACCATCCCGCCCGCAGGTTGCCCATCGAGGGAATGCCCGCCGCCGCAAGCGCCTGTCGCACCACCTCGATCTGTGCTCCGTCCCGGACCAGAACGGCGAAGTCGCCCGGATGAACCGGGCGAAAGGCTTCTTTCTCCCAGATGCGGGATGCGTCGCCATCGCCATCGAGCAGGCCCCGGATGACCTGGGCGCAGGCCTGCGCCTGAGCCTCTCCCGAACCCACGCCATCGGCCGCTGCAACCGTCACCCATGTGACGCGGGGTTCGCTGGCTTCAGGGTAACTGGCGCCAGCGAGCAGACTTTCGCGTTCGTCATAATCGAGCCCGCCAGTCGAGCGGTCGAACAGGTGGCCGAACAAGCCGTTGCACGCCTCCAGCAGCGGGGCCCTGCTGCGGAAGTTGTGGGGCAGGTCGATGCGGCGTGCACCCTCCGGCCCTTCGCGATCCGCGGCCTCGAGGCGACTGAGGAAGAGCGTCGGATCGGCCATGCGGAAACCGTAGATGGCCTGCTTCACGTCGCCGACGAGGAAGGCGGAAGGTCGCTTCGGGCCCGAGGCCAGCAGTCCGTCCAACAGGGCCTCCTGGATTGGGTTGGTGTCCTGGACCTCGTCGACCAGAATCTGGTCGAACCTGTTGCGCAGCGCCTCTCGTGCCTCCCCGCCCCCCGGGCGTTCGGGGTTCATGATGGCCAAGGCCAGGTGCTCGAGATCTCCGAAGTCCATCACGCCGGCTTCGCGTTTGCGTGCGGCGTGGTGCCGCAGCAGCGCGCCCAGGAGTCGGATGAATCCGCGAGTCTGGGGGGCTGAGGCTGCCTGGGCCCATGCGCCGATCCCGGCCCTTTCCGGATCGGCCAGCATGTCCTCACGCATGGCCTTGGTCAACTTTCTCAGGCGATCACGGCGATTGCCCCACGGTTCCCACGACTCCTTGTCGTCGTTCTTGCCCACGGGCGGGGCCGAGGGCAGGCGCAGGGACTCGGCCACCTGCTGCAGACCCGCGTGGTCAGGCCCCTCGCAGCCCGCGAGGGCTCTTGCTGCTTCGAGGAGACGTTCGGCGACCGCGAATCCGTGGGCTGTCTGTTTCGGGAACTTGCCCGTGCTCTCGAGGTCCTGTGCCCACTGGCGCCACGCCGCCGAAGTGGCCTCGACCCGGGTCTGCAGGTCTACCGCCAGGATGCGCCACCATCGGCGGCACGAATCACTCCCTCGGGGGCCGTCTCCGTGGGCGTCTGCTGCAGCGGCGAGCCACGCTTCGGGATCCGGCAGGCTGAGCAGGCGCGTCAGGCCTGCGGCAAGGGCCGCCCGCAGGAGACGATCCCCATCGGCTGCCGAAGCCTCGAGACACGCACGGATGTCCGGGTCCTCATCTGGCAAGGCGCGCTCGAGCGTTTCGTCGATGGCCTTCGACAGGAAGAGGCTGGCTTCGCCTTCGTCCAGCAGGCGGGTGTCGGGCGCGACGTCGACGGCGAGGCCCCAGCGCCGCACGATGCGCTGACAGAATGCGTGCAGAGTCGACATCCAGGCCCGCTCGAGGCGCTGTCGTTGGTCCCGGACAAGCGCATCCTCGGGATGTGCGGCCGCCCGTTCCGCGAGGGCCTTGTCCAAGCGGTGGCGCATCTCGCGGGCGGCCGCATCGGTGAAGGTGACGACCAGCAGGCGATCCAGATACAGGGGACGAGCCGGATTGCATGCCGCCTCGAGGATGCGCGCGACGAGCACGGCCGTCTTGCCGGCGCCGGCACCGGCCGAAACGAGGACGGACGGTTCGTCAGCTCGAATCGCCAGGGCCTGTTGCGGGGTCCAGTCAGTCGCCAACCTCGACCTCCCGGGTGGGGTCGCGCCCGTCACGGAAGCGACAGGCACGACGGACGGAACAGGTGTTGCACGGCAGTGTCTTCCCCCTCTGCACCGGCAACGGAGCGAACTCCCCATCGGCCATGCGGTCCGCGAGGTTGCCCGCGAGGGCACGCGTTTCCTCCAGCAGGGTCGTCATATCGGCCTGTTCCAGGCCCTGACCGCTGTAGAGCGGGCCAGCGGCCTTCCGCCTGAGTCCCCACGTCGCGGAGCGGGAGCCGGGGGAAAGCTCCCTGTCCAGGGCCTCGAGCAGGTCCTCGTCGTCGACGACGACACTCTTCATCCGCGTCGGCCTGAGGCGCCCAAGCGCCTTCTCCTCCGGCGGGTCCGGGTCCGGGTCCGTGCCCTCTCCTCCTGGCTCATGCGACGCCTCTTCGGCCGGGACGCTCACCGCCTCGGCTTCGGCATGGAGCATGGCAAACGCGAATCCGCCCGGCTGCAGGTCCTGGTCCAGCCAAGCGGGAGCCGCATCGGCCACGGCGGCCAGATAGAGCGGCAACTGCAGGTACTCCCCTGTCCGCATCTTCCGGGTCACGGACTTGATGGTCCCGGACTTGTAGTCGAGCACCATCAGCCAGTCGGACCGCGTCCCTTCGAATACATCCACCCGGTCGATCCGGCCACCGAGGACGTGCTCCGGCCCGTTCGCCGAAGGCAGCATCAGGGGCGGCAGCCAGACCTGGTCGGTCTCGCGTCGGCTGGAATCCGGACCGAAGCCGAGCTCCACCGCGATGGGCTCCCCTTTGCCGAGGCGAAGCGTCAACCCCAGGGCGTGCAGGACGTGATCGGCGCGTTTCAGCAGGCGTGAGCGCGCGCGTTCGGACCAGGCGTCCGTCCTCGGGAAGCGCTTGCGATACTCCGCGGCCATCTCGTCGAGGGCGAGCTTGATTCGCGAACGTTCCTCATCGGCCTCCAGATCGACCCAGCGCAGGCCCTCACGATGCAGGCCGCGCACGAAGACCTCGAGCGCCAGGTGCAGCAGACGACCGGTCTCGAGGGGTTCGACCCTGCCCGATCGCCGCTCTTCTACCTTGAGGACGTGGCGGGTGAAACCCAGCCACGGGCAGGTGGCATAGGCCTCCAGCCTGCTTGCGCTGAGCACCGCGGTTCGCGGGAGGCGAATCGGCGCTCGATCCGGTACCGGCAGCGGAGCCTGCGGCAGGTCGCGAGCCTGTGTGGCCGGCAGGGCCCGGGGGCGCAGGGCCGGCACCATCTGGCGCAGTGCGGTCCACGTCGGCGAGGGTGCAAGGTCACGGCCTCTGCTGTCGCGTACCGGCCGACTCAGCGTCAGCATGTCACCCGCCCTGCTCAGTGCGTGCAGGACACGGAGGCGCTCATGCTCCTGACGGCGAAGGCTGTCGGGGCCGACGGCACAGCCGAGCGTCTCCAGTTGGCGGCGATCCGCGTCGTCCAGCATCGGGGCCTCGGCATGGGGGGCAGGCAGATGTCCGTCCACGAGCCCCATCAACCACAGGCCGCGAAGCTCCGGCGTGCGGGTGCGGTCCACTGTTCCGGCCAGCACCTGATCGAGCGTGGCCGGAACGTGGGCCAGCGTTCGCCCGGAGAGCGTCGAACCCAGCGCGAACAAGGCCTCGTCCAGAGGGATCGGCGCGTCCCCGTCCACGGCAACCCACTGATCCAGCACTTCCAGCAGGATGCCGCGCGTCTGCTTCATCGCCTCGGCATCGAGCGGGCGTCCCTCTGCCACGGCCTCGTCCTGATGTCGCGCGAGGGTGCCGGATACCCCGAGGCGCTCCAGCGTGTCGACCAGACATTCGGCAAGCGCACGGACCGTCGGAATGCGCCCGAGGCGAAGGCCTGCTTCGTGGATGATGCCCAGCACGCGTCGTGTGCCGGGGGGGCATGATTCCTTGCCTTTCGGCGTATCCAGCCTGCGGGTCCAGTCCTGGTGTTCCCAGCCCTCGGCCAAGACGATGTTCTCGAGGCGGTCCACCTCGTCCTGGGGAGCCGGGCTTAGATCGTTGCGCAGCAGGTCCATCACCGCTGTCGTCGGCCATCGATGGGCCCAGATGGCGAGCAGGGCGCGTGTGAGGCGGATCAGCCCCTCATTCTCCACCGGGCGCCGACGATCGAGGAACAGCGGCACGCCGAGGCGTCTGGCCGCCCGCTCCAGCAGGGGCCCGTCCTCGTCCGCATCCCGGACGAGGATCGCGACCTCGCGCCAGCGCCAGCCCTTGGCGCGGACGGTCCGGGCAACGTCCGCCATCACGCCCTCGGCTTCTGCCGTTCGGTCCGGTGCCTCGAGGAGGCGCAACCGCCCTTCCGCCTCCTGGGGCGTTCGCAGGTCCGTGCCCCAGTGGCGCAGGACGTGGTCCAGAAGGCCGGCCTCGGGGAATCGGCCTGCTTGCGATGGAAGATGCAATTCCGCAAGCGTGGTGCCTGCCGCGCGGGCACACTCTTGGAGTCGGGTGCGGGTCTCGAGGGCCAGAGCGTAGATCAGCCGACCGTCGTGGGTGTCCAGTCTCTCGGGGGCGATGGGCAAGGTGACGGTGATGTCGCGGCCGGCACGAAGCAAGGCCGTGAGGAAGTGCTCCTCGAGCGGGGTAAAGCCCTGGAAACCGTCCACCCAAAGACGCGCTCCCTCGAGAAAAGGTGCCCGGTCCAACCTTGCGATGGCCTCGCCAAGCACGAGATCCTCGTCCTTCCACCCCCCCTGCATGACCCGGTCCTGGCTTTCCATCAGCAGGGCGGCATCCCGCAGACGGGCCGCCAGAACGTCTCCAGGCTGCTCCGCCGCGCGGGCCGCTGCCTGCCGCAGGCGTGCAGGTGTCAGTCCATGCCGGCGGAACTCGGCCAGCCAGCCGAGCAGGCTCCCAACCCATTGCCAAGGCCGTTCGAGTCGCCCGAAGTGTTCGAGCTCCTCGCGATGACGAGACAGCAGGCCGTGCAGAAGCAGGTGGCGGCCGCTTTCGTCCAGCGTGCGTCGCGCGGCACCCTCGGTCCATTGGGCGATGCGCCAGGCCATCCGCTGGAAGCTGGTGACCTGCAGGCGATGCGAGACTCCCGCTTCATCCTGGATGCGTCGTTCCATCAGATCGGTGGCTTGTTCGGGAACGAGCAGGATCAGCGGCCCGCCGGGCTGCGCGGCTGCCTGCGCCATCGCGGACAGGCAGGCACGGGTGTTGCCCCGACCTGGCGCAGCCAGCGACAGCGTGAGCGGCATGGTCCGGGCGTCCTCCGTGGTAAAATCAGTATATGACTTCACAGGGTCTCGGCGAGCGCTTGGGTCAGGTTCTGCTGACCCAAGGCATCATCAGCCGCGAGCAACTGGACCATGCGCTGCGTGAGCAGGCCAAGAAGCCCTACTTGCGGCTTGGCGAAGTGCTGTTCACTTTGGGCTACTTGTCCTTCGCCCAGCTCGAAGAGCAACTCGAACAGCAGTATCGCGATCTGCGCCTCGGGCAGTTGTTGGTCCGCAAGGGTTTGCTCGACCCGGACCAGCTCGAGGCCGCGATGGCCGAGCATGAGGCCACGGGCCTGCTCCTCGGCCACCTTGTCATCAAGCTGGGGTTCTGCACGCTCGAGCAGGTCTCGCGGGTGCTGGAGGAACAGCGCGTCCTCTCCGGCAACCAAAGAGGCTGACTGGGCCGGCGCCGGATCCCGTGCGCGTCCTGCGGGCGCCCCGATGTCCGGGTGTCGCGCTACATGTAGTAGTCGATGAGTTCGAGGAAGCCGGCCAAAGGCTTGTCGTACCAGGGGAAGTCCAGATCGGCATCCGTGATGGCCGGGGTGGACGCCCAGTCCGGATCCGGGACGCGCGCCCGGAACGAGCTGATCCGCCCGGGCTCGGTCAGGACCATGTCCAGTTCCTGGTTGTTTTCGAAGGTAAGCGTGTCGCCGTTCGATGACCCGACCAGGAGGAAGGCGTCGTCGATGACGGTGTACTTGATGTGGGCATAGGCCTTGTCATACCAATGCATCTGCACGCCTGACGGCCGGATCTGCTTTGCCGACCACTTGTTGAGCTTGCGCAGGATCTCGCGGTCATGCGTCGTCAGGATGACGCGCACCTGGACGCCGCGCCGGGCTGCTTCCTTGAGCTTGGCCATGAGGGCATCGTCCGAGAAGAACGGATAGGCCATGTCGATGCGGGTGGTGGCCTTCTGCAGTGCGTCGAAGAGCACCTTGCGGATCTCCGATTCCCGACCGCGTTCCCTGGGGCTGGTCACGGCGATGCCCACGGGCTCCTGGCCGTAGCTGCCGTGCGGGCGGAGGGGCAGGTCAAAGGTCTTGCCGCCTGCCCGGATCCAGTCCAACCGGAACTCGTCGTGCATGATCCCGGCAGCGTCTCCGTCGACCTGCCACAGCATGTCGTGGGCATGGTCGAGGTACTTCTCGCCCAGGTTCATGCCGCCCGTCATCGCCTTGTCACCGTCCACGAGGTACAGCTTGCGATGCGTGATGTTCAGCCCCACGCCTGACTTGCGGACGTAGGGGGTGGCCCGGTAGACCTGCACGGCCACGCCTGCCTGCTTGAGGATGCGTTCGACCTTGCTGTCGACGTGGTTCTGTCCGGTCTGGTCGAGGATGACGCGAACGTCCACGCCCGCCTTGTGGCGGTCGATGAGGATGTCGCAGATGCGGCGCCCCAACGCATCGCTCCAGAACTCGAAGGTCTGCATGTAGAGGGACCGCCGCGCGGAACGCAGGTGGTCGAGGAAGGCAGGCAGCACCTCGCGGTCGACCGTGAGCGCAAGTCGGTTGTTGGTCGTGACGGGACGCTGGACGCTCTGGCGGATGCGCTGGGCCATCTCCATCGCCCGTGCCGAGGGACCCGAGAGCGAACGGGTCGGTGCCGAAGCGGGCCCGAGGCCGCAGCCGGCGAGGGCCAGCAGGGCCACCATCGCGGTGAGCTGCCGAATGTTCCGGGTCTTGGACGTCTTGGTCATGTGGTCTCGAAACCTCAAGATGGTCTCAAGTATGGGTTATGCCCAGATGAAGGTCCATTCTTGCGCAGAACTTTTAACAGAATCTGAACAAAAGCCCCCCGAGACTCGGAGGACTCGGGGGACAGGGGCTACGACGGGGTTCAGATGTACCGGTCGATCAGCTCGAGCAGGGCAATCCAGGGCTTCTGCGTCCAGGGCACATTGATCTCGGCCTCGGTCACGGCCGGGGTCGCGGCCCAGTCCGGATCGCAGACCTTGCCGCGGAAGTCGGAAACCGTGCGGGGGTTCGTCAGGATCAGGTCGAGTTCCTGGTTGTTCTCGAAGGTCAGCGTGTCGGCGTTGGATGAGCCGACCAGCAGGAAGGCGCCATCGACGGCCGTGTACTTGATGTGGGCGTAGCTGGCGTTCCACCAGTGGAACTTGACCCCCTTGGGCATGGCCTGACGCGCCGACCAGATCGCCAGCTTCTCGATGGCGGAGTGGGATTCCTTCGTCAGGATGACCCGGACATCGACACCGCGCTTGGCCGCCTTGATCAATCGGTCGATGACCCGGTCGTCCGAGAAGAACGGATAGGCCATGTCGATGCGGCTCTTTGCCGAATCCAGGGCGCGAAGCAGCACGCCACGGATTTCCTCTTCGCGACCCCGCTGGCGGGGGCTCGTCACGCACATGCCGATGGGTTCGTTGCCATAGCTGCCGACAGGGGCAGCGGGGACCTCAAGCTTGCCGCCCTTGCCCAGCGCCCAGTCGGTGGTGAACTCCTCGTGCAGCTGATGAGCGGCCTGGCCCTGAACCTTCCAGAGCATGTCGTGGGCGTGGTCGAAGTACTCGTCGCCCAGATTCATCCCGCCCGTCATGCCCTTGTCCCCGTCGACGAGGTAGAGCTTGCGGTGCGTAATGTTCAGGCCGTGCCCGGTCTTGCGCAGGAAGGGAAAGGGACCGTAGACGATGGTCGGCACGCCGTTGTTACGCAGGACCTTGGCCGTGGCGGTACCGATGGACTTGGCGCCGATGTTGTCCATGATGACCCGGACATCTACGCCTTCCTTCTTCTTCGCGATCAGCAGATTCGTAAGTTCGCGCGCCTTGTCATTGTCGGCGAACTCGAAGGTTTCCATCCAGAGGGTCTTGCGGGCGCTGCGCAGCAGGTCGATCAGCACGGGGTAGGCCTCACGGTCGGGGTGGACCGTCAGGCTGTTGTTCCAGGTCACGGGCTGACCCATCGCCGGTTGCAGGATGGACTGGATGGCCTTGGCCTGGACGACTTCGGCCTGCGACATCGTCGCGCGACCCATCGGGGCGACGGTCGCCACGGGCTGGCCGCCGCAGCCTGCGACGAGCACTGCTGCGAGGGCGAGAAGGGAACGACGGACCATCTGGACCAAGACCTCCGGAAAGGTGGGGTGAAGCCTCCACCAAGAAGGTCATACCGCGGTTAAGGTCCGATGAGGGCGTCCCTGTTGAATCTTGACGGTCATTTCAAGAACAGTTAACGCCTTGTGTACGCCTTGATGTGTGGACAACCCATTCTTTACTTTCGCGCGTGGGTTGAAGTCGGGGTGTACCATGCGACCCATGTCGGAACAGGTCGAGACGGTTGCGTCCGGGCCCGCAGGCGAAGTTCCTGCCGAGGTGGTGCGGGAGGTCGACGCCCTGAGGCGTGCCTTGCATGAGCACAATGTCCGCTACTATCTGCTGGCCAGTCCAACCGTATCCGACGCAGAATACGACCGCCTCTTCCGTCGTCTGGCCGAACTCGAGCAGGCCTGGCCCGCGCTGGATCGGGCCGACTCCCCGACGCGGACCGTCGGAGCCCCCCTGCAGACGGATTTCCGCACGGTGCCCCATGAGCGCCCCATGCTGTCCTTGGCCAACGGCTTCGGGGAGGACGATCTCCGGGCTTGGGACGAGCGGGTGCGCAAGCTGCTGGCCAAGGCGGAACCTTCGGGTCCTCAGGCGGCGCTGGATGGCCACGTCGTTTATGCGACCGAGGTCAAGGTGGATGGTCTTGCCGTCTCCCTTATCTATGAAGAGGGGCACCTGGTCCGTGGCCTGACGCGCGGGGATGGCCTGTCGGGTGAGGACGTGACGCTCAACCTGCGCACGTTGCGGGATGTGCCCTGGGACCTGCCACCCTACGTGGATCGCCTTGAGGTTCGGGGAGAGGTCTACATGGCTCGGGACGAGTTCGAGGCCTTCAATAGGGCCCAGGCCGAGCGCGGCGACAAGGTCTTCGCCAATCCCCGCAACGCGGCGGCCGGCTCCCTGCGTCAGATGGACCCGCGCGTCACGCGCACCCGTCCCCTGCGCTTCCTCGCATACGCGGTCTCGGGCTTGAGGGATGTCACCAGCCATATCGGAGCCCTCGAGCGTCTCGAGCAGTACGGTTTCCGCACCACCCGGCCCGTCCGTGCGGACGGCGTCCTGGCCGTGCAGGCCCAGTACGCCGACTGGTTGGCGCGACGCCCGGACCTGCCCTATGACATCGACGGCATGGTCGTGAAGGTCAATGCGCTGGCGGACCAGGAGGTCCTCGGGGCCGTCGGTCGCGAGCCCCGCTGGGCCTTGGCCTACAAGTTCCCCGCCATCCAGGAGATCACCCGCCTGCGCGACATCGAGGTCTCCGTGGGGCGTACCGGCGTGCTGACACCCACGGCGGTCCTCGAGCCCGTACCCATCGGCGGGGTGGTCGTCAGCCACGCGACCTTGCACAACGCGGACGAGATCGTGCGCAAGGACATTCGCATCGGTGACTGGGTCGTGGTCCAGCGCGCGGGTGACGTCATCCCGCAGGTCGTGGCCACGGTTCCCGAGCGCCGCGATGGCAGCGAGCGCTCCTTCACGATGCCTGAGGCCTGTCCCGAGTGCGGGGCCCGAGTCGATCGCCTGCCCGGGCAGGTCGCTCTTCGGTGCACGGGCGGGCTCGCGTGTCGCGCGCAGCTCGTCCATGGCCTTTGGCACTTCGGCAGCCGACGTGCCATGGACATCGAGGGCCTTGGTGACAAGTTGTGTGCCGCGTTGGTCGATGCGGGCCTCGTCCGCTCGGTTGCGGACCTCTATGGTCTCGACAGCCAGGTGCTGGAGCCGCTCGAGCGCATGGGATCCAAGTCTGCGGCCAACCTGGTCGCGGCCATCGCCGGCAGCAGGATGCGTCCCTACGCTCGGCTCCTGCATGCGCTGGGCATCCCCGAGGTCGGCGAAATCACGGCCAACCTTCTAGCGGCGGCCTTCCCTTCCATCGCTCGCCTGACTTCGGCGAGCCGTGAGGATCTGGAAGCCATCCATGGAATCGGCCCAGAGATGGCGACGGCCGTCGTCGACTTCATGGCCGAACCCCACAACCGGGAGGTGCTCGAACGCCTCGCTGCGGCGGGTCTGCAGATGGAAGGGCCTGTCCAGACGGTTGCGGGCGGGGTCCTTGCCGGCGAGGAAATCGTGTTCACCGGCACGCTGTCGCGCCCGCGTCCGGAATTGCAGGAGGAGGTCCGCCAGTTGGGAGCCCGAGTCGGCGAGTCGGTGACCAAGCGGACGACCCTCGTCGTGGCCGGAGAGGCCGCCGGCAGCAAGCGCCGCAAGGCCGAGGCCGCCGGCATCCTCGTGGTCGATGAGTCGGGCTTCAAGGCCTGGCTGGCCGAACGACAGGCCTCACCGACCGAGTGACGCCGGCACGACGCGGGCTGGTGTTTGTCCCGGCACGATCTGCATGGTTTGTGCCGTCGACTGGCCGTCCGCAGGCGGTGCCGATTCACGGACCATCAGCAGGCGGCCGATCTGCCAACCGCCTGCTGTCGAGGCGATCAGCACCAGCACGGCTGCGGCCCAGCGCCAGCGGCGGGCAAGACGTTCCCGGCGTGCCCGCACCAAGGCCGGTGCCAGACTGCGACTGAAGTCCAATGGCATCGCCGGAATCTGCGCGGTCTCCAGAGCCCGGATGGTCGACCGGATGCTGGAGCTCCACGCCCGGCACAGCGCACAGGCATCCAGATGTTCCCGAGCCGCGGCCTCCGGCAGGACGGAGTGCTCCGGTTGTTCATGGACGGCACGCCTGAGATCGTCGCAGGTCATGGCCGGATCCCCTCCTTCAGGAGCTGTTCGCGCAGCAGTTCACGGCCGCGGAAAAGTCGCGTCTTGACCGTGCCGACGGGCAGGTCGAGGATCTGCGCCATGTCGTCGTGGGACAGATCCAGGACATGCCGGAGGACCAGAGGTTGGCGGTAGGCCATCGGCAAGCGGCCAAGCGCCCGATCGATGACCTCCCCCAGGCCGGCTGCCTCGGCCAAGGCCTCGGGACTCCGGCTGGCATCAGCCAGCGGCTCGAATCCGCTTTCGGCAAGCTCCTCAAGGGAATCCGCCTGCCTGCCCCCCAGCATGTCGGTCGCCAGATGGTTCAGGATGCGCAACAACCAAGGCATGAACCGCTCGGGCTCCCGCAGGCGCGGCAGGGCACGGAAGGCACGGATCAGGCTCTCCTGCACCAGGTCCGCTGCCCGATCATCGTCGCCGCAGAGGCGTCGCGCCACCTGCCACAGCCGTTCCTGCACCTCGCCGACAAGCGCCCGGAAAGCCCGCTCGTCTCCGGCCTGCGCCGCACGGACCAGAGCCGTCCGATTCGTTCTCTCCCCGGTCCTCGGGCGCTTCAGGAGGTTCACGTCTTCATGACCCCCGGTCGGCCACGAAGGTTTCCTCCGACCGGTCTAGTCGGGGTGGGCCCGAGCGGTCGGGCGAGGGTCTCGGGCGCAAGGCCCTCGCGCAGGGCGATGCTCAGGCCGGCGGCCTCGGGCCAGGACGCGGCGTGCAGGCAGGAGAGGCCCAGTGCCTCCGGCGTGACGTCGAGAACACCGGGATTTCGCACGGCAAGCAGGCTGAGGCCCCTGCTCGCGGCAGCCAACGTGCCGCTGCCCCCCGCAGCCGTCGCGGGGAAGACGAGCAGGCCTTCTGCCGGCCACGCATCGGCTGTTCCCGGCGGCACAGGGACAGGGGCGCGTTGCAGGCCCCGCAGGATGCAGAGCAGGTAGTCGAGGCCCAATTCCTCGGCAGCCCCGCGTGGGTCCACCGGATCGCAGGAGGGTGGCAGCCACGGGGCGTGGGCAGTGGGCATGCCGAGGGCACGTCCGACCACACGGGACAGCATCGCTTCGAGGCCACCGATGGGATCGGGGCCGCTGCCGCTCGCGTAGGCTGCGTCATGCAGGGCCAGAGCCGACATGTCGCTGACGATCGCCAGGGCCGTTGCACCTTGCGAACGCAGTCTGCATGCCCCATCGATCAAGTCCGTGGCGTCCTCGACGCTGCCAACACTTCGTCCACCGGTGCCTCGGGCAAGGCTAAGGCGCAGGGGCTGCGCCATCTCGTCGAGCAGCACGCGACCTCCGCCTACGGTCCGGAAGGCTCCGAGGGCGTTCTCGATCGCGATGCGGCCGCGCTCCGGCAGCCCCGCATCCAGAAGGACCCCTACCGTGTGGGCACGCCGAGGCAGGAGGTCCCAGCGGCCGGCGAGCCAGCCGTCCAGCAGGCCACCTTCGACGTAGGCCAATTCGTGCGGGGCCCAGTTCAGCGCAGCGGCATTGACGGCATTGGGGTGGGTCACGCAGCGATCGGCCGTGGCTGCGAGCAGGCGTACGGCTGGCGTCGCATCCCCGGCGAATCCGCCGGTCGCAAGGCCAAGGCCTGTCGGCGCGAGGATGGTAACGGTCCACGCCTTGTCGGAGCTGGCACACATGCCAGGCTCGGGCAGGGGGGGCAGATCGAGGCCCGGCCCGGCCTCGAAGGTCTCGAAATGCCAGATGGCCTCGGCAGCCTTCACTACGGCGGCGTGGAGGCGCGTGCCTCCGGACTCCGGGTCCGGCAGCATCGTCTCGGGGTCGGGCGGTGGAGCGAAAGAGGGCGCCGGTACCGTGAGCAGGCGGGGACGCACCCAGGCGTCAGGAGCGGCCTTGGGCATCCTCGTCACTGTCCCGGAAGAGGGCATCGAGATCCAGCAGGATGATCAGGCGACCCTCGTGCTTGCCGAGTCCCGAGATGTGCGGGGAGTGCTGCTGGAACTGGATCGTGGGTGGGTCGATCTGACCGCGTTCCAGCCAGACGACCTGCTGGACGGAGTCCACCTGGAAGCCGAAGCGCTCGTCCTTCCATTCCGTGATGATGGTGGCGGAGGCGGCCGGAGCCTCGTCCTTGAGTCCGAACCAGACCCTGAGCTGGAACACGGGGATGACCTCGCCACGGAGGTTGATCAGGCCCGAGACATGCGCGGCAGATCCGGGAAGGCGCGTGGGGCGACGTGTGGTGATGATCTCCCGGACGTGACCGATGGGCAGGCCATAGACTTCTTCGCCCAGCTTGAAGGTGACCAGCTGGAGCTTTCCTTCTACTGAACGGGAGCGGTTGGCAGCGCCGGTCGCGTTCATTTGCGCCCCTTGGGCGTCGCCACGCCGTCCGACGTGATGCCGAGGTAACGATGGATGTGTCCACGCAGGCGCAGCGCAGCCTGAGTGTGGATCTGGCAGACCCGCGATTCCGTGACCCCGAGGACCTGCCCGATTTCCTTGAGCGTCAGGCCTTCCTTGTAGTAGAGCGCCAGCGTCTGTCGCTCGCGCTCCGGCAGGCGGTCGATGGCATCGGCCAACTCCTTGCGGAATTCGTCTTCCTCCAGGACGTGGGCCGGACCCGGCCGATCATCGGCCATCGTGTCGAGCCACGTCATGGACTGGCCGTCCTCGCTGCCTTGGATCATTTCGTCCAGAGACAGGAAGGGGCTGGTCTCCCGAGCCATGGCGTGGCCCAGCTCCGTTACGCTCATGCCCAGCCGGCCGGCCAGCTCCTCGTCGGTGGCCGGTCGCCCCAGGCTGGCCTCCAGCTGCGCCATTGCTTCCGCGATTTCACGGCCCCTGCTGCGCACGGAGCGGGGCACCCAATCCTGGCTGCGCAGCTCGTCGAGGATGGCGCCGCGGATGCGTGTGCCTGCGTAGGTTTCGAATTTCACGCCGCGTTCAGGTTGAAACTTCTCGACGGCCTGGATGAGCCCGATCAGGCCGTAGCCGCAGAGGTCTTCGGGGTCGAGGGTGGCGGGAAGGGTCAGCGCAAGACGACCCACGACATACCGGACCAGCGGCATGTAGTGGATGATGAGCTGCTCCCGGTCCTTGCTGTCACCCATCCGGATGAACCGCGACCAGAGCTCAGGAGCCGGGGTGTCGGCCATCCCACCTCGCTTGCGATGCCTTGTTGCACCCAATCATAGCCCGGTCATCCATCGCGGGGCAACCGGACTACTCGCCCTGCGCCCCGGACTCGGGACCCTTGGTCGCCTTCTGGTCCAGCAGTTCCGGCGGGGGAACCTGCGCCAGCACCACGTCCAGCGCGAACCCGAGCAAGCCCCCCATCAGCGAGGCCAGCAGGCCCCTGTAGGCACTCGTCCCGAGCGTTGCGCCGCCAAGCAGGGAGAGGCTGCCCACGAGCACCAGCGCACCTGCGCCGAGGACAAGCGTCCAATCGCGATGCATCATGTCGGCTGATCCATCCCGGCTACCTGCCAATCGAGCACGGGATGGCCGGTCTGGCCCGGGTACGCCACCGAGACGGCTTGCCCGCAATCGGCCACGATCAGGTTCCGGCTGAGCGTTCCGCCCACATCCCCCGCGACGATGGCGATGCCGAGTTCCCCGAGGGTCGCCTGCGCGGCGGCCACATTTCTGGGACCGATGGCCGGTCCGCCCCCGAAACCGCGGAACATGCGGGCTCCGCCGGCCACCAGCGCCTCGAGCGAGGTCGGCCGTGCCCCACGGGCCTCGAGGGCTTCGGCCATGGCTGCGATGCCCGTGTCGACGAACTTGTCCGGGTTGTCTTCCGGTACACCGTCGGCGCGAATGGGCAGCATGAAATGGCCGACGCCAACCAGGGGCTTCGAGACGGCACGGAGAATCACGGCGACACAGCTTCCCAGGCCCACGATGCGCCACGTCTCGGATGCCGCATCAGCCGTGATCCACGAGGCCATCGGCACATCCCTCACCGCAGTGCATCCAGACCCAGGGCTGCAAACATCTTCGGCAGGAACGAGGCGGGCGGCAGGAAGACCAGCAGGACGCCGCATCCGGGAACGGCGGGGACTTCGAGACGACCTTCGAGGGTCACGATGGTCTGTCCGGCGAGCTGGATCTCGGCAGCCAGGGAATCAAGCACCGCTCCAGCCTGGTCATGCGCCAGCAGCGGGGCGCTGGGGCGGAGATCGAAGCCCGTCAGTTGCGTCAGAGCGCCGACATAGGCGGAGGTCAGGATGTTGCCGATTTCCGCGAGCGTCGACTCCGCGAGTTCGTCCATGTCCTGTCCTGCAGGACGATTCGGCAGCAGTACGCCAACAAGGCGCCGCGCTTCTGCCTCGCGGACCAGGAGCGCCATGTGGCCTTCGAGGTCACCGGAGACCATGAGGTAGATGGCCCAGACCATCGCCTCCCGGCCACCCAGCAAAGTACCGATCTCTCCGAGGTCGCTCAGGTTCGCGCTGGGGACATCCATCCGTACCGGGTGCCCGATCAGGGCCGACAGCGAGGACGCAGCGTGGCCGGCGCCCATGTTGCCCATCTCGCGCAGGGCATCGAGCTGAAGTTCGGTCAGGCGTCGCGGTTCGGTCAAGGTTCCGGGCCTCAGGCCACCGCCGAGGCGTCGAGGATCAGCGCGATGCGCCCGTCGCCAAGGATGGAGGCGCCGCTGACCTGGCCGATGCCGCCGGCCAGCCGGCTGATGGGTTTGATGACCACTTCCTGCTGGCCCAACAGGCGATCCACGAGGAAGCCCGTGCGTCGCGAGCCGACCCGAACGATCACGACCGATGCCTCCTGGCCCGCGGTACCGCCCGGGACATCCAGCGCATCGCGCAGGCGACGCAGGGGCAGGCTCTGGCCACGCAGCATGGCCATCTCCTCGTCCTGAACGGACTGGAGGCTCATGTCCACCAGATCATGGGCGTCTTCGATGAAGCTGATGGGGATCGCGTAGATCTCCTCGCCGACCTCCGTGAGCATGCACTGGATGATGGCGAGCGTCAGCGGCAGGATGACGGTGACATGCGTGCCCCGGCCGACCTGGCTGGTCATGTCGAGGACACCCCCCAGCGCGAGGGTCTTGGCTTTCACGGCGTCCATGCCCACCCCGCGGCCCGAGATGTCCGTGACCTCGTCCCGGGTCGAGAAGCCCGGCAGGAAGAGCAGGTCGAGGCACTGCTTGTCATTCAGGCGCTGGGCCTCGTCCTGCCCGATGAGCCCCTTCTCGACGGCCTTGCGACGGATGCGCTCGGGGTCGAGCCCCTTGCCGTCGTCCTGGACCTCGATGATGACGTGGCTGCCTTCGTGGCGCGCCGCAAGGCGAATGGTGCCGATCCGTGGCTTGCCCATCAGCTCGCGATCGTCGCCGGGCTCGAGGCCGTGGTCGACGGCATTGCGCAGCAGGTGGAGCAGCGGGTCCGCGATCTCGTCGATCATCAGCCTGTCGAGTTCGGTCTCCTGACCTTCGACCACCAGCTGGACTTCCTTGCCCAGCTCGCGGGCCAAGTCCCGGACCATCCGCGGAAAGCGGCTGAAGACCCGCTCCACGGGCATCATGCGCAACTTCATGATGACGCCGTGGATGTCGGAGATGACGGAGCCGACGTGTCGGATGACTTCCTTGACGTCGTCCGACTCGTAGCGGTGCACGATCTCCTGCAGGCGCGTCCTGTCGATGACGAGTTCGCCCACGAGGTTGACTAGGGCATCGAGTCGTTCCGTGGCAACGCGCACCGTCTGGGCGACCTTGGCCTTGCCCTCGTCGCCTTTGGCTTCCTGTGCAGCCTTCTGGGGAGGGGATGACGGGGCCGCCGGCGCAGGCGGTGACGGCGCAGGCGGCGGGGCCGGGGCGACCGGCACGGGATGCGGTGCGGCTGCTGCACGCTGGGCGGAGAGGGGTGCGAGGCGAACCGAGGCGACTTCGGACACGTCGCGGATGCGGGTTTCAAGGTCCTGGACCGATTCGCGGGAGAGCACGAGCAGGGAGAAGCTGCGGTCGAAGCGCTCTTCCTCGAGGTCGGAGACCTCCGGGCTGGCCTGCAGCAGTTCGCCCTGACCCTCGAGCGCGGACAGCACCATGTAGGCGCGAACTCCCTTGAGCATGCAGTCGGCGGCCAGCGTCACCTCAATCCAGTGTGCGTGGAAGCCCTGCGATTCGCCTTCGAGGATGACGGTCATGACGTAGTCGGCGACGGCCGGCCAGCCTGATCCGGTGTCGGCAGCCGAGACGACAGTCTGGACAGCGACACCTGCATTGACAGGGGCCGTGACGACACCGTCTTCGAGGATGGCCGTCAGGCGCTGGGCGAGGGCTCGGTGGTCGGGGCCGGACCGTTCCTCGATGATGGCGTCCAGCATGCCCGAGATGGTGTCGAGGCAGGAGAACAGCGCGTCGACCACCGTCCTGTCCGCCTGGCGCTTGCCGACACGGATGGCGTCGAGCAGATTCTCCATCTTGTGCGTGAGATCGGCCAGTGCGGCGTAGCCCATCGTGGCCGACATGCCCTTCAGGGTGTGGGCAGCCCGGAAGATTTCGTCGACGGACTTGCGATCGTCTGGCTTGCTCTCGAGTTGCAGCAAGCGGTCGTTGAGCAGTTGCAGCATCTCCCGTGCCTCGTCGAGGAAGATGCTCAGGTACTGGTCGTTGTCCACGCGTCAGGCCTTCTCGTAGAAGTACGGCCGCAAGGGGCGGCAGCCGTGCTCCCCGCCGGCGGGCAAATGCTCCGCCGAACCCACGAACAGCATACCCCCTGAGGGCAAGGCCCTCCCCAGCTTGCGCCATACTTCGTCCCGTGCGTCGTCGACCATGTGGATCGTGACGTTGCGGCAAAGAACGAGATGCTGGCCCTGCAGCGGCAGTTCCCCGAGCAGATCGTGCACGAGGAAACGGATACGGGCCATCCAGGCCGTGGGGGCGGTCCAGGTTCCGTCGGGCGATAGGATGCCGCGTGTCTCGCGCCACGTCTCGGGCATACCTTGTTGGGCTTCGGGCGGGAACTGACCGCGTGCGGCCCTTGCCAGCGTGGGACGGCTGATGTCCGTGGCCACGAACGTGCACCGCTCGAGCAGACCGGCCTCCTCGGCCATGGCCGCCACGGAAAGGATCTCCGCGCCGTCCGAGCAGCCGGCACTCCAGATGCGCACGGTCCCGAACCGTTCGGCGAGCGCCGGCAGGATATCGTCCCTGAGGGCCGCGAAGCCGTCGAGGTCGCGCAACCAGCCTGTGACGTGGATGGTCAGGCTGGCAACGAGTTCGTCCTGCAAGGCCACGTCGCGATGCAGGCGTTCGATCAGATGCTCGCGCGATTGCTCCGCCTGGCCCGAGAGCCAGGAGGTCAGTCGCCGATCCACGGCGTCGTCGCGATAGCTGGCGATGGGGAAGTCCAGAACGGAAGCCAAGGCCTCCTTGATGGCCTGCGTTTCGGCCATCACGTCTGGATCACCCCGAGGGCCCGGACTTCGGTGCTGGTCGGCACGACCTCGTTGTAGGCCATGACGGGAATCTGGGGCAGGTCGCGCTCGATCAGGCGACGGAACACCAGGCGTACCTTGCTGGAACACAGGATTACCGGCGTGATGCCGGAGGCCACCTGCTGTTCGACGAGGCTTCGCGTGTTCCGGCGGATGATGCCGGCCAACCCGGGCTCGAGGCTGACGAAGGCACCCTGGTCCGTCTGCTGGATGTTCTGCGCCATGTGGTTCTCGAGGTCGGGGTCGAGCGTCAGCACCGCGAGGGCACCGTCCGGCCCCAGGCTGGCCTTGCAGATCGAACGCGCAAGCGCGAGGCGGGCATACTCCGTGAGCGTGTCGATGTCCTTGGTCAGACGTGCGTGGGTCTCAAGACTCTCCAGCACCGGGATCAGGTCGCGGATGCTGACGCGATCCCGCAGCAGGTTCTGCAGCACGTGTTGCACGTCCGAAACCTGCAGCAGTTCGGGAACCACCGCACTGACCAGCGACTCCTGCTCCTGCTTCAGGTTGTCGAGCAGGGCCTGGGTATCGGAGCGCGTCAGGATCTCGGGTGCGTGAGCCTTCAGGACCTCCATCAGGTGGGTGGCGATGACGGAAGCCACGTCGAACACCGTGTATCCGGCCATCTCGGCCTGCTCCTTGCGGTCCTCGGTGATCCAGGTGGCGGGAAGCCCGAAAACCGGCTCCACCGTGGCGATGCCGTCGATTGGCTCCACGGTGAGGCCTGAGTCCATGGCGAGGAAGTGGTCGATCTGGACCTCTCCGCGTGCGATGTCGATGCCGCGCAGGTTGATGCGGTATTCCTTGGGCTTGAGCTGCAGGTTGTCGCGGACCCGGATGGGGGGGACCACGAGGCCCATCTTGAGGGCCATCTGCCGGCGGATCATCGTGATGCGTTCGAGCAGGTCGCCGCCCTGCGTGGTGTCCACGAGCGGGATCAGGCGATAGCCGACCTCGAGCTCCATGGCATCGACCTTGAGCAGCGTCATGACGTTCTCGGGTCCCTTGAGGGCCTCGATGCCCATGTCCTCGGAGACTTCCTGAGCGGCGGCCGCGGCCTTTCCTGCCTGCTCCTGCCGGATCATCGTGTAGCCGATGCCGCCGACGATGCCTGCGACCATCAGGAAGGGCATCCCGGGGAGGCCTGGCACGATGGCGAGGAAGCCCAGCATCCCGGCGGCGATCAGCAGGGGGCGCGGGCTGGCCGTGATCTGGCCGGCGATGGTCTCGCCGAGGCTGGTGGTGCTGGCCGCGCGCGACACCAGGATGCCCGTGCCGGTCGAGATCAGCAAAGCGGGGATCTGGCTGATCAGACCGTCGCCGATCGACAGCACGGTGTAGCGGCCCGCCGCATCGACCAAGGGGCGGCCTTGCTGGAGGACGCCGATGATGATGCCACCGACCAGGTTGATGGCGGTGATGATGAGGCCGGCGACGGCGTCCCCGCGCACGAACTTGCTGGCGCCGTCCATCGTGCCGTAGAAGTCGGCCTCGCGCTGGATGGCCTGGCGACGTTCGCGGGCTTCCTGTTCCTGGATCAGGCCGCTGTTCAGGTCCGCGTCGATGGCCATCTGTTTGCCGGGCATGGCATCCAGGGTGAAACGCGCGGACACTTCAGAGATGCGGCCCGCACCGTTGGTGATGACGACGAACTGGATGATGACGAGGATCAGGAAGACCACGAGGCCGACGACGTAGTTGCCGCCGATGACGAACTTGCCGAAGGCCTCGACCACTCTGGGCACGTGGTCCGCATCGAGCAGGATGACCCGTGTAGTGGAGATGTTCAGGGCCAACCGGAACAGCGTCAGCAGCAGCAAAAGCGTGGGGAACGTGTTGAGCGAAACGGGCTCGATGACGTACAGCGCCAGCAGCAACATGAGGAGGCTGGCCGTGATGTTGACGACCAGCAGGAAGTCGAGGATCGCCGCCGGTATCGGCAGGATCATCATCACGACCACCGCCACCATGATGACGGCCAGGACGATGTCCGAGTTGCGCGCGAGGGCCGCGAGGCCGCCCGGGGCAGCACCTCCGGCAGGGGCGGTCGACTGGCTGGCCATGGAAACGCCTTATACCCCGGCCCGCTGGACCGAGACCAGAATCTCGGCCACCACCTGGTAGAGTTCGGCCGGAATGCTCTCGCCGAGTTCCACCTGTCGGACCATCTGCCGCGCCAGGGGCGGATTTTCCACGACCGGAACGCCATGCAAGCGCGCGAGTTCCTTGATGCGTCGTGCGACCTCGTCGGTGCCTTTGGCGACCACGATCGGCACGGGCACGTCGACCGGATGGTACCGGAGCGCGACGGCGAAGTGGGTCGGGTTGGTCACGACGACGCTCGCGAGGGGCACCTGCTGCATCATCCGGCGCCGGGCCGCCTGGCGCATGCGCTTGCGAATCTCTCCCTTGACCAGCGGATCGCCCTCGGTATTGCGGTTCTCGTCCTTGACCTCCTGCTTGGACATCTTGAGGGACTTCTCATAGGTCCGTTTCTGCCACCACCAGTCGAAGGCCGCGAAGGCAATCAGCACCATCACGATGCGCACGCCCAGCGTCCAGAGGGCTTCGCCGATCCGTGGCGCGAAGACCCGCGGATCGGAGCCGAGCGCCACGACCAGTTCAGGTCCGTACTGTCGGACGACTTGCCATGCCACGGCGCCGATGACGGCCATCTTGGCGAGATTCTTGACCAACTCCATCACTGCCCTGCTCGAGAACAGGCGTTGCAGGCCAGAGATGGGGTCGATGCGCTTGAGGTCCGGCCGCAGCGGTTCCGTGGTCAGCAACTGACCGACCATCGCCCGCTGGACGACGATACCCGTCAACAGCAGGCCGAGGGCGAAGGGGGCCGCGACGACAAGCAGGGTCCCGCCATCCTCGAGCAGGAGGGTGCCGAGGTATTCTGCCGTCATGTCGGGCCCGCGCAACTGGCCGAGACGCCGTTGCATCATCTGACCCAGCGATTCCGAGGCCGAGGCCCAGTTCAGGCGGAACAAGGCCAGCGCGACGGCAAGCGAGGCCGCGATGGCGACATCGTTGCTGCGCAGGACCTGACCTTTGTTGCGCGCGTCCTGCCGACGCTTGGGCGTGGCCTCCTCGGTCTTTTCGGGTTCTGCCATCCGTCAGGACCCGAAGAAGCCCGAAAGCCGCGGCAACCAGCGTGCGATGAGCGTGTCGAGGAAGTGCGTGATGGCTGGCAGGCCAGTCAGCAGGATGCCGATCCCCAGCGCGATCTTGAGCGCGAAACCGGCCGAGAAGACATTCAGGGCCGGCATCATGCGGTTCATGACGGCGAGGCCGATCTCGGCCACCAAGAGCACGCCCAGGATCGGAAAGAGCAGAGCGAAGGCGATCGTGAACAGGGTATCCAAGGCGCCGATTACTCGGTCCAGCATGCCGGGAGTGAATGGGTTTCGGCCGAGCGGAACCTGGTCCAGCGTGCCGCCCAGGGCCTCCACGATGGCGAGGTGCCCGTCCGTCATCAGCAGCACCAGAGTAGCGATCGAACCCAGGAAGAGGGCGAGGGAGGGCAGCTGCTGATTCGACATGGGGTCGTAGACCTGGTCCATCCCGAAGCCCATCTGCAGCCCGATCAGGTAGCCTGCGAACTGCACGCCGTAGATCACGAACATGCCCAACACGCCGAGCGTCAGCCCGATGAAGGCTTCGCCAGCGACAGCCGTGGCGAGCCCCCCTGGTCCGGCCGGCAACTGGAGGCCGGGCCGGGCCAGCTCGAGCGGGACCAGAATCAGGGCAATCAGGGCGCCGAGTCCCACGCGTACGCGTACGGGGACCTGGGGGGCCGCCAGGATCGGGGCAGTCAGGGCCAAGGCACCGAATCGGGTCAGCAGCAGGCCGAACACCAGAATCCCCTGACCGGGGAGCTGCATCAAGCCCGTCAGCTCCACGGGCGGGCCTATTTCGCCATGCGAGGCAACGACACGAGGACGGATCGGGAGAAGTCGAGAACGGACTCGAGCATCCACGGGCCCAGCAAGACCAAAACCGCCAGAATGGCCGCGACCTTGGGGATGAACGTGAGGGTGGATTCGTTGAGCTGCGTGACGGCCTGGATCAGGCTGATGACCAGACCCACCACCAGAGAGACCAGCAAAGGGGGGCCGCCCAGCATCACGGCCGTGAGCAGCGCCGTCTGCGTCAGTTCGAGAAAGGCCTCGCGTGTCATTGGAAGCTCTGCACCAGGCCGCGCGCCAGCAGGTGCCAGCCATCGACCAGCACGAACAGGATCAGCTTGAAGGGCAGCGAGACCATGACCGGGGGCAGCATCATCATGCCCATGGACATCAGGATGCTGCTGACAACCAAATCGATGACCAGGAAGGGCAAGTAGAGCGTGAAGCCCATCTGGAAGGCGGTCTTGAGCTCGCTGGTCACGAACGCCGGCACCACGACCCACGTCGGGATGTCCGACGGGCGCCGCGGACGCTCGATCTTGGCCAGGCGCACGAACAGCCCGAGGTCACGCTGTCGCGTCTGGCGCAGCATGAAGGCGCGAATGGGGCCCTCTGCGGCTTTGAGCGCCTGACCTTGGGTGATTCGTCCGGTCTGGTAGGGCTCCAAGGCATCCTTCTGGATGCGTTGCAGGGTTGGTGTCATCACGAAGAGCGTGAGGAACAGCGCGAGGCCGACCATGACCTGATTCGGCGGCATGGCTTGGGTACCCAGAGCTTGCCGGGTGAAAGAGAGCACGATGACGATGCGGGTGAAGGCCGTCATCATCACGAGGATGGCCGGGGCGAGCGACAGCACGGTCAGCAGCGCAAGGAGCTGCAGCGAAGTCGAGATGGATTGGCGATCCTCCGTCAGGGGGATCGCCGGCACCCGAATCTGGGCCAGTGCCGGAGCGTCGATGAGCAGCCACGCAACTATCACGGCTGTTGCCGGCAGCAGCCAGCGTTCGAGCGTCCGGAGATCCCGATCAGGCATGACGGCCCTGCTCGCTTGTGCGCGACGCCTGGCCCACCGATTGCCGGAACATGGCCTCGGCGACCGACGGTGGTGCCTGGTCAAGGGGCCACTCCGCCAGCTTGACCAGCAAGCCGGCACCGTTGGTGCCCAGCAGCAGGACCTGTGACCCGGCCTGCACCAGGCACAGGCTTTGCGTTCCGGCCAGCCGGGTCTGTTCCAGAACCATGATTCGTCCGTCGCCCAAGGGTGCCCGAAGGGCCATGAATCTCCGGAGGCCGAAGAGCGTGGCCACCAGCAGGCCCAGCACGAACAGGAAGCGGATCAGGAATCGGCCCAGTGCCTTCCACCATGGCACGTCCTCGGTCGCCTCAGGTTCCTCGCCGTAATCCCTCCAGACGAAGGCGTCTTCCGAAGCTTCCGGAACCGCTCCGGTTTCCGTGGGTTGGCTGACGGCCGCTGCAGGCGCGGCGATCGCGGCCTCGGCCCGGACCTCCTCCGGCATGGCGGGGCTCCACGCCAGTGCACCCGCCAGCACCAGCAGGCCGAGCGCGCGTGTCCTGGCCGTCACGGGAGTCAGCGCAGGGCCTTCTTGACGGCGTCCACCACCCGGTCAGCCTGGAACGGCTTGACGATGAAGTCTCTCGCCCCGCTCTGGATGGCTTCGAGGACCATCGCCTGCTGACCCATGGCGGAGCAGACGATGATGCGGGCCTTGGGGTCCTTCGACAGGATGTGGCGCGTTGCGGTCAGGCCGTCCATCTCGGGCATCGTGATGTCCATGGTGACCAGGTCCACCGTGTGCTGCTGGTACATCGAGACAGCCTCGACGCCGGTCTTGGCCTCGGCGACCACGTTGAAGCCGTGGGCCGTCAGGATGTCCTTGAGCATCAGGCGCATGAACGCCGCGTCATCTACGACCAGAATATTCTTCATGGCTTCAGAAATCCGACTTGCGGAAGCCGCTCAGGCGCTCTGCCTGGCTGACGATGTCCGTGACGCGAATGCCGAAGTTCTCGTCGATCACGACGACCTCGCCCCGAGCGATCAGCTTACCATTGACCAGCAGGTCGACGGGTTCGCCGGCAAGCTTGTCGAGTTCGACGACGGAACCGTTGGCGAGGTCGAGGACCTCGCGAATCTGCATCCGGGTACGCCCCAGTTCGACCGTGACCTTGAGCGGCACGTCGAGGATCAGGTCCAGGCTGGAGGGGCCCTGGGCGCCCAGTTGCCCCTGGGTCAGCGGTGCGAACTGCGCGGGATGGACCGTGGGCGGCTCGCGGGTGGCCGCGGCCGCCGGATAGCCCGTCGGCATGCCTTGGGGCATCGGTTGCGGCACGCCCTGAGGCATCGCCTGGCCGCCCTGACCGAGGCCGAACATGGAGGCGAGGTCCTGGGTATCTGCATTGGCACGCTGGGCCCCGAGTGGTGCCGCGGGAACGTGCGGGATGGCCGCCGCGATGTTCTGGGTGTCGATGTCTATGGCCCGGGCAGCGGGGGACGCACTTTCGTTGGCTGGCCGCAGGCGTTCCGTCATCCGGATCGCGTCCGCGACGGGCAGCAGTTGTTGCAGTTCCGACTGGAACAGGCCCTCCACCTCGAACGAACTGGTCACCAGCACCCAGGGGCCGCTGCCGAAGTCGGCCGGAAGCGTGAGATCGGCCGGGAAATCCACCACGGTCGTGACCGGCGGGCTGATGTCGACCTTGGTGCCGTACGCCCCCGTCAGCCCGTTGGCAGCCATGCCCATCATCTGGTTGACGGCCTCGGACATGGCGCTCTGGCGCAGTTCGTCGATCTCGAAATCCGGCGGGGAGCCCTCCCCTCCCATCATCAGGTCGGTGATGCGGGCCGCATCTTCCTTGACGAAGTAGAAGCAGTTGACGATGGCGCCCTGGATCTCGAAGTGGATCTCGACGGCGACGGCCGGGCCGGACAGGATGCCGGACAATTCATTGCTCGAGATGATGCGTGCGCGGGGTTGGCGAATCTCGACCTGGCGGTTCAGCAGGATGGACAGCGTGGAGCCACCTGCACCGAGGGCATTGCCCATGATTTCGACGAGGGCGTCCTGCTGGTCGCGCGACATGGCGTCAGTCATGGGATTCGCCTTCCTCGAGGACGACTTCGGTGATGTGCACGGCCATGTGACTGCGGCACGTGCCCGGGCGGGCCTTGAACTTGGTGCGGTCTCCGACCCTCACCTCGATGTCGCGGTCGTGCCCCTGTTCGAGCGCCACGACATCTCCTCGCTGGAGTTGCAGCACGTCCTGCACGGACAGGACGGTGGATCCCAGCACGGCCGTCAGAGGGACCTGGGTCTGGACGACGCGTTCGTTCAGGCGGTGCCGGAACTCGTCGGTCTGGGCCAGCTTCTGGGTCGAGAACATGTATTGCGAGCCCAGGTTCGCCATGACCTTCTCGAGGACCATGTAGGGCAGGCAGATGCTGACGGGACCTGTGTTCTCTCCCAGCTTGACCTCGAGGGTGACCAGCGCGACAGGGTCGGTCGCCGGCACCAACTGGACGAATCGGGGGTTGGTCTCGATGTTCTCGATGACGGGGTCGAACTGAACGAGGCTGACCCACGACTCCTGCATGGCCGAAAGCGTGCGGTTGGAGATGTTCGTGATGAGCTGACGCTCGATGTCCGTCAGGTCCCGGCGAATGCGGCTGACCTTGCCCGGGCCGCCAAGGAGCCGATCGATCATGATCGAGGCAAGATCCAGGTTGATCTCCAGCAGCGCCGAACCGACGAGCGGTTTCATCGAGAAGGTCGTCATGATGGTCGGGCCGGGCAGCGAACGCGAGTACTCGTCGAAGGTCATCTGCTCGACAGACACGACTTCGCAGGTGGCCATGACCCGGAACATGCCGGCCCACAAGGTGGAGACGAGCCTGGCGAAGCCGTCGTGCAGCATCGACAGGGTACGGATATGGTCCTTGGAGAACTTGCTCTGTCGGCGGAAGTCATACGCCCATACCGCCCTGGCCTTGACGCCGGCATCTTCGGCATCCGGAGAATCGCCAGGACGATCGGCAGCCACTTCGCCCTTGGCCAGGGCGGCCATGAGGGCGTCGATTTCGTTCTGGCTGAGGATGTCTGACACGGACGCTACTGAACGACGAATTCTCCGAAGTAGACCTCGAGGGTCTCCGGAATTTCTTCGTCATCACGCCGCATCAAGTTGAGGGCCACCTTCATTTCCGACTTCACGCGATCGGGGTCCTGAAGGGTGATCGTCGTCTGCTTGCGCAGGGTGCGGATGATGGTGTCCCGGAACACCGGCTGATAGGGGGCCAGGGACTGGATGAAGGGGCTCGGACCCTTGGCCGGCGCGCCGTGACCACCGCCGCCGCCTTCCTCGCCGTGCTCGCCCGGGGGCGGGGCGGGCTTGGAGAGCCGGAGCGTCACCGTGGTCTTCAGGAAACGGCGCTTGGGGTCGGAGAGGTTGACGATGAAGGGCTCGGTCAGGGTCCAGAGTTCGCTCGACTTGGTGGCCTCGTGGGTGCCCTTCTCGTGTTCGACGATGGTCCGCTGTTCGACGATGATCTGCTTGGGCAGCGCGAGGCGGATGGCGATGAACGAGCTGACGGACGCGATGACCGCCACCGCCAGCATGCCCACGATGATCCGCGGGGAGAGGGCGGGATTGGCCGCCTTGGGCTCGCCCTTCTTGGTGGCCATGGGGGGTCAGTCTCCGGGAGCAGGCTTCTTGGGTTCCTGCGCCATTGTAGCATCGCTCAGGACGACGATATCCACCCGTCGGTTGCGCGAGCGGTTGGCCGGAGAGTCATTCGGAGCCTTGGGGTAGGTGTCTCCGTACCCGGCTGCGGAGACGCGCGCCGGGGGCAGGGCACCCGTGCCCACCAGATGGCGCACGACGGCCGTGGCCCTTGCCGTGGAGAGTTCCCAGTTGCTGGGAAAGCGCGCCGAGTGAATGGGTTTGTCGTCGGTATGGCCCTCGATGCGCAGGCTGTTGCCGGTCTTGGCCGCCAGTGCCGCGACCTTCCCGAGCATCGCCCGTGTCTTCGGGTCCAGGTCCGCGGATCCGGCATCGAACAGCGCCGAGTCCGCGATCGAGATGACGAGGCCACGCTTCTCCATGTGGACATCGAAGGAGGCACTGGCCCCCAGCTGTTCGGCCAGTTTTTCGACCTTGTCGGCCATCTCCTCGAACTCGGATTCCTCCTTGGCATACATCGGGGCCACGGGCGGAATGACCATGTCGCTCGCCGGAGGCAGGATGGTGTCGTTGCCTCCGCCAGAGGCCGCCACCGGGTTGAAGACGCTCGCCATGGCATCGGCCATCTTCTTGAACTTGCTGGCGTCGATCGACGACATCGAGAACAGGATGATGAAGTAGATCAGCAGCAGGGTGATGAGGTCGGCATAGGTCAACAGCCAACGCTCGTGGTTGGCATGGCTGCCACCCTTGTGGCCCCGCTTCTTGCCCACGGGGTCATTCTTCCTTGGTGATGGTGGCGCGAACCGCGGGCGAGAGATAACCCTTCAGTTTTTCCTCGACGATCTGCGGATTGTCGCCGGCCTGGATGGACAGGATACCTTCGAGCATCAGCTCGCGAACCAGAATTTCCTCCTCGGATCGCTTCTTGAGTTTGGTGCCCATCGGCAGCCAGAGGAGGTTGGCCGAGAACACGCCGTACAGGGTGGCGATGAAGGCGACCCCGATCGCGGGCGCGAGGGCCGCGGGGTCCGAATCTCCGCCAAGGCTGCCCAGGATGTGCACCATGCCCATGACCGTGCCGATGATGCCCATGGTCGGCGCGAAGCCGCCTGCCGCCTCAAACATCGCGATTCCGCCCGCGTGGCGCGTGGCGATGAAGGCCAGCTCCGTTTCGAGCATTTCGCGGACGGTCTTGATGTCGATTCCATCCGAGACCATCTGCATGCCCTTCTTCAGGAACTCGTCCGGTGCGGCCTGAACGTCGGCCTCGAGGGCCAGAAGGCCGTCCTTGCGGGCCTTTTCCGCGTAGCGGATCATCTGCGGGATGATCGTGTGGGGTTCGAGCGGGTTCTTGGAAAAGGTGAAGCCGATGAGTTTGGGAATCGTGAGCACGTCCTTCATCGGGAAGGCGATGAAGAGCGTCCCGAAGGTACCCCCGAAGACAATCATGGCGGCTGTCGGGACAACAAGCGCTCCGAGGTGACCACCGTCCAGGACATAGGCAATGATGATACCGCCCCAGCCAAGGACGAGGCCGATCAGCGTCGAAATTTCCAGCTACTTGTCTCCGGTGTCGCGAGGGCCCAGCCACGAGGGGGACGCACAGGCCCGGCGGTAAGCGATGATGCGCTCGATCAGCTCGTCCACCGACTCTCTTACCACATATTTGCGATCGGTGGTGAGGGTGACAACGGTGTCCGGCGTTGCTTCCAAGCTCTCGACCAGATCGGCGTTCACCACGATCACCTGGTCATTCAGACGCGTCATCCGAATCATCGCACTCCGCCTTCTTGCGTGTCCGCGCCGGCCCGCTGAATCATCACCAACAGCTCCGCGATCACAGGATACAGCGAAGACGGGATGCTTTCGCCCAAATCGAGCTGCGCCAGCGCGGCCACGAGCTGGATGTCCTGATGTAGCGGGACCCCTGCCGCACGCGCGGCCTCGATGATGCGCTCGGCCACGCTGCCCGTGCCCGTGGCGACCACCACCGGCGCGGCGTCGCGCTCGGGGTCGTAGCGCAGGGCCACCGCCCGGCGGTTGGGGCCCTGATTCCCGGGCCGTGCTCCATGTTCAGGTACCATGGTCCGTCTCCACGGTCGGCTCCACCGACCACGGTGGGCTGATCCAGCCCAGTTCGGCAAGGCGTGCCGACACCTCCGGCACGAGCGCGGCAAGGGCCGTGCGCAGGCCGGGATGAGCAGCCTCGATCCGGACCGCGAGTCGTCGGCCGACGCCGGCAAGATGGGCACGCACGAGGCCCAGAGCAGGGTGCTCGAGGGCGAGGACCGTTCGCCAGAGACGTTCGCCCGGATCTTCCCCGCGCGCTTCATCGGGTTCTCGGTCACCGTGCGTCCATCGTCCGGTCCACGATCCCCACGCAATCGGGATGGTCCACGGTGCTGCAGGATCCACCAGGCGGGCGAAGCCCTGAGGCCAAGCTTCTTCGGCAGGCCACGCATCAGCATCCGCGATGGCGCTGTCCCCCGTGTCGCTTGCCCACGCATCGGTGTCCAGACGTCTGGCCAACATGGCCGCCCGGGGCGTCAGTCGGGCGACCCAGGCCATCAGGACAAGGCCTGGGTCGTCTTCACCCGCCAGCAGGCTCGTGGCCGGGGCACCCACCTGCTCCATCCAGGCGCGCAGCCGCGTCGACGGACGGTCCGATGCCTTGTCCGGGGGGCCTAGCGCCAACAGGATCGGCGTCGGGATGAGGCCGCGCGCGGCAAGCGCGACTGCCGTCTGCCTCTGTTCGGCGGGAAGGTCCGCCCAGGTACCGGACAGCCGCCGTAACAGGGCCGGGGTGGCCGGCATGCCGGCTTCCGCCAGTGCCTTGACGATACTTCGGGTGACCGGAGTTGCCGGGATGTCGGCTGCTTCGAGAGCGCGGTCGGCGCCATCCTGGTCGGTCGGGGACTCCTGCCGGACGGCAGGGGGTTCGGGGGAAAGTGTCCGCGGGGCCGGGCGACCCGTCCCTTGCGTGGCACCCCCGGTCAAGCCGGATGTCTCCGCCACGTGGCGGGGACCCTCGACGGGACCGGGGGCAGCCATGCTCATCTACGTCAGCGCTTGAGGCCCATCAGCTCCTGCAGGACTTCGTCCGAGGTGGTGATGATCCGCGAGTTGGCCTGGAAGCCCCTCTGGGAGATGATCAGTTCCGAGAAGGAAGCCGCAAGGTCCACGTTGGACGTCTCGAGGTTGGAGGAGGCCAGCAGTCCCCGTCCGGATGTGCCGGCCACGCCGATCTGGGCATCGCCCGAAGCGTTTCCGACCGTCCACATGTTGCTGCCCTCGTTGACGAGACCGTTCGGGTTGTTGAACGAGGCCAGCGCGATCTGGGCCAACTGCCGGATCTGGCCGTTGGTGAAGACGCCCGAGACGTAGCCGTTCGAGTCGATGTTGAAGCCCTGCAGCGTACCGGTGGCGTAACCGTCCTGGTCGTCGATGATGGCGGTGGAGGCCGTCAGGAACTGTGTCAGTCCCAGCGTGTCCCCGCGCTTGCCGGGGTCGAACGAGATCGTGGAGGGCGCCGCGCCAGAGGTGTAGTTGAGCTTCAGCGGCGCCAAGTTGACGTCAACTGGCAAGCCGCCGTTGTCGAACACGATGTAGCCCAGGTCGATGGGAAACGCACCGATGCCGGCCCCCGGCAGGGTCTTCAGGTCGTTCTTGACCTGCGGATCGACGATGCCGAAGGAGACGCGCCACTTGGACCGGCCGTCCGCCGTGGCCTGCTGCTCGAGGTCTCGGGTGAACAGGACGTTGCCGGCATGCGAGTTGCCCAGCGAGTCGAAGAAGTTCATCGACATCGTGTAGGACCCGGCATCCGTCCTGCCCGAGGTCTGAATCGTGTCGTTCAGGTCGTCGTTGCTATTGGGATCGAAGCTCAGGTCACCGAAGTCGAGATGTGCCGTCACATCCGGCGTCGCGATGTTCTGGAACTGCAGGCGGACGGGTTCGAGGTCCACCGTCGTGAGCTTGCCCTCGGTGTCGAAGCCGATGCTCCCGAGCTGCTGTTCGCCTGTCGAGTTGATGAGCTTCTGGTTGTTCTCCGTCGGATCCGGGACATAGGTCACGAGCCAGTTGGCCTCACCCGGGCTGTTGCGCAGCACCAACTTGCCCGTGACCACCTGGTTGCCGATCGTGCCGTCCGGCAGCAACGTCTTGGCGTTGGCGATGTCGAAGCGTGTCTCCAGGGGGACAGGTTGACTCGAAATGGCGCTTAGGTTTACGGCAAACGTGTCGGTTGCCCCGAGTTTGAGCGCGGAGCCCGTGCTGATGTTCGGGATATTCAGGCTGACGATGGTTGGGGTCACGGTGGCCTTGGGCAGCAGCGTGATGTCCTTGAGGGTGATGGGACTGATCGGTTCACCGGTCGTGCCGTCGAAGTTGATCACGCCGAGGTTCTGCTCGTCGGCGTCGCGAAGCAGATCCTGTCCCCCTGCACCGATGTCCGGGACGTAGGACACGGACCAGGTGCCGCTGCCCTGCGTGTTGCGGAGCACCAGTTTGCCGTTGACGTTGGTGCCGTTGGCCGTGGGAATGACGAGTGGCTGCTCCAGGGTCTTGGGGCTCCCCGACGCAGGCACGAGATTGCCCGAAAGCGCGAGCGTGGCCTTCGTCGAGGCGGGTTTCAGGTTCCCGGAGATGAGTCCGGCAACGCCATCGAACCCGAGACGCGACCGGGGGACCTCCGCGCTCATTTGCAGCTGGCTGGGAATGACCTGGGACTCGAGGGCGTTGGCGCCGCTCTCCTGCGTGAAGGCGAGGCGAATTGCACCGAGCGTGTTGCTCGTCAGACGACCCGAGGTGTCGAAGGTGAGCGTGCCCAGGCCCTGTTCATTGGGATTAGTCAGCTGGTCGGCGTCCTTGTCGCCCGCGCGCGGTCGGTAGCTGACCTGCCACGTCAGCGAACCCGGATCATTGGTGAGGGTTATCGTGCCGTGGATGACCTGATTCTTCGAGTTCAGGATGTTGTGCTGGATCACGACCTTGCCGGCGATGGCCGCGTCCTTCGGCGTGGCCTTCAGGACGCCGGTGATCATCGTGTCGACGCTGTCGGAGCGCAGGTTGCCCTTGAGCCGCACCGAGCCCGTCGCCTTCGGCTGCAGGTTCTGACCGCGCGCAACCCGGATCGGGGCCGGTTCCGCCGTCGTGTCGATGATGCCGTTGGCCGACGTCCATCCCATGACCTTGAGACCGTTCGCAGGGCGGATGAAGCTGCCCGTCTTGTCGAAGTCGAAGCTTCCGTCGCGGGTGTAGAAGTTGCGGTTGCCGTCGCTTACGACGAAGAATCCCTCGCCCTGGATGGCGAGGTCGGTGCTCTTGCCGGTGCCCTGCAGAGCGCCCTGGGTGTGGATCGTCGTGATGGACCCGACGCCCACGCCCAGACCGACCTGCTGCGGGTTGGTGCCGGCCCTGCCGCCCTCGCCCGACGTACCGACGGACAAGGTCTGGTTCAGCAGATTCTGGAACTCGACGCGCTGGCTCTTGAAGCCGACGGTATTCACGTTGGCAATGTTGTTGCCGATGACGTCGATCTTGAGTTGGTGGTTGCGCAGTCCGGACACGCCGGAATCCAGCGAACGAAGCATGGGACCTCCTCTTGGGGTTGCCGGGAAACATCGGTCCCGGCGATGGGCCTCCCCGAGGGGTCCGGCCCGAGGGTTGGGGAAATCAGGCGATGACGGCGGAATCGATGTTCGTGAACACGTTGTCCTTAAGGCTCTGGTGGTCGACGGCGGTGATGACGGTCCGGTTGCGGACGGATACGACGAGGGCGACGTCGTCCATCAGGACGAGCGATTCACGGGCACCCTTGCCGGCGGCTTTCTGGACCAATTGATCCAGCTGGTGTTGGCGCTCCTCGTTCCATGCGATGTTGCGGGCCTTCAGGCGCGCTTCGGCGTGGCTCGAAAGCTTCACGGGCTGTGCCTTGGCCCTGTCGCCGAGGACTTCGGCGAAGCTCGGGCCCGAGCGGGGGCCGACGGCCGGTGTCGGAAGCGCCTGCGCGGCTCCCAGGGGACCGACGGGTTCGGGAAGACCGATCACTGGCCGCCTCCGGCCGATGCGGCCGCGATGGCCATGCGCGCCTCGACTTCCTGCTGGAAGCGTTCGACCTCCTCGGGTGCCATGCCGATCTGCTGGACCTGGCTCAAGGGCATCGCCTTGTCTGTGAAGGTATTGCCTTCGTGATCCACGCCCCGCAGGACGACCTTGAGTTCGCCCTCGACGCGGCGGATCTCCTGGATGGTGCCCATCGAGCGGGTGATCTTGTCCGGCCCTGCGTAGACCACCTTCCCGATCAACGAGGCCGACGAGGCCATCGTCTGCAGCTGCTGGGCATCTGCCTGGTTGCGGTTGAAGGTCTCGAAGCTCTTGTTCAGGGCCTGCATCTGGTTCAGACTGCTGAATTGGGCCATCTGGGCAATGAAGGCCGTGTCCTCGACGGGCTTCATCGGATCCTGGGACTTCAGCTGGGTGATCAGGAGCTTGAGGAACTCCTCCTGCCCCAGTTGCTTGGGGTTGGGAATGGACGACGGCGCCCCGGTCTGGGGGGCGACGCTGGCGATGGCTCCTGGCATCTGTCCCGATCCTCCTACGCGATATCCTGCATGTCGGCAGGAAGGCCGGCCTCATTGAGGGCTTGTTGCCAAGCATCTGTCTCGCGGCGTGCGGGTTGTTCCCGACCTTGCTGCTGCCGTTCGCGATCCTGGGCGCCCTGCTGGAAGGCCTGCTGGCCCTGGTCGTCTGTTCCCTGCGCCCCGCGCCACACGACCTCCAGGCGGTCGACGCGGATCCCTTGGTCCACGAGCGTTTGCCGGACCTGGTCCAGTTGCCGCCCGATCAGGTCTCGGGCGTCCTCGCTGTCGACGTGCAGCGTCGCCCGGACCCCGCCGCCGACGAGTGCGACGCGAAGTTGGACTTCCCCGAGGGCCTCGGGCCTGAGCGTCATCCGGATCGAGCGTGGGCCGGTGCGCACGGCTTCCTGGACCTCGGCAGCGATGGTTCGCGCCACGGGCGCGCTCCCCCGGTCGCTACGCGGGCCAGCCGCCTCACGGGCTCCGGAAGTCACCGGTCCGATGGCCTGTGGCATACCATCGTCCGCAAGATCAGTGGTCGGCGCAAGGGCACTCTGGTCACGGTTGGCCGTGTCCCCGCCGCTCAGGTTCTCCCGAGGCCGATCGCCTGACTGTCCCGACACCTTGAGGTCCGCAAGGCCGACATCGGGAATCGAGGTCACGCGAGGGCCGGTGCCTTCCGTCCCACGGTCCGTGCCCTCTTCTCGGCTCTTTTTCAATCCCTCCTCGACACCTGCGTGACGGGCGATCGTGCGCACGTCGCTTTGCGCCGCGGTCAGGGCGGACGCTGCCTTGCCGATTGCTCCGGGGGCCTCACCCACGCCCTGCCCGATTGCAGCGTTCGGGGCGTCGGTACTTCCACCGACCGGCCTTGACGCTGCCTCGGCCAGAGGGATGGATGAGCTCGTGCCGGCGGGCTTCTCGTATGGGCTTGCCACGGTGGGAAGTGTGCCGGCTGAATCGAGCTTCACGGTCAGGTCGGCCACATGGCTGGCGCTGTCCTCGCTTGGTGCTTCTGCCGCTTCGACGTGCCCCTCGGGACGGCATACCGCGACGGTCGCTGCCAGCAGGGCAAGCAACTCGGGGGCGAGTGCTTCGCGGCTCGTGACCTCGACCGTAGCATCGCGCGCATCGACATCTGCTGCAAGGTGGACATCCTGTGCCGTGGCCTCGACGTCGGCCTGGCGCGCGTCCTGCGCCTTGGTCGACCCTTCGTGGCGTTCTGCCGTCGCGCGCACTTGCCCCGCCGAATACGGCGTGCGCGGAGCTCCGGCCTCAAGGGCCTTTCGACCGTCGGCTCCCCGTGCGTCGGACCGGGAGGCGTGCGCGGTCGGTCGGCCCACCTCACGCAAGGATTGAGCAGGGTTGAAAGCCGGGCGTTCTGCCGAGCACCCCGGAGATCCCGGCTTCGGACGGGGCTGAGTCGGGCGAGCGACGGACTGTCGTGCCTGCACATGCTGCAAGGTCTTGCGGACTTCCTCCCGGAAGGCCTGGGTCGCCTTCGGGGAGGTCATCGGGGATACGGCATCGGGCAGGGCTTGTTGCCACTGGCCCAGAGAGGCGTGGGCACGGAGATCGACCGGCGTCATGGAAGGTCCTCGTGGATGGCGATATGGCCTTCCATCGGCAGGAGCCGGCGAATCTAAAGGATTTCCGGGCGGGAGTCCTTGCGCATATGCGCCTGTGTGGCCAGTTCGTCGAGCAGGACGCGCTCCGCGTGCTCGAGGCCGTTCAGCCAGTCGAGATGTTGCTTGTCCTTCAGGCGCGAGACGACCTCACGCGCACGGCGGGTCGTCAGCCATGCCTCACGCGCTTGGGCGACGTCGCGAGAGGCCTGGGAGAGTGCGGCTTCACATGCGCCGATGCGATGGTCCAGCGTGCGCTCCCAGGCGCCTTCGTCTTGAACCGCACGCAGGTCGAGCGTGCCTTCCTGGCGCCGCGCAAGCGCCTCGGCGGCCGCCTGACGCCGATGTTCCCGAGCCACATCGAGGGCTCGGGAGACCTCGCGTTCCTGCGCCAGTGCCGTCAAATGAAGGCGCTCGGCCTCCTCCTCCGCACGCGTGCGCAGGCGCAGCAGACCCTCCAGGCGAAAGCGGAAGACCTTGGCCATCAGCGGGTAGCCAGACCCTCAAGGCGGGCCATGGTTTCGGCGAAACCCGTGGCTTCATGGCGATCCTGACGCAGGAAGGCGTCGATTTCGGGGCGCAGGGCGATGGCCCGGTCGACGGCCATATCGCTTCCCGGGACATAGGCGCCCAGCGTGATGATGTCCCTGTTCTCCTGCCAGGTGGCCAGGCGCTCGCGCAGGACGGCAGCGTGACCCAGCGCGTTCGCCGGCTGGATCAGCGGCTGCACGCGCGAGATGCTCTGCAGGACGTCGATGGCCGGGTAGTGGTTCTGGGCGGCAAGCTGGCGGGAGAGGATCACGTGGCCATCCAAGATGCCGCGCACCGCATCCGAGATGGGTTCGTTGAAGTCGTCGGCATCGACGAGCACCGTGTAAAGCCCCGTGATGCCGCCCGTCGCGCCCATGCCCGCGCGTTCCAGCAGGCGCGGCAAGAGCGCGAAGACGCTGGGCGTATAGCCTTTGGTGGCCGGTGGCTCTCCGGTGGCGAGACCGACCTCCCGCTGGGCCATCGCGAAGCGTGTTACAGAATCCATCATCAGCAGGACTCGAGCCCCCATGTCCCGGAAGGCCTCAGCCATGGCGGTGGCGACGAAGGCACCCTTGAGCCGCACGAGGGCCGGTGCATCGCTGGTGGCGACCACCACGACGCTGCGCGCCAGTCCGGCTGCGCCCAGATCCTCTTCGAGGAACTCGCGGACCTCACGGCCTCGTTCGCCGATGAGCGCGATGACATTGACATCGGCCTCGGCTTGGCGGGCGAGCATGCCAAGGAGCGTGCTCTTGCCAACGCCCGAGCCGGCAAAGATGCCGAGCCGTTGCCCGTAGCCCACCGTGAGCAGGGCATCGAGTGCACGCACGCCTGTCGCCATGGGAGTCAGGATGCGCTGGCGTTCCAAGGGATTGGGGGGGGGCCGGTCCACGGACACCCAGTGGGTGGCCGCGAGGGGGCCCTTGCCGTCGATGGGCTGGCCGAGGCCGTCGACGATCCGGCCGAGCAGGCCTTCCCCTACCGGAACCCGCAGCCCGTGGCCCGTGCCCCTGACCCGAGCGCCCGGTGCCACGCCGGCCAAGGGGCCCAGCGGCATCAGCAGCAGGCGACCATCCCGGAAGCCGACCACTTCTGTCGGCACCTTGGGGCCCTCGCCGGCGTCCACGAGGCAGACTTCTCCCATCCGTGCCGGTGGCCCCTCCGTCTCGAGCACAAGCCCCACCACCTGCACCACCGTGCCTTCGAAGCGGATGGGGTCCGTGTCCGCGATGCGCTGCCGCCAGCCGGCCAGCAGCGGGGCCAGCGGCTGAGTCAAGACAGCCAGCCTCCGCTGCGCTTGGGTTGGAGCGCGGGACGAGATGCCACAGGCTTGTCCTCGCTTACGGCTGCCCGGGTGGCGGCTTGAGGCTCGACGGGTGGCGGCACCACCAAGGGTTGTTCGGGAATCGTGGGTGCCGTCTGGTCCATTTCGGCTGCCAACTCCTGCAGCATCGGCTGCAGCCGTGCGTCGGCGACACACCAGTCGAAGGTCACCCGGACATCTCCGGGACGAAGGTCCGGGTCGGGGGCCAAGCGGATGGTGCCCCATCGCGGGTGGATCACGCTCCCGCCAAGAGCCTCGACGAGCGGCGCTGCCACGCGGATCTCCACGGCGTGACCCCGCGCGAGTCTATCAAGAGCCTGGATGGCCAACTGGCGCGTGGTCTCGGGCTGGCTTGCTTCGCGCCCGAGAATGCGCGCCGCGAGCGCGAGGGCCAGCCCCGACAGCTCCGCTTCGAGGCCATCGACCAGCTGTTCGCGTGCCCCGAGAATCGCGTCGGCTGCCTGTTGCACCTGATCGAGTGCGCCCTGCCAGCGTTCTTGCCACGCAGCGCTGACCTCGGCCAGAGCTTGTTCCCGGGCTTGGGCCAGTCCGGCACGGTGTGCCTCGGCACGAATCTGGGCGGCCTCGACCGTCGCTTCGGCCAGCATGCGCTGGCGGGCAGCCTCGGCCTCACCGGTGATGCGGGCCTTGAGCTTCTCCCCGTCCTCCGCCGAGAAGGTGACCTTCGGGCCTGGGATATTCTGGCTGCGCTCGGTGACGGGGATATCCCGGAACACCTTGGGCGAGCGGAAGGGCGATCCTTCCATCGGCCTAGCTCAACAACTCGTCGCCACCACCGCGGCTGATGACGATCTCGCCTCGTTCCTCGAGGGCACGGATGTGCGCCACGACCTTTTGCTGGACTTCCTCGACGTCGCGGACGCGCACGGGACCCATGTATTCGAGCTCGTCCCGGATCATCTTGCCCATGCGTTCCGACATGTTCTTGAAGATACGACCCCGGACCTCTTCGTTGGCGCCCTTGAGCGCCATCGCCAACTCCTTGCCGTCCACGTCCCGCAGGATGCGCTGGATAGAACGGTCGTCGAGCAGGATGATGTCCTCGAAGACGAACATCAGCTTCTTGATTTCCTCGGCCAGATCGGGGTTCATCTCCTCGAGCGACTCGATGATGGTCTTTTCCGTGCCGCGATCGACGCGGTTCAGGACTTCGACGACCGCCTTGACTCCGCCCGCTGCGTTGAAGTCCTGAGAGGCGACGGAGGCGAATTTGCGCTCGAGCACGCGCTCAACCTCCTTGAGGACGGCCGGCGTGGTCCTATCCATCTCGGCAATTCGGGTCGCGACCTCGGTCTGGATGTCCGCAGCCAGGCCCGAAAGCACGAGCGCGGCCTGGCCCGGCCGCAGGTAGCTCAGGATCAGTGCGATGGTCTGGGGGTGTTCCGCCTGGATGAAGTTCAGGACCTGCGTGGCGTCAGCCTGGCGGATGAACTCGAAGGGCTGGCTTGTCAGCGACGAGGCTAGCTTGCTGAGCATCTCGTCGGCCTTCTCCTGGCCGAGCGCCTTGTTGAGCAGGCTTTTCGCGTAGGGCAGACCGCCCTGGGTGATGTACTTGTTGGCCTGAAGGACGTGATAGAACTCCTCGAGCAGTTCCTCGGTGGTATCGGCCGGGATTTTGCCCAAGTTGGCGATCTCGAGCGTCAGTTGCTCGATCTCTTCCGGACTGCCGAGGTTACGCAGGATGTCTGCCGAGACGTCGGGTCCCAGCGCCACCATGAGGGCCGCTGCCTTCTTGCGGCCGTTCAGTTCGATCTTGTTGCGCATGGACTAGCGATCGTCCTCGAGCATCCATGTCCGGACCAGCCTTGCGACCTCCTGCGGTTGCGCCTTGACGACCTTGGATATCTCGCGTTGGAGGTGGGTACGCCGATCTTCCTCGCCAAGGACAATCTCCGCGACGTTGATGCCGGCCTTTTCGGCCGGAGTCTGCAAGGTGGCCAGCAGTTCGTCCTCCCGGGCCCGAAGGCCGCGGCGCAGCAGGAACAGCGCGACGAGCGCGACGAGGACCGCCCCCAGGATCTTGGCCAAGTTGAGGAGCTGGGCGCGCTCGCCTTCGGCAAGGATCTCGGCCTCGGCGTCCTTGGCTGCCTTGTCGTTGAAGGGAATGGCCGCCACCACCAGGGTGTCGCCACGGTTCAGATCGATGCCAGAAGCGGCGGCGATCATGTCCTTCATGCTCTGCTGCTGTTCCTCGGGGATTTCGCCGTTGACCGCCACCGAGACGGACAGGCGGCGCAGCTCGGCGGGCGGCTTGGTCTGGCGCTTGACCTCCTTGTTCATCTCGAAGTTGCGCGTGACGTCGCTGCGCCTGTAGTTGCCGTTGTCCCCGAGAGACTCGGAGGCCTGGTAGCTGGGGATGTTGGTGGTCGTGCCCGGGGCACCGGCGATGGACGGGGCACGGCCCTGATACTCCTCGACCGACTCGCGCTGGCTGCGCAGCAGGCCCGAGCGGGTGCCGTCCGGTGCCTGAAGGATGGGTTGGAAGATTTCCTGATCGACCTCGATGCGGTTGAAGTCGAAGTCGGCCTGAACCTGCACGACGGAGTTGCCCAAGCCCAGGACGCGGTCGAGCATCGCTTGCAGGTTCTTGCGGATGGCTGCCTCGTAGCTGCGTTTGGTCTCGAGTTGGCCCGCGCTCATCAGCGCATTGTCGTCGCCGAGGTTGAGGTCCTCTGAGTAGTTGTGTCCGGCCGTGTCTGCCACGAGGACGTTCTGGGTCTTCATCCGCTCGACCGAGCCTGCGACGAGATGCACGATTGTCCGAGCCTGCTCGGGTGTCAGGGCCTTGCCCGTCTTGAGCTTGAGGAGGACGGTGGCGCTTGGCTCGTTGACCGCATCATTGTCGGAATAGAGCGAGGGTTCGGGGAGAGCAAGCGTCACGCGGGCCGTCTCCACGACGCTCATCTGCTTGATGGTTCGCGCAAGCTCGCCCTGCAGGCCGCGCTTGGCGTTCAGGCGCATCATCGCATCGGTTTGGCCGAGCGTGCCGCCCTTGTCGAAGAGTTCCTCGAAGCCCAACTGCCCGCCGCCGGTGGGCAGACCCTTCTGGGCCATCTGCAGCCGGACCTCGGCGACTCTGCCTGCCGGCACGCTGATGCGACGGCCATCCGGGCTGACCTGGTAGGGAATCTGGGCCGTTTGCAACTCGGCGATTACAGCTCCGGCGTCGGCGTCCTCGAGATTGGCATACAACGGCTGGAAGTCCGGAGCCTGGGACCAGACCACCAGGGCGACCAGGCCGGCGATGGCCGTGGCGAGGACGCCACCCAGCATGACTCGTTGGCTCTGACCAAGACCTTCCCAAATCCGGCCAAGGTCGATCCACGCCCGCTTGATGAAAGCGTTCAAGCGGCCTCAACCCCGATTGATGCAGGCACGACGGGACTCATACCTGCATCCGCGAAACTTCCTGGTAGGCCTCCAGGATTCGGTTGCGGAGCTGCATGGTCAGCTGCAGAGCCACGGCCCCTTTTTCTGAGGCCACCATCACGTCGTGGAAATCGACGTCCTCGCCGGCCACCAGGCGCTCCTGCATTTCGCCCGCGTTGTTGAGCGAGGTGTTGACCTCTCCCAGAAAGTCTTCGAGGGGCTTCAGGATGGCCCCGCGTGCGTCGCGAGCGGAGGCGGCTGCAGCAGGCCCCAGACGGATGGTGCCACGGTCCGGCAAGGCAATGTCACCGGCACTGCCCTGAACAGGTGCCAGTCCATCGACGAAGTCCGAGAAGCCCGCAGCCGGCACCGCCGTTCTCGGGCGATGGATGGCGGCCGGAAGCGGGCCGATGGGACCGAGTTCCACGGGGCTCAGATCTCCAGAGCCTTGCGGGCCATTTCCTTCATCGCGCCTGCGGCCGTGATGTTGGCCTCGTAGCTGCGACTGGCCGAGATTAGGTCCGTCATCTCGGTGATGGAGTTGACGTTGGGCATGCGGACGTAACCGGCCTCATCGGCATCCGGGTTTCCCGGATCGTAGATGCGGGGGAAGGGCGTTTTGTCCTGGGCGATTTCGAAGACGTCGACGCCCGGCAACTTGCCCTGACGTGCCCGGAAATGCACGATTTGCCGGCGAAAAGGCTCGCCCGCGTCGGTTCGGGTGGTGTTGACGTTGGCGAGGTTCGCGGAGATCACGTCCAGCCGGAAACGCTGGGCCGTGAGGCCGCTGGCGGCGATGTCGAGACCGTCGAAGGCACCCATGGTCAGCTCCCCCGGATCACGGACTTGAGGCCCTCGAACTGACGCTTGGTCAGCTCGGCCACGTAGCTGTAGGACAGTTGGTTCTTGGCCAATGACGTCATTTCGACGTCGACGTCGACGTTGTTCCCGTCGTTGCGCAGCGTCGACGAACGGTCCCGCGACTCCACCGGGCGGACCTCGTAGGCGCTTGCCGGACCGAGTCGGAAGTGGGCCGGCGTCGTCGCCGCGAGGTCTGCGGCCCGATGGTGGCGCACGAACTGCATTTGCTCCTCGAAGGCGACTCGCCTGGCCTTGTAGCCCGGGGTGTCCAGGTTCGAGAGGTTTTCAGCGATGGCTTCGCCCCGCTCCTGCAGGCCGTGCAGAGCGGCTTCGAACATGGCGGTCTTCTTTCCGAAGAGTCCGTCCAGCACGCACAACCTCCAGGGGCCCTGGGCCAAGGGGCCAGCCACGCTCAGGGGATTCATACCCCCCGGAGAACGATCTTATGTCGGACAGGCGCCCTGTTCAAGGGGTCTGGCGGATTTCGTCCACCCAGCCGAGGAGCTTCTCCAGCAAGGTCGGCACATCCTGGCCGTCGGTCAGCAGATGACGTGCGTCCGCAGCCGGTCGCAGCGGCGCGACATCGCGCCCGGAGTCCAGGGCATCCCGTGCCACGAGCTCCTGCTCGAGCGCCGCGACATCGACCGACCGTCCGGCACGCTCCAATTCGGCGGCGCGACGTTGCGCCCGGACGCTCGGGGATGCCGTGACGTAGACTTTGAGCGGTGCTGCGGGGAACACCACCGTACCCATGTCCCGGCCCTCGGCGACCAGATCCCGATCGCTGCCGAGCCGGCGCTGCTCGGCCACCATCGCCTCGCGTACCTCGGCCACCGCCGCAACGATCGAGACCCTGCCTGTCACCTCGGCCGAGCGAATGGCTTCCGTGACATCGCGGCCATCCGCCTCGACCCGTGTACCATCCGGCCCGGGCGTCAGCGACAGGCGCAGCGCGTGGGCGAGCACTCCCAGGGCTTTCGTGTCGTCGAGGTCGATGTCCCGTTCCAGCGCCGCCCAGGTCACGGCGCGGTACATCGCCCCGGTGTCCAGGTAGGTCCAGCCCAAAGTCCGCGCCAGATGGCGGGCGAGGGTGCTCTTGCCGGCACCGGCGGGGCCGTCGAGGGTCACGATATGCGGCATCAGGCAAGCTCCAGCAGGGCCGTGTCGGGCGAGTTCTCCTCGAGCAGGACGTTGTCGATCAGGCGTGCAGGACCAATCCGGACCGCCATGGCGGCGACACCCGGGGATGTCAGCATCGAAGGGCGTTCGAGGTCCTGGTGACGGACCTCGAGATAGTCGATGGCTCCCAGGTTCACGTCGCGCTCCTGGAAGCGCTTCCACGTCTCGTGGCCAACCGACTCTAGGGCGTCCGTGCCGCGTTCGCCAGCGCGCCAACGGGCAAGCACGGCGGCCAGGGTCCGTGACAAGGCGCCTGCCCGCGTCCTGTCATCGGGCATCAGGTAGGCGTTGCGGCTCGACATCGCGACGCCATCCTGCTCGCGAACGGTCGGACACCGGACGATGCGCGTGCCCAGGCACAGATCGGCGGCCATGGCCTCGATGATCCGCAACTGCTGGAAGTCCTTCTGTCCGAACAAGGCCACATCGGGACGCACCAAGCCCAGAAGCTTGCTGACGACCGTGCAGACGCCCGCGAAGTGACCGGGGCGGACAAGGCCGCACCAGAGGTCCGACAACCGCGGCGGCGGCACGACTCTGAATGCCTCGAGCCCCTGCGGATACATCGTCTCGGCGGAGGGGTGGAACAGCACGTCGCACCCCCATTCGGTCAACTTCGTGCTGTCGCCGTCGAGGTCTCGGGGATAGCGGGCAAGATCCTCGGTCGGGCCGAACTGGGTGGGGTTCACGAAGATGCTCGCGACGACGAGGTCCCCGTATTGCCGGGCGGCACGGACCAGCGCGCCGTGCCCTTCGTGGAGAGCGCCCATCGTGGGCACGAATGCCGTGCGGGAGCCCGGTCGCCGCAACGCGAGAAGCGCTTCTGCCGACGTGACGATCCGGACCGTCATCCTTCCCTCCGCAGGGCCTGTGCGGGATCGAGGCCGGCTGCTGCCAGTGCCGGCCGCGCCCCGAAGACGGCCCCCGTGGCCAAGGCCGCCAGCACACCCGACGCCATGGCGGACCACGGCCACGAGAAGACCCAACTGCCGAGGACTTGTCCGAGTACCCACGAGCCCAATCCGGCAACGAGGAGGCCTCCGGCCACCCCCATCAGTCCGCCGAGCGTGGCGAGAAGCATGGCCTCCCCGAGGAACATCGCGAGAATCTGGCGCCGTGTGGCTCCCAGTGCGCGCCGCAGTGCGATTTCGGGCGTCCGCTGCAGGGTCGAGAACAGCAGGACATTCATCAGGTTCATGCCGCCTACGAGCAGACAAACACTGGCGATGACCACCTCGAGCCCGAGGCCTATGGCCGAGGCGAGGCGCACCGAGGACTGATTCTCCCGCGGGTCCGTGACCTTGAAGTTCTGCACGCCGCCGTGTCGCCACGCGACTGTGGCCCGTGCGCTGTGGACGAGCGCTTCGAGCGGTTTCGCCTCGAGGGTTTCGCGCGTGGCGCGCACCACGATCTCCCGCAAGTCCTTGATGCTGGCGAAATGCTCCTGGAAGCGTGTCTCGGGCACCAATACCGATCCGTCCCACGTGAAGAAACTCTGTCCCTGTACCGCCGGCTTTCGGGCGAGAATTCCGACCACCCTGTAGCGGTGGCCGTCCAGCCGGACCCAGCCTCCGACCCGGATGGGGCCCTGTCGGGCCGCGAGGCCCCGCGCTGCCTTGGCTCCGATCACGGCCACCTGCGCGCGTCCGACCATGTCGTCTTGCGTCAGAAATCTCCCGCGCCGGAGCTCGAGCCTGTAGAAGCCAAGGGCCTCCGGGCGGGTGCCCACCACGGTGACACTCTGGCCGAAGCGTTCTCCCCAGCGCACGCGCTTGACGTGGCGGCCCAGTACCGTCGTCCCGGCAAGGCGTTTCGTGCCGCGCAGCGCGCGGGCATCCAGTCGGGAGAGAGGCGGTGCCGCAACCGATCCGGGGTCCTCATGCCACTTGCGTGAAAGGCTGAACACATCCTCGCCTGAGGCCTGCTGGAGGCTTCGGGCCAGGTAGTGCTCCGCGCTGCGGACCGTGCTGGACAGTGCCACCAGAGTTCCGACGCCCAAAATGATGCCGAGCAGCGTGAGCAGGCTGCGGAAACGATGACGGAGCAGCGCCTCAAGAATGAGCGCCCACTGGTCGGAGAAGCTCATCCGGCGTCCCCTCTGAGTGCGGCCACCGGATCGAGCGCAGCCGCGCGTCGTGCCGGCATCCAGCCGAAGACGACGCCCGTGGCGAGGGTCGCCAGCACGGCGGCACCCACGGCCGGACCGCTCAGGACCACGGTCCATTCAGGTTGCAGTCGGGGGACCACGACGGCTAGCAGCCCCACGATGCCCACGCCTGCCCCGAGGCCCGCGAGCCCTCCGGCAGCGGCCAGCATGAGGGCCTCGATCAGGAACTGCTGCCGGATGGTGGAGGGTGGGGCTCCAAGCGCGAGGCGCAGGCCGATCTCACGGGTCCGTTCGACGACACCGACCAGCATCATGTTGGTGATGCCTACGCCGCCGATGATCAGGCTGACGCCAGCCAGCAGGCCCACAAGCATGATCATCGCGTCGTAGGCCTTGTAGTAGCCGGCAATCATGGTGCCCAGATCGAGGAATTGGAAGTCATCGACGCCTCGATGCCGATGCAGCAGCAGACTGTTGGCCAGGGCCACGACCTCGGGGTTATGGCGCGAAGCAGTCGTCGTCAGGGAAATCATGCGCAGCCGACCTTCCGGCGAAGCGACCGTAAGCGGCAGCAGGACTACCTCGTTCCAGTCCGTGCCGAAGCGCATGCCGGCCTTCAGTGCAAGCCTCAGCGTGCCGACCACGCGATAGCGGTCCTCACCCACGCGGACCTCCTGCCCCACGGCATCCCCCCGGGGAAACAGCCGGTCCGCCGCGAGTCGGCCGAGGATGCAGACCTGCTGCCGACGGTCCAGGTCGTCCCGGCTCAGGTCACGGCCCGAGGCAATGCTCAGGGCGTGGCCCCTCACGTAGGCCTCGTCCACCCCCGATACGTCCAGGCGGGCCATCCTGCCGCCAGCTGCGTGCACGGATTGACTGTCCTCCCCCCCGCCACCCACCGGGGATACGACGGCGACATGGGGCAGACGCGCCCGCAAGGCTCGAGCATCGGCAAGCGTCAGGCCATCCACATGGGAGGCTTGCTTGGTGGCTGCAGCTTGAGGGGCGTCCGGCCAGACCATGACCATCCGCGACCCCCCGATGGCTTCGATTCCTCGGGTCAGGGACACGAGGGCACTCTGGCCGAGGCTGACCAGCAGCACCACGGACAGCACCCCGATCGCAATCGCGAGGACCGTCAAGGCGGTACGGGCGCGGGATGCCGCCATCTGGGCGATGGCCTGCCTGAGGTGTTCGGCGAGCATCACATCTTCAGGGCGTTGTCGACGCCTGGAGGGGCGATCCGGACCCGGGCCCCTTCTTCGAGGCCGGAGATCACCTCGATCTCGCTGTCGCTGGACATGCCGATGCGGATGTCGCGTTGCTTGCCCTTCCTGGACTTGCCGTCGGCCATCGCAAGTTGCACGCGGGCACGTCCGCCCTTGCGATCGAGAAGCGCTTCGACGGGCAGCAACAGCACGTTCTGGCGGATGGCGACGTGCACGTCGAGGTCCGCCGTCATGCCGGGCTTCAGGCGTTCCGTGCCCGGGCCGGTCACGAGGGTGTCCACGGCAAAGGTCTGCAGCCCGTCTTTCAGGGCCTCGGCTGCAGGTGCAATGCGATGGATGCGGCCCTCCAGGCTGACGTCACCCAGGGCGTCCACGCGCACGGTCACCGGCATGCCGACCCGCAGCCTGCCCACATCCACCTGCCCGACATTGCTTTGGACGATCAAACGACGCAGGTCGGCCACCGTCAGGATCGCGTTGCCCTGGGCCAATGCCGATACGCCCGGGCTGACCATTTCGCCAACCTCGATGCCCCTGCGGATCACCACACCGTCGAGCGGAGAGCGAAGGGTTGCGTAACGTAGCTGGTCTTCAGCCGACGCAAGGGCCACGGCCATCCGATCGCGTTGCGCCCGAGCCTCGCGCAGGTCCTCGGCGCGGCTGCCCTTCGCCAGCATGGCGAGCCGCGCTGTCGCTCCATCACGGCGTGCACGGGCAGTGTCCAGATCGCGCTGGGCCATGTCCAGCTCACGCGGCGTCAGGGTCTGGGTCTGTGCCGCGGCGCGGCTCCGCTGGGCCTCGTCGTGGGCACGTGCTAGCTCGGCTTCCGCCACGCGGACTTCGGCGCGCGAAGCGGCAATCTCCTCGGGGCGAGGGCCGGCCGTCAGGCGGTCCAGCCTCGCCTGTGCCGCTGCGAGGTCGGCGCGCGCCTGCGCGCGATTGCGCTCCATATCGGTGATGTCAAGCGCCATGAGGACGTCCCCCTTGCGCACGCGACTGCCCGCATCGACGTCGAGACGGGCCACCTGACCGGCGATGCGGCTCTTGATGTCGACCTTGACGAGCGGTTGGACCGTACCAGTCTCCGCAAGGTCCACCTTGAGGTCGCCGCGCGCGACCGTCACGACGTCGGCCTCGCCGCCTCTCTCGGCTCGCGGACGCAGCATCCATCCGGCCGTGCCGAGCAGCGGCACGAGCGCGGCGACGATTAGCAGACGGCGGTTCATGGAGTCTCCTTGCCGAGGGCACGCGCAAGCTCCCAATGGGCAAGCATGCCTTCGATGGCGGCATCGATCCGATCGGCCTGCGCTTGGGCCAGGCGGGTACGGGCCGTTTCGAGTTCGACCGGAAGGGCAAGCCCCTGGCGGAAGCGGGTGGCCGTGAGTGCGTGTGCCTGGCCGACGACGACGACAGCGCGGTCCTGAAGCTTCAGGCGAACGAGCGCTTGTCTGAGGCGCTCACGGGCGACGCGCTCGTCTCGGACCATGTCCAGGCGAAGGCGTTCCGACCGCTGTTCGGCCTCGAGCAGGTCGAGACGCGCCCGTTCGAAGTTCCGGCCAGCTCTACCGTTATCCAGCCAAGGCCACGCCATGTCGAGGCGCAGGCTCCACTGCCCGGCGAGCGGGTCGGTGGTGCGCAGCTGGATATCCGGGCGGACGAGGCCGTTGCCGGCCTCGATGCGGCCCGACAGGCCCACGGTCGGGGCGAGCGCCGCCGCCGCCTCCTCCAGCCGCGCCTGAGCCTGGTTCACGAGGGCCTTCTGCGCCAGCCACTCGGGTCGTGTCTCCCAACTGCCCGAGGCCTCGGGCAGGCCGTCGGGGGAAACGGCTGCCTCGGTCAGTGTCCAAGCGCCATCGGAGAGCCCGACGAGGGTTTCGAGCCGGACGCGCGCCTCGGCGACGGCCTGGTCCTGTCGGTGCCACTGGTTTTCGGCTGCCAGATGCGCGGCCTCGAGGCCCGCGACGTCGGCGGCCGCACGACGCCCGTGATTCAACTCGGCTTGGCCGGACTCCCAAGCCGTGCGTGCCTGCTGCACCTGCTGGCGTGCAACCTGCCGCAGCAATTCAGCCCGTCGCATCTCCCAGAAGCCCCGGACGACTCCGTCTCCGAGGTCGCGCAGGGCCGTGCCGGCACGGGCCCCGGCAGCCTGTTCTCCTGCTGCAGCTGCCACATCGGCCTTGTCCAGACGACCTCCATCCAGCAGCACCAGGCGGCCCTCAGCCGCAAGGGTGCCCTGTCCGAATCCGGAAGGATCGGGAATTTGACCGGTCATCGGGAGACGCTGGTTGGCCACACCGAAGCCGTCGAGGCCGACGCGCCCGGTCCAGCGTCCTTCGGTGGCCGCCTGTCGCTCGAGGCGAGCACGCAACTGGCCGATGCGCGCAAGAGCCACGTCCGGATGTGTCTTGCGAACCATGTCCAGCAATTGGCCGAGGTCCAGCGCCACGGGGGTTGCCGTGGCCGCGCTGCCCAGCACCAGCCACGTCATGAGGGTCAGTGCCCATCCATGTCGCTTTGAAGTCATGCGGCCTGCCCGTCGTCGCTGGCGACCTGACCATCTGCCAGCACCACCCGGCGGCTGGCGCGTGCCGCAACGACCGGATCGTGCGTCACCATCACGATGGTCGAACCCTGGCGGTGCAGGTCCGAGAAGAGGTCGAGAATCTCGTGACTGGTCCGCGAGTCCAGAGCGCCCGTGGGCTCATCGGCGAGCAGCAGGGTGGGACGGGTCACGAGGGCCCGGGCGATGGCGACGCGTTGTTGCTGGCCGCCCGAGAGCTGACTGGGCCAGTGCGTCCGCCGTTCGGCGAGGCCGACGCGAACCAGGGCCTCGCGGGCGCGTGCCAGACGCTCCGAACGAGAGACTCCCGCGTACACCAAGGGCAAGGCGACGTTCTCTTCGGCCGTCGTCCGCGCAAGCAGGTGGAACTGCTGAAAGATGAAACCCAGGTGCCGATTGCGCAGGCGCGCAAGGCCGGCATCATCCAGCGCAGCGACATCATGTCCGTCTATGGCGAGATGCCCTGAAGTCGCCCGATCAAGGCATCCCAGCAGGTTGAGCAGGGTCGACTTGCCGGACCCGCTCGAACCGGTGATGGCCACCCAGGATCCGTGGGGCACGCTCAGGCTGACGCCGGCCAAGGCCTGGACCGTCCCCTCCCCCTGCGCGTAGCTGCGGACCAGACCCTCGCCCTTCACGGCGTCGGGACGACTCACGTGCCCGTCACTACGGCCGTGAAGGCCGCCGCCGCTGCCTTGCGCGTCACATCCAGCGTTTCGGCGTCGTGGGTGGCCGAAACGAACCATGCCTCGTATTGCGAGGGAGGCAAGAGGACTCCGTTGGCACGCATGGCCCGGTGGAACCGTCCGAAGGCCTGTGTGTCGGATCGGGCTGCGCTGTCCCAGTCCGTGACCGGACCCTCGGTGAAGAACACCGTCAGCATGGAGCCGACGCGTTGCACCGTCACGCGCGCGCCGGCACGGGCCGCTTCTTCGGTCATGACTTCGGCCACGGCAGCGGAGGAGGCTTCGAGGTCCTCGTAGAAGCCCGGTGCGGCAAGCTTGCGCAGCGTCGCGAGCCCCCCTGCGACGGCGACGGGATTGCCCGACATTGTGCCGGCCTGGTACATCGGGCCTTCGGGGGCCACCATCGCCATCAGATCGGCCCGGCCGCCATAGGCGCCACAGGGCACGCCGCCGCCCACGATCTTGGCGAGGCACGTGACGTCCGGCGTGACGCCATAGCGGGCCTGGGCACCGCCGAAGGCCACGCGGAAGCCGGTCATCACCTCATCGAAGACCAGCAGCGCGCCGTTCCGGGTGCACAGGTCCCGCAGGCCTTCGAGGAATCCCGGGTTTGGCGGAATCAGACCGGCGTTGCCCACCACCGGCTCGAGGAAAACGCCGGCGATGCTGTCGGGGTGCGCGGCGAAAGCGGCTGCAACGGCTTCGAGGTCATTGAAGGGCAGGGCGAGGGTGCCTGCCGCCGTGGAGGCCAATACGCCGGGGCTGTCGGGAAGCCCGAGGGTCGCCACGCCCGATCCGGCCCGGACGAGCAGGGCGTCGACATGGCCGTGGTAGCAGCCGATGAACTTGATGATGCGCTCGCGCCCGGTGGCTGCCCTGGCGAGGCGGACCGCGCTCATGGCGGCCTCGGTGCCCGAGTTCACGAGCCGGACGCGCTCCAGCGAGGGAACGGCCTCGATGAGGGCGCGGGCCAGGACGTTTTCACCGGCGCTCGGCATGCCGAAGGCAAAGCCGCGGGTGGTCGCGTCCTGCACGGCCGCGACCACGTCGGGGTCGGCGTGACCCAGGATGGCCGGGCCCCAGGCGCCGATGTAGTCGACCAGACGGGTCCCGTCTTCGTCCCACAGCCAAGGACCCTTCGCACGGGCCACGAAGACTGGATCGCCGCCGACGGCACGGAAGGCGCGGACGGGGCTGTTGACCCCGCCGGGCATGAGGGTGCGTGCCTCATCCCAGAGCTGGGCCTGGCGGGTCGTGACGGAAGTCATGGGCGGAAGAGCTCCAGGATGTCCTTGAGGGTGACGATGGCGATGAGACCCAGCATGGCGACCATGCCGACCGAGTGGATGGTGCCCTCGAGTCGTCTCGGCAAGGGCCGACGGACGATGGCCTCGAAGGCCAGCAGCAAAAGCCGTCCGCCATCGAGGGCCGGAAGCGGCAGGAAGTTCACCACCGCCAGATTCAGGTTGATGAGCGCGGCGAAGAACAGGTACTGCGCGAGGTCATGAACCATCCGGCTGCCCAGGTGGACGATGGCGATCGGGCCACCGACCGTGTCCAGGGGGAGTTTTCCGGTCACGAGCATGCCCAGCCCGCGGATCATCGTGGTCGCGATGGACCAGGTGCGTTCGCCACTGGTGCGCAGCAGCTCGAGACCATCGGCCGCAGGAGTGTAGCGGATGTCGACAGGGGGCGAGATCGCCACGCCCAGCTTGCCGCGGTCGTCCGGCGAGACCGTCAGGGATAGCGTGGCCGTACCCGTACCTGCCGCACGACGGACGAGGATCGACACCGTCGCGCCGGCATGGGGGCCGAGGCCCGCCGCGAAGTCCTCGATGGCCGTGAGCGGCTTGCCGGCGATGGCCAGCACGCTGTCCCCATCCTTGATGCCGGCTTCGCGGGCACGGGCTGAGGCGACCTGCTGGATGACGACGCCCTCTCGGCCAATGTCCCGAGGCGTGGCGTGGGGAATCCCCTGAAGGCCTAGTTGGGCAAGCACGCAGAGCCATCCGCCAATCACGTTGAACACGATGCCGCCAACCATGACCCACATCCGGACCGGGATGCTGCGGCCTTCGAGGGCGTCGCCCGGCCAAGCGTCCTCGTCGTCATCTTCCTTGCCCTCAGCCGGGGGCAGCGAGAGATCGCAGTACCCGCCGAATGGAATGGCATTCAGGCGAAAACGGGTGCCGGCCCACTCACGTGACCAAAGTGCGGGCCCGAAGCCGATCCCGAACTGTCGGACCGGAACCCCGACAGAGCGTGCCGCCAGGTAATGTCCTGCCTCATGCAGCAGGATGAGGAGCGCCAGCAGCAGGATGATCGCCAAGACCATGGCGGGTCCGCCGCCGGCGGGGACGCCAGGCACCATCGGCATGGCCCCAAGCGTATCACGGCAGGGCGGGATTGACCCCGGCTCGCGGCCTCGCTAACATTGGCGCTCGTTGGTGGGGCGTCGCCAAGCGGTAAGGCATCGGCCTTTGGAGCCGACATTCGTAGGTTCGAATCCTACCGCCCCAGTTCGGCTCCGGATGGCCCGCAAGGGAGGAGATGGAGTCTTATGGTCAGGGTCGTCGGTCTGGGAGGCGCCCTGGGGGATGCCTCCGTCACCTCGGCGGCGCTCAGGCTGGTGCTTGCCGAGGCCGAGCGCGCGGGCGCGGGGACGGCGTTGCTGGATCTCAACGAACTGGCCCTGCCCCTCTTCGATGCCCGCAACCGCGAGGGCGGCGAACCCGTCGCGCGCTTGCTGGCCGAAGTCCGTTCGGCCGATGCGATGGTCTGGTGCAGCCCCCTTTACCACGGTACGGTCAGCGGGACCTTCAAGAACGCGCTGGATTGGCTGGAGCTGCTCGCCAAGGATGAGCGGGCCTACCTGACGGACGTGCCGATTGGCCTCGTGGCGGCGGCCGGAGGAACGCAGGGCATGCAGGCGATCAACACGATGGAGTATGCCGTCCGGGCCTTGCGTGGTCTGACGGTGCCCTATGTGGTGGCCATCTCGCGGGCGTGGCAGGCCTTCGATCAGGCGGGCCAGCCTGCGGAACCCGTCGTGGGTCAGCAGTTGGCGATCCTGGGGCGGGAGGTCGTGCGCCTTGCAGACGTCCTGAAGCGGGGCCGCCATGTCCCGACCTTGGGTGTTTCTTAACCCATAGATAGGCAACTTCTCCGAGGGGGGCGGCGATAAACCCCGTATGAAGGTTCGCCACATCCGCCCTGCAGTCCGCGCTGTCGCGGCGCTGCTGGCCGTCACCGCCGGTCTCGCCGGGTGTGGTTCCTCGCCGTCGGCAGCCGGTCTCGGTGGCCTCGCCGTTCCGGATGGGGTGGATGCCTTCGGGGCCGAGCCCGATCAGGCGGGACGTCGGTTGCAGGCTTACTTCAATGACACCTACGGGTCCACAATTGCCTCGAACGAGCCCAAGGCGCGCAAGAGCGCGACCAACACGGACAAGTCGTTCCTCGATCTGATTGCCAAGGCGCGCAAGTCCATCGACGGCTCCTTCTACGACATCGCGGATCCCGATGCGGTCGCGGCCTTGGTACGGGCTTCCCGGCGTGGTGTGAAAGTCCGGTTGACGACCGACACGGACAACATGGTCGATCACGAGAATCCGTCCAAGCAGCGCCTCGCCATTGGGCAACTGCGCCAGGCCGGCGTGCGCATCCGCGACGATCAGCGCTCGGCCATCATGCACAACAAGTTCATGATCCTCGACGAGAAGACGGTCTGGACGGGGTCGACCAATCTGACGACCAGCAGCCTCTATCGGCACAACAACAACGCGATGGTGCTGGAGAGCGAGACCTTGGCGTCCCGTTATCGCCGGACCTTCAACACGATGTTCGTCGATGGCGTTTTCGGTCCTGCCGGAACCCTCTCGAGCATCGGTGGCGATGGCCCCTTCCACGTGGGCAGCGCCGAAGTCAGCCTCTACTTCTCTCCCAAGGGTGGCGGGCGTGACGCCGTGGTCGAGGAGCTGCGCAAGGCGCGCAAGTCGATCCATTTCATGACCTTCTCGCTGACGGACAAGGAAATCGGCGAGACGCTGGTGCAGAAGTCCAAGCGTGGCGTAGAGGTTTCCGGCGTGTTCGACCGCTGGCTGGCCGCCGGGCAGTATTCGCTCTACGCCCCGTTCCGGATGTCGGGCATGTCCGTGGTCAAGGACGGAAACGAGGCCCTGATGCACCACAAGGTGATTCTGGTGGATGGCCAGACGATCATCAGCGGCTCTTACAACTACTCGAAGAATGCGGAGAACGCCAACAACGAGTCGTTCCTGATCATCAAGGGTGACCTTGGTTTAGCGCAGCGTTACGAGCGTGAGTTCCGCAGGCTCATCTACGCGGCGCGCAACAACCGCCCGCCTGCTTTCAAGCCCAAGGATCCCGAACTCAAGGCCGAAGACCCGACGGGCGATCAGCCCTAGGCTTGTCAATTCCTTAACGGCGCAGGCGTATGGCTAGATAACATGACCATGCGCAATCCTGCCCTGCTTTCCGTCTTGCTTGCCGCCGGCTGCGGCGCTGCCGTTCCCGTGCCTGCCCCGGATCCGGCTGCTCCCGTGAGGTTCGACGCAGCCGCTCTTGCCGGCAAGGACTCTGTCCGGGATGCCGAGTTGGTCAAGTTGGGAAGCTGGATGGTCGGTGCCTACGCAAGCACGGCACAGGCCAACAGCGATCCGGCTTTCTTCGACGTGCGCCTGCACATCGCCCGCATCTGGCGCTGGCGTACCGACGCCGTCTGGCTTTATGTCGAGCAGGCGATGGCCACGCATTTGGATCAGCCCTATCGCCAGCGGGTGTACCGCCTGACGCGCGTCGCCCCTGCCCGTTTCGAGAGCGCCGTTTTCACCCTGCCGGACCCTGAGTCCGCGATCGGGGCCTGGAGGTCTGCCAACCCGCTCGCGGATCTCGAACCCGGCCGCCTGCTCGAGCGGCAAGGCTGCAGCGTGTTTCTCGACCGCACCGCGACGGGCTACTCGGGTGGCACGGAAGGTCTTGGCTGCGGCAGCGACATCAACGGGGCGCGCTACGCGACGAGTGAGGTATCCGTCGATGGTCGTCGGCTCGTGTCGTGGGACCGCGGTTACGATGCCGGGGGGCGGCAGGTCTGGGGGGCCCGCAAAGGCGGTTACGTCTTCGACAAAAATGCCTCGAGTCCCATCCGCTAACCTTAAACATTTGTTAGTGCTCCGTGACGCCAGTCCCGGCCTGATCTCCCCGATAAATCCAATGTGACGATGTCGCATCCCGGGGGGGAAGCGGGCAGTCGCGTATGCGGGGGATTCTTCAGATGGAGACACTGGAACGCTACAACCAGGGTGCCTTGAAGGCTCGGTTGGTGCACCTCCCGTTGGGCCCCGGCGAGCAGCCCGGCTCCATCCCGGTCCGGGGCGAACGCGAGATCGAGCGCATGATCTCAGACAGTCTGAAGCTGTCCCAAGCGGCCACGCCCGGGATATCGCCAGAAGGCCGAGCCGACATGGACCGCCTTGCGCGGGTAGCCGCTCGCCGCGCAGGTGGCCGTTCCCCGGAGGGTTGGTGCTATCGGGAGGTCTGGGGGCACCTGATGGAGTCCGGTTATGCGAAGCTCACCCAGACGAGCATTCCCGATTCGCATTCCGCGTATGCCCGACAGTTCGGCGAATACCTCAACGCCGGTGACAATGCCAAGCGTCTCGGCATGCAACGCCTGCCGATTGACAATCCCTACGACGCCCCCAAGGGCTCGATCGTGGTCGTTCGCCCCGGGACTCCCGGAACGGCGCATCCGACAGCGGGCGACATCGCCGTCGCCATGGGAGGCGGACGGTTCCTGAACGATGGCGAAATGCGGTATGGCGGCCGGGCAAATTTCCCGCCGGGAAACCGTCACGTCATCGGCATCTACGCGCCACTGTAATTCAGGGGCGCGAGGACTCCAGGACCAGATCGAGCTGAATATCGACTTGGTCCTTGTTCTTGAGCAGGCCCCCCAGGGCTTCATAGGGACGGATCCCGTAGTTGCTGGTCAGCAGGCGGAAATTGCCGCGGGCGCGGAGTCGGCCACCTTCCTGTCCGACGGTCATTCGTGTACGCAGTGGACGCGTCACGCCATGCAGCGTGAAGGCCCCTTCCACGTCCCATATGCCACTTCCCAGAGGCAGCACGCGGCTTGAGCGGAATCGGATCCACGGGTGCCGGGCCACGTCCAACTGGTCGGCACCCTGCATGTGATCGAGCACGGTCGCACGGTCGCCCTCGGACAGGCTGCCGGGCAGGCCGACCTTGCGGCGAAGCTCGATCCTGTCCGGGCGCAAGCTGCGGGCATCGACCTCGAAGCTGACGGCGGCGCGGTCGCCTCCGTCTCGCGGGATCGTGACCTCCCCGCGGAATGCCGTAGCCTCGATGACGTGGTCGTGAGCCAGAGCTCCGGCAAGGCCATCGCGCCACACGCGGACCAGCAGGTCACTGTCGCTGCCCGGGCGAGCGACATAAGCCTCGCCGATGCCGGACTGTGGCGCGTCCCCTCGAGGGGGCATCATCGGCAACGCAGGTTCCGGCGCTGCAATCGCCCCGGATCTCGGCGTCAAGCCCGTGCCACAGGCCACGAGGACAAGCAGGGCGGTTCCCAATGCGGGAGTCGGGATCGAGAGACGCATCAGCAACCGCCAGTCATATTCGGCAAACGGACAACGGACGTAATCGTATCGCTTTTGTTTAGTTTTTGTAAAATTGCTGGCCGCTGATCAGGCGGCTCTAGGGTGTCCTTCTTCCGCGAGAATCAATTTGGTGAAGTTGTCGACCCACGTCAGATCCAGATCCGGCCGCGCACGGCCAAGTTCCTCGCGGGCCGAGGCGAGGCGGGTCAGCCGGTCCGAATCGTCCTCGGGGACAGGAGCCTCGAAATGCGCCAGCAGGACTCGGGTGCCCTCCGTCAGATCCTCGGTGGCCTCGGCCTCGACCCAAGCGAGGATTGCAGCGTCGTCCGCCCCGGTCCGGATCGTGTCCAGCAGGGCTTCGGCATCGAGCCCGAAGGTGTCGAGGAATCGCTGGTCTCCGCCGCATGGATAGGGGATGTATTCCCCCATGGTCCCGGCGAGGTGGGCCCGTGCCTTGTCGATCAGGCGCGGAAGCCAAGGGAGGCCGCCCAACCGGTCGAGGGGGCTGCGTGGACAGGTTCGGGAGAGATCGAGCGCGTTCATGCCCAAAGCCTACCTCAGCCGGGGGATGGGGTAGGGGACGCCGATGGCATCGCCGTGCCGCCGGATGAAGGTCCAGGGTCCTGAGTCGAGGATGCCTCCGGCGTGGCGGATGGTGTCGCAGGGGCATTCAGCGGAGGAAGTGCGCTGCCAGAATCCGGGCCGCCAGTGGGCTGGTCGGACGGACCGCCACCCATGCCATCGTTCCCCGTCGCCTTGGCTTCGGACAAGGCAGGTGCCTGTCCAGCGCTGCCGCCTGCCAGCGGCGCATTCCATCCGTCGAGCGGGGGGAGGGAACTCGCCAACTCTCCGCTCAGCCCGGCCGGTATCGGGACGATGGGTTCGACCGGTCCACGAACGATGCAGCCCGCAAGGAGAACTATGGGCCAGAAGCGTGGATCCCTTGTCATCCGTCGACACCCTCCGGTCCGTTCAACAGCTCCTGCCAGGCCGGGAGGTCGGCCACGGCAGTGAAATCCTGATCCGCGTCTTGCCGAAGGATGTCGCGGGCTGCGGGATTCAGCAGCAGGACCCGCGTGGCATCCGCGATGCAGCCCGCGACCAAGCGGCCGGCAAGTGACCCGCCCGGACGGGCCTTGCCGGAGGCGCGCGCCCGGGCCGCCGCCCGGACGTAAAGGCTGTACCAGTACGTCGGGCAAAGCAGCACCACGGCGTCGAGCATGGCCAGTGCCGGCGCGTGCTGTCCGAGGCGGCTGAGCGCATAGGCTCCGTAGGTCCGCAGGTCCAGCGACGAGGTCGTATGGATGCGTTCCGCCTCGGGGCGTCCGGTCCAGGCGAGCACCTCCTGCACGACGGCGCGCCACTTGCCGAGCGCAAGGCCGCTGTAGCACAGGCCCGCAAGGGCTCGTTCCGGCTGTTCCAGGCCTGCCGAGACGGCAGCACGGAAGTCGGCGCTGGCTGCGGCGTGCTGCCCGAGATCCTGACGGGCGAGGCCGCGGTCGTACAGGAGATCGGGGCGACCGGGCGAGGTTGGGGGGTGTTCGCTTCTCTCCAGTTCGGCGAGTGCCGCCGTGAAGGCACGTTCGGCATCGGCGGGTCTGCCTGCCTTGAGGTAGGCAACGCCAAGGCCGGCTTCAGCCAGGCCAAGGGCCACCTCGCCTTGCTGGGCAGCCTGCCGAAGCAGCACGATGGCCCTGTCCGGCTGGCCGTTCCGCAGATTGGCGAGGCCTGCCGCGAAGCGTCCGGGGGCCTCCGGTCTGAGCGGAGCATGCTGCAAGACGGGTGGAAGGGGCGGGACCTCGGAGGTGACGGCTTCCTCAGCGCTGCCGCCAAGTGCCCGGATCGGCACTTCCAGTGCCTCGGACAGGCGCTGCAGCAATTCGGGGGTCGGGCGGCGCGCGGGCATCGTGCCAGAGCGAGCGGCCTCGCGGGACGCGCGCACCAACTGCCACAAATGCGCGTGGGACACGCCCACCGTCTTGCCCAGAGTTCGATAGTCGAGCCCGCGCTGCTGCATCAGCGCCGTGAGCGCCTCGCCGAATGGCGTGCTCTCGGACTCGGGATGGGAAGACGTGTCCTCTCGCATGAACATGGTCACTGTATACAAGAATAGTTTACAATTTCAAGCATTCTGGTGCTGTAAATACGCTTTGAGGGTAGAGAGCTTGAAGCGTAGTTGAGGCCGATGGCCGGGGAGAGCGAGATTCATGAGGCGGCATGTCCTGAAGGCCCTCCTGCTGGCCGGACTTACCGGGTGCGATGCCCAGGCCTTGAGGGCGGCGTTGACGACCGTGCCGACGGCTGACGGAAAGGCGGCGGATGCCGCCCAGTCGGATGCCGCCAAGTCGGGTGCGGATGCAGCCGTCAACCTCTTGGCACGTCTTGCCGCAGTCGACCTCTCCGCGAAGCTGGGCAAGGTGGCGCGACCCGATACTTTCGGGGCTGCGCCCTCCGGTGGGGAATCGGCGGCTGCACCCAACTCCGGAGGATCGCAGCAGCCGGTTTCGGGTGGCTCGACGCTGATTTCCGACCCGTCGCGCCTGTCGGCACCGGGCATGATGCCCCCCCGTGCCCCTGAGGCTGATGCGCTTCCGCCCCTCGTCGAGAAGCCTGCCCTGCCTGCAACCGATGATGGCTGGCAGGGCCTGCATCTGGACTTCGGGGCCAAGGACTTCTCCGATGCCCGTGCGATCGCTCGGAAACTCTCCTCCGTTCTGGTGGATGCTCGGCCGATTGCGGTCAATGCCGTGCTTGGGCCCGTCGTGCACTGGAACTTCGTCTTCATGGATGCCAAGGGCGGGTTTGCCCAGGTGTCCGTGCAGGCGGAAGGGGCAGATCTCTACTTCGTCCCCGGGTCTGCGGATGGTGCCGCGGACCTGCCTCCGGCGCTCGATCTCGAGGCCGTCAAGGTTACCCCGATGGCGGCTCTGGAGACGCTTCGTTCTGGCCTGAACTCTGGAAGCCTTGTCGAGATCCCGTTCGGGCAGGACCTGTATCCCGCTGGCTTCGCCAAGCCGGAGGCTGAGGGTGGCTCTGTTTCGACCTCGCCCGTCGCCTCGGGGCCGATGCCCTTGATGAGACGGTTGCAGAACGACACAGTGTCCAGCGATGGCACGGAGGGAGCCACTGCGGTGTCGCCCATCGCGATTGCCGAGCCCCTGCCGCCCGAGGCAAGCACTTCCGAGCCCTTCGTCGGTGGCGATCCGTCGACCGACGGGCAAGTGCTCAAGCCGATGCCCGATATTCCCGCACCTGTCGAGACGGTTTTGCGGGAGCTCCCCCCTGAGTCGAATTGGCATGTGTTTCTGCAGGTGGGTGCCGCTGGACGCCAGTTCTGGCGCATCGATGCTTACCCCTACTCTCTGCGTCCTGAGGTCTCCTCGCCAATCGGGTCGGGTGGGTCCGTGGACGGGGCGGTACCCATGGCCAAGGAATCCGTATTCCGCCGTGTGCTTGACCTCGCGGTCGACACGGAGCCGACGCAGGATTCGCCTGGCGGGGAGCTGGTGGGCATGCCTGCCCCAGATGGCGAGTCGGTCGATGGATCGTTGCCGATCTATCCCACCAAGGACCTGCCCGCCGATGGTACGGGCGCCGTCATGCCGGGAGTCTCCTATCCGCCGCTCGGAGCCATCATCGACTGGCGCATCGAGAAGAGCAGCTTCAGGCTGCCTTTGTCGGCCGCGATCGATGCCGACACGGGCAAAGTACTCGCGCTGATTTTGCCCAAGCTCGTGACCTACTACTACCCCGTGCCGGTTCATGCGTCGTCTTGCGATGGCTGTACCGAACCCTACCCCGTGCCTCCGGCTCCCGTGGATCCCATCGTCGTGGAGCCCGAGCCCGGGCTGCCTCCGATCGAGGAGCCCGTGGTCGAGGAGCCGACGCCCGATGAGCCGGTAGTCGAGGAGCCTGGTGCTGAAGACCCGGCGATCTCGGGTTCGGTCGAGGGCGGCACACCGGTTGATGGTGATGCTTCCGGCGCGAGTTCCTGACACAGGCGAAACGCTCCTGCATCGCGGGGCCTCGACGTCGCGTGGCGACCGGGGCCCCGCTGCGCTTGTGGCGTGCCTGCGGGGTAAGGTGGGGTGGGTGGCGCCCTCTCGGGAGGGCGGGAGGTGGGTGGTGATGCGGCTTGGCGGAATGCTCTCCTCGGTGGCCCTGCTCGCCGCTTGCGTGGCCGCGAATCCGGCCACCAAGGCCTCTCAGGTCGTTCAGCAGGGGCCAGTCGTCTTGCCCACCGCATCTGTTGGCGCTCCCGGCGGATTCAACTGGCTGTCCGGCACGCGGCCGAGCGACCTGAACAATACGTCTGCGCTCAACAACACTTCGGCCTTCGATGGCCCGCCCGAGCGTTTGCCGGCAGCGGGCGAGTTCGGAGGACTTCCGCTGTCGGGTGTGAAGGAAGGGGATCCATCTTCGACTCCTTCGCCCCTGTCGACCCAGTCCCCTCCGCCTTGCGCCATCTCCGCGGATCAGGCGGAGCGCTGGGCCCTGGAGCAGATGGAGCCCCACTACGCAGCACTTCCTGCCAAGCTTGCCGACGGAGGCGCGTGGCTGCGCCTCCAACAGATCGTTTCCCCGAGTTGGCAGAGTCGACTCGCCAAGGTCGCAGAGATCCAGAAAGCCCTCGGCCTCGGACGCGTCGTGTGGGTGCAAGCTGGCTTGGGCGCAACGTCTGCGCCGGGCCTGCTCGAAGTTCACCTGCTCGGCAGCGACAAGGGCTACGCACGGCTGCGGATGGACGGGGACCGACTCGAGGTCGACTATCTGGAAACAGGTTCTGTCATCTCCACGGATTCCGTACTGCCGGCTCTGGACCTCGCGAAGGCTTCGGTCGATCCGGATGCAGCTCTTGAAGGGGCCACTGCGGCTCCGGATCAGGGGTCGCCAGAAAGTGTTCCGTATCCGGAATACCTGCGGTCTGCTGTCGGCCACTCTTCCGTGCTGCGGGCAGTTTCATCGACGCTCCGCTTGTATTCGGAAGAGACGCTTGCTTCATCCCGTGGCGACTTCGCCTGGAGTCTGACCTTGCGCGTGGACAAGGCCGGCAATCTCTGGTGGCAGGTTGATGGCCTCCGCCAGACGAGCACGCCGCCCCCCTCACCAGCGCCATCGGTCTCCTCGGGCGCTGGTTCCGCAAGCACGGATCCTTCAGACGCGGTGTCTTCCTCGGGGACGTTGCCATCCTCAGACTCGAAGCGGCGCGTGATGACGGATGGGGATGCGAGCCTATCCGTTCAGCCTCCCCCAGCCTGTCTCGATACCTTCGAATTCCGGCCGCAGGTGGCAATCGATGCCCGGTCGGGTGCGGTGCTGGCGAGGCTACCGAAGCGTCAGAGCCGGCTGACTTCCCAGTAGGAGGCAGTCTGGGCACTTCCGGGGAGTCATCGGACCAGACGCGGCAAGGACGGCCTCTGGTCGTGCGGGCGGAAGACGGCTACGCCCTGTCCGCGCAAGCATATGGGCCCGAGGACATGCGCACGGCACGGGCACTCCTCGTCGTCGGGCCGGCGACCGGTGCGCCGCAGCGCTATTATCGTCGCTTCGCTCAGTGGTGCGCCCGGCAGGGCCTTGCCGTCCTGACCTTCGATTACAGGGGCATCGGTGGTTCGAGACCACCCCGCCTTCGTGGCTTCGAAGCCAGTTTCAGCTCGTGGGCCGAACTGGACCTTGCGGCGGTGCTGGAGCACGCCCTGACCCTGCACCCACAAGTGGTGATGATCGGCCACAGTTTCGGGGGGCAAGCGTGGGGCATGGTGCCGCAGGTTCATCGGACCGCGGGGTTGGTCACATTCGGGACGGGCGCCGGATGGATGGGCTACATGCATTGGTCCGAGCGTCCCCGGCTGCATCTGCTGTGGACCTTGCTGGGGCCGCCGCTCGTCCGATTGCTCGGTTTCCTGCCGTCGCCGTGGATGGGCCTTGGCGAACCTCTGCCCGCCGGTGTCTACCGGGACTGGAGACGCTGGTGCGGGATGCGCCGCTATTTCTTCGACGATCCGCAGTCGGGCATGACGGAGCGCTTCGCTGCCATCCGCAGGCCGGTCGTCGCCGTGACATCCGAGGATGATCCGTGGGCCCCGCCGGCTTCGGTCAGGGCTTTCATGTCCGGACTTGTCGCTGCCCCCATCCGGTACGAGATTCTCGTGCCGAAGGAACTGGGGCTGGATGCCATCGGTCACGTGGCCTACTTCGATGCGCGTGTCGGCGTCGCCCTGTGGCCGCGCGTGCTGACCTGGGTCGAAGCCGTGCTTGCCGGTTCCTTTTCACCAGGGGGTTCACCCGAGGCGGCGTCGGGCCTATCATGAGGGCCTATGCTGCACGTGGATGAGCAATCGACCGCCGCCTCCCTGATCGCCCTCGAGGAGGCCCACGGGGCTCACAATTACCACCCCCTCGACGTGGTCCTGCGTGAGGGACGCGGCGCGTGGGTCACCGATGTCGACGGCAAGCGCTACCTGGATGGCTTGTCCGCCTACTCCGCGCTCAATCAGGGGCATGCCCATCCGCGCATCATCAAGGCCCTCGTGGATCAGGCCGCGCGGATGACGCTGACCAGTCGGGCCTTTCGCAACGATCAGCTTGGCCATTTCTACAAGAAGCTCACGGACCTGACGGGCCTCGACGTGGCCCTGCCGATGAACAGCGGCGCAGAGGCCGTGGAGACGGCCGTGAAGGCCGCCCGCAAGTGGGGCTATCTGGTGAAGGGCATACCGGAAGGCGAGGCCGAGGTCATCTGTTGCACCAACAACTTCCATGGCAGGACGACAACGGTCGTCAGCTTTTCGACCGAGCCCCAGTATCGCGGTGGCTTCGGACCTTTCACCCCGGGATTCCGTATCGTCCCGTACGGCGACATCGAGGCGCTCGAGGCTGCGATCTCACCGCGGACCTGCGGATTTCTCGTCGAGCCCATCCAGGGCGAGGCCGGTATCATCGTGCCGCCCGACGGTTATCTGCGCGCTGCGGCCGCAATCTGCAAGGCGAGGAATGTCCTGTTCATGGCCGACGAGATCCAGACGGGCCTGGGGCGGACCGGTCGCCTTTTTGCAGTCGACCACGAGGATGTCCGGCCGGACATCCTCATCCTGGGCAAGGCCTTGTCCGGTGGTGTCTACCCCGTTTCCGCCGTCGTGGGCAGGCGGGACGTGATGGAGGTGTTCCGTCCGGGGGATCACGGCAGCACGTTCGGTGGCAATCCGCTGGCCTGCGCCGTGGCCATGGCGGCACTGGACGTGCTCATCGACGAGAACCTTCCGCAGCGTTCGGCAACTTTGGGCACGTTGGCGATTGAACGCCTGCGCGCCATGGGCAGTCCTCGGGTGCGCGAGGTACGGGGCAAGGGGCTGATGATCGGCATCGAGCTGGATCGGCCGGCCCGACCTTGCATCGAGGCGCTTGCCCAGCGCGGTCTCCTCTGCAAGGACGCCCACGAGAATGTCATCCGCTTCGCGCCGCCTCTCGTGATCGAGGAGGCTGACCTCGCCTGGGGCCTGGACCAGTTCCGGGCCGTGCTCTGCGAGGACTGAGCCGGACCTGTCTGCCCGTGGGCGGGACAAGGCCTTGTCGGTGCGCAACAACCGGAGGCCCCCGAACCCGGTCAGGGTTCGGGGGCCTCGCGAGATGTCAGAGCGTGCTCTTCAGGAAGGTCTCGATGATCGGGGTCACGGTGCGTTCGCCCCGCTGGCCGACGGCGCTGTTCATGCGGGCGTGGTCATAGCCCCTCGACGTCACCAGCTGGAATCTGTCCCCCTGGAGGCCTGGATCGCAGGCAACGGTGGCTTCGTGGAAGCTCCGCGCGTGCCCGACTCGCGTGGCCTCGCCTTGCACGAGGACCAGCATCGGCGCAACTCCGGTGCCGGAGACCAGTTGCAACTTGGGTGAGGCATCCCGCAGGATGTTCGGGTCGCGACCGAAGGCATTGGTGATGGCGTCGGCGAGCCATGGCATGTCGCTTCGGACCGTCAGGTCATAGCTTGCGCTGTCGTTGGCAACGACGCCGCGGATGTTGGCCGGCGACAGGCCTGCCTCTCTCAGATAAAGCGGATGCGTCGCCGCAAGCGTGGCCAGATGGGCTCCGGCAGAGTGCCCCATAAGGGCGATGCGGCCCGGGTCACCGCCGAACCGGGCGATGTTGCGGTACACCCAGCCCAGGCCCGCCGCGACATCGCGGATCTGGGCGGGATGCATCGGTCTCCTGGTCACCGGCAGCCAGGGATGGGCGAGCCGGTAGTTGAGGGATACGAAGATCCAGCCCTGGTCGTTGGCCCACCGGGGCTTGTCCGACATGCCGTGCGCCTTGTCGCCGATCTTCCACGCGCCCCCGTGGATGTAGACCAGAACGGGTCGGCGGGTGCTGGCGGTCACCGTGCCGTAGATGTCCAAGCCTTGTTCGCGATGGCTCCCGTAGGCGATGTCCTTCCACGCGCGACGCCGGGTGAGGGCCGAAGACGATTGGGTGGTAGCCGCGCCGCCGAGGCTTTGGATCTGGCTGCCGATTTCCTCGGAGCCTTCGCGGGGCAGGGCCTCGGCGTTCATGCTGGTAGCCGTGGCCTCGGTCTCGAGGGCAGCGAACATCGGGTTCTGGGCGCAACCCGTGAGAACCCCTGCGAGAGCCAGTCTGGATGCGGATGCTGCGAGTTTGCGGACGAGGTGCATGGGGCCATTCCTTCCTGATGAGTCGGCGATCGCTCCGGCCGCCCGGCCGTCTCGTGCCTTCCGGGTGAATCATCTTGTCCGCTGCTCACCGGTCGCTCACCGCCCTTGAATCGGGAGGGTCGATTCCCATCTGCCATAATGTCCGGATGGAATACGACCGCTTTGCCGGCGTTTTCGGGGTGTGGGCCGCGACGGCGGGGTCCACGGCCGCAAACAGGAGCTTCTACCTTGACGCCTATGCGGCAGCCGGGGAGGGGCCTGTCGTCGAGCTGGGGGTGGGCGACGGCCGTCTGATTCTCGAGGCAGCGCGTGCAGGGCGCGCGATGCACGGAGTCGAGGGCTCGGCAGCCATGCTGGCCGTCTGTCGCGATCGCGCCGAGAAAGCGGGGCTTCTTGATCGCCTCACGCTGATCCATGCCGACTTCACGAGCTTCGTCCTGCCTGAACCGGCGACGCTGATCGCGATGCCCTATCACACGATGCCTCATCTGCTCGAGCCGGCGACCAAACTCGCAGCCTTGCGACAGATTCACCGGCAATTGAGGCCCGGGGGGCACTTCCTCTTTGACGACTTCGTGATCAAGCCGGAGGCCATCGACAGGATGCGGCAGGTCCAGCTTCGCGCGCGCTATCGCAATGAGGCCGGCCAGGACAGCCTCTTCTGGGTGACGTCCATCGTTGACGAGCAGACCCAGCGGATTGAGGCCATCACCTGGGAGGACACTCTGGACGAAGCCGGCGTGATGATCCAGCGCCGTTATCGCCCACTGACCTTCTCGTGGCAGTCGCCGGAGCAGGCCGCCGCCTTGTTGCAAGAGGCCGGCTTCACGATCGAGGCCTGCTGGGGGGACTTTCACCGCACGCCTTTCGACCCCGCGAAGGCAGAGGAACAGGTGTGGCTGGTGCGCAAGGAGGGAGACCGATGATCGGAACGACAGGCCTGAGGCAGCTCCGGATCGATTGCATCGTGGGCATCTATCCCCACGAGCGGGCCAATGAGCAGACCGTCTATCTGGATGTCGAACTGGACAACGATTTCGCTGCTGCCGACGCCTCCGATGCGATTGCCGACGCCTTGGACTATGACGGCGTCGCCTCGAGGCTGACGGCCTTGCTGCAGGAGCGGCGCTTCCAACTACTGGAGGCCATGGCCGAGGAGAGCGCGCGGATGCTGCTTGAGGCCTTCCCGACGGTCACGGCCGTTCGCCTGCGTATCGAGAAGCCTGCGGCGGTGCCTGCGGCGGTCTGCTCCTACGTCCGGCTCGAGCGGCATCGCGCATGACGGACGCACCTGCCCGACAGGCGCCGGGCCAACCCGTCGCCGTCGTCACGGGAGGGGCCCGCCGCCTCGGTCGGGCTTTGGGGCTCATGCTGGTGCGACGGGGGTATCGTCTGGTCTGCCTCTATCGCACGTCCCGCGAGGACGTCCGGACGCTTGAGGCCGCAGTGGCGGAACTCGGGGGGAGGATGCGGGGCCTACCCGTCGACATTGCCGATCGCGAGGCCGTGGCGGGAGTCTTCGCGGACATCGCGGCACACGAGGGTCGGGTGGACGTGCTGGTCAACAACGTGGGCAACTACAACCCGCAGCCCATGGATGCCCTGGATCCCGAGGGTTGGGACGCGACGCTCGGTGCAAACCTCTCGGGGGCCTACTACGCGTCCTACCACGCCTTGCGCCTGATGCCGGACGGCGGCTCCATCGTCAACATCGGGATGGCGGGGCTCGAGGGCACGCGGGCCAGCCGCATGGCCGTGGACTACTATGTCAGCAAGACCGGCCTGCTCTCCCTGACGCGCTCGATGGCTCTGGCGTGCGGCCCGAGGGGAATCCGCGTCAACATGGTCTCGCCCGGACAACTCGACAACTCGGTGGACCTGCCCGGGCCCGAGCAACTGCGTCGCGAAATCCCGATCGGGCGCGCCGGAACCATGGAGGACATGGCTGGGGCCGTCGCCTTCTTGTTGGACTCCCCGTATGTCACGGGGGTGAACCTCGACGTCGCCGGGGGGTATCGCCTCGGATGAGCTTGGCCCGGCGCTTCGTGCCGCTCAGGGACCGGCAGGCCGACTGGGCCATGCGCTGCGCGATGGTGCGGGATGCCGAGCAGTTCTTGTACTTGTCGACGTTCTATCTCGAGCAGGACGAGTACGGAGCCGAGATGCTGGACCTGCTCGCCGCCGCCCAGGCCCGAGGCGTGCGCGTCGCACTCGTCATCGACAGCTTCGGGCAGCGTCTCGGGGGAACCCTGATGTCGACCGCTCAGCGCGAGGCGCTGGGCCGTACCTTGGACAAGCTGGTCCGGGATGGTGCGCGGGTGACGCACTATGCGCCGCCCCGGTGGATGCAGCGACGCGTCGGCGGTGGGCAACACGTCAAAATCCAGGTCTCCGATGCCGGATGCTTGATCCTGACGAGCGGCAACATCACACGGACCTCGTTCGCGCATTGGCGCGAATATGCCGTGGCGGTCGAGGGTGCGGTCGTACCGGAGGTCATGGCCAGTTGGGAGGCCATCGGGGGGACCCTCGACCCGCGCGATCGGGCACACCTCGCGGCGCTGGCCCGCGAGGCACCGGGCGACATCGACATGGCGTACGGCTTCTGCAACCCGAATCTGCATCAGGGTTCGACGGGCCCGTGGCTCTGGACCGGAACCAATGCCCTGACGGACCGGATGGTCGAGATGGTTGATGCCGCCCGGCATGAGCTGTTGGTGAGCTCTTTCTACTTCAAGCCTGCGCCCGTGCTCGAGGCGGCCGTCCTGAAGGCTGCCCGACGGGGCGTGCATGTCGAGATCCATCACTCGCACCGCGAGTCCCTCGAGGCGACGGATCTTGCCTGGGTCGCCGCGGCCGTGCGCTATCCGCAGTTGCTCGAGGCCGGTGTTCATGTTCATGAGCATCCAGCCGGAGAACATTCCAAGATCTGCGTGGTGGATCGCCAATGGGCCGCATTCGGCAGCTACAACTTCGAGGAGCCGGCCCACGATCGCCTGGCCGAGGCGATGTTGCTCTCTCGCGATCCGAGAGCGGTCTCGCCTGCCTTGGCCGTGTTCGAGGAGCTTCGGGGCATGCCGGACCGGCTGGAGGTCACGCCCGAAGTCATGGGAGCATGGTCCCGGGAACTGGCCGGACGCATACGGCGCTGGGGGAGATTCCGATGGTGGCTCTGACCCGTACTGTCGAGATCGAGCACAAGTTCGTGGTGCCGCCCGATTTCGACCGGGACGCTCTGGGAAGGGTCATGGAGGGCCTTGCTCCCGTGCGCCGGATTGCCCTTGACGTGGCGGATCGTTACTTCCTGACAGCTGACGGCAAGGCGCGGCAGTACATCCTCCGGCATCGTTTCGATGACGAGTTGCACCACCTCACGATCAAGTCCTTCGGGGAGGATCCCGAGATGCGGGACGAGATCAATCTGGACCTGGGCCATCATGCCGGCGACCAGGCGGCCACCATAGATGCTTTCGTGGGGCGCATGGGGGTCGTCTGGTCCGGTACCTTGTCCAAGACCATCCGGGTGTGGGTCTTTCCGGATTGCGAGGTGGTCCACTACATCGCACGGGGTGGCGATCGGGAGGTCCATTGCGTCGAGTTCGAGGCAACCCGGACCGAGGATCTGGCCGAGGCGATTGCGGTTCTCGAGCGATATGAACAGCTGGCGGGATTCGAGGCTTCCCGGCGCACGCACGATACGCTCGTGGATCTGATTTTTCCGGGTATTCTTCCGCGCCAGCGTTAGCGGCGGAAGATTGTTGCGCAACCATTAAAGCTAGCTTGCGCCGACTTGGTGGCGTCGATGGTTCCCTTGTGGAAGTCCGCAGAGGGCAACGGGGGGAGCGACATGACGGCACGTGCGATGACGGCATCGGCGCTCAAGGCGGATCAGGCCAGCGATGCGGCTGCCCGCAAGGCTGCTGCCGAGGCTGCCCGCAAGGCCGCGGAAGAGGCCGCGCGCAAGGCTGCGGAAGAGGCCGCGCGCAAGGCCGCCGAGGAGGCCGCCCGGCGTCCCCTGCCGACTCGGGACAATGAAGTGCGTGCGGCGGCTCGCGCCAACGACGGTGCTGCCCGCTCGTCCCTCCGGCTTGAGGAGCCGGCTCCGGCCGCGAAGGTGGCTCGGGGCGCCGCGGTGGATCATCACCACGTCGATCGCTACAGCGATGACGTGAAGGTCATGCAGCAGCGGATGCAGGCCGCCGGCATCAATCCCGGGCCGATCGACGGTCTCAAGGGGCCCCTGACGCGAGCGGCGATGGCGGCCTACGAGAAGAAGTTCGGGAAGTCGGCAGCCGAGGGCCTCAAGGTCGACCCCGCATTCGAGGAGGTCCCCGGAAGCGAACGGGTGGCCGCGGGCGGCGGGGTGGACAGTTCGGTCCTCGGCAAGGTTTCCGGCACCGTCAAGGAGTGGATTGCCGAGGCCAAGGAGATTCTGATTCGGGCGGGCGTGCCGGCGCACAGGCTCAACGAGGCTGCCATCGCGACCATCATTCGTCACGAGTCGGGGGGGAACCCCAGGGCTGTCAACAACTGGGACTCGAACGCGCGGAAGGGCACGCCCTCCAAGGGGCTGATGCAGACGATCCAGCCGACCTTCGATCGTTGGAAGTTGCCCGGCATGGACCAGATCATGAACCCGGTCCACAACATCGTCGCCGGCGTCCGCTACGCGCTCAACCGCTACGGTTCCCTCGAGAACGTGCCGGGTATCCGTAGCATGGCCCGGGGCGGGGCGTACAAGGGCTACTGAATCCGCTGCATCCTCGGGCGGTCCGGCCGATGGGTCGGGCCGCCCTTCATTTCAGGCAGTTTCTGGCGCACCATCGACCGGGCGGAAGCGCGGTTCGAAGCGCTTCGCCCCGCTCGCAGGCCTGCACCAAGGGGCGCTTCGGAGAGGCCGGGCAAGGCTCAACGCTTGCCGACCCCGCTCTTCGCGAGGTGGTTGACCACGCTTGTCGCCGGTGCCCCGAAGTTCATGAGAATCTCGGCCTGGCTCTGGCCCAGAGCCGTCATGTCTCCGTAGAGCTTGCCCCCGAGGCCGACCCGGAAGTTCGGCATGACACCCTTCACGAGGGCTTCGGCCTGAGCATCGATCGACGAGGCGACGACCTGCTTCCAGTGGTCCGGCCGCAGCGCACCGGCCATGAAGCCCGTTGCCTTGACGGCACCTTCCTCGAAGTGGCGGTAGGCCTGGTTCTCGAAGGTCTTTGCGGTGTAGGTGAATGCCTCGTCGATTTCCTGACCCGTGAGCTTCGCGATGGGCCTGCCCAGACGCTCGCCCTGCGACGCGAGGGCCGTGGCCCGGTTCTGCAGGGTCTGCACCACGTGGACGTATTCATGCCAATCCGTACCGCCCCCCATCGTCTTGATGGAGACCTCGGTCGCGCTGGCATGGACCTCGGGCAGCATGCTCTTGCCGAACTTGAAGTCCATGCCATAGCGGGCCGCGAAGGGCTGGAGCCGTCCGAGGAAGGCCTCTGCCTCGCGGGCACCGAGCTTGCCGTTGTCGGGCAGGGTGCCGACGATGGCCTTGAGGTCGTCGGCGACGGCCGTTGCTGCAGCAGGCTTGGCCTTGAGCATGCCCTTGACGGCATCCTTGGCGACGCTGGCACCGAAGCGGGCTTCGCCCTGGCGGATCAATTGCTGGGCTGCCGCGCGTCGGGCAGAGCCATTGACCATGCCGCCCACGCCCATGAAGTTGGTGGCTGCGAGGCCTGCATCGAGCGCCGTCACGGCGGTGGCCTTGGCGAGGTCGGCACGGGTGGCGACGCCGGAACCCGAGAGGTAGCCCAGCTTGGCCGCGCTGCCCTCGAGCTCGGCCACGTTGGACATCTGCGCGAGGAACTTCATCACCCCGGCCCCGATCCGCTTGAGCTGGCCCAGTGGCTTCGCGATTCGTCCGTTGTCCAGATCCGCCTTGGCCTTGCGGGCGGTCTCATCCCAGAAACGGATGGCCGAACCGCCGATCCCGTCGCGCTTCGCCTCCTGATAGCTGGTCTCGGCGTCACGGCGCACCTGAGCGCGCTGCAGTTCGAGCCGGTCCTGCACGGGTTTGAGCTTGGCGGTGCCCGGGCGCCTGCCAGCAGATGGGCGCGCTGCCGCGGCAGGGGCCTTTCCCGGCCGCGATGTCTGGGCTTTGGCCGAGGACTTCTTGACGCTCATCGGGAGTTTGCTACCTCTGGGGGAGTTGTCCGTCTCCCGGTCGGGCCCCCTGTCAGGATTGATGAGGACTTAACGGTCGGCGAATCTTGCCGAGCCGAGCGCGCCTGCGACGGCGCCTGCCGCTCCTGCGGCCGCGACGGCCGGACCGGCAATCACCCCCAGTTGGAGCGCGCCGATGGCGAGTGCGCCTGCGCCTACCCAGCCCCCTAGGATCGCTGCGCGTGGATTGCGGCCCAGAGCCGAGTCCTTGAGCGCAGGATAGACGGCCATGCCCGACAGGGCACCGGCAGCGAGACCGAGGCCGACCAGCTTGGGCGAGCGCAGGGCTGCACCAGCCAACGTGCCTGCGGCACCTCCGGCCACGGCACCGAGGACGCCCGCCGTGCCCCAGCCTGCGGGCGTGCGCGCCTCGCGTGGGCTGGCCACGTATCGGTCCCGTCCGGTGCCGTGTATGGTGCCAGCGACAATGTCCAACGGACCGGGAGCCACGCGGCCGCGCCAGGTCTGGGGCGCGCTGTTCTGGACGTGCAGTTCGGGCATCTTCCGGTTCCTCCGCGGGGCTTGTCCCGCCCCCATCTGCTTCGTCCGGATGGCTTCCCTCGCCCTTGCGGAAAAGCGGCCTCGGGGCCGGTATTCTTCAAGCGGAGGAAATGAAGGAAGCGGAAATTATCCCGCGTTGGTCCTTCCCGGCAGTTCCCGGAAGAAGTCATGGCCCTTGTCGTCGATCAGGATGTAGGCCGGGAAGTCGACGACCTCGATCTTCCACACGGCTTCCATGCCAAGGTCGGCAAAGTCCAGGCACGCGACCTTGCGGATGTTTTCTTCCGCGAGGATGGCTGCCGGGCCGCCGATGGAGCCCAGGTAGAACCCGCCGTGGCGCTGGCATGCCTCCGTCACCTGTGGGCTGCGGTTGCCCTTGGCGATCATGACGAGCGAGGCCCCGTGGCGCTGCAACAGGTCCACGTAACTGTCCATGCGGCCGGCCGTCGTCGGTCCGAATGATCCCGACGGCTTGCCCTCGGGAGTCTTCGCAGGACCCGCATAGTAGATGGGGTAGCGCAGCAGGTAGTCCGGCAACGGCTGTCCTGAGTCCAGGAGTTCCTTGAAGCGCGCGTGGGCAATGTCGCGTGCCACCACGATGGTGCCCGTGAGCGAGAGTGCGGTCGCGACGGGATGCTTTGTCAGTTCGGCCCGCAGGGCATCCATCCCTTGATCGAGATCGATCGCGACCGCGGGCGTCGCAGGTTCGTCTGTGGCCATCGGCAGCAGGCGGCCAGGCGTGCGGTCGAGGTCCTCGATCCAGACACCATCGGCATCGATCCTGGCCTTGATGTTGCGGTCGGCCGAGCACGACACGCCCATGCCCACGGGGCACGAGGCACCGTGGCGCGGCAGGCGGATGACACGGACGTCGTGGGCAAAGTACTTGCCGCCGAACTGGGCTCCGATGCCGATGTCGTGGGCGGCCTGCAGCAACCGCTGCTCGAGGTCGAGGTCCCGGAAGGCCTGACCGTGGACGTTGCCCGCGGTGGGCAGGTGATCGTAATACTTGGTTGAAGCCAGCTTGACCGTCTTGAGACAGGCCTCGGCGCTGGTCCCGCCGATGACGAAGGCCAGATGGTACGGAGGGCAACCCGCCGTCCCCAGCGTGCGCATCTTGTCGACCAGGAAGGCAAAGAGCTTGTCGGGCGACAGCAGGGCCTTGGTCTCCTGGTAGAGGGCCGTCTTGTTGGCTGAACCGCCGCCCTTGGCCATGAAGAGGAACTTGTAGGCCATCCCCGGAGTGGCGTGGAGATCGATCTGGGCCGGCAGGTTGGTGCCCGTGTTGACCTCGCGATACATGTCGAGCGGGGCCACCTGCGAATAACGCAGGTTCTCCTCGGCGTAGGTCTTGTGGACGCCCATCGAGAGGAACTCCTCGTCGCGGACGCCGGTCCAGACCTGCTGGCCCTTCTTGCCGACGATGGTGGCCGTGCCGGTGTCCTGGCAGATGGGCAACTGGAACTGGGCGGCGATCTCGGCATTGCGCAGCATCGTGAGGGCGACGGCCTTGTCGTTCGACGAGGCCTCCGGATCGCTCAGGATCTTCGCCACGGCTTCGTTGTGCTCGGCCCGCAACAGGAACGAGACGTCACGCAGGGCTTCGTTGGCGACCAGGGTCAGGACAGCGGGATCGACCTTCAGGACGGGGGTGCCGTCGAAGTCGACGACGCGCACGCCTTCCTTGGTCACGAGCCGATAGCGCGTCGTGTCCTCGCCGATCGGGAAGGGGTCCTGATACTGGAATTCCTTGGTGGTCATGGCCTTGCATGGTACGTCGGAGGGGCACGGAGGGCCAAGGGCGATGCGCCGGATCCGGGGCGCCACCCCGAGGCATGCGGAGCAGGCCGGGGCTGCTATGATTCGGATCCGGATGCCCCTGTGGGCACTCCGTGGCGGCCCGGAGGAGTACGTTCGTGAAGAAGGTCCTGTGCATTGGCCCGAACGATGATGCCAGCCGCAGCATACGGGTGGAGGACGTACCGGAACCCGAGTGCCCGGATGCCGGTGTCCTCGTGGATGTGAAGGTTCGCCCGATCAACCCCGCGGATCTGTTGCTGCTCAACGGTCGCCATGTCTTCACCCCGAACTATCCGGAGCCCGTCGGAATCGAAGGGGTCGGCATCGTGGCGAAGGCGGGCCCTGCGTCGCACTTGAGTCCGGGGACCGTCGTGGCCCTGCCTTACGGGGGTACGTGGTGCGAGCGCCTGGCCATGCCCGATGACGTCCTGCTGCCTCTGCCTGCCAACGTGGACCTGGATCAGGCGTCGATGCTCTGTGTCAATCCGTTCACGGCCGTGGGCCTGCTCGAAGGTGTTCCGGACGGGGGCACTGTCGTCATGAATGCAGCCAACTCAGCCATCGCGCGGCTCGTCCTCGGGGTGGCGCGTCGCAGGGGCCTTCCCCTGATTGCCGTGGTTCGTGACGAGAGCCAAGCCCCGGCTTTGCTTGCGGCTGGGGCCAAAGCCGTGCTGACGGACGGCGAGGATCTTGCGGCGCGTGTCGCCGAGGTGGCTGCCACCCCGGTCTTGCGTGCGCTCGACGCGGTTGCCGGGATGGCAAGCGGTCGGCTCTATGATTGCCTGGAAGAGGGTGGCGATCTGGTCGTCTATGGCCTGCTGGGTGCCGACGAGGTTCGTTTGCCGGCGGCGCGATTGGTCTTCCGGGATGTCGTGGTTCGAGGCTATTCCCGATTGCGCAACTATCGGGCCATGACCCATGAGAGACGGGGCGAGATACGTGAGGAGCTTCTGGCCCTGCTGGCCGAGGGCACCTTGCGCACCGAGGTGGAGGCTCGCTATCCGCTGGAGTCGGTTGCCGAGGCCCTGCGGCACCAACAGCGTGCGGGGCGCCGGGGCAAGATTCTCCTCGTATCGTGACCCGGCCAGCAACATCAGACGGAGAATCCAAATGAAGATAGGTATCCTGGGAACGGGTCACGTTGGCCAAGCCTTGGCCAAGGGGCTCGAGGCGCTCGGGCACGAGATCGTGATCGGTAGTCGGACGGGTGACAGGATTGCCGCATTTGTCGCGGGCTCCGCGATGCGCGAGGAAACTTTTGCGGAAACCGCGCATCACGCGGAACTGGTCATCGTGGCCCTCAAGGGAGAGGTCGCGGAGGCCGTGGTGGCCTCCGTCGCGTCTCATCTTGTCGGGAAGGTCGTCCTGGACACGACCAACCCCATCGCCGGTTCCGCCGTCGATGGCATCGTGCCCTACTTCACTGGCCCGGGCGAGAGCCTTTTGCAGCGATTGCAGGCACTGGTGCCGCAGGCGCGCTTCGTGAAGTGCTTCAACTCGGTTGCGGCCCACCTCATGGTCCACCCTGACTTCGGGGGCCGTGTTCCGTCCATGTTTCTGTGTGGGGATGATGCAGAGGCCAAGGCCGTCGCGACATCCATCATCACGTCCCTGGGGTGGGCCCCTGAAGACGTTGGCGGGGCCGTGGCCGGCTCGGCCCTCGAGGCGCTATGCCAGATATGGTGTGCCCCGGGATTCCTGCGCAACGACTGGCACCACGCTTTCGCGGTCCTGCGCTCCTGAGCCGCACGCGATGCGCCAGACTCGGAGGCGGGCAACGTCAGCTCATTCTCGGATTCCTAACTTGAACGGCAGGACATTGCTCATGCAATGGATGCCCCAATCCCGTTCGAGCGCGGTTCCGTCCTCGAACTTGCCCGAGGCATCGCGACCGTAGGTCACGGCACTGCGCCCGCCCACCGGGACGATCACGGCGTCCGGCAGCACACTGCGGAAGGCGTCCAGTGCCTGCTGATCTCGCGCCGTGAGCCGGTCCGGGTCAGCCGTTTCCGTCGGCATCAGGACAACGCGACGGCCATCGGGCAGGCTGCCCATCACCGTGTTCATGTAGCCCAGTTGGGGGCCGCCCCGCATACCGGGTGTCTGGGCCCAACCCTCGACCTGCTGGTCTTGCATGCCTTTTGCTGGATATCCCTGTTGGAAGCCGGGCAGCGTCCGGGGCTCGAATCCGGCGGCACGCAACTGGTTCTTGATGCTCGGATCTGCAGTGGCCAGATGCTCCCCGACAAAGGCAGTACGACCATCAGGGGACAGCACGGCGAGGTCCGAGTGGTACACATACGAGCGCATCGGCACCTTGAGGTCACCCAGTTCCTCGAAGCGCGCACGAACCTCTGGATCGAGGGAGGCGCGATCCTCGGGGGACATCGAGGCCAGAGCCTCCTTGTAGGTCACGGCCCCGTACCCGACTGGGGCCATGGCGTCCAGCGGCACGCCCGCATCGCGCATGCCGCGCATGGTGACGTCGAGGGCCTTGAGGAAGCCACCGGGCGTCGACACGTCGATGGACCGGGTGGTGGCCACGCGATCGACCGTATACCTGCTGAAGATGGCGGCTTGCGTTCCGTCCGGTCTGGTCAGGAACTGGGTATCCCCACCTTCCGAGATGATGTCGCTGACCCCGGTCTGGATGCCCAGCTCGTGCGCGAGCATGGCGGCCCCGTCGCGAGTCGTCTTGCCGGCCCAGTGCCGGGAATCCGGGATGCCGTCGGCATCAGGGCGCCAAGTATCGGGTCGGGCACTGCGGTCATTGGGGGTGAACAGCGTCGGCTCGCCGTTCAGCATCCCTGCGAGAAACTCGTCCTGGGGGAACGCCGCCATATCGGAACGAACCGGGTGGACATTGGCCTCCGGGACACCCAGTCGTGCAGCCAGACGGTTCCTTTCTTCGAGGAACCGCGGATCGGCAGGGCCATCCATCGGTTGGCGGGTGGGCACCACCAATTGGATCTCGGGATTGGCCTTGACTGCTGCGCGAGCGAGGAAGCCGGGATCCAGCCCGTCGCCCTTCAGGGTTTCGGAGTTGAGGACCATCGCCGAGAAGGGCACGTCATTTTCGCCGAAGAAGCGTTGGTCACGCGTGCCATCGGCCAATCGGGCAGCGTAGAGGCCCTCGCCGATGCCGCTGCGTTGCACCGTGTCGCTTGCCCGCGCAGACGGCAGCGCGCGGATTGGCTCCTCCAGCGCGAGACCCGTTCCAAGGCCACGGCCCCGACCGACGACCGAGTTGTCCTTTTCCAGTTTCAGGGGGCCGGTGCCTGACGAGGAAAGCGTCGTCTCCGGCTCGACAGGGTTATGCGCTGCAGGTCGAGCGGTCAAGGGTGTCGGTTGGAAGAGCGGGTCGATCGGCGTTGTCATGAATTTCCCCTACCGCCGAAGGCTAACCTTGAATCAAGGGCGCCAGGGTCTTGCCCCTGTCGCTGGTGTGATATCGCCGCTCTGGAACGAGGTTACTCCCCCGTGCTCAGGCCAACCTCGGGTAGTCGACGTACCCCTCGGGTCCTCCACCGTAGAAGGTCCTCGTATCCCACGGGTTGAGGGCGGCTCCCACCGCAAAGCGCGCCGGCAGGTCCGGATTGGCGATGAAGGCCTTGCCGAAGGCCACCGCATCCGAGCGGCCCGCCGCCACGTCAGCCTCAGCCGTCTCGCGGGTGAATCCCTCGTTGGCGATGAAGGGGCCTCCGAACTGCTCGCGCAGCCAAGGACCCAGGCGGTCTGTGCCCTCGTGCTCGCGGGCAAGGAGGAAAGCCAGCCTGCGTCTGCCCAGTTCGCGAGCAACGTGCCCGAAGGTCTCACGGGGGTTGCTGTCGCCCATGTCGTGAGCATCGCCGCGAGGTGCCAGATGCATCCCGACCCGACCAGCCCCCCAGACCGAGATGCAGGCGTCGGCCACCTCGAGCATGAGGCGGGCGCGGTGGGCGGTCGTGCCGCCGTACGCGTCGGTCCGCCGGTTCGTGCGGTCCTGCAGGAACTGGTCGAGCAGGTAGCCGTTGGCACCATGGATCTCGACGCCATCGAAGCCAGCGCGAAGCGCGTTTTCGGCACCGTGGCGATAGGCTTCGACAATGCCCGGCAGTTCGTTCGTTGCGAGGGCTCGTGGTACGGGATAGGCTTCCTTGCCGTGCGGCAGACGGACCTGGCCATCTGCGCCCAAAGCGCTGGGGCCGACCGGCTGCGCTCCGTTCAGGTACCACGGATGCGAGATTCGCCCGACATGCCATAGCTGAAGCATGATCCGCCCACCGGCCTCATGCACGGCCCGGGTGATGGCCTGCCAACCCTGGACCTGCGCCTCGGACCAGATGCCCGGCGTGTCCGGGTAGCCCACGCCCATGGGCGTCACCGCCGTGGCTTCGGCCAGGATCAGGCCGGCTGAAGCCCGCTGCACGTAGTAGTCCCGCATCAGGGGGGTGGGCACGCGGCCCTCGCCCGCGCGACAGCGGGTCAGCGGGGCCATGACGATGCGGTTCGGCAAGGTCAGGTCTCCGAGGCGAAGGGGGGAGAATAACTGCGCGACGGTGTCCATGGGCATGGAGCATCTCACGACAGCGGACATCGGACACTGGGGGACTGGGTGGGCTCCGGGGCTTGAAGAACTGGCGTTGCCGTGGACTTGCCCATCTTCGCCCGGGCCCTTGGCTCTGACCGGGGGCGTGACGATCGTCTCGGCACCCGAGGATGACCTGCGCTATCCTCGCCTCGTGCGTTTCTCCGATTCCGCAGGCACTGACGCCGCGCGACACCCCGAACAAGACGGCTTGCCAGCCATGATGGCCGCCGCATTCTGCGGTGGGGATGCCGGGCTTGCCGTCAGGCCCTTCGGATCGGGCAACATCAACCGCACATACCTCGTCATGCCGGGGCAAGGCGATCGTCCACCTTTCCTGCTGCAGTGCCTGAACACCGAGGTCTTCCGGCAACCAGAACTGGTCGCCGCTAACATCCGCGAAGTGCTGGGCCATGTCGCGGCGAACCTTGCCGCCCCGGATGGTCGGGTTGTCGGACGCTGGGAACTGCCTGAAGTGCTGCTGACGACGGAGGGCCGGGACCATGTCGTGGCCCCTGACGGCACCTGGTGGCGGGCCCAACGGTTCATCTCGGGCACCCGCACGGTGGATCGGGTCGAGGATCCGGGCATTGCCCGCGAGGTCGGTCGCGGATTGGGCTGTTTCCACAGGCTTGTGGCCGACCTGCCCGTTTCCGGGTTGGCCGACACGTTGCCCGGGTTCCATGTGACACCGGGTTATCTGGCTCGGTACGACATGGTCCGGGAAGGCCTGCCCGAGTCCGGTAACTCCGAGGAACGCTGGTGTCACGATTTCATCGGGCGCCATCGGCATGTGGCGCCCATGCTTGAAGATGCCTTGGCCGAAGGGCGCCTCCGGATCCGCCCGATTCACGGCGACCCCAAGGTCAACAATATCCTTCTGGACGAAGGGACAGGCGCGGCGGTTGCGGTCATCGATCTCGACACCGTCAAGCCGGGCTTGCTGCACTACGACCTCGGGGATTGCCTGCGGTCCAGTTGCAACCCTGCCGGGGAAGAACCCGCCGATCCGGGCGCGGTTCGTTTCGATCTGGATCTGGCCCGGGCGGTCCTGGAGGGCTACATGGGGGTGGCCGGCGCTGTTCTGGGACCTGCGGACCGTGACCTGATCCCCGCCTCCGCCCGTCTTTTGGCCTTCGAACTGGGCCTGCGGTTCTTCACCGATCATCTGGAGGGCGATGTCTATTTCCGGGTCGAGGAACGCGGATTGAACCTGCGGCGTGCCCGGGTGCAGTTCCGTCTGGCGGACGCCATCGAGGCCCGGTTCGACGATCTGGCGGCCATCGTCCGGGAGTGCGCGTGAGCGAAACCTGGCTGCACCTGCATCCGTGGCCGGGCGAGCCCGCACCCGAGGGCGTGACCGTGAAGGCCCGGGCGCGCCTCGAGGACAGCCATCTCGAGATCGGCTGGGTCGTCGGGGATCCTCTGGGCGTGGTGGATTGGCCTGCCGTCTCGTCGGCACCCGAAAGGCGCGACGGCCTGTGGGAGGCCACCTGTCTCGAGGCTTTCCGGGCCGGAGACTCGTCCGAGGCCTACGAGGAACTCAACCTGTCCCCCGAAGGGCATTGGCAGATCTATGCCTTTGCCAACTACCGTGCAGGTGGCCGTGCGGACCCCGGGCAGGACCGACCAGCCGTCAGGTTCAAGGCCGGGCGCGGGGTCCGACTCGTCTCGGCCTCGTGGTTGCTGGCGCGTCCCCAGGCCGTGATCAGGGTAGGGTTGACGGCCATGATCCGCACACGCGAAGGGACCATGTCCTGCTGGGCGCTTCGGCATCCCGGTGCGCAGCCCGACTTTCACCTCGCCGAAACAAGGATGCTCGAACTCGTCTCGAGACGGCCCGACTGAACGCCTGGCAACCAAGGCTTTCTCAGGACACCACCGGCCACGCCGGTGCACCCCACGCCTTCTGCGGGTGATCCATCATCAGAGCGATCACGAGCGGCACAAGGCGGGCCAGGAACCGTGCGGTATCGCGGATCTGGTCCCGGTTCACGCTGCTGCGCCACGTCGCACCGCCGTGGACCAACTGGTTGCGCAGCGTGTAGACCCGGCCAAGCACCAAGGTCAGCACCCGCTCCGTCTGTCCGGTGCCCAGTGCCTTGTGAGCCTGGGCCTTGGCCTGCTCGAAGTCGTGCGCGTAGACTTCGTGGGTGACTTCGCCCCGATGGTATTCCCAGAAGCGCGGAAATACATAGGGATTGTCCAGCAGCATTCTGATGCTGCCCGGAAACTCTTTCCAAACCAGATTTTCCAGACGCCGATTCGCGGCATCGAGCGAAAGGATGGCCTGGGTGAAGGTGCGGAAGGCTTCCTGCTCGGACAGCATTACCTGCTGGTCCATGTCGCGTGCATAGGCCGCATTGAAGGCAATCCACAGGAAGATGACCTGACCGTCGGGGTCCCCGGCATCAGCCAGTTGCTCGGCCCGCTCCAGCCAACTGAGCGCACGATGGACCCGCAGGTTCAGGTCCTGGGGTAGCCCTTCCCTGATTGCGCGATGGCGAGCCTTCAGGGCACGGTGCGTCAGGTCGTCCGAGGTCGGGGATGCCGGCAAGGGTTCGTGCTCCGGGGCGCGGGGAGGCCGGGATCGGGCGACACCGGACCGACCGAACGATAGGCAGTGCCGAGGCCCATGTCAAACGCGTGCTTCGTCGGCGGTATCCTTGGGAGGCAGGTTCCTGGCGAGGGCTACAGGTCGCTCCACGTGGTGAACGGTCGGTGAGCAGTCGACAGGACTGAACTGTCGAGGCAGGAAGCGGCAAGGAGGTGGGACGTGCAGCAGGTTTCAGGCTTGGGGCTGTCGTTGTCGCAGGCCCTGATGGCAGCTTTGCTGCTGGCCGGTTGTGTGAACGTCCTGCCCGGTGGCAGCCCGCGTGTGACCTTGGCTCCGCAACTCGGCGAAGCTCGGACGGGGCCAGGGGACGCACCGGACGGAGGTGCCGCATCCGGTGGACAGGCTTCGACGCAAGAAGGGGGAAGTGTCGATCGGGTCATGCGTGGGCAGTTCCGCATGCCCTTGTTGCAACTGGTCAGCAATGATTCCGCAGGCCTTTCCGACGTGGGCGCCGGCATCTTCCTGAGCGACGTCGGCGGCGGGATGTTCTACCGCACAATGGCCTCGATTGCCCGGACCACCCAGGCACTGGAAGAGTCCGGCCGGGCCGGAGCCAATGTAGTGGTCGAATCCGCTGACGCGCGGGTGCTTGGACCTGCCGTCCGCACGGATGATGCGGGACGCTTTGCCGTCCGGTTGCCGTTGACGGCCAGCGGGAGCGTCCTGATCCGGGTGACCTTGCCCGAGGGCGGCGTGACCTATGCCTTCGGGGCGATTGCCTCGCTGCCGGCCTCGGGGGAGGCTAGTGCCGACGTGGACCTTGCCTCCTCGCTGGTGGCCAACACGCTTGCGATGGCGCCTGATCGGTCTGCCTTGATCCGGCAACTCGATCTGCGGCGCTTGCCGGAGCTGTTGGGCCTCTTGCGGACGCGGCTTGCTCCCGATGTCGTGCCCTACATGGCTTCCGGTTCCCTGGACGTGCCTGCCCTGCTGGGCCAGATCATCGAGGATGATGGGGAGGTCCGCGCCGTCGCACGTGCCCTCAATCCTCGTCTCGGCCTGCGGGGAGACTCCTTGCGGGTCAGCACGCTCTTCACCGCACGGGACCTCGTGCGGCTGGGCATCCACAAGGATGATCTCTCTTTCGCTGCGGCGGGTCCCTTCGCTGTCGACGCATCCGGGGACATTCTCCTGCCGCGGCAGGTGGCCGAAGCCTCCGAGGCCATCGAGATTGTCCGCCTGGCCTCATCGGGCGCCACCTCGAGCTTTGCGACCCTGCCGACGGGTTACGTGAATCCGATTCTCCAGGCCTTCGGTCCCGATGGCCGCTACTGGGCTGCTGCCCTGCATGTGGAGTCGGGTGAGGTACGCGTCTTCAAGCAGGCTGCATCGGGTCTCGTCCTTGATGAGGGCCCGCTCGTCACCTTCCCCGCGCGCGGTACCCGCAGCCTTGGCGGGAGGCTGGCCGTCGATGCCCGCGACAACGTCGTGTGCACACTGCCCGATGCCTCCATCGTGGTCGTCAAGGCTCCGGGCCAGCAAGGACGGGTGCTTGCCGGCTCGTTCGGGGTAGCCGGCTTCGCCGATGGCCAGGGCGATGTGGCGCGGTTCCGTGACCCTGCAGGTGCGGTGTTCGGTCCGGATGGTGCCGTCTACGTCACCGATGAGGGCAACCGCGCCATCCGTCGCGTCTCCCGGCTCGGGATCGTCACGACCGTCGCCGGGGCGCCGGACGGCGAGCTCTACCGCATTGGCCGGGGTCAGGCAGCGCGATTCGGCAGCCCGGAATCTCTGGTTGTCCTCGGCCGATCGGTGATTGTCTCGGATGCCCGATCCAACCGTATCCGCAGGGTCTCCGCCTCGGGCATGGTCTTCACCGTGGCCGGCACCGGTGAGGACGGAGTTGTGGACGGCCCGGCCGCCGAAGCGAAGCTGAGCCGCCCGAAGGCGCTCCGCCTCGACGGCGAGGGTAACCTGTACTTCCAGGACCGTGTTCAGGATCCGGTATCGGGTGACTTCTACCAGGTGATCCGCAAGATCTCCCGCGATTGATCACGTTTGCCGGGAGAGGTACTCCAACGCCAACCGAACCGTGAAACGTCCCTCCTTGACTTGCGCCACGAGGTCGTCGGTGTCCTCGTCGGCATCGAGGCCGTGCTCGGCGCGCAAGACCTGCAGCGAGGCTGCGGTGCTTCGCAAGGCGTCCTGAGCCCGTTCCTGCATGCACAGGGCAATCATTCGGGCGCGAATCGCACCTTGGCTTGTCGGGTCAGCTTCGAGGCATGCAGTGGCCAGACGCTCCAGATCAGGCCAATCACCTGCTTCACCTGCTTCGGCAAAGGTGGTTTCCCACGCTCGGACGGCCAGCCTGCGCAGGCCTTCGCGTTCGACCTGGCACCAGGGGTGGTCAGGGAATTCCTCGAGGAACGGTCCGCGGTAATGCGCAAGGGCTTCCCGACGCAGGCGCGAGCGGTCGGTCGGGGGCGTCTCGGGTCTGCCGGCCTGGTCCAGCAGGGCACGCAGTCCGTTGACGTCGAGGCGAGCCCGGAGGCCCCGCGCAAAGACATACCTGCCGTCATGGAAGTGAATGAAGCGGCTCTGACTTCCCTTGGGTGCCTCGGGTTCCAGGATCTGACGTAGTCTGCTGATGACCATGGCCAGCGCGGATCGGGCAGGCTCGGAACCCGGATACAGGAGGTCATGCAGGCGCTCCTTGGTGGCGCCCTGGGGGTGCATGAGGAGGTAGGCCAGCACCAGTTTCGCGTTGCTTGTCCGCCACTCCCGGACACGCAAAGGCGTGCCTTCGATGCGGACCTCGAAAGACCCGCAGGTGTCCATCTCGAGGTTCGGCGGCAGGGGCGGCGGTGGCGATTCCGGCATGGCTGCGCCTCGTGGGCGCAGCGGATAGCCATGCTTGTCGGCCAATGTTCGAGCTCGTGCAAGTGCCGCTTCGGCCTGCAGGGCTTCGCCGCGGCCTGCATGCGCGGCTTCCAGCAGTTCGAGCGTTCGGAACAGCTGGAGGTCGTTGGTCGTGCGTTCCAGGTGGCCCAGGATGACATGACAGTGTTCGAGGGCCCTGTCGGGTTGTCCTTCCGCAAGGGCGATCCGGGCGGCCACGGCAGCGGCCTCCGTCATCGAGGCTGCCGCCAAGGGCTGTCCCGCACTTTCGACGGCCTGCTCGAGAGACGCACGTGCCTTGGGCAGGTTCGCCAGCCCGAGAGCTGCCTCTGCCAGGCCCAGATGACCCAGTGCCGTGGCACCCGTATCCCCAAGCCGGGCGGCGATGTCGAGCGACTCGTCGTAGGCTTCCGCAGCGGCGCGACCGTCGCCACCGGCCGCCAACAGCTGCCCTCGCGTGCGCAGCAGCAGCATCCTGTCACGAGGGGTACCGGATCGATTGGCAACGGCCATGCCCTGCTCCAGGGTCTGCCAAGCTTCCTCGAGGCGGCCCATGTGCAGGTGGCAGAGTGCCAGGTTGTTGAACGTCAAGGGAAAGGGTGAGAGCGCGTGGGCCTCTGCCTGTCGGATGGCCTCGCCATAGGCCGCGACGGCGCGTTCGAGGTGACCCGATCGTGCGTGCACCAGGCCGCGGTTGTGCAGGATGCGCATCTCGCCGGCGGGCCGTCCCGCCATCCTGAAGTCCGCCAACGCGCCTGCAAAGTGTTCCAGCGCGGAGTCGAGCTCGAGCTCCTGCAGCGCGGCCAGTCCGAGAGCGTTGCGGGCAAGCCCGCGGGAGCCGGCATCCTCGGCGTGAATGGCCTTCAAGGCGTGTACCTTCAGGGCCTCGATCCTGCCACGGGCGCCCCATGCCGCGGCGAGGCCCGCCGAAATCCGCAACGCCAACTCGGTCTCTTGGCTCGGGCATGCACCGAGTGCCTGTTCAAGAATTTCGCAGGCCTCGACGCACGCACCTGATTCCCGGCTGCACTCGCCTCGGGCATGGAGCCACGCTGCAGACTTGCCGCGTACCTCAGGCGGAAAGAGCGTCAGCGTCTCGAGGACCGTCTCCCGCTTGCCCTCCGCCAGAAGTTGGCCGAGGCTCGCGACCAGAAGGTCTTCGGCTCCGGCAATGTCCTCTGCGCGCAGCAGACAGCGGATGGCCTGCTCGGGCTCGGCCGCGACGAGGAGCGCCACGCGGCGCCAGATGGTCGACTGTTCCGCCTTGGGCTGTTCCCGGGAAAGCCGACGGACGAGAAACTCCCGGAAGAAGGATTGCCACTCGATCTCGTCGCGCCCGACGCGCCCGAAGGATTCGAGGCGGGCGAGGGCCCTGCGCGCCTCCTCCCAAGATGTCCCGGCAAGCGTCCGTACGCTCTCGGCATCAAGCACCTGAAGGGGGGCGGTCCGCAGGAGGAGTTCCCGAACTGGCGTATCAAGGGGGGCCAGGACCTCCTGAACGAGGTAGGCATCCAATGCGTGCTCGTCTTCGCCACTGCCGGGCAGCAGTCCCGATGCCCGAGCTGCAGGGCGCGGCACGGCCATCCACGCTGCGCCCGCGGCCCAGCCGCCGGTCGCGGCGACGATGCCCGTGGCCTGGCGCGCATCCGCGGATTGCCCCGTGCTCGCGAGCAGGCGCGCGACCTCGAGGGGCGTCATGGCCAGATCGGCCTTGCCGAGATCCAGGACATGGCCTGCCAGGCGTTCGCGGGCAAGATCCACCGGTAGGGTCCGTCCCGCCAGCACGAGTCGGATGTTGTCGGGCAGGTTCCCCACCAGACTGCGGACGATCCGTTGGCTCGACGCATGGCGCTCGATGCGCTCGAGCTGATCCAGAACCAGCAGCAGAGGTTCCTCATGGGCCATCGCGAGGTCGTCGCACAGCACGGCCACGACCTGTTCCCAGTCTTCGGCATCGTGAATCTCGCGGCGGGCTCGGGCTGACCCGAGCAGGCCGGGCACCATGCGTCCGAGGCATGCCTCCAGGTGCCCGTACAGCACGGCTGCATCCGCATCCATTTCACCGAGGCCGAACCATCCGGCAGGAATCCGGACACGCGCGACCAGGCTCGCCAGCAAGGTCGTCTTGCCCGAGCCGGCTGCAGCCGCGACGACACTGATACGGGGCGCAGCGACATCGGGTGGGTCGAGTCGTTGCAGCAGATCCGTCCTCTCGACATGGTGGGTCGGGAGGGAGGGCACGGCCAATCGGCGGCCGAGGATGGTCCAGATCACGTCACCAGCATAGCGGTTGTGTCGACGTGTCCGGTCTTGAACGCACCTGGTGAGCGTCCGGTGAGCGGGTGTTCGGATGACTCTCTTGTCAGCAGACAGTCGGTGGCGGGGTCACCGACGAAACCAAGTGAGGAGACAGGACCATGCCCGTGAATCTCGTGGAGCGTCAGGCGAACATCCGTGCCCGCATCGGGGCCGGTATCAACAAGGGTCAGTTGACCGGCAGCGAGGCGGCCGAGCTCGGCAAGAGCCTCAAGGACGAACACCGCGAAATCGTTCGCGATCGCATCGATGGTCCGGGCATGACGGCACCCGAGCGCTTCCGCTCCCAGCTGGACCTGCTGGAGCTGGGTGGCCAGGTCCGGGACCTTCGCCGCAACTGAGGGCATTCCCTCAAGCCGGACTCGCAGGCTCCTGCGGGTCCGGCTTCGTCTTCTCCGACCAGTGTCTTCTGGTCGTCCTGTCGCCCGGCAGGCCTTGCCAACGACCGGTCCGCTCTGTAGGGTGTTAAGAATAAGTTATGAAGAGTTGGTCTTTCCCGCTGGCCTTCTTGCTGGCCGTCGCTTCCGTGGTGGGATGCGGACGCGTCGGTCAAGGTGCACCCCTGCCAGAACCCGTTGCGCCGCCCGCCACCGTACCGCTGCCCCAGCCCGATCAGCCGGCACAGCAGGGTGATGCGCAGGCCGGGTTGGCCCTCCTTCAGCGCATGCGTCAGCGTCTGCAGAGCGCCCAGGGCGTCGAGGCCATGGTGCGCTCCTTCTCCGAAGGGCGATTCAAGGCCGGCAAGCCGGTCCAGGAGCTGCGACGCAGCACCTACCGGACGCGTCTGCTCTGGCAGAAGCCGGCCCGGATGCGCGGTGATGTCCTCGATACGGACAATTGGCTGGTGTCCGGGGCGTCGATGGTCACGACGGACGGCCGCAACGTCAAGGTCAAGGCCAGCGGCTTCCTCGGCCTCTTCCCCATCAACGTCAAGGTGGATGACGACCTGCTGGCCAGCAACCGCAATCACAAGTTCGGGGACCTGGCCCCGGACGCGATGTTCGGTCGCCTGATGGGGCCTTCGGCCGCCTGGTGGGTCGTCGGACGGCAGACGCTGGGCGGTCGGCCGATGGACGTCATCGAGGTGCGTGGCGCACCCCCCGTGGACGCGGCAATCCGGCGCGAGATCCTGGCGGTCGATCCCGGGGACCTCACGGTGGGTTTTCTGCGCATGTACGACGCGACCCACATGGTGGTGGACTACACGTTCCAGACCTTCCGCTGGGATCCGCGGCTGTCCTCGGACGCTTTCAGGCTCTGAGCGCCCGCAGGGGCGACCGGGAAGGTGCCCGGACCCGGTTGGCCCGGACGAGTCGAGGTGGCCGGATTCGAACCGACGACATCCTGCTCCCAAAGCAGGCGCTCTACCAAGCTGAGCTACACCTCGTCATGGTCCACGTTAACGACTTGCGCGCCGCCGGTCAAACGGTCTTGGAGAAAGCTTCAGGAGGGCTTTCCCGTCCCTTAAGAATCCGCCGGGCATTGCGGCCGACAATCCCTCAGGTCACCCTTCCATCGAGAGGTCGGTCCCCATGCTCGCTCCCATCGGCAACATGCAGGTTGCCCGCGCCCAGGTCCGGGCCGGTGGCATCCAGCCGGCAATGGCTGCGCAGCCCGTCGTGGCAGCCCAGTCGACCGTGCCGGTGCAGGTCCAGCAGCAGGTCGATCCCGCCAGTCAGCAGGGCGTCTATGACATGTCCCGTCTGGTGGGCAATCTCGACCACCTGTCGAAGCTCTTCGGGATGGGCATCAAGGGTCCCGGCGCGATGCGCTTCTGGGGCGGTGGCCCGATCCGCCGGTTCTTCACCTCGCTCCTGACGGGCGTGCCTAAGGAGAGCCTGCGGCAGTACGCCCAGATGGCCGACCTGATGCGGGTGCCCGGCACCAAGGCCGATTACGCCCGGATTCTGCACGCCGTCGGCATCACCAATCCGGTCCAGCTTGCCCAGTATGGAGGCAGCGACCTCGGCGCGACGATCCAGCGGGGTGTCCTGTTCGCGACGATGACAGCCAAGTCCATCGAGCTGGCCGTCAACGAGTCCAAGAGCTTCGAACTGCCCACGATGGATGAGCTCGCCCGTATCAGCACGGCTGCCCGCGGCGTGACCATCGGCGTCCAGCAGGATTGAGTCCCGTCCCGGTCCTGCTCCCCCCCTTCTTTGCAGGACCGTCGACGCGGCGGAGTTCCCATCCCCCTCCTCATCGGGAACCCGCCAGGCGACACCGGAGCGACCCCCCTCGCTCCGGTGTTCGGCCTTTGGGGCAGTGGGCGTCTTGCTTGCCCCGGTGCCTGCCGATCGGTAGCATGACGCTTCCGGAACGTGGAAAGGGGCGCTTGGCGCGTGGATATCCTGCAGGCGATCGTACTCGGCGTGGTGCAGGGCTTGACCGAATTCCTGCCAGTCTCCAGCACCGCGCACCTGGTGCTCTTCCCCATCTTCCTCGGCTGGAAGCCCAATGGCCTCGCCTTTGACGTCGCCTTGCACATTGGCACGCTCATCGCCGTGTTCGGCTACTTCCGACGGGATCTGACCGCCATCTTCCTGGGTGGCCTCAGGAGCCTGCGCAAACCCGATCTCGCGGGCGACCCCGACCAGCGGATGGCCTGGTACCTGGTCGTATCCTGCTTGCCGGCCGTCGCCGCGGGCCTCTTCTTCGAGGACCAGGTGGCCACCGTGCTTCGGCATCCAATGGTCATCGGCGTCGCCATGCTGGCCTTTTCTGTCCTGCTGCTGCTGGCCGAACGTGTCGGTTCGCGTCAGACAGACCTGCGCTCCATGGGCTGGCGCGAGGCGCTGATGGTCGGCTTTGCCCAGGCCTTGGCCATCATTCCTGGAGCCAGCCGCTCCGGTGTCACCATGACGGCCGGCCTCTTCGGCGGCCTGCAAAGGGAGGCTGCGGCGCGCTTCAGTTTCCTGCTGGGTTCGCCGATCATCCTCGGTGCCGCGATCCTCGAAGGGCGCCACTTGCTCGAGGACCCGAACCTCTCCTGGGCCGTCGTGGGCTCCGGCATCTTCGCTTCGGGCATCAGCGGCTACATGTGCATCCGCTTCCTGCTGGGTTATCTGCGCGAGAACTCGACGATGGTCTTCATCGTCTACCGTCTTGTTCTGGGGGCAGTGCTCGTAGCCCTGGCGCTGACCGGACGGCTTCCCGAGGTCGTCTCCTGACAGGGCCGTCCGAACACGAGCCGTGACCACCGCGCATCTGACCGTCTGGTTCGAGAACCGATCCTATCGGTTCTTCCCCGGTGCCACGGTCGCCGATCTCATCGGCCGCCTGCCCGAGGAGGTCCGTCAGGCCATCCGGGAAGGCAGGGCCCTGCTGACGGATCGCGATGGCTACGAGGTCGGAATGGAGGGCGCGCTCTCACCCGAGGCTGTCTACATGCTGGTGCGTCCGGTCCGCAGCCCGGACTAGCGGACGCCCGGTCGTCACCAGATATCGAAGACGTTGCCGAGACCGCCTCGGCAGCCGGCCAGCAAGAGGGTCGCAAGGCTCGTCATCGCCAGCCGGATCGTGCGCCGCATCGGGTGTCCTCCCGTCTGCCATGTACCCGCCAGCACGCGCCGGGATGCAGTCTCACGCCACCGTCATGTCCGCTTAATCCGCAGGCTCGCGGCCGCGCGCCATGCTCCGGGCTGTCGATGCTACGGGACCGTGTCCGGGACCCTTACGGAGAGATGCCTGCATGGAATTGCCCGCGCGACTGCACGATGCTTTCGTCGAGCGGCTGGGGCCCCACATGGCGGGGCACCCTCCCCGTCCTTCCGAGCCCATGGCCCTCGCGAGGAGGCGCAACCTGCTCTTCGGGGAGCGTGGTGGAGTGTTCGGGGGACGCAACGGCGTATTCGAGGCCTTCGCGGACCTGACGCGGCGTCCGATGCTGTCGCACGACGGCGTCCGACTGGGCGTCCGCTACGCGTGTCACACGGACCTTTTCGCGGGGGTCGCGGCCTTTCATACGCACCCCGTGTCCCTCTGCCGCGACCCCGGACGGCTGCGGCGTCGCATCGACCGGCATCTCTGGCTCTCCGACGCGGATGTCCTGGCTTTTCGGGCCCAGCACCGCCGTCTGGGATTCCGATGGCATCTGGTGGCCAGCCTCGACGTGGGGCTCTTTCACATCGAGGATGTCCTGCGTGGCCGCCGGGGGCCGCGGGCCATCCTGCGCTGGCCGGGCTTCGAAGCCGGCCTGCCGGCACTCGAGGCGCTCGCATCCGAGCGCGAGGGCCTGCTGCGATGGGCAGGTGTGCGGCCGTCATGGGCCGGGGTGGACCAAGGGCTGGCAGCCTGCCTGCCTGCCGGATTGCTCCCAAGTCGAGAGCCCGGAGCCCCTGAGGTGCTGGCACTCGTCCCTTCTCTGGTCCGCGGTATCGAGCGGCTCGATGCCGTCTCGGCGTGGCGTCGATGGGGACGCAGACCGGATGGCCATCCACCCGAAGCTCGTGCCTTTCGTGAGTTGCTCGACGCCTTGCTTCATCCCGTGGGTGTCCTCGGGAGACCTTCGGGCAATCCGCCGGAGCGAGCCTGAAGGTGGCCAGCAGGCCGAAGGAGGTGGTGCAGATGTGGAAGAGGTTGCTGCTCGAGGAGGAGGGGCAGGCGCTGACCGAATACGGTCTGATCCTGGGCCTCATCGCCGTGGTGTGCGTCGGCGCCCTGTCCCTGATGGGGACCAACGTCAACAACATGCTCAAGTCCATCGCGTCGACGCTCGGCAACACCGGGGCCGGGGGCAATGCGAGTCCCTGACCTCCGGGCGCGCGGCCAGGCCATCGTCGAGGTGGCCCTGGCCCTGCCCGTTCTCCTCCTGCTCATCCACGCGGTTGTCGGCATGGGGCAGGTCCATGCCGCTGGCCTGGCGCTGGTGCATGCCAGTCGCGAGGGAGCACGTGCCCTGGCCGTGGGGCGCGGGGCCGCGGCCACGCTGGGGGAGGTCCGGCGGCACCTGGCCCCGCTGGACCCGGGCGGTCGGACCGAGATCGATCTGAGCGGTGAACAGGCGGCTTCGGGTGAACGCGTGCGTGTCGCGTTGTCGTGGCAGTATCCGTCGCCGTGGCGTTGGCTTGGTTTGCCGGAGCATCTCCCGTTGCAGGCCGCCGCCACGATGAGGCGCGAGTGATGCGCCTCGGCTTGCGCATCGTGCTGGTCGTGGCGGCCGGGGCCACGGCCGGTGTCGTGGCTCACCTGCTGGACGGGGGGCCGTCCGGCCGTGCCGAGGCCAGGAGTCCTCTCTGGATCCTCCGTCGCCCGGTGCCCGTCGGCCGTGCACTCCTGCCGGATGACGTGGTCCTTGGTGCGTGGCCTGTCGACAGCCTGCCACCCGGTGCGGTCGGAGCGGACACGAAGCCCTTCGGTCGGACCACGCGGGTGGCGCTCTTTCCGGGCGAGCCTCTCCTGGATGCGCGGCTCCTCGCCGTCGGTGCCTCCGCGGAACCGGGTATCCTGCCCGTTCCGGCCGGTCATCGTGCCGTCACCGTGGCTGTCGATGAGGTTGTCGGGGTCGCGGGTTTCGTGGTTCCCGGCTCGCGCGTCGATGTCGTGGCGACGATGGATCTTGACGGGATGCCGACGAGTCGGGTGATTCTCGAAAATCTGGTCGTCCTGGCGGTGGCCCAGCGCACCTCGGGCGAGGCCTCCGAGGAGCCCCGTGTCGTGCCCTCGGCCACGCTGGCGGTCCGGCCGGACGAGGCGACACGCCTGATCCTGGCCAGTGACCGTGGCCATATCCGGTTGGCCATGCGTGCGCCTGGCGAGGACGCCGGTCAGGTTCCTCGTCCGGTGACCTGGACGGCGCGTCGCCTGCTGGCTCTGCCCTCGAGCACAGGGAGGCCGCCAGTCCGGTTCGGTGCACCCAAGGCCCGGCCCAAGCCGGTTCGTTCACCTTCCCCTCAGCCGACGGCGGAGCCGCCGGTTCCGGTCCATCGCGGTCCACAGACCGACTGGATGCGTCCCGAATGAACATGCTGATGCTCGCGGCTGCCATCGGTCTGTCGGGGGGGGCTTCACCCGATGTTGCCGCCACGGCCTCGACGGCTCTGCCGGATCAGACCGGAGCCGCGCCACAAGTGGTGCCTCACGCTTCGCTGTTGCGCCTCGAACCCGGACAGGCCGAGGTGCTGGTCCTGCCGGTCGATCTGCGCCGGGTAGCCGTGACCCTGCCCGGTGTTGCCGACGTGACGCTCGTCGGCCGGAGGGAGGTCCTGGTCCAGGCACGCGGCGAGGGGCAGACGTCGCTGTGGCTGTGGCACCGCTCCGGGCGCGAGCGTCGCGAAGTCGTCGTCGCCGCGCGGCCGAACCGCTCCGGCCGGGTCGAGGTGCATGTCCAGGTTCTGGAGACGCGGATATCGGACCGTCAGGAGGCCGGAGTGACGTGGGGATCGCTCATCCAGGGGCCGGATGCCCAGGTGCGCTACGAACCGGGACAGGCAACCTTCGGCGAGTCGACGCCAGGGTCTTCGCGCTCGCTCGGTTTGGGCATGGTCGATCGAATCGCGGCCCACGCACGGGCCATGGTCCGGGATGGCAAGGCTCGGCTGCTCGCCGATCCGCGCCTCGTGGCGGACTCCGGCAGCGAGGCCACTTTCCTTGTGGGCGGCGAGGTGCCGGTACCCGTCGCCCAGCAGTTCGGGAACACCACCATGACGTGGCGCGAATACGGCATCCGTCTCGCCGTCGCGCCCCGGATCCTGCCCGACGGTCGTATCCGTCTCAAGGTCGCGCCCGAAGTCTCCAATCTCGACCAGGCCCATGGCCTGCGCCTGGGCACGCTGGACCTGCCGGGCCTGGGCTCCCGCAAGGCCAGCACCGAGGTCACGCTCGCCTCCGGGCAGGCCCTTGTCCTTGGCGGCCTGATCCAGGAGGGAGAGGACGAAGTCGTCGATCGCGTGCCGTTCCTGGGCGACCTGCCCGTCGTCGGGGCCTTGTTCCGGCATCGACGGACCGAACGTCAGCGGACCGAACTCACCATCGTCGTCACCCCTCGTCTCGTGGAGGCCGATCAGCCGTGATTGCAACCGTACGCCGCGGGCAGGCGCTGCCCTTGCTCGCCCTCGCCATGACCGGTCTGATGATGGCCTCTGCACTGGCCTGGGAAGCCGGAAGCCTGTGGCAGGTCCGCAGCAGGCTGCAGACGGCCGCCGACGCCGGGGCGCTGGCCGGTGCCGCGGGGCTTTCCCGGACCGCGCAGGCCGCTCGCGAGGACGCCGAGGAGATGGCCGGACTCAACGGGGCACCGGCACCCCGAGTCCGGATGCTGGGGCCGAGCCGGGTCGAGGTCACGTGTGCCACGGAGCGTCCGCTGGCCTGGGGGCGTTTGCTGGGCTGGGCGTCCGCTTCCGTTTCGGCGCGGGCCGTCGGGGAGTTGCATTGCCTGCGACCCGAGGCTGGCCTCAGGCCTTGGGGGCTGTCCCGGCGCGAGGCCCAGCCCGGTCGTGAGGTCATCCTGGCCCGACCCTGGGGTTCTGCGGCCGTGCCTCTGGTGCTCGATGGTCCGGGGGCCGAAGCCCATGCCCGGGCCGTCACGTTCGGGGCACGCGAGACCGTCCGGGTGGGGGACAAGGTCACGCCCGAGTCCGCGCACGTGGGTCCGGCGGCAGCGGCTGCCGCAGCCCGGCTGCTGGAGAGCGGGCCCGATTCCGGGACGGATCGCGCGTGGCTCGTGGCCGTGCTTTCCGATGCCGTGCCGGGCGAGACACCCGGTGTCCGTGAGGTCGCGGGCTTCGTTCGGGTAAGGCTGGTCCGGGCCACGGCCGCGGGCGAGATCCGTGCCTTGGTGCTCGGCTGGCAGGCCTCGAGTCGTGTCGAGGGGTCGGGTACCCGTTTCGCCGTAAGGTTGGTGGCCTGATGCGCCAGATGCGGGTGGTGCAGGATGCGGGGCTGCTGGCACGCCTGCGTGCGCGCAGGCAGGCCGAGGGTGCCGCTGCCGGGAGAATCGTCGCAATCCACGGGGCGCGTGCCGGTGCCGGTGCTTCGACGCTGGCAGCGTCGCTTGCGCTCCTCTGGGCGCGTGTTGCCGGTCCGGTGCTGCTGCTGGACCTTGCGCTCGGGGGGGCGGATCAGGATTTATTCTGGCAGGTGACGCCCCAGCATCGGCTGGATGAGGTGCTGTCGGGTGCGGTACCCGTGTCCGAGGCTTGGACGGGCCTGCCGGGCGGGGTCCGCCTGATGCTGGGCATGCGCGAGCCGGATCGGGGGCTGGAGCCCGATCCCCACGCCATCGAGCGCCTGCTGGACTGGCTCGCCTCCCGCCACCCTGTCGTGGTGGTGGATACCTCCGCGGGCACCTGTGAGGTCAATCGGACCATCCTCGCACGTGCCGAGCGGGTGCTGGTGCCCGTACCCGCGGAGATGGGCCATTTGCGGTCCGCGAGGTCCTTGCCCGCGCGGTGGGCAGCAAGGGGACTCGCCTCCGATCGCTTCTCGTTCCTGTTGTTCCGCCGGCCAGCCGGCCCTGAACGCGAACTCGCGGCACGTATCCTGGACCGACCGCTCGATGGCGTCTTCCCATGGTTGCCGGATGCAGCCGGGGAGGCACTGGAGCGCGGCGAACCGCTGATTCGGACGCGCAGTGGCCGAAGCTACATGGCGGCACTCGAGGCCATGGCAGGACAGTTGTGGCCCGAGTCCGGCCTCCGGGACGGGGAGCGACGCGGCCTGTCCTGGTGGAGCGCCATTCGTTCGGGGGGTCTGAGATCTTGAGCCGTCCCGTACTCGCTGCGGATCTTCTGGCACAGGCCCACAAGCGGCTTCTGGTGCTCCTCCGCGAACAGGGACAGGAGCATGACCCCCCTGCGGACATCTTGGAGCACGTCGCGCGTCGGGCCGTGCGGGATGTTCTCGGAGCGCGACCTGCAGATCTGCCGTTGATGGTGCAGTTGCTGCTTGCCGAGGTGCGTGGCCTGGGGCCGCTGGACGCGCTCATGGGCGATCCTGCGGTCAGCGAGATCATGGTCAACGGCCCCTCTACCGTCTGGGTCGAGCGCGGCGGACAGATCGAGCGCACGAGCTTGCGTTTCCACGACGAGGCCCATCTCCGGCGCATCATCGACCGGATCGTGCAGCGCGTCGGCCGACGTGTGGACGAGGCCACGCCGATGGCCGACGCGCGTCTGCCCGACGGCAGTCGCGTCAACGTCATCCTGCCACCTTTGGCTCTAGACGGCCCCGTGCTGACCATCCGCCGCTTCCGCGCCACGCCGCCGGATGCTGCCGAGTTGCTGGCACAGGGGGCCTGGACGACCGAGGTAGAGGCCTTTCTCGCTGCCGCCGTGCGTGCGCGTTGCAATATTCTGGTTTCCGGTGGCACGGGCACCGGAAAGACCACCCTGCTCAACGTCCTGTCCCGCTATATCCCGGATCGGGAGCGGCTGATCACCATCGAGGATGCCGCAGAACTGCGTCTGCAGCAGCCCCACGTCGTCCGCCTCGAGACGCGACCCGGTGCGCCCGGGGGCCTGGGCCGCGTGGATCAGGCGGAGCTGCTGCGGAACAGCTTGCGGATGCGACCGGATCGGATCCTGCTGGGTGAGGTCCGCGGGGCGGAAGCGCTTACCATGCTCCAGGCCATGAACACGGGCCATGAGGGTTCCTTGGCGACGCTTCACGCGAATGCGCCTCGTGACGCCCTGGCGCGCCTCGAGACGATGGTCCTCATGTCCGGTGCGGAGTTGCCCCTGCGTGCCATACGCGAACAGGTGGCCCGCGCCGTGGATCTGGTGGTCCAGGTCGCCCGCTGGCCGGGCGGGAGTCGCGGAGTGGCTTCCGTCGTCGAGGTACTGGGCATGGAGGGGGACACCGTGACGATGCAGGAGTTGTTTCGTCGTCCGGAGGGTGTCGATGCCCCTATGGCACTGCAGGATTGCGGGCTCGTGCCGCGCGTGGCAGCCCGGCTGCGGGAGGTCGGCTGGTCCAGGCCCGTGGCGGGTCCGGGAGGACGCGGGCCGCGCTGGTGACGCACGCGTTGCTGCCCCTGAGCGTCTGGGCCGCTTTGTCAGTCGCCGGGCTCACCGCGTTCGTGCTGGCGCGGGATGCCGCCGTGGCTCGTGCGCGGTTCTGGCATCGCCGCCTCGGCAGCCCCGTGCCTCGGGACGCGTGGCGTCTGCCCGGACGCAGCGGCCAAGCCCTGCAGGACCTGCTCTGGAGAGCCGGCATCGAGCGGCCGAATCGCGGGGTCGTGCTGGCGGTCCTCCTGCCTGTACTTCTGCCGATCTTCCAGTATCGAGCGGGCCGCAGATCGTCGCAGTTGCGCGCGCAACTGCCCGATGGCCTCGAGATGCTGGTCGAGGGCTTGCGTATCGGTCAGGGCCTGCAGGCCTCCTGGCAGACCGTCGCGATGCAATGGCCCGATCCCCTGGGTCGCGAGTGGCGCCGGGTCCAGGCCGAAATGGCGCTCGGTCTGGCCTGGAGCGAGGCCATCGCCGGGATGGCCCGCCGCACGCCCATGCCCGAGCACGACCTGCTGGTTCGCGCCGTGGCGCTCCAGCAACGGACGGGGGCGCCGTTGGCCGACGTGCTGGCACGCCTCGTCGACACGATGCGGGAGCGGGCGGAACTGGAGGGGGAGTTGGCCGCGCTGACGGCACAGGGCCGTCTATCCGGCTGGGTTCTCGGTGCGCTGCCCCTCTGCGTGGCCGCCTTGATGGCTTTCCTGGCACCCGCTCATATCGGCGACTTCCTTGCGCATCCCGTCGGCAGACAGCTGGCTCTTCTGGCCCTGCTGGCCCAGGGCTTGGGCGTGGTGGCCATGCGGCGCGTGCTCCGTCTCGAGGACGGGTAAGGGCCGCCCCTCGACGATCGGCACCCAGAGGTTCCTGCCGATCTCGAGCAGGACTGCCGTCAGGGGCACCGCGATGAGGGCGCCTTGGAGCCCCAGCAGGCTGCCACCGAGCAGGATGCCCAGGATGAGCAGCGAGGGCGGCAGGTCCACGGCACGCGCGTAGAGCCACGGACCGATGACGTTCTGCTGGACCGCTTGCGCCACCACGAAGACGGCGAGGGTCTTGAGGGCCAGGGCAGGTCCTGCCGTGACGGCGACCAGCACCGCGAGCAGGCCGCCGACGGCGCCGCCGAAGGGCACGATCTCCAGCACGCCTGTCAGGACCCCCAGCACCACGCCGAAGGGCAGGCCGATCAGGCTGTAGCCGAGAGTGAGCAACGCGGCAAGGGCCGCCAGCGTGAGCAGCATCGCCCGCACGTAGGCACCGAGGCGTTCGGCGATGGGTTCCAGCTGGGCCCGGACCTGTGGGCGCACGGCGGGTGAAAAGCACGCCAGGATGCCACGTTCGAGCAGGGGAGCGTCGATGAGCAGGAACAGGGCGGTGATGAGCACGATGCCGGTATTGGCCACGGCCCCGAGGATCGTTCCGGCCACGCCCATGCCCGAACGGATGGCACCCGCCGCCCTGCTGGCCAGCCAGCCCGCGAGATCCGTCTCACCCAGCGGGAGGCCCAGGCGGATCCCGAGGCGCCGTACTTCGCCGAAGTGCTCGCGCCATGTCTCCGCGAGCCCCGGAAGCGCGCCGGCAAAGGCCTCGGTCTGGCTGAGAATGCCAGGTACCAGGGCAGCACCAGCCCCAACGACCAGAATCAGGGTGCCGCTGAAGGCCACCATCGCAGCGGGTCCCTGGCCCAGGCCGGTTCTCCTGCGGATGGCGGCCACGGTCGGTTGCAGCGAAGCCGCCACGAGGGCGGCCAGGAAGACAAGCACCAGCACGTCGACGAGTCGCAGCAGCAACCAGATACCGAGCACCAGGGCCGTGATGGTCGCGATCGATGACGGGGCAAGGCGCAGGGTCGGACGTTCCATGCAGTCAGGATACCCCGTGGGGCATCGATGACGGACGCAAAAGCCTCGGGTCAGTCGGGCGTCACGGACCATTCATGATCGTCAGGCAGGTTCTGGTCGTGAGCAACTGGTCCGTGGCGCTTGCCGGCCTCGCGGGGGGGGGCGCAGCGCTCCTGCTCCTCCGTCGACCTCGTGGTGCGCGCGCCGCACGTCTGCTTGTCGGTCCGCGGACCGGCAGGCGAGTCAATGCTCGCCACCGACGCAGGGAACGGGCCCGGATCGCCTCGGCGCTGCCTGACATGCTGGAGTTGACAGCCGCTGCCGTGGGAGCCGGGCTCGGGCTGGACGCCGCCTGGGCAGCCATCCTGGAAGGCCCCCCGGCAGCACCTCCCCATCCGCTGCATGACGAGATGGCACGCTACCTGTCCGCCATTCGCCTCGGAGCATCCCGCGCCGACGCACTGGCCGGGATGGCCGCGCGGACCGGCCTTGCGGACGTGACGCGCCTCTGTGCCGCACTGCTGCAGGCGGAGCGGCACGGGATCGGCCTGAACGGGGTCCTGCAGGGTCAGGCGGCGGCCATTCGCTCAGCGCGGCGACAGCGCGCGCGACGCCAGGCTCAGGAGGCTCCGGTCAGGCTGCTGTTTCCCCTCGTGCTCGGGATGTTCCCGGCCTTGCTCGTGGTGACGCTCGGGCCGCCGGCACTCAAGGTCTGGGAGGTCCTCAGCCGACAGGCGGGGAGCTGACGGGCGGCCGGGCTGCGAGGACGTGTCTCCGGATCCACCAGCCGGCCCCCCCGACGAGCAGGATGCCGATGATGAGGTCGAACCGGTGCATCCAGTGCCGCAGCGGTTCCAGGTTCTCGCCCAGTCGGACACCGATCCAGAGGAAGAGGTACGACCAGATCCACGACCCCAGCAGCGTGTAGACCGAGAAGGGCAGCAACGGTACGCGCGAGATGCCCGCGGGCAAGGAGATGAAGGTGCGGACGACGGGCAGGAGTCGCCCCCAGAATGAGGCGGCGTTCCCCCAGCGTGCGAAGAACCGATCCGCGATCTCGAGGTCGTGCGTCGACATGAACACGTAGCGACCGTAACGCTCGAGGAAGGGCCGCCCGCCATAGGCACCGACGCCCCACGCGATCCAGCTGCCGACCAGATTGCCCACGCCGCCTGCGAAGGCCGCGAGGTGGAAATTCATCTGCCCCTGAGCCACGAGGACTCCGGCCGCCGGCATGATGACCTCGCTGGGCAGCGGGATGCAGGCACTCTCGATGGCCATGGCAAGGACGACGCCACCGTAGCCGAAGGCCTCGAGCAGGCTCTTCACCCAACCGGCCAGGAACGCGATGATCTCGGTGAACATGGTTTCAGGATACCGGGCGTGTCCTGCGGTCGTCGATTCGTAAGCCTGTTGTAAGCGGCCGTGGGCATGATGGAGGCATGAAAGCCCGAAGCATCTCCCGCGCATCGACTCTACCGATGGTGGCTGCCTTGCTGCTGGTGGCCTGCCAGCAGGCGCAGGTGCCTGCGGCGACCCAGACGACCGTCACGCCGCTGGCCACCGTGTTGCCCGACGACCTCGGAGAGACGGCCGAACTGGGTACGGACGCCGAAGAACTCGCGCTCATCAGCCGGTTGCTGGAGGGCGACACCATCGTGGAAGAGTTGGCTGGTCTGACGCCCTTGGTCAACGACGGTGGGGCCGTGTTCCTCGATCAGTCGGCCGCGACCTACCGGACGGCAGCCGTGGGATTTCCCGGTCGTCCCTTCGATCGCGACTTCGACAAGGTGCCGCGCCTCAGGGTGCTGCCGATGACGCGCAAGGCCGCAGGCAAGCCCGACAAGGTCGAGGTCTCCTGTGCCGTCGACGGGACCGATCCCGGAGACGAGCGCCGCCGCACCATCTGCATCGACAGGAGCCGCAGGACGGCCTCGGTGGTTTCGAGCGAACGCCTGCAGGGCCGCCTCGCCGTCGACTTGCCTCCCTACTATTCCGGCAGTCTTGGCGACATCTCCGAAACGAATCCTGGTGATGGCGTGGGGTTGCCCCTTCGGTCGGGTCGTGCCGAAACGCGCCTCGAGTTCGTGCGCCGGCGTGCGGGCTGGGAAGTCCTTGCTGTATCGTCCACCCGTTTCGTTTCGGATGACCTTCCTGCATCGGCACCGCGGATCAGCTGGATTGATGGTGTCTACGGCGACTCAAGGCGCGTGCCGGAGCACGAGCGGTTCGACAAGCTCTTCCGGCGGGATCGCTTCCCCGGGATGCCGCCGAACAGCCAACTCCTGCTTCGGGTCCGCATGTCGGCCGCGGCACCCACGCTAGTCATGGCGACCGGCTTCGGTCCCGCTCCAATTCGCCTCGTGGACGACGGCAGCCGAGGGGATGATATCGCCGGGGATGGGCTTTATTCAGCGCGAGTCCCGACTCCGCGCCAGCCTTTGCGCGCTTTCCGCCTCACGGTGACGGCGGTGCCCGCGTCATACCTTGCAACCGAGTCTGTCTCGGCCGTGCCTGAGGAGACGTGGATCGTGCCTTTCGCGATTCAGTGACTCGGGGCCCGCACTTTGCGGTCCTGTCAGGGTATAGGATCGGGGCGGAGGGACGTTCGGTGGCGCTGGAAAGGCTGGGTGCGCAGGGGGGCAGCAGGTCGCTCGGCCGTGAACTGCCGCAGGCTGCGCCGTCTGATGCGTCCGGATTGCCACAGCTCCCGTCAGATGCGCTTGCCGTCCTCAGGGGGGGGGTGGGCGCTTTCTTGAGGGGCCTCGGCAACTTCACGTTCCACGGTCCCATGCGCGATTCCGTGCGGGAGGTGCTGCTGCGCAGAGCCGATGCCGCAGCAGCAGGTCCGGACGCCTGGGATCCCGCGAAACCGCTGAGCGTCGCCCGCAGCGCACACCATACCAATACCGTCCAGGACTTTGCCAATGCGATCGAGGGCCCTTGGGACTGGCTTGAAGGGGATGTGTGGCTCGAGGGCGCTGCGCGTCGTCTCGGGCCCCTTGAACGCGTGCGTGAGCCCATCATGGCGCACGACCCCACGGAGCATCCGACCTTGCGGACCTCGGAGTGGCTCGAGCTGGGCATCCGCTCCGGCAAGGGCCTGAAGTTGGACCTCAAGCATGCTGCCGCAGTTCCGGACGTTCTGGACCTCCTCGAACGTCGCCCTGTGCCCCCCGGCAAACTGATGATCAACATGGACGTCATCGACGGCCCTGGAGCACCGGGAGGTTGGAAGCGCCGCCTGCTCGAGGTCGTGGCGGATCGGATGCCTTCCCGAGGGACGCTTGCCCGCATCCGCAAGGCGCAGCCCGACGCGATCATCAGCTTGGGCATCGCGACCCGGGGCAGCCGGCCCGGCGACAAGTTCACGGATGCCCAGATCGATCGCCTCGTGACCATGGCGAAGGTCGCAGGCAGTCCTGTTCACTTCGCGCTCCGGGCCGATCTCGTGACGCCGGCCATCGTCGCGCGCCTGAGTTCCCACGGCAAGGTCGGAGTCTGGAACGATCCGGCCGTATGGGCACCCGCCAGCGTCGCGCAGGCAAGGCGTCGGTTCCTGGACATGGGTTGTGCAGGCATCCTCGATCTCCGCACCGCCCGGGACAATGGCGCAGTGTGAACCAGGCCGACCTGTCACGACGCAAGCTCAGGCCTGTCTCCGTTCCGTCCGGTGCGCTCGCGCGTCCCCGGCTCGCGGCGCGTCTGGCGGAGGGGCTGCGCGAGGGCTGTTTCCTGACCCTGTTGTCAGCCGGGCCGGGCTACGGCAAGACGACGGCGGCGGCAAGACATGCGGCGGCTTTCGGGGGACGAGTGGCGTGGTATCGGCTCGATGGAGCCGATCGTGATCCGGTCAAGTTCCTGGCGCATCTCGAAGCCGCCTTGTCCGAGCTGGGCGTGACGCTCGGGCAGTCCGTGGTGCCCGGACTTGCGCAGGCCAAGGAGCCCGTGCACGTTCTTGGTCAGGCCCTCGAGCGTCTGTCGGATGCGTGGGCCAGCACACTGGGCGAGCCTGCCCTGCTGGTACTCGATGACATGCATGAGGCCGGAGGCATCACGGGTCTCTGGGAGGCCTTTGCGGGCTTCCTCGAAGGGTTGCCGGCGCGGGCGCATGTGCTGGTCACGACCCGTGCCCTGCCGGAATTGCCGCTGCCGCTCTGGCGGGTCAGGCGGCAGGCCATCCACCTGACGGCAGAGGACATGGCCCTCGACGAGGACGAGGTGGCCGAGTTCCTCGCGGGACGGGCCGGGACTCGTCCCGGGGCCTTTCTGGAGCGGGCCGCCATTCGGACGGAGGGCTGGCTCGCCGCCCTGCTGCTGGCGATCGAGTCGGGTGTGCTGCCAGGTGGTTCCGACGATCCTCCCGGGGGGCTTGCCGACTACCTTGTCACCGAGATTGTCGCGCGCAGGGAGCCGGAGTCGCGCGCGGCCCTGCTGCTGTTTGCCCTGTTGCCCGAACTGGTTCCGGACGCTCTCGCTCGGTTGCTGGGCGCGGATGCGCGGGCGAGGGCCGAAGAACTTGCGGATTCATATCTGTTGGTGCGCCTGCCTGAAGGAGCTTGGCGCATGCATCCGCTTCTGCGGGACGTGCTGCGGATCCGGGGACCGCAGTTGCTGCTCGAGTCGGGCCGGTCGGAGGCGCTCTGCAGGGTTGCGGAACTCTGGGCTTCCGAAGATCCCCTCGAGGCCCTGCGTCTGTGGCAGGTCGCTCTTCCCGGTGCAGACGCCGATGCACGCGCGGTTTCTCTGGGATGGGAGCAGTTGCGCAGCCGCCATCTGGCGACGGTGTCCTTGCTGCTGGAGCGGGTTTCCCCGGCAGGACGGGAGACCGCCGATTGGCGGATGCTGGCCGGGGAGCGTGATCGCCTCGAGGGGCACTTCGATCGGGCTGCCAGTCACCTTTCCCGTGCTGCCGACATGGAGGAGCAGGCGGGCCATCCCCAGCTTGCGGCTGAGGCCCTGGCGTATCTCGCCGCCGTCGAAGCGGCTCGAGGCGAGGCTGGTGCTTCGCGAACCGCGCGTCGTGCGCTGCGCGACCTGCTCCCTGAACGCCACGGCCCCCGAGGCCTTGCCGAGACGGTCCTCGGGGTGCAGGCGCTCTTCGCCGACGACGAGGCGTTGGCCCGCGAGCATCTCGAGCGGGCTCTCGAGGCCGGGCGTCTGGCGGCCGACCTCGGGGCCCAGGCGCGGGTGCAGCACAATCTCGGCCTCCTGCATGCCCGGCATGGCCGCTTCGGTGCGGCGCGCGCCAGCTATGAGGACGCCATTCGCCTTTCTCGGGAAGCCGGTCTCTTGCCCATGGCGATGACGGCCAACAACCTCGGTGCCCTTTGTCTGCATGCTGGCGATCCCGAGGCAGCGCGCAGGCATCTCGACGAGGGACTCGAACTCGCAAGGCTCGCCGGGGGACGCCGGGAGACGCTCTACCTGATGATTTCTCTGGGTGACTGGGCGTTGCGGCAGGGCCATGTCCTGGATGCCCGCACCGGATTCACGGAGGCCAGGGAGGAGGCGCGGCGCCTAGGAGACCGGGGACAGGAGGCAGCGGCTTGTGCCGGCCTCGCTCAAGTGGCGCTCGTCGAGGATCAGGCCGTCGAGGCCGAACGACTGATGCGCGAGGCTCTTGATCTGCGGGCGCCTCGGGAGGGTGACCCTACGCTCGGCGACATGGTCTTCACGATGGCGCGCGTGCAGGTGGCCCGCGGTCGGGCAGAGGAGGCGCGTTCCGCGCTGGCGCATGCCGTTCCCGTCTTGCGACGCCTCGGTTATCGTTACCGCCTTGTGCAGGCCCTCGCGCAGCTCGGGGCACTTGGGGACGAGACAGCGGCAGGCGAGGCCGCCTCGCTTGCGGAGGCGTATGGTTATTCAGGGATCAAGGGGCTGGATGCCCTGCCTGCCGCGTCCGAAAAAGCGCGCACCCCGGCCCTCGCGATCCGGTCCTTCGGTACCCTCGAGGTCGAAGTGGCCGGCCGTCTGCTGACGGCCCGCGATTGGCAGGGCAACAAGCCGCGCGTGCTGCTTGCCTACCTGTTGGTGCATCCGCGGGGTGCCACGAAGGAGGAGTTGGCCGAGCACCTCTATGGGGAACGCGACACCACCCGGTCTGCCGTTCACGTGGTCGTTTCGCGTCTCAGGCAGGCCTTGGAGCCCGGCCTTGCCAGGCCTCAGGATTCGCGTTTCCTGAAGCTGGAGCAGGGGCGCTACCGCATCGCGCTGGAGCAGGACGTGACGTGGGATGCTGCAGCCGTGAAGCAGTGGCTCGATCGTGCGGCTGAGGCGGGGCTGGATCCCGGCTTGAAGCGCAAGGCTCTGGAGGAGGCCCTCTCGCTGGAGACGGGTCGTTTTCTCGCCGGGATGGAGGGGGAGCTCTGGGCGGTCATGGCCCAGGAGTCGTGGCGGCGCCGCCTGCGCGAGGCCTTTGGCGTGCTGGTTGCTCTGCTGGTCGAACAGCGCGAGGACGAGGCTGTCCTGACGTGGGCCGACAGGGTACTTGGCCATGATCGGACGTGCGAGGAAGCTCATGTCGCGCGCATGGAGGCTCTGGCCCGTCTCGGGCGGGCTGATGCGGCCCGTCGGCAATACCGCTTGCTGGTCGAGCTGCTCGAACGCGAGTTGGGGGTCGTGCCGACCGCGGCAACCGAGGCGGCATGGAGGCGGATCTCGTCTTCGTCGCAGGCGCGCGGTGGCCTGGCGTGAGCCATGCTCTCGGGATGACCCCAGCCTGGTTCATTCTTGGCAAGGCGAACCGGCGCGTGGCCGGCAGCCGTCCCTTCCGACTGCGTGGCGTGCCCTACGTCCTCTTTCCGGGAAGGGACGGACGTGCCGTCGCCATCGTTGATCGATGCCCCCATCGTGGCGTGCCGCTGTCGCTGGGCAAGGCGCGGTACGGGATCATCGCCTGCGCGTACCACGGTTGGGAGTTCGATGGCACCGGTCGATGCACGCTGGTGCCTGCGCTGGGTCCGGGGGGAACACCTCCGCGTGGGGCCTGTGTCGAGGCGCTGGTCCTCCGTGAGCGCCAGGGCTGGCTGTGGGCGTGGCAAGGGGCCGATGAGCCGGACGATGAGCCGCCTGAGGTGCCCGGCCACGGTTGGCCCGGATGGGGGCATGTGCGCTTCAGTCAGGTGCTGGAGGCCCGGGTGGACGAGGTCATCGAGAATTTCATCGACTGCCCGCACACGGGGTACGTTCACGGCGGTCTCTTCCGCACTCCGGCCGATCACGAGGCCGTGCACCATGTCCGGCAGGATGCGACGGGTGTTCGGGTCGACATCGAGGAACAGGCCAGACCACGCAGCTTGCTGGGCAGGTTGCTGGTCCGAGGGGGGGTGCGGGTCGAGCACGTGGACCGCTTTCTCGCGCCCGCCACGGTCGAGGTGCGCTACCGTTTCGGTGCGCGCTGGGAGGTTGTGGGACGTCAGACGTGCACGCCCGTGGGGCCGTGGCAGACAGCCGTCCATGTCGACGTCGCGTGGCGGTTGCCGCCGATCACGGCCTTTCTTGGCCCGGTCGTGGCTCTGGTCGGCCGTCTGGTGCTCGGTCAGGACAGGGCCATCCTGGAACGCCAGGCGCGGCACCTGCGGTTGATGGGCGAGCAATTCTGCTCGACCGAGGCCGATGTCACCAACCTGTGGATCCAAGGATGGCGCAAGCGCTGGTCTCGCGGTGAGGCGGCCCTGCAGGAGCACGCGAAGACGGTCCGCTTCCGGCTCTAGCGTGACGGCCCTAGCAACAGCGCCGCCCGGAAGACCGGACGGCGCGTCGAGTGCCGAGGACGAGACTTGAACTCGTACACCTTTCGGTACACGCCCCTCAAACGTGCGCGTCTGCCAGTTCCGCCACCTCGGCCGGGGGGTTGTCATCATCGACCGTGGGGGGCCGTGCTGTCAAGGGCGTGCTACGATGCCAACCGTGTGGCTCGCGGCTGCTCCTGCCGTGCCACCGGCCCGGGTGCCGGTGGCCGTTGTCTCGTCACCGCCGCGGGAGGTCCTCGAGCTTCCGGGTTTGCCGCCCGATGACCCGAGGGTCGCGGCAGGCCTCTCGTTTGCGGTCAATGGTCTTGGGCAGGCCTACAACGGCGATTGGGACAAGGCGTGGTGGCTGTTGGGGGCATGGGGCCTTTATCCGCTGGCCTGGGCCCTCGATGCCGGCACGGGATCGGGCACGGCTCGCACGCTCGTGACGGTGGGGATGCTCGGTGCCAAGGGGTGGGCGTGCTGGGATGCCTGGCATGTCGCGGCGCGACACGCTCAGGAAGGCGTGGGAGGAAAGAGTCCATGAGGGTCCTTGCATCGCAAGCCGCAATCGTCGCGGCGGCCGTTGCCGGTTGGCCGGCTATCGCCGGGGCCAATTCGCTGTGGGGATATAGTGGTGAGGGCGTCTTGCCGGGTACCCGCACGCTGGAGGCAGGGGAGATTGGTCTCTCCGCATCGGCCATGGTTCTGCCCGGCGGAGCTTCGATGATGGCACCGCTTGGCCTTGCGGCCGGTGTGCTGCCCGGCCTCGAAGTCGCGCTGACGGCTCCGTTCGGCCAGCCGGGCTATTCCGGAGTCATGGCCCATGTCAATGCCCGTCTGTCCCGACCCGAGGACCAGACACGCGTGGTCTGCGGCGTGACGAATCTCATGGGCCAGGACCTGAAGTTGCCCGTCGGCGGTGCCGCCGAGACGCCTTCTTTCGTGGCCGCCAATCAGTTGCACCTGCTGGTGGGGCGCGACCTGATGCTTCCGGTCGAAGGCAAGGAGGTAACGGTAGGTTCGTGGTCGCTGGGCTTCACCGGGAGGATGCAGGCGCAGGCCCAGTTCATCCGCTCGCGATTCGTGGCCGGCCTGTCCGTTCCGGTTGCTCGGGGTGGCCAGGCTTTTGTGGAATATCTCGGTAGCAGCCAGGCCGATGATGACAGCTCGCTCAACCTTGGCGTGGGTTGGCTGGTTTCGCGTGAACTGACGATCAAGCTCACGACCTTCGGACATCCTGGTCGCCTCGTGGACCTCGGTGCGCGAGCCTTGGCGCTGGGCATCTCGTGGCGCGCGCCCTTCGCGCCCGCGACGGAAGCCTCCCAGCGCCTCCAAGGTTCGCTGCCCCGTCTGGATCCGGCCCCGGCCGCGGGTGCGATTCAATCCGGACTGGCGTTCCTCGATGCGGCGCAGCCGACCGTCGCTTCCGATTCTGTCCAGCCGCCGGCGCCGCCTGCTGTCGCCGTCTGGGGCAGGGTGCGCGACACGGCCGGCGTGCCGCGGTCCGGTGTCGCCGTCAGGCTCGAGGGGGCCTCCCGTCCCCTCGTTCGGACCACGACGGCCAAGGGCGTGTTCGTGCTGGCTCCTGTCGAGAAGGGCACGTATGACCTCGTGGCCACGGATCCGACCGGTCGACTCGTCGCCTCCCGGACCATCGAGGTTTCGGGTCAGGGCCCCGTCGAGGCAGACCTCGCGGCATCCGGCAACCCTTGAGGCGTCCCCTCTCGCCCCCGGTGCGTCTGTGGGCGGCCGCCAGCTACCTACTGCCTGTTGCCGTGGCGGTCCTGCTGCATCCTGAATTGGGGCAGGTCCGCCTCGTTCGTGAGCACGCTGCCAATTCCCTCATGCTGGGCCTGCTGCTGTTCGGGCCGATGGTGGTGCTGGGCGGGGGCCGAGGCGGTCCGCTGGAGTGGCTGATGCTTGTCGGCGTCCTGCTGACGCTCTGGCTGTTGCTGGTGTTCGGGATCGTGGCCTACGAGGCGGTTCGCGCCTGGCAGGGCAAGCGGCCATGGGCTCCGTGGGCATCTCGTGGCGCGGCTCTGCTGCCGAGGCCGCGCGGCCCATCATCGCCAGGGTTCGGGACTGCCGGTGTCCGACCAGCGGAGCTCGGCGACGTTGGCCGCCGGGGTCAGCGTGAGCAGGGCGGTATCCCTGCCGGTCCCGAGGGTACGGACCTCACCTTGTAGTTTGCCGTCCTGAAGCGTCACGTCGACCTTGAAGTTGCGGGTCGAGGACATGCCGACGAGATTCACGGCCTGACCCGTGCACGCCAACCGGGTGACGGTGAGCGGAACGCGCGCGCCACCGTCCGTCGTGAACACGATCTCCCCGGTCATCTGCAGCCCGGAACTCTCCAGGCGTCCCTTGAGTGTCGCTTGAACGCGGGGCATCGTCATTTGCAGGTCCACGGCCTGAAGCGTGCCGCCCGGCACGCCGGCGAGGGGCGTGAAACTGGCTGTTCCCGAGATGAGCGATTGGCCCTGCCTGTCGAGGCGGCCGGAGACGGTCACGGAGGTTGGCGCGAGACACTGGAAGTGCCGGCCCAGGACCAGACTTCTGCCGGAAGCCGCGAAGGCCGCCGGCTGTCCGGGCACGGGCTGGCTCTGGGGAAGGCTGCGCCAGACGCCGGTCGATCCGGCACGGGTCTCCACATCCATCCGGCCCGTGAAGCCCTCCGGATGCCTTTCGAGGGTGATGGCCCAGGGCACCTGCGGATTGCTCACCGTCACGGCCCGGTTGTTGAAGAGGTAGGTCATGATCCGGCCGTTGTCCGGGCTGCGCAGTTGGCTGATCTCGTCGGTGGCCCCGTCCGGGATGGCGATGAGGCCCGGCAAGGGGGCCGTCGAGCTCCACGGAACGACCCGCAGGAAGGGGTCGAGGTCCACGCCGTAGTAGCTGGGCAGGCCCATCTCGAGCGCGCTGCGAACGGCGCGCGTCGCCAGAGCCATCTCTCCGCTGGCCGTGGGACTGACAGCCCGCAGGATCAGCCGCAGGTCCTGAAGGATCCCTCGCTCCGTGGGCGTGGGTCCCAGGATGCCGAGCAGCGGCTCGCAGCCTGTCCCGGCCAGGGCGGCCGAGGCCACGGCGGCCCGGAGGGCGCGACGAAGTTGCATGACGCTCCCTCTGTACCCCCGGGGCGGTCCCCCTTTCACCCGGGCGGGAGGCCGTCGTGTCGCGTGTTAGCATGAACCCTGCGACAGCGAGGGGGGAAGCTTGGCGAAGATCCGCATCATGAGCGGCATGCGGCCGACAGGAACCCTGCATCTCGGACATCTTGTCGGGGTGTTGCGCAACTGGGTGGCGCTTCAGGATGCCTACGATTGCTACTTCTCGATCGTCGACTGGCACGCCCTGACCACGGGTGCTGCGGATACGGCGGCTTTGCGCGGCAACGTCCGCGAGGTCCTGCTGGATTGGCTGGCTGCCGGGGTGGACCCTGACCGGTGCACGATCTACGTTCAGTCCGCAGTGCCCGAGATTGCCGAGTTGGCGCTGCTGTTCGGGATGATCACGCCCCTGACGTGGTTGCAGCGCAACCCCACCATCAAGGAGCAGATTCATGACCTCGGGCTGGATGAGGAGCGCGTCGGTTATGGCCTGATGGGCTATCCCATCCTTCAGGCGGCGGACATCCTGGCCTTCAAGGGTGCGCGGGTCCCTGTCGGCAAGGACCAGCTTCCCCACCTGGAGCTCTCCCGCGACATTGCCCGTCGCTTCAACCACATGTACGGGGAGACCTTCCCCGAGCCGGAGGGTCTGCTGTCCGAGACGCCGCTCATCGTGGGCACGGACGGGCGCAAGATGAGCAAGAGCTACGGCAACGACCTTCGCATGGCTTCGCCGGCAGCCGAGGTTGCCCAGCGGGTCATGGGCATGGTGACGGACCCTGGCCGGCAGCGCCGGGATGATCCGGGTTATCCCGAGGTCTGCACGGTGCATGCCTATTGGCGCGCATTGGCTCCCGACCGATGCGCCGAGGTCGAAGCGGGTTGCCGTGCAGGGGCTCTTGGTTGCGTGGCGGACAAGAAAGCCATGGCGGCCTTGGTGGAGGAGATGCTCGCCCCGATGCGTGCGCGTCGCGAAGCGTGGGCGGCCGACCCCGTGCGGCTTGACACGATTCTTGCCGAGGGAAACGCGCGCGCACGTGCCGAGGCGAGGCGCACCCTCGCCGAGGTCCGTGCCCGCATGCAACTGCCGGTATTCGACGACGAGGGACGTCCCGTTGAGGCTCCAGCGGGCGCTCGCTGAGGCTGGCGTGGCCAGTCGGCGCAAGGCCGAGGACCTGATCCGGGCGGGTCGCGTCTCGGTCAACGGCATGGTCGTCTCGGAACTGGGCACCCGCGTGGATCCGTCACGGGACCTCCTCGCCGTCGACGGGCGCCCGGTCGGAGCGCGTTCGGAGCGTCGCGTGTTCCTGCTGCACAAGCCGGCGGGCCGCGTCACCACGCGCGAGGACGAGCAGGGACGGCCCACCGTGATGGATCTGGTGCCGGAAGTGCCGGGTCTTCATCCGGTCGGTCGCCTCGACATGATGACGTCCGGTCTGCTCATCCTCACCAATGACGGGGCGCTGACCCATGCACTGACGCATCCGTCGCGTGGCGTGACCAAACATTACCGGGCTGCGGTCGTCGGCTTCCCGGATGAAGGCGTCCTCGCGCGCCTTGCCTCCGGCATCATGCTCGAGGACGGCCCCACGGCCCCTTGTCGGGTCGCTCTCGCCGGTGCGGAAGCCTCGGGTGCCCTGATCGATCTTTGGTTGCACGAAGGTCGCAATCGTCAAGTTCGCCGAATGCTGGCTGCCGTGGACCATCCTGTCCGTCGCCTCGTGCGTCTGGCGGTCGGTCCGATTCGGCTGGGCGACCTTGGCGTGGGGTGCTGGCGGGAACCGCGTGCGGGGGAGTTAGAATGGCTTCATCGCTGCACCGACGGGAGCCTGTCGACGTGAACCCTAGCCTTGCCGAACTCGGGGCTCGCCTTCGCGAGGCCCGTGAGGCCAAGGGCGTGAGCCTTGAGGTCTTGAGCAGTCAGACCCGTATCCACGTGCGCCATCTCAGGGCATTGGAGGAGGCCCGCGAGGATCTTCTTCCCGAGCCCTTCTACGTCAAGAGTTTCGTCCGCAAGGTCGGGGACGCGTTGGGCCTTGATGGCTCCGGAATGGCCGGTGCCTACTGGGACCAGCGGCCGCCCCAGGCCGTCACGGCACCCTTGGAAACTCCGTTGGTCGAGGTCGTGATGCCGTGGTGGATATGGCCCCTGATGGCCAGCGCCGTCCTTGCGGCCATCGTTGGCACCATGGCCGTGACTCGGCCCGATGGGGTGCCCACCTTGTTCGGCGGTATGCAGGGGGATCCGTTCGTGGCGACCGTTTCCGCATCGCCCGTGGCCAACGAGGACGCAGTCCCGGGCGCCGTGGCATCTGATCCGCTCGCCGCCGCGGCTTCCGACGGACAGGTGAACGCGTCCGCCGAGGCCACCATGGACGCGGCCGTCACGGCTGCGACCGATCCTGCGCTTGCCCCCGGGGCTTCGGCTGATGCCGCTGCTGCGCCCGGACTTGCGCCGTCGCCCACGCCCCTGCCCCCCGCACGGCCGCTTCGTTTCGGCGTGCGGACGGTTGCTGCCAGCTGGATGCGGATCGCGGTGGATGGCAAGGTCGTGCACGAGGGCATGGTCCCCGGCGGTAGCGACAGGCAATGGGGGGCGGAACGCCAGCTGGCCGTGCGCATCGGGCAGCCGGGGCAAGTGGAGGGGCGGCTCAATGATGCCAGCCTTGGCAGGCTGGGTCAGCCCGGATCCTCCGTCTATGCGATGTCTTTCCAGCTGACGCCACAGGGCATCGTGCGCACCAGCTTGCTGCAGCCCGCCCAGGCGCGCCCGCCGCAACGTGTCCTGTCGGCTCCCGAAGCCCGCGTGCAGGTCCGCCCGGCACGCCCCGCATCGCCCATTCCCGCGCCTCCTTCGACTCCCGCGCCTCCTTCGACTCCCGCGCCGGCCGAGGCGGACGAGGCGCCGGTTGATGCGCAGTCGGGGGCGACGCCACCCGTCGCGGAAGAGAGTCCCTGATGCTCTGGATGGAACGGCAGTCGGTGCGCCTGCGGGTGGCTTCTGCCGCTCTGTTCCTCGCCGCCGAGGAGGCTGCGGAGGATGCTGCTGGTGCTGCGCCCTCGGGCATCGATCCTGTCGGTGGGCAGGCCGTCGTCGAAGGCGTGATGATGCGTGCGCCCGGCGGTGTCGGGCTTGCCGTCCGCCGCGGGGACGGCGACATCCACGCCGAGTTCCACGATCACGTGCCGTGGCAGAAGCGATTTGCCCCTCTGGGCTGGCCTCTGTTGCGCGGTGTTGCCGCGATGCTCGATGCCCTGGTGCTCGGGATGCGGATGCTCGAGCGCTCGCTCGAGATCGCGACGGGCGAGCGCGTCGGCAAGGCCGAGTCGGCGATGTCGATGCTGACTGGCCTGTTGCTGGCCGGTGCCCTGTTCATGGTTCTTCCGGCCTATGTGCACGGCCTGACGCCGACGGACTGGCATCCGCTCGCCAGGGCTGGCCTCGAGGGTGGCGTGCGGTTGGCCCTGTTCGTCGGGTATGTCGCCCTGCTGGGCCGCAACACCGAGGTGGCGACCCTGTACGCCTACCATGGCGCCGAACATCAGGTGATTCATGCGCACGAACGCGGCCTCGGCGACACGATCGAGGCCGCGCGCGATCAGTCCCCCCGTCATCCGCGATGCGGGACCAGTTTCCTGTTCCTGACCGCGGTGGTCGGCATCCTGGTCTTCGCGCTGATCCCGAGGCCCGAGGACGTGGGTGCCGCCCTTGGTGTCGGCATGCGGGTGGGGGCCAAACTCCTGCTTCTTCCCGTGGTGGCCGGGGTGTCCTTCGAATTGATTCGTGCTGCCGGTCGTGGCAGCTTGCGGGGTGCGGGCGGCCTTGCCCGTCTTGCGCTGATTCTGACGGCACCCGGCCAGTGGCTGCAGCGCTTGACGACCAAGCGCGCGGATGATGGCCAACTGGCCGTTGCGCTGGCTGCGCTCACCGTCGCGCGACGCAGCTCCTGACTTTTTTCGGCGTCATGCTTGACGGCGGCCAAATCTCATCTTAATATGGGATTCCTGCCTCGGAGACGAGGCAGGTGGCGGACATTGACAATCGAGTGGCAAGGTTTATTTCGAACCTGTCAATTTCAAGCGAATTCGATACGCAGTCTTGCGGGTCGCATTCGCACAAACAGCGAGAGAGCCAATTAAGTTAGGCTTTCCGGATTTCATTCGGAGAGTTTGATCCTGGCTCAGGACGAACGCTGGCGGCGTGCCTAACACATGCAAGTCGAACGAAGCAGCAATGCTTAGTGGCG
>JAYKHS010000023.1:0-14597 GCA_035285865.1 Candidatus Sericytochromatia bacterium
CGAGAGCTTCAGGAATTCGCGGCGTTCCATCGGGGTTCCTCGGCAATCAGTAGTGGCAGGACCAGCAATCCTTGCTGGCGCCGTACTTGTCGTGACAGGAGAGACAGGTGCCCATGCGGATCAGGTCCACCTCCTGGCGAACCACCTCCTGCTTGGCAATGTTGCCGTGGCAGTTGATGCACGCCGTTTCGGCTTCCTTGCCCTGCTTGGTCGCCAGAGCATAGATATGCACCTGGTGGGGGAAGTGGGCGTGGTTCGGCAGGTCGTAGACCCGATTCCACTTCACGGGCTTGGTGGGATCCTTCAGCGTCATGTTCGGCGCATTGCCGGTCATGAACTTGCCGATTTCCTTCTGCTCCCACTCGGGCAGAGCGGCCGTATTCAGCGTCTTGTGACAACCCGCACAGGTCTCCATCGCAGGAATGCCGGCGTGCGCGTTCTTGTCGACGAACTGATGGCAGTAGGTGCAGGAGATGCCCCTCTTGCCCACGTGGATCTCATGCGAGAACAGGATGGGTTGTTTGACCGGCGCCGCATGCGGAGCAGTGATGCTCCATCCGGTTTCGTGTGCGTGCTCGCTGTAGAGCACGAACGCGAGGGCGCCGATGGCCACCACTGGGGCGACCGCCACAAGGGCCTTGATCGGGTTCATCACGACTCCATAGGAAGGGAGAGAGAGCGAAGCTTGCCTGAATGGTTGCGTGTCAGGGTACTAGGCTGCCCCCGTGAATGTCCAGACCGTCTCCGCAGGTTGAACACATCTTTACGTTCCGTGACACGACCCATCAGATGCGTCCGCCATCTTCCAGAAGCGTCTGGCCCGTCATGTAAGAAAAATCCGGACCGGCAACTGCCACGATGCTGCGTGCCACCTCGTCCGGATCGGCCATGCGTCCGAGCGGAATGCCGCGGACGACCGCTTCGCGCTGGTCCGCCGAAAGCCCGGCCTGAAGCCGCGTGTCGACATAACCGGGCGAGATCGCGTTGACCCTCACGCTCGGGGCATAGGCCCGCGCGGCCGATTTGGTCAGGGACACCACGCCGGCCTTTGCGGCGGCGTAGTGCGGCGAGGACGGCGCGCCTTCGAGCGCCCGCATGCTGGCCACCAGCACCAGACTGCCGCCACCCGCCTCGCGCATGCGGCCGGCCAGCGACTGGACGAGGAAGAAGACGGATTTCAGATTGACGGCGAGCACCTCGTCCCAGATGTCCTCCTCGATGTCCGACCACCCGCCGCGCCGGACGATGCCGTGACAGATGGCCGCCGAGGCCAGAGGCCCGGCGAGTTCCCACGCCCTCGCAACCAGTTCCCTGCAGGCCTCCGCGCCATCCAGAGGCGCGCACAGGGCCCAGGCCGACCCGCCGGATTCCCGAATCTCCTCCGCCACGGCTTCGGCTGCCCTCGCATCACGGCCCCCGTGCACGACGACACCTGCACCACGCGCCGCGAAGGCCAGCGCCGTGGCCTTGCCGATGCCGCTGCTGGCGCCCGTGACGAGTACCGCGCTTCCCTGCCAGCCGCTGCCCATCCGCGTGCCTCCGTGCTTGTCCCTCTCGGGTGTGGCTGCCAAGATAGCAGGATGACGCGCCGCAAGATGCTTGCCACCCTGCTGATCACGGGGGGCCTCGCCCTCGCCACGTGGTCGCAGATGACCCTTCGCGACTTCGGTGGCCCGCAGGTCGTCAACCGGGAGTTCGTCCATGATGCTGCGGGACATACGAAGGATGAGCTCGTCGGCGTGGGCTCCGGCATCGTGCTGGTGCTGATCGGTGCCCTACTCGTGATCTAGGGCCGCCAGACGCGCGGCAGCCAACGCTCCATCAACGTCGCCCAGCGGTCGTCGTAGGGATGAAGCCAGGGCCTGAAGGTCCACCGGAACCGAGGGGCGTTCACGTGCCTCCAGTGCACCAGGGCATCCAGGCCCTGCGTGCCGTGCACGCGCCCCCAACCGGAGTCCTTCTGCCCACCCCACGGGGTCTCGGGCATGGCGTGCGTCAGAATCACTTCGTTGATCATGACCGTGCCGACCTGGAGGCGGGCCGCCAAGCGGCGACCGGCACGAACGTCGCGGGTGAAGACGTAGCCCAGCAGCCCCACCTCGCTCTCGTTGGCGAGTCGGACGGCCTCCTCGACGTCGTCGACGGGACACAGCGGCAGCAGGGGACCGAAGATCTCCTCGCGCATGACCCGTGCATCGGCAGGGCAGGGCGCCAGCAGGGCCGGTGCGTGATAAGGGTCCGGGAAGTGGGCGTCCGGCCTGATGACCTCGGCCCCCAGCGAGACGGCCTCGGCAACCTGTTCATCCCAGCGTGCAACGGCCTCGGGCATCGTGGGCCGACCGATGTCGATGCCCGGACGCAACCCCGCGACCTCGCGACGCAGAAGACCGAGCAGTGGCTCCCAGATGACGCGCGGCACATAGACCCGTTCGACCGAAGCGCAGACCTGACCGCAGTTGGCGAATGCCCCCCACGCGAGTGTCTTAGCCGTCTCCGCGAGGTCGGCATCCGGCAGCACGATGGCAGGTGCCTTGCCGCCCAGCTCGAGCGTGGTGGGGATGAGACGCTCCGCCGCGGCCACGGCCACCCGGCGCCCTCCCGGGACCGAACCGGTGAAGATGACATGGTCGGGTCGCGCCGCGATGAGTGCCTGCCCCGCCTCGGGACCACCCTCGGCCACGATCAGCAGATCGGGGTCGCCGCCTGTCTCGCGCCACCAGCGGACGAGCATTCGCGAGGACTCGGGCGTGCGTTCCGAAGGCTTCAGCACCACGGCATTTCCCGCCAGCAGCGCCGTGACCGCATCGCCGATCCCGATCGCCACCGGAAAGTTCCAGGGCGCGATGATGCCGACGACGCCCACCGGCACGGGCACGAGGTCCGAGCGCCGATGGATGGCGAGATGCAGGGGAATTCGTCGCGCGCGCAGATGACGCGGCACGGACTTCATCTGGTGGCGCATGCCGTCCAGCAGAGGCAGCACCTCGTGGAAGAGCGCCTCGTAACGCGGCTTGCCTGTCTCGGCGGCAAGAACATCCGCGACCTCCCCCATGCCGGACAGGATGCGCCGCCACCACGGTCTCAGCGCACGCGCACGACGTGCGGGCTCGAGCCCCCCCCAGGCGCGCTGCGCCCTGCGGGCACGAAGCACCAGTTCCTCCACGGCAAGGCCTCCTCGTCGGGCATATGCGGCATCATGTCACCATGCGGGTCGACTGGGACGCCTTGCGTGCGGAGGCAGCCGCCTTGGGCTTCGATGCCGTGGGCGCCGCACCGGCTGACCCGTCGCGCCACGGACCCCGGTTCAGGGAATGGCTGGCCCGAGGTCATCATGGGCCGATGGCGTGGCTGGAACGGGAGCCTGAGCGCCGCATCGACCCGCGCCTCGTGCATCCGCCGGCGCGGAGCATCATCGTCGTCACGATGCGCCATGATCTGCCTCCGACGGGTCCCATGCCCGAGGACGTGCCCAGGGGGCGCATCGCGGCCTATGCCTTGGGTGATGACTACCACGACGTCATCAAGCCGAGGCTGCGGACCCTCGCGGAAAGGATCGGCGACCCGGTTGCCCGCGCCTACGTGGACACCGGCCCCGTGCTGGAGCGCAGCGCGGCCGAGGCTGCCGGCCTTGGCTGGATCGGTCGGAACTGCAACTTCATCGTGCCGGGCCAAGGATCGTTCACCTTCCTCGGAGTGCTGCTCACGGCCATCGAGACGCCGGTGCCACCCGCCATGCCCATCTCGTGCGGGCGATGCACGGCCTGCCTGGCGGCCTGTCCGACGGGAGCGCTCGTGGAGGGCAACCGCATCGATGCGCGGCGCTGCATCAGCACGCTGACCATCGAGACTCGTGGACCGCTTGCCCCGACCGATCGCCCTCTGCTCGGATCCTGGGTGTACGGCTGCGACCTCTGTCAGGAGGCCTGTCCCTGGAACCGCAAGGCTGAGGGGACAAGGCAACCCGAACTGCGTGCCCTTGAAGACAGGCTCTTCCCTCCCCTCGATGGCCTGCTGGCCCTCGACCAGGCCGCATTCTCCGCGCGCTTCCGACGCAGCGCCATCAAGCGCACCAAACGCGAAGGTCTCGCCCGGAACGCCGCCGTAGTCCTGGGCAACAGCCGCCACCCCGAAGCGGCAGATGTCCTCGCGCGGCATCGGCGTCACGACCTGCCGCTCGTGCGCGCGCACGTCGCATGGGCCCTCGGGCAGCATCGTGCACGCCCGGTGCTCGAGGCCATGCGCCGCGAAGAGCGCGAGGCCACGGTACGCGCGGAAATAGACAAGGCTTTGTTGGGAATCCGTTAAATCCCACAAGGCTGACCGTACCATCCGGTAAGAATATTGGGAGAGGAATCCAGAGCATGAGCACCATCAAGGCCAACACCCCCCTGGCGCAGAAGGCTGCCCCGGTCAAGGTGGAGAATCAGACCTTCGACTTCGGGGCCATCGCCCAGGAAGTCGGCATGGCCCGCAAGACCCTCGGTGAGGACAAGTTCAAGGCCGAAAACCCCGGCATGTGGCAGCGGACCAAGGAGGTTTTCTCGTCCGGTGCCAAGAAGGAGCGCCTCCAGAAGATCGAGAACGCCGAGGCCTTCGAGAAGCTGTTCGACCAGTTGATGAACCTGGTGGCCAAAGCCAGCAAGGCCGTGTTCGGCGAAGCTTGATTCCCAAATCGGTCGCAAGCGTGACGGCCCCTTCGCCCTGTGGCGGAGGGGCCGGTACTCTGAGGTCAGGTCGACCCGAGCCGCGCTACCGGGGACCGAGGCCGAACAGGCCGAGGAATCCGCCCTTCTTGGTCGGCTTCGCCGCAGGCGCCTGCAACTGCCCCGTCGGCGTGCGCACAGGCAGAGGCAGACGGATGGGTTGCGGCTCCGGAAACAGCTTCGAGAACTCGGGATCGCCGGCGACCTCGGCAGGCAGGCGTTCGAGCTGATAGAGCTTGCCGGCGATGACCGGCGTCCGCATGTTCTGCAGCTGCTGCAGCGCATCCCGACCGCTCAAGCGCCGGACCTCGTCAACCTGCTTGGACAGCAGGGGCAAGGCCGAGCCAAGCTCCTCGTAGGTCTGCAAGGCCAACTGCAGACGCGGCAGAAGCTGCGCCTGGGTCTTGATACGCTCCTTCAGACGATTGAGCTGGGCGAGTTCCGGGGGACTGTAGCGTCCCGGGTTGCCGAGCGCCCCAGCCAGCATCCTCATCCGCGGGGCCAGATCATCCACGGCCAAACGCGCACTGGCGAGAATCGACTGGGCCTCGATGAGCCGCATGTTGGAGAGATCCTGGTTGGTGACGCGCAACGGCGTCGTATCGGCCCGGCCACCGGCAATCGAGGCAGGCTGGCGCGTCTGGGCCTCCTCGAAGCCCTCGGAAGCCGACTTGATCATCTGATAGAAGCCCATCTTCTGCTCGATGCGGCTCATGGCCTGATTCCGCTGGGGGCTCGGCGGCTGGGCGCGTAGCGCATCCAGTTCGGCCTGCTGCTGCTGCGCCAATTGGTCGAGGTAATCGAGCCGCATGCGCAGCTCACGGGTCGTGGCGCGGATCTGCTGTTCGAGGCGTGCGGCGTCCAGCTTTGCCTGGTCGGAGACGCCCGCGCGGTTCTCCTGTGCGCCCTGCGATTCTTGCGACGAAGCCATACGGAGTCCGTACCCCCCCGGAAGGTCCATTAACCCCGAAACACTGCAATTCAGGCGGGTAGGATCATGGCATGCGTCGTACCTTGGTGCGTCTCCTCCTCCTGGTGGCCCTGAGCACCGTGGCCTGCCGGATTCCGGAGGCCGCCCCCGTCGTGCCGAGCACGTCCGGCCCCGCCAGCGAGCCCGGAACAATCCCGCAAACGCTGCCGTCGCCAACCTCGGGTCTCGCGGTGGACCCACCCCACGCGGGGCCAGGTGCGCGGCTGACCCTCGTGGGGCAAGGGCTTGCCCTGCCGGGCACACGCATTCGCATCGGGGGTCGGGAAGCACTGTGGGAGGTCCTGGCGCGGCGGGTCCAGGGGACCATCGATATGCTTTCCGTGACCGTGCCGACCGGTGCGCGCACAGGCGTCCTCGAACTGGTCCAGGATGAAGAGGTCCGGACTGCTCCGGTTGCCATCCTCGCCAGCCTCGACCTGCCCGAGAGCGAACTGGAACTGGCTGGACCGGGATTCCGGACCCGCCTCGCGTGGAGTGGCAAGGACACGCTCGGCCTCACCATCGACCGACCACGGGTCAACTGGCTTGTCGAGCCTGCAGACCATGCAACCATCGACGCCTCGGGCAACCTCGTCGCCCTGCGGGCTGGGCGCGTCAGGCTGACCGCTCAGAGCGGATTCATCGCCACAACGCGGAAGACCTCGGCCATGGCGACGAGCGATGCTCCCGACCCTATCCTGATCGGCACGTCCTCGCTGCTGTTCCCGTTCGGGGCGGAACCCCTGCCCATTGCCGACAGGCTGTCCCTGACAACCGAAACGGGGACAGCCTCCCTCGTCGAGTACCAGCCCGGCGCAGCCCAAGCGGCGAGGGTCGGTCGCATCACGGACATGATTTATCCCTTCATGCTGGCCCCGCACTCCGAAACGACGCAGCAGGAGGGCATCCTGTTCGTGGACAGTACGGCCGGCAGGGTCCGCTTCGTTTCCCTGGCCGGCGCGGCAAATCCCGGCCAGAGTCTCGTCTGGACGGCCGTGGGGGGCGGCACGACGCTCCCGGGACCGAACACCAACCACGAGATCCGCCTCGTCGAACCGTGGGGCATCGCCGAATGCGAAGACCCGTATATCGTCAATCCCGGCAACTCCAACGCCGGGTTTCTCGGCAGGCGAATGGTCGTCATCACCGATGCCGGCCGAGGCCGTGTCTACGGATGGTTGCCCGATCCGCCCGGACCGGGGGACATTCGGGCGCGCGACACGGTCTTTTCGCTGATGGGCGGCAACCCAACGGCTGTTGCCACGCCGGTTCCCAATGCTTCGGCCAGCGCGAATCCCAACGAGCGGATCGAACCGGGGGACTCGGTCCCGCTCGACGCCAGGGGCCTCATCGCGGCCGACAAGGCAGGACTGGGCCTGCCCCGCGGCATCGCCGCCGGCAAATTGATCCGGGGGACCACCCGAATCTTCATCGCCGACTCGGGCTACCACAGGGTGCGCATGCTGGTTCGCTACGCGCCATCCTCCGCTCGGTCGTCGAATGACACCACCGGGTACGTGACCACGCTGGTCGGAACCGGCAAACGCGGCAACGGCCTGGATCTCGCGACCACCCTCCTGACGAGCGACCTGAACGCCCTGCCCATCGGGGCGCCAATGGATGTGGCCGTCCACGAATTCTCGAAGACCTCTCCCGTCCTGAACCCCGTCCCGATTGACCTCGAGCAGCACCTCTACATCGCGGACACCGACAACCGTGCCATCCTTCGCCTGCGCCTCGAGTCGCCGATCGTCAACAACGGCGGACCGAGCACCGGCACCAATGCCGTCGAGCGGGATCTCCTGCGCCTGCGCTTCGCGACCTGCCCACTGGGCTACCCGGTGCAGCTCCAAGTGGCACCGACGACGGGCGCCAACCCGCCCGCGGACCTTCTCGTGACGGACACAAGCGGCAACACGATATGGCGCTATACCGTCAGTTCCGCCGGGCAAACCAGTGCACTGACCAGCCTGACCAGCTGGCTCGGACGCCCGAACCTCACCACCTCCTATCCAGGCCTGCTGCTGCCGACGGCGGCAACATTGGGCAATGCGGCCGGTACGATCTTCGTCGCCGATTCCTTCAATCACATGATCCGGTCGATGGATGCCACGGCCAGCTCAGCCTGTCCGTGAAGGCGCTGTTGCGCCTTGATGAGCATCCTGTTGTCTCCGACGCGATGCCCCGGGCGTTAAGCCGATGGCCAGATGGGTACATCGCAAGCAAGGACGCCCTTGTCGGGTGCGGGGGAATGCATTGGGAACCGATCTTCGCTACGGCCTGATCAATACCTTCTCGGTCATTGACCGGTTCAGGCAGAACGTCCTGTTCAACCTTCAGGGTGCGGTCTCCGCGGGCTTCAACCGCAAGAACACCCAGCTCACGGTATCCAGCAGTCTCACGAGCATCTCCGACGCTGCCTCGGGCGGCAGCAACCGGGCCTCTCGCGTAGGCATCCGCGGCGGTCCCAGCGAACTGCGCATCTCGGCCGTGGGTATCGACTTCCTGCAGGGCGGTCTTTCCCAGAAGGTCGGGAAGTACACGAACATCGCCATCAACGACAAGGCTCAGGGCCACTTCTTTGCCGTGGCCGAGTCCCTGCGCCCGGGCGCACGGGTTCTGCTGACCCGCGACGGCGAGTTCCAATGGGAAGAGCAGAAGGACGGCGCCAGCAGGTCGGCCAATCGCCTGTGGCTGCTCAAGAACTCGCGTAACCTCTATGTGCTTCGCGCCCAGGACATCGAGTCCGATCCGACCAAGCCGGGCTTCTTCCGGGTCAAGGAACTGCCACCCGGCGAACAGGCCGGCATGATGACCTCGACCTCCTACCAGCGCGATGCCACGCTCGCAGGACCGGCGGGCAGCGACCCCAAGACCGACGCCCTGCAGTGGGAACCGGATCGGCTGCGCGGCATCATCGGCTTCACCGGGGATCCCTTCGACATGACGCCTGCCGAGCGCTCGAGCCCGCTGAACAACAACTCGGCTCTGGCCATCGTCAAGGTTCCCAGTCAGGGCACGCTTTCGGAATCGGCCTTCGGTGGGTCCATCTACGAGACGAACATCTCCAACCGGGCCGGAATCACCATCGAAAGCTACGCCGTACGCCGCGCCAGGAGCTCCGACGGCTTCCTAGAAGTGCAGAGCGAGACGCTCGAACAGCCCGACTTCAACAGCATCGAACGAGAGAGCAACATCACGCTCGACGTCGCCAACTTCGTCTACAAGAACCTCACGAAGATGCTGGACGACTACAACAACTCGATCGACCAGCTGATCAATCTGGTGAAGTAGCGCTCAGGGCGTAGCCAGACGCTCCAGACGCCGAATCCGCTCATCCATCGGCGGATGCGTGCGGAAGAGGTTCTCGAACCATGCGCCGGCACGAAGCGGATCGACGATGTAGAGGTGGGCCGAGGACGGCGACACGTGCGCCATCGGGGAACGCACGGCTTCCCGTTCGAGGCGCGCCAGCGCATCTGCGAGGGCCAGTGGCTGTCCCGTCATCCGGGCTGCACTGGCATCGGCCTCGAATTCTCGGGTCCGGGAAACGGCCATGCGCACGAGGAGCGCCGCGAAGGGCAAGAGCAGGGCCAGCAGGAGACCGGCCCAGGGGGATGGCTGGTCTTCATCGCCACGCCCTCCGCCGAGCAACGCTCCCCATCGCGCCATGTCCGCGAGAAAGCCGATGGCTGCCGCCAGAGATGCCGCCAAGGCCATGGCGAGGGTGTCGCGATTGCGGATATGAGCCAACTCATGGGCCAGTACGCCGCGCAATGCATCAGGCGGAAGCGTCCGCAACAGCCCTTCCGTCACGGCGACCACGGCGTGCGCGGGATCGCGCCCGGTCGCGAAAGCATTGGGTGCGTCCTCAGGAATCAGGTAGACCGCCGGCATCGGCATCCCTTCACGCGCCGCAAGCTGTGCCAGCAAGTCGTGGACGCCCGGAGCCTCCTCGGGGGACAAGGGCACGGCGCTACTCGTGGCAAGGACCAACCTGTCCGAGAACCACCAGCCCCCCAGGTTCAGGGCCACCGCAAGCAATGTGGCCCATGCAGCGCCCTGGCTGCCTCCAAGCGCGCGGCCGGCCACGACTAGCAGGCCGGACAGCAGGACGAGCAGGCTCAGGGTCTTGAGCTGGTTCACGACGAAGTCCTCCGTCATGAGGACGCTGGGAAGAGCGTCCGGGTTTCAGGGCGTCGGGCGACGCCATGTGCTCACGCCTGCCGCAGGAGGGCAATCGTCTCGCGCACGGCAGGTTCGAGGCCGACCTCGAGCGCCCGCGAGAACACCGCATGGCCCACATGGACCTCCTCGAGACCGGGAACCGTCGCCAGGTCCGGCAAGGCGGCCAGAGCAAGCCCGCGACCGGCCGCGACACCGAGGCCGCGATCGGTCGCGACGGTGGCGGCCGAGGCCAGCTGACCCAGCGCGTGCGCGGGGTGTCCACCGCCCTTGAGGAAGCGCCCCTCCTGGAGGGCCTCGGCGTCGTCGGGCGGAGTCCAACCGGGGCGCAGGACCGTCCGCGCGTAAGCCGACGCATCCAGTTCGACACCATCCAGGCCCAGATCGGACGCTGCCAGCACCTGACCGGGATCAGGCGCCACGAAGGCCACGATACGGATGCCCACTTCGCGAAGCCGTGCGGCTACCGGCGCAATGGCCTCGCCATCCTCGAGCAGGTCCAAGGCAGGACCTGCCGCCGCATGCAGTGCCTCCTCGGGAACGAGCGTGACCTGGTCGGGTTGCAGAAAAAGCAGATCCTCGAGCCGACCCCCGAAGGGTGAAGCCTCGATGTTGAAGTGACCGCGGAGCACTGATCGGAGCAGCCTGAGGTCGCGGGTGCTGACGGCAGAGGCCCGGGAAGCCAGCGAAACGCTGATGCCGTCGGCCCCGCCCGACTCCGCGCGAAGAGCAAGCGCCACAGGGTCGGGGTCGCGCCCCCCACGCATCGCGCGGGCAGCCACGAAGCCGTCCAGATGCACGGAGAGGCGCATCATCGAGCAGGCTCTCCCATCAGGTCGAGGGCACAGCGAACCTCGAGCGCGAGCTCACTGTCATTGTCGAGCAACCCGTGGGCCCGAACGAGGTGCGCGCGGGCCTCCTCGGTCCGCGCTTCGCTCAATAGACCGAAGCCCAGGCGCGCAAGAGCCTCGGGCTCGTCCGGATTGAGCACCAGAGCCTGTCCCCACGCCGCCATGGCCTCATCCTGCTGGCCTTGCCCGGCACAGATGCGGCCCAGCGTCACGTGGTAGCGGGGGACCGCACCATGGACCACGGCATTGGTCGCGGCACGACGGGCCTCCTCGTGCTGCCCGAGATCGTGCAGCAGGCGGGCCAGCTCGTGCCAGCCCTCCGCGTGCCGTGGATTGCGGGCCACGAGATCACGATAGGTCTCGAGGGATGCGCGCTTCTCGAGGCGAGCCTCGAAGGCTTGGGCAAGATCGAACATGGCCTCCGGATCATCCGGCACGACGTCGAGGATGGCTTGTGCCCAATGGACAACCTCTCCGGGCTCTTCTCGCTCGCGTGCAATCCGGGACAACGCACGCAGCGAGGGCAGGTCACCGGGGCTCACCGCCACCACGCGCTTGAGGGCGGCCTCGGCACGCTGGGGGTGACCGACCTGCTTGTAGACATCCGCCAGGCGATGGCAGAGGGCCACATCATCCGGCTTGAGATCCACGGCCTTCTCGAGGCTATCGGCGGCCCCGAGCAGATCACCCATGACGAGTCGGGCCTCGCCCACGGCGCGAAGCACCTCCGGATCACGCGGATGCTGGCGCATGACCAGCTGCCACCACTGATGGGCGGAGCGGGCATCACCGTGGGCCATGCACGTCCTGCCGAAGTGCCGGGCCAGAGTCGAGAAGAGCTCGAGTCCGCGCGGATGACGGCTCTCCCGCCGCAGCAGCTCCTGCAGATGCTCCCAGGCAGTGTCGGCCTCGCCATCACGCCAAGCCGCCTCGGCAAGCCCCAGCAGCGCGCCGCTCCGAGCATTGCCTCGGCCCACAAGGGCCGCGAAACGCTCGCGCGCTGCCGCCACGAGGCCCCGATCGAGATCGAGCCAGGCACGTTCCTCGAGGGTCGCAAGATCCTCGGGGTCGAGCGAGAGCGCGCGAGAAAGCGATGCTTCGGCCTCGTCGTAACGTGCCTCGGCGCGTGCCAGCGCCCCAAGGGCACGGTAGGCCTCCATGTCCTGCGACACGATCCTGAGTAGCGCCTGCCAGGCCTCCCGAGCCGCTTCAGGGCGGGCCTCGAGAGTGGCGGCCCGCGCCAGACGCCGACAGACTTCGGCCCCGAGCGTCATGGCCCGGGCATGCGCAGGGCGCCGCGTCAGCACTCTGTCCAGATGCACCCACGCCACGGCGTCCTGTCCCTGTCGCACGGCCATTTCTGCGGCGGAAAGCCAATCCTCCTCGGGCTGGTCCGAGACCTCGGCGGCCGCAAGAACAGCGTCCATCGCCTCGCCTACCCGCCCACCCCGCTCGAGCAGGGCAGCCAGCGCACGATGGGCACGCGCCATGCCCGGCTCCCGCTCAAGAACTCCGCGAATGATGTCGACGGCCTCCGCCGGCTGCTCGACGGCTATCAGGACGGCCAGCTCGAGCCACCCGGCATCATCACGCTGATGGCGCGCCAGCCAGGGACGCAACAGGGCCTCGGCCTCGGCGACGCGTCCTTCCCGACCGTGCAGGGCGGCCAGTTCGAAAACCGCTTCCCGATCCTGCGGCGCAAGCGCCATCTGGACCTGCCTGTAGACGAGCGCGGAGGCCGCATCTCCATCGAGATCGGCTGCCTGAGCCATCTCGCGTGCGATGCCGCCGGCCACCCGTCGAGCCTCGGGATGGGCACCATGTGCGTCCAGCAACCGCTGCGCCACCACCCAACCCGAGTCGAGCCTTCCGGCATCCAGACAGACACCGGCAACAGCGACCAGAGCCTCGCGCTCGAGTTCCGGATCGCCCTCCGCTTCGGCGAGCACGCGCTCGCTGAGCACCAAGGCGTCCTCCGTCCGACCCGACCTGGCCAGCCACATCATCTCGATGCGACGCTGCACCCCCGAATCGCCGTCCAAAGACCGCATCTGCTCGAGGACACGCCCCGCCGCGACCTGACCGCCGGCAGCCATCATCCCCAGGCAGACCACCCGCAGCCTGTCGGCACGATCCGCGACAAGTGGCGCGAGTTCTTCCCACTGACGTACGGCCGCCTCATGCCGACCCGCACCTGAGAGTTCCTCCGCCCGGCTTCGGCCCGCTTCCCATGCCAGCTCCACGGCCGAAAGCGAGCGCGGATGCCTGGCCAGGACCCGCCCCGTCCAGAGCCATGCTCCCGCGGCGTCTCCGCGCGTCAGCGCCTGTTCGGCAAGCGCGCAGCCCACGCGCTCCGTGCCGTGGGCCGCGTGATGGTCCTCCCAGAGACCGAGTGCCTCCTCATTGCGACCCGCAGTCAGCAGGGCCCGGCCGAGCGCCACGACGGCCTCCGCATCCTCCGGACGATCCTCATGCAGGACCCGCAGCATGTCGAGTGCCTCGTCGGCGAGGCCGAGGGCAAGGCCGAGTCGCGCAGCCGAGGCGAAGGACTCGCGGTCATCCGGCAGCAGACGACCGACCTTGAGCCACGTCTCGCGGGCCGTCCGCAAATCGCCGGCCGCCTCCGCATGGGCTGCCTGCCAACGCAGGACGTCCACGAACGCACGACGCAGCATGGCTTCGGAGAGCCCACGGGCCTCCGCGTGACCCCACGCCTCGTCCACGGCATCGGCGACGCTCGGCCCGGCGAGATCCTGCCGGTCCAGACGCCGGATGAGCTGAAGGGCAGCCCACGCTGCCTCGCGCTCGGGACGACCCTCGATGGCGGCCTGCCGTTGGTCCAGGCGATCCAGCCAGGGGCGCGCCGACTCGAGATCACCAGTAGCGAACGCCAGACGAGCCGCCGCAAGGGCATTCTCGACCGTCTCCACCGGATCGGCAGGAGTCGACTCGAGGCGTTCGCGCAGGGCGAGGGCCGTCCGCAGGTCTCCCAATTTCTCGAAAGCCTCGGCCGCGGCAAGTCCCAGCAGACGCTCGCCGGGCAGGGCATCCCACAAGTCCCTGAGGACGGCCGCCTCCACTTCGCCATCGCCCGCCCGTCGCGCCGCATCCAGAGCGAGGCGCAACAGCGCCGGGAACTGGAGGCCGATGGCGGCCACGCGCGTCCGCAGCCGCAGAATTTCGACATCCCGACCTTCCAGGCGCGCACCCTCGGCCTGCTTGAGGACCGCGTGCTCCAGCAGGGCACGTTCCTCCTCCGTCAGACGGCCTTCGCGCCCCATGGCGAGCACGGCCTCGATGACCGTCCCATGGTCCTGAATCGCCGCCCCGAGCCTTGCTTCGGCCAGTCTGAGTCCTTCGGCCCTCGGGTCACGCTCGCGCGCCGTCCCCAGGGCACGATGCGCGTCATCGTGGCGGCCGGCCATCTGCAAGGCTTCGGCCTCACGGATGGGCCAGCGTGCCGACTCCGGCTCCATCCGCGCCAGCTCGCCATAAAGACGGGCCGCATCGACAGGACGTTCCATCACCAGCAGCAAATCGGCGTAAGCAGCGCGTGCCTCGCGATCCGTCGGTCGGAGCAGAAGGAGACGATGCAGCCAGATGGCGCGCTCCGCATCGGGCCCGGCGGCACCGGCAGCTTCACGCGCCAGCTCCGCCATCGCTGTCCCTGTTTCCGGGTCATCGGGCTGCAGCGCATCCAGTCGCTGGAGTGCCGCCCAGCCTTCGGCAAGGCGCCCTGTGGCCCGCAGCGCGCGTGCCAGCAGCATCAGCGCGTCCGGGTAGCCCTGCAGCGCGGCTCCGAGACCTTCCAGGCAGTGGTCAGAATCGAGATCGACAAGCGCTATCAGTTTCCCAAAGACAGCTCAGCAAAAATTCTCACCGCAGGCC
>JAYKHS010000024.1:0-101029 GCA_035285865.1 Candidatus Sericytochromatia bacterium
CCCGCGCCCCGCGGTCGGCAGCATGCACGATGCCTGCCGAGACGCTGACAAAGGTCCCACCGCCCTCGCCGTCCAGCACCTTGACCGCCAGCAGCGTGACGCCGGGGGCAACACCCACCACGCCGCCATTGCCCAGGCCGGCCGCGACCGTACCGCCGCAATGGGTGCCGTGGCCGTCGTCGTCCGAAGGATCATCGTCCTGATTGATGAAGTCCCGGCCGGCCTCGACACGGCCCGAAAAGTCGGGATGCGCGGCGTCGATGCCCGTATCGATGACGGCAACCTTGACCGCCCGATCACCGGGTGTCGTGGCCCAGACACGCCTCGCTCCGATGGCCTCCATGCCCCACAGCTGAGGCAACAGGTCGTCGGCCGCCAGCAGGGAGAGCCCACGGAACGCCGGTTCGCGGGCAGCCCGGACGGGACCATCGGCCTCGACCCACCGCACGCCCGGCAGGCTCGCGAGGCGACGGGGAAGATCGGGCGCGTCACCCTGCATCACCAGCACGCCGAGGGCAGGTATTCGGTCGACGACGACGGCACCGACGGCGTCGCGCGCAGCCCGCGACAGCCCGGCAGGCGTGGTGGCCACGATCCAGCGCGGAGCGGTGGCCCGGGTCGCTGCGGCGGTCCCCGCGGTGGCCCGTGGCGCCTGCAACGGCTGGCCGCCGCAGGCGACGAGTGTCAGCAGGGCGGGCAGCAGGAGGGACGGCCAGAAACGATAGGGTCTGAAGGAAGGTCGCACGAGCCCATGTTAAAGAATGATTACAGAAGGTGCAAAGAGGGTTCGCGGAGGATCCAAGCCCACACTCAAAAATCAGTGTGGCCGCACCTCAAAGAGGCAAACCGCCGGAGGATTCTGCGTCTAGCTCCATTCATCCTGCATGGTTGGCGGCTCCCTCGGACAACCCCGCGGCGCCAGTCGAGGCCACAGATGAGCGCCCCTCGCAACCGCTACTCGGGCGACTGCCCTGTCTGCGCCTGCTTGACCCTCGCGACGAGATCGGCGAGCGACGCGGGTGCCACGGGCGCATGCCGGAAATCCGGGTTGTCACCCTTCAAGGCGGCGACGGCTGCCTCGAGCGCCTGGGGCGAATCCGCCCACAGACTGAGCCACAGCAAGGTCTGCCCCCCCTCGAGGGGGGCCGTTCCAATGAGGATATTTGGAAACTGCTCACGCAGCGCCTGCCGCGTGGCGTCGAGTTCAGCCGAAGGGATCGCGAACTCGAGGACCTGTTCCGTGGTTGCCACGGTCAGGGCTTGACCGATGGAGGCGGTGGGCCTTGCAGTTGCTGGTCCAGCGGCGAAGGAAGGTTGTCGAAGGCAATGCCGCGACGCGAGGCCGCCTGCATGGACCGCCACTGTTCGGCACTGACGTAGACGGTTCTGGGCTCGCCGAGCATGTCGAGGATTCTGAGCGGCCGGTTCTGCAGCTTTTGCGGATCGGCCGAAGTCATACCTGAAGCGACACCGGCCATCGCGCTCAGGATGCCACCGGCCACGGCTCCGGCTGCCGCTCCCGCAGTGCTGCGGTTCTGCACGAGGGCAGGCACCGCGAGACGTGAGGTCAGGCGAGGGGCTTCTTCCGGAGTTCGAGGGAAATGCGCAATCCGTAGTAGTACCCGGGACCGCCCCCCACCGTGTCGACGACGACAGCACCTGCGTTGGCGTAAAGACCTGAATCGATCGCTTCGTACACGGGGCGGTTTAGGGAACGTGGCACATATCCCACCATCCCGCACGTATGCCTCACGAGTACCGCAAAGGGATCGTCGTGTAGGGAGCCACCGTGGTCCTTCGAGGCTGTCTCACCGAACGGGTCCAATTCAAGAGCGAAGATGTCGCCGATCTCGCACTGCTCCACGATCTCCTGCCGAAAGCTGACACCGGCTACCGGCATCACATCAGGCCACGGATTCTGGAGCTGCGGATTCTGGGGCTGCGGCTTCGACGGCGTCCCCGCTAGCAGAGCGAGCAGGATCAGGGCACCCACAACAAGCAAGACGGTCACCGCAACTCCTCGAACAGGGAGGTCAATCCGACCTCCCTCGACCGACACGGACGGGGCAACCGGGTCCTTGAGATTCCGTACCGGGACTCACGACCGAACGTCAGGCTCTCCGCGACGAACCTCTCCACCTGCTACCGTCAGCCAGGGTCCCCGCCAATGGCCACGAATCTCGTTCCCTGAGACAAGGAAGGCTCTTCCCTGACCAGATGCCAGAACACCGACCTGCCCGTTGTCCGCGATCTCGCAATCGACGGCGTGAAGCAGGCCTTCGTCCATCACAGCCAAGCCCGCGTAGGCATTTCCAAGGAACTTGCAGGCACGTGCCTTCAGCACGGTCCCGTTCCCGTTCACGACAGCACCATCCTGCCTGCAGTTCCGGACGACGGACCGCTCGATGCGGACATTGGCCATCGAGGTCACCTCAATTCCCGCCAGCCCTGCCTCCGAAATCTCGAGGTAATCCAGTTCCGCGCGCGCGAATCGGTATACGAAGATGGCCGCCTTGGTCGTCGCCTGCACCGAGCATTGCCGCATGCTCAGATGGGACTGGTTGCCTCCGGCTGCCACCGCCGCCGCCGACGGGGACGAGAACGAACAGCGCTCAGCCATAAGTCGGCCGGCGGTCACGAGGTGGACCGCGTGTCCGGGAGTTCGGGGCAACCGTGGCGCTCGCACGTCGATACCTTCCAGTTGAAGCTGGCCACCGTAGAGTTCGATCGTGCTCGCCTCGGTACCTGTCAGCACAGGCCGCAAATCCCCGTGAGGCTTCATCGAATACGAACCAGAAACGATGATGCTTTCCACGAAGGATTCCCCGTGCAGGATGATCGTGCCGCCATCCGGATGCGCGCGGAGTGCCTCGCCAATGGAAGCTATTCGGCCAGGGCCGACGTGGATCTCGACTTCGGGAACCATCAGTTCCGGCTGTCCTTGCCATCCGGGGACGCAAAATCGCTGCCTTCCAGGTACTCGACCTCGTCGAGACCGTGCAGGGTTCGGTTTTCCGAACCGAGCAGGAACGCAAGGGTCTCGTCGTCCATCAGCGCTCCCCGGAAGCCCACCCGCCAGAGGATTGCGCCCGCAAAACTCGCCCCGCGAAGGTCGGTTCCCGACAGATCCACATCAAGAAGTACACAGCCCCGGAAGTCGACCTGACAGAGATTCCTGTCTCGCAAGTCGACGGAATGGAGAACCGTCGGCCGCCACGATTCCCCTCTGCGAACGCCATTGAAAAAACTGATGACCTCCCCGTGGCGTCCGGCATCGCTACGGGAAAGCTGTTGCTTCGCGAACCGACTCCGATCGCGCTGACTGCGAAGCATGGCCTTAAGACTCGTCCTCATCTGCCCGGGCACGAGACTCAGCAAGCGTTGTGCACTGACAGGGCTGCGGAAGAGCTGGTCCTTCAGGCGCTGGTCCTCCCGCAGCAGGTGCCCCACGCCAAGCCGAACCGAAGGGGAGAGGCTCGAATCCTCCGTCGACAATGAACCGCGATCGCCACTCCTGCCACTGGCCTTCTGACGGGACCCGGGAGCGGGGACTCGTGAGGTACGCCTTGGCCGCCCGGGAACGCTCCACTCGCGGACAAATCCCATTCGCGTGCTGCGGTAGAGTTGTCCGAGTGCGATGAGTCCGGCCAGTCCTACAAGAAGCAGACCAGAGCCAGGCGCATATTGCCTGACCTCGACGAGAAGGTCCCACGGAAGTTGTCCGTATCGGGAAGGGATCGGCCCCGACCATCCAACTCCGGGGACAGGGCGCCCCTTCTCGTCCATCAGAATCAGCGACGCCCTGTCTGCAAACAGGATGGTCTGGGCATGCAAATTGGGAATTTCGGCAGCGCCTCCGACAACTACCCGATTGCTTCCGACCCAATTATCCTTGAACGCCGGACTCCGAGGTACCCGGATCACCATAGGGACCCAGACGTCGAGTCCGAGCCCGTTGCGGTCCACCACGGAGGCTTCACAATGCACAAATCCGGCATTCCAGAACGCAAGACCAGCCTGCCGATTGTCAACCAGCGTGTTCTGTCGAAGCAAGGCTTCTGCAGAATCGCGCACCAGTATGCCCTGCCCGAGATTCGCCCGGCACAGATTGTCGCTGACTTCTCCTACCGTGCCTTCTGAAAGGACGATCCCGGGACCGTTATTCTGCACGCAGGTGTTATGGACGATGAGCGGCCGTGCTCGATGCTCGGCCATAATTCCGGGTAGCCAACCTCCCAGCCCATTTCCGCGCAGGACATTGTCGCGGATGGTGCCGGCGGCTCCCCCCGACAGATGCAGTCCTGGACCTGCATTAGCTTCGATGTAGTTGCCAATCACATCCACGGAGGAAGGTCCGTCGACCCGAATGCCGTCTCCATCACCACCCACGACACATTCCTGGATCGAGCCCGTGGCCGAAACGATCCGGATGGTTCCCATATCCTTCGGGATGCCCGTCGCCGTCAGTCTGATGCCTCGTACCACCCACCCGCCTTTCGAAAGGCAGGACAATGCAGGACCGTTCGAACCTTCAATGAGGGCATCTCGTCCTCCCTCAAGCACGACACTCCGCACGATACGCAGATTCTCGCGGTGGCGACCCTTGACCCGAATGACATCCCCTCTACCTGCCCGATCAAGGACAGCTTGGACGGATTGGTCGGCACGAACCACATGCACCCGGGCCTCCGCCGGCGCCGTACTCACAAGCCCGAAGGCGGGCAGCAGAGCAGCAAGCAAGGCCAGCAAGAACTCACGTGCCTCAGCCAGGTGCAGACCCCGAGCAGCCTTCAGCCCCCCGCGAGAGCTGCAGTCGGTCAAGAATCGCTTCCTCGGGAGACCTCTTCGATCCAGTCCTTCGAATAGTACAACTCGATCTCGATGCGCTTCTGACTCTCCTTGTCGAGCAACGTCTTCTCGCCGGGACGATAGGGCCGGTTGTCTGCGAAGCCCACGGCCGACAGGTTGCGGAAGCCGACGAGATTCCCCAGGAGGAAAACGACGGCCGTCGCGCGGAGACTGGACAGATGCCAGTTCGTCGGACATCGCGGATCCCACGTTAGGAAGGGATCGCTGTTGGTATGCCCACAGACGCGGATCTCCTTGAAGCCGTTGTCCCTGCTCAGGAATTCCTTGAGCAACGGAGCCAGCTTCAGGAGCTGCTGGCGTCCTGCGGGCTTCAGATCCCACTTGCCCTGCTCAAAGAGCAGACTGCTGCTGAAGGTGATGACCTGCACCTCCCCCTTGCCGGGAAACAGCGCGATCGACCGATTCGCACCGGTGTCGAAGCGGCTCTCGAAGGCCTTTTGGAACAACAGCTTCCTCCTGTCCAGTTCGAGCTTCAGCCTGTCATCGACGTTCAGAAAGGAGCTTACTGCGTGCATGAGGATGAAGACGAACGCCAGGAGCATCATGATGTCAGCGTAGGCCGGCCAGAATTCCATCTCGCCACGTTGATCCCGTCCACGTCTCATCTCGCTCAGGACCCGAGCGCGGCACCCAGTGCCCTGATGAGATCGCTGAAACGATCGCCGATCTGACGGTTCAGGTCCGTAACCTGTTGTTCATGCTTCTTTACCGAATCTGCCACTACCCGGGCGCCCGCATCGACAAGGCGCTCGTTGAAGCGATCCGGAAGGCCTGACAACTCCATCGTTGTAGTCAGCCACTGCATCCGGGCTCCTTCGAGGGCCTCACCGAGCGCGGCCATAATCCTGTGTGCCTCGTGACTGGCTCCCACGATCTCGTCGATACTCTGTCCCGCTCGGCCCAGACTCTGGGCCGCCTCGCCGCGGAAGCTGTCCCACGAAGCCGACTGACGGCGAAGCTCCTGAAGTTGAGGCTCCACGGCGCCCTTCAACCACGCCTCCAGGTCCCCGACGAAATGATCGTGGGAGGCGCGCAGCGTCGCGTAGCCCTCGTCCAGAGAGCGCCGGATCTCCTGCCCCGCGGTCGAGGCCTGCTCCGCCAGCTTCTCCAGCACCTTGAGGCTTCTTGAGAAGCTGGACAGCTGGCTCTTCATGATCTTGGCGGATTCGGTAAGACTGGGCCCCAGATTGGCCAGCTCGCCCACGACCTCTGCATGCTGCGTGCTCATCTGCTCGAGGATGCCCTCCATCCTCAGGAGGGCAAAGCCGAGGTATTCGTTCCTTGCGTCCTCCACTCGTGCCGAGAAGTGAGGGATCACCAGGCCCTGCAAGAAGCGATCCAGCTCCTCGATGTAGGCGTCCTGGACCTTAGATAACCAGTCGGTAAGCAGACCGAGAACCAGTGTCAGTACGAGGCCGGCAAAGGACGCCCGGAAAGCCAGTCCCATGGGCTGCAAGGAGTGGGCAAGGGCCGTCTGGATGGACTTGGATGCGTCATCGAAGGTCTGACCAGCTGCCCCGGCAAATACAGGCTCGAGTTCCGCAAGTGTCAGGGACAGGCTCAGACTCGTGAAGACAAGTCCCAGCAGCACCGCGTTGCGGCTCCAGAAACGCATCCATCGCAGGCTTTCACGCTCCTGATTCCAGACCGCGTCCAGGTAGGCCGAGGGATTCACCTGACCACCGACTCGCTGCGCCTGGTGGAGAACCTCGACCCACTTGGACAGCCTGGAGCCAGTGAGTCCCTCGGACGCCAGAAGTCTGGAGAGGCGATCGCGGACCCATTGGCGAGAAGCATCTGCGCCTCGGTCTACCGGCTCGGCACCGGAAAGGGAGACTTCGTCATCCTCGACATCTTCGTCCCCGTCTTCGGGAGCGAAATAGACAATTTCCACGGGATTGCCGTCCTGGTCCTTGGCAACCAGAGTCTTGTCCTCTCCTATCGAGACATCAATGCTGATCTTGGACAGATCGAACCCCTCCACGACTTTCTGCGTGGCAACGTTCCACATGAAGGGAGCCCCATCTGGCCCGCAGGCGAGCACGATCTCGCCTGCGTCCTCGGCCGCTTCGTCCTCCTGAGATATCAGGAGGACTTGCTGGTCGACCTTCAAACGAAGTGCCTCGACCAGACGGCGGTCGCGTCCGATTCGTCGATATTGCCGAACTGCCTCCAGAAGTGCCAACAGCAGCCAGACGCTGAAGACCACGATTGCCATTAGGTACATGGCCTAGCCCTTGGCATCTTCGACCGGGCGTGCCGCCGTGCCGTTGCCGAGCGGGGGACGCTTCCGAAAGGTGGGACGGACTACTTCAGGCCCCGAATCGATGGCGGGCTGACCCTGAAGTCTGTCATCCTCCCACGTCGAGCTTTCCCACCGTCTCCGCCCCACACAACGGATCAGCCATTCCTGATTCAGACGATCCATGCCCTTCACGACACACACGACGAGAAACCCGAGCGTGAAGATGGCGGGAAGAACCACAGGGAGGATGTCGCCGTTAGACACCGTGTTGGCCTGAATGTAGCTGTAGTTCGACGCGAACTCAAGAAGAATGATGAGCGTGCCGACAACGGATAGAATCACCGGCCCGCGCAGCCTCGTCAGAAGTTCGGCCCTGTCGAGCACTTCGTATCGACGAGCGGCCATCCTGTCGACGACACCAGAATATCCATTACGGAGGAAGCCGTTCCTCTCGTAGTTCATAACGATGCTGGGAATCGCTTCCACCACCGCCCACTCCGCCAGAAGAATCAGAATCAACCAGGCGGTCCAGGCACCTGGGGAAACGACAAATCTGACTCCCCCGTAGAAGAGCCTGATCTTCCCGAGGAAGGGAAGTAGACCTACCAGCACGAGGCTGGCAGGATAGGTCAGGCCCAAAATAGCAATGAGGTTTGCAATCCTTAAGAAGATGCCCCGCGAATCAATGTTCTTCTGCCACTTCACCAACTCGGCCCATTCGCCGGCCTTGAAGTGACGATTGGTTTCCCAATCCTCAAGTCTGCGCTTGAGTTCCGAATACAACCGGAACCGGATCTCTTCCCATTCACGAAGCCTCGCGCTTCGCTGTTCTTTATCAATCGCAGAGTCTTTCGACTTCTTTTTGACGGCGCCCTGCTTCTCCTTCTGATGGAGTTGTTTCTTCTTGTCCACTTCCTTCTTGCGGACGACAATAAGCCTCGCGAAGGCAGCCTCCCGGGTAGCCATCAGCGCACGCCGCTCCTTGTCCAGAGCCCGGACCCGATCGGACCAATCGGACAGTTCAGCACGCCACTGTTTCCGCAGGGCATCGACCGTCCGGCCCATCACGGGAATCTCGGGGATGGCCAGCAGGTAGGGGTGAGGCAAGGCACAGAGCGCCAGCACGCCCATGGCCACGACAAGGTGGAGGAAAAATGCCTGAATATCGTTTTGGCCCATTCCGAAACTGGCCTGCCAGCGATAGACGACCGAAACGCTGATCAGGACGACCATCGCAAACGCCGCGACGGAGCCAAGTCCAAGGAAGACCGGGCCACCCTGGCGACGGGACCACGCCGAATAGAAGGCGGAGCGTCGTTCCTCATCGGTGGGCGGAACCGATCCACGAACCTGTCCTTGCAAGTTTTCCCACTCCTCCACCACCAGCACGATAACCGCCACCGACTGACCAAGGCCCAGACGAACTAGGGAAGGTTCCGCACGTCGGGCCTGCCACGCCTCCTCGATCCGTGTGAGGAGCTGGGCAACCAGAACGCCGAGGAAGCCCACGACACACCCACCCAACCCGACAACCCACCACGGAGGAGCAGCGGGCACGAGCCTCCACGAAAGCACCACGGTCAGAATCGCAAGGCTCAGGAATCTCAGCCCAGTGACGACGAAGTGGCGCAAGCGCAATCTCGACAGCAGAAGCCTGGGCGCATTCGGCTTATCACCCGGATACGGGAGATTTTCGAGTTCCGCTTCAATACGTGCGACCTCGATCTCCTCGGGTGCTTGCCGAGCACCAGAGGAACCTTCGACCTCAGGCTCCGCAGCGACGGCAGCTGGCTCTCTCTCGGGAACAGGCTCATCCTCGCCGGGGTCCTCCGGAGAAACGGGGATGGCATCGAAAGCCACGTCCCTGTTACCGAGATGGGCGATGTAGCTCTGGTGGAGTTCCCGGACCTCCTCGTCGATCCGGTAGAACGCTGCCGTCGGGTACTTTTCAGCCACGAGTCTGGTCATGAGCGAATGAGATCCTCCAACTGCTTCAAAGCCGTTCGTCGACTGGCCTGTACGGGGTTTAGCACCGCACAATGATTGGCGGGAAATCGATCCAGCAAAGGCTGGAAGACCCGATCGCTGCCTGGCTCAAGGAAAACGAATCCCAGCCGATGACGGTTGGCACGCCCCCCGGGCCATTGACGCGCAGATGAGCTGCGCCAGTTTCCACCCCCCCCAGGAACCGGTTCGTTCTTCCCATCACCAAAGACCAGGCCCGTCGTGTCGAAACCCTTGCGTTGTAGCTCGATGCACCTCTCAAGCAGATATTTCAAGCCAAGGCCATAGGCCGTGCCCCTGGCATCCGTCACCACCCAACCGGAATACGCATCCATCACCGACCTTAGATCGGGCCGGGAAGGCGAATTCAGACGGTAGATAGGATAGACCTCATGCGTCAGCCGCAAGAGTTCAATACGGTCCGCGTTTTCATCAAGACCCTCCGCAATCCCCAGAATCAACTCTCGACTCCGAGGCAGGTACCTCGCCGACGACAGCGAGCAGTCGACGAGGCACACCACAGCCTGCTTGCGAGGCACATTTCCGTAATCACCACATCCGGCTGCGAACAACGCTGCGAGGGCTAACGATACTCCTACTGGCTTTCGCAATAGTGCAGCCAAGACGATCAAGTGCCCCCTCATGCATCACGAACACAATCACAATACGCCATTTTATTGCCAATGACTCATGTAGATCATGAAATATGCAGTCGCAACCACACCCCGACGTACCACTAACAACGGTTTGACCTGCCCCCGTTTATCGTCTAACTCGCAACCGGCCACCCACACCACCCCCCCTCACCCCAAAATCAAACTCCTCGCCGTCATCTCCCTCGGCTTCTCGACCCCTAACAGGTCCAGCAACGTCGGCGCGATGTCGCACAGTTGCCCGTCCGGCCGCAGCTTCACGTCGCGCCCGACCAGGATGGCCGGCACGGGGAACAGCGTGTGGGCCGTATGAATGCCCCCTGTGGTGGAGTCGATCATCATCTCGGCGTTGCCGTGGTCGGCCGTCACCAGCATGACGCCCCCGCGGGCAGCCACGGCATCGGCGACTTCGCCCACCGCGGCATCCACCGCCTCGATGGCCTTCACCGTCGCGCCATAGTCGCCCGTGTGGCCCACCATGTCGGCGTTGGCAAAGTTCAGGATGAACAGGTCGCTGCTGCCATCCCGAATGCGACGGGCGGCCTCATGTGCCACCTGCGGCGCGCTCATCTCGGGCTGCATGTCATAGGTCGCGACCTTGGGCGAAGGCACAAGGATCCGCTCCTCACCCGGAAAGGGCGTCTCCACCCCTCCGTTGAAGAAAAACGTCACATGAGCGTACTTCTCGGTCTCGGCGCAGCGTAGCTGCCGCAGGCCCGCATCAGCCACCACCGGCGCCAGAATGCGGTCCAAGGACTGCTTGGCATAGGCGACGGGCAGGCCGTAGTCGGCCTTGTACTCTGTAAGGCACGCATAGCGGACGCGGGGGAACGGCTCCCGCTCGAAGCCTGAGAAGCCCTCCAGCGCAAGGGCCGCCGTGATCTGCCGCGCCCGGTCCGGCCGGAAGTTGAAGCACAAGACGGCATCCTCGTCGCGGATGCGGCCCTCGTCCGACACCAGCGTCGGCAGGATGAACTCATCCGTCTCGCCGCGGGCATAGGCCTGCTTCACGGCCTCGCTGCCCGTCGCCGCACGGTGATCGGCTTCGGCCCTGACCATGGCGGCCCACGCCTTGCGGGTGCGTTCCCAGCGCTGGTCCCGGTCCATCGCGTAGTAGCGGCCCGACACCGTGGCGATGCGGCCCGTGCCGAGGCGCACCATCGCCTCTTCCAGCTTGCGCAGCGACCCCGCGCCGGATGTCGGCGACACGTCGCGGCCATCCGTGAACGCATGCACCCAGACCCGGTCCAGGCCCTCGCGCCGGCACAGGTCCAACAGCGCCACCAGATGATCCTCGTGGCTATGGACGCCGCCATCCGACACGAGGCCGATCAGGTGCAGCGCGGTGCCGCGGGCCTTGGCATGCCGGATCTGGTCCAGCAGCACCGCGTTGGTGAAGAAGTCCCCATCGTGGATGCTCTTGGAGATCCGTGTGAAGTCCTGATAGACGACGCGGCCCGCGCCCATGTTCAGGTGGCCGACCTCGCTGTTGCCCATCTGGCCATCCGGCAAACCCACGGCCTGACCCGACGTCGGGATGCTGGTCACGGACCCGATGTCGATGAGGCGATCGAGCCGCGGCGTGTGCGCATCGCGGATCGCATTGCCTCGGGCATGGGGGTCCGGGTTGATGCCGTAGCCATCGAGAATCACGAGGACGACAGGGGGTCGCATGAAATTCCCTCCCAGATGATGCCGCACCAACCGCGCCACGCACCCTGAGCCGGCTCAGGGCGTGCAACCCGCCGCCAGATTCGCCGCCGGCCCTAGGCCGTCACGCGGTCGAAGGCGACCAGCTTCGCGAAGGAGCCTGCCTCCAGCGACGCGCCGCCCACGAGGGCGCCATCGATCTGGGGCTGGGCCATCTGCTCGGCGATGGTCTCGGGCTTGACCGAGCCGCCGTAAAGAATGCGCACGTCATCCGCAGGTCCGGGCCCGACATGACGGGCAATCGTCTCGCGGATGAGTCCGCACACGCGGTTGGCTTCGTCCGAGGCGCAGGTCTTGCCCGTGCCGATGGCCCACACGGGCTCGTAGGCGAAGACCAGCCCGCCCACCTGCTCGGCCGGGATACCCGACAGCGCACGCTGGACCTGCAGGATGATGACGTTGTCCGTCAGTTGGAGCTCGCGCTCTTCCAGCTTCTCGCCCACGCAGACGATGGGCACCAGGCCATGCTTGAGCGCGGCCTTGAGCTTCTCGTTGACGCTGGTGTCCGTCTCGCCGTAGTACTGCCGACGCTCGGAATGGCCGAGGATGACGTGGGTCGCACCGACCTCGCGGAGCATCCCGGGTGAGGTCTGGCCGGTGTAAGCCCCTTGGTCATGGCTGTCGCAGTCCTGCCCGCCGACCTTCACGACGGTGCCCTCGAAGGCCTCGGCGAGCGTCGCCAGCGCCGTGAAAGGCGGGCAGACCACCACCTCGATGCCCCGTGCCGACTTGGCTTCGGCAGGCAGCGCCTCGGCAAAGGCCCGGGCCTCGGCACGGGTCTTGTGCATTTTCCAGTTGCCGGCCATCAGGGGCACGCGGGCCATGGACGAATCCTCCTATGCGCGAGACGAGGAGAGGGCGGCCTTCTCGAGCGCCGCCACACCGGGCAGCACCTGGCCCTCGAGGAACTCGAGCGACGCTCCGCCACCGGTCGAAACGTGCGTGACCTTGTCGGCCAGACCCGACTGTTCGAGCGCCGCCACCGAGTCGCCGCCACCCACCACGGTGCGGGCACCGGCGGCCGTCCGTTCGGCCAGCATCGCGGCAACGGCAAGCGTGCCAGCGGCAAATGCCGGGTTCTCGAAGACTCCTAGAGGACCGTTCCAGAGGATGGTCTCTGCACCCGACAACGCCGCACGGATGGCGTCGACACTGGCAGGGCCGACGTCGAGGCCGATGGCGTCGGCAGGCATGTCGGCATCGGTGAACGTGCCCGTGACCTCGCCCTTGGGGTCGGTGCCGACCAAGGTGTCCGTCGGCAGCAACAATGTCGTCCCCGAGGCCTTGGCCGCCTCGAGCACACGCAGCGCGACCGGAATCTGGTCGTCCTCGACCAGAGACTTGCCCACAGGCTTGCCCATCGCCTTCCAGAACGTGAAGGCCATCGCGCCACCGATCACCATGCCGTCGACCTTGCCCAGCAAGTGCTCGAGCACGCCGATCTTGCTGCTGACCTTGGAACCGCCGATGATCGCCCAGAACGGCCGACCGGGCTGCTCGAGCAGACCGCCCAGCACCTCGAGCTCGCGGGCCATCAGGAAGCCGGCATAGGCCGGCAGGTGGTCCGCCACCCCCGCAGTCGAGCCGTGCGCCCGATGCGCGGTGCCAAAGGCATCGTTGACATACAGGTCGCCCAGCCGCGCGAGCGCTGCCACGAAACCGGGCTCGTTGGCCTCTTCCTCGGGGTGGAAGCGCACGTTCTCCAGCAGCAGCACCTCGCCGTCCGCCAGCGCGGCCACGGCCGCCTCGACCTCGGGCCCCACCACGCCGGGGGCCAGCTTGACGGACTGTCCCAGCAGGCCGGCCAGATGCGTGGCCACGGGCGCCAGCGTCAGCTTGGCGTCATGCCCCTTCGGGCGACCCAGGTGCGCCGCCACCACGACGCGCGCCCCGCCCGCCACCAGGTGACGGATCGTGGGCAACGCGGCGCGGATGCGGGTGTCATCGGTGGGCTTGCCGTCCGCGAGCGGAACGTTCAGATCCTCGCGGACCAGGACGCGCTTGCCCTTGAGGTCGGCGGGGCCGAGATCGGCCAGCGAACGGAAGCCCGGCATCAGGCGACGGCCGCCGGCAGTTTCTTGCCGATGAGGGCGCACAGGTCGACGAGACGATTGCTGTAGCCCCACTCGTTGTCGTACCAGGACACGACCTTGACGAGGCGCTTGCCGATGAGCGTCGTCATGCCCGAGTCGACGATCGAGCTGTGGGCATCCCCCACGATGTCGCTCGAGACGAGGGGCTCGGTGCTGTAGGCCAGCACGCCCTTCATGCGATCGCCGGCCGCGGCCTTGGCCAGCGCCTCGTTGACCTCGGTCTCGGTTACGTCCTTGCCCAGTTCGCAGACGAGGTCCACGACCGAGCCGTCCTGCACGGGCACGCGGAAGGCGATGCCGTGGAACTTGCCCTGGAGCTCGGGGAGGACCAGGCCGATGGCCTTGGCCGCACCCGTCGACGTCGGGATGATGTTCTGCGCGGCGGCACGGGCGCGACGCAGGTCCTCGTGGGGCAGGTCGAGCACGCGCTGGTCGTTGGTGTAGGCGTGGACCGTCGTCATCAGGGCGCTGACGATGCCGAACTGGTCGTTCAGGACCTTGGCGACGGGCGCCAGGCAGTTGGTCGTGCACGACGCATTGGAGACGACGTGGTGCTTCTCGGCATCGTACTGGTCGTCGTTGACGCCCAGCACGATCGTCAGGTCCTCGTTCTTGGCCGGGGCCGAGATGACGACCTTCTTCGCGCCGGCGGCGAGGTGGGCCTTGGCCTTGAGCGCGTCGGTGTAGTGACCGGTGGACTCGATGACGATATCGACGTTGAGCGCCTTCCAGGGCAGGTTGGCGGGGTCGCGCTCGGCGCTGATGGGAATGCGCTTGCCGTTGACGACGATGGCGTCGTCATGGGCCTCGACGGTGCCGGCGAAGCGGCCGTGGACCGAGTCGTACTTGAGCAGGTGCGCCAGCGTCTTCGCGTTCGTGAGGTCGTTGATGCCCACGATCTCGATTTCGGGGTGGCCGGCGGCAATGCGCAGGACCTGGCGGCCGATGCGGCCGAAGCCGTTGATGGCGACACGCGTGCTCATGATGACCTCCTGGAACAGGTGAAAAGTGGCTTCAGGGTACCATCCCGGGCAGATGAGGGTCAAAGGACGATCGTGACGGAGTTCACGCGAATCACTGGGCCTCCCGGCCCCCCACGGGGTAGGCTGGCACACCCGCGACAGGTTCGCCGACTGGCCACGAACAGACTCGGCTCACGCGCCGTCGCATCCATGGGAGTTCTCGCACATGCCCCCGCTCGTCGACCTGCCCCTCGCCGCCATCAGCGCGGCCAGCCTGGTGTGTTTCGTGGCAGGCTTTCTCTGGTTCAGTCCTTTTGCGTTCTTTCCGGTGTGGTGGCGGGCCATGGGGAAAGGCGACCAGAAACCGGGCGAAGGTGGCCCCCCGATGGGGGTGGTCTTCGGGTCGACGCTCGCAGGCATCCTCATGCAGGCCGTCGTCCTCGAGCGGACGCTCGCCGCCATCGGCGCCCGGGGCGTGCTGCCATGCCTGACCTGGGGTCTCGTCCTCGGGATCGGCGTGGCTGCGGCCACCTCGCTCAGCCACCGGCTGTTCGCCGGTCAGGGTTTCCGCGTATGGCTGATCGAGGTCGGCAGCGACGTCCTGAACTTTGCCCTGATGGGGGCCGTGCTGGGCTGGCTATCCTGAGCCCCGGGTGCGCGCGATCAAGCGGCGGATGTGGCCGATCGCACAGGCCATCGGTAGCTTCGACCGTCCTTCTGGGTAGGCTGGGAACAGGACCATGTCTGCCAACCGCCGCCCCCACCCCGCCCTGATGCGGCCGGGACTGTCCGTGCTGCTGGCGGGCGTGCTGGCGGCCTGCGGGGACGCCAACCCGATGGCGGGCGCCGGCGCCGGTCTTCGCAAGACCCTCTCGACCAGCGTGCCTGCCGATCAGGTCACGCTCACCGGCTCGGTGGTGCTGCCCGGGGGCGTCACGTTGCTGCCCACCTTGTCGAACGTCACGCCCCTCAACAACACCAGTGCACTCAACAACACCAGCGCCCTGAACAACACGAGCGCGCTCAACAACACCAGCGCCCTGAACAACACGAGTGCGCTCAACAACACCAGTGCCCTCAACAACACGAGCGCGCGGCGGACGATGGCTTTCGACGGGGTGCTGTCCGCCTTCCGGATCCTGACGGTCGACGGCCCGTCCCTGCTGCGCAGCGGAGGGGTTCGCACCCTGGCCAACGCCCGCATCCACCTCATCGATCCGGCCACCGGCCGCATCGTCATGCGCACCACCACGGATGCCGCGGGCAACTACCGCCTGGACTACCTGTCCGGATCGAGTTCGGTCGGGCTCATCGTCGAGACCGTCATTCCCGGATCGAGGGGGGCCGCAGGCTACCTCGCCAGTGCCTTCAGGGCACCCGACGAGGCCGGCACGGAGCCCACCGAAGCCGAATCGAACCTCTCGCTGGGCACGACGACCTTCCTCTACTCGGCCTTCCAGTTGGCCGGTGCCGGTCGCCAGTTGAACCTCGACAAGCTCGAAACCCGCAAATCCCAGGCCCTCCAGCGCCTGCTGGCGCGCACGGCCCCCGAAGCCGCCCAAGGTGCCTCGGAAGGCCTTGGCCGCGCCGCCCGACTCGACCAGGCCAATGACCTCGGCAGCGCCACCACCACCTCGGTCCGCTTGTCCGAACGCCTTGCGGTGCGTGCCTATCAGGGCCTGCTGCGCGTGGACCTGCCGGCCAGCGAAGCTCCTTCGAACGAAGCCATTCTCGGCACGTTCCTGGGCGAGATCACCTCCCGCATCGCCGAGGCTGCACCGCCTGCCGGGACCACCCCTTCCGCCACGGCCAGCGCCGCGCCCGTTGTGGAGGACATCACGGCCACCCTCGACCGCATGGCCGAAAAGGTCGTTCGCGAAGCCGGCCTCGAGATCCTGAACGCCGCCCGCACCGTCGACGCCAAGGTCAAGGTCCGCGACCCCCTGCCGCCCACGGCAGGGGACGGGTCGGCCACGGCGCGGCCGGCTGCGACGCCGGCCCCCAATCGCAACAACCTGCCGACCGTCACCGACGGCTGATTGCCCCGGCCTTCAAGGCTGGCATCTGTAAGGGTCAGGAACGGCGCGGTTCAAGGACGCCGGGCCGCTGTCCTGCGCAGGCGCGAACCGCCACGCCCTGAAGCGCCGAGAAACGTCGAACGCTTCAGATGCCGATGGTCACGCCCGGCAGGCCGATCGGCCCGGAAACTATCGATGCAGGCGTCGGGGAGACGGCGATGGGCTTCGTGCTCGGCAAGGGCGAGCCGACCGGTGCCGGCATCACCGTGCCAATCGGTGCCGGCGTGGCCGTGAAGGTCGGCCTCGGCGTGGTCGAACCGGAGGCCGGCACGGGCGTCGCAAGCTCAGGACCGTCTTCCAGCGTCGGAGGCCGCTGCACCACCGTCACGCCGACCTTGACGGCGGACTTGAGCAGGTCGTTGTCGAGGACCAGCGTCATCGGATCGAGGACCACGTCCTGACCCAGTTTCTCGGGGCCAAGCAGCTTGGGGTCGATGGGCAGTTCGCTGTAGCCGAGGATGCGGGCATCCTCGACCTTGGGGGCCTTGTCGTAGGCAATCGCGAACAACAGATAACGGTGACCGCTCTGCCCCGTGGTCAGCGGCAGGTTGCGGAACGACACGGAGGGCGCCTTGCCGCCTGTGGTGGCGGTGCTCGTCGTCAGGGTGGCACCGTCGATGAAGTCCCGCACCAGGTAACGCCTGCTCTCGCGGCGGATATCCTTGGCGGTGCCGAGGCCCATGTAACCGAAAGCCGTATCCGCCGGTTTGAAGAAAGCCGCGGCCGACGACGCCCCCGAGATCGAGACGGTGGGCGCCATGCCCAATACCGACGGCACCGACAGCTTGCCCGGATTCAGGAAGGCGAAGTAGGGGGCGCCCCCCCCCTGCTCGATGGCCTTCGAAGCCAGCGACGAGGCCTTGTAGCCACCTTCGATGGCGAAGCCGAACGGAGCCACGCTGCCGGCGATGTTGCCGTAATCGAACAGGCCCACCATCAGGCGGCCGACCTCCTGCATGGCCGTGTCGAGCGAGGTCGTCTCGCGTCCGCCGGACGACACGACGGCCGCCGCAAGCGGCACCGTCAGCGTCAGCGAATCGGCATCGACGTAGATGACGTTGCCTTCCTCATCCTGCTTGGCCACCACGTTGCCGGCGACGCCCGAGGGCACCGGGGCCGGCGTCTGCACGGCTGCCTGCGGGGCTGCCGGCAAGCCGAGCCCACCCAGCAGGCCCTGGGTGCCGCCCGCAGCGCAACCGGCCAGCCAAGCGGCGGCGAGGGGCCACATCAACCGCGACCCGATCCCGTGGGGGTGCCTCACGTGTCCCTTGTACCCTCCGGAGAGGGTTCCGCCTCGTCCGCCTCCGGCAACCAGCGTTCCAGTTGCGTGCCGCCGTGGCGATGCACCCGAACCCGGCGACGCCCCGGCCACGCCAATTCAGGGGCACCGAACGGCCGCTCGAGCAGCACCGTCGCACCCGGGGCCAGCAGTGGTTCCAGCACGGCAAGCAGCCGTTCCCAGCCGGCGAAAGCATAGGGTGGATCGGCAACGACGACGTCCCAAGTACCCGAAACCCGCTCCAGCCAGGCCTGCACGTCACCGGTCACGACCTCGGTCTGGGCCGTGGCCCCCAGCGCCGCGACATTGCGCCTGATCAGGGCAGCCGTCGGCGGGTGACGCTCGACGGCCGTCAGATGCGCCGCGCCCCGCGAAAGGCACTCGAGGCCCAGCGCGCCCGATCCCGCGAAAAGATCCAGCACCCGGGCCTCGGCGAGCACGGGCGCAAGGATCGACCCGACGGCCTCGCGGACCCGCGCCCCGGTCGGTCGAGTCGCCTCCCCGACCGGCACCTCGAGCGGACGGCCGCGCCAGCGACCACCCGCGATGCGAACCAAACCGCCTACCCGGCCAGCCATACGCCCAGAATCTCCGCGTAGCGGGCCTCGACCTGTTCCTTGAGCAGCGGATGCCGCCCAAGATCCGGGTCTTCGGCCACCAGGGCACGCGCCTCTCGCTGGGCGTCTTCGAGTAGCCCGGCATCCTGCACCAGGTCGGCATGGACGAAGTCTTCCATCCCGCTCTGACGACTGCCCAGGATCTCGCCGGGTCCGCGCAGCCGCAGGTCCTGTTCGGCGATGAAGAAGCCGTCCTGGCTCTGGACAATCGTGCCCAGCCGCGCCTCGACCTGCTCTCCCTGCCCGTCCGAAAGCAGCAGGCACCAGCTCTCGGCCGCCCCGCGCCCCACGCGGCCCCTCAGCTGGTGCAACTGCGACAGGCCGAACCGCTCGGCGTGCTCGATCACCATCACCGAGGCGTTGGGAACATCCACGCCCACCTCGATGACGGTGGTCGCGACCAGCACGTGCAGGTCCCCGTTGCGGAAGGCAGCCGCCACCTGCTCTTTCTCGTCCGCATGCATCTTGCCGTGCAGCAGGCCCAGCTTGAGATCTTTGAGCGGCCCCTCAGAGAGACGCGCATATTCCTCGGTGGCCGACCGCAGGTCCAGCTTCTCGGATGCTTCCACCATCGGAAAGACGATGTAGGCCTGCCGCCCCTCGGCCACCTGCGCCCGCACCATGTCCAGCGACTCGCGCCGCGCGCTGCGGCCCCGCAGCCAACGCGTCACGATCGGCTTTCGACCAGGCGGCAACATGTCCAGGACCGAGCAGTCCAGGTCTCCGTGCAGCGTCATGGTCAGCGTGCGCGGGATGGGCGTGGCCGTCATGGTCAGCAACTCGACCTGCCGGCCCTTGGCCACGAGCGCGCTGCGCTGGTGCACCCCGAAGCGATGCTGCTCGTCGATGACGACGAGGCCCAGGTCGTGGAAGACGACATCGCCCTGGATGAGCGCGTGCGTGCCCACGGCAAGCGGCGCCGCTCCCGAGGCCAGCAGGCTCTTCATGTGCCTTCGCTCGGCTGCGCCCTGCTTGCCCAGCAACAGCGCGACAGGCACGCCCAGCGGCTCCAGCAGGCGAGCGAACGAGCGATGGTGCTGCTCGGCGAGGATCTCGGTCGGGGCCATCAGCACCGCCTGCTTGCCGGCATCGACGACGGCCAGCATCGCGAGCAAGGCCACGACCGTCTTGCCGGCGCCCACATCGCCCTGGACCAGACGGTTCATGGGTTCCGGCGAGGCCAGGTCGGCACGGATTTCTTCAAGCACCCGCTGCTGTGCCGGCGTCAGTGTGAACGGCAGGCGCGCAAGCATCTGCTCGAGCTTTCCCCCGGCGAGCGCCCGGATGACTACCGAGGCCTCCTGCTGCTTGAAGCGCGCACGGCGCACGGCGAGTGCCAGCTGCATGAGGAACAGCTCGTCGAAGGCCATCCGGCGACGCGCGGCATCGCGGGCTTCGGGATCCGACGGGAAGTGCACGTCCGCCAAAGCCCGCGCCCGCGGGAGCAGCCCCAGCCGCCGCGTCAGCGAAAGGGGTAACGGATCCGCCATCCGCGCCGCGGGATGCTGCAGGGCCTCGTGCATCAACTTGCGCAACTGCTTGGGCCACATCCCCTCGACGGACGGGTAGATCGGCACGATGCGGCCCGCGTGCAGCGATTGATGGTCGTCGACCGAATCATCCTCGCCCAGCAGCTCCAGCGCCGTCTGCGGTCCGCCGCGCAGCACCAGTTCGCCGCTGCGACGGTCACGCGTGGGGCGGCCGGAGACCATGACCGTGGTGCCGACGGCGTGGCGCGCCTTCCAGGATTCATCGCCCGCCCGACCTTGGCCACGACCTTGGGAGAAAGTCTCGTAGCGCACCCGGCCCGTGCCGTCCTGGATCCACAGGGTGCGGATGGACAGCCCCGGCCGAGAGGGAGGCTGGAAGGCCGAGACCCTGTGGATACGTCCCCAGAACGTGCAGGCCTCGCCTTCCTGCAGGTCGCCGATGCGCGTGCGGTCCTGAAAGTCCAGATACGACCTGGGATACAGCGTCAGCAAACGCTCGATCGTCCCGAGGCCCGCATCCGCGAGGCGCTGGCGAACCGTCGGCCCCACGCCGGCCAGCACCGAGACGGAGGTACCTTTTTCAGGCTGGAGTGGTGGGTCAGCAGGCTGTTCCGTGCCCGTTCCGGGCAAGTGCTGCTGGCGCGACCGAGCCTCGGTGGGTCCTGTTCCGGCCCCGGCAGAGCCTCGCCGAGCCGTGGCCTTGGCCGAGCCCTCTGGTGCCTCCCGGTTGCGCAAGTGCTCCTCGGGCGTCACGACCCGCACCGTCACGGGCGGCCGGACGACGGGTGCCGGTGGCGGGCCCGGGAGGGCCACCACACGGTTGGCCAGCACGAAGAACTCGCCCAGCAAACGCGACCGGGCGTCGGTGTCCATTTCGGTGTAATGGTCGTAGCGGCGGGCCTCGGCTTCGAGGATGCCCGCCACAGGGGCCAGGTGCGGCAGGGCCGCGAGCCGACGCAGCTCGTCCGGCATGAAGGCCGAAAAGTGCTGCTGGCGGCCCATCATGTCGGCGTGGCCCCGCTCTCCCTCGAGGCGCACGGCCGCAAGGGCCCGGCGGACGTCCTCCATGGCCATTGGCTCCATCCTACCGCCGGCGGCGTACCATGACCGCCATGAGCAACAGCACACTGCCCCTGACGCCCGAACTGCGCACCTACATGCTGGCCTGTTCGGCCCCGGAGCCGCAGGTGCTGGCCGACCTTCGGGCCGAGACTGCCCGCCTGCCGGGCGCCAACATGCAGATCGCCCCCGAACAGGGGGCCTTCATGGGCCTCCTCGCGAGGCTCACGGGTGCCCGCCGATGCCTCGAGGTCGGCACCTACACCGGTTACAGCGCCATCGCCGTGGCCCTGGCCCTGCCCCGGGACGGCCGCGTGCACGCCTGCGACATCGACGAGGATGCGCTTGCCATCGCACGGCGATACGCCGAACGGGCGGGCGTCCACGGGCGCATGGCCTTTCATCCCGGGGACGCCACGGCCACCCTGGACCGGTTGCTTGCCGAAGGCGGCCGCGACAGCTTCGACATGCTGTTCATCGATGCCGACAAGCCAGGCTACGCCGGCTACTGGGAGCGGGGCCTGGGCCTTGTCCGACCGGGGGGGCTCATCCTCGTGGACAACGTGCTCTGGAGCGGGCACGTCATCGACGATGCGGTACAGGACGCCGATACCCGGGCCATCAGGGCCTTCAACGAGTTGGTTCGCGCCGACGACCGGGTCGAGGCCGTGATGATGCCCGTCGCCGATGGCCTGACGCTGGCCCGCAAGCGTTGACGCCGGCCCGAGATCTCTGAATCGGTACGGTTACAGAATCCGCTTGCCCAGGGCCGACAGGATCAGGTCCACGGCAAACAGGCTGGTCCGGTTGCGCTCGTCGAAGACCGGGTTGACCTCGACCATGTCGAGCGACCCCACCAGCTTGCTGTCGGCCACCAGCTCCATGGCGAGGTGGGCCTCGCGACGGTCTGGGCCGCCGGATGCCCGGGTGCCGACGCCCGGGGAGACTTCGGGGTCGACGAAGTCCATGTCGAAGCTGCAATGGACGGAGTCGGTGTGGGCCGAAACCCGGGCGAGGGCCTCCTGCACGACGTCCTTGATGCCCCGCTCGTCGATGTCCCGCATCGTGTAGATGTTGACCTTGGAGGCCCGCAGGCGCTCGGCCTCGGGACCATCGACGTCCCGGATGCCGATGAGCGCGGCGTCCTGCGGGCGCACCATCGGAGCGCTGCCCTCGCCGATGCTCAGCAGCTCGGGATGGCCCTCACCCGTCACGACGGCCAGCGGCATGCCGTGGATGTTGCCGCTGAGCGTGGACTCCGGCGTGTTGAAGTCGCCGTGGGCATCGAACCAGATCAGGCCAAGGCGTCGTCCGAGGGACTGCTGGTAGGCTGACACGGCGGCGATGGTGCCAATCGAGATGCTGTGGTCGCCCCCGAGAAAGACGGGAAAGTGACCGGCCTCGAGCATGAGGCGGGCCCTCACCTTGGTCTGCCGGCAAGCCTCGGCAATTTCCGCCAGGTACTTGTGGCGGCTCGACCCCTCGTCCAGGGTCTCGGGCAGGGGCGTGTCGATGTCGCCCCAGTCATGGACCTTGTGGCCGAGCGCCGTGAGCGCCTCGCCCAAGCCGGCAATGCGGATGGACCGGGTACCGAGGCCCACTCCGCGGTGACTGCCCCCGAGGTCCAGGGGGACCCCCATGACGCCTACGTTGCGCATGGCTCCATGGTAGGGCCTTGCACGGCTCGGGGGGAAGGGCTGTCCTTAAGGGCGGGCAAAGGAGCGGTCAAGTTTCCGCGCCTTCCGTCACCCGGGCACCGCAGCGCGCGACAAGAGCCCTATGGCCAGCATTTCCCCCGCCGTCCCCGTGGCGCGTCCTTCGGCACCCGTCCTGCCGGGCATCCCGGTCCCCTCCGGGAATGCCGGCCCGGCACTGCCTGCGGACTCCTTCGTGCCCCGCACGCCCATCGAGGCACCCAAGGATCCCGGCAACCCTCTTGTGGACTGGCTCGCGGTGCCGCTCACGGCCGCCCGGGTAATGGCCGACCTCGGCACCATGCTGTTCCATCCCATCCGCACCGTGAAGGGCCTGTGGGCCACCGGTCGGGCCATGATGACCTTCGACAAGGTCGTGCCCCTGACGGCCGCCAGCGCCCCGCAGGCCCGGGACCAACTGCACGCCGCCGTGGCCGGGGTCAAGGCGACGGGTGCCCCGACGATTTTCGGTTTCCTCGCCCGCATGGTCGACAAACGCGCCGCCCTCGCCGCCGATCAGATGCGTCCCGTCGTCGAGGGCAGGCTGGGCGCGCTCGGGGGTGCCCCCGTCGCCATGAGCTGGCCCGTGGGTGGCCGCCACTGGCTGGCCCTCGACGAGATGCTGACGGTCCAGACCGCCCTTGCGCAGTACCCCGAGGCCGTGACGCAGAAGGCCTTCTCGGGCATCGCGATGATCGAGGTACGGTCCTCGGGCATCCGGGGGCTCGCCCGTCCATGGGCCGTCGAGGGTCGGACGCTCGTGCTGCATCGTCCGCCGGACTGGTTGCCCGGCACGAAGCCCGTGGCCGATGCCCTGATGGGCTATCTCAACGAGGCTGGGAAAGTCTCCGTCGCGATTTAGGCGCGCGTCCACACCCGAACAGCTTCGCGGCGGCCCTTGACGTGAATGTCGCCGTGGAGGTCCAGGCCATCGGCGAGTTCCGAGGCCATTCTGCTGCGCGATGCCTCGCTGACGCACAAGCGCGTGCCCAGCTCCTTGTTCAAGGCTTCCAGGCGCGCCGCCACGTTGACGGCGTCACCGACGACCGCGAACTTCATGCGCTCCCGACCACCCAGATTGCCGGCAATGACGCTGCCTGTATTGATACCGATGCGGATCGACAAGGGCGACCCGCCAGCCTGTCGAACAAGGCCCACGTCCTGCCAGCGAGCCTGCATGACCTCCATCTCGTCACACATCTTCCGTGCAGCCCGTCCGGCAGCCGTGGCATGATCCGGCAAGTCGGCCGGAGCATTGAAGACCGCAAGAATGCCGTCACCTAGCAGTTCGATGACGCAACCGCCTGCCTCCGCAATGCAACGGCACATGCCCTCGGCATACTGATTCAACAGTGAGACGACCTCCGCCGGTTCGCAGGATTCAGCCATCGTGGAAAAGCCCTGAAGGTCCGCGAACAGCACGGTGACCTCGCGACGCTCTCCGTGCGGGACGAGGCCACGTGTCCCGCGCACGGCGAAGTCGGCCACTTCAGGACTGACGTAGGCGTCCAGTGCCTGGCGCAGCCTGCGGCGCTCGCGTAGGCCGAAGGCCATGTGGTTGTACTGGTATGCCAGTTGGCCAAACCGGTCATTCGATTCGACAGCCAGGCTTCCGTCGTAGTCATCGGCGTCGATGCGCGCCAACCCTGTCAAAAGGCGCTCCAGGGGCACGGTAAGCTGGTGCCGGATCAGCGCCGCGAAGAGTGCACAGAGCAGGGCCGAAACCGCAACCAGATAGATGGTCAGAGGCAACAGACCCGCGACGTGATGTCCCGTCGCGTGGTGATGGTGCAGCAGACCGATCGTCACCATCAGCCATATGGGTCCCGTGAAGACGAAGGCGACAAGCACCCGCCCCCGGACCGACAACATCCACCACGTGCGATGCGAGGACGGGTCGCGATCCCGGAAGAGTGCGGCATAGACGGGCTTCAGCAGAATCTCGTAAGTCAGCAGCGCAACCAGAGCGGTGAGCGTCCCCGTCACCAGCCCGCCCCACGCAAGATTGGCCGGAACCGTGCCTCCCGAGGATTCGAGCGCGTGTGTCATGAGTGCCGGATACAACAGGCTCCACGACAGGAAACTGCCCGAGGCCGCCCGATATGGAAGCCGAACGGCAACACGCCGGGCTGCCTCGAGCAGATCTGGCGCACTGCTCTCCCCCCGATCCCCGTCGCGCAGGCAAGTGCGCATCGGCAGCGACCACGCCAGAAGATACCGAATCAAAAGACCGGCCACGATGGAGAAGGCAACTGCCAGCACCGACAGGGCCGTCAGGAACGTCCGTGCATCCATGCCGTCCGTGACGGCCACGTAGCCGAAAAGCAGCGAACTGGGCAGCAGGCCCGAGATAAGCAGACCCGCACGCGGCAATCTGCGCTCCGCATAGTCCGCGAGGGATGGCCGGACGTGCACGGGCGCAGCAGGGGCCGGGAAGACTTCAGGCACTCTCGGACCATAGCATGGCGCCTGCAGGAGACAGTGGGAGCAATTCATCGTCATGTCCTGCTTCCACAACTGGCCCCGACCATGTCATCCATGGAAAGACACCCACCTCGCCCCTTGCAGGAGACTGCGTGCGTATCCTCCACACCTCGGACTGGCACCTTGGCCGCCAGCTTCATCAGAAGTCCCGCGAAGACGAGTTCGCGGCCTTCCTGGCCTGGCTGCCCGGGATCATCGCGGCAGAGCAGGTGGAGGTCCTGGTCATCGCCGGCGATCTTTTCGACACGGCCAACCCTCCTCATGAAGCCCAGCGCCAGTATTTCGGCTTCCTGAAGGCCGCACGGCAAGCCGGTTGCCGGCACGTCGTCGTCGTCGCGGGCAATCACGATGCCCCTGGCCTCGTCGATGCCCCAGCCGACCTCCTCGAGGACATGGACATGCGTATCGTCGGCACGGCAACCCCGGATCCGGCAGACTGCGTTCATGTCCTGCGCAACCGGGAGGGCACGCCGCGCCTCATCGTCTGCGCCGTCCCTTTCCTCCGGGACCGGGACCTGTTGGCGAGTCAATCCGGCGAGAACAGCCGGGACCGAGAGCAAAGGGTGCTGGAGGGCACGCGCGCCTACTACGCACAGGCCGCCGCCCGGGCCGAGGAGCTACGGACCCGGGAAGGGGCCCACCTGCCCATCCTGGCCACCGGTCACCTGTTCGCGGATGGCGGGACCATCGTCGAGGACGACGGCGTCCGGGACCTGTACGTCGGGGGCATCGGCGCCGTCCCCGCCGACCACTTCCCGGCCAACCTCGACTACGTGGCGCTGGGGCACATCCATCGCCCGCAGTCGGTCGGGGGCAGTGACCGCATCCGCTACTGCGGTGCCCCGCTGGCGATGGGCTTCGGCGAAGCAGAACAAGCCAAGTCCGTCACGCTGCTGGACCTTGAACGCGGCAAGCAGGGCATCCGCCAGATTCCGGTGCCCCGAATTCGCCGGCTGGTTCGCCTCTCGGGAGATCAGACAGATCTCCGGCAAGGCCTGGCCACCCTGCTGGCCGACAACACGGGTCTGCCGGCGTGGCTCGAGGTGACTTACAACGGTTCCGAACTGCACATGGATCTGCGCGCCTCGCTGGATGCCCTCCTTGCGAACACCCCGCACGAGATACTGCGCCTGAGGGACTTGCGCGTCCTCGAGGCCGCTGCAACCAGCCTGGACCTTGCGGTCGATCTCGAAGAACTCGGCGTGGCCCGGGTGTTCCAGCAACTGCTCGATCTGCGGGAAACGCCGGCGGAGGAAGTCCCCGAGCTCCTCGAGGCCTTTGCAGAAATCGTCCACGCCGTGCAGCAAGCCGGCATGACCACTCCCACTCGGCAGGACCTCGCGTGAAGCTGCTTACCATCCGCCTTCAGAATCTGAACGCCCTCGCCGGTACGTGGTTCATCGACCTCTCGGATCCGGCCTTCATGAACGACGGGCTCTTCGCCATCACGGGCCCCACCGGCTCGGGCAAGACCACCCTGCTCGATGCCATCTGCCTCGCGCTTTACGGCCAGACGCCACGGATCGGGAAGGCACCGGGGGATGAAGTCATGACGCGAGGCACCGGCCAGTGCCTGGCCGAAGTGACCTTCGAGACGGGCGGCATCCGCTATCGGGCCCGCTGGAGTCAGCATCGAGCCCGAGGCAGAGGCGACGGTCGACTTCAGGCAGCCCAGCACGAGTTGTCCCGTCTCGGACCCGACGGCGAAAGCGGCGAAATCCTGAATCAGGTGTCCAGCGACACCCCGAAAGTGGTGGCGCAACATACGGGGCTTGGCTTCGGACAGTTCACGCGCGCCATCCTGCTGGCCCAAGGACAGTTCGCCGCATTCCTGAACGCCCGGGGAGCCGAACGCGCGCCCATGCTTGAATACCTGACCAGCACCGACGTCTACTCCCACCTGTCCATCGCGGCCCACGAGCGCCACAAGGCCGAACAACAGGTCTTGACCCAGGCCGAGGGCGGACTGAGCGGCATCGAGTTGCTGGATGACGAGGCGCGTCGATCCTTGGAACAGCAGCTCGAATGGCTTCAGCAGGCCTCTGCCAAGCAGACGGAAGAGCGGGTGCAGACTGAGGCGGCCCTTGCCTGGCGGGCGCGCTGCCGCGAACTGCGCACCGCCCTGACCGAACTGACGGCACAGCAAGAACTGCTGGCCAAGGCCGATGTGCAGGCCGAACCCGACAGGCAAAGGCTGAATCTGGACGAATCGGCGCGCCTTCTGGAACCTGCCTACGCGCGCCTCGATCAGACGCGACGGCAACTTGCGGTGCTGCGCACGGACCTGGAGGCACGCGAGGGCGCACTGCCAGAGTTGGCGGCGGAAGTCGAACGAACCGGAGCGGCCCTGCAGGAGGCAACCGACGCCCTGCATGCGGCGCGGCGCGAACGGACGGAACGCCAGGACCTGCTGACCGCCTTGCGCCAACTCGATGCCCGCCTGGGTGACGCAAGGCGCAGGGCGGTCGAGCAGTCCCGCACGGCCGAACTTGCCGAATCACGTCGTGATGCGGCGAGGCGTGCCCTTGAAGAGGCCAGCACGGCACGCCTGACCGAGGAAACTGCGCTCGAGACGACCAGAACCCGCCAGTCCGCCCTCGCCGTGGATGCACGGGCCGTGCAGGCCTGGCCGGAATGGCGCGCGTGGTTCGGCGCACTCGAGGATGCGCTGAGCCAAGCCGAAGAGCGGACGCGACAGGCCCACGTCGCACAGGAGGGGATCGTGGGCTTGCGGCACGAACACGAGGGGACTGCGTCAGCCGCGAGCCGCGCCGAACAGAACCTCGAGCAGGTTCGCCAGCGAGAACGCGAGACTGCGGAACGCATGCGGACCTTGCTGGAGGACCAGACGCTCGAAGCGTGGCAGCGCAGCCGCCTCGAAGCATCATCCCGCCGGAGCTTCGTTCATGAGCGCGTGGATGCCTGGCAACGCGCGCAAGAAAACCGGGACCGCATCGAGGCGACGAAGCGACAACGTGAAGAAGCCACCATGGCTGCGACCAAGGCCCGCGAAGCAGCGCGGCTGGCCAGCCATGAGCGCGACACGGCCGATGCGGCACTGAGGGCGCTCGAAGAGACACAGCGCCTGAACGACCGTGCCGCAGGCTACGAAGAAGCGCGGCACGCGCTCGAGGACGGCCATCCGTGTCCGCTTTGCGGTTCTCCTGAACATCCGTGGGCCTCAGGCATGCCGCTGAAGCACGAAGGGCACCTGCAAGCCATGCAGCTTGCGCGACAGGAACGCGACGATCTGGATCACGCCTTGCAGGAGGCCTTGCAGTTGGCCTCCCGCGAGGAAGCCAGGCGAGATGGATGTGTCGCCGACCTGGCCGAGCGCGAACACGCGCAGATGGCCCACGAAGCCGCACTGCGGGACCTCGACGAATCACCCGAAGATCCCGGTCGCCTCGCCGCCCTTGTCGCGGAGCATGCGGTGCTTGCCGAAGCCCTCCGACGGCACGCACGCATCGAGCAGGAGGTTTCCCCGCTGGAAGACGAGGCGACGCGAATCCTGCAGGAACAAAATGATCTTGAAGCCGGCATCGAGGGCCTTCGCCGCGAGGAGGGCGATGCCCGCACGCGGTTGGCCTTGGCTGAGGCCGGCTTGTCGACGCTGCTTCAACGCGCAGGGGAGGCCAAGCAACAGGCTGAGGAGCGCCGCGCCCAGTTGCAGGCGGCCTTGGAACCCCACGGCTGGTCCCTGGCATCCGGACACCCCGTGGAGGTGTTCGCCCGCATCGAGCAGGCCGTAAAGGATTGGCAGGCCCTCGAGGAAGACCTTCGCGCTGGCGAACAGCGTCTCGTCTCGCTCGAGCTTGAGGTTGCCGGGCGCGAGGTCGAGACTCGGGAAGCCACCGTCGCCTGCGAGAGAGCCTTGGCAGACGCTGCCGGCGCCTCGCGCAACGTCGATGAACTGGCCGCCGAACGCAAGACTCTGGGCGGGGACATGGAGCCTGAAGCCGAATCCAGGCGTCTCGATGCGCAGGTGCTCGACCACGAGACGACGGAATTCCGCCTGCGAGACACGCACACCCAAGCCCGATCCGAGCTGCTGACCGCAAGCGAGAACGCGCGCACCCTCGAAGACAATGCACAAGCACTCGAGCGCGAGGCCAAGGCCCTCGCCGACGCGTTCACGGAGCAACTGGCCTCGGCAGACTTTGGCGACGAGGCATCGTGGCAGGCGGCTTTGCTCGAACCCGAGACACGGACACGCTTGCAACAGGAAGCCGATGCACGCGCACGGGCCCTGCGGGAGGTTGCCGCACTGCGCCAAGATCGTGCTGAAGCCCTCGCCACGGCTGAAGCCGAACGCCTGAGCGACCGTGACGAGGAGACCCTGCAAGCAGAACAGGCACGCATCGCGAACACCATGGAGACCACGCTGGTGGAGGTCGGTCAGGTTCGCAACCGGCTGCAAACGGATGACGCGGCGCGCGCCCGACATGCCGAGCAGGCCGAACGGATCGCTCGGCAGCGACAAGTCGTTGCCCGCTGGGCACGCCTGAATCACCTCATCGGCAGCGCGGACGGGCAGAAATTCCGCAACTTTGCCCAGACCCAGACACTCAAGGTGCTGTTGCAGCATGCCAACCGACAATTGCGGGACCTTACGGATCGCTATGTGCTGCTGCCCGATCCCGAAGCCCCGCTGGACTTCCTTGTGGCCGATGCCTACCAGGGAGGCACGATCCGCTCCACGCAAAACCTGTCAGGTGGCGAGAGCTTCCTCGTCAGCCTCGCGCTCGCCCTGGGCCTGTCCCGCATGGCGAGTCGCCACGTGCGCCTGGATTCGCTCTTCCTCGACGAAGGCTTCGGCACGCTCGACGAGGAGACGCTCCATTCGGCCCTGAACGCGCTGGCATCGCTGCGACACGAAGGCAAGCTCATCGGTGTCATCTCGCACGTGCCGGCCCTGAAGGACCGCATGGGCACACGCATCGTCGTCACGCCCGTCCGCGGCGGACACAGCCGCCTGAGCGGGCCAGGCATCAAGCGACTCGAGTCCTGACGGCATCTGCTGCTGGCGACGTACGCCACCGGCAGACATTCGCCTCACGCCCACTCGAGGGTCTCCTGGACCCGAACCCCGGCAAACGTGCGTCGATGGACGGGTGTCGGCCCCAGGCGCCTGAGAGCCTCCAGATGGGCCGCCGTGCCGTAACCGGCGTGCCGCCCCAGACCATAGCCGGGCCAGACTTCGTCCAGACGCTCCATCATCGCGTCCCGAAACGTCTTTGCCAGAACCGAAGCCGCAGCGATGGCGAGGCAGCGATCATCGCCCTTCACCAGGGGTCTCTGCGGACCGGACCAGCCGCGAATCGCCAACTTGCCATCGACGTGCACCAGATCGACCGGATGGCCCTGCGCCGCCAATTCGCCCAGCGCAACCCGCATCGCGGCAAAGTTGCACACGAGGATACCCTCCTCATCGATGGCATGCGCGGGTCTGCCGACAACCGCCCACGCGAGGGCATGCGTCCGGATCTGTTCCGCAAAGTGCTGCCGTCGCGCAGCCGAAAGCTTCTTGGAATCGCGCAGCCCCGACAGCGCGACTCGCGCGGCCTGATGTCCGGGTCCGTCCACACGGGGCAGCACCACAGCCGCCGCCACCACGGGACCGGCCAATGGCCCACGGCCGGCTTCATCCACGCCCGCCACCACACGGTGGCCTTCCGACCACGCCTCCTCCTGGAGCGACCACATAGCTGGGCCATACCCCGCCGTCCGAAGCACCAGCAAAAATCAATACCGGAAGACCATCCGCCGGATGGAAGAACATACTCGGGTCGGTTGCGGGGAAGGTTCCTCCGATGGCACGACTGCCGAAACCTCCATCAAAGCATCTTCCTCGACCTCGGCAGGTCCCGGTGTCTGCGAGAGCCCGGCGGCTCTCTCTGCCTCGAGCTGCCGCACGCGCTCCATCTGTCTGAGATAACGCGTATCTGCCGGGTTGTCCCGGAACCAGCGCTCGAGGACCTCCACCCCGAGGTCGGGTGCCCGCTCCACCTCCACCAGAACGGCACGAACGTACTCTTCGAGCACGAAGGCCTCCCGCGCCTGTGCGCGCAGTCTTCCGGCAGTGGCCCGCGCCCTGTCATAGCCGTCGAGGATGGCTTGAGCAAGTTCCTCACCTGTCAGACGCTCCCCGGTGCATCGGCCGGAAAAGTTCCTCGCGCCAGCCTCCGCGACATTCTCTGGCACCAGCCAGCCGGGACCACCGAAGTGGTCATAACAGAACACCGGAACACCGAGCACCAGGGCAGCCTGCACCGTCCTACCAATGGTCACCACGGCATCCGCACCGGCCAAATCCTCGGGTTCAAGTAGGGCGTAATTGCCGCCCACCCCCCACGGAACCACTTCGATCCCCCGCGCACCCAGCAATGAAGATGCTTCCAGAAGCTCGGCAGGCGGGTGGTTGCTGACAAGCAGCAGACGACGCAGGGGTCCCTCGGAAGGTTTGCGCGCTTGGGCCAACCAGTCGCGACCCACAGGATTGGGAACAACCCGTATCTGGCCTGCGGGCAGGCCGAGTTGTATCAATCGCTCCCGGGTCTCCGTGCTGTTGGCCAGGCAAAGCGCGGCTTCCCGCGCCCAGGGTGGTGGTGCTTCGAGCGGCTCGAAAGGCGACAAGGATGAAAAGATGACCCGACGGGCACGTCCTCCCAGTTGCAACCATCGATGGAAGACTGGGGCGTGGTGAACCCACGCGAGATCGATGTCGGATGGCGCATCGAGCATCGTCCACAGGTCAAGAACGGGAATTCCGACACGCGCAATCTCGATTGAGAACGGAGGTCCTGCATCGAGAGTCGCGACCCGAACCCGATGGCCTTGGGCCTGCAGTTCAATCGCAAGTTCGCGCGTGACAGCTTCCGACCCTCCGAAGTCCCTCAGGTGGTGGTTGGTGAGAAGTATGTTCACAAGGACTCGCTCCGCTCGTGCAATGTGATGATGAACGCCCGTGCTTTCGCACTTGCTTACGGGGCATCCCCCACCGAGGTCCGACGAACCCGGGCATTCGAAAGGATACGCGAACCGGAAAGTCCAACGGATATTCCATCGCTGCCATCTGCACCCCTCGGTGCTACGATCAAGGCGATGACCCACCCGATCCCGGCCCCCGTCGCCCGGTTCGCGGCCCGCCAACGGTTCCCGCTCGACACCTTCCAGATCGAGGCCGCCACGGCCATGACCGAGGGACGCTCGGTGTTGGTTTCGGCTCCCACGGGCGCCGGCAAGACCGTCGTGGGCGAGTTCGCCATCTTCCAGGCGCGCGAAAGCGGTACGCGCTGCATCTATACGACCCCGCTCAAGGCCCTGTCGAACCAGAAGTACCGGGATCTGCACGCCGAACTGGGAGACGACGTCGGCCTCGTCACGGGCGATGTCGTCATCCGCCCGCACGCGCCCATCCTCATCATGACGACCGAGATCCTGCGCAACATGCTGCTGGCCGATGCGGGCCAGGCCGCCGATGTCTCGCACGTCGTTCTCGACGAGGCGCACTACATGGGCAGTGAAGGCCGTGGCACCGTGTGGGAAGAGACCATCGTCTTCCTGCCCCGCCAGATCCTGGTGGTCGCCCTGTCGGCGACGATACCCAATGCCGAAGAACTGGCTGCGTGGGTCTCGGCCGTGCATCGCCCGATGGACGTCGTCGCGCACGCCGAGCGGCCTGTGCCCCTCCTGCCCATGGTGGCGTCGCCGGGCCTCGAGCGGCTCTTCGACGAGCAGGGCAAGCTGGCCGTCCGGCGCTTTGCCAACAAGGGCTGGAACGTGCCCGTCGACACCGTGGAGGTCTTGCGCGGACTCGCCCTCAAGGAGATGCTGCCCGCCATCTGGTTCGTGTTCTCCCGCCTCGGCTGCGAGCAGCATGCCGATCAGGTCCTCGATGCCGGCCTCGAACTCGTCACCAAGGACGAGCACCTCGAGATCCGGACCCGCATCGACAAGGCCTTGGAAGAGATGCCGGGCCTCAAGGCCAGCGCAGCCACGCGGCACTGGCTCGAGGCGCTTCCCTACGGCGTCGCCTGCCACCATGCGGGCCTGCTGCCGCCACTCAAGCTTCTGGTCGAGCGCCTCTTCCAAGCCGGGCTCATCAAGGTGGTCTTCGCAACGGAGACCCTGGCGGCAGGCATCAACATGCCGGCGCGTACCGTGGTCATGAGCAGCATCCTCAAGCGCTCGGACGACGGCATCCGCAGCCTTTACGTCAGCGAGTTCCGCCAGATGACGGGTCGTGCGGGCCGCCGCGGCATGGACGAGGTCGGCTACGGCGTGGTCCTCGGCAGCAGCCGTTACGCGCCCCAGGACGTACGCGACCTCGCCATCGGGGACGTCGAACCCCTCCGTAGTCGTTTCCACCTCAGCTACCACCTCGTCACCAACCTGATGCATCGGTACGCCATCGAGGATGCCCGGCGCATCGTGGCCCAGAGTTTCGCGAGTTGGCAGGGAGCCGGGCGGGTCGCCCATCTCGACCGGGACCGGGACAAGGTCCGCAAACGCCTGAAGAGCCTCGACATGCGCTGTCCGGTGGCCCCCGAGCGCCCCCGGCCCGATCACCAGGCCGCGTGGGAAGCGGCCCGCCTGCGCCAGGACAGCATCCACAAGCGCCTGAAGGCCCTCGAGAAAGACGTCCGCCTGATCCCCCGCGACGATGCACGCCGGATGATCGAACAGGCCCGCATCGGCCAGTTCCTCTGGGTCCGCATGCCCGGAAGACCTGTGGCCGAGGCAGCCGTGCTGCTCAGCCGACATCCGACCAAGTCCGGCGACATGCAATTCGGCGTGATGATCGGTCTGCCTGCCGTCGTGAAACTCGGCACCCAGCATCTCGTCGCGACCATGCCCGCCGGCCTCGACGGCCTGCCTCCCGCCACGCTCGACAAGGCCGGTCGCACCTCATACCTGCAACAGCTGCCGGCCGGCAAGCTGGGCTCCCAATGGCCCGAGTGGATGAAATCCGCAGGCATCGACAAGCTGGAAGCACCGGACACGGGCGGCACCTCGCCCGAACTCGAGAAGACGCGCGCCAAGCGCCTGCAAGCCCTCGAGGAGGTCGCCGCGCTGCCCTGCCAAGGCTGCGACCAGCGCGCCTCCTGCAAGGAGCGCGTCGCCCAGCACAAGGACCTCGACCGTGAGGCCCGCGCGCTCGACCGCGACATCGACCGTGTCCGCCACCTGCACTGGCAGCACTTCCAGAAGGTCCACGCCTTCCTCGAGGCTGCCGGCTACATGCGCGGTCGCGAAGTACTGGCGCGCGGCGTCGCCCTGCTGCAACTGCGCACGCAGAACGAGCTGATGGCGGCCGAGGCCATGGCGGCCGACGTCGTCGAACGCCTGACACCTGCCGGAGTGGCGGCGATGGCGAGCGCCATCGTGGCCGAACCCCCGCGCGGGCGCCAGTACTGGCGCGGTCCCGATGCCCCGCGCGAACTGCACGGGCCCTTCCGAACCATGGCGCAACTGGCCAAGGACATCAGCCGTCTCGAGCGCCGTCAGGGTCTCGATCCGACTGCGACGTGGACGACGGACTACGCAGGGCTCGTCCATGCGTGGGCCGAAGGTGCCGAGTGGGAACCCCTGATCCTCGAGAGCGGCATCGACGAAGGCCAGCTCGTGCGACATTTCCGCCTCGTCATCGACATGCTGCACCAGTTCACCGACCTGCCCGGTCAACCGGAGGGCTGGGGGGAAAAGGCACGCACTGCGGCACGCCTGCTGGACCGCGACCTGATCCGGGAGGTCCTGTGACCGTCCGTCGCCGCAAGCCGGCTCCGAGACCCGGCGACCGGCCGCCCCTGCATGCGGCACTCGTGGCCCTTGAGACGGTCGAGGATCGGGCAGCCCTCGATGCCGGCCTGGACGCGCTGCTTGCCGAGGCCCAGGACGCAGCTGCCGAAGCTGAGCTCAGGCAGGCTCGCGAGGCGCGCTCCCTGGAGCGCGCGCGTTACTACGTCACACGCCTCCGGCGAGGCCTCGAAGAGCTGCGAACGGGCCCCGACAATGATCTGGACCTCGCCCGCTGGAAGACGCTCGACCACATCCATACCGACAGCCTTTGGATCATCGGCAAGCGCGATCGCAGCGGAGCTCACTCGGCCGGGTACTGGGGCAACTTCGTCCCCCAGATACCGCAGCAGATGATGCAGCGGTATACCCGGGCAGGCGATGTCGTGCTGGACACCTTCGCGGGCTCCGGTACCACCCTGCTCGAGGCCCAGCGTCTCGGGCGCCACGTGCTGGGCATCGAACTCCAGTCCGAGGTGGCCGTGCGGACCCGTCGGACCGTATCGGCCGAGCCCAACCCCCACGGCATCCGCTGGGCCGTGGCCGAGGGTGACTGCGCGACCGTCGATCTTCGCGCGGCGCTGACGGAACAGGGCCATGCCTCGGTCCAGCTCGTGCTCATGCACCCCCCCTACCACGACATCATCCGCTTCAGCGACGATCCACGCGACATGTCCAACGCCCCGGACATCCCGGCCTTCCTGGAGATGTTCCGCGCTGCCGTGCGCAACGCGGTGGCCGTGCTGGATCCCGGCCGCACGCTGGTCGTCGTGATCGGCGACAAGTATGCCCGAGGCGAGTGGATGCCGCTGGGCTTCCAGACCATGCAGGTCGTCCTCGACGAAGGCCTGTCGCTGCGCAGCATCGTCGTCAAGAACTTCGAGGAGACGACCGGCAAGCGCACCAGCCGCGAGTTGTGGCGCTACCGGGCGCTGTCGGGTGGATTCTACGTCTTCAAGCACGAATACGTGTTCATCTTCCGCAAACCGGGACGCATCCGCACGCCGAAGAATCGGTCCTGAGGCCAGGGACAGTTTCCGAACCGAGCCGTCAGCGCCCGAGGCCGACGTACGCGATGGCCGCCCTCGGGGCCACCCGCCCGAAGCCGCTGTAGCCGTCACGACCGGTCATGACCGTGTCCTTGGCCGTCTGCTCCAAGGCCTCGCGCACGCGCAGCGCCGACCAGTCGGGATGCGCCGAGCGCACCAGGGCCGCCGCGGCCGTCACGAACGGCGCGGCCATGGAGGTGCCCTCCATCGTGCGATAGCCGTTGCCGAGGGCCACAGGGTAGGTGGACAGCACGCCCTTGCCGGGGGCCGCCAGATCCACCCAGTCGCCCCAGGTGCTGAAACTCGCCCAGCCATCGAGGTCCGTGCTGGCCGCGACCCCGATCGCATCCGGATGGGCCCCGGGCCAGTTGGGCTCGTTCTTGCCGCTGTTGCCGACAGCCGCCACGACCACGACGTCCCGGGATGCCGCATAGGCAATGGCCGCACGCATCGCTTCGCCATCCATGGGACTGCCCCAGGAACAGTTGATCACCCTCGCCCCGTGATCCGCGGCCCAGATGACGGCCTCGGCCGCGATGCCGTCCCGCGTGTGGCCGAAGTCATTGAATATCCGCACAGGCATCAGTCCACAGCCCGGTGCCAGGCCGGCGATGCCCTCGCCGTTGCCGGACCGTGCGCCCACCACGCCCGCCACGTGCGTCCCGTGACCATACCCGTCGCGGTCTCCGCCCGCCCCCGGCAGCTTGGGCGTGAAGTCCCAGCCGGGCACCAACTGCCCCGCAAACTCGGGATGCGCGCCATCGATGCCGGAATCGACGATGGCCACCGTGACTTCGCGGACACCCTTGTGGCCGGCCGCCGCCAGCGCAGGCCCGTCGAGCATGCCGTAGCCCCACTGAGCCGGCACCAGCGGATCGCCGTCGCCTGCACCCTCCGGTGAGACGACCGGGCGCCCCGCGACGCCGGGTGCCTGCCAACCCCGCTCGGCCTCGACCCACTCCACGGCCGGATCACGCCGCAGGTCATCAGCTGAAGCCCGCCCACCCGGCTCCGGCACGAGGCGAACCATGCCAAGGCCGATGGCGCGGTCTACGGCGAAACCGTGGCGCTGGGCCACGAGTCCCGGGTCCACGCGGGCCGACAGCCGGGCCAGCACCGTGCCCGGGACGATGGCCATGGCGGTCATGGCTCCGACGGTCGCCCCTGGGGGCCGCATGGGACCTGCAGCACAAGCCACCAGCAGACCCGCCAGCACGACCACGCACGCACGGCCAATCCCACGCATCTCCATCAAACGCCCTGCTCCCGAGTCATCACCAATTCATCGTAGCCCGATCGCGGATCGAACGTGCGGGCGAACCGGATATCCGTGAGGATGCCCACGACCACCTCGGCCGTCGTGTGCACCGCAGAACCCTCGAGCAGGTGCCCCCCCCACAACTGGCCATCGGCATCGGCGAGGGCTATGTGCAGATGCCCACCCCCTGCCTCCAGCGTGCCGACGAGGGACACGATCTCGAAGGGCCCCTCACGACGCGTGCCCGTCTCGGCCGTCACATGCCGCAAGGTGGCGTGACGCAGGCTGCCGACGCAGGTCGCGACAAAAGCCGCAGGCCACGCCCGGGCACGCGCCATCAGGGCCACACGCAGATCCTCACCGGGGACCAACCGGAAGGCCTCGAAAACCGCTCCCCCGGCCGTCACGGCAGGTCGAACCAGAGCGCCTCCGCGCCGGCGTCACCCGCCACGACAGACGCCTGCTCCGGTCCCTCGAAACCCAGGGCATCCCCCGCCTCGAGGACCATGTCGCCCACGGTCGCCGTTCCCAGCGCCAGATGCAGGTAGCCCCCGCGCCCCTCGGCAACCTTGACGACGCGCGCATCACCGGCCGCCATGCGGGTCGCACAGAGGCGCGCATCCTGCCGCAGGGGAATCACGCCCTCGGCCAGAGGGGCCGCCACAGTTGGCGACGCTCCGGGCTCGGGAACCACCTCGGGATCAGGACCCGCCAGTTGCACCCAGCCGGCCGCGAGTTCCTCGGGGCCGGCATCCCGCTGGCCATAGCGCGGCGGCAGGCCACCGCGCGCCGGCAGAATCCAGACCTGCAGGAGGTGTAGCGGCTCTTGCGCATCCGGATTGACCTCCGAATGGTAGACGCCGGTGCCGGCGCTCATGTACTGCACCCCACCCGAGGACACCCGGCCACCATGACCCATGCTGTCCTGATGTTGCAGGTGCCCGGACAGCACCCAGGTCAGGATTTCCATGTCACGGTGCGGATGCGTCCCGAAGCCTGTGTCGGGGGCGATGACGTCGTCGTTGAGCACCCGCAAGGCGGAGAACTGAACGCGATCCGGGTCATGCCATTCGGCAAAGGAAAAGCTGTGGTGGGTCTGCAGCCAGCCGTGGTCGAAATGGCCTCGGTCGGTGCCCGGAAACGGGATCAACATCCCCTTATCCTAGCACCGGCCGAGCGCTGCCGAATCAGCCCTTGGAGGGAATCTCTGCCGACGGCTTCCCGTTGACGGCAGCCCGGACCTCGTTGCGCGTCCGCTCGATGGCATCATTCGCCGCCTTGACGGTAGCGTTGACCTTGCGGTCGACGTTCTCGATCCCCTGCTGCGTCCTCTCGTTGGCCTTGAGCATCTTGCCGAGGTCCACCCCGAGCCCGGTGACCTGCGTGGCCGCACCACCCAGATCGTTGGCACGTGCCGACTTGCGGACGCCCTGGGTCTGGGCAGCCACGCTGCCGACGTCCCGGGTCACGTTCTTGAACTTGTCCCCGGCACCCACCATGCCCCCGGCCGAGTTCAGCAGGTTGGCAGCGGCCTCGGCAGTGGCCAGACCATCCTTGGCCTTGGCCGCGGTCCGGACGTTGGTGGCCTTGTCGGCGAGGGTCCCGACATCCGCAGTGACCTTGTCGAACTTGTCGCCAGCCTTCAGTACGCCGCCCGCGGTGTTCAGGAAACCCGCCGCAGCCCCGGCAATGCCAAGCCCGTCCTTGGACTTCACCGCGTCGGCCAGCCCTTGGCCACCGGCGCTGACTTTCTCGATATCCTGAAGGGTCTTGACCAGCCCCTTGTTCTTGTCCCCGTCCACGGCTCCGGCAACTGTCCCGGCAGCTGTCGCGAGAGCATCACCCCAGCGCTTGTTGGCGAGGGCGTCGGCGAACTTCGCCGCACTCTGACCGTACTTTTCGAGGTTCTTGGCGAGCGCCTCGGACCCGACCTTGGCCGTACCCATCGCCGACCCCGCGAAGGATGCCGCGGCGCCGACAAGCGCCGAAGGAGTGCCGGTCTTGACGGCCTCCATCACGGCCATGCCCTTGCCCAATGTGTTCGCGACCTTGCCTGCGACCTTGGCGGCCGCCACCACGCCATCGCTGAACATCTTTGCGCCGCCAGCCGCCACGCCACCCGCGAAGGCGGAGGCCACCCCGATGGCGCCCTGAAGGGCCGCCTTCCAATCGCCCTTGGCAATGCCCTTGACCATCTGCACGCCGCTCTGGGCGCCCTGGACAGCCATCAGAGCGACGCCCAGCGGTTGCAAGCCGGGCACCACCATCGCGGCGATGGAGGCAACCGTCATGAGGATGGGCGCGATCTTCTTGATGGCGCTCACGGCCTTCTTGATGGCGCCGCCAACAGCCTTGGCCGCGCTCTTGAAGAAGTTGCCAATCTTGCTGAAGAATCCCCGCTTCTTTTTCTTCTTCGGGGGTGGCGCAGCGGCGGCCAGATCCTTCTTGCCCTCGGCTTCCTCGGCCTTGGCCTTGGCGAAGTCGACCACGCCCTCGATGGTCCCCATGCTGCTGGGTCGAGGCGAAGGGGACGCCGCCTTCACCTCGGGGAGGGAGGGCAAGGCCATGGCGGTTCCGGGACGCGGCGCTTCGTCGAGTGCGATGCCGGAAGCCGAGCCACCCTTGCCGGAGCGCGCATCCTTGTCACCCTTCAGACGCAGGTCGGGCAGTTCGGCACTGCCACCGAGATCATTCTCGAGACGGGGCAGCGGGCGAGACTCCCGGCCCGGAGCGTCGAAGCCCGGAACCGCGACGCCGCCCGAACCCAGAGGCCGGGTCTGGTTCGCCGCATTGCGGATCTGAGACATGAGACATCCCCCTGCATGTCTCATGTGAGCCGGGACGCGTCTTTCCAGACCGGATAGAACAGGCATTTCACGGAGTCCTAAGACGCCTTGACCCCGAGTGAACGAGCATTGCAAGACGCCCCGGGAGGCAGCACGCTGAGGCCCTTATGGAACCCCAGAAGCGCCAGCCGACCGAGGCCCTGCTCGGACCGGGCACCCGCCAACTTCGCCCTGCCGGAGCCGTATGCCTCGAGACCCGCACGCACGGAGCGGGTCCCGGTGGGCAGAGCGGGCTGCTGGTCCTGACGACCGAACCGGATCCGCGGGCGTGGCCCGGGCCCGTGGGCCTGGCCGCAAGACTGTCGGAGGCGGGCCTCGCCGGGACGCCGCAAGTCAGCATCTGTCTGCTGACACCCGAGGAACGAAGCCGTCAGCGCCACACCCATGCGCTTGGTCAGGACGTCCACCTGCTGTCCGTTCGCCTCGGCCACATGCTGCACGACATGCAGGACGACCCCATGCTGGCTGGTCGCACCTGGGCCATCCTGTGCACCGGACATGTCACCGCAGCCGCCCTCGTCTGCGCCGCCGCCCTTCCGGGCCGGATTCAGGCAGTGCTCTCATGGCAGGGGCGGCCGGATCTGGCCGGTGCCGCCTTGCAGACCATCGACTGCCCGGTCCTGCTGACGGTCGCGGACGAGGATACACCGCTCGTGGACCTCAACCGGCGGGCGCAACGCCGCCTGCCCGGCCGATGCGACCTCGTCCGAATCCTCGCCGGACCCGACCGCGACGTGACCCTCGCCGGCGTGATGGGCGCCTGGCTGACGAATCGCTCAAGCCACTTCGGGCGGGCGGCCTGAAGGATTCGCCGGGCCTTCGGCAAGTGCCTTGCCGAGAACGGCCAGGACCTCCAAGTCCGTGACTTCGGGAAAATCCGCATAGGCCATGCCCACGGCCCACAGCCACCCGGGCTGCTCGGCAACCCATAGGGCATCGGCATGCGCCTCAAGTACGGACACCGTTTCGGGCGGCGCCACGGGCAACGCGACCATGACGGCGGCCGCCCCCTCCTTGCGCAGGCTTTCGATAAGGGCGATCAGGCTCGCACCCGTAGCTGCCCCGTCATCGATGAGCAGGATTCGCCTCCCTGCGGCAGGGATCCGCTGCAGAACAGTCCGGTACAGGGCCTCCCGCTCGCGCGCCTCGCGGGCAAGCGCATCGGCCAGCACCGTGCGCTTCTCCTCGGAGGGCAAAGGTCCGGCCTCCTCCAACCACCGGACCGTCCCGTCGGGCAAGACGGCTCCCAGAGCACGCTCGGGCTGCCCCGGGGCACCGAACTTGCGGACGATGCGCACGTCCAGTGGCAGACCGAGCGCAGCAGCCACCGGGCGCGCCACCAGCACACCGCCTCGCGCGACACCGACCACCAGATCGAGGATCCCGAACCGTCCGGGGACAGCCCTGGCCAGACGCTGACCGGCGTCCTCACGGTTGCTGTAGCACGCCTCGGGAACCGCCATGGCTTCGTCCTCCCTGCCCGGACAGGCTGGCCCGCTCGGGTCCGGACCGCACCGGCCGAACGAGACAAACGAATCCGGCAAGGGCATGTTGAGGAGGTGGGCACGCACGCTGGGGCCAATGGCACGCTCGACTGGGACGAGGCACGCGGTTGCCTCACGGTGGCGATCAAGGGACCGGATTTCCACAAGGTGCTGTCGACCGTGAAGGGTCTGCCGAGCAGCGCATTCGACAGCGGCCGCAAGGTCTGGACCCTGCCGGCGGGCCAAGTGGACATCTACCTCGAGGTCCTCGAACCCCTGGGCGTCGGCATCAGTCCGAAGCTCCGCGGCTGGCTGGAACGGCGCACGACCGACAACCCCGCCGGGCCCGGGCGCGCACGGCCGGAGAGAGCGATTGCGGCAGAACGGCCTGCGGTCCCCGAAGCCAGACCAGTCGCAGAACAAGCCGAGACTGGCCAGGTCACGACTGGCGACCTGACGGTGGCCGATGTGCTTGGACGCGCACGTGCAGCCATCGCGGCGGCCTTTGGCAGCCGGAACTTCTGGGTGACGGCCATCGTGCGGGAATGGAAGTCCCATCCAGCCACGCGCCACATCTTCATCAAGCTGGTCGACGATCCCGCCAGCAGCGGTGGCGACGAGCTGTCGGCGGTCATCTGGGCCAACCGGGTGCCCGCGATTCGCAAGGCTTACGCCGACCGCGACATCGTCATCGCCCGCGACGACAGGGTGCGCCTGAAATGTTCGGTCACCCTCTCCCGAGGTCAACTCTCGCTGGTGGTCGAAGAGGTCGACCCTGCGGCAACGGAGTCGGGCGATCGAATACGCGAGATGCGCCTGCGCATGCTGCAAGAGCGCGGCCTCGCCGATCGGAACAAGGTGCTGCGCCTCCCCGCCCTGCCCTTGGTCGTCGGAATCGTTTCTTCAAGGGGTGCCGACGGCTACGAAGACTTCACCAAGGTCCTCCGGGATTCAGGCCTGCCGTTCACATTGATTCTGCACCAGGCAGCGGTTCAAGGCGAGAACGCGGAAATCGAAGTGCCCGTGGCTATCCGAGCACTGGGGCAGGCCGCAGTGGATGTCGTGGTCGTCATTCGCGGGGGCGGCAGCCCGACGCAACTCTCGTGCTTCAACGCAATCGCGATCGGTGAAGCCATCGCCCTCTGCCCCATACCTGTCCTGACCGGCATCGGGCACGAGCCCGACCTCCACCTGGCCGACCTGGTCGCGGCCAAGGCCTGCAAGACGCCGACAGATGCGGCCAACCAGCTGGTCCAGACCGTTGAAAAAACGACGAGGGTGGTGGTGACACGGGCACGGCAGCGACTCACGCGCGCCCGCGAGCTGGCGCAACAGCATCGGCATCAGACACAACAGGTCCGCCAGCGCCTGGCCTTCGCACTCAGCCGCATCATCGACAGGCAGCGGCAGCGCCTCGACGGCCTGCGCCCTGCATCGGCCCTGAAGCATCTGCTGGAACGCGAACACACCCGCCTCGAGGCCCTGGCAGCACGGCAGAAGAGTGCGGACCCCGACCGCCCCCTGCGCCTCGGTTATGTGCGCATCCTGACCTCGGACGGCAGACCCGCAGGACGCGTCGCCCGGCTGCATACCGATCAAGCCGTGGTGCTGCAACTGACGGACGGTCGCGCCGAAGCCCGCATTACCCGAACCATCCCGGATGGAGAGCTACCGTGACGAATCCCTCGGAATCCCTTGCTTACAAGGAAGCACTCAACGAACTTCACGAAATCGTGAAAAGCTTGGAGACCGCGCAGGATCTGGACATCGACACCCTGCCCGCACTCACGGCCAGAGCCGCCGAGTTGCTGGTCTTCTGCCAGAAACGATTGACCGTCGTCGAAACGGAAGTGAGCAAGGTCCTCGCGACCCTGGAACCCGAAGGAGAGGGCCTCGGCCCGACCTGATGGCCGGCTCGAGGGATGAAGTTTCGGGGTGGGAATCCCTCGGGTATGGGAGCTTCCAGTAGCGTCTCGACCCCAATGAGGAACCCTTCGTGGTCAATCCGGCAAACAACCAGTTCGCCCACCGCGGCACCGGTGCCGGCACTGGCAAGCTGGACCCAGCGAAATCGGCCGACGCCGCCAAGCCCGCGACGAACGACCCTGCCGCCGACCGCGGCACCTCCGGCGGACCAGCCCGAATCTCCCGGCAGGACCGCCAGACCTTCGGGGTCCAGGGCAATCGCAGCGCGATGAGGCTCGACGAACGGGCCTTCAAGCGCCTCGATCGCAACGGCGACGGTCAGTTGAGCGGCACGGAGATCCGCAAGCAGCAAGAGGGCATGGACCTGAACGGAGACAATTCCGTCTCGAAGGAAGAGTTCATGCTGGCGCGGGGTCAGCGCCGTGCCGAGGTCCAGATGCAGCAGCTGGATCGCAATCGCGACGGCGTGCTGTCCGGACGCGAGATTCACAGGAGCATAGCGGGTGCCGACGAGAACAAGGACGGCCGCGTCACCAAGGCGGAACTCGAACGCTTCCACACCCGCAACGTGGACCCGGGCAAACTGTTCGACGGCGTGGACGCCAACAAGGATGGCGCCCTGTCGGGTACCGAGGCCGAAGGGTTCAAGGACAAGGGTTACGATGCAGACGGCGACGGGCGCATCACCAAACCCGAGTTCCTCGCGGCCCGGGAGCGCGAACGGAAAGAGGCCCGCTTCGCAGACGCTGATGGCAACAAGGACGGGGTGCTGTCCGGCAATGAAGTCACGGCAGAGCGCAAGGACCTGCTCGACACCGACCGCAACGGCACTGTTAGCAAGGAAGAATACATGGCCGGCCCCGAGGATGTGCCGGCCCAAGGGACGGATGGCCCGGGCGCCGGGGTGGATGCCGATGGCAGGCAGGCCGCCGAACGCCGGGGTGCCGGTGTGGGCCGTGGTCAAGGCAATGACGTCGGGGCTGGCCGTGGGACCGGCGCCGGCCGGGGCAACGGTGCAGGTCGTGCGAACGGAGCAGCGGGTGGCGGACGCGCGGCAGGCGGTCAGGTCGCCGGTGCCCAGAGAGGCACCAACGAGCGACCGGTAGCCCGTGGAGGAAACCAGGCGGCCCCGCAGGGGGCTGGCGGTGGCATCGGGAATGGGGTCGGGAACGGTATTGGCGATGGCGTCGGCGATGGCGTCGGCAATGGTGTCGGCGGCGGATTCGGGGATGGACGCGAACCTGCGGGAGCCACGGGCGGGCAGGTGACGAATCAGGCCCTCAATCGGGGCCCAGTCGGTGCTGGCGGCGCGGCCCCGGATGGCGGAGTCCGTCAGGACCTGCCCGGCCAGCCGACCGGCGCTGCAGGCGGTACCGAGGAACGGAACCCCGCCCCCGGAGATGTGGCCACCATTCGGCAGCGTTTCGAGGCGCTCGACACCAACAAGGATGGCTTCCTCTCCGCCGAGGAGATGGGCGTGGGCGGTTCGACCGGCCTCGACCGGGACAAGGATGCGCGCGTCAGCTTTGACGAATTCCAGGCCGACGCGGGCAAGACGGCCGCACCCGCTGAGACCCGGGTGCCGTCCGCCTTCGTCGTGGAGCCTGAGGTGGTGGGCAAGAGGGGCGAACCGACCGAGATGGGCTTCAGCCTCATCTGACGCTCGGCCGCGGCCGGCTCACGGAGACGTTCGGAAAGAACCAGACCGGGCCCTCTTCGGCTGCCACCACGAGGTCGCGGCAACCGGGCACGAAGCTGGCGGCTTCGACCTGCCAGTCTCGGTCGTTTTTGCCATAGGCCACGCACCACGCCGGGGGCCGACCGGCCAAGCGCGTCACCCTCGGCGCGTCATCCTCGGAGCTTTCGTAGAACCAGACATGGCGGCGACCGGCCGTGACGGCGAGAAGCTTCCCGCCATCAGCAATGGCAGCGCCCGTCACCAGGCCTCCGAATCCGCCGGGCGGCGGAACGAGACCGCCGGACCGCTCCAGCAGCAGCGTTCCCTTCTCGTCCTGACGGACCGGAAACCGATAGAGGCCATGCGCCGCATCCTTGGTGATGAGCCACCCATGCCCATCGTGGAAGAACAGCGCCTCGGCATTGAAGGTCCCCCCAGCTCGGGGGGCATCCGGATAACGGAGAGGCACGCGTTGCTCCACGCGCGTCGCATCATCCCGCCACGGATCGGGCTCGAGGACACGCAGCAGGGCAAGGTCCGTCCGGTCATGGCGGTTGTTTCCGCTGTCGGCAATCCAGAGGTGGCCATCCTCGTCGAAGGCCAATTCTTCCCAGTCCCGGTTCCGGACCCCGAGAACGCGCACTTCGCGCACCTTCCGACCATCCGGCCAGGGCTGCGCCCGACCATCCACCAACCGAAAGGCCAGAAGCACCTCCCGCGCTCCAGTGCCCGAGTCGCGGATGGCCCAGAAGACCCCGGGGTATCGCCGAGATGCGGCGATACCGGAAACCTCATCTTGCGCAAAAGTCAGGACGGGCTCCCGGAAATCCTGAGCGGCCCACCCCGGCCACGCCATCAACAACAGCGCGAGGCAGAGCAGGAAATGACTCCCCATGCCTCAAGAATCGCACGCCACGGCAACGGCCGACCAGCATCGAGGGCAAGCGGCAAGAGGGGCCCGGATCATCGATCCGGACCCCTGTCCACGCCCGCTGAGGGACTCGAACCCCCGACATCAACCTTAGGACGGTCGCGTTCTATCCAACTGAACTAAACGGGCCTCGGTCCATCCTACGCCGCACGGCGCACCATGCCAAGAGGCTTCAGGCCGACCAGCTGCCCATCCGTTCGAGGTCCTCGGGCGAACCGTGTCGGATGGCCTCGAGCTCGGCCTCGGGAATCTTCAGGAAGATCTCGACGATCTCCGGGTCGTACATCCGCCCCGACCAGCGCTGGATCTCCTCGATGGCCACTCCATGGGCCAAAGCCTTGCGGTAAGCGCGATCCGAGCACATGGCGTCGTAGGTGTCGGCCACGGAGAGCACCCTCGAGCCATAGGGTATCTCGTCCCCCGCCAACCCCTTGAAGTACCCGCGGCCATCAAAGCGCTCATGGTGGTAGCCGGCCACGTCCGCCAGCTCCTCGAGGCCCGTGATCGACTGCAGGATGATGCGGGTCTTGCGCGGATGCTCGCGGATGACGGCCCACTCCTCCTCAGTGAGCTTGCCGGGATTGTCGAGAATCTGGCCTGGCACGCCCACCTTGCCGGCGTCGTGCAGCAGACCGGCGTGGTAGATCAGTCGGACCTTGTCCTCGGGCAAGCGCGCGTACTGCGCCAAGAGACGACCGTAGGCGGCGGTCCGCCAGCTGTGGCCGTGGGTGTAGGCGTGCTTTGCATCGATGACGCTGGCGAAGACCCGCAGGATGCTCTCGACGAAGGCCTCGGGCGGTACGTCGATCAGGCGAGCCAGGTCCAGCACGTCCAGCTTCAGGGCACGCCAATGGCGGTCGGCGAAGGTGGTGATGGACCAAGGGCCCTCCTTCTGGACCTCGAGATAGGCATCGCCCACCTCCTCCGTGACCTTGCGCCCACGCCAGCGCCATGCGACCTCCCGCAGACGCTTGGAAGGATCCGTGTCGAGTCGGGGCGAGGTCAGGAACACGATTTCGTCCAACTCGTTGACCAGCCCGAGAACCTGAGCGGCCGTGGAGAGCTGCGCGCCCTTGAGGCCATGGGGATAACCCGAGCCGTCGAGCCGCTCCTTGTGCTGGGCAATCAGCACGGCAGCCCCCGCCAGCGTCGGGATACGCGCACAGATCTGCGCACCCACGACCGGGTGGCGACTCAGAAGCTCGGGTACCGGGCCGCCATCCGTCAGGCGCATCAGCTCCAGCCGCTGGGCCTCCTCGAGGCAGATTTCACCCAGATCGTGCAGCAATCCGGCGTAGAAAATGTCCCGCAGCACATCCGTCGACAGGCCCAGCTTTGCCGCCGTCTGCACGCTGACGATCGCCACACGCAAGGAATGCTGCTGTTTGTGCCCCAGCGCCATGTCCAGTATCAGGGACAGCGCCTTGAGCAAGTCCTTGAAGAGCTGCTGGCTACGGTCCGAGAGGATTCGGGAAATGAGGTGGTCGTTCATGGAGAAGGGGCGGTGCCCAAACGTCCATGTTCCCCGGAAGCAGCCGATTTCACCCTGTCCACCCCTTCGCCGGGGGCTTGCGATGGTCGTCGCAACGTCAAGGTACTGGCCAGGGGGGCGCAATCGATCAGCATGCCCTCGCGCAGATGGGCCAGGACGAAATGAGCCTCATCGCCCGGCATCATCCGGAGCCACGCCCACGGTACCGCCCACTCGACGGTATCGAGACCGCTCGAGGCCATCTGCACGGGCAGGCGCTGCCAACGCCGGAACTCGCCCGCCTCCTCGAAGAAGACCACGCCCTCCTCAGGCCGGATGCGCACGAGATGCGAGTAGTGGAAGGCCGCAACCGGCGCCTGGACTGCCAGGGTCTCGGCCGGCAGGGGCGCATTGTGTCCTGTCCTTCCGGGGTGGAACCACGCCACGAGAACTTCGTCCCCGGCAGCCCGGGCAAAGGCAGGCCCCAGGTCGAGCCGCATCGTCACGACGGCGTCGGAGGACCACCAGTCCAGGCGACCGAGGCCATGGTCGGCACCCTGGTGCATGGCCCCCTGCCCGGCCGCCGGGTCGTGCGTCCCCTGGCCATCCGCACCGGAAGCCGCCCGCGGCGTGACGGGCTCATCCAGCTCCTCGGGCACGGCAAGCCCCATCGCGCGCCACGCCGCACGCAAGTGCGCCCGGAACTGAGCATCGAAGCGCTCGTCCTGCCCCGAATCGTGACCGGCCCCGAACCACCAGAACCAGTCGCTGCCCTCGGCGGCCAGCAACTCCTGAAAGGCCTCGTCCTTGCCGATGCCCTGATGCTCCTCCCACGCCGCGCGCACGTCCGCCAGCAACTCCCACGCCCGATTCTTCGTCGGCTCGCCGATCCACGTCGTGTAGTCCGCCCCGATCCAGGAGCCGCAATGGATGGGCGGCAGGGTCACGGTCGGCGAATGCTTGGCCAAGTAGCCGGTCACGGTGCAGGCCTCGATGTCCGGATCGGCGGCGAGGCGGCGGTAAAGCGCCTCGAGGAACGGCCGGCCATCACCCGGATAGTGCTCCCAGCAGTTCTCCCCATCGAGCGCGATCGTGACCAGCGGATCCTCGAGCGGCGTGCGGCGCGCGATGGCCGTCAGGCGGGCGTGCACGTCCGCAGCCGCGGCCTCGGGCTCCCACGTGGCATAGGTAAAGCCGATCCGATCCGAGAGCACGATGTCGCGGAAGGCCATCGCAACGGGCCCCGCCGTCGTACGCACGACATACGGACGATACAGCAGCTCGGGCCGCGTCGGCAGTCCGTGGCCATCCCGCTCGAAGCGCACACCCAGCGTGTGAGCGAGGACCCCCTCGTCCGAGAGCGTCCACTTGATCCCTTCACGCGCCAGCAGGGCGAGGGTCGCGGGGGACACCGACTGCTCGCTCGGCCACATGCCCGATGGCCGGTGCCCCATCCACTCCGCGAACTTGTCCAGGCCCGAGCGCACGTGATGGCGAGCATCCTGGGGCCACGCAAAGCGACGACGAGGCAACGGCAGATGCGGCCGCGCCTGCCGCGCCACGTTCGTGTCGATGAGCAGCGGCAGAATGGGATGGTAGTACGGCGTGGTCGTGAGTTCGACGGCACCGCGGGCCGCCAGGTCCCGATAGGCCGGCACGATGCGTCCCAGGATACGGCGATGGAGTGCCGCCAATTGGCGGGCATCCTCGGCATCGAAACCGCGGTCCTTCGCGATCAGTCGGTCGAGTAGCGGTTCGGACGCTCGCCACGCCGGATCTACCCACGCCAGATTGAACCAGACGACGAGGTCGGTCCAGTCTTGATGCGTGAAAGCCCGCACCGCCTCGGACGGACTGTAGGAGGCAAGAAGCTCTTCCCGCTTGGCCAGCAGCTGCGCATAACGCGGATAAGGCTTGGCCATGTGGTCCCAGTGCAGGTCGAAGAACCGCTGGATGGCATAAGTGCGATCCTCGTGAGTCCACGCCGCGGCGGGACGCAACAACAGATCAAGCGCCGCATCCGTCAGACTGCCGTCGGCATAGGCGATGATCTGGTCCAGCAGCGACGGTACCAGGTTGAAGGTCTGGCGAATGTCAGGATGCTCCTCGAGCAGAAGCAGCATGTCGAGATAATCCTTGACCCCATGCAGGCGAACCCAGGGCATGTGGGCAAAGCCCGTACCGCGCTCGCGGTAGGTGGGCTGATGCATGTGCCAGACAAATGCGACGTGTAACACGGAATCCTTGCGGCCAATGGTCTAAGCAGGGAAAGCACGCTTGGCGAACCGAACGTCCAAGCCACACTAGGATACCCGCCCCGGCGAACGGCTTCCACACCATGGCATCCCATCCGCTTCATCCGCACCGGTCCGGTCCTTGCACCAGACCGCATCGGCACGGGCTCCGCTGACCATGCTGGACTGGCTGCTGGTGCCCGCCATTGCCGCACCGCTGGCGGTCGGAGGACTGACCTACGAGGTCGACAAGGGGGGTCTCGCTCCCTCATCCGGCAACGAAACCGAGCTGTGGGCCAACGCCCCCGATGCATCCGTGGTCGTGCGCAACCGACAGACGGGCGCGTGGACAGGACCCTTGCGATGGACGAACGTCATGCCCGATTCGGTCCTCGTCAGCCGCGGTGGCGTCGGCGAGGGCACGGCCGGCCGGAGTGGCGACATTGCCGCCCCCCTCGCACTCGCAGGCGGTGGTACCGGAGCATGGTCGCTGCGTCCGCCCCGTGTGCACGGAGGCACCGTAGCCTTCGTCTCCCACGTCGGCTCGGGATGGCGCGGCCTGAAGGACCATGGGACGCCGCGATTCGCCCTCGTGCTGGGTGGCACGCCCAGCGGAGCCGCGATGAACCTCGTCCGCGGATCAGGCCTTCCCACCTACCTGCTGGCCGGAATCCGCGATGATGCGGCCACGACGCGTCGGCGCCTCGGCCAACCCTGGCAGGCCTTCACCTGGCAGGACCAGCGCTTCCTGCTGCTGGACAATCGGGCGCACAAGCTGGGCCGGGTCCAGCTCACGTGGCTGGAGCGCCAGGTCGTGGCCACCCGGACCTCCGGTGCCCGGCGCACATGGGTCCTGATGCAGCATCCACCGGTCATTCCGGGCGGTCGCGGGCCCGATGGACTCGACGATCGTCGCGAGGCCCGCAAGGTCGCCAAGTTGCTGCGGGGTCTGCCGGGCGCACAACTGGTCGCCGGCCATACGGGCCGGAGCGCGCGCCGACGCTGGGGAGGACTCGAGATCACACTCGTGGGGCCGAACAGCGTCCTGTCGGCCGACCTCGCTCGTCCAGCGGCCGCACCTGTCCTTTCAGGCGGGACTGAAAAGAAGCGCTAGAGCAGCGTCATCCGTGCCGACGGGGACATGCCGGGCGAACATTCCGGGCAGATGCTGCATCCATGCGGTGCCTACCCGTCCTGCATGCCTGATGTCGGAGGCATCCAGGACGGGTAGGTAAGCCACCTGTTCTATATGGACCTCTTCGCCGCCCTGCGACGCCACGAGGTCCACCACGTCCTGATTGGAGGCCTTGCAGTCTCGCTGCACGGCATCGAGCGCGCCACGATGGATATCGACCTCGCCCTCGACTGCGAACCTGAAAACCTGCGTGCCATGGTCGAGGTTGCCCGGGAGCAGAGCCTGCAGCCCACTCTGGCCCTCCCCCTCGAGGCACTTGCGGACCGAGCACTGCTGGCCTAATGGCAGCAGGAGCGGAACCTCACGGCCTTCGCCTTGCGCGGCAAGGAACTGGCCGGTATGACCATAGTCCTGCTGCTCTTCCCTCCGGTCCCCGTCCGCGACATGGAACGCAGGGCGCTGAACCTCGACGTGGCGGGCACCACCATCCAGGTGGCCGGCATCGAGGGCCTGATCCGTCTCAAGGTGCACGCAGGTCGCCCCATCGACCTCGCGGACATCGCGCATCTGCGCAGGTTGCAACAGCCGTGACGCGACGCTTCGACCCGGGTGATCGCACCTACCTGCTCAGCGATGCGCGCCTCGAGGCCTTCCGTAAGCTGACCCCGGAACAGAGGCTGGCGTGGGTGGAGCAACTGGCAGCCTTTCCCCGGTTGGCCCGACTGGCTCGGGAGGGGTCGCCGCCAGACACCAGCCTCCCCCAAAGCAGCAACCCTGCCCCCGAGGGGACAGGGCTGTGAAGCTCGCCGGGTCCTAGCGGACGAACGGCAGGCGGATCTTGGTCTCGCGGGCGCCTTGGAGGGTGCCTTCGGTGGTCCACTGACGCATGGGTTGCTCCTTCCGGATATGTGAACGGCCACGGGGCCGAATCATGTCGCTTGGGGGTGTCACCGGACGCCGAGGGCGGCGTCTGCCTGGACGAGACCGTGGCCGAAGACAACGTCGTGTCCCTTGGGGCCAAGGTCGAGCGAGGTCCGCTCGACGTGCGTGCGGACCTTTTTCCAGTCCCAGTCGGGGTGCACCGACCAGGTCAGGGCGCAGGTCGCCGCGACGACCGGGCAGGCCATCGAGGTTCCCTGCAGAGGGGCGTAGAACTTGGGGTAGCCGAACTTGTTGAGTGGCACGTCGTAGGTCGGCGTCGTGGCGACGATGTTCGTGCCAGGCGCGCCGACGCTGATCTCGGGGCCGTAGTTGGAGAAGTTGGCCTTCTCGTCCTTCTCGCTGATGGCCGAGACGGCCATGTAGTACTTGTCCCAGCGGGCAGGAGTGCCGACGGCCGTGTTGCTGTTGCCGGCGGCGGCGACCAGGAGGGCGCCCTTGCGGGTCGCATACCAGCCGGTGGTGTACGAGACGCCGTCGACGGTGGCCGCGCCGCCCAGCGACATGTTCACCACGACGTGGACCTTGTTCTCGACGCCATAGTCGGCAGCGAACTTCACGCCCTTGGCAATCTGGTAGAGGCTGCCACCGCCGGTGGCCGCCAGCACCTGTACAGGCAGGATGCGGGCCTTGGGCGCCACGCCCGTCACGCCCTCGGCGTTGTTCTGCACGGCGGCGATGGTACCGGCGACGTGGGTACCGTGGCCTTGCTCGTCCAGACCGTCGGGCAGGTTGTTCACATACGAGAAGCCCTTGCTCACGATGTTGGCCGCGAGGTCCGGATGACCATAATCCACGCCGGTGTCCACGACGGCGACGACCACGCCTTCACCCTGCGTCCGGCTCCACGCCTTCTGGGCGCCGATGCGGTTGATGTACCACTGCTGGGCGAAGAGGGGGTCGTCCACGGACAACGCGCCACGGAACAGGTCGAGTGCGCGGGGCTTGTAGGCCGGCACTTCGAGTTGCACGCGACGGTTGGGTTCGACGTTGACGACCCCCTTCACCGACTTGATGGACGCGAGCAGGGCCGGCCCCTCCGCCTTGACCAGCAGGAAGCTCCCGAGGTCGCCCAGATCCAGCGTATCCACCACCTTGGCTCCAGCCGGCGCGACAAAGCGCGTTCCGGCCTTCACCTGGACCACCTGCTCACCGGCGATGGCCTGACCCGTGACCGGGGCTTCGGCAGGCTTGCTGCCCAGCGAAGGGACCACGGCACCACAACCCGCGAGGACGACGGTCGCAGAAAGAATCCCAGCAAAGCGGCGCATCGGCGAAGCTCCCGTCTCTCGGCCCGACCTAAGTCGAGGTGAATGTGTAGTTAAGAAAGATTTAAGTAACAGCTCTGCTATGCTAGCTCCACATCAAGTCGGATGCAAGCCCCAACGTAAACTTTTTTCAGGCAGGAGAGGACGATGCCGCGACATCTGCACGTGACGGGCATTTCCGGCATGCTGGGCCACGACCTCGCAGCGGCTGCATTGGCCCGCGGATGGGCGGTTTCGGGCATCGGCACGCACGACGTCGAGGCGTTGTCCCTGCCGGACGGCGTTCGCTACACCCGCTGGAGTTGGGATGGCTCGACCTCGGCCGAGGACCTTCTGGCACTGGGCGTCGGCGAGGCCGATGTCGTCGTGCATGCGGCAGCCTACACCCAGGTCGACAAGGCCGAAGAAGAGGAGACCAAAGCCCACTCGGTAAACGCCCTCTGGTCGGCGCGGCTGGCGGAAGCCTGCCGGATTGCCGGCAAGCGGCTCGTCTACATCAGTACGGACTATGTCTTCGATGGCAGCCGTCAGACCCCCTGGGAGACCGGCGACCCTATCTCACCGCTCGGGGCTTACGGCCGGACCAAGGCTGCGGGCGAGGCCGCGGCCGCGACGGCCCCTGACCACCAGATCGTCCGCACGAGCTGGCTCTTCGGCCATCACGGTCCCAACTTCGTCGAGACCATCCTCAAGGCGGCTGCCAGCCGGCCCGAACTGCGCGTGGTCGACGACCAGCATGGCTGCCCCACGGCGACGGCCGACCTGGCCGATGCCCTCCTGCGCCTTCAGGATCACGCCGCGACGGGCATCTTCCACCTGACGAACCAAGGTCCGACGACATGGTGGGGCTTCGCACGCGAGATCGTCCGGCTTGGCGGACTGGCCACGCCGGTCCTGACGCAGTCGACCGCCGAGGCAGGCAGGCCGGCTCCGCGCCCGGCGCACAGCGTCCTGTCGGACCGCGCGTGGCGGGCCCTTGGCGAGGCCCCGCTGCCCCACTGGCAAGATGCTCTGGCCCGATACATGGCCAGCAGACCCATCGCGACACGGGCCTGACAAGCGTCAACCGGGGGGCGCGTCCGCGGAAGCCACGGGGGACTGCGCACCCGCCAGGCGACGCAGCAAGGCACGCCAGAAGGACTGCTCCGGCCCGGCGACACAGCGTGGCAGCAGGACCACCGCAAGCCTCAAGGCGAGCAGAAATCGGTCCACCGGCCCGTTGAAGCGCCGGTAATAACGCACCTGGCCCTGACGCCGATACCACTCCAGACGATGGCCAAGGGCGCGGGTCGCGACCCCCCTGATATGCTCGGCCCGCGCATCCGGTACCAAACGCAATCGCCAGCCCTCTTCCCTCATGCGTCGGCAGAGATCGGCATCCTCGTAATAGAGGAAGTAACCCGGGTCGAATCCTCCGACTGCATCCCACGCCTCCCGACGAACCAGCAGGCAGCAGGCACTCAACCACGGCACGTCACGGACGCCGACGGGGCGATTGGGTGTCGTTCGACCCCGCCGCCGCTCCGACCACTCGCTGACAAAGGCCGGATCCGCACCCCAGGTCCGCTCCCACGACCCCGAGTGGTCCTGCACGGCCGGGCCAACCGCCGCCAACCGCGAATCCGCACCCAAGGCGTCAGCCAGGCATCCTAGACCGGCGGCATCGATCCGCGCGTCGGGGTTCAACAGGAGGATGTCGGCCTTCCCGAGCTCGGCTGCGCCGAGATTGCACGCCTGTCCGAAGCCGAGATTCCTCCCCGGGACGATCACCCGGACTCCCGGACGCACAGCCTGCAACGCCTTCGCGAATCCCTCCTCAGCGGCATTGTCGATCACCACCACCTCGAGGTCGGCCGGCAAGGCTGCCAAGGCCCCGCGCAGCACGTCTCCCGAATGCCAGCTGACCAGCACCACGCCTGTCTCGGCCATCGCTCAGGCTCTCTGGACCGGCAGGGGGCGATTGCCCAGGAACCAGCCGGTGAGGGCCAGCAGCAGGGCCAGAATCGCGGTGGCCACCCCCTGCCCCGCCAGGCCGGCCAATCCCAGCGGATCGTGACGCAACTCCAGCACGTGCACCCCCGAAGACACCGGCACGGCAGCCAATCCCCCATAAGCCGGAAGCAGGGAAGCCTCCGTGAGGACCTCCCCCGAGCGCACCAGCACGCGCCACGCCGGATCGAATCGCAGCGCCAGCACCGCGTGCCCGTCGCCCGTGGCCGAGACCCTGAAGGACCAGAAGCCGGGCTTGCGGACAAGATCGGTCACCAGTCCCGCCGATCCGGTAGAAACCGGCCCCGGCATGACGCCCTCGGGCAACCAGAGTTCCTCGGGACCGCCGGGCGATGCCTTGGCAAGCGCCAAGCGCAAGGACTCCGCCGGCAGGACACGCACCGGATCCCCGGTGAACCGCACCCAAGGACGCGCAAAGGGACGCACCGAGACACGCATGTCCGGGCCATCATGAGCCAGCAGCTCGCCCTCGGGAACGCTCGCGGACGGCGGCAGCACCGTCTGGCGAACGGCCAACATGTCGAGGACCGCGCCACCGATGGAGAGAAAGCGCCGATGGTCCTCGGGAGAGGCGTCGTCGCCCGCATCCTCCAGGCCGTACATGCTGCACAGGACACCGGGGATCATGTCACCCGACCGCCGAATGCGTCCCTCCTCCCTCAAGGGGACCGTGAAGTATAGCCCTGCAGTCTCGGGCAACCGGCCCGGCCACGGTCGGTCCGGCAGGCTGCCCAGATGCAGGACCAGAGATTCCGCGGCCAGCAGCACGGGCCACCAGCGAGCCAACTGGCCCCCGCGCCACGTTACGGCCCCGAGGCCCGCGAGCATGGCCACGGCCGGAAGAACCACGACCAACAGGCCGGGCGCCCAGGGAACCGCGGCCGCCACGGCCGGCAACAGCCAGCGCCGGCGATCCGTGAGGCCGGCGAAGCCCATCCCGGCAGCCAGCAGCAGAAGGAATCCAGGCCATCCGGCTCCGCGTCCCGCCCACGACGTACCGTCCCAGGCCAGCCAACCCGGCAGGCAGACAGGCACGATCGCGGCACCCAGCAACAAGCCTCCCAGCATCACGAATGCCGTGCGACGCGACTTTCCAGCCAGCAGCAGGACCACGCCCAGCGCACCGACCAGCACCACCGCCGCCGCCACGGGCGCAGCAGTCAGCCACGCCCAGCCGGAGGCAAGGGCCACGAGGCCGCACCCGCGCCACCAGGCGCCGCGCCGGACCTGATCGATGGCCAGCAGCAGCCACGGCGCCACGGCCACCGCACCGTCCAGTTCGAGGAGATGGACGTGAAAGGCCCACGGGGAGACACCTGCGACCACGCCCGCCACGATCGCACCGGCGGCAGGCAGGCCCATGCGCAGGGCCAGCAGGCCCGTGCCCAGAGCACAGAGCAGGCTGCGCAGGAGACCGAGCAGCAGCGTGGCCCGCTCCGGACCGAGCGGCAGAACAGCATGCAGCAGGGGATCGAGGACCGTCCCGGATCGACCATGCGCCAGGCCACCGACCCCACCCGCCGCCAGCGCCGGCTCGGCCCACGGCCAGCGCCGGTCGGCCAGCGCATCCAGTTCGCGCAACCACGTCGCGCGCGGTCCCTGCCAGGCACGACCCTCCTCGGTCTGGGCAAGGGTCTCGGGCGCTTGCTTGCCCCAAGGCAGGACGGCCGCGAGTGCCCGGGTGGACCAAGGCAAGGCCCCAGCGCGCAGGGCCGGCGCCGCCACCGACAGCATGGTGCCCGACCACAGCAGCACGATGGCCACCAGCAAGCCCAGACGGCTCGTCCGGATGGCCGGCGGTTCAGCAGCTGACATGGCGCATTCCTTGGGGAAAAGGCTATGCTTCACAGGATACACAGGTCCCTGTCCCCTCTGTTCCGTCCCTCCCCGATACGAGCGCATGACCAAGGCCGCACGGCCCCGCCCTGATGCCGCACGAACGCGCGTCAGCGTTGTAGCGCCCTGCTACGACGAGGAAGAAGGCCTGCCGGCCCTGCGGGCTCGGTTGACGGACGTGCTCGATAGGCTCGGCAGCCCCTGGGAACTGATCCTTGTCGATGACGGCAGCCGGGACGGCACGCTCGACCTGATGCGCGCCTTCGCGTCCGAGGACCCGCGCATCAAGGCCGTCGGCCTGTCGCGCAACTTCGGCCATCAGGTCGCGGCAACCGCCGGTCTCGACCATGCAACGGGGGACGCCATCATCCTCATCGACGCGGACCTGCAGGACCCGCCCGAACTGATCCCGCAGATGCTCGAGCTGTGGCGGGAAGGCTGGGATGTCGTGTATGCCCAGAGGCGCACGCGCGTCGGTGAAACCGCCTTCAAGCGCTGGACGGCCCAGGCCTTCTACCGCATCCTGCGCAGCCTGACGCAGGTCCACATTCCGCTCGACACCGGCGACTTCCGCCTGATGGACCGCAAGGTGGTCGATGCCCTGCACCAGCTGCCCGAACGGCACCGGTTCCTGCGCGGGCTCGTGAGCTGGGTCGGCTTCCGCCAGACAGGACTGGTCTTCGACCGAGCCGAACGGTTCGCCGGCAGCACCAAGTATCCTCTGCGCAAGATGCTGGCTTTCGCGCTGGACGGCATCACGGGCTTCTCCTTCCTGCCCTTGCAGGTCGCCTCGTGGCTGGGCGTCTGGGTCTCGGTCATGGCCTTCTTCTCGATCTGCTGGGTACTTTGGGAGACCCTCGTGCGGCATGGCACCGTCCCGGGCTGGGCCTCGCTGATGGTGGCCATCCTTTTCCTCGGCGGCGTCCAGTTGCTGACCATCGGTCTCATCGGCGAGTACATCGGCCGCATTCTCGACGAAGTCCGCCAGCGACCGCTGTATCTGGTGCGCGAACAGCACAACGTGGACCTCCAGTCGCATGCATTGCGCGAGGCCGAACGCCCTTGAGCCCGGATCGTCCCCTGCTGTCGGTCCTGATGCCGGTCTTCAACGAGACAGGTTCCATCCGCCAGATTCTGGCCAAGGTCCGTGCCGTGCCACTGGATCTCGAGATTGTCGTCGTCGACGATGGTTCCTCGGACGGCACGCGGCAGATTCTGGAAACGGAAGGCCGGGTGCCCGGCACGCGCGTCATTCTCCATCCCCACAATCAGGGCAAGGGAGCGGCCATCCGCACCGGTCTGCGGGAGGTCTCCGGCCGCTACGTCGTGGTTCAGGACGCGGACCTCGAGTACGAACCCGATGAGTTGCCCGGGCTGCTCGCCCCGCTCGAGGCCGGCGAGGCAGACGTCGTGTACGGCAGCCGTTTCCTGGGCAATCCGCAGGACATGTCGTTCCTGCACCTGTTCGGCAACAAGTTCCTGACCTTCGTCACCAACGTGCTCTATGGAGCCCGACTGACGGACATGGAGACCTGCTACAAGGTCTTCCGGACCGAACTGGTCCAGCCGATGACCATAGTCTCCGACCGTTTCGACTTCGAGCCCGAGATCACCGCCAAGGTCCTCAGGATGGGCCTGCGCGTCGCCGAACGGCCCATCCGGTATCATGGACGCAAGGCCCACGAGGGCAAGAAGATCACCTGGCGGGACGGTTTCGCAGCATTGGCCGCGCTCTGGCGTTGGCGCTGGGCGCCCATGTCGGCCATCCGCAGCGCAGCCGCAAGCGCCACCGCAAGCAGCAGGAGCAGAACACAATGAAGGGCCTCATCCTCAGCGGCGGCAAAGGCACGCGCCTTCGCCCCATCACCCACACGGCAGCCAAGCAGCTGGTGCCCGTGGCCAACAAGCCCATCCTGTTCTATGCCATCGAGGCCATGGTGGACGCCGGCATCCGGGATATCGGCATCATCGTCGGGGACACGCACCTCGAGGTCCGCGAAGCCGTGGGAGACGGCAGCACGTGGGGCGCCCGCGTCACCTACATCCAGCAGGAGGCCCCGCTCGGCCTGGCGCATGCCGTCAAGATTTCCGAGGAGTTCATGGCCGGCGACGCCTTCGTCATGTATCTGGGCGACAACCTGATCCGCGGTGGCCTGCAACCCTTCGTGCGCCAGTTCGAAGAGGACAAGCCGGATGCGATGATCCTGCTGGCCCACGTGACCAATCCACGGCAGTTCGGCGTTGCCGAGCTGGGCGAGGACGGCCGGGTCGTCCGCCTCGAAGAAAAGCCCCCCGAGCCGCGAACCGATCTGGCGCTGGTGGGCGTGTACCTCTTCACCCCGAGGATTTTTGACGCCGTTCACGCCATCCGTCCCTCGACGCGCGGCGAGCTGGAGATCACGGACGCCATCCAGTACCTCATCGATCACCAGCATCGCGTGATGCCCCACGTCATCAAGGGATGGTGGAAGGACACGGGCAAGCTCAGCGACATGCTCGAAGCCAACCGCATCATGCTCGATGACCTCGACAGCAAGGTCGAAGGCCGCCTCGAGGGCAACAGCCAGGTCCAGGGCCGTGTCGTCCTTGCCCCGGATGCGGTGCTGATCGACACGGTGGTCCGCGGTCCGGCGATCATCGGCCCCGGGGCGCGCCTCGAGCACACGTTCGTGGGTCCCTATACCTCCATCGGCCCCGACGTCACCATCACGGGCAGCGAGATCGAGCACTCCATCGTGCTGGCCGGAAGCCGCATCACCAACCTCGACGGGCGCATCACCGATAGCCTGCTGGGCAAGGACGTCGAGATCTGCCGGTCGGACCTGACGCCTCGTGCCCATCGGCTGATGATTGGCGACCACGGGCGCGTGGAACTGCCCTAACAAGGAGCCTTCCCCATGAAGATTCTCGTCACCGGCGGCTGCGGCTTCATCGGCAGCAATCTGGTCCGGCACCTTCTCGAGACCCGCCCCGAGGACACGGTCGTCAACCTGGACGTGCTGACCTATGCCGCGTGTCCGGAGAGTCTCAGCGACTTCGAGACGCACCCCCGCTACAGCTTCATCCGGGGCGACATCACGGACCGTGAGGTCGTCGCGACTGCGATGCAGGGCGTCGATGCCGTCATGCACCTCGCGGCCGAAAGCCACGTCGACCGGTCGATCACCGATCCCGAGGCCTTCGTGCGCACGAACGTACTCGGCACTCAGACCCTGCTGGACGTGGCGCGCCATCAGGGCGTCACCCGCTTCCTCTACTGCAGCACCGACGAGGTCATGGGCACCCTTGGACCGACGGGCCTGTTCTCCGAGGACACGCCTATCCAGCCCAACTCACCCTATTCGGCCTCCAAGGCAGGTGGCGAGCTGCTGGCACGCGCCTTCCACCACACCTACGGCATGGAAACGGTCATCACCCGTTGCTCCAACAACTATGGTCCTTACCAGTTCCCCGAGAAGCTCATCCCGCTCTTCCTCTTGAACCTGCTTCAGGGTGGCACGGTACCCGTTTACGGCGACGGCCTGAACGTGCGCGACTGGCTGTACGTGCTCGACCACTGCCGTGCCCTGGACCTCGTGCTGCGAACCGGCACCCCGGGCGAGGTCTACTGCGTCGGAGGCAATGCGGAGCGCACCAACCTGTTCATCACCCATTGGCTGATCGAGCGCCTTGGGCGCGACGCCTCGGCCATCCGGTACGTCCAGGACCGCCCGGGACACGACCGTCGCTACGCCATCGACGCCTCGAAGATCAAGCGTGACCTCGGCTGGGAACCTTCCGTCGGATTCGAGGAGGGCATGGAGGCCACCGTGGCGTGGTACCTCGCCAATGAGGCTTGGTGGCGTCCTTTGCAGGAGCGGGGCCTCGATGCCACCCGTGCCGCGGCCAACCGGACGCTGGCGGCAGGAACGGCCGAGGGCCACCGTTGAAGGTCGCGGTCGTCGGCGCCGGCTATGTCGGCCTGGTGACCGGCGCCTGTCTTGCCTGGCTGGAACATGACGTCATTCTGGTCGAGAACGACGTGGAAAGGTGCGCGGCCATCTCGGTCGGGCAATGTCCCATCCACGAGCCGGGCCTTCCCGAATTGCTGGGCGAAACGCTCGCCACCGGGCACCTGAGGATCGTCAGCAACCTCGAGCAGATACCTTCGGCGCCCGATGTGGTCTTCATCGCCGTCGGAACGCCCCCGCTACCTTCCGGAGAGCCCGACTTGTCGGCTCTAGAGTCCGTCGCGCGAGGCATCGGTCAGCACCTCGACCCCGAGGCTGGCATTCTCGTCGTCAACAAGAGCACCGTGCCCATCGGCTCGGGGAACTGGGTCGAGATGCTCATCGAGGAAGGCCTCTCGAAGCGGTCGGTCGTGGCCGGGCGCTCTGCAGAACGCAAGAGCCACAAGTTCCTCGTGGCATCCAACCCGGAATTCCTGCGCGAGGGCTCGGCCATCGGCGACACGCTGCATCCCGACCGAATCGTCACGGGTGCTGGCGATGCGCGTGCCTTCGCCATCCTGCGCCAGTTGTACCGGCCCATCCTCGAGCAGGACTTCCCGGTCCCACCCGCGCTGGGCCTGAGCAGCCAGGGCCATCCCGTCCCGCTGGTCGAGACGGACCTCGCCTCGGCCGAGCTGGTCAAGTATGCGGCCAACGCGTTCCTCGCGACCAAGATCAGCTTCATCAACGAGATGGCAGCCATGGCAGAGAAGGTGGGCGCAGACATCACCGAAGTTGCCCGAGGCATTGGCCTCGACGCGCGTATCGGTCCGCGCTTCTTGCAGGCCGGCATCGGCTGGGGAGGTTCATGCTTCCGCAAGGATGTGCAGGCGCTCCAGGCCACGGCTCGGGAGTATGGCGTCCAGACCCGGCTGCTGGAGGCCGCCGTCGCGGTCAATGATCATCAGCGCCACGTGGTGCTCATCAAGCTCCAGGAGCACCTGAAGATTCTCAAGGGCCGGACCATCGGCCTGCTCGGTCTCTCCTTCAAGCCGGACACCGACGATCTGCGCGACGCCCCGAGCCACACGATCGCGTTCCAGTTGCTCAAAGCCGGCGCCCGCGTACGCGTGCACGACCCCGTGGCCATGCCCCAGGCACGACGCCAGTGGACCGATCTGGACCTCGTCTACACCGTAGACGCGCTTGAACTCGCCGAAGGGTGCGATGCGCTGGTCCTCGTCACGGAGTGGCCCACCTACCGTAAGGTGGACCTCGTGGCACTGGCCTCACGCATGCGCGGCCGAGTCCTCGTGGATGGCCGCAACGTTCTCGAACCCCAGCGTGCCCGGGAAGCCGGTCTGCAGCTGGTAGGCGTGGGCCGCGGCTGAGATGGCGCGCGCACTGGTGGCCGGCGGAGCCGGTTTTGTCGGCTCGCACCTGGTTGATGCCCTGTTGGCCGCAGGCCACGAGGTCGTCGCGGTCGACAACCTCTGCACCGGTCGCCGCGCCAACCTTGACCAAGCCCTTGCCTCGGGACGGTGCAGCCTCGTCGAAGCCGACCTGAGCGAGGGCCTGCCCGAGATCTCGCCCTGCGACACGGTGTGGCACCTTGCCTCGCCTGCATCACCGCCCGACTATGGCCGCATGCCCATCGAGACGCTCCGCGTGGGCTCCGAGGGCACCAGACATCTCCTCGAGGCCAGCCGGCGCTGGCAGGCCCGCTTCCTGCTGGCCTCGACGTCCGAGGTCTACGGCGATCCGCAGGTCCATCCCCAGACCGAGGGCTACTGGGGTAACGTCAACCCTATCGGTTGGCGCAGCTGCTACGACGAAGCCAAGCGCTACGCCGAGGCCTTGACGATGGCCTATCGTCGCACGCACGGCCTCGACACGCGGATTGTCCGGATCTTCAACACCTATGGCCCGCGGATGCGTGCGGACGACGGCAGGGTCGTCTCCAACTTCATCTGCCAGGCCTTGGAAGGCCAGCCGCTGACCCTGTACGGCACGGGCGACCAAACCCGCTCGTTCCAGTATGTCTCGGACCTCGTGGCCGGCTTGCAGGCATGGATGGCCGGGGGGGACGACATGCCGGTCAACCTGGGCAATCCCGGCGAGTTCACCATTCGCGAACTGGCCGACACGCTGGACCGGATGCTGGGCCTCGAGACCGGCAGGGAGCATCGCCCCCTGCCGCCGGATGACCCGAGGCAACGCCGGCCCGACATCACCCGAGCGACCGCCACCGTTGGCTGGAAGCCGGTCGTGCCGCTGGCCGAGGGCCTGGACTTGACTGCCGACTGGTTCAGGCAGGCGACAGACAGGTCCACGTGAGCGCTTGCCCGAGTGTCGGCCTGGATGTGCGGATGTGGCACCACACGGGCATCGGCCGTTACATCCGGGAGCTGTGGACCCGCCTTCCGGCCCATGATGTCCGGCTGGTGCCCTACGGGCCACCGAAAGTCCTCGCGGACCTCGACCAGCCGGGGATTCCCCTCGAAGCCCCGCTACATTCCATCCGCGAGCAAGTGGTCTTGGGCCTCGCCATCAGACAGCATCGGCCGGACCTCTTCCACGCGCCACACATCACGGCACCCCTGGCCTGTCCCGTGCCACTGGTCACCACGATCCACGACCTGATTCCCCTGCACGTGCCTGTCCTCGGACGACTCGGCACGGCCTACGTGCGGATGATGGGCACCAGGCTGGTGCCGGCAGGGTCGCGCCGGATCCTGACGGTCTCGGCCTTCACCCGCGACGACATGGTCGCGCGCGGTGTCCCTGCCGAGCGCATCACCGTGACCCCGCTCGGAGTGGACCCGGCCTTCGGGGTGCACGTTCCCCGGGACCAAATAGCCGCGCTGCGCGCACGACTCGACCTGCCGGACAAGTACCTGCTGCACGTCGGCCAGTGGAAACCTCACAAGGGCCTTGCAACGGTGCTGCAGGCGATGGCGCGCCTGACGAGGGAAGGGACCGCCGTCCCCCCGCTGGTGCAACTGGGCCGCCCAGACCCGCGTCACGACATCCGCCCGCTGGCTGTCGACCTCGGCATCGGCCATCTGCTGCGCAACATTCCGGAGTTGCCGGATGAGGCGGATGTCCGGGGCCTGTACCAGGACGCCCTCGCCTTCCTGTTCCCGAGCCGCATCGAAGGCTTCGGCCTGCCGCCGCTGGAAGCCATGGCGGCAGGGATCCCGGTGGTGGCGGATACCGGCTCGGCAACGGCCGAAACACTGGCCGGCGCCTGCATCGAGGCCCGTTGGGACGACGTGGTAGCATGGCAAGACGCGCTCCGCGCCGTCCTGGGAGACGCCGGATTGCGCACGCGACTCGCAGGTATGGGCCGCGAGCGGGCCGACCGCTTCACCTGGGAGCACACGGCCCGTCTGACCGCCGAAATCTACCACAGGGTGCACGCCCACCCGGAAAGCCCGTCCGGAAGATCCCCATCGTGAAGGTCGCCCTCGTCCACGAATGGCTCACGAACCTCGCCGGTTCGGAACGCGTGGTCGAAGCCATGGGCACCCTGTTTCCCGGTGCGCCCGTCCACGTCGCGATGCATCGAGGGAATCTGGGGGCCCGCCTCGGCCTTGCGGACGTGCGTACGTCCTTCCTGCAGCACCTGCCCGTCCCGCATCAGGCGACCCTGCCGCTGATGCCGCTGGCCTTCGAGCTCTTCGACCTGCGGGCCTACGACCTGGTCCTCACCAGCACCCATGCCTGTGCCAAGGGCGTCCTGGTCCGTCCCGACGCGCTGCACGTCGCCTACTGCCACACGCCGACCCGCTACCTGTGGGACATGGCCCCCGAGTACCTGGCGAGCCTGCCCGCCTTTCTGCGCCCCTTGGCGGCGTGGCAACTGCATCGCCTGCGGCAGTGGGACGTCCTCGCGGCCCGTCGGGTGGACCACTGGATTGCCAACTCGCGGGAGGTCCGCCAGCGCATCCGCCGCTGGTACGGCGCCGACGCCGCCGTGGTCCCCCCACCGGTCGACGTCTCGCGCTTCAGGCCGGCCCCGCCCGAAGAAGTGGGCCCGCACTTGCTGGTGGTCTCGCGACTCGTGCCCTACAAGCGGGTCGACCTCGCGGTGGCGGCCTGCAGTCGGATGGGTGTGCCGTTGCGCGTCATCGGGGATGGGCCCGAGCGACGCAGGCTGGAGGCCATGGCCGGTCCGGGCGTGACCTTCATGGGCGCGCTGGACGACGCGCGGGTCGCCCACGAGTTGGCGCGTGCAGAAGCCCTGCTGTTTCCCGGCCTCGAGGACTTCGGCATCGTGCCGGTCGAGGCCATGGCCTCGGGACGTCCCGTGGTAGCCCTGGGCAAGGGGGGCGCGCGCGACTCGGTGCTGCCCGGCACCACCGGGGTGTTCTTCGACGAGGCGGACGTGGATGCCCTCACGGTCGCGATCGAGGCCGCCCGACGTCACGCTTGGCAACCGCAGATGCTCGTGGCCCATGCTGCCGACTTCGCGCCCGAACGCTTCCGCCAGCGCCTCGGCAACCTGCTCGATGGTTGGCTCGCGGCACGAGAAGCCGAATCGGACCGGACCGCCCCGGAACAGGTTCGCATCGTGCCGGCCTTGGCAGGGGGCGCCTGATGGCCAACCAGTGGCTGGTCCATGCGACCGGTGCCGTGCCTGCAGAGCATGCTGCCCGCCCCTGGTGGGACGGGGTGCGGCGGCGCACCTTTGCGCTGGCGATGCCCGGCGTCCTCGCGCTGGACCTGCTGCTGGGCTTCTCGGCCCTGATGCTGGCCTACGCCGCGCGCTTCGTCTGGAAGAACGTCATGGGAGTGGCCATCGCGCCGCCTGTGCTCCCGTACGTCTGGGGATCGCTCGCGATTTCGGCGGTCTGGGTGCTGGCAATGGCCCTTGCCGGCATGTACCGCGACCGCCGCGGCGCGGGCCACTTCGAGGACGTGGTGCTGCTGACGGTGGCTCTGGCGCTCGGGACCTTGCTCGTGTTGGCGGCGAGTTTCTTCTACCGCGACTTCTCGTTCTCGCGCATCTGGGTGGTCATGGGCACGACCGTGGCGTGGCTCATGCTTGCCGCAGGCCATGTCGTCGCCCGCAAGGCCTACCGTGCCTTGATGCGCCGTGGCTGGGGCTCCCTCAACACCCTCGTCGTGGGTTGCAACAGCCTGGCAGAGACGGTGGGCACGCGGCTCTACCGCCACCCCGAACTGGGTCACCGGCTCGTGGGCTTCGTGCCCGGCCCTGCAGACGACGTGGCCGGGGATCGCTGGACCTTTCCGGCCTGGAACCGGGCTGAGGGTCGGCTTGCCGGCTGGGGTCACGTCCTCGGGACGATGGAGGACCTGGGCACGGTCGTGGTCCGTCACCACATCGACGAGGTGGTCTTCGCACTGCCGGGGGCCAGCTTTCGGGACCTGTTCGCCTGGATGGCGACGTGTTCCGTCGTTGTTCCGGGCATCCGCTTCCGAATCGTGCCGGATCTGACGGAGTTGGTCACGGCAAAACTGGTCATCGGCGAATTGGATGGCGTGCCCACGCTCGAGATTCGCGACGTCCCCCTGCGCAAATGGCATCACCGCTTCATCAAGCGGACGACGGACGTCGTGCTGTCGGGCTCCGCACTCATCGTGCTTGCTCCGCTCTTCGGCCTGCTTGCCCTGCTGGTCCGCCTGACACCAGGACCGATTTTCTACGCGCAGGAGCGCATGGGCCGCGATGGCCGACTCTTCCTCATCTACAAGTTCCGCTCGATGCGCACGGACTCCGAGGACGCCACAGGCCCCGTGTGGGCGCGCCCCGAAGACGACCGCGTGACCCGCGTGGGCCGGATCCTGCGGCGGTTCAGCCTCGACGAGCTGCCCCAGCTCTGGAACGTGCTTCGGGGAGACATGAGCCTTGTGGGTCCGCGACCGGAACGTCCCTACTTCGTCGATCGCTTCCGGCAGGAAATCCCCAAGTACATGGACCGCCACCTCGTGCGCTCCGGCCTTACGGGGTGGGCCCAGATCAACGGCCTTCGCGGCGAAGAAGGGTCGATTGAAGAGCGGACGCGCTACGATATCTACTACGTTGAGAATTGGTCCTGGCTGTTCGACCTCAAGATCATGCTGAGGACCCTGTACGAGGTGGTGGCCCACAAGGCCTACTGACACCCCCAAGCAGCCCGGGCCAACCATGACCAAATCCCTGATCCTGATTCTTCTCGCCATCGTCATCAGCGTCGGCGGCCAGCTGTCGCTGAAGTACGGCACGGGCTTGCTGGGGCGCATCGACGGACAGGCCGTTTCCGGAGGCTGGAGCCTGCTGGTTCGTGTCGTGGGCAACCCCTACATCGTGGCCGGCATCGGTCTGTACGGCCTCGGAGCCGTCGTCTGGATCGTGGTGCTGTCCCGGGTGCCCCTGAGCTTCGCCTATCCGATGCTGGGCTTGTCCTACGTGCTGGTGCTGCTCGTGAGCCGATTCATCCTGAACGAGCACGTGAGCCTGCTGCGCTGGGTGGGGGCCTTGCTGATCGTGACGGGCGCCGCGTTGGTCAGCCGTACAGCCGAGGATGGACAGTCGGGGGCGTCGCAAACGGGGATTCCGGCGACTGCCGTGGCCGGGGAGGGACGTTGATGGGTCGGATCCTGGTCGTAGGCGGCGCCGGCTACATCGGCAGCCACGTGGTGAGGGCGTTGCTCCGCCGAGGAGACGACCCTCTGGTCCTGGACGACCTTTCGTACGGACACGCGTGGGCCGTTCCCGATAGCCGTCTGATCCGCGGCGATCTCGGGGACGCCGCCCTGCTTCGGCGGGTTTTCGCCGAACACGACATCGAAGCCGTCATGCACTTCGCCGGCTTGATCGTGGTCAGCGAGAGCACCCGCGATCCGGGCCGCTACTACCGCAACAACGTCTCGGCCACCCTGACGCTCCTCGAGGAGATGGTCCGGGCCGGCATTGGCCGCTTCATCTTCTCGTCGACGGCCGCCACCTACGGCGTGCCCCGCGAGGTGCCGATTCCCGAGGAACACCCCCAGTGGCCCATCAACCCCTACGGCTGGTCCAAGTTGATGGTCGAGCGCATGCTGGCCGATTTCGATGTGGCCCACGGCCTGCGTTCCGTGGTCTTCCGGTACTTCAACGCCGCAGGCGCGCACCCGGACGGAGATCTGGGCGAAGCCCACGATCCCGAGACCCATCTCATCCCGCTGGTCATCCGGGCCGCTCTGGGCCAAGGTGATCTCAAGGTCTTCGGGGACGATTACGACACGCCTGACGGCACCTGCATCCGGGACTACATTCACGTCTCGGACCTAGCCGATGCCCACCTGCTGGGCCTGGATCGCCTGCGGTCGGGCGGAAGCAGCGCGTCCTACAACCTGGGCAACGGGGCGGGCTACAGCAACCGCCAGGTCATCCGCACCGTCGAGGAGGTCTCCGGGCGCTCGGTTCCCTTCACTTGGGCCCCCCGTCGACCCGGCGATCCGGCAATCCTGATCGGCCGCTCGGACCTTGCGAAGACCGAACTGGGCTGGTCCCCGGCCTTCCCTGCCCTGAAGGACATCGTGGCCACGGCGTGGCGCTGGCACACCGAGGGCCACGCGGCCCGGGAGGCCCTTCGTGGGTAGATACTTCGGCACCGACGGCATCCGCGGTCTGGCGGGCCGTGACCTGACTGCGGACCTCGCCTTGCGCCTTGGCCGCGCGCTCGCGGAACGCCTGCGCGACCATGAAGGCCGTCCGTTCGTGGTCGTCGGTCGAGACACGCGGCGATCGGGCCCGATGCTCGAGGCAGCCCTCGCCGCCGGACTGACGGCCGGGGGGGTGGACGTGCGCCTGCTGGGGGTGGTGCCGACGCCCGCCGTGGCGTGGCTGGCCCGGCATCTGGGTGCGGCTGCGGCCGTCATGATCTCGGCCAGCCACAACCCCGCACCCGACAACGGCCTGAAGATCTTCTCGGGTGACGGCTTCAAGCTGCCCGACGAAGTCGAGGCCCGGATCGAGGACCTGATCGACGAGGCCCAGGACCTGCCCGGAAGCACCGGCGCGGCCATCGGCACCATCACCCATGCTGCCGAAGCCGTCGCGGCCTATGAGGATCATCTTGCCTCCCTGCTGCCCGGAGGACTGTCCGGATGGAACCTCGTCGTGGATACCGCCCATGGCGCTGCCGCAGGACTCGCCGCAAGGGTCTTCGGCAGGCTGGGCGCGAACGTCGTCTCGCTCGGGGATGCGCCGGACGGTGACAACATCAATGCCGGCTGCGGATCCACGCACCTGGGTCCGCTGACCGAAGCCGTCGTGCGCCACGGGGCGCGCCTCGGCCTTGCGTTTGACGGGGACGCCGACCGTTGCCTCGCCGTAGCCGAGGACGGCGCCCAGCTGGACGGCGATCTGCTGATGCTGCTCTGCCTGCGGCAAGGTCTGGAGTCGGGCCGCTGGCAGCGTGCCGACCTCGTGGCGACGGTCATGAGCAACCTCGGGCTCGAGGAAGCCTTGCGCACGCTCGGGGGCGAACTTGTCCGGGCCAAGGTCGGCGACCGGTACGTCCTGGAGGAGATGCGCGCCCGGGGTCTGGGCCTGGGCGGGGAACAGAGCGGACACATCATCGACCTCTCGGCCAACACCACCGGTGACGGCCTCATCACGGCCCTGCGCCTGCTCGAAGCCCTTGCGGCGCTGGATGGGCCGGCCAGTTCGGCGCGTGACCTGCTGACCATCCACCCTCAGTTGTTGCGCAATGTCCGGGTGCCTTCGGTCAAGGGTTGGGAGAGCCACCCGGACATCCAGAGCGCCATCCGCGCCGCGGAAGAACGTCTTGCGGGACAAGGGCGTCTGCTGGTCCGCGCCAGCGGGACCGAGCCCCTGATCCGCGTCATGGCGGAAGGCCGCGACGAAGTGCTGGTCCAGCAGGTCGTCTCGGATCTCTGCCAGGTGGTGGCCCGTTCCTTGAATCCCGAGGGCGGCAAGGTCTGGGCCTGAGGCCTACAGCGGCCCGCGGATCCTGTCGACGGCACGAGCCCAGCGGGCTCTGAGTCCGGTCCGCTCGGCCTGCTCCATCCGTGGCGCGAAGACCTGCTCTTCGCGCGGACGGGGCAAGTCGTCGGGGCCCGCCCAGTACCCGGCCCCGAGGCCCGCCAACATGGCAGCCCCGCGTGCGGTCGCCTCGACCTTGTCCCCTCGGACGATCCTGCGGCCGCCGAGATCCGCCTGCAGCTCCATCAGCAGGGCGTTGGCCGAGGCCCCCCCGTCGACCCTGAGGTCGCCAAGACCACCGGGTACCGAGGGCTCCATGGCTTCCAGCAAATCCACGACCTGATGAGCGATGGCCTCGAGCGTGGCGCGCACGACATGCGCCCGGGTGGTCCCGCGGGTAAGACCCAGAAGGGCCCCACGGGCATCGGCATCCCAGTAGGGAGCCCCCAGACCGGTGAAAGCCGGAACCATGACGACGCCGCCGCTGTCGGGCACGCTGCGCGCCAGGAGCTCGCTCTCGTGTGCCGCCGCAACCAGGCCCAGGCCATCGCGCAACCACTGCACCGCAGCACCCCCGACAAACACGCTGCCCTCGACGGCAAAGGAACGGCGGGTGCCCAGTTGCCAGGCCACGGTACCCAGCAGTCCGGCGCCAGGCACCACGGGACGCTCTCCCGCGTGAACCAGGAGGAAGCAGCCTGTGCCGTAGGTATTCTTCGCCTCGCCTGGCGCGAAGCAGCCCTGCCCGAAGAGGGCAGCCTGCTGATCGCCGGCACAACCGGTGATCGGCACGCCTGCGGGCAAGGATCCCCACGCGACCGTCATGCCGATGGGGCCACTGCTGGGCACAAGGTCGGGAAGGATGGCCCGCGGCACCCGCAGGAGCGCACAGAGTTCATCGGACCAATCCCCGGCGTGCAGGTCGTACAGCATGGTGCGGCTGGCGTTCGAGGGGTCCGTGGCGTGCACCGCCCCACCCGTCAGGTGCCAGATCAGCCACACATCGATCGTGCCTGCAGCCAATTCGCCAGCTTCGGCGCGTGCCCGCGCACCAGGCACGGCATCGAGGATCCACGCGAGCTTGGTGCCTGAAAAGTAGGGGTCGAGGACAAGGCCTGTCGCCTGACGCACCCGATCCTCGTGACCCTGTTCGCGAAGGTCGGCACAGACCTCGGCGGTACGCCGGCACTGCCAGACGATGGCACGATGGATGGGTGCTCCCGTCCGCCTGTCCCAGACCACCACGGTCTCGCGCTGATTCGTCAGGCCGATCGCGACGGGGCGTTCGCTGCCAGCCGCAGCGAGAGCATCGGCCACGGCATCCCGCGTGCGCTCGAGGATGTCAATCGGGTCATGCTCGACCCAGCCAGGCTGCGGGTAGTGCTGGGCAATTTCCCGATAACCGCGGCCACGCTCACGGCCAGCATGGTCGAAAAGCAGGGCTGTCGACCCCGTGGTGCCTTGATCGATGGCCAGAACCAAGCCTTCACGCATCGTCTCTTCCCCCTGCTTCATCCTACCCGGGGTGGCACGTACCACAGAGGAGGGCAGCCTTCCGTGGCATTCTGGTAGCCATGCGACGCTTCCTCACCTGCGCGCTGGGCCTGCTGGTGCTGGCCCGGCCTGCCCTGGCCCAGGATCCCGTGCCGCTGCCCGGCAAGGCCATCTTTCTTGGAGGCGGCCCGGATCCCGAGGCCCTCCTTGCCGAAGGCCTGAACCAGGCCGCGGGCCAGGCCACGCGCGTCGTCCTGCTGCCGATGGCCTCGGCACGGCCAAACGTCGCCGCGACAGCCTACGAAAAGGTATTCCGGGACCTCGGCGTGGTCTGCGAGACCCTGCCGATCCGGCAGCGCGGCGATGCCGCGAAGCCCGGCCTCGTTCGGACCCTGGCAGCCGCCGACCTGGTGTTCATGACCGGCGGCGACCAGAACAGACTGCGCGAGGTTCTGGCCGAAACCCCGCTGCAAGGCGCGCTCGCCGCCTCGTGGCGACGGGGACAGGTCCTCATGGGCACCAGCGGCGGGTCCATGGCCTGGGGCAGCCGGATGCTGGCCGGGGGCACCTCGGCGGAGGCCCTCGACTCCCTGCCGGCCTTCGACATCAAGCCCGGGCTCGACCAACTGCCCGACTGGCTGGTGGACACGCACCTGACGCAGAAGAACCGGCTTGGACGGCTGATCATGGGCATGGCCCGAGGCAGCGACAGGCAGGGGCTCGGCATCGACGAACAGACGATGGCCCGGGTGGATGGCCAAGGCCTCGCCGTCCACGGTAATGGGGCCGTGCACCTCCTCCGCCCTGTCGAGGCCTTTCCGCCCGTTTCGGGCCAGGGTCGCTGGACCGCACTGGGCCCCTTCCGGTGGCATCGGCTCATCGGCGGGGAGAGCCTGAAGTGGACGGACGAACCCAAGGGCTCGCCGCCTGCTGCCCCGACATCGGGCAGGCCAGGCGGCTTCCTCGGCTTCGGGGCGCCTGCGCCCGAGGCCCGCCGCATCGGCGCGCCGGGGCAGCCCATCACCCTGCTGGGCATGGCTCCGACCTCCGGTCGCTTGCCCGGCATCTCGGGCTTCGTGCGCGACGCCGGCGGGTCCCAGGCCACGGTCCTGCTCCTCGCAGGACGCTCGGAAGCTCCCGTGGCCGAGCACTGGAAGGAACATCTGTTGCTTGCCGGTGCTCGGCGGGTCAATATGCTGGTCGCCGACATGATGACCGAGGCGGCACTGTCTCGTGAGTTGACGCAGGCCTCGGGCTTGTTTCTCGCCGACGACGGCTCGGCCAGCGTGCTCAAGCGCGCCCTGAAGGATGGAGGACGCCTGCGTGCCCTGCTGCAGCAGTATGGCGAACGCCTGCCGCTGGCTGCGAGCGGTCCGGGCCTGCGCAGCCTCGGGGATTGGTGCGTCCAGGGCGTACCCGGGCGCGAACCCCTGCGTGTCGACGAGGGTCTTCGTCTTGTTCGCGGCATGGTTGCAGAGAACGGGTTGCCCGAGGCATCCCCGATCGAGCGCCTGACCCATGGCGTGCTCAAGGGTGGTGGCCTGCTGGGCCTGGGCCTCTCGCCTGGCGTCAGCCTGCGCATCGACCATGATCAGATTCAAGTCATGGGCACAGGACAGGCGTGGTTCATCGACGGCGGCGGCGTGACCAGGCGCACCATGCCGGCGCCGGAAAGCGCGCGTCCCGTCGCGGCCCTCGGCCTGACAGTCAGCATCCTGCCCCCCGAAGGCGTCTTCGACGTCGGTCGCAGGAGACCACGTCGCTAGGGCACTCGACCATCGGCAGCCCCCCGATGCTGCAGCCTCACGGCGACAAGCGCGACGTCCCCGGGTCGCAACAGCACCGTATCACGGGTTCCTCGAGCGGGTCGCCACCAGACCAGCCGCCTGCCCGGTGGCAGGCGCAGCGCCCCCTGAGCCTCGGCCTTCCGAGAGGTCCTGTCTGCCACGACAAGCAGGTGACCTGTGGAGAGGCGCATGGAGGCCACCCGTCGACCAGCCGCGCGAGGCCCGCGCCGGGGACCGAATGGCGACTCGGCCAGCTGATCGAGCGTCACGGGCCCAGGATGGACCCGGGTCGTCCCTACCACGTGCGCTACCTGCCGGAAACCACGTGCCTGAAGCCCGCGCACGGCCGCCACCCGCAAGCTCCGTTCGGCGCGTGGCGAGGTCGGCAGGAGCCACAGAGCAGGCAGTCCGCCGCCCCCGGGCAGCAGCCAGGCCGTGCCGGCATGGGGCGCGACCAGCAGCATGGGCCCGCGGACCGGTGGCACAGGGCGCAAGACGGATGCCGCGAGCAAGGCCGCCAGAAATGCCGGGAGCAGCCGGACGTGCACGTGGTTGCGGGCACCCAGGACCAGCAGGCCTCCGAGCACCGTCGCACAGACCGGCTGGATGGCCAACGGCAGATAGCAAGGCGTCCCCGGGAGATTGCCCAAGGGTTGCAGCCCGCGCAACAGCAGACCCGCGGCCTGCCCGAGCAGAGGCCCCGTAAGGCCATGGGGGTCCAACCCGATGAGGCCCAGCAGACAGCGCAGAAAACCGGCAAGCGTCAGGACCGTGACACCGGCGTCGACAGCCGGCCCGACGACCAGCCCCCAGGGCGTGAGGGTCCCGAAAATGGCCAGTTGCAGAGGAAGGCACCAGAGCTGTGCCCAAAGGCCGGGCCACCACCAGCGAAAGACACGGTTGCCGCAGCGCGGCGCCGTCAGGATGCCCCACGTCGCGAGCGTGCTGAAGGCCAGCCCGAGAGAGGTCGCCATCCCCGGGGCGACGAGCAGCAGACCGAAAACCCCGAGCAGCAGGGCCGGAAGCGCTGCCGGTGGCCGGGCGCTGGCACGCGCAAGCATGACGGCTGTCGCCATCGCGGCGGCACGTGAGACCGCTGCGTCGAAACCGCACAGTCCGGCGTAGGTCCAGGTCACGAGTCCGAGGAGCAGGCCTGCGAACCAGGGGGCCGAGGCGAGCGGTCGCAGCCCGCGGGACAGGATGCCCGCCAGCAGGGAGACCTGAAAGCCGCTGACGGCCAGCACATGGCTCAGGCCCAGGTCCCGGAAGCGCCGGACATCACCTTCGGTCATGGCAGGCGCGCCTGCACCGAACAGCAAGCTGCGCAGAAAACCGGCTTCTCGTACGGGTACGTCTCGGATCGCAGCCGTCACGACGCGACGGGCCAGATCCGCACGCAGGCGGTCGGGATTCCACGGGCTCGGCTCGCGCAGGACCCTCCAGCGGAGACAACGCAGCCGCGGTCCCCCAAGGCGTGTTGCCTGGGGGCGTCCCTCCACCCGCAAGGTGCGTCCTGCCCAGTCCCCGCTATCGGGCAGGCGCGACCAGACGAGCGTGATATCCTCCGCGGAGCCCTCGATGATGCGTGCGCGTGCCTCTGCCTGCCCCCAAGGCAACACGCGCGGCTCCTCGCGCACGCGGACAGTTCCCGTCCATGGGCCCGGCGGCAGCTCGGGCACACGGCTCGGCTGCCGCCAGAGAGAGAGGACGGCCCCGGCCAGCAGCAGAAGCAGCGTCCGGCGCGTCGCAAGGTGCCGCAAGTACGGAAGGGCTGCCCAGAGACAGCCCGCAAGGAAGGCGCCAGCGGTCACCACACCCACCTCCGGTAGCAGCAGGCCGCCCCACAGGCCGAAGAGCAGCAACAGTTGAGGCATGGGCCACGCGGGAAGAATCGCAGGGGGTTCAACGGAAAGCGACAAGCGGCCGAATCCGAGCGATGCGCCGCGGTCCGAGGCCACGCAGGCCTTCCAGGTCGGCCGGCCCGCGCAGGCGGCCGCCCCGCGCCGCACGCCGCGCAAGGATGGCCCTGGCAAGGCCGGGACCAATCCCCGGCAAGGTATCAAGGGCCCTCGCATCAGCGCGGTTGAGGTCCAGAGGCCACGCCGGCGCCGACGAAGGGACGATGGACGCGCGGAACTTCCCGCCGCCCGTGGCGCGCCCCCCGAGACGCTCCGTCCTGGGCAACCGCGACACGCGAATGGCCATGCCGTCGCGCAGCACCGTTGCCAGTGGCGGCGAGACCACCCAACCGACCGGGACCCGGACCCGCTGACGGCGCAGCGCGTCCTCGACCCGAGCGCCCGGGGCCAGGCGAACGATCTGCCCGCCACGGCCCGGAGTCTCGAGGACGACGGACACACGCGTGTCGAGGACGTGGGCCAACAGCAGCAGAGCAGACATGGACGGCATCAGGACCTCCGGAGATGCCGTCCATACTGCCCCGGGACGAATCGATCGTCCATAAGTCAAGTATCAGGGATCGTGGTATGATTCGATATCCCTTTCACGTCAGGAGTGTCCTGAGATGGTCCAGTCCCTGAGTCTCCGCCGCCAAGTCGTCATCAAGACGATCGTGACCGAGTCCTTCAAGCAGCAGGCCATGGCCGAACTGCAGCAAGCGCTCGGCCAGCTCGACGAGCAGGCCCAGGAACTGGAGTTCCAGGCGCGTCGCGCAGTCGAGGAGCTCCAGAAGCGCCAGCCCGAGGCCCTGCCCCAGCTCGAAGCCCAGATCAACGAGGACCGCCAGCGTCTGGGAGCCAACAAGGCCGAGCTGCTGCAGCGTCTCCAGGTCTTCGGCCAGCTCTCGCTCGGTCAGGAATTCGTCCAGGGCAACGTGGAGAACTTCGTCGACGTGGCCGTTGGCGATGCCTTCTACGAGAAGATGGCTTCCCCCGAGATCGTCATCAAGGACGGCGTGGTCATCGAGATCCGCACCTTCGAGAGCGGCCGGATCGCCCGCGTCTGACGGGCACGGCATGGCGGAACGCTTCGTCGTCGGCCGCATCCTGAAGACCCACGGGGTGAGGGGCGAGCTCAAGGTCACGTCAGTCGCCGGACAACCGGAACGCTACAAGGCCGGCATGGCTGTTCAGGCGACTTGGCCGGACGGACGGTCCCGCGACCTTGTCATCCGCGCGGCGCGCAAGGCGGGCGAACTCGCCCTGGTGGTCTTCGAGGGTTTTCCGACCCCGGAGGAAGCCTCCGTGCTGCGCGGGGCCGAACTCACGGTGGCGGCTGATCAGGCACTTCCCGTGCGGCCGGGTGCCGTGCGTTTCGGGGAGATCGTCGGCTTTGCCGTCCGTCACGTGGTGGACGAGCGCCCGCTCGGGACCGTACGGGCTGTCGTCACGGCCGTGCAGGATCTCCTCGAAGTGGATGCAGGCAGGAAGGACCCCGTGCTGGTACCCTGGGTGCCTGCGCTCGTGCCCAGGATCGACGCCGCATCCCGAACGCTCTGGGTCGACCCACCCGGCGGCATGTTCGACGGGGATGCGATCACCCTGGACGAGACGGAGTGAACCCGTCAGCCAAGCCACCACGCATCGACGTGGTGACGCTCTTTCCGGGCATGTTCACGGGTCCCTTCGGCGAGAGCCTTGTCGGGAAGGCCCGGGCACGTGGCCTCGTGGACTTGCATGTACGTGACATGCGGGCCCACGCCACCGACCGGCACGGTACGGCCGATGACCGGCCGTTCGGCGGGGGGCCGGGTATGGTCCTGAAGCCGGACATCGTCTTTCGTGCGGTCGAGTCGCTCGGGCACGCACCGGGCACGCCCATCATCATGCCCTGCCCCCAGGGGCGGCGTTTCGACCACGCGACGGCCGTGCGCTGGGCCGAGCAACCCAGATTGGTCTTCATTTGCGGCCATTATGAAGGCATCGACGAACGCGTCCGCGAACACCTGGTCACCGAGGACGTCTCCCTCGGCGACTATGTCCTGACGGGCGGGGAGCTGGCCGTGATGGTGATGGTCGATGCCCTGCTGCGGTTCGTGCCGGGCGTCGTGGGAGACGAGGCCTCGCCCCACGAGGACAGCTTCTCCGATGGCCTTCTGGATTGGCCACACTATACGCGACCTGCTTCATTCCGCGGCTGGGAAGTTCCCGAGGTGCTGCGCTCGGGCGACCATGGCGCGGTGGGCCAATGGCGTCGCCAGCAGGCGATCCTGCGCACATGGGCCCGTCGCCCCGACCTGCTTGAGCACGCTCCCCTGACGCCCGCCGAACGCCGCTGGCTCGAGAATCTGCGTGCCGAGGGCGCCACCCCGGAGGCGACGTTACGAACCCTTGCCGAGGGGTACGATGGCCGCGTCGTGCGGCGACCGACCCGTCCGCCCGGAAAAAACAGCCCGTGATCAACAAGATTCTGACGAACTTCGTCGTGACCGAGGACGGGATCCAGAGGATCCAGAAACTCCTGCAGGGTCTGGTCCACGACGTGGATGCCGTTGCCGCCCTCCTCATCGAGAAGTCGGGCCAGGTACTGGCGACCCAAGGGGACACGATGGGCCTCGACTGCCAGGCCATGGCCTCGCTGGTCAGCGGCGCCTTCGCCTCGACCCGTGCCGTTGCCCGCATGATCGGCGAGACCGAGTTCCAGGCCATGTTCCAGCAGGGCGAAACGGCTTCGGTCTTCATGTATGCCCTGGGCACCAACGACATCCTGGTCGTCGTCTTCGACGACCAGACCAAGACCGGTCTCGTGAAGGTCCAGGCCCAGCAGACGGCCGTGGCCCTGACCAGCGCCATCAACCAGATGCATCAGGCAGACTGAGGCGGCCGACCGGCCGCGGGATGTTATGATGGCGCCGAGGCAAGGGGGCCTCGACTCACGCAGGATGCCCCCGGGGGAGGCACTGGTGGCGACCGTCTACGTCTCGCTGGGTTCCAACGTGGGTGACCGGGCCGATTTCGTCACCCGAGCCATCGTCAAGCTTTCCAAGCACCCGCAGATGGAGGTTCGGAGCCACTCCGAGCTCTACGAGACCGAACCCCTCGAGATGCCGGATCAGGAGTGGTTCGTCAACGCCGTCGTCCGCATCGAGACGCCCCTCGCGCCGATGTCCCTCCTGGATGCCCTGCAGGGTCTCGAGGCCGAGATGCAACGCGAGCAGACCGTCACTTGGGGTCCGCGGGCCATCGACCTCGACATCCTCCTGTATGACGATTTGCTGGTGGCCGAACCGAGGCTGATCATCCCCCATATCCGGATGCATGACCGCGCCTTCGTGCTGGTGCCCCTCGCCGAGATCGCCCCTGACGCGACCCATCCCATCCTCGGCCTGTCGGTCCAGGACATGTTGGCAGGCGTGAAGACTGCCACCGTCGTCCGCCCCCTGGCCCACTCCTGAAGCTCAGCCCAGGCAGACACCCGCGGCCAGGGCGGGCAGCCCCCTTGCAGCGTCCGCCGCGGCCAGGGCGCGCCGCCCCGGGACCTGCACAGTGACCAGCCTGAGCGCTCCCTGTCCGCAGGCCACGAGCCAGCCTTCGGCGTCCGCCGCGAGGACGGTACCCGCCTGGACAGCTTCTCCCGTCCAGGTTTCGGGCCGAGCCTCATGGACCTTGATCTCGAGTCCGTCGAGCCGGGTCCGGGCCCCTGGCCAGGGCAGCAGGCCGCGAATGCGGGCATCCAGCGTCGCGGCCGAGAGGGTCCAGTCGATGTCGGCCTCGGCCTTGTCCAGCTTGGGCGCCAGCGAGGCCTGCGCGCCATCTTGCGGCTGCTCGGGACGCTCCCCGGCCAACCAGGGCTCCAGTTCGCGAACGAGGACCTGCGCCCCGAGGAGTGCGAGCCGTTCCGCCAACTCCCCCGCCGTCTCTCGGGCACCGATGGCAACCCGGGCCTCGGCGATCACCGGTCCCGTGTCCATGCCCTCATCGAGGCGCATCAGGCTGATGCCTGTCTCGGCATCCCCGGCCATGAGCGCGCGGGCCACCGGTGCCGCCCCCCTATGGCGCGGCAGCAGGCTGCCGTGGATGTTCAGACAGCCCGCCCGGGGCATCTCGAGGACATCGGCCGGCAGCAGCTGCCCGAAAGCCACGACGACAAAGGCATCGGCATGCAGGCCGCGCAGTTGCTCCTTGACGACCTCGTCCCGCCGCAGACGCTCGGGCTGGAGAACCACGAGCCCGGCCTCCAGCGCGCGCTGCTTCACGGGACACGCATGCAATTGCTGACCACGACCGACAGGCCGATCCGGCTGCGTGACGACCGCGAGGATCTCGTGCCCTGCGATCAGCAGGGCCTCGAGCGCCGGGACCGCAAAGGCCGGTGTGCCCATGAAAACGAGTCGTGCCATCGAAGTTTCTCCTGACAGGTAAAGTCGAGCTTAAATCACGTCAGTCCTTTGGGGAAACAGGCGATACTCCCCGTGTGCGTCTCTTCTCCGCCCTCCTGACGCTCCTGGCCCTCCTGGTCCAGGGGTGCGGTGCGGATTTGCCCGGCTTCCGGAGCGGGTCGAACGGATCCCGCATCGCCGCGCGCGACGTCCGCGGGGACGCCATGCTTCAAGCCTTCAGTCAGGGGCTTGCCCGCACGACCTCCTCGGACAACGACATCCGCCTCAAACTGGACGGCGAGGAAGGCTTCGCGGCAATTCACGATCTGGTCCGCTCGGCCCGCCGCACCCTGTGGATCGAAACCTTCATCTGGCACAACGACGCGACGGGCATCGCCCTTGCCAAGGCCCTTCGGGACCGCAAGCGGGCCGGTGTCGACGTCCGGATCATCCTCGACACCTTCGGTTCGCGTCATTGGGACAGCGATCGCGCCGTCACGACCATCATGACCGATGCCGGCATCCCTGTCCGACTCTACAACCGCAACCTGGTACGCTCGGCCGACCTGCACCTGACGCATCGCAAGCTCTATCTGGCCGACGGCCAGCGCGGCCTGACGGGCGGCATGAACATCGGCGACGAGTACGCCGTCTCGTGGCACGACCTGCTCATCGACGTCCGGGGCACGGCCGCCCTCCAGATGCATCAGGAGTTCCAGGCCGACTGGAATGGCTCGGGCGACGGCCCCGCAGAAACGCTCCAACTGCCGGCAGCGGCTGAACCCGCCGGCACGCATACTGCCGCACTGGCCATCACGAACCCGAACGACCTTCGCCGCCGCCGCGAAATCCATGGGGCGCTGATCCGATCTATCCGAGCCGCCCGCGAACGCATCCGGATGTTCCACATCTACGTCAGCGAAGACACGCTCATCGACGAACTCATCGCGGCCCACCGTCGCGGGGTTTCGGTACAGGTGATGCTGCCGGTCGCCAACGACTCCATAGTCTTCCGCACCGTGAACAAGCACTACGGTCGCATCCTGCGGGACGCCGGCGTGGAGGTTCGCCTCTTCGACCGTACCTTCAGCCATATCAAGTACTGGTCCTTCGACGACCGCATGGTGGTGCTGGGCTCGGCCAACGCGGACGCCCGCAGCATGTACGAGAACCTCGAAGTCTCGCTGGCGATCACGGCACCCGATGTCGTGGCAGATGCCGAGCGTCGGGTTTTCGAGGCCGACTGGGCGACGTCCCGACTGCCGACCGATCATGATCTCGAGATCAAGCCGAAGTCTTACCTCTCGGTCCTGCTCGCCGAGTGGTTCAACGACTACCTGTGACAGGCCCAGGCCAGCCGCGACCGGCATCTTCGATGCCCATGTCCCGGTAGCGCGCTGCGTTGGCCACATAGTGACGGGCAGAACGCCTGAGCCCCTCGCGCTCCTCGTCCGACAGGGCTCGAACGACCCGAGCCGGGACACCGAGCACGAGGACTCCGTCGGGGATGTGCTCGCCGCCCGTGACCAGGGCCCCGGCGCCAATCAGGACCTCGTTGCCGACGACGGCGCCAGACAGGACCGTGGCGCGGATGCCGACCAACACATGGTCCCCGAGGGTCGCTCCGTGAACGACGGCACCATGCCCAAGGGTGCAGTTCCTGCCGATCGTGCACGGCGCGTCCGCGTCCACATGCACCACCGCAGCGTCCTGGATGTTGGTCCCCGCGCCGATGCGCACGGCCGCCACATCGGCCCTCACCGTGGCCTGGAACCAGACCGAGGTGCCTTCCTCCAGACGGACATCCCCGACTACCACGGCACCGGGGGCGATCCACGCATCCTCGGCCAATTCCGGACGCAGCACCGGCTCCATCGCGACACCTCCTGCACGAGCACCGCCGGACAAGCCCGGAGGCCGGCCATGCTAGCATGCCGCCCATGACCCTCCGCGACTGGTTCGAGACCCGCAAGAAGGAGCGCTCCCTCGTCGACACGGAGCGCATCCGTCGGGACATGCCCGACGGCCTCTGGACGAAGTGTCCGTCGTGCGGGGAAGCGGTCTACAACAAGGACCTCGAAGCGAACCTCATGGTCTGTCCGCCCTGCGGCCATCACTTCAGGCTGGATGGCCGCACCCGGCTCGCGCAGCTGGTCGATCCCGGCAGCTTCACGGAGCGTGGCCGGGAGCTGCGTTCCGAGGATCCGCTCGCGTTCGTCGACACGAAGCCCTACGCCCGACGTCTCGCCCAGGCCCATGCCGCCGACCCCACGGCGGAGGCCGTGCTGACGGGCATCGGCCAGATTCACGGCCACAGGCTCGCCCTGGCCGTGATGGACTTCAGTTTCATGGGTGGCTCGATGGGCTCCGTCGTCGGCGAGCGCGTCGCTCGCATCATCGATGCGGCCCGGGTCGAGCATCTCGACCTCGTCGTCGTGACGGCTTCTGGAGGTGCCCGCATGCAGGAAGGGACCCTCTCCCTGATGCAGATGGCCAAGACCTCGACCGCCATGGCACGCCTGCACGAGGCCGGGCGCCTCGCCATCTCGGTACTGGCGGACCCCACGACCGGTGGCGTCTCGGCCTCGTTCGCGACGCTCTCGGACATCATCATCGCGGAGCCGGGAGCCACCATCGGCTTCGCGGGTCGCAGGGTCATCGAACAGACGATCCGCCAGAAGACTCCCGCCGAATTCCAGACCGCCGAGTGGCTGATGAAGCATGGTCAGGTCGACATGCTGGTCCCGCGCCACAAGCTTCGGGACACGATTGCGCAACTGATCACCATGCATCGGGGGACAGCCGCATGACCATACGCCCCCGTCTGGTGCTCGACTTCGAGCGGCCCATCCTCGAGATCGAAAACGAGCTTGACCGCTTCCGTGAGCTGGCAGCAGCAAGTCCTGTGGACCTCAGCGCGGAAGTGCAGCGCATGGAAGAACGCCTCGGCCAGGTCCGGCTTGCCGTCATGCGCAACCTGAAGCCTTCGCAGCGCGTCCAGATCGCGCGCCATCCCGCACGGCCGACCACCCTCGATCACATCCAGGCAATCACCTCTTCGTTCCTCGAGTTGCATGGAGATCGACAAGGCTTCGACGACAAGGCCATCGTCGGCGGACTGGGCGTGTTCCGGGGACGCACCATGATGTTCGTGGGCCATCAGAAGGGTCGCGACACCAAGGACAACCTCACGCGCAACTTCGGCATGGCCCATCCCGAGGGCTATCGCAAGGCGCTCCGTCTGTTCCGGCATGCGGCCAAGTTCGGCATGCCGATCGTGACGCTCATCGACACGCCGGGCGCCTACCCCGGCATCGATGCCGAAGCCCGCGGCCAATCGGCTGCCATCGCGCGCAACATGCTGGAGATGGCCCGACTGCCCGTCCCGGTGATTTCCATCGTGATCGGCGAGGGATCGTCCGGCGGCGCTCTGGGACTGGGCGTGGCCGACCGCATCCTGATGCTGGAGCACGCCTACTACGCCGTGATTTCGCCCGAAGGGTGCGCCGCCATCCTCTGGAAGGACGGCGCTCAAGCCATGCGCGCTGCGGAAGCCCTCCGCATGACGGCCCCGGACCTGGTGGAACTGGGCATCATCGACGGCATCATTCCCGAGCCCCCCGGCGGCGCGCATCGGGACCCCGTCCAAGCACCGCTGCTGCTGGCCGAGGCCCTCGATGAGGCCTTACGGGAACTGGTCCGGCTGCCCGGCCTGAACCTCGTCGAGGCGCGGGCGGCGAAATTCGCCGCCATGGGCCGTCATGCCGAGATGTTCTAGCCCGTGTTATAAAATCATCAAGACAAGGAAGGCCCTTCACCGGTGAAGTTTCTCGAAATCGTCCTGACCGCCCTGCAGCTGACGCTCTCGCTTGCGCTCATCGTGGGCGTGCTGCTCCACTCGGCCAAGGGCGAAGGACTCGCCGGGATTGGCGGTTCAGCCCACGTCTTCGGCAGCCAGAAGGGCGTCGAGGCGGGCCTCAACCGCGTGACGGCCTTCATCACGGCCGCGTGGTTCCTGACGGCAATCGGCCTGGCGATCCTGGCGAAACCGACACTCTGACGCCGGTCGCCGCCCCGACCCGCACGTCGCCCCTCCATTCCCTGCCGGAGTCGCAGCCATGATCTCGAACCGTTTCTTCCGGGGCCTCCTTGCCACCGGCACCGCCCTGCTGGTCGGCTGCACCGGCGCCGATCGCGGTGGGGCAACCACCCCCAAGGGGGGGACGCCCGAATGGCCCAAAGACGCCACGACCGTTACACCTGCCCGCGTCGAAACTCCGCCCGCCGACGCCCTCAAGGCTGGCATCGGCACCTACGGCGGCCGCCTGATGGCGGCCATGATCTCGGACCCGAAGACGTTCAATCTGGCGCTCGCGCAGGAAACGTCCTCGAGCACCCCGCTGGGCTTCCTCTTCGAGGGCATGGCCGAGACCAATGCGCTCACGGGCAAGATGCAGGAAGCGCTCGCCGAGAAGTGGGAGGTCTCCAAGGACAACCTCACCTACACGTTCACGCTCCGCAAGGGCCTGCAGTGGTCGGACGGCAAGCCTCTGACGGCGGATGACGTCGACTTCACCTTCAATCAGATCGTCTTCAACCCGGACATCCCGACGGACTGGCGCGACATCCTGACGGTCGGGGATGCCCTGCCTACGGTGCGCAAGCTGGACAACCTGCGCATCCAGGTCAAGACACCCAAGCCCTTCGCGCCCTTCCTGCGGACCTTTGCCGCCCTGCCCATCCTGCCGAAGCACGCGCTCGAGGCGTCGGTCAAGGAAAAAGACCCCAAGACCGGCAAGCCCAAGTTCAACGAGATGTGGACCATCGCGACGGACGTCACGACCATCCCGGGCTCGGGTCCCTTCGTCTTTGCCGAATTCGTGCCCTCGCAGCGGATCGTATACAAGCGCAATCCCTACTACTGGCGTGTCGATGGCAAGGGCAATCGCCTGCCGTATCTGGACGGGATGGTCATCTTCATCGTCAAGGACCAGAATGCCGGTGTCCTGAAATTCACCAGCGGCGAAACCGACGTGCTGTTCGTGGATGCTCCGCTGCGCGGCCAGGACTTCGGGGCGCTCCAGCCCAAGCAGAAGTCGAGCAACTTCACCATCTACCAGGCGGGCCCGGACTTCGGCACGCTCTTCCTGACGCTTAACCAGAACCGCGACGTGCGTCCGGACGGCACGCCCTACGTCGACCCCGTCAAGAGCGCGTGGTTCCGCGATGTCCGCTTCCGCCGCGCACTGGCGCACGCCATCGACAAGCAGAGCATCATCAAGAACGTCTACCTCGGCATCGCCCAGCCCCAGATCTCGTGCGAGAGTCAGACCAGCCCGTTCTATTCCAAGGACGTCACGGTCTATCCCTTCGACCTCGCCAAGGCGCAACAACTGCTGGCAGCCGCCGGCTACCGCAAGGATGGCTCCGGCACGCTCAAGGATGCCAAGGGCCACTCCGTCACCTTCACGCTCAACACCAACTCCGAGAACAGCGAACGCAAGCAGATTGCCCAGATCCTGAAGACCGACTTCGCCAAGCTGGGCATCGAGCTGAAGTTCCAGCCGATCACCTTCAACGTGCTGGTCGAGAAGACCTCGACGTCGCTGGATTGGGAAGGCGTGCTGATGGGCTTCACCGGCTCGCTCGACCCGGCGAATGGCCGCAACATCTGGAACTCGCAGGGCCGGTTGCACATGTTCAACCAGAAGCTGGCCAAGAGCACGAAGTGGCAGGCCGAGCCCTGGGAACTTGAGGTGGATCGGCTCTTTGAAAAGGGCGCCACGACCCTGGACGAGAACAAGCGGAAGGACATCTACCACACCTTCCAGCGCCTGATCTCGGACCAGGTACCCTATATCTACGTCGCGAACCGCATCCAGCTCTATCCGGTGCGCAACAAGTACGGCAACCTCAAAGTCACGCCCATCGGCGGTCCCATCTGGAACATCTGGGGCCTCTACCAGATCGATTGAGGCATCCGGGGCTCTCTCCCCGACTTGGCGAATCAGGAGGACCCCGGCAGATGCCGGGGTCCTCGCCCTTTGTCATGGCATGTTGCGTGCGCAGGCCGTACAATGACCCCCATGTTCCGATACGTCCTGCAACGGCTGCTGCAGATGCTGCCGAAGCTGCTGCTGATCTCGGTCATCACCTTCGGCATCTCGAAACTCGCCCCGGGCGACTACGTGTCGAACAAGATGATGAACAATCCCACGGTGAGCCAAGAGGCCATCGATCGGGAGCGTTCGCGCCTGGGCCTCGACAAGCCCATACCCATCCAATACCTGAAATGGGCCAGCAACTTCGCCACGGGTGACCTCGGCGAATCCTATGACTACCGCGAGAAGGTCTCGACGCTGATTCGCATGAAGCTGCAGGCCACGTTGGTCCTGGGTGTCGCGGCCTTTCTCTTCACTTGGCTGATCGCCCTGCCGCTCGGCATCCTGATGGCGGTGAAACAGTATTCCTGGTTCGAGAAGGTCTTCTCGTCCATCACGTTCTTCTTCTTGGGCGTGCCGGACTTCTTCCTCGCCATCTTGCTGCTGATGGGCGCCGCCTGGTGGAACCAGAGTCACCCGGGCTTCTTTCCCATCGGGGGGATGACGAGCCCAGACCACGCCTTGATGAGCCCCGTCCAGCAGGTCCTCGACCACGTCTGGCACCTCCTGATCCCGGTGCTCGCCGTCGGCATCGGCTCCATCGCGATCCTCCAGCGGCGCATGCGCGGCAACCTGCTTGACGTCCTCGGGGAAGAATACGTGCGCACCGCCCGGGCTAAGGGCCTGCCCGAGAGCACCGTCATCTACCGCCACGCCGTCCGCAACGCGCTGAACCCGATGATCACCCTGCTGGGCTTCGAGTTCGCAAGCCTGCTCTCGGGTTTTGCCATCATCGAAAACATCATCTCGTGGCCCGGGCTGGGCCAGATGATGCTGGATGCCTTGCTCAAGCAGGACGTGAACCTCGCAATGGCCGGCGTGATGACCGGGGCCATCATGCTGCTACTGGGCAACTTGCTGGCCGATGTACTGCTGGCCCTGTCCGACCCCCGCATCAAGCTGGAAGCCTGACCCGATGTCGCAGGAGACGATCCCCGCCAACCCGGCATCCCGTCCCGGGGCTGATGCGCTGCCGCCCCCGGTTTCGGCCCGCACCCGCTTCTGGCGTCGGTTCCGCAAGCATCGCCCGGCCTTCCTGGCGTTGTGGATCCTGCTCGCCGTCTACTTGGTGATGGCCTTTGCCGACGTCTTCGCGCCCTATTCGCCGTTGACCGAAGACCGCAACCGCGCCTTCCAACCGCCGGCCGAGATCCACCTGAAGGACGAGTCCGGCAGCTGGCATCGTCCCTTCATCTACGATCGCAAGAAGCAGGACGACTATTCGGCCCTCTTCCAGGCAGGCGCCCCGGCCACCATGACGCTTGGCGAATGGCAGGAAGACCGGAGCGTCCGACATGACGTCGGCTTCTGGGTCAAGGGCGAGTCCTACAGGATTCTGGGCCTCATCCCGGGCGACCGACACCTCTTCGGCATCGAGAGGCAAACCGCCCCCATCTACCTGCTGGGTGCCGACAATGCCGGACGAGACCAGTTCTCGCGCCTGCTCTTCGGAGCGCGCGTCTCGCTGACCGTCGGCATCATCGCCCTGCTCATCGTCATTCCCGTCGGCACCCTCGTCGGCGGGGCCGCCGGATACTTCGGGGGCTGGATAGACACCATCCTCATGTGGCTGGTCGAGACGGTCCTGGCGTTCCCGACCTTCTACCTGCTGCTTGCCCTGTTCGGCGTGACCTACAAGTGGGACATCTCGCCCACCCAGCGCTTCTACGTCATCACCATCATCCTGTCCTTCCTGGGCTGGGCCGGACTTGCCCGCGTCATCCGAGGCATGGTCCTGTCCCTGAAGCATCAGGAATACATCGAGGCCGCACGGGCCGCCGGCGCGGGCCACCTCTGGATCATCACCCGCCACCTGCTGCCGCAGACGGCGACGTGGGTCGTCATCTCGGTCTCGCTGTCCATTCCGGGCTACATCTACGGCGAAAGCGTGCTGTCACTGCTGGGCCTGGGTGTCCAGCCACCGGACGCCTCGTGGGGCAACATGCTCGAGCCGGCGCTGAACGTCTCCGACCTCGTCACGCACCCGTGGCTGCTGGCCCCGGGCGTGGCCATCGTGCTGGTGACTGTGGCGTGGAACTTCCTCGGGGACGGTCTGCGGGACGCCTTCGACAGCAAACGTCGCGTCTGACCTTCGCCACGCTGGCGCGATCAGTCATCCTGCTGGGTACGACGTCTTCATGAAGTTCTCGGCCTACCCCTCCAGACGCATCCTGCTGCTCGCCAGTCTGTCGTTCCTGACGACGCTCGCATCCCCTGCGGTCCAGGCCCACGAGGGCGAGACCCGCAGCCGCTGGAGCGAGCCGGTCCTGCAGCGTCAAGCCTCCGGCTGCTATACCGTGAGCCGGACCCAGTTCAAGGAGCGACTGGTCTACGAACTGCCGCGAATCTTCATCTACGCCCGGGCCGACAACGGCACCCAGTGGGCCCGATGGAACGAAGGCTTCAGGACCCCGGGACAGCTGTTCTTCGGCAAGTGGTACCAGAACCAGCGCGGTCATCGGTACGCGGACGACATTGCCGCTGCCCTTCGACGCAATGCGGAATTGATGAACACGGAGCTACCGCCCGGATCCGCGCTCGTCTTTACCGAGAGCGGACAGATCGTCGGCCGGGTCGCGACGTCCGCCGTAGCAAACCGCGGCAGCTACAATGCGGCCGCAGCCGCCGGCTACTACCACTACAGCGAAGGCTTCGGCGTGAACATCAACGGCCGCGACCTGCCCGTCGTCGCGATGGCCCTCTCCAGCCCCGTCGCGCTCGATCTCGACCATTCGGGCCGCATCGAGGTCACGGGCAAGGCCTCGGGTTACGTCCGCTTCGACGAGGCCAAGGGCTTCACGTTGCCGGACTCCGTGCAGTTCGACCTGAAGGCCATCGGCAAGCCCGGGCGGTTCGAGTGGCTCAAGGGCGGTCGCGACGGCTTTCTCGTGGACGACAGGGAGGGGCGGGTGACCCGCGCGGCCAGAGAGAACCAGCCCCTGGATGGCAATGACCTCTTCGGTGGGCAGCGCTTCGGCAACGGCTACGCCAAGCTCGGCGCGCTCTTCGACCGGGAGGCCCGGCTTGCGGCCAGCAGCCCGATGAAGAAACTGCCTGAAGGGCTTGGCGTGCTCAAGGGCAACGAACTCGAGGGCCTGAAGGTATGGCGCGACCTCAATCAGGACGCGCGCCCCCAACCGGGTGAACTTTCCGACCTCGCGAGCCTCGGCATCACGGAACTCGGTACTCGAATCAAGTGGATCGAGAGTCGGGAGGATCTGCGCATGACCTCGTGGTTTGTCCAGAATGGCAAGCGCCACATGACGGAGGATGTCTGGTTCGCCGAGGGCCCGGAGCCCCCTGCCTCTTGAAGGCACTCTCCGGCAAGACGTCCCTCGTCACTGGCGCCTCGTCCGGTATCGGCGAGGCCATTGCCCGACACCTGCACGCTCAGGGTGCCCGCGTGGCCCTCGCCGCGCGACGGGTGGACCGCCTGCACGCACTCGCCGACAGCCTCGGCTCGGAAGCCTCCGTCCACCCCGTTGACCTCAGCAACGCGGACGAGGCCGCGGCTCTGGTACCCGGGGTGCTCGACCGGTGGGGTCGTCTGGACATCCTCGTGGCCAATGCCGGTGTGATGCCCCTCGCGCCCGTGGCCGAGGCAGACATGGAGGCGTGGCGGGCGATGATCGACATCAACCTGACCAGCGTCATCACGATGGCTCAGGCCAGCCTGGCACCAATGGAATCAGCTGGCGGCGGAGACATCGTGCTCGTGGCCTCGGTGGCCGGACTGGTCGCGGCGCCGACCGGGGCCGGCTACTCGGCCACCAAGGCCGGCCTGCGGGCCTTCGGGGAGGCCCTCCGTCGCGAGACGGCACGTCTCGGCATCCGCGTCACCCTGATCTCGCCGGGCCTCGTCCGCACCGAACTGCAGGGACTGGTCCCGCACGACGCGACTCGGGAAGCCCTCGAACGCTGGGCCTCCAGCATGACACCCTTGTCCCCGGACGACGTTGCCGAAGCTGTCGGTTGGTGCGTCACCCGCCCCCCGCACGTCTGCATCGGGGAAGTCGTCCTGCGCCCGACGGCGCAGGACCGGTAGCAGCCCCTAGCGGCTGGCCGACGAACTGGCCGGCGGACTGCATGCCGCGACGGCGGCAGGATCCGGCCTTCCGGACTCGAGCAGGGCCAACCGGCGGTCCACCGCCTTGCGCACCTCCTCACCCTCGGGGAAGTAGGAGCGGGCCCTGCGGTACTCCCGCCGGGCCTCCTCACGCCGAGACAGGCCTTCGTAGAGACGTCCCATGTAGTAATGCAGCGTCACGTCGTCATAGCTGGTCTGGGCGCGCAGGAACTGCTCCTCGGCCTGCGTGCAGCGCCGCGTCATCATGTAGAGGATGCCGAGGACGAGCCTTGCGTCTCCACGCTCTGGATCGCTGGCCACGGCGCTCTCCAGTCTGCCAAGCGCCGTCTGGTAGTCCCCCTGCTTGTAGAGATCCATGCCAGCCTTGGTCAGCATGTCGGACTCGTAGTGCCGTAGCACGCCCATCCCGAAGGAAAGGGCCAGGCCTGCCACGACTCCACTGGCAATCCACGCCGGGGTGCCGGTGACCGTCTGGGCGGCGGGTGCCTCCGAGGTTGCAGCTGGCAAACCGGGTTCGTCGGGCGTCGGGCCTTCCCCATCGGACGGTGCTGACGCAGCCGGCAAAGCATCCAGACGCTCCCGCCATTGCGGAGCCAGCACGATGCCGACGAGCGTGGCGAAGACCGAGGACGATGCCGCGATGTGGAACGGAAAGCCCGAGATGGCGAAGACACCCATCCCGAGGGTGCCCAACCCGGCCCCGAGCACCAGCAGGGCCTCGCTCGCTCCGGGCTGCCTCCGCCAGAGCCAACGGGGAATGCCCACCCAGAAGAAGCCGAGGACGCCCAGCCCGAGAAGCAGTCCCGTCCAACCGGCCTCGCCGGCAAGCTGGATGAAATCGTTGTGGGCCTGCACGTAGCGATGGTGCATGTAGACCGGAACGGGCTGACCGTTGAAGTGACGCGCCAGGAACTTGAAGTAGTGCATCTTGTAGGTGCCGACCCCCTGACCCACGACAGGCTCGTCCTTGGCCATCTCGGCCGCCACCTGCCACGCCACGAGCCGCTGCTTGATGGTCCAGGTGTTGCTGAGCTTGTCCTGAAGCATCTTGGGCGTCACGCCGGCGGAGAAGGCCAGCCCGGTCAACAGCACCACGAAGGCCAGCAGACCGACGCCAAGGCCCGCGCGCTGGCGTGCCGGAACCTGTTCGATCCGCTTGCGGAAGAACGCAGGGACCACCAGCAGGCCCACGACGAACGTGCCCGCCACGCCAAGCCACGCGCCCCGGGTATCCGTGGCCAGGAGCGAGGCGAACGCCAGGCCTGCGTTCAGGAACAGGAAACCGAAGAGCGCAGCGACAGGCACCTTGGCGCCCTCGGAACCCAGCTTGGGCCACGTACGGGCACACCAGCGGCACAATTCCTGCCAGCGTGCGAGCACCACCAGCGGCAAGAGCGTGAAGAGGGGCACGGTTGCTGTCAGGTAGCCGCCGAGTACGTTCTGGTTGCCGAGGGTGCCAGCGGCCGATCCAAGGCGGGAAGGAGCCTGCAATCCGGCGAAGTAGTTCGAAGCACCCTGCCCCTTGAACGGCCAGAGGGCATAGAGGCCGGTGTAGCCATCCTGGGTGGCGCCCTGGAAAAGGAAGCCCCGATGCTGCAGCACGGCCGTGATGTTGTTGAACAGGAACGCGAAGCCGATCGGCAGCAGCAGGCGCCAGAGGAAGCCGGGAACCCGGGCCCCGAGGTCGGCCACGACGAAGGCCCACCCGATGTAGAGCGCCAAGTTGAGCACGCTCAGGCCCGTGAGCGGCAAGGACGGGGTCTGCAGCGCGCCAGTCAGGCCGACCCACGCGAAGAAGCCGGCCACGGCAGGCCACAGCGGCATCCTGCGCAGGCTGGGCCAGCGACCATCAAGTGTGACCTTGACGACCCACGTCGCCACCATCACCAACAGCAGCATCGTCGAGGTCGTGGCCTGGACGGTGCGGTAGGCATCGACGTTATAGACGTTGATCAGCAGAGGCGCGATGCCCAGCAGGATCCAGGAGAGACCCTCGATGATCTCGTCCGGCCCCGGCAACGCGATGGAGACACGGCGGGGGGACTGGGCTTGAGCGACGGACATGGCGGACAGGCTCGGCGGACGGGTTCAGGGATGACGGGTAATGGGCTCGGTTCGGCAGCGCAGCATCGCGACCATGGCCTCGATGAAGCCCTCGCCCTCGTGGCGCAGGGCCGGGATACCCAGGCGGGCAAGCAGCATCTGCCCGAGGGCGAGGTCCTCGACGATCTGGTGCGGCGTGGCTGTCAGGGCATGCACGCGCAGGCCCCGAAGCGTCTCCAGCAGGAGCCACTCGGAACGGGCGTCGGAGACATCCGGAACGCTGGCGGGGAGACGAGGCGGCGACACGCCTCGATCGTACATCACGTCACTCCCCCACGCATGCCGGCTTGCGGATAGTTTTAACCGCGCGTTCCCAATGTCTTTACCGGATGCGCGGAGGCCGGAGGCGATAGTACGCCTACAGGGCCGCAGTGGCCCAGCGGAGGTTCCCCCGATGACGACCGTCGACGACTTCTCGGCCCGTGTCCGTCAGATCCTCGCCCAGCCCCCGGCGGCACCGGTCAGCAATCAGCCGGTGGCCAGCCAGCCTGGTCAGGCCAACCCCGGCCTGACGTGGAAGCCGCTCCAGGCCGGCAACCCTCAGCGCCTCACGCTCGCCCAGTTCGTGCAGCAAACCTACCGGCTGGATCCCGTTCGAGACTCCGCCGAGGTCCAGCGCCTCGCCGACTGGATCGCTCAGTCCAACCGCGTCATGCTGGTCAACTGGCCCATCCCCGGCGATGTCCAAGGCCTGTGGATCCCCACGCCCCGCGTGCAGGAACAGCCGTCCGGCAACACCCCGAAGAAGGACAAGATTTCCGACCTCGAGAAGGTCACCCAGGTCGTCTCGGGTGTCGGTGCCGTACTCGCGACCATCGGCACCCTGGTCAACGGCTTCAAGAACGGCATCCCGGCCTCGGGTCCACAACAGCCGTCGAACCAGCCCACGCCTCCCGTGTTCCCCTCCGCGCCGACTTGGCCGCAGCCGCAGCCCCAGCCTCAACCACAGCCGGTCTGGTCGCCGGTGCCCGTGACCACCATGCCCGTACAGGGTGGAAACTTCGGCGTGGGTCTGATGCCCCAGACCCAGGATCCGTTCGGAAATCAGGTCAACCAGGTCGTGAACGGGGTGCAATCGCTGGCCGGTGCCATCCAAGGCATCATCGGCGTCTTCAACAGGAAGTAAGGTGTCGCTCTTCGGTCAGTCGCTCGACACCGAGATTCCGCTGGCTCATCGGATGCGCCCGCGGAACCTCGGCGAAGTCGTCGGCCAGGACCACCTGCTGGGCTCCGGGGGAGCGCTGACTCGCCTCGTCGCGGCCGGACGTCTTCCCAGCTGCATCCTCTGGGGGCCGCCCGGATGCGGCAAGACGACGCTGGCCATGCTGCTGGCAGCTTCCGTCGAGGCGAGATTCGTGGTGCTCAGTGCCGTGGGCGGGGGTGTCGCCGATGTCCGCAAGGCCATCGAGGAGGCCACGAAGGCCCGCCATCTCGGCCAGCGCACCGTCCTGTTCATTGACGAAATCCACCGCTTCAACAAGGCGCAGCAAGACATCCTGCTGCCGCACGTGGAGCAGGGCACCATCACCCTTGTCGGGGCGACCACGGAGCATCCCGGGCTCGAGGTCAATCCGGCCCTGCGCAGCAGGGTGGCTCTGCACCGCCTCGAGACCTTGCCTCCCGAGGCACTCGTCACGCTTCTTCAGCGCGCGCTGACGGATCCCGTTCGTGGCCTGGCCCAGCCCGAGGACCGACTTGCCCGCGATGTGCTCGAGGCCATCGCACGCTGGAGCGGTGGCGACGCCCGTGCGGCTCTTGGCGCACTCGAGGCAGTCGTGGCCGCAGGTCTTCGCGAGACGGACGAATTGCCCGCCTTCCTCGATCAGGCACGTCTGGCCCAGGACAAGGGCGGCGACGGCCACTACGACGTCATCTCCGCCCTCATCAAGTCCATGCGCGGCTCGGATCCTGACGCGGCCCTGCACTGGCTCGCGCGCTTGCTCGAAGGAGGCGAGGACCCCCTCTTCGTGGCGCGCAGGCTGGCGATCTTTGCCTCGGAGGATGTCGGCAACGCCGAGCCGATGGCCCTGCTGGTCGCGATGGCCGCGCTGGGCGCCGTGCAGCATGTCGGCATGCCCGAAGCACGCATCACGCTGGGACAGGCCGTGACGTGGCTGGCCTCGGCCCCCAAGAGTCAGGCCGCCTATGCCGCGATCCAGGCCGCCATGGCAGACGTGCGCGACGATGCCGGCGGAACGGTCCCCAGCGCGCTGCGCGGCCTCGCCGCCCGCGACAGGGCGGACGCCTACGTCACGCCCCACGGCATGCCGGGTGCCTTCGACCCGGAACGGTCCTTTTGGCCCGTCGGCCGCAAGCCTCGGCGCTACTACAGACCGGAAGGACGAGGACAGGAGTATCGGGTGCTGCAACGCCTGACACACTGGGACAACCTGCGGCGACAAGCTGGTGGCACGTTGCCCGAGGACGGCCTGCCGCCCCTGCCAGCCACCTGAGGGGCCGTCAGGCCGCCGGACGCCGACCGCCGCAGCGGTACTGGGCCTCGACACGACGCTGGGCCTGGCGCAGACGACTGAGCAGGAACCAGATCCACCCAGCCATCGCCGGCGAATCCACCTCGAAGAAAACCTGCGCGGACTCCCGCAACGGACGCGAGCGGACCTGAAGCTGATGCGGATGCTCCCGGGCCAGCGTCTCCAGCAGCTCGTGCTCGGCCGCCGATGCCGCCGGCAGATAATGCTTGTATGCAGCCATGGCTTGCCCCCGCCCTCGCTTCCGGACCCTACCCTGCGCGGGCGGACGGGGCAACAGGCTGGCGACTCAGGCCCGGAAGTTGACGACGATCTGCTCGAGATCGCCCGCAAGGGTCCCGAGCGCCTGCGCTGCGGCCGTGATCTCGTGGATGGAGGCCGTCTGCTCCTGGCTGCTGGCCGCCATCTGCTGGGAACTCTCGGCCGAATGGCTGGTGATCGTGCTGATGTGCTCGATGGCGCTGCTGACCTTCGTCGAGCTGTCGGCCAGCAGTTGCGCGGCCTCGGAGATGCGCTGGATCTGTTGATCCGTGCTGGTTGCATCCCGGACGATCAGGTCCAGGGCATGACCGGCGCGGTTGATGACGTCGACGCCCTCGTTGACCTCCTGAGATCCTGAGTTCATCGTCCGGACGGCCTTGTCCGTCTCCGTCTGGATCTCCTGGATCATGGTCGCGATCTGGCCGGTCGCCTGAGCACTCTGCTCGGCCAACTTGCGCACTTCCTCGGCCACGACGGCGAACCCTCGGCCCTGTTCACCGGCACGCGCCGCCTCGATGGCAGCGTTCAGGGCCAGCAGGTTCGTCTGTGCCGCAATCCCGTTGATCAGCTCTATGATCTTGCCGATCTGCTGCCCAAGCTCGCCCAGCCTTCCCACGACCATCGAGGACTGCGAGACCTTGTGCTTGATGGAGTCCATCTTGGCGATGGCCTGCTGCAGATCCTGACGGCCACCCTGCGCGCTCTGCGCGGTATTCGCCGCCGACTCCGCCGCCGACTGTGCATTGCCGGCGACCTGCTTGGCCGCCTCGGAAACCCTGGAGACTTCACCTGCCACGCGTTGGATGGCATTGACCTGTTCGATGGCTCCTGAAGCCAGTTGACCGATGGTGTCGGCGACCTGCTGGGCCGCCTTGCCGGTGTTCTCGGCCGCCTGTCGCAGCTGGCGCGAACTGCGGACCAACGTGGTGGCGGTATCGCGCGTCTGACGAACAAGGACCTGAAGGCGCTCGACGAGCCGGTTGAACGCACGGCCGATCTCAGCGAAGACCTCGACGTGGGACTCGGGCGCCCGAGACGTGAGATCGCCCTCGATCACGCGCAGCGAAACTGCCGAAAGATCCGAGAGGGGAGACATCGCATTGCCGAAGGCCCGCGCCAGGATCCAGAACCCCACCAGCCCGGCCAGCAACGCCAGACCGAGGACCGCACCCTGCATGTGCGGCCACAGCCAGACCATGGTCGCCTGGATGACAAGCGGACCAAGGACGGCAGCAAGCGCTACGGCGCGAAAGGCACCGGTCGCCAGTCCCTTGGGCGGGGGCGCGTCGTCCGAGCCAGATCCGCCTTCTACCTCGGCCTCGACCGAAAGGGCGGCTGCTGTGGTGTCCACCATGTCCGTCATCCTACCACCGGAGCACCCGGCCCCACGTCAAGCCGCATCGCGTCTCGCAGCTTCTGCACCTGCGCCGCGCTGGCAGCGGCATCGACGTCGCGACCGAGACGACGCAGCAACGTCGCACGCAGTTCGAGCACCCGAATGCGCTCGGGCTGAGCCCACGGCGCCTCGAGCAGCGCCAGGGCCTCGTCCAGCAGGGTCATGGCCAGCTCCGCGGAACCGCTGCGGACGGCCAATGCCGCCTGGACCCTGAGGACTGCGCCACCCTGCAGACCCGGGTCGACCACCTCGGCTTCCGCCTTGGCCACCGCTTCACGAGCAGCATCGACCCTGTCGGCAGCAAGATGGATCTCGGCAAGTAGTCGCCACGCCTCGCTCAGACCCTCGCTGCGCTTTGCCTCGATGACCTTCAGGGCCTCCTCGGCACCGCGCAAGGCCGCATCGCCATGCCCCTGGCGGTGCGCCAACTCGGCGAGGTGCAGATGATTCAGGGCCACGCGACGCTCATCTCCCATCACCTTGTAGATGTGGGCAGCCTCGAGGAAGAGTGGCGCTGCCGCCTCGAACTCACCGCAGACGAGCCGCAGGACGCCGAGGCGCCCGCAAGCGCCGGCAAGAACCGACCGGTGGCGAGCATCCTGTGCCCGCTCGATGGCGTCCTTGAGCGTGGCCTCCGCGAGGCGCCACGATCCGCCACGCATCTGCAGGCGACCGATGTCGAGCAACGACGTCGCCACGGCCACGTCATCCGCGAGTCCCTCGGCAAGGTCCACGGCCTGCTGCTGGATGGCCTCCGCCTCAATCAGCTGGCCGCGACGGTACAGGACACGTCCCTTGACGGACAATGCCTGCCAGCGTTCGATGCTGGGGAGTACCGGCAGGCCCCGCAGGGCTTCCTCTGCGTTCTCGAAGGCCGCGTCGACCTCACCAAGCGTGAGCCGGAGCAGGGAGAGACGCGACAGATGGACGGCCCGCTGACTGTCGGTCTCGTGCAGCAAGGCAAGGGCCTCGAGCAGGCGCTCCTCGGCACCGCGCCGGTCTCCCAAGGACTCCAGCACGTCCGCAAGATGGGCCAGCGCATGCGCACCGGCTTCGCCGAGGGGCGCTGCCAGTAGGGCCCGATGGAAGTGTCGGCGAGCCCTTGCAGGGTCTTCCTCGGACAGCGCGAGACGGCCCTGGCAGACCTGAACGCGCGAGGCAGCGGGGCTGGGACCCGGCGGTGTCGCCATCAGGGCGTCCTGCGCCTGATCGAGCAACTGGCGAGCCTCCGTCAACCGGGCATCATCGAGCGCCGCCTCGGCCGCACGCACCAGATAGGCCACGCCCTTGGCGGGCTGCTCGGCCTTGATGAAGTGCTCGGCCACACGCAGCGGGTCGACACCGTTCCGCTCACCCTCGCGCAGCTGGGGCTCGAGCGTCTGGGCGATGCGCAGATGCAGGTCGCGGCGGGCACTCAGGAGCATGCTGTCGTAGGTGACGGCCTGCACCCAGTTGTTCGTGAACTGCATCACGTCGTCGTCCTCGCCACTGATGAGGTCCTGCAGGAGCAGCTCGGCCCACGCTCCATGCGTGTCACGCAGACCGGCCACGGCATCGACGAGGCCACGCCTGAACTGCAGACCCACGACGCTGGCCACCTGCAGAAGCTGCCGCTGAACCTGAGGCAAGCCATCGAGGCGCGAGGCGATCTGGGCGCTCACGACCAACGGCACGGCACCGGCCTCGCCCTTGGCCGACGAGTCCGTGATGCCCTTGCGGGACTTGACCAATTCGATCAGGAATCCCGGGCTGCCATCCGCCACTCGGACAAGCGCAAGGCGATCCTCCTCGGAGAGGCCCGAGAGGTCCATCGGTTGCTCGAGGGCCTCAAGCAGGTCCATCATCGAGAACTCGTCCATGGACTCGAGGGATATCGTCGTTCTGGGCGGGCCGATGTCCTCGGCGAAGTCCTTGTCCGAGCTCGAACGGAACTGCAGCATGATGCAGAGGCGGCTGTCCGGATGGTCTTCCACGCGGGACAGCAGCGAGCGCAGCCACGCCAGCGAGTCGGGGTCCATCCAGTGCGCATCCTCGAGGTCGAGGAGCATGGGACGCTCGGCAGCCAGTGCCATCAAGGAGGCCACCGCATCTCCTTCGGGCACGGCCATCTGCTCCTCCCGGGCACGCTCGGGAATCAGGCGCCCCAGTTCCTGGATGACCCAGGCCGAGATGCCCTCCGAATAGCTGGGCAGGACCAGATGAAGGACGAGCCCACCGTGCGTCTCGGCAAACCAGCGACGCAGCTCACGGCTCGCGTGGGTCTTGCCGCTGCCCGGCGCTCCGACCAGGTTCACGGACTGGGAGCCCCGCCGCACCGTCTTGTCCAGAACCGCGCAGAGCTCGCCGAACTCCGAGTCTCGACCGACCAGCGGCCAATCCTCGACCGGCTTGTCCTCGGCCACGTTCAAACCCAGTGCCACATAGGTGACAAGGTCGCTCTTGCGTCCTTTAACCGCCAAGGGCTCGGGATCTCCATACCGGATGTGATGGCGCGTCAACTTGTAGCTGCTCTCGGAGACCAGCACGCCGCCGGGTGGAGCGGCCGCCTCCATGCGCTGGGCCAGGTTGACCGTGTCTCCGATGACGGTGTAGTCCTGCCGCGACTGGCCCCCTACGGCGCCCGCCACGACAAGGCCGGTGTTGATCCCGATGCGGACCTTGAGTTGCGTCCCGACCCGAGCGGCCACCCCCTCGGCGAAGGAGCGTGCCGCCGCCTGCATGTCGAGTGCTGCCATGACGGCACGCTCGGCATCGTCTTCGTGGACCACAGGCGCGCCGAAGATCGCCATGATGGCGTCACCGATGTACTTGTCGACATTCCCGCCATAACGATAGATGGGCTCGGTCAGGACCTTGAAGAAGTCGTTGACGACCTCGCGGACCTCTTCGGGGTCCAGACGCTCGCTCATCGACGTGAAGCCCGAAACATCCGCGAAAAGCACCGTCACGACGCGTCGATCCCCGACCCGCTGGCCAGCTGAATCCGCAGGAGGCGGCACCACGGGCACCGACGCTACCGTGGGGCCCTGAACCGAGGGCTGCTCCCCGGGCCGCTCGGCCGAGACGGGCAGAGCTTCGGCGACAGGGGCGCGCTCGGGCATGGGCGACGAGTCGAGCAGCTGGCCGGTACCGGGCAACTTCAGGGGCCCCGTGCCAGGACGCCCCAAGGGCCCCGTCTGGCTACGCGGAAGGACGCCTGTGCCACCCGGGAGCCTGCCGGTACCCGGAAGAACCAGTGGGCCCGTGCCTATGGGCCGGAAGACAGGCGGAGCCGCGACAGCCGGAGCGGGCGACGCATCCCCGGGCGTCTGCGGCGCGCCGCAATGCCCGCAGAAACGGGCCTGCGGGCCGACGGGCTTGTGACACTGGATGCAGGACAGCGGTGAGTACCGGCGCGGATAGGGGTGCGGGTGCCATCTGTATACCCCCGGACACCCCGCTCATCAGCCCAGAAGCCGACCCGCCTCCCCGTCTGCGAGTATCAGGGCATCGGGATGTACGTGCAGCAAGGATGCAGGGAGCATGGTCGAGATCAGCGGCTGCGCAAGACGGCCCAGGATCTCGGCCTTGCTTTTGCCGGTCGCCAGCAGAAGCACCTGGCGTGCCCCGAGGATCGACCCCAGCCCCATGCTGAGTCCTTCCGTCACGTGAGCCAGGTCAGGGGGCAGGGCCGCACGCGTTTCAGCGGAAAGCGTGGCGACGTGTGTCCCGGCCACCAGACTGGGTGCCGGTTCGTTGAATGCAAGATGACCGTTGGTCCCGATGCCCACGACGGCGAGATCGAGGCCACCGTCTGCCAACAGCCGCGCCTCGTGCAGACGGCAGGCATGCAGCGCGGGTTCGTGGTTGCCTTGCAGCAGGTGTATCCGGGCCTCCGGGACATCCAGAGCATCAAGCAGGTTCGTCCGGAAGAAGCGCGCGAACGCGTGGGGAGCATCAGGTGCGAGCCCTCGATATTCGTCAAGGCCGAACACCGTCAACCCTGCGAAGGAAACCCCTTCCTCGCGGTGCCGGCGGACCATCTCCGCGAACATGGGCCGGGGCGTCGAGCCGGCAGGCAAGGCCACGCGCAGGTCCGGCTTCGCAGCCATGCGTTGCAGCAACAGATCCACCGCCGCCGCAGCCACGGCCCGAACATCGGGCAACACGCGAATTTCCATCATCGGACGGTCGGCAGTCTAGCGGCAGGCCCATCCTGGCCGCAAGTCACCCCCGTGCCGGGAAGCATCAGGAACCGGCCAGCCGGGTGGCCATGTAGTGTGCCGTCGTCCACGAATGGTACTCCTGACCAATCATCCGGTATCGAGCCTTGGTCTCGGGGCTCATGGAGCTGCCCGCCGCGAGAGCCGAGCGGTACTTGGGCTCCTCGTTGCGCCAGTATTGGGCAATCGCCCGTTCCGGCGCAGACAGCACGCGCCCCTTGCGCTGCACGTTGAGCATCAGGATCCGTTCGGCCTGGAAGGCATGCATCTCTTCGTGGATCAGGGTGTCCAGAAACTCCTTGAGCGGCTTGTCGAACAAGCCCGGGGAAACCACGATGCGGTGGTGGCGCATGTCGTACAGGCCGAGAAAGCCGGCTGCCGCCTTGTAGTCGATGGCCGGCGACGTGAAGTCGTAAGCCTGCTCGAGCGCCCGCACCACGAAGGGGACCAGGCCCTGCACGATGGCGGCATTCGCCTGGCCCTGCCCCTTGCGCCAGACCTCCCGAGCCGTCCCGAAAACAGGCTCGCGCACCATCAGCGCGAGGGCACGCTCCCGCATCGGGTTGAACAACTCCTCCATCAGGACCTTGTAAGCCGCGAAGGTACGCGGGGGTTCGGGACCATGGGCCGAGGCCCCCAGCAGATCGGCCCGGGTGAAGCCCGGATCGGCGGGACGCTCCACCTCGGGCACGCCCGGCATGGCGGCGGCCGGCACGACAGCCGCCTCGAAGAACAGTTCGGCCATCCAGGAAGGCGGCCTGCCAGAACCTTCACGCATCAGGGGTCTTGTACCCGTGTACCATGG
>JAYKHS010000025.1:0-43407 GCA_035285865.1 Candidatus Sericytochromatia bacterium
TGGCTACACCCGCCATGGGTGTGTCGTCCACGACCGCCTCGATGGCGCGCCCGGCTGGATTCGAACCAGCGGCCAGCCGCTTAGAAGGCGGCTGCTCTATCCCCTGAGCTACGGGCGCTCGTAGCACAACGAGGTCAGTATAGCACGCAGGGGGGCAGCGCGGGAGTCCGCCCGTCAAGGTCCTGTCAACGGCTTGCTTGACGGGCTTCGGAGCCATGGAGCATGATAAGTCTTGGTGGTTGTCCCCTGTTCTTTTTTCTGATACCGGGTCTAATGGGCTCGATTTCGGGACGCCCCAAACCCTTGCGACGCCCCCGGAAGCCTGGCTTCCTGGGGGTGACGCAGCCTTTCAGCTCAGCGTCACCGGGGCGCCCAGCCGACCGGCGCGATGCAAGAATGCGGCAATCTGGACGGCGTTGAGTGCTGCGCCTTTGCGCAGGTTGTCGCCTGTCACCCAGAGGTCCACGCCGTGCAGTTGGGAACGATCCGACCGGATGCGACCCACGAGGACGGAGTCCTGACCCGCGGCATCCAGGGGGGTCGGGCCGTCTGGTGCCTCCGCGATCCGGACGCCGGGCGCATGCCTCAGGACCTCGGTCACGGCCTCTGGCGAGACCGGTCGGTCGAAGGTCAGGTTGACGGACGCACTATGGCCGACCAGGACGGGTACCCGGACGCATGTGCATGTGACGGCAAGGTCCGGCATGGCCATGATCTTGCGCGACTCTTCTTCCATCTTGGCTTCCTCGCTGGTGCGGCCATCCGGAAGCAGACGGCCGATGCGCGGCAGCACGTTGCCTCCCAGCGGAGCGTGAAAGATCTGATGGGCGGGTTCGCGGCCATCCAGAATGGCCGCATTCTGGGCCTGCAACTCGGCGACGGCTTCCTTGCCGGCCCCGGAAGCGGACTGATAGGTACTGACGACCATGCGCACGAGCCCCCCCAGCGCACGAAGCGGGGCGACGGCCATCAGCACGATGGCGGTGCTGCAATTGGGGTTGGCGATGATGCCTTTATGGCCGAGTGCCACCTCGCCATTGATTTCCGGGATGACGAGCGGGACCTCGTCATGCATGCGGAAGAATGCCGTGTTGTCGACCACGACGGCTCCCGCCGCTGCCGCGCGTGGCGCGTGGCGCGCGCTGACGTCCTCGCCGGCACTGGCCAGCACGAGGTCGACCCCGGCGAAGTCGAAGTCTTCGGCGCCGAGAACCGCGTGGGACCCGCCCGCGAAGGCGACATGGCGTCCTGTTTCACCCGTGCCCGAAGCCAGCGGGATGACTGCGCCCACGGGAAAGGCCTGGGCTTCGAGCACCTGGAGCATCTCCTGGCCGACCATGCCCGTTGCACCCATCACGGCAACCTTGTAGCTCAAGTCGTTTTCTCCTCAAGGACGTGTTCGAGGCCTGTGGCAAGGCCACGGACACGATCCAGCCTGCGGATGGCGAGGAGTAGCCCTGGCAGGAAGCAGTCACGTCCCATCGCGTCATGACGGATGGTCAGGACCTCGCCCTGCGCACCGAAAACCACTTCCTGGTGGGCCAGCATGCCGGGCATGCGGATGGCATGCACCGGGACGCCCGCCACGTCCTGGCCGAGCGCCGGCTGGTCCGGCCGCAGCGCAACCTCCGGAGCGCGCAACCTGGCGGCCGCGATGCGTTCGGCTGTCCGGCAGGCCGTGCCGGATGGCGCATCCCGCTTGGCTGCGTGGTGGCCTTCGATGATGGCGACATCGGGCAGGAGTCGGGCGGCCATCTCCGCGAAGCGCATCATCAGCACGGCGCCCAGCGAGAAGTTGGGCACCACGAGCACGGTACCTGATCCCGCCTCTGTGCGTGCGCTCCAAGCGCTGAGGGTCTCCGAGGCCATGCCCGTCGCTCCGACGATGACCCTGAGGCCGGCATCCAGCACTTTGGGCACATGGGCCGTGGCCGCATCGCCCGTCGTCAGGTCAATCCAGATGTCACCCGGTCGGCACGCCGACAAAATCTTGTCGGTGTCAGCGCTCCAGAGCACATCTGCGGACAGGTCCGCGCGCGCCGGATGGCGACTGAGGGCAGCAACAGGTTGAATGTCCGGGGCAGAGGCAAGACCCGGCCACATGGCCTGGCCCATGCGGCCAGACGCTCCGGCCAGCACGATGCGGTGGCGGAGTTGCGTCATCGTGCACCCACACCGGTCGAGCCCCACCCCCCGCTTCGGTCGGTGGAATCCAGATATTCCGCCTCCGTGAATCGGGGCGTCCAGGAAGGCTCGACGGCGATCTGGGCGATGCGATCTCCTACGGCGTATCGGAAGGGAGTGTCTCCGTGATTGAAGAGGAGGACGCCAATCTCGCCACGAAAGCCCGAGTCGATGAGGCCTGCGCCCACGTCAATGCCATGGGTCCGGGCCAGTCCGGATCTGGGAATGATGCGTCCGCGCGTGCCTGGCGGAAGCGCAAGGGCGATGCCCGTCGGCACGACGGCACGTCCTCCGGGGGGGATTTCTCCTTCCGCTGCCGCGCAGAGATCCGCCGCCGCATCGCTCTCATGGGCTACCACGGGTACACGGGCCTGCTCCGAGAGACGCTGCAGAGGCACCCGGATCGTCCGGGCTTCGGGAGTCCCTTCCCCGGTCACAGCGCCTTGATTCGCCGGACGGGGCCGACGATGGTGAAGGAAAATCGGTCCGGCGTCATGCGGGAAGCAAGGTCGGAGACCTGCTCTACCGTGACGGCCTCCATCCGATCCAGAATCTCCTCGATCGGGATGAAGCGCCCGTGGAAGAGTTCATTGCGCGCCATGCGGTTCGCCCGTGTTCTCGGTTGCTCGAGGGCGAGCAGCAGATTGCCCCGACTCTGGCGCTTGGCGCGATCCAGTTCCTCCGGCGTGACGGGGCGGCGCAGCTCCTCGAAGGTTACGGCCAGCAGGTCGTCCACCTTGCGGGCGTTGGTTCCGGCATAGATGCCGAACATGCCGCCAAGGCGGTGGTGCGCGCCGTATGAGGAGATCGAATAGCACAGGCCGCGCTTCTCGCGGACCTGCTGGAAGAGTCTGGCACTCATGCCGCCGCCCAGGATGGCGTCAAGCATGTGGTGGATATAGAGATCGGGATGATCGACCGCAACTCCGGCAGTGCCGATGAGTACCTGCACCTGCTCGGTATCGCGGTACTTCACGACCCGACGCGTGCTTGCGGTCGGAGCCGTCAGCGCATGGGGGGCGCTCTTGCGGGGCAAGGGTGCGAGCAGGCGTTCCAGTTGCTCCACGACCCTGTCGCCGTCGATACGACCGGCGATGGACACGACCAAGCGGTCCGCCGCATAGAAGTGCTGTTTATAGTCCAGCAGGGCCTCGCGGCTCAGGCGACGCACGGACTGGCGCGTTCCTGCGATGGGACGGCCCATGGGATGGTCCGGCCAGAAGACGGACTGGAACAGTTCGGACGCATACTCATCCGGATTGTCCTCGTACATCTTGATTTCCTCGAGGATCACCTTGCGCTCGCGCTTGACCTCGTCGGGGTCGAAGAGCGAATTCAGCAACATGTCCGAGAGGACTTCGAGGGCCAGTTCGACCTGGTCCTCGAGGACGCGCGCGTAGTAGCAGGTCTGTTCCTTGTTGGTGAAGGCATTCAGACTGCCACCCGTGTCCTCGAGGGCGCGGGCGATTTCCAAGGCCGACCGTGTGGCCGTGCCCTTGAAGAGCATGTGCTCGATGAAGTGGCTCGCCCCTTCGATCTCGGGGGACTCGTTCCGACTGCCGGTATCTACCCAGAAGCCGATGGATGCCGAGTGGACGTGCGGGAGCTCCTCGAGGAGCACCCGCACGCAGTTCGACAGCGTGACCTTGCGAGACGGAGGGGGCGCGACCACGTTGGCCATGTGCTTACTTGCCGCTGACGGCAAGCTCTTCGGCCAGGACGGCCTTGCGGCTCAGGTTGATGCGGCCCTGGGAGTCGATCTCGGTGCACTTGACCGAGATGATGTCCCCGATGTTGACCACGTCTTCGACCTTGGCCACCCGTTCCGGCGCGAGCTGGCTGATGTGGACCAGACCCTCCTTGCCGGGCAGGATCTCGACGAACGCCCCGAAGTTCAGGATGCGCGTGACCTTGCCGGTATAGAGGCGGCCCACCTCGGCCTCAGCCGCGATGCCCTGGACCCAGCGCATCGCCGCGTCGGCTGCCTGGGCATCTGAAGTGGTGAGGTAGACGGTGCCGTCGTCCTCGACATCGATCTTGACGCCAGTCTCCTCGGTGATCCGCTTGATCATCTTGCCGCCGGGACCGATCAGGGCCCCGATCTTCTCGGGGTTGATCTTGAGCGTCAGGATGCGCGGGGCGTACGGGGACAGGTCCGTGCGCGGCTTGGCGATGGCGCCCTCCATCACGTCGAGGATGCTCAGCCGGGCGACTCGAGCCTGCTCGAGGGCCTGCTGCATGATCTCGAGGCTGATGCCCGCGATCTTGATGTCCATCTGCAGGGCAGTGACACCTTCACGCGTGCCGGTGACCTTGAAGTCCATGTCGCCGAGGTGATCCTCGATGCCCTGGATGTCGGTCAGGACGGCGAAACGCTCGTCTTCCTTGATGAGGCCCATCGCGATGCCGGCGACGGGGGCCTTGATGGGCACGCCCGCATCCATGAGCGACAGGGTCGATCCGCACGTCGAGGCCATCGAGGTCGAACCGTTCGACTCGAGGACCTCGGACACGAGGCGGATGGCGTAGGGGAACTCGTCCACGCCGGGGAGGACGGGGACCAGGGCCCGTTCGGCCAAGGCGCCATGACCGATTTCGCGGCGGCCGGCGCCGCGGCTGGGCTTGACCTCGCCGACGGAGAAGCCGGGGAAGTTGTAGTGGTGCAGGTAACGCTTCGACGTGATCGGGTCGAGACCGTCGATCTTCTGGGCATCGCCCATGGATCCGAGCGTGCAGATGTTGAGCACCTGGGTCTGGCCGCGGGTGAAGAGGCCCGTGCCGTGGGTGCGGGGCAGCACGCTGACTTCCGAGGTGACCTTGCGGATCTCGGTGGTGCGACGACCGTCGACGCGCAGACCCTTGTCCAGCACCAGGCTGCGGACGATGCCGGCCTCGAGCTCATAGAGTGCCTCGCCAAGGGCCTTGCCGCGACCGGCGACGGCCGCCTTCACGGGATGGTCTTCGGCCATGGCGGCGAACTGGGTCTTGACCTCGGCCATGACGGCGTCGGTCGCGGCGTCGCGGGCCTTCTTGTCGGGGTTCTGGATGGCGGCCGAGAGCTGGCCGTGGAACGTGCCGACCCACTCCACCAGGGCGGCGGGCAACGCGACCAGATTCGGCTGGACCTTGGCCTTGCCAATCATCCTGGCGATCTCCTGCTGCCAGGCCACCAGCTCCTGGACAGCCTGGAAGCCGACGTCGATGGCCTCGAGCACCTGATCCTCGGGCACGATGCGGATGCCTGCCTCGACCATCATGATCGCATGGGCGGTACCGGCGACGACGAGGTCGAAGTCACCCTCCTCGGTCTCCTGGAAGGTGGGGTTCACGAGCCACTGGCCGTTGACCCGACCGACGCGAACGCCGCAGCAGGGGCCGTCGAAGGGGATCTCGGAGACCGTCAGCGCGGCCGAGGCGCCCACCATGGCCAACATGTCAGGTTCGACCTGCTGGTCGCAGGAGAGCGTATAAGCAACGACCTGAACGTCGTTGCGGAAGCCGTCCGGGAAGAGTGGGCGGATCGAACGGTCGATCAGACGGCCCGACAGGATGGCGTGTTCCCCGGCGCGACCCTCGCGGCGGTGGAAGCTGCCGGGAATCCGGCCCACTGAATAGTGCTTCTCTTCGTAGTCCACGAGCAGGGGGAAGAAATCGATGCCCTCGCGGGGGGACTTGCTCATCGTGGCAGTGACGAGGACGGCCGTCTCGCCGGACTCGACCAGGACGGCCCCGCTCGCCTGCTTGGCGTACTTGCCGAAGGTCATCTTGATCTCACGGCCGCCGAGGGTGTACGTGAAGGTCTTCACATCAGTCAAAGGGATACTTCTTTCTTGGCACCATGAGCGGATCGCCCCGAGGGGGCGTCCGCATCACGGCAAGGGGAGGGTTCAAGCACGGCCTCGGCCATGCCAGGGGTCACTTGCGCAAGCCGAGCTTCTCGAGGATGCCGCGGTAGGCATCGAGGTCGGTGCGCTGCAGGTAGCTCAGCAGGCCGCGGCGCTGGCCGACGAGCTGCAGCAGCCCGCGACGGGACGCGAAGTCCTTCTTGTGCTTCTTGAGGTGCTCGGAAAGCTGGTTGATGCGCTTGGAGAGCAGCGCGATCTGGACCTGCGTCGAGCCCGTGTCGGTCTCGGTGGTGCGGAAATCGCCGATCACCTGAGCCTTCTCGGCGGTGGAAAGGGGCACGATATCTCCTCCAGGGCCGGCACACGCCAGCCAAAACAACATTATGAATGCAGCGTGACGATTGTATCAGGAATCAGTACGGAGTGCGAGGCTCATGTGCCCGGCAGGGCGGCGAAGCCCGGCGGTGGCTGAAGGGGGCCCGTGACCTTGCGTAGCACCGACTGGATCTTGGTGTGGAGGATGTCGATGGCCACCTCGTTCATCCCTCCCTCGGGCACCACGACATTGGCGAATCTGCGGGATGGCTCGACGAACTGCTCCTGCATCGGGCGTACCGTGGCCAGATACTGGTCGATGACGGACTGCGGCGAGCGGCCACGATCGACGATGTCGCGCCGGAGGCGGCGGATGAAGCGCAGGTCGGCGTCCGTGTCGACGAAGACTTTGATGTCGAGGTGGCGGCGAATCTCCGGAATGGCCAGGATCAAGATGCCCTCGACCAGGATGACGCGCCGTGGCTGGACGATCTTCGGTTCTTCGAGGCGGGCGTGGCGCGTGAAGTCGTAGAGCGGGGTCTCGGCCGGTTGCATCCGCTGCAGGGTGCGCAGGTGCTCCACGAAGAGCGCGTTGTCGAGGGATTCGGGGTGGTCGTAGTTGACGGCAGCACGCTCCTCGGGCGACAGGTGCGCGTGGTCGTGGTAGTAGGCGTCATGGCAGAGGTGGGCGACGTTGTCCGGCCCTGCCAATTCGAGGATGTTTCGGGCGACGGTGGTCTTGCCCGACCCCGATCCTCCGGATACGCCGATGGTCAGGGGTTTTCGTCCAGGCGGCTGCACTTGGGTCAGCGCCCCCCGGCCAGCAGGTTTGCCTGTCGCGCAGCACGCAGGTCCACGAGCCGGGCATCGAGTGCCTTGAGTTCGGAATCGCGGCGGGCCGGATCCGTGACATGGTCCGTGAAGACCTTGCCGTCGAGGTGGTCGATTTCGTGCTGGATGCAGCGGGCCAGCAGGTCCGATGCCTCGAACCGAAGCATGCGTCCCTTCTCGTCCCTGCCTTCGACCACGATATCCCGGGGGCGCGTTACCTCGAGGAACACGCCCGGCAGCGACAGGCAGCCTTCCTCGTCCGTCATGGACGGACCCGATCGCCGCTTCAGGACCGGATTGACCAGACAGAACGGTTCCAGGTCATGTTCGGACATGTCGATGACGATGATGCGCTTCGAGAGGCCAACCTGAGGGGCGGCGAGGCCGATGCCCTGCTCTGCCGCGCACGTCGCGAACATGGCTTCGATGGTCTTGCGCACCTCGGACGAGATGGCCTTGACCGGTTCGGCGACTTGACGGAGGACGTCGTCACCCAGGTAGGAGAGCGGCAATGCGCCCATCGATCCCCTTCCGTGCGCCTCCGCGCACCTTGCAATCATAGCTCCAGAACCGCGCTGCGGGCCAGTCTTCCGCAGGGCGTGGACGCAAACGCCCCGTGAGGGTACAAGAGGCAGCATGTCTGCCGCCGTCTGCAACATCCATCGCGCCTCGGCCACGGGTCAGTGTGCCAAGTGCAAGACCCGAACCTGCGTTCGCTGCGGGGATGTGGGCAAGACCTGCTCTTTCTGTCGGGAAGGCGTCATCCAGGCCTTCGAGGTAGCCCAGGAAGACAACGACGATTGCGTGAACCATGACCGAATCCGGGCCGTCGGAGCCTGTCCGTCGTGCCGCCGTCGCTTTTGCTCGACATGTCTCAACACCCAGGGGACCTGTTTCAGTTGTGCGCAGCGCGCCATCGACAGGGCCGTCCAGAAGGAGTCCCGGACCAAGTCCCTCGAAGGCAAGCTGAAGCGTCAGCGGCAGAAACGTCGCCAGATGACGCGCCGGGTCGGCATCGTGGCGGGCGTGATGTTCCTTCTGGTCGTGGCGTCGGTCATCTACCGCGGGCATCTGCCGTTCATGGGACCCCGCGAGCAGCCGAAGATCGGCGGTCTCGCCCCGCGCAAGGTCTATGACGATGACCGCAACGGCCGGTCGGGCACCAAGATATGGAAGGCACCGGCGGGCCGGACTCAGGGCGCGGCCGGTGCGGGCCTCCCCCCGGCGCCGGGCATCGTGGCCGTGGGCAGGCCCGGAGCGGGTTCCCGGGTGTCCGGCAGGACCGTCGTCGATGCCCGCATCGCCCAGGGCGTTCCCCAGAAGGTCGAGCTGTACGTCAACGCGACTTGGCTCGGAGTCAGCGACCATGCCCCTTACCAGTTCATCTGGGACACGCGTTCCACCGCTCCCGGCGCGGCGACCCTCGAGGTCGTGGCCTATGGCTTCGATGGCTCGACCCGCCGTTCCGCACCGGTCCGGGTTACGGTAGGTCCTTAGAACAATCATTTAACGTCAGGACGAGCTTGCCTCGGGGCACACCATGAGGGTGAGCCTGTTCGAGATCATGCCGCCGAGACCCGTTGCCCTGCTTGCCGCCAGCCTCCTCCTGTCGGCTTGCGTGGCTCCGAGGACTGGGGTGGCTGTCTCCCGGTATGTGCGGCAGGTCGATGCAGATCAGGGTGTCATTGCCAACGAATGGGTCGTTCGCATCAGGCCCGGCACCAGCTTGCCTGTGGAACACGACCTCCTGTCGCCGGGCATGGCCCTCGTTCGAGCGGCTGATGTCGGTGCCGCCGAGAAACTGCGCGAGCAGTTGGTCTCCGTCGAGGGTGTCGTGGATCTGGCGCCCAACCGCATCTTTCGTGCTGTCGTGGATGCTGCGGCGGCACCGGATCCCTGGCGGTCCCGCCAATGGGCGCTCGATGTCGTCGGTGCCGAGGTGTTCGAGCAATTGCCACCTGGACGGGAAGTCAAGGTCGCCGTTCTGGACACGGGCGTGGATCGGACGCATCCGGACATGGCAGAGGTGACGCTGCCGGGCTTCACGGTCATCGCCAACGGGCCATCGCTTGGCATGGACGATCAGGAGCACGGCACGCACGTCGCGGGTCTCATTGGCGCTTCCATCGGCAACGGTGTCGGCATCGCGGGCATCTCGGACAGGGTCCGCATCCTGCCCGTCAAGGTGCTGGACAGCAATGGTTCGGGGACGCTGGACGACCTTATCCGCGGCTTGGCCTACGCCAAGTCGGCCGGGGCCCAGGTCGTGAACATGAGCCTGTCTTCGCCGGCATCGTCGAATCTGGAGCGTCAGGCTGTCCAGGATCTTGTCAACTCGGGCGTCGTGATCGTGGCCGCAGCGGGCAATGAAGGCTCATCCCAGCCGATGTCCCCGGCCGCATTGCCAGGTGTCATCGCGGTTGCCGCGACGGATCCCGGGGATGCGCGCGCCGATTTCTCCAGCTTCGGCAGCCATGTGCGCCTGGCGGCCCCGGGCACGGACATGATTTCCGCCGTTCCCGGCGCCAGCTACAGAATGCTCTCCGGGACGAGTCAGGCGAGTCCGATCGTGGCCGGCATCGCGGCATCGATCCTGTCGGTTGCACCGGGTACTTCGGCCAGCGTCATCCGAGACCTCCTGTACGAGACCGGGGCGCGGACCACGGGGTTTCCACAGGAGACCCGGCGCGTCGACCTTCGTCGGTTGATGGCCTTCATCAAGTCCCAGCTGCCGCCAGCCACGCCCTTGCCCGAGGAGAGCCAGGCTCCGGTCGTCACCCCGGCACCGGCCACTCCTGCCCCGGCAACGCCCCGGCCGACCGTCCTGCCGACGATGGCTCCTCCATCCGTCCCTACGCCCGAGCCCGCGAGAACAGCCGCACCCGCGACACCGACGCCCTTGCCCGTGCGGACACAGGCACCACCGTCTGTCGTCGATCCGATGCCCTCCACCCGACCGGGCAGCGACTACTCCAACCTGATTCCCGTGGCCGATGGCCCTGTCGGTGGCGGTTCCGGCGGCGGAACCCCGGATTCGGCCCGTCCCGGCTTCGTCTGGGTGCCTGACTTCGGCGGGGGCTCCGGTTCGGCCGTGCAGCCCGTCGAGGGCGGTGGCGGCTCCGGGGGCGGTTCGATGGTGCCTGTCGTCAGTCCGTGGTGGTAGGCGAGGCGAGCGGAGCTGCCGCAGCGTGCGCCCGCGTCGTCGCGTGTGGCTGATTTTCCTGCTGGCCCGCGGATGAGACCTTGACCAGTTCGATGGTCTGCTCGTGGAGGTCCTGGATGGATCGGGCGTTGCAGTAGGACAGGCCGCTGCGGACGCCGCCCTCGAGTTCCGCGACCAGCGGGGCCACGGAACCCTTCCAGGGAATCCAGGTTTCCACGCCCTCGGGTGTTCGCGATACGCCCAGGACCTCCATCGCCCCTGCCGAGGCCATGCCACGGTAGCGCTTGCACGGTTGGCCGTCCCGGAGCACGACCTCACCGGGGGATTCCTCGGTACCGGCAAAGAGGCTGCCGATCATCACGGTATCGGCACCTGCGACGAGTGCCTTGACGATGTCGCCCGAGTTGCGGATGCCGCCATCGGCAATCAGCGTCGGGGCGTGCGCCGTGCGCGGGCGGGCCTTGCGGTGTTCGACCTCCCACCATCGGTCCATGGCGGCCCGGGCCCGCAGGACGGCCGTCAATTGCGGAACGCCGCAGCCGGTCACGATGCGTGTGGTGCAGACGGCACCGGGACCGACGCCGACCTTGATGGCGTGGGCCCCGGCCTCGAGCAGGTCCCATGTTCCCTCGGCGGTGGCCACGTTGCCGGCGATGACCCAGAGGTTCGGGAAGCGTTCACGCAGCTCATGAATGCGATCGATGACGCGATCCGAGTGACCGTGCGCAACGTCGACGAGTACGGCCGAGAGACCCTCGGCTCGGGAGACGAGGTCGAGGTCGCCTTCCTTGACGCCGATGGCGAGAATGCGCGGACCGGGCACCTCGGCCATTTCGGACAGGTGCTGATCGGCCGAGAGGAACCGATGGACCACGCCCAGCGCCCCCAAGCCATGCATGGCCCGCGCCATCCGGGCTTCCGTGACGGTGTCCATGTTCGCGCTCAGGAAGGGAAGGTCGAGTTCGAGATCCCCGACGAGGCGAGTCCTGAGTGACGTCTCCTTGCGCGAGTAGACGCTGCTTCTGCGCGGGACGATCAGAACATCGTCATAGGTGAGGGCGGGGGACTCGAGGATACGCACGGACATGGCGATGGCTCCGGTCAAAAACGCCCTACTCTAGCATGGGGCGGGTGGTATCATCGCCATGGGCCACGGCGGCTCCGAGGGTGCCGATGACGACACAGTCCGCGTCCGCCTGGCGGATCGAGACCGATCCGCTCGGTCCGGTGCGCGTGCCTCGCGCAGCCTACTACGGTGCGGCAACCGCTCGCGCCCTCACGAACTTCCCCGTCTCCGGCAGAGGTCTGCCGGAGCGTGTGGTCCGAATGATGGCTCTGGTCAAGGGGTGCGTGGCCGAGACCCATGCGGAGCTCGGTTGGTTGGAGGACGACGTGGCGGCGGCCATCGCGCACGCGGCCCGTGAGGTGGCGGCCGGCGGTCTTGCGGAAGAGTTTCCGGTGGATGTCTTCCAGACCGGGTCCGGGACCAGCACGCACATGAATCTCAATGAGGTCTTGGCCCGCCGTGCCGCCGAGCTGCTGGGTCCCGGGCGTGCCGTTCATCCAAATGACCATGTCAACCTCGGCCAGAGCAGCAACGATGTCTTCCCGACGGCGATGCACCTGGCCGTCGTGCTCGCCGTCCGGGAGGATCTCCTGCCGGCCCTGGAGCTGATGCGCGACATGCTGGGCGAGCGGGCGACGGCCTGGGCCGGCATCCTCAAGCTGGGCCGCACGCACCTGATGGATGCCACACCCATGACGCTGGGGCAGGAGTTCTCGGGCTATGCCGCCCAGATCCGGGCAGCTCGGGATGGCTTGGAAGCCTTGCTGGCGCCACTCATGGGGCTTCCGCTCGGGGGGACAGCCGTGGGGACCGGCCTCAATCGGCATCCCGACATGCCAGTGCGTGCCTGTGCCCTTCTGGCCGCGCGTACGGGCCTGACGTGGGAACCTGCACGTGAACCCTTTGCTGCCGTGGCCAGTCGGGATGGCTTGGTGGGGCTGTCCGGGGGGCTGCGGACGGCGGCGGTCGCCTTGGCTAAGGTTGCTGGTGACTTGCGCCTCCTGGGATCGGGACCGCGCGGCGGGCTGGGGGAGATTGAACTGCCCGCGCTGCAGCCCGGCAGTTCGCTGATGCCCGGCAAGGTCAATCCAGTGCAGTGCGAGATGATCCTGCAGGTGGTCGCACGGGTCATCGGATGCGATGCGACGGTAGCTTTCGCAGGCCTCGGCAGCCAACTCGAGCTCAATACGATGATGCCGATCTTGGTGGCGAGTCTTCTCGAGGCCATCGACATCATGTCACGTGCCGTCACGGCGTTTGCCGAGGGCACGGTCGCCGGACTAAGGCCCGTGCCCGAGCGTTGCGCCTACTGGCTGGATCGGAGTCTTTCGCTCGTCACGGTCCTGACGCCCTTGATCGGTTATGACCGTGCTGCGGCTCTTGCAAGCCGGGCCCATCAAACAGGCCGGCCCCTGCGGGAGGTTCTGGTCATGGAGTCGGGTATTGCGCCGGAGGTGCTGGATCGTTGGCTTGATGCTTCGGCGATGTGCGCGCCGCGCGCAGGGGGAGAGGGCCATGGAGTCGGTTGAGCCGCTGGCGGCCGAGCCACATGCGGGCCTCATTCGGGTGCTGGCAGATGGGGATGGCGACCAGGTCCTGACCCTCGTCAAGAACATGCTGCTGACCTATGGCTTCCGGTGGGATCCGGACGGTCTTGATGCCGATGTGCTGGCACCCGAGCGCTATCTGCAGGATGGTGGGACGTTCCTGGTCCTCGAGCGTGACGGCCACATCATGGGGACCATCGCCGCACGTCGCCTGGATGGGGAATGCCTTGAACTCTGCAGAATGTATCTGCACCCTGCGCTATGGGGCGAGGGGTGGGGCTCGAGGCTATTCTCCCGGCTCTCTGCCTGGGCGCGTGAAGGTGGCTTCAGGAGGATGGAGCTCGAGGCCGATCCGCGCTTCGATCGCAGCATCGGTTTCTACGAGCGCAAGGGTTTCAGGAGAATGCCGGAAGAGCCCGGCGTGGCAACCGGCCCCTTGCGATATGCCTTGGACCTGCGACCGGCCTGACGGCGATCAGTACTCGACGTATCGGCCGAGCGCCCGGGCGCGGCTGATCCATACGTTCAGGGTCTTGAGCGACGGGATGCGATCCGCAAGGCGGAAGCCTCCCTTGATCTGCGCTTTTTCAAGCGCCACGCGAAGGTTCTGAGCGTCACGGCGACCCAATTCGGCCACGGTGTCCACGCCGGCTTCCTCGAGGAGCCGGGCATAGACCGGACCCGTGCGGGTCATCCGCATCAGGTCGGCATGATTGACCCACGTCAGCAACAACTTGGTGCTGATGCCGGTTGCTCTGCCAAGGCGCTCGCGACCCGTGCGGGTGTGGCCCTGTTCCAGCAGTTGCATCACGTTCTGGACGCCGGCCTTGGCTAGGGCGTCGGCGTAGACGGGACCCACGCCCAGAATCACGATGGCCCGATAGAGGGCGGCCTTGTCCGTCTGGATGTCCGATTCGGTCCCGTCGGCTTCCAGCATTTCCGTTCCGGGGACTCCGGCAGGCGCGAGGCGTGCGCTGGACACGGTGGTCGTAGCAGCGGGAACCTGGCCGCAGCCTGTCATGGCAAGGCCGGCCGCGAGCAACAGCGAAAAGTGGCGAATGTACATTTCAGGGACCTCTATCGGAGCAAGTTGTAAGTTAAAGGAGATTTAAGAATACCTTCATAGCATATCATCCTGAGGTAAAGATTTACAAGAGGTACAGGTCATGAACGTCTCCTTCACGCTACGGCCCTTGGCGCATGTCTTCTTGGCGATGGCGGTGCTGGCTCCCCCTGCCATCGCGGCGGACCCGGAGGCCGCCGTGGTGCACGCTGCGCAGGGCGTGCTGCAGGTCCCCGGCATCCCCGAGGCTGCCACGGGGATCTCGTGGGCACCCGTGACCCTTGGCGTCCCTGTGGTGATGTTGGGCCTTGCCGACCCTCGGGATCCCGGACTTGCCCTGCGCGTGCTCGCGACTGAGGTGGCGGCGGCGGGACTCGCCGAGGGTCTGAAGGCGCTCATCCTGAGGCCCCGCCCCTTCATTTCGGATCCGACGTTGCAGTTGCCCGCGGGACCTGCGGACAGCACCTCGATGCCCTCCGGGCACGCCGCCGTGGGCTTTGCCGGTGCGGCAACGCTGGCTGCGCTCAGGCCCGACCTGGCGCCCTGGGCCTGGGGTTGGGCCACGGCCGTCTCCATCACTCGGGTCGTGCTCGGGGTGCACTATCCCACGGACATCCTCGCCGGCGCCCTGCTCGGCCTCGGGACCGCGGCTACGGCTGCGTGGCTGGTGCCGCTGCCCGCAGTGCCTGGTCCTCGGTAGCGCTTCTCAGGGCGAGGCGGTTTCGTCCCGGATGCCCGTCAACCGCACGTTCCAAGGGCCGCCGTCTTCCTGCAGCACCAGCGTCAGTCCTCGACTATCGGCTGCAATGTCCTTCCGCACGTGCAGGTGGCGACTCTGCTGTTCTCCGGGGCCGAGGGTCCAGGAGCCTTCCTCGCCATCTGCCCGCACGACCCACGCCGTGAGATCCTCGCCTTCCCGGCTGACCAACTGCAAATCGCCATCCTGCCCCAGAAGGGTGATCGGACGGTCCGTGCCGTTGGCAACCTGCAGCGTCACCCGCAGGCCGTCGCCGGCAACCATGCGGGCGTGAAACGATGCGGAAACGCCCTGCTGGACCACCACGCGGCTCAGGAATTCGAGGATGGGTGGCGTGGTGGACGTCGGTTCGGGCGTCGGGGACGGACCGGGTTCGACGGCAAAGACCCCGCCTGTTGCCGTGGCGATCGCGGTCGATGCAGGGGACGCTGTCGCTTCGAGCATCGCAGCCCACGGTTCTGTCGGTGATGGGGCTGGCGCACCGATGGATTGCCGCAGCGCAGGCATGGGTGTCGATGGACCGACCAGCCAGAGTGTCAGGCCCGTGCCCAGCAGGAAGCCTGCGATCGCCGTGCCGACGAGGAGCGTCGTCTGCCCACTTCCGGTGACCGGATCCGGATTTTCCGGATCGACACCGTCGAATGCCTGGCGCAGCCAGCGCACGACTGGCCTCCGGGTCGGATCCGGGTCCAGGGCATCCAGCAGGAGCAGGTCGATGGATGCGGGCAGGCCTCTGACCAGATCGCTGGGCCGCGCAAGTCCTCCTGGTCTGGGTGTCCTTGCGCCCTCAGGAAAGGCCTGATGGCCGGTGAGCACTTCATAGGCGAGGGCCGCAAGGGCGTGAACGTCCGCCGGTGGCCCTGTGGCCGGATCTTCGGGGGCGGACCAGCGGTCAGGCGTCTCAAGGGCCGCCTCAGGTACCTTGAATCGACCGAAAGCCAGTTCCTCGAGCGTCTCGCCATCGAGGCGACCGTGCCAGCGATGCTCCTGATGCAGCGCTTCGAGGCGCCGGGCCAGATCCTGGACCTGTGGCCAGAGCGTGGTGGGTAGGGCCTTCCCGGTCATGTCCTGCGTCCTCTGGGCCGGCTGGTGCCCGGTGTTTCCTGATCGGGTCGGCCGAGGGCCTCGGCTGCCTGTGCTTGCGCCTTGCCGTGCTCGGCCAGCTGGAGGCGCAGCGACTGGATACGGTCCCGCAACTCGGCGGCGTGCTCGAACTCGAGCGACTGGGCGGCGGAACGCATCTCGCCTTCCAGACGCTTGATGGCCGCCGGGATGTCCTCGGGACGGACGGCCACGGCGGGGTCCACCTCCGGGGTGGCGCCGAGCGCCTCGAGCAGGGCGTTTCGGGAAGACTTCACGATCGGGCGCGGCACGATACCGTTGGCCTGGTTGTGCGCCTCCTGCAGTGCGCGTCGCCGCTGCGTTTCCTCGATGGCTCGCGCCATCGAACCCGTGACTCGGTCTGCATACATGAGCACGTGGCCTTCCGGGTGTCGGGCGGCGCGGCCCATGGTCTGGATCAGAGAGCGGCCGTCGCGCAGGTAGCCTTCCTTGTCGGCATCGAGGATGGCCACCAGCGAGACCTCCGGCAGGTCGAGTCCCTCCCGCAGCAGGTTGACGCCCACCAGGATGTCGAAGACCCCCTGGCGCAGGTCGCGAAGCAGGGCGATCCGCTCGAGCGACTTCACGTCGCTGTGCAGGTATCTGGCCTTGAGGCCAATTTCGAGCATGTAGTCCGTCAGGTCTTCGGCCATCCGCTTCGTCAGGGTGGTCACGAGGACCCTGTGGTTCCGGGCTGTCCGCTCGCGGACGACACCCACAAGGTGGTCGACCTGTCCTGTCACGGGACGGACCTCGATTGTCGGATCCAGAAGTCCGGTCGGGCGGATGATCTGCTCGACCACGTGGGCGCCGGCCTCCTTGAGTTCCCGGTCACCCGGCGTGGCCGAGACGTACAGGACCTGGCCCACGCGCTGCCAGAACTCGGCGGCTTGCAGGGGGCGATTGTCGAGGGCACTCGGCAGGCGAAAGCCGTGGTCCACCAGGACGGTCTTTCGCGAGCGGTCGCCGGCATACATGGCTTGAACCTGAGGCAGCGTCACATGGCTCTCGTCGATGAAGAGGAGGAAGTCCTTGGGGAAGTAGCTGAGCAGGGTGGCCGGAGGTTCGCCCTCGCGGCGACCACCCAGGTGGCGGGAGTAGTTCTCGACTCCGTTGCACTGGCCGATCTGGCGCAACATCTCCAGATCGTAGCGTGTCCTCTGTTCGAGGCGTTGCGCCTCGAGCAGCTTCTGGTGACGCATGAACCACGACAGCCGATCATCGAGTTCGGTTTCGATGTCCCTGAGTGCACGGCCCAGATCGTCTTCGGGCGTGACGAAGTGCTTGGCCGGGAAGATCGTCACCTGGTCGATGTCCCTTAGGATCTCGCCCGTGACCGGGTCGATGACCCGGATCCTGTCGACCTCGTCGCCGAAAAGCTCGATGCGGACGACTGATTCCTCGTAGCTGGGAACCAGTTCGACCGAGTCCCCGCGAACCCGAAAGCGCCCTCGACCCAGGTCGATGTCGTTGCGCTCGTAGTAGACCGATACGAGCGCCCGCAGCAGGGCCTGTCGGGAGATGGTCTCGCCGACGTGGATGCGGCGCGCCCCCCGGGCGTACTCCTCCGGCGGACCCAGTCCGTAGATGCACGAGATGGAGGCGACGACCACCGTGTCGCGTCGTTCGAGCAGGCTGCGCGTGGCCGAGTGGCGCAGGCGGTCGATGTCGTCGTTGATGGCCGACGTCTTCTCGATGTACGTGTCGGTCGACGGGATGTAGGCTTCAGGTTGGTAATAGTCGTAGTAGCTGACGAAGTACTCGACGGCGTTGTCGGGGAAGAACTCGCGCAACTCGTTGCAGAGCTGCGCTGCCAGTGTCTTGTTGTGCGCCAGGATCAGCGTCGGCCGCTGCAGACGCTCGATGGCCGCGGCCATGGTGTAGGTCTTGCCTGTACCGGTTGCGCCCAGCAGGACGACGCGGTCACGTGCCGGATCGCCGAAGGCCTCGGCGATGGCGTCGATGGCCTTGGCCTGATCCCCGGCTGGTCCGTAAGGAGCCTTCAGCGTGAAGGGAGGCACCCTGTCCGCTAGTCCTTGCTGACGGGAGGCAGACCGGACGCGGCATCCTGTTCGGGCACGTCCTGCTGCTGGGGACCCATGGCTTCGGCATGGCCATCGCGGAATTCACGCCCCGAACGACGGATGGCACGGGCGAGCTCCGGGATCTTCTGGGATCCGAAGAGCAGGACACCCAGACCCACGATTACGGCGGCATCGGCAAAGGACAACATGAACGAATTGTAGCTCCGGCCGAGGTTAGGGACAAAGGCCAGAGGGGCCGGCCTGGATGGCCGACCCCTCCGGGGACGTCAGGACGTCATGTGGATGCAGGTCCCGAAGGGCCTACATCATGCCCATGCCGTCCATGTGGCTGTGGCCGCCGTTGCTGGCGCCAGCCTTCTTCTCGGGCTTGTCGACGACGAGGGCTTCGGTCGTCAGCAGCATCGAGGCGATGGACGCGGCGTTCTGCAGCGCGCTGCGGGTCACCTTCGCGGGATCGACGATGCCGTTGGCGATCATGTCGACCATCTCGTTGGTGACGGCGTTGAAGCCGTAGCCGGTCTGGGCGTTCTTGACGTTCTCGACGACGACGGCACCCTCGAGACCGGCGTTGTCGGCGATCTGACGGACCGGAGCCTCGAGGGCCCGGGCCACGATCTCGACACCCGTGCGCTCGTCACCCTTGAGCTCGCCCATCAGCTTCTGCAGGGCGGGCAGGGTACGGAGCAGGGCGGTGCCGCCGCCAGGGACGATGCCTTCCTCGACCGCAGCCTTGGTTGCAGCCAGCGCATCCTCGATGCGCAGCTTGGCATCCTTGAGCTCGGTCTCGGTCGCAGCGCCCACCTGGATCACGGCCACGCCACCGGACAGCTTCGCCAGCCGCTCCTGGAGCTTCTCGCGATCGAACTCGGATTCGGTCTCCTCGATCTGACGCTTGATTTCCTTGATGCGGGCCTGGACGTTCTTGTTGACGGTGTCGTCGTTGAAGGAGACGAGCGTCGTCTTGTCGCGGGCGACACGGACCTGACGGGCCTTGCCGAGGTGCTCGATCTGGACGTTCTCGAGCTTGTGGCCGGTCTCCTCGGACACCACGGTGGCGCCGGTGAGGATGGCCATGTCCTGAAGCATCGCCTTGCGACGGTCGCCGAAGCCGGGCGCCTTGATGGCGACGGCGTTCAGGATGCCGCGGATCTTGTTGACGACGAGCGTGGCAAGAGCCTCACCCTCGATGTCCTCGGCAATGATGACCAGGGGCCGACCCTGACGGGCCACCTTCTCGAGCATCGGGATCAGGTCGGCGACGACCGTGACCTTCTTGTCCGTGATGAGCACGAAGGGCTCGTCGAGCACGGCTTCCATGCGCTCGGCATCGGTGACCATGTAAGGGCTCAGGTAGCCCTTGTCGAACTGCATGCCCTCGACCACCTCAAGCGTGGTGCCGGTGGACTTGGACTCCTCGACGGTGATGACGCCGTCCTTGGTGACCTTCTCCATGGCATCGGCAATCAGGTTGCCGATCTCGGCATCGCGGGCGGCGATGGTCGCGACCTGAGCGATGGCGCTCTTGTTGTCGACCGGGCGGGCCATCTCCTTGATGGCGCCGACGCCGGCAGCCACGGCCTTCTTGATGCCGGTCTGGATCCCCATGGGGTTCGCGCCGGCAGCCACGTTCTTGAGACCCTCGCGGATCATGGCCTGCGCCAGGACCGTGCTGGTCGTGGTGCCGTCACCGGCCACGTCGTTGGTCTTGGTGGCGACTTCCTTCACCAGCTGGGCGCCGGTGTTCTCGACGGGATCCTCAAGTTCGATCTCCTTGGCGATGGTGACGCCGTCGTTGATGATCTGGGGAGCGCCGAACTTCTTCTCGAGCACGACGTTGCGGCCCTTGGGGCCGAGCGTGACCTTGACGGCGTCGGCCACGGCGTTGACGCCCTTCTCCAGGGCGCGACGGGCCTGCTCGTCGAACAGAATCTGCTTGGGCATGGATGACCTCGTTTTTATGTATGCGCTAAGGGTGGGGAAACCGATTACTCGATGATGCCGAGAATGTCCTTCTCGGCCAGAAGCAGGTACTCGGCGCCGTCCAGCTTGACTTCAGTGCCCGAGTACTTGGCGAAGATCACGCGCTCGCCGGTTTTGACGTCCATAGGCAGGCGATCGCCGTCATCATCCATCTTGCCGGGGCCGACGGCGATGACCTCGCCCATCTGGGGCTTCTCCTGCGCGGTGTCCGGCAGGTAGATGCCGCCAGAGGTCTGCTCCTGCTTGAGAACCTTGACGACGACCCGATCCCCGAGGGGCCGGATCTTGCTCATGGTGGCCGTAGTCATGGGTGATGAAAACCTCCATAGAAACCGATCTCTGTTAGCACTCAACCGAGGTGAGTGCTAACAGTGCTTATCGTACCCCACCCCTTCCCGCTCGCGCAAGGCACGTGGGGAGGGCAGGCTTCAGGCTTGCGCTAGACGCGGCGAATCAGGCCGACGACCTTGCCCTGGATGGTCACGTGCTGGACCAAGATGGGCTCCATCCGGGCATTGGCCGGCTGCAGCCGGTACCCGTTCCGCTCCCGGTAGATCCGCTTGAGCGTAGCTTCGCCATCCTCGAGCAGGGCAACCACGATCTCGCCATCGCGCGCCGTTTGCTGCTTGCGGATGACGACCCAGTCGCCCGGTGTGATGTGGTCCTCGATCATCGACTCGCCCTTCACCTCGAGCAGGTAAACCTGATCCTGGGGCCAGAGATCGGCGAGATCCACCTGATCCTGTCCCTCGATGGCCTCTATGGGCCGCCCTGCGGCGATACGCCCGGCCATGGGCAGGACACTGGCCGGCCGCTCGCCGGCTTCGTCGCCCATGATGCGAATGGCGCGATTGCGCCCCTTCTCCCATTCGATCAGGCCCCGCGCCGCCAGGCTGGTGAGGTGGTAGTGGATCGTCGACGTCGAGCGCAAGCCGGTGGCGATGCCGATTTCCCGGATGGACGGCACGTAGCCTTTCTCGGCTCGCCACTGCCGAAGGACCTCGAGGATTTCGAGCTGTCGGGCCGGAATGTCCTGCTCGTTCGCCTGCTGCACGACGACTGCCTCCGTTGTGGGTGGAACAATGTTTCGATTGTCGTCAGGAGAGCAGGCTCTGTCAAGCGCTGGCGCCTCTTGTAGGGAGGTAAAGCTGCCGTTAAGATGGGGACATGCATCTTGCGGTCCTGCATCTCGCGTTCGACGGCGCGCTGGCCAAGCGTCGGCGGGCCTCGATGTCCGCGCGGGGGTGGGGCGTCTATCACCTGCATCCGACCGGGGCGGCGCTGACGGCCCTGCGCGAGTTTCCCCCCGACGTCCTGGCGGTCGAGGCCGAGTCGCGACAGGATGAAGTCCTGCCGATTCTGGCCAGCCTTGCCGCCGAGCGGCACCGGCGCGGTGGTCATTTCCCTGTCGTGGTCGTCGGTGCCGGGCCCGACATCGGGTGCGACTGGCCCGAGACACCGCCCGGCTGGCGTTGCTTCCTGCCGGCCGGTGCGTCGGATGCCGAGGTCGAGGCGGCGTGCCTGGCCGTTGCCGGCTTGCGTCGCGAGGCCCTTGCCTGATGCGTGATCGCGCTGCTGCCCGTCTCCTTGCCGTGCTGGCCGCAGCGGCGGTCGTCGGAGCGTGCGGCACGATGCCCGGTCCGCGGGCTGCGGGCGAAGGTGCCCTGCTGGGCAGCGCGGCCGTCGCCTCTGGCCAGGATCAGGATAGCGGCTTGTCGCGTCGCGCCGTCCTGCCGGCAGGAGTGGGCTTCTTGCGCATAGGCCTGACGCTCGGGGCTGCATCCGTTCAGATCGGGTTGCCGCCGGGGAGTTCGATCCAGGGACAGGTGCTCGGGCCCGGAGGCATCCTCGAGGTCGCCGCCCAGGGGACGGGCAAGGCCCTGCTGACCGGACCGTGGGGGCAGGCCGAGCAACGCCTGCCGCTCTGGATTCAGCCACCCGTCGGCAGCTTCCTGCAACACAAGGGTCGGCTGTACGGCGGGCTGATGGAGGTCCTGGACGCACCGGACAGGCCGGGTTCCCTGACCGTCGTCGAGCGGGTGCCTCTCGAGCAGTACCTGCGAGGTGTCGTGCCAGCCGAGATCAAGGCTTCCTGGCACTCCGAGGCCCTGCGTTGCCAGGCCGTGGCCGCCCGCACCTATGCCTGCGCCAACGTGGGACGCCGGGCCGCCCTGGGTTTCGATCTCATGGATACCGTCTCGGATCAGGTTTATGGCGGTGCCGGTGCTGCTCATCCGGCGACGGACGAGGCCATCAGGGCCACCGAGGGGGTGGTGCTGACGTGGCAGGACAAGCCGATTGAAGCCTACTTCCACAGTTCTTCCGGCGGCGAGACCGATGATGGCTTGGCCGTCTGGGGCATCGATCTCCCTTACCTCAAGGGGACCGTCGACATCGATGCCTCACCGAATGCGTCGTGGCGGGTCGATCTCACCCCTGAGGGCCTGCGGCGGGGCCTCCAGATGCTTGGCTTGAGCTGTGGCATGCCGGAGAAGTTCGAGATCGAGGCGCGCACGCCCCACGGCCGGGCCCGTTGGCTTGGAGTGAGCGGAAGCCAAGGCTCGGTCCGAGTCGATGCCAACAAGCTTCGCCTCGCTCTGGGCTGGCGCAGCACTCGGTATGGAATCGCCGCAGTGGCTTCCGGGTGGCGGCTCGACGGGGGGGGCTGGGGGCACGGGCTCGGCATGAGCCAGTGGGGGGCCAAGGCCTTCGCCGAAGCTGGCATGTCCGCTGCCGACATCCTCGCCCGTTACTACCCGGGTGCGCGCTGGACGCCGCCCGCCGAGGGCGGACTCGGTCTCACGCCGCTGGCGGTTCGCTGACCGGGCGCAGGCCCAGCAAGTGCATCGCGTTGCCGCCAAGTACGGCGCGGCGTTCGGGGCCGGGCGGAAGGGCCCGGCGAATGTGCGCAAGTGCGTATCGGGCCTTGAGCAGGGGCCAGTCCGACCCGAACAGCACCCTGTCGCTGCCAAGGCGCGACACGGCGCGCCGGATGGTGTCGGGATCCTGCCAGCTGGTTTCTACGTGGACCCACGGTCGGTTCTGGGCCATCGCAATGACCTGCTCCGACTGATCCCAGCCTATATGGGCAAGAATGACCGGTTGCCGACGCCACGCGTCCAGCAGGGGAGTCAGCAACCGGGCATCTTCTCGACCGCAGGTCCGGAATGGAAAGGTGCCCGTATGGAAGGTCACGATCAAACGATACTTGTCTGCAAGGGCCATCAGGCGCTCCACCCGGGCGTCACCGGGATCGATCAGGTGCAGCTGAGGGTGGATCTTGAGGCCGTGGACCGGATGAAGGGCCATGAGTGCTTTCAGCCGCGCTTCGGGTTCCGGATGATAGGGGTCGAGGCCGAGGGATACGCTGAAGCGGCCGGGGTGGTCGGCCAGTGCTGCCAGCACGGGTTCGCTGCGGAAATAGGGCTCGAGCGTGTGGACCCAGGTGTGGGCGATCCCGGTGCGATCCATGTCGGCCAGCAGTTCCCGGATGCCGAGGCGACTGAAGATGGCCTGGACTTGAGGCCAGCCGAGGTCGCTCATGGCCCGTGAGAGCACCTGGGGCCACCCGTGCCTGCCATAGGTCGCCAGCCGATCGAGCAGCGGATGGGCCAGCGGTTCGGTCAGGGCGAGCACGTTGGTCAACAGTTGCTCGACGGGATGTCGCGCGAACCGTTCGAGCAGCAGGCGGGGCTCCGCCCTGCTGCCCAGGTGAGCGTGGGCATCCACCACGACTTCCGTCTCGACCATGCCACCGCCATGAAGCCTTCGCCCCCGCACCTCGGGGAAGGTGCGGGGGCGACAGAGTCAGTAGGCCCGGAAGGCTGTCAGGCGACGGCTTCCTCGAGTTCGATGGAAACCTGCTGACCACCGCGCTGGGCGGCAGACTTCACGATCTGACGAAGCGCCGCGATGGTCCGACCGGAGCGACCGATCACCCGACCGACATCGCCCGGCGCAACGGTGACCAACAACTGCAGGACACCCCGCTCGTGGCCGAGCGTGATGCGAACCTCGTCGGGGTGATCCACCAGCGGCGTCAGCAGGTGGAGCAGCAGGGCCTCGTAAGGATCCACGCGATAGCCTGCTAGACGGCCTTGGCAGCCTTGGCGTCGGCCTTGGCCTTCTCGAAGGCGGCCAGCGTGCCGGCACGACCGAGCAGCGTGCGCACCGTCTCGGAGGGCTGGGCGCCGTTCAGCAGCCACTGTACGGCTTCCTCTTCCTTGACGCGGAGCTCGACGGGCTCACGCTGAGGGTCGTAGTAGCCGACCTCGGCCAGCACGCGACCATCGCGACGGGTCCGCGAGTCCACGACGACCATGCGGTACTTGGCGTGCTTGGTGGCGCCCAAGCGCTTGAGACGAATCTTGACCATGCGATCCTCCGGGACGACTGCCGAAAGGCGAAACTCAACGAGGGGGGAAAGGAAAACCAGGGAGACCGGGGAACTTGCCAGTTGGTCCGAATGGCAGCCGCCGCTTGCCACCCAGACGCTTCTGCATGCCCGAAAACTGCTTCATCATCTGCCGCATCTGGGCAAATTCCTTGAGGAGCCGATTGACTTCCTGGACGGACGTGCCCGAGCCGCGCGCGATGCGAATCTTGCGCGACCCTTGAATGATATCAGGATTTCGCCGCTCGGAGGGAGTCATCGAGCCGAGGATGACTTCGATGCGGCGCAATTGCTTCTCACCCTGGGCCAGGCCATCGCTGCCGAGTGCCTGGCTCAAGCCCGGAATGGGGAGCATCTTGAGAATGCTCTCGAGGGAGCCGATGTTTCGCAACTGGCGCAGCTGGCCCGCGAAATCCTCGAGGTCGAACTCGGCCTTGCGGAACTTCTTCTCGAGGGCCCGGGCCTCTTCCTCGGTGACATTCTCCTGGACTTTCTCGATGAGCGTGAGCACGTCGCCCATCCCCAGGATGCGCGTCGCGACCCTGTCGGGATGGAACGGCTCGAGGGCGTCCACCTTTTCACCGGTACCGGCGAACTTCACGGGGCAGCCCGTGATGACCTTGGCAGAGAGAGCCGCCCCGCCGCGCGTGTCGCCATCGAGCTTCGTCAGGACGAGGCCCGTCAAGCCCATCGCAGCGTGGAAGGCCTCGGCCGTGCGGACGGCGTCCTGGCCCATCATCGCGTCGACGACCAGCAGCGTTTCCTCTGGCTGCAGGGCGTCGCGGAAAGCGCGTGCCTCGGCCATCATGGCCTCGTCCACCGCGAGGCGCCCGGCGGTGTCCACCAACAGCAGGTCATGCCCGTCGGCCCTGGCCTGCTCGCGTGCCTTGAGGGCGATGGCGACGGGATCGGTAGCCTCCGTGTCCAGGACCACCGGGACGCCGATCTGCTTGCCGAGGACCTCGAGCTGGCGTGCTGCCGCGGGTCGGTAGGTGTCGCAGGCTGCCAGCAGGGGCCGACGGCCCAGGCGCTTGAGGTGAAGGGCCAACTTGGCCGAGGTGGTCGTCTTGCCGGAACCCTGCAGGCCGACCATGAGCACCACGGTGGGCTTGCCGCCCATGGCGAGCGGGGCGCGCTCCCCACCCAAGAGTCGCAGCAATTCGTCGTGGACGGCTTTGACGAAGTGTTGCGAGGGATTGAGGCCGGGCGCCACCTCCCGGCCGACGACCTGGTCCCGGACGCGCTGAACCAGCTCCTTGACGACGGGCAGGGCCACGTCCGCTTCAAGCAGGGCGCGTCGCACCTCGCGGAGCGCTTCCGAGACGTGCTCCTCCGTCAGGGTGCCTTTCCGTCCGAGGGAACGGAACAGGCCCTGCAGTTTCTCGCTCAGGGCATCGAACATCGGAAAACCACATGGTCCGCGCGCCCGGCGGTGGCGTCAAGGGATCCGCTCGGGCGTCAGTCCTCGTCGACGGCCGGGCGGCTCTCCCGCTCCGTCAGGACCAGGATGGCCCGCAGGGTGGAGGCGGTGACCTCCAGGCTGCGGGCGCTGTGCTCCAGCAGGTCCTCCCAGCCCTTGGTGCGCGGACCGGGCCTGAGTTCGGCCGCGTTGCCCCGCACGATGGCCTTTCTGTCCCGCAAGCGCTTGGGGGCCCATTCGAGGACCTGGGTCCACAGTTCATCACCGCGACCCGAGGCGTACAGCGCCAGAGCGCGCGTTGCCGTGTCCACGTCCACGAACTTCAGGCGCGGTGCCGTGCGGACGGCCTTCAGGAGCGGGCCTCGATCCACCTTGAGTTCGGCTTGCATCTCGAGCCGGATGGCACGTTCGTAGGCCGAGATGAGATTGTCCTGCAGCGTCGCGTAACGTTGGCTGCGGAATTTCACCTCGGGCAGCATGCGCAGGGGCAGCGGCACGGTGCGCAGGGGCTCGCCCATCTCCGAGACATAGGCGAGGCTTCGCGCGAGGCTGCGGAACCCCCAGTACACTTCACCGCGGGCAAAGGCGGCGAGGGCTTCCTTGCGATGCCGGGCCGCCTCGGCTGGGGCTCTGCCCAGCCGAATGACGCCCCCGGCCAGATGCCTGTAGCCGTGCTGCCAGCCGTCCGGGCCGCCGAACCACGCATCCAGGGGGCCACCGGTCGGGGGGGTGTCCGTCGGCCATTGGGGCTCCTCGATATAGGTCGCCAGGATCTCGCGGGCCGAGGTGTAGTCACCCGGCAGGCGATCGACGAAGAGTCGCGGCGGTTCGACGTCATCCATCGGTCTCGAGGGCACCTGGATGCGCTTGTGGCGGTCCAGCCAACGCACGTCCCGCAACACGCCTCTGAGGATCAGGTCGTCCCGCTCCCACGCGGCCGAAGGCAACTGGACCGACAGCGCCAGCACGACCGCCAGCGGGGACAGAAGGACCGATCGAACCAGCGCGAGCATCTGAGGGGCAGGATAGCACGAGCCGGGTACAAGACCCTCGTGACGCGACGCTGGCGAACCCTGCTTTCGTTGGCTTCCCTGCTGGGGTTGCCAGCCCTCGGTGGCTGCCCGCGCCTCGCGGCTGGCCTGGGGGCGGCCGCCACGCCGACACCTGTGGTGCGTGACAAGGTGGCCTTGCCGCCCAATCGGGTGCCCGTCGAGTCCAACATCATCGGTGTCAACGGGACCTTCGGCATCCAGGGGTTGGTCAGGCGTGACGACCGGACAATCCACCGGGACATCCGCGTGAGCCTCTTGCAGGGTGCCGGTCGCTACATGATGCCGACGGACGATCTTGGCGGCTACCGATTTGACGGCCTCAAGCTGGGCAGCTACCGCCTCCTCTTCGAGGCAGACGGCTACGAGTCGCGCGACATCCCCGTCCTGCTCTCCGAGGGGTCGGTATCGCCCCCGGACCAGGTGCTCACGTCGCCCTTCGAGGCGGTCATCCTGAAGCCTGCGCTGGCCACGGTCTCGCTTCCTCCACCAGACAACCTGCAACCCATCGAGCCCACGACCGTGCGCTACGTCGTCACCGTCCGCAAGCGCAACAAGGACGTGGCCACGGCCTCTGTCGCGGATTTCGCGTGGACCCCGTCCTATGTCCAGTCCGGCGTCTTCCGTGCTGATGTCGATGCCGCGACCGGTCCTGTCACGGTCATTGCCACGATGATCCGTCGGCCGGAGCTCAAGGGGGTCGCGGACCTCAACGTGATCGATCATCCGGGTGAGACCGAGTTGCAGATTCTTGCCCTGCCGCGAGGTGGGCGATGATCTTCGGCTTGCTGCCGAGGCGTGGCCGTGCTCTGCCGGCCGGTTTGCTGCTGGCCTTGGTGACGGCCTGCACCAGCGTCCCTGCGCCTTCCGGCGAGCTCCGGCAAGGGTTGACCGAGGTCCGGGCCGAGCCCGTGCCCGAGCTGCCTGCCGTCACGGTCGCCGAGGGACCGGCGGAGGGTGAGGGCGTGTTTCGCGTTTCGTGGCCACGACGTACGGCCACCATGCCCGCTCAGGTGGATCGCCTGGAACTGCATTTCCGGGATGCTGCCGGGAAGACGCCGAGGCCGCCCGTGGTCCTGTTCCGAGGGCAGTCGGACCTGAGGCTGGTGGTGGTGCCATCCTCTCGAGACACGCTGTGTCGGGCTTTCGGCTTCCTGGGCACCGGGCTCATCGCCGCCAGCGACTGGCACCTGCTGGACTGGCGGCGCAACGCGCGCGTCCGGCAGGTGCTGGAACTTTACAAGGCAACGGGTGAGGGTACGGACTCCGCCACGTTCCTGTTGCCCCGCATCGATCGGGTCCAGCCTGCCCGAGGCTATCCGGGCGAGACCGAGGTACGTCTGGATGGCGTACATTTTGGCATGCCCGGCGGCAGCGGCGGGCTCGAGGTCGTGCCGTCCGGTGGCGAGGCCACCGTGGCGCTGCCGGTGACGCCCCTCGAGTGGCTCGACGAGCTGCAGGGCACCTCCTCGCTGCGATTCCGGCTGCCTTACGAACTGCCGCGCGGTCGCCTGCGGCTGCGGGTATCCGCGCCCGGCATGGTGCCCGAACTGGCGGCGGCCTTTCCCGAGCCTGGCGCACCGGGCAATCCATGGGCCGGGGCCATCCACGTGCTGGGTCCCCAGAGGGCCAGCCTTCCTCCGGTGGGCACGGACATTCAGGATGCCCTGCTCGCGCCGGTCGAGGATGGCTGGATGCTGGCTTATGTCGATCGGGAGGCCAACGGCAGCGATACGCTGAACGTGGCCCGGCTGACGCTGCTCTCGCCTGAGGAAGAGGGTGGTCTCGTGATGGATGGGCGCACCGCGCTGAACCTCGAGATGCCGGGGGCTCGACTGGATCTGGCCGGCATGCACGTGGCGGGCGGCACGGCGACGATTCTGCTCCGCAGTACGAGCGGGGTCGGCGAACCCGGCGTGGCGCCCGCGACATCCCTGCGGCTCGTTCGGTGCGCCACCACGCCCGACCTGTCGTTCAGGGGCGAAAGTCTTATCGGTGCGGCGAAGTTGGCGTCGACCTCCATCGATCCGGTCCTGGTCGGGAGCCCCGAAGGCCAGTTCCTCGTCGCGTGGCTGGACACGCGCGATACAGCTGCAAGCCGGCCCAATCCCCGCATCTACGGGATGCCCTTTGGCAGTGCCGGTCAGCCTCTCGCCACCAAGCCGTTCCCCATCCAGGCTATCAACGGATCGGAGCAGGGAGCGAAGAATCTCCCCACCCTGTCGATGTCGGGTGTCTGGATCGGTCCACATCTGCTGATTGGTTGGTCGCAGCGCGCGGACCTCAGGCCGTCAGTCATGGTCCAGCTCGTCGAACTGGATCGCAATGGTGCGCGGTTGCGTCCCTCCGCCTCGGTGCCAATCGAGTCCGTGACGTCCCTGCCGATAGGTCGCGAGGCTCTCTCGACCGAAGAAATCTACGGCACGGCCAGCGACATGCAGATCGACAGCGTCCGGTTGTTGGCCTCGGCTGACGGTCGTGACGTGCTGGTACTTGCGGGTGTGCCCCTCGCGGGATCCAACAGCCGTGAACTGGCCTTTCGCGAGTTGAACCCCGACGGCTCCCCGAGGGATTTGCAGCGACGGCGACGTTTGCTCACGTCCGATGCGCCGGAGGGCGCTTCCTGTCTGGATGCCGATGTCAGGTTTCCTTGCGGTGCGGGGCGTCGTGAGGACCTGACCGGTACGTGGAACGGTCGGGAGTTCATGACGGCATGGACGTTCGTGCAGGGAGCCCTCAGGCAGGTTCGCGGGGCTCGGCTCGAAACGACAGGCCGTAGACCCCTCGAGGAGCCTGAGACGCGTTCCATCGAGGAGCGTCTCGATCCCATGACCAATGGCACGCTGGCCGAACTCAACTGGGTGTCGCGGGCGGGGGATCCGCGTCGTGCCAGCCTTGATGCGGAGGATCGTCCCCTCGTGTCCGCGGTCGGGGCGGACACGCTGCTGGTCTGGCGGCATCGCTTCCCGAGCGGTCGGCGGGCACTTTCTTTCCGGCTCTGGCGATAGGGGATGTCCATGGATGTCTCTCGTGCGACCGGCTTGCGGCCGCCTGCCCCACCCCCACCTGTTCCCGAACCCGAGGCCCTCGGCGTCCGCGCGCGTGGTCGTCGGGTCGTGTCCGATGCGGCTTCCTTGCGTCAGGCCTTCGTGGCAACGCAAGCGGCCCTGCGCGCGGGCGTCGCCGAGGGCCTGGATGCCGTCCGACTGACGCGCCTTGCCCACGAAACGGCCTGGCGCGAGGTGTCCGCCCGGTGCACCGACCTAGCGGCGCCAGACAAGGCCGATGCGGCCATGGCCGTCGCCAGCATGGCCATCCTGCGCCCGGTGGACGTGGCCAAGTTGGCCCAGGTGGATGGTGGCAGCACCCGGATGCTCCTCCAGATGGCCCGCCTGGGCAAGGTCGAAGATCCGCGGCGACCGCGGCTGGCCGAGGATGCGACGCGTTCCGCCGGGACGCTGGATCCCATCTATGCGGACGGTTCACCCCATCAGGCCTACCACGTGGGCTTCTTCGTGGCGGCCGGCTATGTCTCGGCCGGTCATCCCGTGCATACGGCCAAGGCCCTGGGCGCTGCCTTCATGCATGAGACCCTGCTGGACGAGGGTGTTCGCCGGCATGTTCTTGCGGGCGGTCCGTCGGGTGCGTCTCGCGAGGACTGGCTCGCCTCGGCCTTCGGCCTGCTGGCCGGCCAGCGCTTGAAGACGCTGGGCGACTCGGGGCGCGGTGGGCAGATGGCCACGGTCCTCGCCGGCGTGATGGCGCGTTCGCCAGCGCTGGTCCAGCGACGTCTGCCCGAGCCGGAACACGCCGAGGCGATGGCCGAGGTCCGCGCGCTGCGACGTCAGCGCGATCGCCTGCTGCCGTTCGCCGACCATCCTGCCGTGCGCGGGCTCATCGGCCCGGACAGCACGGTCATGGCGCAGGTGGTCCGGGTCTTCGGGCTCAGTACCCGAAAGCCCTGATCAGTCCCTTGACGGGCCAGCCGGCCCACCTCGGCAGTGGCGGAGGCCAGACGGTCTTGCGGTCCCTGCGTTGCCAGGGTCCGGATACATAGGCGCGCAGAGGTCCGGAGGCTTGGGACCAGCGATGCCCGGACGCCTCGGCGGCCACCCGTGCCGCCTTGGCCCGGCGCAGGGACACGTCACCCGCCAGATCGGCCAGGGCCCGAGTCCAGGCTGACGCGTCGCCCTCGGGCAGAACCCAGCCCAGATCCGCTCTGGCGACCCGCTCGGCGAAACCATCGCCTTCCGTGGTCAGGATGGGCAGACCGGCCCAGAGGAAGTCCAGCAGGCGGGTGCGGTACGAGAATCGGGTCTCGAGATTCAATCGATGCGCCGACACGCCCGCGTCTGCCTCGAGCAGCCATCGACCTCTCTCGGCATAGGGTACCCAGTCCTCGACGAGCACGACCTGATTGCCGAGGGTGCCGAGCCTCGCGGCCTCGGTGCGCAACTCTTCGAGTCTTCGGTGGCGCGGACTGCCGGCCTGGGGTGGCTTGCCCGCGAGGAAGACCAGCTTGAGTTCCGGGTGGTCATCGGCCAGGGCAGCCGCGCCACGCAGTGGCGTCAAGGGGTCGAACCAGTCCCAGAGCCCCCCGTACCAGAGGGCCACGACATCCTGCTTGCCAACGCCAGGGATGCGGCCACGCATGACTCTGTCGGTTCCCGGGTCGGGGGCGATTTCGGGAATGCCGAAGGGAACTTCCAAGAAGAGTCGGTCGAAACCCGAGTCGGTGTCATGGTGCTCGGCCGAGAGCAACCCGAGGGCGCATGCGCGGCCGGTCCAGTAGTCCCGTTGGCGATCGCTGGCCACGAGGAAGGCGTCCGCCCGCGCCATTTGCCACGCCAGCCAGGCGCGCTGTTCCATCAGGCGCCATCGGCGCATCGTGCCGGACTCCGCGCTGGCAAGGACTTCGAGCAGCATCGGATCGTAGAGGTCCAGCACCAGGTGGCGGGCACGAGACACCAGGCCCGGGTGGTGGGCCGCCACGAAACCCCCTGTCACGACGACCTCGGCCTCGGCCGCGAGGGTCGTGAGGGTACGTCCGTGGCAGCCATGGACCAGGCGCAAGGATTCAGGGGCATCCGGCGGTCGCGTCCCCGAGTGGGTACTGGCCAGCACGACTTCGTGGCCGTCGCCGGCCAGCACGCGCGACAGCTCGAGGGCCCGGATGGCCGGACCGGTCATCCGTGGCCCGAGCAGGCCGTCCGTCGCGACGAGGACCCGTGTCACGCCTGTTCCGACGGGACGCCGGCAGTTGCCGGGGGGGGCGTCACCGGACGCAGATGCTCCAATTCGAGCCGCAGGAGCGCCACCTCCTGGACGAGTGTGCGCTGGCGGTCCTCGAGCCGGGTCAGGACGATGGCATGGTGGAGCATCATGGCATAGGCACCGCTGGCCATGATGAGCAGCAGCGCGGCCGGCGGATACGCGATGCCCACCGCGAAGGCCAGCTTCTCCAGGAGTGGTCGCCACGTGGCGAGGACCAGAAAGACCAGCGCGATGCCGAGGGCCAGCAGGGCGACTTCCTCACGCAGGCGTCGGCGGACGAGCAAGCGGCCGACGAGTGCCAGAGCGGCAAGGCTGCCCACGATGGCAAGGATCTGGATGCGTCCCGTGTCGACGCCTGCGGCACCCATCAGCGAATGCTCCTCGGCCGGAAGGCGTGCAGGGCGATGGCCAGCAGCACCTTGGTCATGTAGTAGGCCGATCGCCAGCCGTGGATCGACGACTGCCCGGCATGTCGCTCGGTCATGACCACTCCGGTCTCATGCAGTCGGAAGCCTGCGCGGGCGAGCATGACCACGGCTTCCGGCTCCGGGTAGTCTGGCGGGTAGTGCTGGGCCAGGAAGGCCAGCGCACGGCTGTTGTAGGCCCGGAAGCCCGAGGTGCTGTCCGCGATGTCCACGCCCCCCACCAGCCTGTTGGCGAGGCGCAGCATGCCGATGCCCATGCGGCGCAGCGGCGTGGATCGGAAGGAGGCCACGTCCCGAAAGCGGGAGCCCACCACGACATCGGCTCCGGTCGCGGCCATGGCATCCAGCAGGCGGCGGATCTGGTCGGCAGGATGCTGCCCGTCCCCGTCCACCTGAATGACGACTTCGGCACCGATCGCCAGCCCGCGCCGGAAGCCCGTCTGCACGGCTCCGCCGATGCCCAGGTTGACCGGCAGGTCGATCACGGTCGCCCGGCCCGTCGCCCGGGCGACCCGGCTGGTGGCATCCGGCGAACCGTCATTGATGACGAGGACGTCGGCCTTGGGAAAGGCGGACGTCAGGCTGTCGATGACGGCCGCGATGCTGGCTTCCTCACGGTAGGCCGGCACGACGAACGCCACCCCGGCACCCTCGGGCCAGGCGCCGGGCAAAGCTGCGGGTGAGGTTTCCATCGTCGCCCCCATGCTAGGACATGCGGGCACGGGTCGGGGCCAGGCTCTCGCGCAGCAGGACCGCGCCGCCCGCGAGGCCGGTCAGGATTAGCAGGCCGAGGCTGAGCACGCCAAGACCCAGGGCAACAGGTTCGGGCACGCCGACGGGCGCCAGCCAGAAGATCAGCAGCCCTTCCCGAACGCCCAGCCCGTTGATGGATACTGGCAAGCTGGCCAGCAGGCTCATGGCCGGGATGACGGCCAACATCCATGTCAAGGGCACGCCGGGCCACAGCGACTCCAGCAACCACGCGTGGACGAGCGCGTTCGCGACCTGGATGACCACGGAGAGCAGCCAGAGGAGGAAGGTGCCCCCAATCCGCTCCGCCGTTGGCGGCGTTGTCCCCGCGCGCCACGCCCGGAGCCAGGGCCAGGCGAAGGGCAGGCTGCCGATCACGAGCAAGGCAAGCAGCTGGGGCTGGGTGATGTGTGCCTGCATGGCAGGCGTGGTCAGGATACCTGCGGCCGCCGCCACGATCAGGGCGTGCAGGGCGAGGAAGCGGTCGGCGACCACGCCTTGCGCCGCACGAAGCAGGCCCTGCGCCTCCGTTCGCCTTCTCAGGGCTCTGGCAATGTCCCCGCCGAAGCCGCTAGGCAAGAAGAGGTTCACCGCCATGCCGACGAGGTGGCTGCGCGTCAGGTCCCGCAGCTGAACGGCATGGTCCCCGGACAGGCGTTCGACGCCCCACCAGCGGACGATGCTGGCCAGCTGGATCAAGACCCACCCCAGCAGGGCTGCCGCGAGCGGGGCCGGGCGGGCGCTACCCAGCGCGTGCACCGTCTCGGCGAGATTGACCCTCCGCAGGACCAGAATCACCACGGCGACCGTGGCGAGCCATGGCAGCGCGCGGGCCAGTCCTCTCGCCAGCGGATGTCCCACCGCTCAGTCCTTCAGGGCCAGTTCGCGGGCCGAGAGCCCGAACGTGCGGATGGCCTGCCGGATCGCCGCCGGGGGAACCCGGCGAAGGGACCGAAGCTGTCGCCGCTCCCAGAGCAACCGCGGCAGGGCCTTGAGGGTGTCCCCGTAAGCCCGCAACAGGATGCCCGCCAGTTCGAGGGCCCCGCCGCCTTCCTGACGGAACTTCCCGGCCGATCCCTTCCCCGTCAGCACGCCCCAGGCCTGCAGCCCGTAGCGCAACAGGCTGTGCCATGGGCTGGCCAGAACCATGCCGAGGGGCAGCAGCCGCAAGCGCACCCAGAGGTGGTTGCGCTCGACAAGATAGGCCTTGAAGGCCGAGTAACGCCCCGCTGCTGCCGAGTAACGGTGTCGGACGATGGCCTCGGGCACGAGCATGCAACGGTGGCCCATCCACCGGAAGCGCAGGCCCAGATCGAAGTCCTCGCAGTACGCAAAGAAGACCTCAGGCAGGCCTCCGGACTCCTCGTAGACATCCCGTCGGTACAGGCCGGCGCAGCCGCTTGGAGCGAAGACCTCCCGTGCCTCACGGTGCGCGGCAATGGGTTCGAGGCGGGCCAGCCCCCGGCTCATGCCGTCGCGATAGGGCGCGATGCCCAGGGTGTCGATGGTTCCGGGATCCTCGTGGCTGACGATGCAGGTCGAGAACATCGCCACGTCGGGTTGGGCAAGGATGGCGGCCTCGAGGGCGCCCAGCGCACCCGGATCCAGTTCGGCATCGTTGTTCAGCAGCAGCAGCCAGGTTCCGGTGGCCTCGCGGATGCCGAGGGCGTTGCCCGCGGAGTAGCCGCCGTTGATCGGGCTCGCGACGAACCGGAAGCCGTGGCGTTGGCACAACTCGGCCGCGAGGGCTCCCGAGCCGTCCGGCGAGGCGTTATCGACGACGATGACTTCGTGGGCGGGCCTGGTCTGGGCAGCCACGGATGCGAGGCAGGCTTCGAGGACGTCGCGGCCCTGGTAGTTCAGGATCACGATCGAGATGGCGCAGGGTGTTGCCGGGTCAGGCACAGGGTTCTCCTTCCCCCGCCCGGTCCGGCTGGCGGGTTCCTGCCAGCAGGCAACCGCAGGCAATTCCGATCGACGCCACGACGAACGCTGCGACCAGAATCGCGTTGTTGGGTGGCTTCAGGAGGTCCGGCTTGAACTGGCCCATGCGTCGGGTCAGGTAATCCCACCAGGCCAGGTCCGCTGCTCCGTGCAGGGCCGCTGCGACGAGTTGCCAGCCCTGCAGGAGTGTCAATCCGGTCATGAGGGCCACGGGTATCGCCCATGGGACCAGGCCTGCCCGGGCTCGGCCATTCGGCTCAGGCATAGTACCGCTCCAGCACGCGAAGCAGGGCCAGGGCCTGGAATGACACGAATCCAGCTGCCATAATTCCAGCCACGAGCACGCGGCGTTCCTGCCTTGCCAGCATCAGGCAGCCCGTGAAGAACATCAGCATGTGCGGCAGCAGCACGGGCAGCAGATAGCGACCCTGCAGCATCGGGATCCCCGTGCCCCGCACGACCTGATATTCGGCGGCGTAAAGGGCGACGAGGAATCCTGCCGTGAGCAGAATACAACCCGCGAGGACGCTCCGGAGCCTGCCGGGGCATTGACTTGCCGCTCTCCAGGCTCCGAAGGCACCGACCCACGCGAATGCTTCGACGATGCGGTAGGCCAGGTCTGAGGTTCTCGTGTCCAGCCAGCCGAAGGTTGCCCAGTATTGCTCCACCCAGACCGTGTGGGTGCGGGACAGGCCGGGTTGCAGGACGTGTTCCGTCAGATAGCGCGGCAGGGTCGTCATGGGCACCGGCGACAGCCCGCCCAGAGCCGGAAGAAACGTGCCGTAGGTCTGCTGGAGGTGCCACAGCCACGGGCCTGCGAGCAGGGCTGTCCCGATGGCCACGCCCGCCATGGCCCGGACCCAGCCCAGCCACGGCCGGCTCTGCTGCCACGTGAACATGGCCGTGATCATCGGGATGAAGGGGGCAAGCACCATGCCTTGGGGTTTGGTGAGCCAGGCCACGCCAAGGCACAGGCCCATGGCCACCCCCGACAGGACTCCGGGCGCGACGCGCCATGTGCGCAGGAGCAGCCATGCCAATGCGCTGCCCGACATCACCAGCATGGCATCGTTGTTGACTGAGACGCCCATCATCGCGAGCATCGGCTGGCAACCGACCACGAGCGCGAAGGCCGCGCGGATGCGGGGCCCGGGCCACAGTTCACCAGCCAGCAGCCACGCCAGGACGACCGTGCCGAGCACGAAGGCAATCGACAGCGAACGGACGGCAAAGACCCGCGTCAGGATGTCCGAGTCGCCGAACAGGCGATAGACGCCTGCGGCCAGGCCGTAGTAGGCGGGGGGGTATGGCGCGGCCGTGGAGTTGCCGTCGTTCAGGCGCTCCAGCGGGGGCGGCTGCCTGAGGCGTGCCTCGCCCGGCGCGACGGATGCGGTGCCCGTGACGGGACGATGGTCGGTATGGAAGGCCGCGTGGTTGAGGAGCGCATGGGTTTCGGTGTAGGCCACCTCGGGCGACGAGACGTTCGTCGGGCGGCTGCGATCGAAGCGAGGCAGGCGCCCGGTCTCGGCCAGATACTGGACGTAGTGGAAGTGCGCCGGTTCATCGGGTGATTGCCAGAGCGGCAGTGCCGCCAGCCATGTCAGCTGCTTGAGCAGGACGAAGGCCAGCACGACGACCAGCCAGCCCGTGCCGAGGCGGGCTGGCGACTGCGTGGGGGGGGATGTGTGCATGCGTCCGCCAACGTACCACGCGCATGCGGGCAGCCGCGCCCCGAGCGGGTTTGCCCCGGTCAAGCCGTGACTGGTATTCTTGTTGTCGGCTTTTCGGTTTTCCTGATTCTTTCTGGATGGCACTCTTGTCGACACATCCTTGGCTGGCCTACCGGGAGATGTTTCTGGGCCTGGTTGAGCGTGAAGTGAGAGCCCGTTACCGGGGCTCTTTCCTCGGATTTCTCTGGAGCCTGCTTAACCCGCTGCTGCTGATGGGCATCTACACGCTCGTCTTCTCTGTGGTCATGCGCATCCAGGTGCCCAACTATGCCCTGATGCTGTTCACAGGCTTGTTGCCCTGGACCTGGTTCTCGACGTCTCTCACCAACGGCACGGCGAGCATCACGGCGAATGCCAACCTCATCAAGAAAGTCTACTTTCCGCTCGAGATATTGCCCCTGGTCTCGGTTTCGACGAACTGGGTCAACTTCCTTTTCTCGCTGCCGGTGCTGGGGGTTTTCTTGCTGGCCAAGGGCATCGCCCCCGGGTGGGCGATGCTTGCACTGCCGGTGCTTATGGCCGTGCAGTTCGCCCTGACCTTCGGCGTGAACTTGATCCTTGCGACTATGAATGCCTTCTACAAGGATGTGGAGCAGTTGCTGGGGCCGGTCCTGATGGCGTGGTTCTACGTGACGCCCGTGGTCTACCCCGTTTCGATGATTCCGGGGGATTATGCGTGGCTCACCTATGTCAACCCGATGGCTCCACTTGTCGTGGGTTACCAGGACATCCTGATGCGCGGTGCCGCTCCGTGGTCACCGGGGCTTTTCGTCGCGGCCCTTGAGGCGTCGGCCTGCCTGATGCTCGGCCTGTGGGTCTTCCGCCGCCGCAAGTTCGTCTTCGCGGAGGTGATCTGAAACATGGCGGTCCAGGGCGCGCCCAGAATCGGATCCGTCGCGGTGACCGGGGTTTGGAAGGAATACGCGCTGGCCAGCCACCGGCCGCGCACCCTCAAGGAAGCTCTGGTTGGTGCGTTGAGAGGCCAGGGCGCCGAACCTCCGCGTTCGTGGGCCCTCAAGGAGATCGGCTTCACGATTGAGCCCGGCGAGAGCTTCGGGATCATTGGCACGAACGGATCCGGGAAGAGCACCCTGCTCAAATTGCTGACTGGCATCAGCAAACCGACCTTGGGGACCGTGGAGGTCCACGGCAAGGTGTCGGCCCTGCTCGAGTTGGGCGCAGGGTTTCATCCCGACTTCAGCGGCCGTGAAAACACCTACCTGAACGGGGCCATCCTCGGCTTGACGCGCAAGGAGATGGAGGAGCGCTACGACAGCATCGTCGCCTTCGCCGAACTTGCCGAGCACATCGATCAGCCCGTGAAGACCTACTCCAGCGGCATGTACATGCGCTTGGCATTCTCCATCGCCGTGCATGTCGATCCCGACGTCCTCATCATCGACGAGGTCCTTGCCGTCGGGGATGCCGCGTTCCAGAAGAAGTGCATCGACCGCATCCACGGCTTCCGCCGTGATGGAAGGACCATCCTCTTCGTATCCCATAGCCATGGGCAGGTCGCGCAATTGTGTGACCGTGTCGCCTGGATCGACCGCGGAGTTCTTCGGGCACTGGGACCTAGTCGGGACGTTCTCTCCCGCTATGAGGCACACATTGCTGGGACTGAGGGCTGAGGATTTGAACAAGGTCCTCGTGATCACGCATGAGCGTGTCGGCCCAGTCATGGCCGGACCTGGTATCAGAGCGTTCGAGATGGCACAGCAGTTGACAGTCAGCTGTGACGCGACGCTAGTTACGCTGCTGCCTCTGGGCGGAGACATAGAATCGCGGTGTCGCATCGTGTCTTGTGCCGATGACCACGCCCTGCTGTTCCGGATGGCTCGCGAGGCCGACGTCCTCGTCATGCAGGGCCTTATGCTGCGGCGATTCCCAAAGCTCGGAAAACTGGGCAAAAAGATCGTGATGGATCTGTACGATCCGTTTGTCTTTGAGGCTTATCCGCAGACGAATCTCGATTCTCCCGAAGGACGTGCCATTCTGATTGACCTGTGGGACATCATGAATGAGCAGATGGATGCCGCAGACTTCATGATCTGCGCTTCCGAGCGCCAGAGAGATATGTACCTGGGTCGCCTCTGTGCGCTCGGACGGTTACGTCCCGAAATAGCGGCGAGCGATCCCTCTTTCCGGACCTTGATAGACGTCGTTCCTTTCGGTCTGCCTGAGTCCGAGCCCGTTGCGACGGGACAACCGGCACTCCGGGGCGTTGTGCCCGGGATCGGGGCGGATGACCGGATACTTGTCTGGGGTGGAGGTATCTGGGACTGGTTCGACCCACTTACGGTAATTCAGGCAGTGGCAGAGATATCGAAGGAGCGAGGCGACATCCGGCTGGTTTTTCTCGGTACTCGACCGCCGAATCCAGAGTTGCCCGAGATGTCCATGACCCAGCGTGCGCGGGATCTCTCCGATGCTCTGGGCCTGACGGGGTGCTTCGTCTTCTTCAACGAGGGCTGGGTGCCTTACGCGCGCCGCCAGGACTTCCTGCTTGAGGCCGATATCGGGATTTCCAGCCACTTCGATGCCATCGAGACGCGTTTCGCATTCAGGACGCGCATTCAGGACTATCTGTGGACGGGGCTGCCCGTGTTCACGACGGAGGGGGACTCCATCAGCGAGGAAGTGCGTGCACGGGGTCTCGGTGCCGTGATTCCTTACAAGTCTGTCGAAGGTTGGGTCGATGCCCTTCGCCAGATTCTGGCGGATGCGGAGGAAATCGGGGCAACCCGCTCCCGGGTACTGGCTCACCGAGAAGCCATCAGGTGGTCTCGAACGACGCTTCCCCTGCAGGCCTACTGCGTATCACCGTGGTCGCATTCAAGGCCAACATGGTCAGTCTCCCGGGCGTACGGCCGAGAGGCACGACCGTGGTGGTCGAGGCTCCGAAGGGCCGTGATGCGCGTCTGGAGTGAGGGTGGCCCTCGGCTGCTGGCCGAGAAATCAGCCCGTTTCCTATTCCGGCAATTGTCGGGTGCATGGTGATGAGATGATGACCTCCCACGAGGAATTTCTGGACACACGGCGATTTGACGGAACGGTCGTCGTGGCTGCCATCGTCCTCTACAGGACTCCTCTCGACCTCCTCGAACGCTGTATCCGCTCACTGATGCGGCAGCACCTGTCGGCTGACGCCAAGATTGTGTTGGCTTTTCGCGATAATGATTGTGGCTCCACTTTGCCCGCCGTCGCAGGGTTGATCGACACGTTGGGGCTCGCGGATCGCGTGATTCTGTGGGATGCTGGCGACAACGTCGGATTCGGCAGGGCGCACAATGCAATCTTTGCGGCGTGTCGAAAAGTGATGGGCGATCGAGCGTGGCTGCACCTCTGCGTGAATCCTGACAGCATCTACCATCATCGGGCAGTCAGCGCGATGGTGGCCTTTGCTGCGCACCATGGGTTCCGAGGTCTGTTTGAGGCCAGGCAGTTTCCGCGTGAGCATCCAAAGCCCTATGACAAACAGGACTTCCGGACGAACTGGTGCAGCGGCTGCGCCCTGCTGATTCCGTCCAGTGTCTATGCAGAGCTAGGCGGATTCTGCGATGACTTCTTTATGTATTGTGAGGATGTCGATCTCAGTTGGCGGACGAGGTTGGCGGGCATGGAGTGCCGCGTGGTCCCACAGGCATTGGTCCAACATGACGTTGCGCGCAAAGGTCGAGATAATGACTTCGAACGGAGGCACATGATTATCTCGGGCTACAAGCTGGCTAGGCGGTACGGAGGGGCGAAGTTTGCCAAGGCCATGGGCGACATGATGAGGGAGTTGCTCTCGCCGGAAGAGTTGCGCCAAATCGCGGCTTGGGACAAGAGTTTTAAGCCTGTCCCGGTTCCGCAGGGCTGCGATATTCCCACATTTGACCATCAGTTTACGTTCGCGCAGGCCCGTTGGTAATTGGCGTTGAGAAATAATTCCATACCTGTGCCTGGCCTTTTGTCTGTCGTTATTCGAACGGTATCCGGCCGAATTGGCTACATGGACACCGCTCTTTTTAGTCTTCAATGTCAGGATTATCAGCCGATAGAAGTTGTAGTGGTCTTCCAAGGTGTTTCAGGCGCGGATAGGGGGCATCTTGATTCAGCCTTGCAAGTATATCGAGACATGGGTATGGATGTACGTTTGGTGGTTAATCCCACGGATGAGGATCAGCGCAGCCGGAATCTTAATCTTGGATTGATGGCTGCTCGAGGTCAGTTTGTGGCTTTTTTGGATGACGATGACGTTGTATATGCACGTCATTATGTTAACCTTATTGAGGCTATGGGGTCTGATGGGTGTGCGTGGGCTTATGCCAATACTTATCAGGCCAATATGGAATTCGCTTCTGATGGGAGTTTGTATGTTAGGTCTTACGATAATCCATTCGAAAAACCAAGATACTGCTTTATAGACCACTACTTAGGTAATTTTATACCAATACACTCATTTTGCGTAGATAGAATGTCAGAAATAGGATCAAGGCTGGCCTTCGACGAGACAATGATTCGCCATGAGGATTATGATGCAATTCTCAGGCTGTCCAGCGAGGGTCGGCCTGCTTTCGCTCCTGAGTTTACCTGTGAATATCGGATAAGGCAGGACGGCTCAAATACGGTGCTTGCTGGAACGCTAGACGATGCTGATCTTAGATTGAAGTCCCGAGCCTGGGACCAGGCTCAGGGGCAGCTGGAGCGGACGCGAGATCGTCTGAATGTGTCCCTGTGGAACCGCGACATTTTCAGCGAGATCTCGCGCTTGCGCGGAGAGGTGCATCGGTTGTCCATGCTCGTCGATGATCCTGCCGGGCACCTGTACGGGGTCAAGCCTCTTCGTTATCGGCTGTCAGACAAGCTGAATGGCGCCGTTAAGCGTCTTCCCGTGGCGCACGTAGGGATGCGCCGACTTGGGGAGAGTCTGGACCGAGCAGTCGAGTCTTTGCGCCAGTATCTCCGAACTCGGCGCTGAGATCCGAGGGCGGGTTGATCGCTCAGATCCCCTCCCTTCGACCGACCCGCCAGCGAAGGGCCGGAGATCCAATGGATCAGGCGGTCGTCTGTGAGGAGCCAAAGTTCGGAAGAGCGGTCATTGGACATCGTAGCGATCCCGCATCCCCAGAATCCTGCAGAGACCTTCGTGGAGGCGTGCATAGGTCTCTCCGCCTTCCGTGACCATCAGGGGGTGCCGCATCAACCCTACGAGATCCCGGTCAGGCCGCTTGCGCCAACTCTGAACTTGACGGCGACGCTCCATCACCTCCGGGAGCATGGAGGCCACGTCTTTAAGGGCCAGGACACCAGCCCACGCCTCCGCGGAAACCAGGACGCTTCCCCCCCGCACCCGTGTCGGGCCACCCTCGAGATGCTCCAATACATCGCGTAACAGCTTGATTGAGACCGCTCTGGCAAGGCCGGACAGACCCCGTTTTCTGGTGACGCGCGCAATTCTCGACGCCACGTTCTGACGCGCGGCGAGGCGTGGCGCCACGGGCAGCTCTTCCATCCGGAACGAGGCCTCATCCACGTGGCCGCGCAAGGCCGCCCGCGACGCTGTCAACAGGAGGGCGGCCAAGGCATGGGGCAGAAGATCCTCGTCCTCTTGGTTCTTTAGCACCATCATAAGGGCGTTGCGTTCCATCAGCAGCCGTTTGGCTTCGCTCGGGAAGCGCGCGGAGGTTCCATTATGGACATGCCACGAGACTGCCTGAGGTCGATAGATGACACGGTGGCCGGATGACCAGAGTCGCCATCCGAGGTCGACGTCTTCAAAGTAGGCGAAGAAGCTCTCGTCAAATCCTCCCAGTGCCAGAAACGTACTCCGCCGGATCATCATCGCGCCTCCGCAGGCGAAGAGCACCGGACCTTCCGTGCCCTGGATGCGCGCTGCGTCCGCACCGTAATCGGGTTGCAGGCCGAATCCATCGAAAGTCCTGCCAGATCCGACATAGTCCACCCGCGTTCCGTCCCAGTTCAGGATTCGCGTTGCGACACATGCGACGTCCTCTCCAACGAAGCCGCCCAGGGCTTGGTGCAGCCAGTCGGGAGCGAGGCGCATGTCATTGTTGACAAGCGCAAGGTAGGTCGCATCGGTGGCTGCCTGTGCAGCCAGGTTGTTCGGCTTAGCAAATCCCTCGTTGTGTGGCAGGGCTATCACGCGAATGGAGGGCCGTGTTTCTCGAAGCCACGCTACCGTGCCATCCGATGACCCGTTGTCTACCACGTGAACTTCAAGAAGGTCGCGCGGGTAATCGAGTGCATCCACCGACTCAAGCAGGCGATCCAGATGGGTGCGTCCATCCAGTGATACAACCAGAAGGGCGATCCGAGGGAGCGTCATATGCGGCTGTCCGATCGGCAGGCATGGCCTGTGGCGGCGGCTGGAAGTGTGCGAGGGCTCACAGCCGCCATGGTACACGGGTACAAGACCCCTGATGCGTGAAGGTTCTGGCAGGCCGCCTTCCTGGATGGCCGAACTGTTCTTCGAGGCGGCTGTCGTGCCGGCCGCCGCCATGCCGGGCGTGCCCGAGGTGG
>JAYKHS010000026.1:0-141765 GCA_035285865.1 Candidatus Sericytochromatia bacterium
ATGACTCACAGGTCGATCAGGGCCAATCGGGCACCTGCAAAAGTCTCTTGCCTCTGTTGTCGAAGCGACCCCCCGGTGTCTGGCGAAAGCCAAGGCATCGGGGGGTTGTGCTTTGGGGGGTGTGTGGTGGAGGTGGGCGGGTATGTACCCTATTAGCCCGAATGGCGGGCTGTGCCCATTCCTTCCGGAGGATCCCGTCACCTTGTTGCTCGCTCTTGCAGACTTCGCTGCCCCCATGCCCTCTCAGGCTGCCGTCGCGGCACCCTTTCAGGTCGCCCAGATCGTGCGCTCCGGCGGTACGGGATCGGGAAGCACACCGGAGGCCTCGGCCCCTGCTGCCAATCTCGGGACCAACATCGTGGCTCCCACTCTTGCGGGTGGGCCGCTGACCCGGGCGCACAACCTCGGTTTCCAGTTTTCCAACATTGCCGGCTCCGGTCTCACCTATCGGAACTGGTCCAGTTCGGCCTTCGGCTTTGCGCTTTCCGTCTTTCCCCAACAGGAGACGGTGGGCGGCGTGACCAAGGGACTCCTGAACTACGGAGGCCAGCTGATGTTGCCCTTCTACAACAGTGGCACTTCGCGCCTTTACGGCCTTCTCGCCGGTGGCGTGGGCGATCTGCCGGAATCCCGCGATACCAACATCGCCCCTGGCGTCGGGGCCGACTACGTGCTGGGTGACCAGTTCATCCTGAACGTTGGAGTCGGCCTCTCCAGCTATACCAGCACGCCCAAGCCAGGCTCGGCAGCCGCTTCGCGCTCGGGAATGGTCTTCGGATACACGCTGGGTGCGCAGTTCTGCTTCTGAGCAGTCAGGCGTACCACTGCTGAAGAAGAGGCCCCCCGGACTTTCCGGGGGGCCTCTTCTCGTTACGGGCGGATCAGTGGGGCTGACGCAGCATCTTGCGCACTTCGTCGATGTGCTCGGTTTCACCCCGCACCATCTCCCGGGCGAGTTCTTCCAGAGCGATGTCTCCGTCGCGGGATGCGAAGTCGGCCAGCTGCTTGTAGAGCTTGAGGGCCTCGAGCTCGTGGTGGAGACTCTCTTCGAGGATGGCATTGATGCCGTGCTGGTTCGTCTCCTCGACGGACTGCGAGAGCAGGGGGGGGTGGCCACCATAAGAGGTGATCTTCTCGCCAATCAGGGTGGCGTGCGTCTGGCTCTCGGTGGCCTGGTTGCGGAACCAAGCCTGGATGGGAATGCGATTGTGGCCCATCACCATGAACGAGTAATGCAGGTAACGGATGATCCCGGCCATCTCTGCCTGGTAAATGCGGTGCAGGCACTGCATCGCGTCCTCGGAGAGCGTAACGAATGCCTTGGCATCCAGTGCGACCATGGTCATGAAATCCTCCTGATCAGTGATGGGCGGTGAGGGACTCGAACCCGCGACATCCTCGGTGTAAACGAGGCGCTCTACCAGCTGAGCTAACCGCCCCCGTCGTTTCATGTTAGCAGGAACCGACGTTTCGGAGTTCGCTCAGGATGCTGGCGGTACGTACATTGGGCAGGTTGTCGTAGGTGGGTACCAGGACCAGCTTCTCCGGTAACAGGCTTGCGGCCACAGCCACGGCCGGGTCATTGGTGTCCATGAACGCAAGGCACCTTGCGCCGGCGTTCATGGCCGAGCCGATGACGCCGTGATCCCCCACGACGAGGTCAACGCGTCGTCCGACAAGCGTGCCGTCGAGGATGCTCGTGCTGTGGCTGTGCAAGGCCCCGCAGCCATCACTGAGTACGGCGACTCCCCCGAGATCGTCGACCCAGCCGTCTACGGCGGCCCCCTCGAGTGCGGCAGGGGGGATGACATGGCCACCTAACGTGGACACCCGATCGGCGAGCTGCCGGTAGAGCTCGAGCATCGCTCCGGGATGGCCGGTCCCGAATGATACGTTTCCGCCCGCCATCGCCACCTCATCCAGCAGCCGGATGGCCCTTGTCCAGTGCCGTGCCGCGTGCTCTGCGGCGATGGTTCCCGGTCCGGACTGGAACCGCTCGGGTAGGGTTTCCCCCAAGGCGGCGCAGACCGTATCGATGATGCTGCTACGATCTGGCGTCTGCTTTCGCCATCGCTCGGTCAGGGCATTGATCCCGAACGTATAGAAGGGGTCTCCGTTTCTCATGCGGTCGATGGCCCTGAGGTTGGCACTGGCCGGATTCGGTGTCTGGCCGGCGAGACCCAGTGTCTCGAGGCGTCGGGCCAGTCGGGCGAGGCCGAGCATCTCCGGGTCAGGCAACATGACGCGTCCCGGAGCAGGGGCGCTCGGCGCTGGACAGTTGGCTGGCGAGCCACGTGACCGGTGCTTCGCGCAGCATCCGGCAGCGCATGCGTTCCGAGCGGAGGTTTCGCTCGGCGGGACTCATGCAGAGCGCGCGCTCGAGTGCCCGCGCCATACCGTCGGTATCGAGCGGATGGACCTCGAGGCAGTCGGGTTGCAGTGCTTGCCACGCGCCCATGTGGGTCGATGCCACGATGACACCCGCGTTGCGATTGAGGAGCGCACCTTCCTTGGCGACCAGGTTCATGCCATCGGCCAGCGGCGCTACCAGGAGGATGTCGTAGCCTTCTAGGGCCATCAAGGCACGGTCGCGGTCGTCCTCTTCGCGAAGGGAGGCCCGGAGTCCGGCTTGACCCCATCGATGCGACAGGGCGGCCATGCCCGCACGAATTTCGGCCTGACACTTCCTGTAGGTCGGCGATTCCTGCCGGCTCTCGGGGGCAAGGCAGAGGATGGACAGACCGGAGCTCAGGTCGGGGCGTCTGGCGAGCAGGCGGTCTATGGCATCGATGCTGCGCGGGAGGTTCTTGCTGGGGTCGCCGCGCCCGACCAGCAGAATGCGTCTGCCGCCTCCGGGCCATGGATTCGCGCGGTCGGCACGCGACCGCAGTTCTCGCGCGGTGCGCAGAAGATGCTCGGGGTCGATCGGCACGGGATGGGTTTCGACACGGCCTCTTCGACGCGTCCCCCAGGTCCGTTCTCCACTCAGCAGATCCTCCATCTTCGTCTTGTCGCCAGGGGTTTGCACGCCCACCAGATCGGCGGCACCGAGGCCTAATCCAAGGGCCGTGCGAATGTCCGGGGGCAGCCAGCGCCAAGCTCCTGTCTCGGGCACCGGAACGTGCAGGTAGAAGAGGATGCCGCAGTCCGGTCGTAGCTGTCGCAACATCCCGGGGACCAGCAGCAGTTGGTAGTCGTGGATCTGGACCCACGCTCGGTCTTGAGGGAGCAGGGCGGCCAGGGTGTGCGCGATCCGGGAGTTGGCTTCCCGGTAGGCTGCGAAGCCTTGACGGGCACGGTCATCAAGGCTGTCACCCCCGGACGGGTCGAACCATCCGTGGCAGAGGGGCCAGAGGATGCGGTGGCACCAGGCATCCCGGTAGCCCGCAAGCTGATTCTCCGTGAGCGTCAGCTTGACGAGTTGCCGATCCGCACGAGCCTCGCCGTGGAACCCGATCCAGCCTGCCAGATGGCCCCCCTCCAGAAGGCCTGCCATCGATGTTGCGAGACCGCCCCCGCCTGCCGGTGCCAGGGCCGGCAGGCGGTGCGCCGCGACCCAGGGCTTTTTCGGAACGTCCCACATGGCAAGGCACCTCGGCTTTTCGAGACCCGATCGCACGGGCAGCGGCCGTCGCAGGATGCCGTGGTCACCGTGGCCTTTGCAAGGGGAGCGAGAGACGTTTGGGCCGTGATGGACAGCGACGCGTCAGGCCGTGCGGAGGAGCATGCCGGCATGCCGTCCCCCCGAGTGCTGCTGCTCGCGCCTCCGTTCCTGTCGGTCCCCCCCGATGGTTATGGCGGCACAGAGCGGGTCGTTGCCGCGCTCGCAGCCGAGTTGCCTCGCCTGGGCTGGCGGGTGGAGGTCTTTGCGGCAGGGCATCCCGACAGTCCCTTCAGTCGCCCTGTCGGGCTGTCGCAACTCGGTGCGGACATGGAACGTGCCCATGTGGCCGCTGCAATGGCCACGATCAGGTCGAATCCCGGAAAGTTCGACATCGTTCACGATCACACGCGGACCGCAGCGCTCGAGGCCGGCATCGGCTTGCTTCGACCCATGGTGACGACCGTCCATAACGACGTGGATCCGGTGCGACAGGAGGCCTATCGTCATCTCGGTCCGGAGCGTCTCGTGTTCCTGTCTCATGCTCAGGCACGCCGTTACGGACGAGCGTCGGCGCAGGTCGTTCCGAATGGTATCGTGATGGCCGACTGGCCGCTGGGGAGTGGGCCTCGAGGTGAGCATGTGGTCTTCCTCGGACGCCTCTCTCGGGAAAAGGGGCCGCATCACGCCATCGACATTGCCCGGGCGCTCCGGGTCCCCCTGATCCTTGCTGGAGGTCGGGACCCCGGCCAGGGGGCGTTTTTCGAGGCGGAGCTGATGCCGAGACTGCGCGACCAGGACGTGGTTCGCTGGGTCGGCGAAGTTTCAGGCCGTGCGCGGTGGCAGTTGCTGGCGGGGGCTCGCGCCTTGCTTTCCCCGCTGGATTGGGAGGAGCCTTTCGGCCTCGTTTTGCTCGAGTCGATGGCCTGCGGGACACCGGTCATCGTTACCGCGCGGGGGGCTGTACCCGAGGTGGTTGCGCATCGCGAGGCGGGATGGCTGGTTCGCGAACCGGGCGACTGGGCACGTGGGCTGGCGTGGGCGCGCGAGATTCGGCCCGAGCGGGTGCGTGCAGCCGTGGCCCGGAGCTTGTCTGCATCGGAAATGGCCCGGCGGTATGTCGGGTGTTATGCGTCCCTGCTGGCGAGGGACGGTCGAAAGGAGCGGGCATGAAGGGTTGGATCGTGGCCTTGGGCGCCCTGACAGGTGTCGTGGCCGGGGTGCTGCTGGCTCCCCAGCCCGGCAGGGCGCTTCGCGGAGCCGTGAAGCAACGGTTGCAGGATGGCGGGCGCAGTGTACGGGGAAGGGCCGGGACCTGGGTAGGCCAAGTGGCCGGCGCCTTCCACCGCGCAGGAAATCGCCTGGAGCGGGTCGAGCACGCCGTGGTCCGGGGTACTCCCTTGGAGCCGCGGGTGCGCGCGGTCTTCGACCGTGCCGAAGGGGCGGCTCAGCGGTAGTAGGAGCCGAACCAGCGATCGGCATCCAGATCCGCCAGGGCCACCGGATCGGTTGCCGCCACGAACAGGCCGCGCGCGTCGGTCGGCAGGACCTTGATGTCGACCGACGCCGCCGCAGCGACCTCTTCGACGGTTCGGTCATCCAGCAGGGTCCTGCTCCCGGGCCGCAACATGATGTCGGGCAGCCAGACTTCACCCGTGATGCCCGCCTCCTGCAGACCGAGGATGAGGTCCTCACCAGTCCTGAGGCCCGTGACGGTGATGCTCGGGCCCCAGGTCCTCGACGCGATGGGTAGGAGCCGAACCTCAAGGCCCTCGACGGCATTGAGGCGCGCCACGATGGGTTCCATCACGCGGACGGCCGCAGGGCCCGTAAGGACCGTGACTTGGCGTGCCGGGGCGATGCGTGTGGGCAGGTTTCGAGCGAGGCGGTTCCAATCGTTGATGAGGAGCCTGCAGCCACCGACACCATCGCCGAGGTTGGTGTAGTCGCCGTAGTGGCGTTCGCCCGGAAAGGCCATGTCCGCGAGGATATAGAACTCATCGGCAAGGCGAACCAGATCGTCGCCTCGTTCCTCTCGGAAGCGGCGTTGGAACGGGCGAACCTGACGGATGACTTCACGACACCATTCGGGAGTCGTGGCGGCGAGACCGGGAAGTGCGAGTGATTCCCGGAAGCGCGTGGCTCCGAAGGGCACGATGTTGATCGACAGCAGGCCCTCCCCCCAGCGGGTCACGAGTTCCTCCAGTGTCCGATCGAGCACGGCCCCGTCGTTCCGCTGGCGCACCAGCACGATCTGTGCGTGGAAGTCGATGCCCATGGCTACGAGCCGGTCCAGCTGAGTGTGCAGGCGTTCGGCCAAGGGCTGCCGAAGCATGGAGCGACGCAGCTCGGGATCCGTCGTGTGGATCGACACGTACAGGGGAGAGAGCCGAAGGGCCTCGATCCGCTTCCAGTCGCGTTCCGCAAGGTTCGTCATCGTGATGAAGTTGCCCTGCAGGAACGAGAGTCGATAGTCGTCGTCCTCGATGTAGAGGCTGTTCCGGAACTGACCCTCCGGCATCTGGTGGATGAAGCAGAACTCGCACTTGTTCGCGCACTGCCGGACCCGGTCGAAGACGGCTTCGTCGAAAGCCAGACCAAGGTCCTGGTCTTCCTCCTTCGTGATGGTCACGTCCCGTTCGCCATCGTCCCGCAGCAGGCGCAGGGTCACCTGGCGCTCGGTAATCGCGAAACGATAATCGATCAAGTCCTGTAAAGGTTGATCGTTGACCGCGATCAGGCGATCGCCCATGGAGCAACCGGCCGCCGCAGCCAGGGAACCTGGTGCGACGGCCGTGATGAGACCGCCCGTGGGCTGGCGGTCAGTCCTCGTCCTCGTTGATTCCATCCGTGTCGCTGGATTCCTTCAGGGAGAGGGAGATGCGCTTCTCGTCGGGACGGAACCGCTTGATGATGGCATTGACGGTCTGTCCGACTTCGACGACGTCCTCAGGACGCGCCACGTTGTCGCCCATCTCTGCGGTCGGCAGCAGGGCCTCGACACCCGGTTCGATCTCGACGAATGCACCGAAGGAAGCAAGCTTGGTGACCTTGCCGGGCACCTGCATGCCTTCGCTGAACTTCGCCGTGAGGCTGCTCCAGGGATCGTCTTGCAGCTGCTTCAGCGACAACGAGATCTTGTGCGCGTCGCGGTCGACCTTGAGCACCTTAAGGGTGACTTCATCGCCGATGTTCAGGACGTGGCTGGGGTGCTGGATCCGCTGCCAGGAGATTTCCGAGATCGGGAGCAGGCCATCGATCCCGCCGAGATCGATGAAGGCACCGAAGTCGGCGATGCGGACAACCTTGCCGCTGATGATCTGGCCGACATCCAGTGTCTGCAGGATCTCGGCGCGCAGCTTGCCCTTCTCGGCGGCGACGGCCTGCCGGTGGGACAGGATCAGCTTGTTGCGGCGCTGATCCACTTCGATGATCTTGAGCGGCACTTCGGTGCCGACGAGCTCGTCATGGGCACCCTTGGTGCGCAGCTGGGAGGCGGGGACGAAGCCGCGCAGCTTGTATGCGTCGACGATGATGCCGCCCTTGACGACACCGGTGACCCGAGCATGGATGACGGCCTCTTCCTCGAAGTCCTTCGTGGCCTGAACCCAACCACGGGCTTGGTCCACTCGCCGCTTGGAGAGTGTCAGCTGGCCATCCTCGTCCTCCTCGCGAAGGACATACAGCTCAAGCTCCTCGCCTTCGCGGATGTGGTCGTGGGGGTTGCCGACGGGACCGTTGGCCAATTCCTTCACGGGGATGAGGCCTTCGGACTTGCCGCCGACGTCGACCAACACTTGGTCGTGGGACACGCGGACGACGCGGCCGATCACGATGTCCCCGGGCTGGACATCGACAAAGGTGGAATCGTAATCGATGACCTCTTCGTCGAGGTCGGCCACGGCAATCGGATCAAGGGTGTTCATGGGGGGAGGGAAACCTGCTCTTCAAATGGATTCGGCGTCGATCAAACGCGCCATGCGATTGTAGCATGCGCGGCGTGGCGGGAGGTGGCTGCTGGCTTGATGCTTGGCCTTCAGGCCAGGGCGAGCAGAGCTTCGCGGACTTCGGCGATGCCCGAGTCGGGGGTCGAGAGGCCGGAGGCCAGGCCAATGGTGCGGAAGCCCGCCAGCCAGTTGCTGTCGAGTTCGGCGGCCGTCTCCACCTGCAGCGTGGGGACGACGGAGCGGCACGCATCGGCAATCTGCCGGGTGTTGGCGCTGTGGTGCCCACCCACGACGACCATGGCATCCACGTCGCCGGCGAGCGCCATGGCTGCATCGATGCGCTTCTGCGTGACGTCGCAAACCGTGTTGAAGACCCGCAGGTCCATGGACTTCATCGCGAGCAGGCCGATGATGTCGCGCGCCGGTGCCGGCGGGAAGGTGCTCTGGATGACGACGCCGAGGCGAGCCTGCAGTCGGGGGAAGAGGCGATCCACGTCTTCCCTCGTCTGGCACACGGGCACTTGGCCGTAGTCCCCGGCCGTCAGGGCCTTGACCTCGGGATGGTCGGCCTTGCCGATGACCGCCAGGGGATAGCCGGCCTTGCGGAGGGCCTCGGCGCGATGGTGCGTCCGCGTGACGAGCGGGCAGGTGGCATCGACCACTTGCCACCCGGCGTCACGGATCTGTCCCAGCTCACCCGGGGCAATGCCGTGCGTGCGCACCACGAGCGTGCCGGGCGTTTCCTGTTGCCAGGCCGCCACGTGCCGCAGGCCCTGGGCTTCGAGCGCCGCCACCTGCTGAGGGTTGTGGACCAGATGGCCGTACACGACAATGTCCCGGTTTTCCTGGCTGGCCGTAGCGCCGGCCTTTTCGGCAAGGCGCACGGCGCGCTCGACTCCGTGGCAGAATCCCGTTGCTTCAGCCTCGATGACCTTCATGGTTCCATGATAGCGCGTCGCGTGGCCCAGAAGCCGGGATCCGAGACGGCTGCGACATCCGGATCCTCGAGGGTCACGGGACCGGCAGCCACCAGGCTGGCAATACCGGCAGCCATGGCGAGCCGATGGTCCCCCAGGGCCTCGAATGCACGCCCGGGCCTGGGGAAGGGTGCATCATCGCCTCGACCGTGGATGGCCAGATCGTCGCCGGACAGTTCCGCGTGGACGCCCAGCCATCCGAGCAGTCCGGCCACGGCCTTCAGGCGATCGGATTCCTTGAAGCGGAGCTCGCGGGCCCCGAGGATTCTGGAGATCCCACGCGCACGCGCCATGGCGACGGCCAGCACGGGAATCTCGTCCAGAGCCTGAACGACCTCCTCGCCCGCGATCGTCACGGGTGAAAGCACGGCCGGTGATGAGATCGTGACCGTGCCGACCGGGTCGTGGCCGTGGGCGGTGCCCAGCCAGACAGGACAGCCCATTCGCTCGAGCACGCGTATCCAGCCGATGCGGCCCGGATTGAGGCTGACAGGGCCAAGGACGAGACTCGAGCCCGGAACAATCGCTGCGGCTACCCCCCAGAATGCCGCGGCCGATGGATCCCCGGGGATGTCGAGGACGTGACCCGGCAGGTCCCATGGTCCCTCCAGCGCAAAACCCCGGGGCAGGCGCCGCAAGGGAGCCCCGAGGTCCTCGAGCAGGCGTTCCGTGTGGTCGCGAGAGGCGTGCGGTTCTTCGAGTTCCAGCCGTCCTCCCGCCTGAATGACGGCGAGGGCGAGCGCCGTCTTGACCTGAGCGCTGGCGATCGGGAGCGCGACGCTACAGGCCGCGGGGTTTGCCACACCCCTGACGGAAAGTGGCAGGTTGTCCCCGCCCTCGAGCACCGTCAGGCCCCACGCAGCGAGGGGATCGAGAACGCGACGCATCGGTCGTCGCGACAGGGAGGCGTCGCCGATCAGACGAGCACTCAGGCCGCGACCTGCAAGCAAGCCGAGCAGCATCCTCGCCGTCGATCCCGAATTTCCGCAATCGAGCGTGACATCAGACCGCCACGCGTCTGGTGACGTGACCAGCAAGTCGCTCCCGTCCCGTACGATCCGGACACCGAGTCCCATGAGGGCCGTGGCGGTATGCGCCACGTCGCGGGCCTGGCTCAGGCCGCGAAGGGTCCACGGGCTGGAGGCCAGTGCACCGAAGAGCAGGCCCCGGTGGCTGATGGATTTGTCGCCGGGCAGGTCGGGGTGCCCCCGCAAGGGACCGCACGCAGGATGCAGGACCATGGTCGTCACGGGCATCATGGTGCCATGGGGCGCTGGGCACCCGCTTTCGTCTGGATGGCCGTCATCTGGATCCTGTCCGCGCGCGGACGCTCCGGTGAGGATTCGGGCTTCCTTCTGGCGACGCTCCTGTCGTGGTTCGGGCATCCCGAGGGTCCGGACCCCTATGTCCGCCTCGTGGTGCACGCCGCGGCGCGCAAGATGGCACACCTGTCGGCCTACGCGGTGCAGGCTCTGCTGGCGGTCCGGGCCCTCGGCGTCCGCAGGCTGGGCCTTGCCTGGTGCTGGGCCGTGCTCTGGGCGGTCATGGACGAGTGGCATCAGTCGATGGTCCCGGGGCGGTCGGGTCAGTTGCGTGACGTCATGATCGACGGTGCGGGCGCGACGTGGGCCTTGTTGGGGCTGTGGATCCACGTACGTTTGCCGCGGGCGCCTGGTCGGCCTGCTGGCCCGCTCCCTGCCCCGGATGTCGCCTGACGGGCACCGAGGGCTTCTGTCCGGGTTGTCGCGCGGCGGCGCGGGCGCCGCTGGCTGCGCGGGTGGGCGAGGCCCGGTTGCTTGTTCTCGCGGCGGGTTCTTACCGAGGTGGCCTGCGACGCGCCATTCTGGCCCTCAAGCAGGGTGATCGTCCCGACCTCGCCCGGTCGCTCGCCGCTCTGTTCCCTGGCCCGCCACCTGGTGCCCCTTTGCTCGTGCCGGTGCCGACCTCGCCGGATCGCGTGCGTGCCCGGGGCTACGATCACGCGTTGCTTCTTGCCCGTCACCTGGCCCGGACGTGGGGATGTCCCGTGTCCCCCCGTGTCCTGCGCCGCACGCGTGCCACGCCCCGCCTGCACGCCAGTGGCCCGGGGGAGAGGCGGCGATTGTTGCGGGGAGCGTTCGCGGCTGTCCGGTCCCGCAAGACGGCAGAGGTCTGGCTGGTCGACGACCTGTGCACGACCGGAGCTACTCTGGACGGCTGCCGCAGTGCGCTCGGGATGCGTGGGTGGGATGTTCGCGGTGCGGTCGTGCTGGCCCGAGCCTGTTCCGGCATGCGCTAGAATGGGGTGATGAGGTTCGGTCCCGGCCGCTTGGCACTCCTGCTTGCATCGTGGCTCGCCGTCGTGCTGGTCGCGTTGTCCCCGGTGCATGCCGCCGAGGAGAGTCCGGAGCCACCTGAGGTTCGCCTCGAGGCAGAATTTGGCCCCACGGCGCCCGATTCGGTCGTGCGGCAGTTCCAGGATGAGGCGGACCGCCGCGTGCCCGAGTGGATGGGTGCCAATCCTGCCGCGTCGGCCTCTGCGGATGGTTGGGCCCTGGTGCTCGAGAGGACGCCGCGCGGCCTCGTCGTCCGCATGGACATGCCTGCCGATGCCACGGTGGACGCGGCCCCCGTCGCCGAAGCTCTGCGGCAACCCATGGCCGGCCTGCTGCGCGAGGTGGGCGGGAACTACTCGACGCGGCTTGATGTCCGGGTGCCCCGGTCCGGGTTGTCCCTGCCCGGTGGCCCTTGGGTGGCTGTTCCTGCCGTCGCGGCCGTGATCGTCGTCGGAGGGTTGCTGCTGCTCTCGCGGCGTCGGGGTCGAACCGGCGTGCCGAGGCTCTGGGGACTTCCGGTCATCGGGGTCCTGCCCGAAAGTCTGCTGCGCCTCGGGCGTCTGTACCATCTGCAGGCCAAGCCCTGCCAGGCGATGACGTGGTTCTTCCTGCAGCGCGCGGGGGCGCGCCGCGAAATGCTTCTGTCCGGGCCAACGCCGGAGGCTGCGGCCATCGTGGCCGTGGGCATCGCCGCGAACATGGCGCGGCAGGGTCAGTCGGTCCTGCTGGTCGACGTGGCCGGCGGCGGTGAGGTTTTCCCGGGGGTGCTTGCCCGGTTCGGGCCCGAAGCCACGACGGTCGGCGAGGGTGGCACCGCATCGGGCTTGCCCGGCGTCGACCACATGGCGCTCGGTGAGGTGCCCCTTCGTGCGGGCATCCTGCCCGAGGATGTCATGGAGCGCTACAGGGTCGTCCTGTATGTCTTGCCCCGCGGGCATCGCCCGGCGGGGATGGGGGTGCTCGAGATCGTGCATCGGGCCTCGTTGCGCCTTGCGGTGCCCATGTGGTTCTCCAGGCGCGCGCTGGGCTGGGTCGTCGTGGGTGAGTCCGTGCCGGTCCGGATATCCGACGCCTACTACACCCGCTACTATTACGAGCGCATCCAGGAACCGGGCGTGCCGACCCACGCCCTGGCCTGAGGGGCACATGTCAGGAACAGGGCCAGTCATGGGTAGCGTGGCACCGGAGTATCTGGAGCGTGCCCTCGGACTGCACGCCCGCCATCCCGTGGTCGATGGGCATGCCGATACGCTCGACCGTTCCCTGGATGGCCACCTGACCTTCGGTGGGTCGCAACCAGACCTGCATTTCGACGTGCCGCGCTTCGCGGCTGTCGGGGGGGCCCTGCAATTCCTGTCGCTGTGGGTGCCGGGGGATGTCACGGGGGATCGGGCCCTTCATCGTGCCATGCGCCTCGTCGGCATCCTTCACGAAGGCCTGCGGCGCCAGCGGGGCTTTCGTCTCGTGGACCGCGCGGATGACCTTGAAGCCGGTCTTCCGGGCATCATGCTGTCCTTCGAGGGCGCCGATCCCCTCGCCGACGATCCCAAGTTGCTCGAGGCCTTTCATGCCCTCGGCCTAAGGATGGTCTCCCTGACCTGGAACGGGCGGAACGGGTTTGCCGATGGTCTGCTCGTATCGGACCGACCCAGCGGTCTGACGCGCCTTGGTCGCGATCTGCTGAGACGGATGGCGGACCTCGACATGGTTCTCGATCTGGCACACATCGCAGAACCCGGCTTCTGGGACGCGCTCGAAGCCTACCCCGGGCGGGTCGTCGTCAGCCATGCCAATGCGCGTGCCGTTTGCGACCATCCCCGCAACATGAATGATGAGCAGATTCGTGCCATCGCGGAGCGTGGCGGAGTCATCGGGACCGTCCTTTATCCCCGCTTCATCGGGGAAGACGCAGGGTTGGCCCAGGTTGCACGCCACGTCAGTCATCTGCGCTCGGTCGGCGGTGACGGCGTGCTCGGGCTTGGCGCGGACCTGGACGGTATCAGCGACTTGCCTGCCGGCTTCGCGGGCGTGCAGGATCTGCCTCGCGTGACGGCAGCCCTGCTTGAGGCAGGTCTCGAGGAATCCGCAGTTGCGGCGTGGATGGGCGGCAACTGGTTGCGCGTGCTCTTTGGGAAGCGGGACGTCGCATGAAGACAGCGGTTACCTTGCAGGACCTTGCGTTCCTCGACCCGGGCGGGATGTTTGGCTGTGTCGCCGGCTGGGGACTCCGCGCCGGTTCGGCCCACGCCCGTGCGCGCGTGGCACTCGCGGGCTGGCCCGAAGCGTCCCCCGTCCCCGCCTCAGTCTTGATGGTCGGCATGGGCGGTTCGGCGATTTCTGCTGACGTCGCCACGGAGTTCCTGGGCGGGCGCTGGCCCGTTCGACTCGGCGTCCATCGTGGAACGGGCCTGCCGGCCTGGGTCGATCGAGAGACTACGGTGGTGGCGCTCAGCTACTCCGGGGATACCGGGGAAACGCTCTCGGCCGTGGATGAAGCCGTGGCTCGGGGATGTCCCGTCGTGGCCCTGACGTGTGGCGGACAGCTGGGGGCCAGGATGGCCGCTGCCGGCGGACGTGTGCTTGCGCTCGAGCCCGGCTGGCAACCGCGTGCCGCGATGGGGGAAATACTGTTCACCCTGCTGGCCCTTCTCGGACACTGGGGGGCTCCGCTGGATTCCGGACCTGCTCTGGCGCACGCAGCGGCGTGGGGCGAGGCCCTTGCCGGGGGGGTCCCGGAAGACCATCCGGCACTGGCTCTTGCGCGCTTCTTGGCCGACTCCCCTGATGCCTGGCCCGTGATCGTGGGCGTTGGGGGCGTGACGGGTGCCGTGGCGGCGCGCTTGCGGGGCCAGTTGGCCGAGAACGCAAAGTGCCTCGCCTCGTCCACGGTCCTGCCGGAGGGTACGCACAACGATCTGGTGCCCTTGGCACTCGACCGCCATCGGGAGGCCGTTCTGGTCGCGTGCAGGGACCCTGAAGAGGACCCGTGGCTCGCCCGCCAGGCAGACGTGGCCCTTGCCGTCACGGGGCGTTCGTTGCACGAGTTGCGGTCCTGCCATCCCGACGCACTGGCACGGCTTGTCGAGAACGTGCTCGTCGGAGACCTCGCTTCTGTCTTGTTGGCGTGGATGCGGCGCGTGGACCCATCCCCCATCGAGCCCATCGTGACGCTCAAACAGAGGCTTAGGCATTCATGACTGTCGTCCTGCTTGCAGGGGGGCCGGGGACGCGCCTCCATCCCTTCACCCACACGACGCCGAAGCCTCTGCTGGACCTCGGTGACGTGCCTATCCTCGGCATGCAACTCGCCTTGTGTGCACGGCACGGCCTGACGGACGTCGTGTTGAACATCCATCATCTGGCGGCTCGGGTCCCGGAGGCCCTGGGTGATGGTGCCCGCTGGGGGGTCCGCTTGAAGTACAGCGTCGAGGAAACGCCACTGGGGACGGCGGGACCGGTCGCGCTCGCTGCAGACCTGCTCGATGGCGGGCCCCACGTGGTCTTCAACGGCGATATCCTGACGGACCTCGATCTCACGGCGTTGCTCGAGGCGCACCGGAAGTCGGGGGCGGCCGTGACGCTGACTTGCACCGAGGTAAAGGACCCGACGGCCTTCGGGTTGGTGCTCGCCGATGCCGATGGTCGCGTGTCCCGCTTCCTCGAGAAGCCGACGCGAGACGAGGCGCGCGTCCTGGTGGATCGCTTCTGGGTCAATGCAGGGACCTATGTCATCGATGATGCCGTCATTCGCCGGATGCCTCAGGGGCGTCCCTACAGCTTCGAGCGCGAACTCTTCCCTTCCCTTCTTGCCGAGGGTGTGCCGATGCATCGCTTCGAGTCCGCGGCCTACTGGCGCGATTGCGGCACGCCGGAGTCGTGGCGCCACGCCGTCCGGGACATCCTCGAGGAGCGGCTTGCTCCCCCGGGCCACTGGCAGCGTGAATTGCGGGACGGTCACGTCGTCTGGAGCGGGGGATCGGTGACTTGGGATGAAGGAGCAGGAGTCGAGGGAGGCCCCATTTTTCTCGGGGCAGGGACACGGTTGGGCGCGGGGGTCAGGCTCGGCCGGCATGTCGTCCTTGGACCCGATGTCACGGTGGGTGCATCTTCGCGCCTCGTCGAAGTTCAGCTCGGGCGTCGGGCCCGGGTCGGCGAAGGTGCGAGGCTCGCGTCCGTGATCGCCGGAGATGATTGCGTCCTCGAGTCGGAATGCACGGTGCAGGCGGACGCGCTCCTCGCTTCGGGTACGGTGCTCGCGCGAGGCACGCGGATCGGATGAAGCGCCTGCTCTTCGGGACTGATGGATGGCGCGCCGAGCGGGGCGCCGGGTTCGATGCCAGGGCCATTGCCCGCGTCGCCGAGGGGGTGGCTCGGGTCTGGCGGGATGCTGATCCCGGTGATGCTCGCCCGGTGCTCGTGGGGGGAGACACCCGGAGCGGCAGTGCCGAAGGCGTGCGGCAGGTTGCCGCGGTGTTGGCCGGCGCCGGCCTCCCCGTGCTGCGTGTCGAGGGACCGGTCACGACGCCGAACATGTCCCACGCGGTGGTGCATCAGGGTGCGCGCGGGGCGCTCGTCGTCACGGCAAGCCACAATCCTGCCGGCTGGAACGGTCTGAAGATCAAGCAGGACTTCGGCGGGTCGGCAGAGCCGACGCTGACGGCGCAAGTCGAGGCGGCGATTCCCGACGAACCCTCGATTCGACCGGCCGATCCGGATGCCATACCCGTGCTGGACCCGCGTCCGGCCTACCGGGACGCACTGGCTGGTCTCGTGGATCTCGAGCGGGTGCGTCGCTTCATCGGACGGGCTGAGGCGCCGCTGCGGGTGGCGTTCGATGCAATGCACGGGGCCTCGGCGGGTTATCTCGAACATTTCCTGGGCCGAGACGGTTTGCTGGCGTTGCGTTCTGAGCCGGATCCGACCTTCGGCGGCGTGCATCCCGAGCCCATCGCGCAGCATCTGGGGCCGCTGCGGCAGGTGCTGGGAACCTGGAGCGCACCGGCCATCGGTCTCGCCTGCGACGGGGATGGGGACCGGATCGGCGCGGTTGCCGAGGGTGGGGCCTTCGTCAATGCCCATCTCCTGATGGCCTTGTTGACCCGGCATCTCCTCGAGGTCAGGGGATGGCAGGGCGACATCGTGAAGACGCTGTCGACCTCGGTGATGATCGATCGCTTGGCCCGACACTACGACCGGCCCTTGCATGTCGTGCCCATCGGTTTCAAGCACGTGGCGGCCGAGATGCTCAGCCGGCATGTGATGCTGGGGGGCGAGGAGTCGGGGGGAATCGGCTTTCCGCGACACCTGCCCGAGCGGGATGGCCTGCTCTGCGCCTTGCTGGTCCTCGAGGCCTGTGCATGCGCCGGTACCGGGCTGGCGGGCCTGCTGGACAGCCTGCGGACGCTTGCCGGCGCACACGCTTACGATCGCATCGACCTGCCGCTGCCGGATCCTGTCCGTGTTCGCCGTGCCATCGAGGACCTGCGGGTGGAACCGCCGGCCGTGCTTGCGGGCAAGGCCGTGGTGCGCTGGGGATCCGAGGATGGTCTGAAGGCGATGCTGGAGGACGGCTCGTGGCTTCTGCTTCGCCTGTCCGGTACGGAACCTCTGCTGCGCCTCTATGCCGAGGCGTCCTCCGAGCCTGAGGTTGCCGACCTGCTGGCCGAAGGTCGGCGGTTGTCGTGCGCGGATCCTGGAGAGGCCTGATCGTGCGAGCGCCGGGAATCGTCGTCCTGTCGGGGGGATACTCTTCCGAGCGGGATGTCTCGCTGCGCAGTGGTGCGGCCGTTGCCGACGCCCTCGTCAGGCGCGGGCACGATGTGCGGCGCTTCGACCTCATGGATGTTCTTCCCGGTGGTCCCGTGGCACCCGGAGACTGGTTGCCCGGGACAGACGTCGTGCTGTTGGCCCTGCATGGGGCGGGGGGCGAAGACGGGCTCGTGCAGGGCATGCTCGAACTTGCTGGCGTCCCCTACACGGGGTCCGGCGTGTTGGCGAGCGCGACGGCCATGGACAAGGGGGCGACCAAGCGCGTCTATCGCGCTGCAGGTCTTCCTGTTGCCCCCGACATCCTCGTGCCTGCCGCCCACGTCCGCGGGATGCCTGTGGCCGGGCTTCGCGACAGCGTCGATGAGGAGCTGGGCTGGCCTGTCGTGCTCAAGGCCGTCTGTCAGGGCAGCACCCATGGCATCGAGGTGGTCCGGGAACGGGCAGGTTGGGGTCGGGCATGGGAGACGGTCGCGGCCTTCGGGGAGGACGTGCTCATCGAGACCTTCGTGCGTGGACGCGAGTTCACGGTTCCGGTATGGGGCCATCCCGAGCCGAAAGCCCTTCCCATCGTCGAGATTGTTCCGCGCGTGGCGGATTACTTCACGCTCGAGGCCAAGTACCAGCCAGGCGGGGCGGACGAGATCGTGCCGGCGGTGATCGATCCCGGGGTTGCAACGATGCTGGCGGACCTCGGCGTGCGTGCTCATCGGGCCCTTGGCTGCTTCGGAGTCTCGCGCACCGATGTGTTGCTCGATGCGGAAGGCCGGCCCTTTCTGCTCGAGACCAATACGGTTCCGGGCATGACTGAGGGTAGCCTCCTGCCCAAGGCCCTTGCAGCGGCTGGGGTTGACCTCGGCGGATTTGCCGAACGCATGGTGCAGTGGGCCCTGGCACGTGGTGCGCGCAGGAGGGACAGCCGGTGAACGCACCGGTCTCGATGATGGTCGTGGGGCTGCCGGTGGCCATCCCGGCCCTGGCCCTCGCCGGCATCTTTCTCGCCGTCCGGGGTCATCGGGCCGGTCTCGTCGTGGTCGGAGCCGCGTGGCTGCCTCGGCTCTTTCTTGCCTGGGCCGGCGATGGAGTGGATGCCTTGCTGGCTGAAGGCGTGACAGCTGCCTGGACATCCCTGCTCTTGCTGCTGGGCTGGTTCTTCGAGCGTGCGGCCGCACGCCTCGGTCTGAGGCTGTTCCGACTCGACCGGCAGGTCATGACGGGTGCAGCCGTCGGCATGGTGGTGACGTTGTTCGTCGGTTCGGCCGGTGGTCTGGGTCTGATGCTGGTCGGTGCGTTCCTCGGTGCTTTCGCGGGTGGCATCCTTGCTGCAGCCCCGCCGAGGCGAGCTTTGGTCGACAGCCTCGGGGCCCTGTTGGCCATGTTCGGCGGCGATGGCATTCGTCTGCTGTGCGCCCTGACAGTAGCAGCCACGGTGGTCGGGCGTTGATTCGGCGCTTTGCCCTGCTTTCGGCGGTCTTGGTCTTCGTGGCCTCGCGTCCGGCTGCAGCGGTCATTCTCCAGGATCCCGTCACGGCGACACCCGAGGATGGGTTCGCGTGGGAGTTGTACGGTGCGTGGCAGGCCTTCGATCAGGAGATGACCGGTGAATGGCCAGCCCAGCAGCGCTGCAGTCCGGCGCTTTCCGCCGTCAACGGGTGTGATGGCAACCCCTACGTCGAGTCCCGATCGGCCTACGCGCTCGAATGGCGCGGGCGCTGGAGTCTTGCAGAGGGTACCGGCTTCGAATTGCACGTGCCCGGCCTCTTCGTGCTTCAGGACGATCCAGGTGAGCGATTGGCGCCGGGCGTTCCTCCGGAGACGCTTGGGCTCGGGGATATCCGATTGGTCCTTGCGCGGGACCTTGCACGCGACGAGGACCGCGGTCTGGTCGCGCGCCTGCGCGCGAACCTGCCTCCAAATCCCTCGCCACTGGGTCTCCAGCCGGAGACTTGCGTTCTGAAGGATGCTCAAGGAGTTCCTGTCCTCGGTCCCGATGGTCGGGAGGTCCCTCTGCTGACCCGGATCGAGTGGGCGGCACCGAGTGTGGATTTGCGCCTCGTCGGGCATCAGGAGATATCCGAAGCCGACCTGCAGATGGTGGGTTCCGTGGGTGCCAACGTGCCCTTCCGTCGTCAGGTGACGGATACCCAGGTGCAGTGGCGTGGGCTGGCGTTCGAAGGCGCTGCAGGACTCACCTGGCGGCCCGTCAGGGTCGCTGCGTTGCACCTGGAGGCCCTCGGGTCGTGGTCGAATCCCTTCGAGGAAGACAGGCGCATCATCTGCAAGACCGGCGTGCAGCGCTTCGACCTTGCGCCGGGCGTCACCTGGAGGGCATTCGAGGGTCTGGACCTCTGGAGTCTGGTCCGTGTGCCTGTCTGGTCGGCGGGCTATTGGCGGGACTGGAGTTCCTTCGACCTTCTGTTCGGCGTTCGGACGGCCACCTGGCAGCCTTGAACCTTGCTGTGCGAAAGCGCACATCTCCGATGTGACGGCGATGCGCACATCCCCCGGTCGTCCGACCTAAAGACGTCTGGGGGATGTGCGCATCATGAGTGCCGGGGAAGCTGTGACGCTAAAGGTTGCGGGCGAGTCTCGTCCGTCCTCCGTCGCCGGGGCAATCTGTGCCGGCCTGCGTGAGCGGGGCCAATGCGAGATGCAGGCAATCGGGGCTGCAGCGGTCAACCAGGCCATCAAGGCTCTGGCCGTGGCGCGGAGTTTCCTCGAGCCCGAAGGTCTGCAGCTCGTTTTTGCGCCATCCTTCTTCGACCTGGACGTCGCGGGACTCGAACGCACGGCCGTGCGGTTCCACGTCCGCCTCAGGCAGGACAGGGAGTCGCAGGCCTGAGGCGGTCGATCGTCCGACCTGTCCGAGGGTTGTGGGGCCTTGACTCCGAGGGTGCCGAGCCGTCAAGATGGAGCTCTTGTTATGGGGCGCCGCTCCTTGCCGGTTTTCGACAACGCCTTCTGGCGGCCGTCCGGGGCGCGCATGTCCGGGCCGATGCCCGTTTTTGAGAGGACGGTTTCCCTGTGTACGCCATCATTGAGACGGGCGGCAAGCAGATCAAGGTCGAAGAAGGCCGCTACATCGACGTGGAGAAGTTGCCCGCTGCCGAGGGAGAGACGATCGAGTTCGATCGTGTCCTGATGGTCGTGGGTGGTGACGACGTCAAGGTGGGGGCGCCCGTCGTGGCCGGCGCCAAGGTGGTCGGCAAGGTTCAGCGTCAGTGGAAGGGCCCCAAGCTCATCGTCTACAAGATGCGGCCCAAGAAGCATTACCGCCGTAAGAACCACCACCGTCAGCCCTACACCCGGGTCATGATCGAGGCCATCAAGGCCTGATTCCCCCGAGATCTACAGAGGTAAATTCGTCATGGCACACAAGAAGGGCGTAGGCAGCACCCGGAACGGTCGCGACAGCAACTCGAAGCGTCTGGGCGTCAAGAAGTTCGGCGGCGAGTTCGTGCTTGCCGGCAACATCATCATCCGCCAGCGCGGTACCCGCATCCTGGCGGGCGAGAATGTGGGCGTCGGTCGCGACCATACGCTGTACGCGCTGGTTCCTGGCCATGTCGCTTTCCAGCGGTCCGGCGCGGATCGCAAGAAGGTGGCCGTCCTGCCGTTGGCCGTCGAGGCCTGATTCGGCAGCCGAGAGGCAAAGGGCCCGTCGTCCTTGGACGACGGGCCTTCGACTTGGGCGTGCGACGCCTTTGGGGCGTCTTCACGATTCAGGGTGTCTCGTCGGACCCTGGATTGTCGGGCTGTTGGCGGCGCAGGTAGTTGCTGAAATCGGTGGCCGTGACATTCGCCACGAAGGCCTTGAAGTCATCTTCATTGTCGGCATCCGCTTGCGCGTCACCCAGCAGGGGGGCCACGTCGATCTGCAGCAGGGCGGTGTCGGCAAGCAGGGGGAGGCGGCTGGCCAAGGCCACCTGGATGGCCTCGATGGCCGACATGGCAAGCCGATGAAGTTTGCTGCCGGTGTCACGGTAGACCAACGCTCCCTGGACCATGGCACCGCCATTCTGGACGGCCTTGATGCCACCGACGGGTTTGAGCTCCAGCCGGAGGGCAACGGCTCCCAGGCGCTCCAAGGCGGGTACGAGTCCGGCAGCCATGCGCGGTGGGCCGAACGCCGGGTCCAACAGGGCTGACAGGGTGATGATCTGTTCGATGGCTTCGCGGTGGGTCTCGAGGACGAACCCCAGCAGCTCCTTGCGCGAGCCCAGAATCAGGCCCTCGCGGCGCTTGCCTTGGCTGTCACGCGGCATCTCGAAGGCACCCAGAAGGGCGACCCGACGCAGTCTTTGCGACACGAAAACTCCCGACAGGTTTCCGCACCTGTCGGGAGTGATTCTATCACGCGGGGCACATCGCCTACTTGTGCCTCGGGGCCCCGGATCAGGCCTCGACAAGGACCCTGCGCTTCCGCGTCGCCTCCAGGCGTTCGCGCAGATGCTTGCCCGCGACCCAGACGGCCGCGCGGCGTGCAGGGATCTGGAGGGTGGATCCCGTCCTCGGATTGCGTCCTTCGCGCGCGGCGCGTTCCCGAATCTGGAACGAGCCGAAGCCCACGAGGGTCACGCGCTGACCGCGCGTCAGCGCACGGGTAATGGTGTCGAGTGCCGTGTTGAGGCAGAGCGCAATGTCCTTCTGAGGCATGCGGGTCTTCTGCGCGACGTGCCTGACGAGTTCTTCCTTGTTCATCGGTGCATTTCCTCGGTCTGGATGCGTGGGGGTGGCGTTTGCTGCAGGTGCGTTACATTTCTTAATGAACGCATGTGGATTATCTGGTTCCGCTCTGGTTCCGTCAAGAAGGCCCGTGGTGCCGCGTGCTACCATGCCCCCTTGGGGAGGGCCGGGATGGCAGGGCATTCCAAGTGGGCGCAGATCAAGCGCACGAAGGCCAAGGTAGACGCCGCAAGGGGCGCGGTCTTCACCCGGATGTCCCGCGAAATCATCGTCGCCGCGCGACTCGGTGGCGGAGACCCTGCAGGAAACTTCAGGCTGCGTGCCGCCGTCGAGGCCGCCCGCAAGGCAGGCGTGCCGAACGACAACATCCGCAGGGCCATCGCCAAGGGTACGGGAGCCGAGGGAGCCGAGATCCTCGAGGAACTTCGCTATGAAGGCTACGGTCCGGGGGGCGTGGCTTTTCTCGTTCGGGCCTGCACGGACAATCGCAATCGGACGGCTGCCGACTTGCGGACGGTCTTCGGCAGGCTCGGGGGCAATCTGGGCGAGTCGGGATGCGTATCCTACATGTTCGCCGAGCGTGGCGTGGTGTTGCTGGCCTCCGACGATGACCCCATGCCGCTCGAGGATGCGGTTCTTGAGGTAGCGCTCGAGGCCGGAGCCGACGACCTGAGATCCCTGCCGGGTGCCTTTGCCGTGCATTGCGAGGTACCCGCTCTGGAGACCGTTTCCGAGGCCTTGCGTCTCGCCGGATTTCCGGTCGCTTCCGTCGAGGTTCAGGACGTGCCGGACCTGCAGGTTGCCGTGACGGATGGGGAGCTGGGTCGCAAGCTGATGTTGCTGGTCGAGCGCCTCGAGGAGCTGGATGACGTCCAGCGGGTGGCGGCAAACTTCGATCTCTCGGACGACCTGCTTGCGCGTCTGGCTGACGAAGACCAGGGCTGACGGGTGAGGGGCGGATGGCTGGCGGTCGGCCTTGTGGTGCTGATCCTCGGCGGAATCCGTCCGGCCATGGCGGCCTCTTCACGTGTCCCGAAGCCCGTCCCGTTCCTCGCGATTCGTGAACAATCTCCTGCCGGATGGGTTCTGATCCTGCCCGAGGGCTGCACCACCCGGCTATTCCGGTTGGACGGGGACCGCTGGGTACTGGACTTTGCTGGGGCCCGGTGGCCGGTCGGGCAGCCCGCAGCGGACCGGACGCGTGCAGGCGTGCGTATCCGGACAGGTGCCTGGAGGCCGGATGTCGCGCGTCTTGTCCTGACGGGTCAGGGCCCTCGTCCACCGTCATGGCGGGTCGAGCACGTCGGAGGATGGCGTGTCGGCCGGCTGACCTGGGGTGCGTCCCCGCTCCCGTCCCCTTCGTCGTCCCCGCCGGAGCCTGCAGCGAAGGTGGAGCCGCCGGCCCTTGCCGTGTCCGCCTCTCCAGCTCCCGCTTCCTCGGCATCGGAGCTTGTGGCCCGGGAGGGTCGGGACGAGGTGCGCGTGGCACCCTCACCGGGCGTGACCCTTCGTCGGGCCGGGCCCTTGTGGTTGGTGCGCCTGACTGCGGATGCGACGACGCGGTTTCGCCTCTCCCGACGGGGTCAGCGCAGCAGGCTGCATGTCACGCTCGAGGGTGGCAAGCTGCCACCGGGGGGTGAGCAGGCCTTCGCCGACGGGCCGTTCGCGCTCAGGATCGAGCCTGCATCGGGCTCGGTGCCGGGCGCCCACGTGGTCTTGCAATGGCCGCTGGGATATCGATACGAAGCCACGCAGACCGCCGATGGGCAGGCCCTTGTTCTGGGATTCCAGGCACCGGGTCGCGCACGGGGACGCCAGTTGCGGGTGACGGTCGATGCCGGGCACGGCGGGTCGGATCCCGGCACGCGCAGTCTGTTTGGCGATCCGGAGAAGTCCGTGGCCTTGCAGCTTGCGCGGCAACTCGAGCGGGCCCTGGTCCGGCGCGGGGTGATCGTGCAGGCGACCCGACAGGGAGACCAGACGCTGTCGCTGCATGGCCGCGTGGACATGGGTGAGGAGTTCCGGTCGGACGCCCTCGTCAGCATCCATTTGAACCATGCGGGGCGGGCGAGCACCCGCGGCATTGAGACCTACTGGTATACGCCGGAAAGCGTGGTCCTGGCGCGCTCCGTGCAGCGTCGCCTCGTGGCCGCGCTGGGTGGACCGGACCGAGGCGTGCACCGGGAAAACTTCGTCGTCGTCAAGTACGGTCGATTCCCGGCTTGCCTGGTCGAGGTCGGCTACCTGTCCAACCCCGAGGAAGCCCGATTGCTGATGCAGCCGGCTTACCAGCAGCGGGCAGCTGACGGGATGGCGTTGGGGATTCTGGACGCCTTGGGCATCCCGGCGCAGACCGCACCCATTCAAACGTCTGGCACTGCCGGCCGGGCTTCGGGTACAAGAGCTTCCGGGAGGGACCAGCGACGTGGCCGAAGAACACGTTGAAACCGGCGCGGAGTCGGCCGGAGATGATCCCCTCGTGATGAGGGTCATGACCTCTCTGACCCTCGCCGCCGTCATCATGCTGGTTGCCCTCGGGGGCTGGGCCTGGGTGCACCGACCGCGCTCCGCGCCGGACCTGACGACGGGTGGTCCCGGCGCTCAGGTCTTCCAGCAGCAGGGTTCCCCGGCGGACCTTGGGTCGCAGCAGGCCGAGCCTACCGACCCGTCAGCTATGAACCGGGATCAGAAGGCCCGTCGGCTCTTCGGGGGCATGAACGGCGACTAGCCGCCGCGGCCACGACCCTTGCCGTATCGGCCACTGCCACGCTGTCCGGACTCGGCATCCTCTGGCCGGGCTTCGCTCATGACCAGGTTCCAGCCGGTCATGTTCGCGAAGCGTGACGGGACGATGGCCGTGTCGACGTCCTTGCGCAACTGGTCGAAGGGGACGGTCAGGGATTCACCCGATCCGGAATCCGCCACGATGGCAATTTCCGCACCCGAGGCATCCTTGCGCAGTTCGAGTATGGTGACCTGATGAAGGACCTGCTGGCCGTTCTGGTTGCCGGTCACGCTTGCCGGGACGGGATAACCTTCGTCGAGTGCCTTGCGGATGCCCTCCCACGCCCGATCGCGGTTGCGATCCGTGACCGGCACGGGAACGGCCCGGTCCCCGGCCACGGCCTCGTAAAGCTTTTCGGCCTGAAGCTCCGTGAGGCCTCCGGGGACGCTTGCGGCCTGCCGGGTGGAAGCACTGGCGGTTCCCTCGGGCTCGTAGATCCCCTCGCCCCTGCGTCCACCGCCGTAGCGGCCGCCCCCGCGTCGACCACCTCCATAGACGCCGCCCCCGCGTCGGCCACCACCATAGGAGCCGCCACCGATGCCTTCGTCCGAGCCGTCGTCGTAGCGTTCCGCGTGCGCCATGAGTGCTTCCTGGATCACGGCATCGGTCGAGGACCGGCCGACCGTCTCGCCCTGCCAATCGACCGGAGCAAGCTCCAGGAGGTCGTCGTTGGCCAGGCGAACCTTGCCTTCCCAGATCAGCCCGGTAGCCAGCCGAAGATACTCGGCCGGGTCCTGCTGCGCCATCAGCGTCTGGAGCGACGCCACGACGCAGGTGTTGGTGCCCTCTCCCTGGTAAACCTTGTCCGGATAGGCCACGTGGTTGATGAGGTTGGCCAATTGACCTGCTGGAGTGAGACCTCGCTCCCGGAGGCCCGCGGCCAGCGTCGGTGCCTGGGCCCGGGAGGCCAGCAGTTGCAGGATGGTCGGGGGTACGTCGCTTGCGCGACCCGTAGGTGCCTTGCGCAGGAGCACGCCCTCCTCGAGGAGCCGGGCGAGCCCTGCGCGGGTACCTTCCATCACCTTGTCATCCAGCGCGCCCGCGAAGGATTCGAGGATGCCCACGAAACTGGCACGGTCCGACTCCGAGAGCTCGCGGAAGGCCTGACGCTGAGCAGCAGACAGGGACGCGATTCGGCTCTCGTGCTCCGGGCGTACCGGGACGGCGGCATGCTGCGCGCGGGCGGTCCGGGCCGCCATGGTTTCGGCGGCATCGTTCTGGTTGAACTTCTGCTGCGCTTGCGCCACGTGCTTGGCTTCCTGAATCTCGGCGGCAATCTCGAGCATCTTGCGGCTTGTTCCGCCAACGCCAGCCCCCCGATTCGCAGGCTGGCCGCCGCCCGTCAGGCCCTGCCAGAGGCGCTCGGCCCACGCCATCAGGCGCCGAACGAGCGAAGGCTTCTCGGCCGGCATTGCTGCAGGCGGGGGAGGTGGCAGCGGTGCCGTGCGCTGGAACCGGTCCGTTGCGGCTCGCGGACGGTCGTCCACCGCAGGGGGCGCTGACTCGGCCGTCGGGGACGGCGGTGCGATCGGTGCCGTGCCGTTGATGCGGCGGACGTCGTTCAAAAGGCCCAAGTGCTCACTCCTGTCCACGCTCCGGGGGGACTGATTACTTCATGGGACGAACCCTGGCATGGATCGCTGCGTTTAATATCCAATTCATCATTTTTTGACACGTCAGCCGGAGGTGCGGATCGAGGAAGCTGCCTACAATGGGAGACCCTGTCCCCGGGAACTGCGGGAGCCCGAGCGCTCCCTTCGCCTCACGGAGGTCGTGACGATGCTAGCCGGGATTCCGGGGCGTTCCGGCGTCGGTCGTGCCCCTCGACGTCTCCTTGTGATGGTGGGTTGCCTCCTCGCAGCCTGCCGGCCGACCGAGGACGCACGTCCAGTCCCCGTCGAGGCCGAGCGACCCGTCGCGGTTCGTCAGGGCGTGGTCGCGCTTCGTACGGTTGCCGATGGGTGGCTTCTGCAGGGGCAGGTGCAGGCGGGGCGCGAGTGGCGCGCCCTGGCTCGCGTCGGTGGTCGCGTCGTCCAGATGGCACCGGAATGGTCGCGGCTCGGGCCGTCCGGACTGCTTGCGCGCCTGTCGGCGCCTGAGGTCGAGGGACAGGTTGCCCAGGCCCGCGCTGCCCTGGCCACGGCGGAGGCCGGGCGGGCCACCGCCGAGGCCAACCTGAGGCAGGCCCGGGATTTGGCGCGACGAACCCAGGACCTCGCCGAAGGTGAAGTCACGAGTGACCAGACCCGTGCCCAGGCCCGCACCATGGTCGAGGTTGCCGAAGCCCAGGCGGCCCAGGCTCGTGCCGCGTGTGCGCAGGCTGCCGGGGCACTTCAGACCGTGCAGGCGCAGCGTGATGAGACCGTCGTCCGGGTTCCTGCCGGCGGCGTGGTGTCGCAACGGCTGGCAGAGCCCGGCAGCGTGGTCATGCCCGGCCAGCCCCTGGCTGTCGTGGTGGAGGATGGCCGGATGCACGTGCGGATCGCCTTGCCCGAGCAGGCAGCCGGGGTCGTCGAGGTGGGTCATCTTGCCGAACTCGAGGCGACGGCCTTCCCGGGCCGGCGCTTCCGGGGGCGGGTCGTGGCCTTGGGGCCGGTGCTCGATCCCGTGACCCACACCCGGCCGGCCCGTGTCGAGCCAGTCGGCAATCATCCGCTGAGGCCGGGCATGTCCATCGAGGTGCGTCTGCGTGGCAAGGAGCGCAGGGCTCGGGTCGTACCCCTCGCGGCTATCGTCACGACCGAGGGCGAGGACTTCCTCCACGTCGTCTCGGCTGGCAAGGCGCGTCGTCGACCGGTCGTCCTCGGCTGGCGAGATGCGCGGTGGGTCGAGGTCGTCCGGGGAGCCGAGCCGGGTGAGGTCGTCGTCACGGCCGGCGCGGACTTCGTGAAGGATGGGGATGCCGTCACTGCCGGAGTGGAGCCTTGAACTTCTCCGAACCCTTCATCCGGCGTCCGGTCCTGACGTCGATGCTGATGCTGGTGACGTTGGTGCTGGGCGTCATGGGCTTCTCCAGATTGTCGGTCGATCTCTTCCCGGACGTGGACTTCCCCGTCGTGGTCGTGACGGTCCCGTATCCCGGAGCGGCTCCGCAGGAGGTCGAGACGCAGGTCTCCAAGCCCGTCGAGGAAGTCCTCGCGGGCGTCCCGGGCTTGAAGTCCCTCAGCAGCACCAGTCGCGAGGGCGTGGCCGTCGTCGTGGCTCAATTCCGCCTCGATGCCGATCCTCAGGCGGCTGCGGCCGACGTCCGCGACAAGGTGTCGGGCCTGGGCACCCGATTGCCCACCGAAGCCCGCACTCCGGCCATCCAGGTCTTCGATCCGGCCAGCGAGCCCATCATGACCTACGCCTTTTCCGGTGGACGCCCCGAACGCCTCACGGCTTTCCTGAGGGAGCGCGTCCGTCCCCGGCTCGAATCGCTTCCGGGAGTCGCTGCCGTGCGGCCGTTCGGGGATCGCAACCGGGAAGTCCGGGTGCTGCTGGACCCGGCGCGTCTGGCGGCGGCTCGCGTGACGCCGATGGCCGTCCTGGATGCGGTCCGCGCGTGGAACATGGATCTTCCCGGCGGGCGGGTCGAGGAGGCCGGCAGGCTCATCACCCTGCGGACCCTGGGGCGCGCACGGGACGTCGCCGAGCTTGGCGATGCGGGAGTTCGGGATCTGGCCGGCGGCATCGTGCCCCTGTCGCGCGTGGCCGAGATCCGGGACGACCTGCGCCGCCCGGAGACGGCGGCCTTGGTCGATGGCCAGCCTGCCGTGGTTTTCGGGGTGGTCAAGGCCCGCGGCGCGAACGCAATCCGCGTCGCTGCGCGGGTCCGGCAGGTGCTCGACGGGCTTCGGGCCGAATTGCCGTCCGGCGTGCGCCTCGTGACGACCCGTGACCAGACCGAGTTCATCCGAGAGGCCAACCTCTCGGTTTGGGAGCACACGGCGGTCGGTGGTCTGCTTGCCGTGGCCGTCCTCCATCTGTTCCTGCGCAGCCGCGCCGCCACGTTCATCGGTGGTCTGGCCATCCCGCTGTCGATCCTCGGCACCTTCTGGCTGATGCAGTGGGCCGGCTTCAGTTTCAATCAGCTGACCAACCTGGGCCTCTCGATGGTGGTCGGCATCCTCGTGGACGACGCCGTGGTCGACCTCGAGAACGTCTGGCGTCACATCGAGCAGGGCAAGGAACCGATCCGGGCGGCAATCGATGCAACGGCCGAGATTCAGCTTGCCGTGACGGCGACGACCATGACCATCGTGGCGGTCTTCATTCCCGTGGCCTTCATGGACGGCCTCATCGGTCGCTTCTTCGAGCAGTTCGGCTGGACGGTGGCTTTTGCCGTGCTCGTTTCCCTTCTTGTGGCGCGGACGGTAACGCCGATGCTCTCGGCTCGCATGTTGCGGCCGGCGCAGTCCGGGCACGGCTCGGATCAGGATACCGGGTTCCGCTGGGCTGCCCCCTATCGCAGGATGCTGGCCTGGGCCCTGCGGCACCGGCGTCGGGTCCTCGCAGGGGCGCTCGTGTCCTTCGTGGCGGGCCTCGGGCTGGTGCCGTTCATTCCCAAGAGCTTCCTCGAACAGGCGGATGCAGGTGAGTTCCTGCTGACCATCAAGGCCCCCAAGGGCAGCTCCCTGCAGCAGACCCTGGTGCTGGCGCGGGGCGTCGAACGGTTGGTGCGTGCGCGTCCGGAAGTCCGCACGGTGCTGACCCAGGTCGGGCTCAGGGATCAGCCGGATCTGGCCCAGATTCATGCGGTGCTCCGTCCGCGTGGGGAGCGTCGTCTCGCGGACGTGGCCATTGCGCAGGAAGTCCGGGATCGGGCTCAGGACCTCCCTGGTGCCAAGACGTCCGTGATGGTCATTGGCATGGTCGCGCAGGGCGATCAGAACTATCCGATCTACTTGCAGCTGCGTTCGGAGGATCTCGGGGCTCTCGCGCGTGTCTCGTCGAATCTTGTCGCAGCCTTGCGCAGGCATCCCGGCCTCGTGGATCTCGACTCCAGCCTCGGAGCCGCACGCCCCGAGATTCGCCTCGTTCCGGACCGTGGGCGCATGGCCGAGCGGGGCGTCAGTCCGGCAGCGGTGGCGGCGACGCTGCGGCTGGCCACCGAGGGTGAGACGGCCACGACCGTGCCGCTGGATGGCGAGGACGTCCCCGTGAGGGTGGCTTTCGAAGACAGGGTCCGCGGCGATGCCTCGCGCTGGCAGGACCTGGACATCGTCGGTGCGCTGGGCCCCGTGTCGCTTGGTCAGCTCGTCACGGTCCGACGAGGGGACGGCTACGCCGAGATCCAGCGTCTGGATCGTGGACGCGTGGCCACGGTGGTCGGCAACCTGCGGCCGGGCATGGCCCTCGGGGAGGGACTTGCGATCGTGGCACAGGAGGTTGCGCGGCTGGAACTCCCGCCCGGGGTATCCATTTCGCTCGAGGGTCAGGCGAAGGACATGGCCGAGAGCTTCACCGGCCTGGTTCAGGCCTTGTTGCTGGCCGTGCTGTTCATCTACGTCATCCTGGCCGTGCAGTTCGAATCCTTCCTGCACCCGTTCACCATCATGCTCTCCTTGCCCCTTTCGGTCGTGGGTGCATTCCTCGGGCTTTTCCTTACGGGTACAGAACTGGGCATCACGGCCATGATTGGCGTGATCATGCTCATGGGCATCGTCACCAAGAATGCCATCCTGCTCGTGGACGTCACCTTGAGCCGGCGCGCCGCAGGCATGGGTGTCGAGGAGGCCCTCCTTGCCGCGGCTCCTGTTCGGCTGAGGCCGATCCTGATGACTACGGCAGCCATGGTCATGGGCATGCTGCCGATGGCTTTCCGGCTGGGTGCCGGCAGCGAGTACCGGTACCCCATGGCCATCGTGGTCATCGGTGGCCTGGTGGCCAGCACGATGCTGACCCTGATTGTCATTCCCGTGGCCTTTGCGGAGGCCGAACGCTGGTCCGAGCGCGTGCGCGCGCGCTTCGGCTGGGCGAGGAGTGCGCGGGAAATGGGTAAGACGATTGCGGCGCCCTGAGGCGTCGTGACCGATCGACGCGATGTCCGAACCTGATTCCTATTCCTTGCTCGGCCTTGCCTGGACGGCAACCGAGGATGAAGTATGGGCGGCCTTTCACGCCCGTGCGGCCGACCTCGTGCGCGGGCGAGCCAGCGACGATTACGCCCGCCTCCTCGATGCCCTTCAGGAATTGACGGACCCGGAGCGCCGGGCCTTGCTGGATGCGCGTCTTCGGGGAGACCAGGTGCCGCAGGCCCCGCCGCCGAAGCCCGAGCCCAGGCCGGTGATGCAGCGGACGCCGACGCTGGTCTTGCGGATGACCATGGATGAGATGGTCGACCAGGCTCGATTCCGCGAGATGGCGGCGTTGCTCGACGAGGAGGCCAGAACCTCGGAACCTTCCCCGGGGCGTCTGGCCCTCAGGGCCTTTGTGGCCTTTCGCCTCGGGGACGATGCCTTGGGCTTCGAGCGCCTGAAGCAGGCTCTGGCAGCCGATTCATCCTGCGCCTATGCCCATTATGCACTGGCGGTGCATGTCCAGCAGCGCGGCCGTGCCGAAGATGCGTGGCGAATCCTGCAATGGGCCTTGCCGCACGTGGGCGGCGACGAGGACCTCTGGTGCAGGGTGATGGATCTTGCCGTGTTGCTGAAGGATCCCGACGGGATCGTGCCATTCCTGATGACCGCGCTCGAAGACCATCCTGTCCGTATCCGGATGGTCGCTTTGCTCGTGGACCGCTTGTTGGCCAACGATCAAGCTGTTGCGGCCATGAGCCGCGCCCGGACTTTGCTGGAGCGCTGCCCCACTCAGCCGGACGCGTGGTTCCTGCTCGCGCGCACGCAGGCCAGCCTCGGGGATCGGGCCGGTGCGGACGAGTCCTGCTTGAAGGCGCTCGAGCTGGATTCCGGGCACGGACCTGTGCTGAAGTTTCTCAGTCGCCTCTACTTCGATGCGGTGCATCCGGGAACTCGGGCCTTGCTGGCCCGAGCCGCCGGGGTCCTGGGCAAGGATGCCGAAATTGCCGGGCTGCAGGGGCTCGAGTCGCTGCGGAGCGGGGAGCTCGAGGTGGCCGAGCGTCACCTCGAGCGGGCGCACGCCCTTGATCCGACGTCCGTGCGATTCAATGCCCCACTTGCCGAGACGCAACTGCGCCTTGGAAAGCCCTCCGAAGCACTCGGGCATGCGCGCCTGCTTGCCGGCAGGCAGCAGGAATCCGAACGAGGGCCGTTTCTCGCTGGCGAGGCCCTGCTGACACTGGGCAGACTCGAAGAGGCGATCGTCAGCTACCAGGAGGCCCTGAAGCGTACGCCCGGCCATATCGCCAGTCTCTATGCCGTCGCCAAGTGTTACGCCTCCCTGGGCCGACCGGCCGAGGCTCTGGGTTATCTGATGGCCCTGACGGCATCGACCGTGCCTGTACCGGAGGTTCTGGTGCTCAAGGCCCAGATGATGGGGGCCATCGGCCAAGGCACGCACGCCGAGTCGACGTGGCGCGAGGTGCTTTCGCTGGACCCGGAGCATCAGGAGGCTCGTGTCGGCCTTGTCGGTGTTCTGGTTGCCACAGGCCGTGATGACGAGGCGTGGGCCATCATCGATGCCTTGATGGCCAGTGCCGATGGTGACCCCGACGTGCTTGACGGCTTGGCACGCATGTGGGCCGAAACGGGCCGGATCGACACGGCGATGGAGCTCTGGCGCAGAGCGCTCGTGTTGCGGCCGAGTGATCGGTCCCAGTACGAGCCCTATCTGGATGCGCTCGAGAAGTCGGAATCATGGGATTTGCTTCAAGGCACCCTGACGCAGGCCATGCGATTCTTCCCGAATGATGCGACGCTGCCCCTTCGTTTGGCTCGTTCCTACGAGGCCCGTGGTTTGACCCGTGAAGCCGTGCTGGCTTATCGACGCCATCTTCGGATGGCACCCGCTTCCGCCGAGGCGCGGATGGTGCGGTCGCGCATCGAGGCTCTGGGGGGCCAGTGAAGGCTAGTCTCGGGCTGTCGGACGCGTGACCAGGGGCCGTCGACGCAGGACTTTGCGGGCGAGGTAGCCGCGTGCCCGCGGGGCCGCGGGGTCCCCTGGCGCCAGCTTGAGGAACGAGCGGAAGGCGGCAGCGGCCTCGTCGCTGCGCCCTTGGCGATGCAGGGCGACACCGAGGTTGTAGTGCGCCGCTGCCAGCCCGGGCACCCGCTTGATGGCCCGTCTGCACGACGCTTCGGCGTCCTTGTGGCGGTTGAGGCCGATGAGGGCGAGCGCCCGGCCCACGTCCGCGACGGCTGGATTCGCTCCGGCCTTCGCGGCGGCCTCGAAGGCGGTCAATGCGTCCGCGGCACGGCCTTGTTGCCATGCACGGGCGCCGTCGGCAAGCAGGGCGTCGGCACCTGAGAGCCGTGGAGCGCGCACGGCCCGAGGCAGGGTCGTCGGCTTCGCCGGCAGCGTTTCCGGGCTGGCGGATGGGCGTGGTGCCGGAAGCGTTGTCCGGCCCGCATCCGGGGCGGGGCCGAGGTCAGGGCGTGCCAGCAGCCCGAAGGCGACCAGCCCGGCGGCCAAGGCCGGAAGCAGCCACAGAGCCTTGCTGCGATCGGAAACCTCGAGAGCGCGCGTCGGCGCCCGCCGGATGACCGGTGTCGTCCGGGCCTCGCGCGGCTCTTCCGGTGCGGTGGGTTCCGGATTCGGCATTGGTGGCGACTGGTCCGACATCCGCTCGACGGGCGCATCCCTGCGGCTACCCGAGCGGAGGCGGCGCTCCTCTTCGTGGCGCGCCATCTCGCGCTGGCGCGCCAGCTCGGCAAGGATATCCAGATCGGGGCCGGAGTGAAGGCCTGTGGACGCCTGGGTTGCCTCGGGCACGGGAGCGCCCAGGCTGGCCGCGATATCCGCCAGTCTTGCGAGCGCTGCCTCGGCCCGGGCCCGGGCGTCGGCCGTCGTGGCCACGTCGCGTCGGCGGCTCCATCGGTTTCGCGCGGCCTCCAGCGCACGCCTGAGTTCGGCCTCCGTGGCCTGTTCCGACAGGCCGAGCAATTCCCACGGCTTCATCCGGCGGCCCACCATGCACCGAGGACCGGGCCGCATGCCGGACAAGCACCATCCTCAAGCGCTTCGTCGCACACCGGGCAGAAGCGGCGGCCATGCTCCGACTCTGCCAGCACGAGCGGGGGCCAGCCCTCACGTTCGAGCCTGGCCCACAGCACACCTACCCAGGAGGGTGGTGCATCCGGTTCCTGCAACGTGCGCATGAGCCTTGCGAACTGCCTGGCACGACGCCTGCGCCGCTCGCCGTCCGTCGGGATGATGAGTCCTTCCGCCGCCAGTTCCCGGATGCGTTGGCGCACGGCTGCACTGCCGGCCAGTCTTCCGGGCAGTTCCAGCGGGTGGCGCCCGGACGCGATGGCTTGCCATCGTCCGTCCTCGCGGAGGATCCGGAAGGCATGGGCCGCCCATCTGAGGGTGCCTGTGGCCAGAGCCACCATGATGGCCACGGCGTCGTCGGGCGAGGTTTCCGGCGGTGGGGCGTCGGCCTTGCCACCCCAGGACAGTTGCCAGCCCGGACGCAAGTTGCGGCCACCGTGACCCGTGAAGGGGTGCATGTCGGGATCGTAAGGCCTCGGCGGTCTCCTTGCCACGCTTCTCACGCCTGCCGGCGCCGTGGCCGCCATGGCGGCCGCTCTTACGGCACGGGCCGTGAGCGCGCCCATCAGATCGGCCACCTGCGGGACGACGGCCCCAGGGCTCGGCCCAACGAGCCGCTCGGCCCATCCCGGGCCTCCGGCTGCCTCGCGCAAGGGATCCTCTGCACTTCCGGCCAGCATGGCCAGAGCTTCCCGGACGGCGGCATCGTGCTCCTCGGCCAGCGCAGGCAGGGCCGCTCGCTGGATGATGGTCCCCAGATACCGCAAGCGCTTGAGGCCTTCCCGTTCGACCATCGCGCGCCAGGCCTGCAGGGAGCGGGCCATTCTGTCGATTGCGGTGCCCTGATCCTCAAGCACGGCACGCCGAGTCCGCTGTTCGCGGAGGGTTTCGAGCATCTGCCACCAAGGCTTGATGTCCGCGATGGCAGCCATGACCTCATCCGTCGCCAGGCTTCGGCCTTTCGGCCACAGGCCTGGGCGGAACTTCAGTCGTCCGAGCCGCTCCTCGGCCTGGCCTGAAGCGAGCGGCATGGCGGCCGTCAGGTCCTCCAACACGCGCTCGGTTGCTTCCTTGCGTCGCGCAATGCCCGTCTGAACGACCTCGAGCAATTCGAGCCACGAATCGACGGTGGCCAGTGCGGGGCGTGGATTGCCCGACCAGAGATCTTCACCCAGAGCCGCGTGCAAGGTTTCGCGGGCTTCCTCGATCAAGGCGCCAGGTGGTGTCCAGCCGGGTTCACGCACCATCGCGAGAAGATCCAGTTCGGCCAGCAGCCACGCCCGAAGGGTCTCCCCGCGCACGGGACCCTCGGCCAACATGTCCGAGGCGACGGACACGGGATCCACTCCTGCGGGCAGTCGGGGATCGAGAGCCCGCCATGTGGCCAGCAGTTCTCCGGATTCCGGTCTGCGGAGCTCCAGAAGCTGCTCCAACAGGCGAGCTTCGAGAACCGCCTGGACACGCTCTCGATCATGACCCGTCACTTGCCCGGTCCAGACTCCCGGGGGCAGGGGGGGCTCGGGTTCCCGCATCAAGTCTCGCAGCAGGATGCAGGCCGCCGCCGTCCCGTCTGGGGCGAGCCTGCCTCCGCCACGTCCCTCTCCTACCCACGTGACGGCAACGGGACGGCCCGTGGCCGACCCCCATCCGAGGAGGGTATCCAAGAGCAGGGATTCAGGATCGTTAGCACGAAGCACGAGATGGACAGCTCCTGCATCTGCGGCGAGGATGCGCCGCCAGTCCGTCTCTGCCTGCAACAGGGCGTGAACCAGGCTGTCGTCCCCGGGGGTCACGTCAAGCCAGGGGGCACTGGCCCATGCCGGGGGCAAGTCCGCCACGAGCTGCTGGATGGGGCCCGGGAAGTCTTCAGGGCACGGACCGGAGACCACCGCAGTCAGTCGTGGTCTCGGCCTCCCGGCGGGAGCGACGGCCATGGCCAGCAGATCATCCAGCATGGCGAGCGTGTGCGCACCGGCAGAACCGATGCCGACCATCAAGGTCACGGGTGGCGCCTCCACCACGATCGGGCGTGACCTTGAGCCACGCGCTCCAGGCGATCTTGCGCTGCTTGCCCATCCGGACCCAGATGCATTTCCTTCAGGGTGCTCCCCTCGCCCCATGTCAGCCACCATCCGTCCGTGCGCCATTCTCGCAGGTCGGCAGCCCGATCCCAGAGTGCTTGTCGGGGGTCTTCGGCTGCAGGCCGAGTCCAGACTGGCGTGTCACTCAGCGCCCCTGCCGCCGGGGAAGCCGGGAGGCTCCCGCCGCGGATGTTTCCCCAGCCGGTCGCAGGCCTTTCCGGCAGGATCGGTTCGAACCAATGGCCGTCGATGACTCCGCCGTGTCGTCGATGCGCAGGAGGCGACGAGGTCGTGGTCCGCGTACCCCGAGATGGCGTCTGGCGCGGCTCGGCGGCTTTCCATGCATCCTCGACGAGGCGCCACGGCCCTGTCGGATCCGGCAGGTGCCGGCGACGCAGCCGCCAGCCCTCCTCGTCGAGGCGCTGGCCCAGGGGTGCCACGGCGAGATCCCGGGCGCGCACGAGTTGCAGGAGCAAGCTGCGATCGTGCCGGTCGGCTTCTTCGGCCAGGTCTCCCAACTCCAGCGGCAGCATGTCCTCGTCCATCTCCGGCACGGTCCAGCCATCGGTCGGCAGGTGACGGGCCACGAACGCGATGGCACGTGCCACGGCCTCTGGGCCGAGAACGCTGCGAACGGCCTCGAGATGGACGGCGAGGCTGTCGGCCATCCACGCGAGGGGCCAGCGGCCATTGTGCCACGCCCTTGCTGCCGCTTCGCGCGGGCCAAAGCCTTCGGTCGGCCAAGGCCAGAGGCTCCTCCGAAGGGCCGTATCCAGTTCGGTCTGCAGGTTTGCGTCGGGATCCAGGACCTGCCACGGGCCGGGAAGTTCCTCGATGACGGGAGCCCACGCCGGCAGCATCCGCGGGGTGCTCGAGGATTCCGCAGGTTCCGGCCTCAGCGCCAGCATGTGGGCCGAGGTTGGCAGTTCCCCGCGTGCCCAGAGCGTCAGGGCCGAGGCCAGCAGGCGTTGCGGGGGATGCGCATCGTTCCCCTCTAGATTGCGGATGCCCGGGACCTCCAGGCGACTGCCCGGTTGCACGATCGCGAGGATGCTGGCATCGGCGGGGGCTGTGCCAAGCCAGGCCCGAAGGGCGGCTGCACGAATCTCTCGGCTGTCGAGCAGGACAACGGTACCCGGGTTGAACGCGCTCGGCCACGACGTGAAACCTGTCGTGCCGATCGGGAGGGCCGGGCGTGCGAGCCCCAGGGCTTCCCGGGCGTGACGGCCGATTGCGTGGACCTCAGGTGGACTCATCCCCGGATCCAGACTCCGAACCAGACGGTGGCACCGAGCACGACGAAAACGGTGGCCAGCATGACCTGTGTGGTTGGCGGATGCCCCGGACAGAAGGCCAGGATGGCCGCGACCGTGGCAAGGATGCAGCCGGAACCGAGTCCTGCCATGGCCGACTCGGTCGGGCGGTCCGGATGAGCCGTCAGGAGCAGGCGCGGTATCCCCCATGTGGCCCACAGCGCGACAAGCAGGCCGGCCAGCATGATTGCGGTTCGCGTAGCCAGAACGTCATCCATGGCTGTCCGCCTGATCCAGCACGAGTTCCACCGTGGCCTCGGCAAAACCGACTTCGCGGTAGAGCGTTCGGGCTGCCGTGTTCCCGACATGCGTGAACAGCCGCAGACGCTCCACGCCGATTCGGTGCGCGATGGCCCGTGCATCCTCGAGCAGGCTCTTGCCGAGGCCACGTCGGCGATGCCCGGGGTCCACGGCCAGCACGACGATGAACAAGTCGCGTTCGCCCGTTACCGGGTGATGGGTCGGCAGCGACCAGCAGCAACCCGTGACCTGTCGGGTCACATCGCGCGTGACCCGGACATGGCCGCCTTGCTCGCGATACCACGCCCACTGGGCCTCGATGCGTTCCCGTGCCTCGCTGCGCGTCAATCGGGCCAACGCGGGGTAGCTGGCGTGGACGGCTTGCCCGAACAACGCGAGCAGGGCTGGGCGATCGTCGTCGACGGCATCCTCGACCACGCGTGGATCAATGCTCATGGTGTTTCAGGACATCGGAAAGCCATGTGCGGAACGGTCGGTTGCGGTCCACCACTTCCTTGTTCGCCCAGGGTGTCCAGGGCCGTGTCCAGTGAACTCCCCCGACCAGATAGCGGTAGCGGCCGGGGTGCTCGACAGGCCAGGGATCGACGAGGTAGCGTTTGCCCGGAGTGGCGATGTTCCCCACCATGACCCAGTGGGCATCCTGATCGGAATCGACCGATCGCAGCACGATCACTTGGTCCAGGTCTTGCTTCCAGCTCAGCAGGGTCCCTGCGGGGGCTTCGGCCAACTGCACCTCCAGCCGTTCCGCCTTGGGCTCGGGCCAGGCAGGCAGGCTCTCGCGTATCAGGTCGGTCGCACTGGGTCCAAGAAGAAGAACCATGCCGGTAGCCAGTCCTGCAAGGGTTCCTGAAGTGCGATGCAGGACGCGTTTCATCGGCGTGAGGTGGTCCATGGCTCGTTCGAGGCCGGGCACGTGGAGCACAGGCGTCAGGGGCTCGAGCTGGCGCGCGGTCTTCAGGGCGAAGCGGCCGCGGCCCCTCACGGGGTCGTAGGCCAGAACCAGGGGGCGGTGTCCCTGTGGAACCAGCGCCGGCAGCAGGCTCATGGCCTGGTCGCGCTGGCGGCGGACCTCTCGAGTGCGCCACCACGAGAGGGGCTGGTGCCACCAGCTCGGGTCCTTGCGCCCTTGTGCCACGGCTCTGGGGCCGCGATCGCCAGCGCCCCTGCGGACCGCCATGTTGCCGTGCGCCGTCGTGTCCTCGTCGTCGTCGAGGTCGGCGTTCTCGAGCAGCGCCCGTCCCTCGGCGGCATCTTCATCGTCCTCGAGCAGGCCGCGCTGGGCGGGGGCGGCTTCGATGGGCCCCTCGTAACCTTCTTCGGCCAACAGCTTCATCAGCAGTTCGTCCTGGTCGTCGTCCAGGCCCGGGTAGGCCATCGCCGGGCCTGAGGGCACGGGCGCGTCGTGAGGCAGCGGGTCGAGGGCGTCCAGACGCCTGCCCGCCTGGCGCAGGCTCCCGGGTATCATCCAGCCGATGAGGCCCAGCTCCTTCAGGCGCTCCAGGTCGTCCGGGTTCAATCTGGTCACGGGAACAACGGCCGTGATGCGATGCACGGACTGACCTTCCGGACCCCACGCGCAATCCCCGAGCAGTGCGGCCTCGCCTTCCGCCGGCCAGGCCACGTCGACGGGAACTGAGATGCGATGGTCCGGATGCAGCATCTCGAGCCCGAGGAAACGCGAAAGAGCCGACTCCGGCAACGGCACGAGCGGCGCGTCGTTCTGACCGGATGGTTCGCCCGCTGCGCGGCTGTCCGTCCCGTGTCCGGGCCCTTCGATTCCGTCTGCGGCTTCGATGGAATAGCGGACGAGTTCCGGCTCGGTGGCACGCGCGGTGTTCAACACGTCTTCGGGAGCAGAGCCGAGGATGGCGCGCAAGGCCGAGACATCCGACATCGGGTCGTCCCACGCCTCCTCGGCGGGATGTTCCGTTTCGGGCACGGCGGTGGCAGACGGCGCGACGACCGATGGGTCCAGGGGGCCCGTGCCGTAACGCTTGAACAGGGCATCGAGTTCCGGGTCCTGTTCCATCCGGTTCAGCGTCTCGAGCAGCTGTTCCTCCGGTTCATCGCCGAACGCGTCCTCCGATACGCCTTCCATCGTCTCGTCGGCGAGGGGCGCTGGCTCATCCCCGGTTGTCCCGGGGGCGGCCCGCTCATCCAGGGCCAGTCGATCCTCCTCTTCATCGACTGCAAAGGGGTCATCCGCCACGAATGGCTCATCGGCCTCCTCGATGGCGTCATCCTGAGGGTCGGCTGAGGACCTGTTCCGCAAACTCTCGGGCAGCAGTTCCTCTACCGTCGGGAAAGGGATCTCGCCACTCAGGAAGCGTTCGAGGAGGTCTTCGGGCTCCTCCAGCATGTCCAGTACTTCGAGCTGAGCGGCTTCCAGCACGAAGACCGGCGTGTCGGGGATGGGCAGGATGACAAAAGCGGGTGCCGCCTCCCCTTCCGGCGCTTGCCCGGAATCGGGGACGGATCCTGCCGGGATGTCGAATATCGAGTCCACGCTCGGGAACGTGGGCTCGGGCTCGGGCTCGGGTGGCGGCGGGGGGGGCTGTGCCAGATGCGGCCTCGGTCGCGGTGGGGCTGCCGGCAGAACCTCCGGTGACGGGAGCGGCGGCGGGGCGGGTTCCGCGGCAGGATCGGTCGTTGCTTCCAGAACCTCGAGTGCCTGCAGGACCTCGTCCAGTTCGGCAGGCGGTTGCGCGGCCTTCGGCTTGCTCTGGGGGATCGGGGTCATGCCGCCGTAGCGAATCGCATTCTCGATCAGGACCGGGTCGTCGAGCGGAATCCAGCCTTCCGGGGTTTCCACCGGAGGCCAGGTATCCTCGTGATCCTTGGAGCGCCATCGGAATCCCAGCCCCGGCAGGTGGAAGCTCGGGGGCAAGTTGCCATCCTCGAAGCCTTCCAAAGGAGCATCCGGATCCGGTTTCTCGTTGGCGCGAAGCTCGATCTCATGCCGTGCAGCCATCTTGTCCAGACGGTCTGTCCTGGAGCCGACCCCAGCCGTCTTGGACCAGCCGTGTCCTGCGAAGGACTCGGGGGGGCGCTGCAAGGAGACCGGCTGTACCTTGGGGACGACGAGTCTGTTTCCGGCGCGCTCCCGAGCTATCGAGAGACGGTCGTCATAGGCCTTGCGGGTAATCGGGTCCAGGAGTTCGGCTTCTGCGTGCTTGAGCATGGCCAGTGCGGCTACCGCATCGTTGTGCAAGGTCGGGTGGTCGACGCGCCCGTTCCAGAAGGTCCGGTAGTTGTCGATGGCGGAGGCGAGTTCGGCTGCCGAGCCCGTTTCCGGCAGGCCAAGGAGCGTGTAGTAGTCCGGTACGTCCGCTTCCGCGCCCATCGGGGCCGTACCGGAGGTGATGCCCACGATGGCGTCACGGATGCCATCCGAATCTCGGCCGGGCAGACGGACGACCCGGACGCCCTGGGCCGCCATCCGTTCGATGAAGCTTCGGGGGTCATCCAGTGGTGCGGTACCCGGTGTGCCGGGCAGAAGGCAGAAGTGCGTGGAGGCCAGCAGGCGGCCGGAGTCCTGCGCGAAGGCTGTACGGATGGCGCGGACGACCTCACCGACGACGTCCTCGTTGCCGGCGACCATCACCCCTTCCCAGGTACGTCCGGAGCCGCAGGCATCGAGGAAGCCCTGGATGTTCCCGGGCCGATGACGGATGGCCTCGATTCGGCCTTGCGGCCATTGCACCGGCCGAGGCAGAGCGTCAAGCAGGAGCCAGGTCATCTTCAGCGGCCCCAGGCATCCCAGGGGGGACGTGCACGAAGCCCGACGGCGGCGGTGTCCCAGGGCTGGCCCAGCACTCCGAGTCGATCCTGAGGCAACATCAGGTAGCGGTAGATGCCATCGGCCGCGACATGGTCCTGAAGTGGCTGGCCGAGGCGCAACCGCAGGCGTCTGCCTTCGCCGAGCCGCACATGCTCGCCTCCGGGCCCGAGATTCTCGCGGATGACCCAGATGCCCGCCAGATGGGGCTCCGGATTGCGCAGGCCCAGGGACAGGGTCTGGCGGTCGAGGGACAGCTCCATCTCTCCTTCGACAGACTTGAATGCCTTCTCTGCCGGCCAGTCGAACGGCAGGGCACGAGACCAAGCGACGGGCTGGCCGTCCCGGTCCAGCTCGGCCAGGCGGTACCAGACCCTGCTGCTCGGCGGATCTTTGCCCAGCAGGGGCTTGGGCAGGGGCAGGTGATCGGCGCCGGGCGGCACCATGCCGAGGCGTCGCCTGTCACCGCTGCGGCACTCGGGACGGAGGCATCCGTACAGGGCGAGCGGTTCCTCGCGGGAAGTCCACGTCAGGACGGGCGTGCTGCCGACGAGGGCCAGCGCAAAGGTCTGCGGTCGATGGATCCACAATGTCGTCAGCAGTGCGACAAGGGCCAGGGCCGCACCTTGTCGGCGATCCGCCGGGGCCATGAAGTCGCGTACGGAGCGGCTGACCGCGCGATGCCACGGCCGCCGCGCCCCGCGGATCAGGCCCCCGGTGGCCGGGTCGAAGACGGGCTCCCCGCGTGTCGGCGTCCGGGGCATGCGGCCGACCGTGCGTTGCAGCAGGACAGCCTCGGCCTTGACGTCGTCAACGACGAGGCAGGTCTGCCAAGCATGGGGCATCAGGGCTTCATGCAGGCCACCGTCGTCCCGGACGAGTCCGCCTCCGGGGCGCATCACATAGGTCCCGACGGGCACGAGTGCGGTGCCCGGGTGCTGAGCACCGGTCTGCAGCAGGCCTTGCAGCACGCGGCGCGCTTCCTGACGCAGCCCGGGGCCGTCCGTTCCATCGGTCAGGGGGACGGCCGCGAGGATCGTCACGTCGACGCGGGGGCTGCCGTGAAGATCGCGTGCCGGGGACACGCGTCCCATCAGCAGCCCCCGTCGGGTCTCCACCGGTTCTCTCGGATCGAGCGCACGGCGGACAGCCGTAGGCATGCAGACCCGCAAACTCGCGTCGCCACCCGGGATCATCCACAGGTCGTCGGCCATGCGTCCCATCCCCACGGGCAGGGCCGGCCAATCGATCGTCGGATCGACTTCGGGTTCTGCCGGGCTCTCCAGCTCCGACCAAGGGTCATCCCCCTCGCCGACGAATACGGGAGTCGGCGGCTCGGGAATCCCTTCCCGGATCGGGTGGTCGTCCTCGATGCCCAAGGAGTCCAGGGCATCGCCCAGTGCCTCGTAGAGGCCGGCCATCGCCGAGAGGTCGGCCTCGGGGGGGGCTTCCTCGACCGTCACTGCCCCGACGTTGCCCGGGCTGTCCGGAACGTGCGCGGCAGCCGGCGGCGCAGCATCCGTCATCGGACTCGCCTGGGGCGATGCCACGGTTGCCGCAGTTGCCGCCTGCGGCTCAGGGCTCGTGAAGTCCTCGCTCGAGCGGGCCGGGGCTTCGCCATCCAGCAGGAAGCGGTCCAGCGTCGGGATGGCCGCGCCCCCTTCCGGGAAGGCGCCTTCCAGCGCGGACAAGAGGCCGAGTCCGCCCCCCTCGCCCTCGCCGGGTTCGTCCGTGAACGCGGCCAGCAGCGCCTGACGCTCCTCGACGGTCGTGCGGGCTCCTTCGAGGCCGCCGCCCGGTCCAGGAGGCGTGCGTGCCTCTTCGTCGGGAGAGCCAGCCGGAACCATGGCTTCATGATACCCCCGGGGCGGGCTGGTAGGATGGAGCGTCAAGCCGGAGGCCCCGCATGCAGGAACGCTACGATCCCCAGTCCATCGAGCCGCGGTGGCAGGACCACTGGGAGCGCCACGAGACCTTCCGGGTCCGCGAGGATGCGGGCAAGTCCAAGTACTACGTGCTGGACATGTTCCCGTATCCGTCCGGTTCGGGCCTTCACGTCGGCCATCCCGAGGGCTACACGGCGACCGACATCGTGGCGCGCTACAAGCGGATGAAGGGTTTCAACGTCCTGCACCCGATGGGCTGGGATGCCTTCGGGCTGCCGGCCGAGCAGCACGCCCTCGCCACCGGCGAGCATCCGCGGGCCATCACAAAGCGGAACATCGAGACCTTCAAGCGCCAGATCAAGGCCTTGGGCTTCTCCTACGACTGGTCGCGCGAATTCAGCACCACGGATCCCGATTACTACCGCTGGACGCAGTGGATCTTTCTGAAACTGGTCGAGAAGAACCTGGCCTATGTGGCCGAGGTGCCCGTGAACTGGTGCCCGGCGCTCGGGACGGTGCTGGCCAACGAGGAGGTCATCGACGGCAAGAGCGAGCGGGGCGGCCATCCCGTCGTCCGCAAGCCGATGCGCCAGTGGATGCTGCGGATCACGGCCTATGCCGAGCGCTTGCTCGAGGACCTGGCCGAACTGGACTGGCCCGAGAGCGTTCTCGAGATGCAGCGGCACTGGATCGGGCGCTCCGAGGGTGCCGAGATCACCTTCCGGCTGCAGGGCTCGGATGCGTCCTTCCGCGTCTTCACCAGCCGACCCGATACGCTCTTCGGAGCCACCTACTGCGTGCTGGCGCCGGAGCATCCGCTGGTGGCCCGGGTGACCACCGAGGCCTGTCGATCTGCCGTCGAAGCCTATCAAGCGGCGGCTGCTCGCAAGAACGACCTCGATCGGACGGACCTCGCGACCGAGAAGACGGGTGTCTTCACCGGAGCCTTTGCGGTCAATCCTGCCAACGGGGAGTCGATTCCCGTGTGGATAGCCGACTACGTGCTCGCTTCCTATGGCACGGGTGCCGTGATGGCCGTGCCCGCGCACGACACCCGGGACTGGGAGTTTGCCCGGGTCATGGGTCTGCCTGTCCGTCGTGTGGTCGAGGGCGGCGACCTCCAGGAATCGGCCTGGACGGGCGATGGAGCGCACCTGGAGTCCGCTTTCCTCGATGGCCTGGACGTGGCGGCGGCCAAGGCCCGGATGACCGAGTGGCTGGAGGCCGAGGGGCACGGCAGCCGCAAGGTCAACTATCGCCTGCGGGACTGGCTTTTCAGCCGTCAGCGCTACTGGGGCGAGCCCATTCCCGTCGTGCATCACGAAGATGGCACCTGGTCGGCGCTCGCGCCCGATGCCCTGCCGTTGCTGCTTCCGGACCTCGAGGAGATCAAGCCGAGCGGGACGGGCGAGAGCCCGCTGGCCCTCGCGAAGGACTGGGTCGAGACGACGGCAGATGGCAAGCCGGTTCGCCGCGAGACCAACACCATGCCGCAGTGGGCCGGGTCGTGCTGGTATTACCTGCGCTTCATGGACCCTGCCAACGCCGAGGCGCCTTTCGCCAAGGACAAGGAAGCCTATTGGGGCCCCGTGGATCTCTACGTCGGTGGGGCGGAGCATGCCGTGCTCCACTTGCTTTACTCCCGATTCTGGCACAAGGTGCTGTACGACCTCGGCCTCGTGTCCACGAAGGAGCCCTTCAAGCGCCTGTTCAATCAAGGGATGATTCTCGGCGAGAACGGCGAGAAGATGTCCAAGTCCCGGGGCAACGTCGTCAATCCCGATGACGTGGTCCAGGCCTACGGGGCCGACACGCTGCGGGTCTACGAGATGTTCATGGGGCCACTGGAGGCTTCAAAGCCCTGGAACACCCAGAATGTCGCCGGATCCTACCGATTCCTCGAGCGTGTCTGGAAGCTTGTCGTTGGTGCGGAAGGTGGCCTGAATCCGGCCATTCGCGACATCGATCCGCTGGCCGCCCGTGATCTCGAGCGTGCTTTGCACAAGGCCATCGCCAAGGTGGGCGGGGACATCGAGGGCCTGCGCATGAATACCGCCATCAGCGCGCTGATGATCTTCCTGAATGAGGCGGCCCGGACCGAGGTTCTGCCGCGCGCGACGGTCGAGCGTTTCGTGCTGCTGGTCGCACCCTTTGCACCCCATCTGGCCGAGGAACTCTGGCATCGACTCGGGCATGCGCAGAGCCTCGCCTATGCGCCGTGGCCGGCCTTCGATCCCGCGATGACGGTCGAGGACACCGTGGAGTTGGCCATCCAGGTCAACGGGAAGGTGCGTGGCCGCATCGAGGTGCCGGCCGATGCTCCGGCCGAGCTGGTCGAGAAGGCTGCGCTCGAGGATGCCGACACCCGTACCTGGTGCGAAGGCAAGACGATCGTCAAGGTCGTCGTCGTGCCGGGACGGCTCGTCAACGTCGTCGTCCGCTGAGGCAGGCGTCAATCAGCCGGTCGTGCCACGCCGCGCCAACATCGGCGCGGCCAGAGGCCACGCGATGCCCGCCACGATGAGGGCGGCCCCGGCGGCTTCGATGGGCTGGGGCCACAGGCCGAGCAGCAAGATGCCGAGGGCGATGCCGGCCACCGTTTCTCCCGGCGAGGCCAGCGAGACGATGGCCGGCCGCAGGCTCCGTGATGCGGCCTGCACCAGCGTGTGCCCCATCACGGTGGGCACCAGGCCCAGTCCGGCCATCGCTGCCCAGCTGGTCCACGGCAGGTCCAGTCTCCAGACGTCGGGGCCACTGTGGCCGGAAACATGGGCCGCCCAGAGCCCCAGAGCGACGGTCAGGGCCGCCGTTGCGTAGATGACGGACGCCGAGGCCACGACACCCAGGTGCCGGACGGGTCGCAAGAGGGCAACATAGGCTCCGAAGAGCACGACGGCCACCAGGATGCCGAGGTCACCTTCGAGGCGATGTTCGCCATGCCCTGCGCCCTGGGCCACCACCAAGGCGCCCAGCGTCGCGAAGATGAGGCCGACCACCTCCATACCGGAAGGTCTCAGGCGAAAGGCCAGCCCGCAGACCAGCACGACCGCGACGGGTTCGAGGCTGACGAGTGACACGGCGGCGGGCAGGGACGTATGGGCGAGGCCCCAGAGGAACGCCGAGAAGTGCGCGCCCAGCACCGCGCCGGCTGCCACGACCCGCACGGCTTCGGGGCGAGGCAACTGCCCGAGGCTTCGCGCCAATTCCCGCCAACCGAACGCGCCCATGGCGAGGGCTGCGACGGTCAGACGGAAGAACGCGGCCTCGAACGGACCGGCCGGGGCCGCCAGACGTGCCATGGGACCACTGGCCCCGAAGGCCAGGCTTGCCACGATCAGGAACACCCAGGCGAACCAGGCCGGGTGACGGCCCGATTCCGCCTGGGTCAACGCTTCAGGCCGAGACAGCCTGCCAGGGCTCGAGCCGTCCCTTGCCCCAGAGCTGCTCGAGGGCGTAGAACTCGCGGACCTCGTCGCGCATGACGTGCACGACCACGAGGCCGCAGTCCAGGAGGACCCAGGAGGCCTCCTGCTGGCCCTCCTGCTTGATGTCCTTCACGCCCGCCGCAATCCACTGCTCCTGGATGTGGTCGGCAATCGCGCGGACCTGGGCCGGGCTGCCCCCGCTGCAGACCACGAAGTGGTCGCACATGACGGACACGTCCGTGAGGTCGATGCGCATGATGGCCCGGGCCTTCTTGTCGTCGGCAGCGCGGGAAGCGAGGTCGCAGAGTTCACGGGCACGATCCAAGCGGGACATTCTCCTGTCAGCGGTGGGTGTTCCATCAGTATGACAGGAACGCGCCGCTCACGCCGGGCTTCGGTAAAGCCCTCGCTCCATGATCCATCGCCGGACGGGTTCCGGGAGTCCCTCGGGATCATCGCCTGCCGTCAGGGCTGCGCGGATCGACGTCGCGCTCACGGCCACGGGTGACATCGACACGGGATCGAGGTAATCCGAGAGTGCTTTCGGCATTTCCCCGGCGGTAGGATGGCCAGGCCGCCCGACGACCGCGAAGCGCACCCTGCCTGCCACCCAATCCATGGCTCGCCAGTCCGCGAGGGTCGGCAGATGCTCATCGCCGATCGCCCACCACCACGATCCCCCGGAATGGGCCTCCTGCAGTTCCCGGATCGTGTCGACGGCATAGGAGGGCGCAGGGCGCGCGAGGTCGACTGCCGAGACCTGCACGCCGTTCATGCCTCGCGTGCCCAGGTGGCACATCCGGAGGCGATCCTGGTCCGGGGCACCGGGTGCCTCCGACTTGAAGGGCGACCTTGCCGCGGGGACCACCCAGACCGTGTCGGCGCCCCAGGCCAGCAGCGCATCCACGACGGCACGGTGCCCCGCATGGAAAGGGTCGAAGCTTCCCCCGTAGATGACTTGCCACGGGCGTGGCAGATCCGCTGTTCTCATGTCCGGACCTGCCCGGTTCCTCGGCCGATGGTCTTGACCGTCGTGAGCTCGCGCAGCCCCATCGGACCGCGCGCGTGCAGCTTTTGGGTCGAAATGCCGACCTCGGCCCCGAATCCGAACTCCCCTCCGTCCGTGAATCGGGTCGACGCATTCACGTAGACGGCTGCGGCATCGACCTCGTGCAGGAAGCGTTCGGCGTGCGCATGGTCCCTTGTCACGATGGCCTCGCTGTGGCCCGTCCCGTGCCGGGCGACATGGGCGAGGGCCTCGTCGAGGCTTGCGACGCACCGCACGCCCATGACGAGGGCCAGGTGTTCGGTGTCCCACGTGTCGGCGTGTGCCGGCTGCATCGGGACAGCCGCGGCCACCGCAAGTTCGATGGCCTGCGGGCAGCCCAGCAGCGTCACGCCCGCGCTGGCCAGCGCCGCAAGCAGCGCACCGCCGGCCGGATAATCCCGCGCCAGCAGCAGCGTTTCCGCCGCGTTGCAGACCCCGGGGCGCTGCGTCTTGGCGTTCAGGACGATGGCCTCGGCCATCGAAGGGTCTGCCGAGGCATCCACCAGCACGTGACAGATGCCGACGCCGGTCTCCAGCACCGGGACCCGGGCCTCTGCGACGACGCTGCGGATAAGGGCCGCGCCACCCCGCGGGATCAGGACGTCCACGAGACCCGTCTGGCGCATCAGCGCGGTCGCGGCCTCGCGTTCGGGGCGGTCGATAAGCACCACGAGGTCTTCGGGCAGTCCGCAGTCGGCCAAGGCTTCGCGGATCAGGCTGACCAGCGCCCTGTTGCTGGACAGTGCCGAACCGCTGCCGCGAAGGACCAGGGCGTTCCCGCTGCGCAGGCACAAGGCGGCTGCATCGATGGTGACGTTGGGCCTTGCCTCGTAGATGAAGCCCACGACGCCAAGCGGTACGCGGACCTGGCTCAACTGCAGGCCATCGGGTCGTGTCCAGCCGCGCACGACCTCGCCCACGGGGTCCGGCAGGTCCGCGACTTCCCGGACCGAGCGCGCCAAGGCCTCGAGGCGGCTGCCATCCAGCATCAGCCGGTCCAGCAAGGCCGGAGCCATGCCCTGCGCCTTGCCTGCGGCCACATCCCTCGCGTTGGCGTCGAGCACCTGCTCCTGCAGGGCGCGCGACGCCAGACGATCGGCGAGGCGCAGCAGGACGGTCCGACGCAGCCGTCCGTCCGCACGGGCGAGGACGGGGGCCTGCTCGGCCGCCTGCCGGCAAAGGGCGTTGACCTCGTTGGCGATGGGGTCCGGCATCGGATCCTTCATGCCTCGGTCTCCTGGCTGTCGAAAAGCACCATGTCGTTGCGATGCACCGCTTCGTCGGCCGTCACGAAGCCTAAAAGGCGCTCGATGGCCTCGGCCGGATGACCGGCAATCCGGCGGAGGTCGCCGTCCGCGTAATTGACAAGCCCCTGGCCGATGACGCGTCCGCGCAGGTCGGCCATCCGTACCACCGAGCCGGCAGGGAAGTTGCCCTCGATATCGCAGATGCCGGCCGCCAGCAGGGACTTGCCACGATCGCGCACGGCGACCACTGCCCCGTCGTCGATCCGCAGCAGGCCGGCGCGTCCATCGGCGGAGGCAATCCATCGGCGTCGAGAGGCGTGTCGTTCCTCGGGTGCGAGAAAGCGCGTGCCGTGGACGTCCCGACCGGCGACGAGGTCCAGAATGGCCCTTGGCTGGCGGCCATGAATCAGGGTCAAGGGGATGCCGGCCGACGTGGCGATGCGAGCGGCGTGGATCTTGGTGGCCATGCCGCCCGTACCCAGATCGCTGCCTGCGCCGCCGGCCATGGCCTCGATCTCGGGCGTGATGCGGGGGACTTCTCGCTGCAGGCGGGCTTCCGGGTGATCGGGATGGCGGTCGTAGAGGCCGTCGATGTCCGTCAGGATCACGAGGTGGTCGGCATCCACGAGACCAGCCACATGGGCCGACAAGGTGTCGTTGTCCCCGTAGCGAAGTTCCTCGGTCGCGATGGAGTCGTTTTCGTTGACGATGGGCACCACGGGTGGATCGAACGCCAGCAGGCGCGCCAGCGTGCCGCGGGCGTTCAGGTAGCGCTTGCGGTCATCGAGGTCTGCCCGGGTCAGCAGCAGCTGCGCGGTCGCGATGCCCAGTGGAGCCAGCAGCGATTCGTAGGTGTGCATGAGCAGGCCCTGGCCGACGGCGGCGGCTGCCTGCTTCGTCGCGAGATCCGGGGGCTTGCCGATGCCGAGGCGGGCGCGGCCCGCCCCCACGGCGCCGCTGGTCACGAGCACCACTTTGTGCCCCGCATCGATGAGGTCACCGACCACGGAAGAAAGGGCCAGCAGGAACCGACCATCGAGGCCGTGATCCCGGGCGATGGTGCTGGTCCCGATCTTGAGCACCACAATCACGGCAGGGACCTCAGTCCACCCAGGTGAAGGCCACGTCGGCGACCTGCACCGTGTCTCCGTCCTTGACGTCCAGTTCGCGAAGCGCGTCGTAGATGCCGCTGCCCTTCAGGCCGCGCTCGAAGCGATGGATGGCTTCGGGGCTCTCGGGATCCCACGTCGTGAGCAGGCGGTCTGCTGTCGGGCCCGTGACCTCGAAGCCTTCCCGGGTCCGCCGGATGGTGAAAGGAGCCTCCTCGGGCTTCTCGGGCAACGCTTCCGGCAGGAAGCGTGTCGGCTCCGGCAGGGTGGGCAGCGTCCGGCGCAGGTGGTCCAGCAGAGGCTGAAGGCCCTGGCGGGTTGCGGCTGATCCCGCGACCACCACAAGGCCTTGGCCCTCGAGGACCGCACGGACATGTTCCTCGTGCGCCCTGGCTTCCGGCAGGTCACACTTGTTCAGGAAGGCCACCCGGGGTCTCGCCGCCAGCTCGGGGCTGTAGGCTGCCAACTCATGCTCGATGGTGTTCCAGTCGGCCAAGGGATCACGACCTTCCATGCCGCCGGAGAGGTCGAGCACGTGAATCAGCAGCCGGGTGCGCTCGACATGGCGCAGGAAGGCATGGCCCAGTCCGGCGCCTTCGTGGGCCCCCTCGATGAGACCGGGGATGTCGGCGACGATCATGGTGCCGCCGTCATCGAACCGCACGACGCCAAGTTGCGGCTGGAGGGTGGTGAAGGGGTAGTCCGCGATCTTGGGACGTGCTGCCGATACGGCGCTTATGAGCGTGCTCTTGCCAGCATTGGGCAATCCGACGAGGCCGACGTCTGCGAGCAGCTTGAGCTCCAGGACGAGGTCCCGGGTGACGGCGGGACCACCCGGTTCGGAGTGGGTCGGCGCCCGATGGACCGGGGTCGCGAAGGCCGCATTGCCACGTCCGCCACGCCCCCCTTGGGCGGCAATCCAGCGATCGCCGGGGTCGGCGAGGTCGGCCATGACGCGGCCGCTATCCGCGTCGCGGATGACCGTGCCGCAGGGCACGCGCACGACGCGATCCTGCCCTGTGCGGCCCGTGCGATTCTTCTGACCGCCGGGCTGGCCGTCGTCGGCCTCGTAGTGCCGACGCAGTTGGAAGTCCAGCAAGGTCTGCAGGTCGTGTGTGGCCTCGAAGACCACGTCGCCCCCCTTGCCGCCGTCGCCACCCCACGGTCCCCCGTGCTCGACATATTTTTCCTGGCGGAACCCGACGCAGCCGTTGCCACCTCGGCCGCTCGTGACCTTGACGGTGGCCTTGTCGACGAAGAGGCTCATGAGGCTTGGGTGCGCGCGAGACGCATCGAGCCGAGGACCAGCATCGCGATGCCCACGTCGATGCCGATGTCGGCGATGTTGTAGATCGGGAACCAGTTCTGGCCGTGCACGACGTTCACGAACAGCCAGTGGATGTCCGGGCCTGGCCAGCGCATGTCGAACATGTCCGTGACGGCTCCGAAGCGGATGCGGTCGACGAAGTTGCCCACCGTGCCGCCCAGCAGCAGGCCCAGGCCCGTGGCCTGCCACCAGCGCGGGGCCTCGAGGCTGCGTTCGTAGGCGAGGATGAAGACCGTGACGGTACCGGCGACGAGGGCCAGGAACCAGACATTGCCGGCCAGGATGCTCCAGGCTCCGCCAGTATTCTTGACGTGGGTCAGCGCCATCCAGTTCTCGCGGAGGAAGGGCACCGAATACGGCAGTCCATCCATGGGTTGCCCCACGACGGCCAGGTGCTTCTCGGTCCAGGCCTTGACGGCCATGTCGAAGCCGAGCCACGCGGCAAAGACGGCGTACATCAGGTGGCTGGCGAGCGGGGTGCGGTTGTCCACGCCCCCAAGCTAGCACGGGGAGCGCGGCCGGGCCAACGCCGGGTCCGTTGTTGCCCGATGGTGAAACGCCGGGCAAGGCCGTGATAGGCATCCATCAAGCCGGGGTAAGGCATCATGGGTGTCCGTGCCCCTCATCTGCCAGCTTTCAAGCCAGAGGTTCCCGACGTGTCCGCCAAGATTCTCGTCGTCGACGACGAACCCAGCATCGTTAAATCCATCCAGTTCTCGCTGGAGAAGGAGGGCTACACCGTCGTCACGGCGACGGATGGTGCCCAGGCCGTCGAGGTCGCGCGCCGCGAGAAACCGTCGCTCATCATCCTGGACCTGATGCTGCCATCGATTGATGGTTACGAGGTCTGTCGCCAGGTCCGCCAGGAGATGCCCTGCCCGATCATCATGCTGACGGCCAAGGGTGAGGAGATCGATCGCGTCGTCGGGCTCGAAGTCGGTGCGGACGAGTACGTGACCAAGCCCTTCTCCCTCCGTGAGCTACTGGCTCGGGTCAAGGCCCTGCTGCGGCTGGTGGCTCGTTTCCAGGAGGCGAGGGTAGCCACGCCCGACAAGATCGAGTTCGGCGACCTGTGCATCGACCTGACCCGACACGAGGTCACCATGGGCAGCAAGGTGCTCTCCTTGACCCTCAAGGAGTATGAGCTCCTCAAGCTGATGGCCCTCAATGCAAACAAGGTCCTGTCGCGCGAGTACCTCATCACCCAGGTGTGGGGCTACGACTTCACGGGCGAAGGCCGGACGGTCGATGTCCACATCCACTGGTTGCGCGAGAAGATCGAGCGTGATCCGAACAATCCCGTCCGCATCCAGACCGTTCGCGGCGTTGGCTATCGTTTCGAGCGCAGGGTGCGTGCCGGCAGCGAGGCGTGAGTCCCGTCGAACTGGTCCTGGCTCTGTGGGCCGTGGCCGCCTCCGGGGTGGTGGGCCTGCAGGCGCGAAGGCTCTTCCTGAAGGCACGTGACACCGAGGCCGTCGTGGCCACGATCGAGCAGTTGGGTCATCGGGCCCTGGCCCACGCGTGGCAGCCGGCCGTTTCCCTGCAGGCGCCGCCTGAGCTCCAGCCGGCCATCGAAACCGTCTCTCGTCTCGGCGACCAGATCCACGCCTTCCAACTGCTCAACATCGAGCAACTGATCGTCGATCGTGCGGAGTTGCAGGCTGTCCTGTTCTCGATGTCCGAGGGCCTCGTCATCTATGACCTCGACATGCAGCCCGTGCTCACGAATCCGGCTTTGCGGCAGATGGCTCAGCCCGGTATCCACGCGACGGTCTTTCTGGAGCCCCATACCATGTTCCTCGCCCGGTGGGAGGATCCCGAACAGATCCGGCGCCTGGACCAGGCGATGCGGGACGAGCCGACGCTGCCTCGGACGGACATCCTGGCGCTCAAGGAGCCGCGCCAGTGGCTCAAGCGCTATTCTTCGCCGCTCTTCAACGCCAAGGCCCAGCAGATCGGGCACGTCGTCATCTATCACGACGTCACGGCAGAGCGACAGGCCGACCAGATGAAGTCCGAGTTCATCACGAACGCCTCGCATGAGTTGCGGACACCCGTGACCAGCATGAAACTGCTGCTCGAGAGCGCGGTCGATGTCCTCGAGGGCGTCAGCTTGCCCGCGGGTGTCGCGCGTCCGCCGGACCTCGACATGCTCGAGAGCTTCCTGCGCGATGCCGTGGCCGAGGGCGAGCGCATGCACGTGCTGGTCAACGATCTGCTGGATGTGTCCAAGTTGTCCTCGCAGCGGGCCGATCTCAACATCCAGCGCGTCCAGGCGCTCAGGGTCATCGAAGAAGCCGTGGCCACGGTATCCCCTCAGGTTCGCCAGCGTGAACAGCAGCTTTCGCTCGAAATGCCGGGTTCCGCCGAGATTCCCGTCGACCGCGTTCGCCTGCGGCAGGTGCTGGTCAACCTGCTGGGCAACGCCGTCAAGTACACCCCGATGGGCGGCGAAATCTTGCTGACCCTTTCAGAAGGTCCCGAGGGCTGGGTCTTCACGGTCGAGGACAGCGGCATCGGCATTCCCGAGGAGGACCTGAGCCAGGTTTTCGATCGTTTCTATCGGGTCGGTCGCGATCGCACGCGGGCCGGTGGGCCAGGTGGTTCGGGCCTGGGGCTGTCGATCGTCAAGGCGACGGTCGAGGCCCATGGCGGCAGGGTCCATGCGGAGCGGCGCGCTGAAGGCGGCACGCGCATCCGCTTCACGCTTCCGGCTCAGTCTGCCGCGGTCGAACCCGCACCTGGAGCATCCAGCCTGTAGCCGGCTCCGTGCACGGTGTGCAGGGTCGCCGGGACGAGCGGATCCGGTTCGATCCACTGACGCAACTTGACGATGTAGTTGTCGATGGTGCGGGTGTTCCGCACGGCCTCCCGGCCCCAGACCTCGTCCATCAGCAGGTCACGGCTGACGACAGTTCCCCGGTGGCGCCACAGGCACCGCAGCAGTTCCAGGGCCCGGACCGGGACGTTCTGGATCTGGCCGTCCCGCTCCAGTTCCATGCGATCGAAATGCACCGTGGCGATGCCGATGTGCAGGCTCGTGGGCTCGGCTGGCTGTGGCTGGGCTGGCTGGCTGCGCCGCAGGACTGCCTGAATGCGTCCGAGCAGTTCGAGGGGACTGAAGGGCTTGACGACGTAGTCATCGGCCTCCAGTGCAAAGCCCGCGACCCGATCGGCCTCCTGCCCCTTGGCCGTCACCATGATGACGGGCAGTCCGGGCGCCTGGGACCGGATGCCCTTGAGCACCTCGAAGCCGTTCAGACCGGGCAGCATCACATCAAGCAGCACGAGGTCCGGCCGCGCACCGGGTGCAGTCGCGCACGCCAGGCCGTCGGGGCCCGTAGCCGCCGCCACGACACGATGCCCTTGTCCCTCAAGCAGCTCGACGAGGCCCGTCCGGATTGCCCACTCGTCCTCGACGACCACGATGGTGGCCATGTCAGGTGCCTCCTTCCGGCGCGTGCCACGTCGGCCAGTGCACCACGAAGGTGGCACCGCCCTCAGGTGGATGCTCGACGTCCACGGAGGCCCCGTGCGCGGCCGTGAACTCCTTCACGAGGGCGAGGCCGAGGCCACTGCCGCCCGGGCCGTCGGGTGAGACGGCCCGATAGAACGGCTGGAAGATCCGCCTGCGGTGCTCTGGCGCGATGCCGGGGCCGCGATCAGCCACCTCGATCCTCACGTTGCGCGCCGACGCACCTGCCGAACGGAGGCGCAGCGCGATGTCCCGCGCATCTCCCGAGTAGGCGATGGCATTGTTCAGCAGATTCAGCAGCACCTGCAGGAGCGCGTCTCGATCCGCCCGTACCGGTGGCAACTCGGTGTCCGGCAAATCCAGATGCAGACGGAAGCCCTTTTCATCAGCCGTGGGCTGGATGATGGCCATGGCATCCTGCGCCAGTACGGCAGGTTCGATCTTCTGGAGGTTGTAGGTCTTCGTGCCGCGCTGGATCCGGGCAAAGTCGAGCACGCGGTCGATAAGGCGCCCGAGGCGTTCACTTTCCTGGATGACTGTGCGCGCCGCACTGCCCGGATCGCGTGATAGGCCCGAGGCCAGTAGTTCGGCATAGATGCGGATGGCGGTCAGCGGTGTCTTGAGTTCGTGCGAGACACCCGCCACGAAGGACGCCTGCATGCGGGCGAAGGCCAGTTCGCGCGCCAAGCCCCGGGCTATGGCCACGCTCGCGGCCAGGACGACGGACAGCAGGATGCCCAGCACCGTCCACGAGCGGCGTCGCAGGGAGGCGAGGCGGCTTTGCAGCAACTCAGGCGGCCAGCGAACCGTGACGACCAACGCATCGAGCGGGGCCGACAGGCGGGCCGAACTTACTTCGTCATCGTCCGATTCGCCCCACGCGAGGTCAGGCATGGCCGTCTGGTCGAGGCGCCGCAGGCCCTCCCGGACCAACCCCTTGCGGATGCCGTCGAGGTCCACCTGGAAGCCGCTGTAACCCACTTCCGCGCGCCCGACAATCCCGAAGAGCCGACGCCCCTCCCCCTGCCCCACGACGACCCAGCTTGGGGTACGGAACTCCCGGTCCCGTATGGCGGGCCAGAGTTGGCCGGCGACCAGGCCCTGAACTGGTGGCTGGGTGCCTCGCCCGACACTTTCCCGGGCCATCCGGCGCAGGTAATCGAGATAGGCAGACGCCTCGTCCGGGCCCACGGCGGCCTCGATGCGGGGTGCGAGGCGTCCTTCAGCGCCGGCCTCGCCTCCGAGCCTGACAATGCGGAGTTCGGCCATGAGGCCGTACGGCACGCCGTCTTCGGCCTTGTCCGTGCCGAGCAGACGGGCCACGGCACGGTAGAGAGAATCGGCCTCTGCCGTCCGTCCCCCCCGTTCGGCAAGGCGTGCCATGCCGTAGGCGGCACGGGCACGCACGGCCGGGGCTGCGGAAAGCAGGAGGACCCGGCGGTAGGCGGCTTCGGCCTCGGCCAGTTGGCGGGTGCTGAATTCGGCACTTGCTGCCTCGGCAAGGGCTTGCTGGACCTGTTCCGGAGTGCCCTGCGCCAGCGGCAGGGGCAGTTCAGCCACCCGTCCCGGCGAAGCCAGCAGTTGGGTTCCGCCAAGGCGGTATTCCCGGTCGATCCAGAAGGGCTGGGAAATCCAGGGGAGTTCCTCGGCGAGGAAGGGGCTGCCGCGGCCACTGCGTCCCGGCGGTGGAGCAAGGTGGGCCAGACGCCTGCCGAGTTGGTCGCCAAGGTCCGCGGCAAGGGCCGCCGCCTGGCTTTGTCGGGCATCGGCCATCGCGCGCGCGATGGCCGTTTGTTCTCTGGCCAGCTCTCGGATCTCGGCTGCCACGAGCAGGGCTATGGGGAGTCCTGCAAGCATGACGAGCAGCAGGCCGGCACGCCACATCGGCTGGATTCGCCGCATCACGGTCCATCACCGCGCAGACCGAGCCGCTCTCGAGCGAGCGTGCGAAGCATCGTACCGTCGGCATCCCGGCCATTCGGAAATTGGTCCAGCAGTTGCTGCCAGGCTTGGCGCGCCCCTGCAGTGTCACCCCGCGCCTCGCGCCGACGGGCCAGCAGCGCCAGGGCGCGTCCGCCCGCCCGGGTGCCGTCCGGCCACAGGTCCATGCGACGGTCGTCCGCCAGGACCTGTTCCGCGAGGGCCTCGCCATCCTCGGTGAGGCGTGCTGCCGCAACCAGAGCGCGACCATCGAGGTTGCTGCGCGGATGCTCGCGGGCCAGTTCCCGCAGCGCCGCAATCGAGGCCTCCCGGTCTGGCCCGATGGCGGCCTTCTCAAGCTGGTTCAGACGCTGCGAGGCGCGTCGCCACGCCTCGGCAGGGAGACCGCTGGAAAGGGAACGGCCGAGGGCTTCGAGGCTCTCCCGGCCCTGAGCGGCCTGAATGGAGGCATCGCCGAGTGCAGCCTGCGTGACCTGGATGGCGGCGTCGAGGCGGCCTGTTTCCCAAAGATTCTGGCCCTGCTGCAGCCAGAGTCGTCCCCGCAAGGGCGCTGCAAGAGCGCGCAGGCCCGGAGCCCGAGCCTCGAGTGTCCGGAATGCCTGAAGACCTTCGTCCGGCCTGGCCTTCGGGCCGATTTCGAGAACCAGTTCGGCCTGAGTCGCGAGGGGCAAGGTGTCACCGAACTCTAGGACGAGCGACATCTGGATCGCCGTCGCCCGTCCTGCCTGGCCGGCCCGGATGAGGCGTCGGGCCGCTGCCGTCAGGCGCTTGGAGGCCTCTTGCCGGGCAAAACGGTCCACCTGGTTGCGGAACCCGGCGCGTTCGTCTTCCGGGAGCAGGGCCTCCCACCCCTGGCCTGGCCGCGTGGCCAAAGGGCCGGCCGGCGAGTCCGGGCTATCCGGGACGAGTTCGCGGGTGCCTCCCGTGCGCATCCAGCCAACCGCGGCACGCACATGGTCCGCGCGCGCGTCGAGGGCGGTGCGGTAGGCGGCGCGCGCTGCCGCCTCCTGCCCGAGCACGGCATAGTGATCACCCAGATCGGCCGCTGCCTCGGCAAGAATGCTGCCCGAGGCTATCGGCAGCAGGACCTGCAGGCGCGTGATGGCCTCCTGGAGGTCTCCGTCCGCGACGGCCAGCAATCTGGCCTCTGCCAGCTTTCTCGTCGGCGTGTCCGGACGGGACAGTCCGGATGCCGGGACGGGAAACAGCACCCCTACGCCCAGCAGTAGCCAAGGCGCCCGGTTCAGCCACATGCGGGACGTCATCGCCCCAGCATGCCCGGACTCAGGACTCCATGAACCGTCTGATCCGCATCACCATCAGGTCGTTCTCGTCGGAGAACGGGGCTGCCTGAAGGATGGCGATCATCTTGGATTTGGCTGCCGTCGGCAGATCCGTAAGATTCTGGTCCGTCGCGATCCTCATGGTTGCTCTGACGCCTGCGAGGCCGGCGTCCTCGACGGCTGCCGGGTCCTCGAACCAACCCGCCTTGAGGGCGTAACGGGCCACGTCCAGGCCAGGGCCCGAGTCGCCCATGGCTTTGAAGAGATCGTCCCGCTTGCCGATGCGAGCCAGTGCCTCCGACAGGACGCCATCTTCCCCCTTGGGAACGGCGGGAATCATGACGAGGCCGATGCCCTCGCGGTCCGCGGAGCCCCCGTTGCGGCCAAGGAGGCTGGCAATCAGCTGAGCCCGCTGATCGGGGCTTGCCGCGTCCACGAGGTCGGGGCGCTTGCGGACGAGGGTCTTGAGCGTCGCAGGCGTGGCACCGCCGATCTCCGTGTCCAGCTGGCGCTGGAGCTGCTCGCGCAGACCCTCGCGGGTAGACAGGCGGACTTCGTCCTGCCGCACGGGCGGCAGGGGCGGTGGGGGCGTGGTTCGGGCCGTCTTGCCCTTGCGCAGGAAAGGCAGCCGCTCGAGCAGGCCGGTCAGAATCGGAAAGTCAGGCATCAGGAACCTCAAAGACGGGAAGCCATCCGCAGCAGACCTGCGGCATCCGGATGACCGAGCACGGTCTGGACCTTGCGGGCTGTGGTGCGGGAGAGCTCGAGCAGGCCTCCGCCCGGCGTGGCCAGGACCTGCGTCGACTTCAGGATGCGGACGCTGCGGTTCTCGGCAAGCAGACCGCCGACGACCTTCTGGCTGACGACGCTGATCCGCTTGGTGGATCGGGCGACCTCGCGCAGAGCAGGTGGTGCAGTCACCACGCGAACGGCTCGGACGCGGGTAGCCGTGCCCGAGACCGTGCGGGCCGCCTGTGCTGCGGCCTGAGCAGCTTGAGCAGCCTGCGCAGTTTGGGCCGCCTTTGCTGCGTCACGAGCCTTGCGGGCTTGCTGGAGCACAAGATTCACCTGACTGCCCTGGCTGGCCAGACGGGTCTTCTGGGCGACCTTGGCGGACTTGGCAACCGTGCCCGCCGTCTGTGCGGCCTTTCCTGCCTGAGCTGCCTGTCGGGCAGCGTTGGCTGCTTGCGTGGCCTGCTGGGTCGCCTTTGCCGTCTGGGCGGCTTGCGCCGCTTGCTGGGCCTTGCGTGCAGCCTGGGCGACCTCGCTGGTCTGCTGGGCCTTGCGGGCTACCTGAGCAGCTTGCGTCGCCTGTTGCGCCTTCTGGGCGGCACCAGCTGCCTGGGAAGCCTGACGGGTGACCTGCCCGGCCTGCTGGGCGGCCTTGCCGGTGCGTGCCACGGCTTGCCCCGCCCCAGCCGCCCCGGATGCGGGCTTGAGCAGTCCTGACCCGACCAGCATGCTGCCGACCTCGAAGAGGCCCCGGCCGATGGCGCGGCCGGGACGGCCCTGCCGCACGGCTTCCGCGTAAGGTTCGGTGAACGCCTTCACGACTTCGCCGGGCCGTGTCAACAGGGCCACGGGCAGCATCGCGAGGCCCGTCACGGTCTCGATGGGATGCGTGATCATGTGAATGGTGCCGCCGACCATGTCGCCTGCACCTTGCACGGCTCCGACGATGACGTCACCGACAAAGCCGCCGAGACCCTGCTCTTCCGTGCGATGCCGCGGGCGCCGGGCGGCCAGCTCCGCACGGGTCTCCGCATCCACCGGGCGGTAGATGCGTTCACGCTGCGGGGCCGGTCCCAGAACCTGGTTCAGGTCGCGCACGAGCTTGGGCATGACGGGTTCTCCTGCATCATCTATCCCCGGCAATCGTCCCCGCCTGACGGGAGAGGCGGTTAAGCCTCTCCTAAATCTGGGGCGGCTGCCGGCTTGACCGAGAGCTTTTCCGGAACTTAAGCGGCACTTAACCGCGGCAGCGCAAGAACCCAGCGTCTTCTCCGGACAGAGAACTCGTCAGGGCGTCGAGCCCTCAAGGTCACCCCCGCCCCCTTTGTTCTGGAGGATTCCCGATGTCGCTGATCACCCGCCTCGTCCGTGAAGAAGAAGGCCAGAGCATGGTCGAGTACGGCATCATCGTCGCCGTGATCGCCGCGGTCTGCATCGGCGGATACAAGGCCGTCGGTGCTCAGGTCAACAAGTCCATCGACACCCTGATCAAGAACATGAAGTAGGCGAAGCCTCGCTTCCCCGGCCCGGGGCGCCCGTCTTGGACAGGCGTCTCGGGCCTTTGTTCCGGGTACAGTGCAAGCCGTGAGTGCTTTCTTCGTGGCCGATTCCTGGCGGTGGGCCCTCCTGCCCGTGTTGGCAGTCGCCGTCGTCACGGATGCCAAGGCCAGGCGCATTCCCAATTGGCTGACGTTTCCCGCGATGGTTGCGGGCCTCTTGGCTTCCGTCGCCGCCGCCGCGTTGGCGGAGGGTTGGAGGGGTGCCGTGCTTGCCGGGGTGTCGTCTCTCGGTGGCTGGCTTGCTTTTCCGCTGGCCTTCCTGCTGATTGATGCTCTGTATGCCGGAGCGTGGGGGCAGCTCAAGGGCATCCGGGCCGGAGACATCAAGCTCATGGCGGCTGCGGGGGCCTGGATAGGTTTCTGGTCTGCACTCTCCGCCATCCTGGACACGGCGCTTGTCGGTGGTGTGATCAGCCTGCTCTGGGCTGCATTGCATGGGGCATTGGGCGGCGTCCTGAAACAGGTCCGAGGCTTCTTCATGGCTGTCGGTGCCGGGCTGCGCCAACCGGCCGCGATGGTCCCGGAGTCGCGAGCGCCCCTGCTGCCCTACGCCCTTTCAATCGCTCTGGGCACGATTGCCGCGATGCTCTGCCCCCCCCTCTGGCAGCTCGGTGTCGGGCGATGATGCGCACGTCCCGCACCGCGCGCGGCCAAGCCATGGTCGAGTTTGCCCTCGTTCTGCCGCTGTTGTTGCTGCTGACTTTCGGCACCATCGAACTGGGGCTTGCGGTCCAGCACAGGCTCGTTCTGACAGGGACGGCCTTCGTTGCGGCCCGTGTGGCGGCCGTGCACGGCGAGACGGCCGATGCCGGCGTGCGCAAGGTCGTCGAGACTTACGCCGCCGATGCCGGTTCGGCATGGCTGACCGGCGCCAAACCAGAGCTCGATCGCGGAAACAGCGGGGTCCGTGTCCGGATCTCGCGGAAGGACGAGGGCTTCACGCCCGCGCTGGTCGGAGCGATGGTCGCCAGCGGGGGGCGGCCGCCGCAGCGGGGTGGGTGGACCGTTGCTGCGGTGGTGCGCCCCGAGTTCGTGCCTGGCAGGCTGCGACGCGGTGCAGCGCAGGTGCCCACGGATCTGCAGGTGGACTACCGCGTCTCCCTGCCAGGTCTCGAGCGCATCAAGGGCATCGGCGACATCGTGCGGAAGATGCCCGGCGGGACATCGGGCGCGGAACTCGCGCTTGCCGCCGATCCCGTGACGCAAGCGACGCTGGCGAATCCGATGGACCGCAACGGCACGGTCTCCCCGAGCAAGCGCTACGTGTCCCCCGAGAATGAGGAGCAGGCCTTTCGTCAGGCCCAGCGTCTCGCCGAGGGCTTCGACCAGCTCGACAAGGTGGTCAAGGCGTTCTACGCGTCCTATGTCGTGGCGGCGACCGTTCCCGGCTCCACCGGCGTCGACGCGACCCTCGGCGCCATCGCGACCGCCTTTGCCCAAGTGGACAGGGCCGTCTCGTTGGCGGGCACCGCGGAGCAGTTGGAGAAGGCCCAGAAGGCTTTCTTCGGCGGGGCTGTCCGATGATGTTGCGCAGGGGACCGCGAGGGCAGGCCCTCGTCTACTTCACCCTCGTGTTGGCAGTCATCGTGGGCGTGCTCTATGCGACCTATGACCTCGCGCGCCTCACGACGGCCAAGATGCAGGCCCAGACGGCAGTGGACGCCGCGGCGCTCGCGGGTTCCTCCGTCAAGGTATCGGTCCACCATACGCGTGCGCTCGCCTATGCCGCGATGACGGGACAGGCCACGCTGGCTCGTCTGAAGTTCGCCAAGGCGCTCGCGGTCGTCGGTGCCCAGCCCCCCGTGCCGGGGCAGCCCTATCTCGCTGCCAAGGAATTCGACAAGTGGGTGGGTGAGGCTCAGGCGCACGTCACGAAGTTGCGTCGTCTGCGGGCGGGACTCGTGGCTTATAACGCCTGGGTCGCCCGGGAGGGGCCGGAGATCGTCGCGGATGCCGCACGGCTCGCCTTCAATGCCAATGTCTCCGGCATGAATGCCGCCATCGGCGAGGGGAGTGCTGCGAATGCCCGCAATCTGGCGTTGCTTGCCGGCCCGAAGAATCTGCCCGAGAACGGAGGCCAGTTCGCTTCCGGTCGTTTCGTGGGTGGTGTCAACTATCCCGGCGAGTCGGCAGGTGCCGGTGGTTCGTCGGGCAAGACCCTGGTATGGGCGGAGCCGGTCTACCGGCCCCTCGGGTCTGCCCTGCTGGGCGCGTCGCATCCGCTTGCGTTGCCCTCGGTCGCAGCAGCTGGCATCGTGCCGGCAAGCGAACTCAAGGCCGTCGAGCCCGGTTCGGGGGATGCCGAACTCGCGGGTTTCGGTTTCCGCTGGTACGCCCCTCGGCTCTTCCAGGTCGGTGGCGTCAACGGGTATCCCCATGAACTGCTTCATTGACCGTCGGCAACCGCGTGGGCAGGCGTTGGTCGAGATGGCTGTCGTGCTGCCCGTGGGCGTCTTGCTGCTGTTGTTGGTCGGTTACATGGGCAAGGGGCTGCTCGAGCGGCAGCAAGTCGTGATGGCGGCCCGGCACGCCGCACGCTCCGTCGCACATCAGGCCTTGGCCCCCACGGTGGCCAAGGTCACGGGAGCTGGTGTCGTGCAGGCATCCGTCGGCCTGGCGGGGCGGAGTGCGGCCGTCAAGGAGTTGTTGCCCGAGGGCACCGCGGCGCAGCCCGACTGGGGTCAGGCCGTCGCGGGCACGGCCACGAGCAGATTGCGCCCGAGGCCCCTCGGGGCCGGGGCGATGGGTTACATGGCGACCCATGTGCAACAGGTCGAAGGCCGCGCCATGACTTTCGGTCTGGGGTTCGTGCTGTATGGTGCCAAGGCCGATAGTCGCCTGCGCCTGCTGGAGCCCGTCCGCAAGCAGGCCCAAGGTGTCGCGCGTCAGGTCGGGAAGCCGCCGTCCTTACTGGCTGCGCCGCTGACGGTTTCGGCCCAGGCCTTCATGCCGGGTGAACTGCCCGTGCACCATCCGCAAGTCGGCCTGCTCGAGAACAACCGGTGGATCCGCGACATCGTGGAGGGCCCTTGATTCTGCCTGTCCTCGTCGCCTCGGCGACCGTGCTGCCCGATTTGCCCCGCTGCGCGGGCGTCTCCTGGGGGGGCAAGGGTGCCGCGCGCTGGGCGCGCCTGTCCGGAGCCGAGCGTGTCGCGCTGGATCGCTTCGAGGCGTGCTGGCGTCGCGCGGGATGGCAGGCCGAGATTGATCCGCAGGTGCTTGATGGCGATGCTGCGCCGGGTCGCCTGCGGCTGTGGCGAAAAGGGGTTTGGCGTGCCACGGTCTTTTCGGTGCGTGACGCCGGAGGGCGTGCGCTATGCTTGGTCGTGACGGATCGGGACAGCCGGAAATCGGCCCCGGGAGGGCATTGAGCGATGTCGGATCTGCGTGCCAAGTTGCGGCGTCCAGAGGGCGATGAACCGGCGGATGCGGGAGCCTCGGCCAGCGGGGGCAAGGCCCTGCGGCGCAGCAAGGCGCCTGCCGCTCGCAGTGGCCGTCAGGCGAAGGCGACTGCTCGTCCCGGGCTCCTCGAGGGACTCGACGTCAATCGTCGGTTGCTCCTCGCGGCCGGTGGCCTCGCAGCCGTGGCGGCCCTGTTGGCCGTCACCTATCTCTCGGATGCCTCGGCGCGCATCGCGGGTGCAGGAGCCAAGGTCAAGGTCTGGGTCGTGGCCCGCGACTTGCCTGCACGGCATGCTTTGGCCGAGGGTGACGTCGAGGAGCGCGAGGTGCCGGCCGTCTATCTGGCCGGACCCCACGTCACCGCCGACAAGACCGTATTGGGGCGGGTCACGACGACACCGCTCTGGCCCGGCGAGGTCCTGCTCGAGGGGCGCGCCGTGCCCGCGGGAGCGGCCACGGGCGTGACTCCGCGGATCGGTCGGGGCGAGCGCGGCTTCATCTACGTTCCCGATGGCTTGCAGGACGTGCCCCTGGTGCGACCCGACGACCGGGTCGATCTGGTGGCCACCGTTCCTGAGGCCGAGGGCAGCGGCCGACTCGTGTCGCGGCCGGTGGTCCACGGCGCACGCGTCATCGGTGTCGGGGATCGCTTCACCGCCGAGGCGACCGAGTCCGCGACCGGTCCGAGCGGGGCGATCACGCTGGCCGTGCCGCAGGGACGCGTCCAGTTGCTGGCGGTGCTTGCGGAAGCAGGACGTCTCCATTTCATCCTGCGGGCGGCTGGGGACACGGGATCGGGCGCTCAGCCGGACATTCGCGAGTTGGAGCGTCTGGTCCTCGGTCAGGTCGCGCGTCCGAGCTCACCTCGTGCGGCACCGCCGCGCACAGTCGTCAAGGTGGTCCGGGCACCAGCCCCGGCGCCTCGCGTCGTGCGTGTCCAGGCCCCTGCTCCGCGCCCGCCTGTCCGTCGCGCACCCATAGTCGAGATCTACAACGGTGCCTCGCGCCAGGGTTCGGGCAACTGAGGGGCCGTCTGCAGGGGTATAGAGGGGTGACGCAGCCATGACCCGACGCCTCCTTCCCATCATTGCCGCTATCCTGGCACCCCTGGCCCCGTGGCCGGGTGGTGGCGACAGTCTTCATCCAGCCGCGCACGCGGCCGTAGCCGACCTGACGGTCCGTCAGGGCAATACGACGGTTTTTCGCGTCCCGCGGGGCGCGACCCGTGTGGCCATCGGTGATTCCTCCGTCGCGGCCGTCACGCTCATCCAGGACGGTACGGGCGAGAACCTCCTCATCGAGGGCCGCAAGCCTGGCCTCACGAACTTCCTGGTCTGGACGGCCGTAGGCAAGGTGCCTGCCAACTATCGCCTGGAGGTCCTGTCAGGCCGCCGTACCGAGACCGTCGTGATTCGGGTCCAGGTCTGGGAACTGCTCAAGGGCGAAGACAGCCAGTCGGGCATCCGCTGGTCGGAGGGGCTTTCTTTCCAGGAGGCTCCGCCTTCGACGCCCTTCTCGCTCGGCTTCCCGGTCCGGGCAGGGGTGCTCGAAGCGCGCCTGCAGGCTCTGGCTCAGGCCAAGCGCGCCCAGCTCGAGGCGTCGCCAACCCTGCTGGCGCTTTCGGGGCAGGAGAGTCGGTTCCTCTCCGGGGGCGAGCTGCCCGTGGTCGTTCAGACACCGAACACGGTCGCAGTGGATTGGAAGCCCTTCGGTGTCGGCCTGAAAGTCACGCCTGTGGTCGAGGGTGAGGAGATCCTGTTGCGCATCAAGCCCGAGGTCTCCAGCATCGATCGCCTGAACGGGGTCCAGACGGGCAACTTCAACATCCCGGCCATCGCGACGCGCATGGCCGAGACCCAGGTCGCGGTCCGTCCCGGGCAGGAGATCGTTCTTGCCGGGTTGAAGCGCAGGACCATGCGTGCCGTGACCAGCCGCGTGCCGTTGCTGGGCTGGCTACCGGGCGTGGGTGCGCTCTTCACGTCGACCCAGCAGGAGGAAGAGGAGGGCGAACTGGTTTTCCTTGTCACGCCCACCCTGTTCAAGGACGGCGAGGCCATGCCCGAGAAGGGCTACGGCAAGCCGAGATGACGGCTCCGCGGCTGACGGTGATGCTGTCCGCCAGAGGCGGGACCGGTCGCAGCATCCTCGCGGCCAATCTGGCTTTGGCCCTGATGCGACGCAACCGGCAGCCCGTCTGGCTGTGGGACGGGGACGAGTTGACGGGCGGCTTCCAGGCCGATGCCTTCGATCTGCAGGGAGCGCATCCGCACTGGGGGGAGGTGCTGCGCCATGGGCAGCCTCTGGCCGGAGCCGTCGTGCGACATGCCTCCGGCCTCGATCTTCTGCCGGCACCTCCCATCGGCTGGGGCGCGCCGCTTGAGGCAGTGTCCCTTGCCACACGGGTCCGGGAGGTTGCGGCCGCTCACGTGGTCGTGGATCTTTCGGGCGTGGGGCTGGCCGAGCACCAGTTGGCCTGGCTGGACCTGGCGTCGGCCGTGGTCTTGGTCGTGACTCCGGACATTCCTTCCCTCACGGCCACGCGGCACCTACTGGAGCATCTGAGGACGCAGCATGCGGTGCTCGACCGCCTGATGCTCGTCGTCAACCGTTCGGGTCTGGTCCAGGACATCTCGCCTGGTGATGTGGCCCAGGAGCTGGGTCTCGAGCTGGTACAGGCCGTGCCCTTCGAGTCTGCTGTCGTGTCGGCGCTGAACCGGGGCGTTCCCTTGTTGGCTGCTGCGACGCCACCGGCGACGGCCTTCGGCAAGGCGATGCTTGCTCTGGCGCAGGCCGTGCAGGTTCCGCCGGCGAGGGACTGGGCGACCATGGGGTGCAAGCCGGCAATGCGCAGCGTGGCTCGAGCTGATCAAGACCACCCGGCCGAGGCTTCCGTCGCGCTCGTGCCGGTCGAGACGGCCTGGCGCGAGGGCCACGCCGAGGTTCGGCAGCGCCTCCATCGGATGCTGGTCGAAGAGCTGAAGCGGATGGATGTCGGTCTCGATCGCCTGTCCGATCCGCAGCACCGGCAGGAAATCCGGCGGCAGGTCCAGCGGACGGTCGCCGATCTCATCGAGAGTCTGCCCGAAGCTGCGGCCATGGGTCGAGAAGAGCGTGGTGCACTCGCTCGGGATCTCACGGACGAATCGGTGGGTTATGGCCCCCTCGAGCGCTTCCTGGCCGACCCGGCCATCAGCGAGATCATGGTCAACGGTCCGGGGCGGATATTCGTCGAGCGCGAGGGCCGTCTGCAGCAGGTACACGACCGCTTCACGGACGAGATCCAGTTGCGCGTCGTCATCGATCGCATCGTTGCGCCCCTCGGTCGACGGGTCGACGAGAGCAGTCCCATGTGCGATGCCCGCCTGCCGGATGGCAGCCGCGTCAACGTCATCATTCCGCCCCTCGCGCTGCGCGGCGCCACCATCACCATCCGGAAGTTCCCGCTGCGGCGCCTGACCATGGACCATCTCGTCCAGTACGGCTCCCTCACGCCCGAAATGGCCGGTTTTCTCAGGCAGTGCGTCCGGGCCCGCCTCAATGTCTTCATCAGCGGTGGCACGGGCTCCGGCAAGACCACGCTGCTGAATGTCCTTTCCTCGTTCATCCCCGACGAGGAGCGCATCGTGACCATCGAGGACGCAGCGGAACTGCAATTGGCCCAGAGCCATGTCGTGCCCTTGGAGGCTCGTCCCGCCAATCTGGAGGGCGTGGGTGCCGTGCCGATCCGGGATCTCGTGCGGAATTCGCTGCGCATGCGGCCCGATCGCATCGTCGTGGGTGAGGTCCGTGGCGGCGAAGCCCTCGACATGCTGCAGGCCATGAATACCGGCCATGACGGCTCGCTGGCCACGGGCCACGCCAACTCGCCGAGGGATGCCATGGCCCGTATCGAGACGATGGTCCTCATGGCCGGCATGGATCTGCCTGTCCGGGCCATCCGTGAGCAGATCGCCAGCGCGCTCCACGTCGTGGTCCAGGTTTCCCGCCTCGCGGACGGCTCGCGCAAGATCACCCGGATTACCGAGGTCACGGGGCTTGAAGGCGAGACCCTGACGCTTCAGGATCTCTACAGCTTCGAGCAGACGGGCGTTGATGCCGGCGGCAGGGTACAGGGAGCCTTTCGGGCCTCGGGCCTTCGACCTCAGTTTGCCGAGGTCTTCGAGCGGTCAGGCGTCGGGCACTGATGGACCCGCGTCTGCTCGTCGTTTTCCTGCTGGCCTTCGTCTCGGCGGGCTTGCTGGCCGTCGTCGTGGCGCGTCGCTACGAGCAGAACCTGACCACTTTCCTTGAGGGCTATCTGGCGCGAACGCGCAAGGCCCTCGCCCGAACACGCAACCCGCTCTCCACGGAGCGTTTCGCGCGCCAGCAGGCAGGCCTGACAGGCGCAGCCGGACTGCTGGGCTTCGTGCTGGGTGAGGGGCTTGCGAGTCGGGTCTTTCTTGCGGCATTGGCAGCGAGTGTGGTCTGGACCCTGACCAATCGTTGGCTGGACATGCTCTGGCAGCGGTACGTCAAGGAGTTCGAGGAGCAATTGCCCGATGCCGTGGGCGTGTTGGCCAATGCCGTCCGCTCCAGCTTCTCGGTGCAGCAGGCGCTCGACCTCGTGACTCAGGAATTCGCCGATCCCATGGGGGCCGAGGTCCGTGAGGTCATGCAAGAGCTCACGATGGGTGTCTCCTTCGACCAGGCCCTGCAGAATTGGTCTGACCGGATGAACCATGACGATCTGGACATCCTCTGCACGGCGCTCGTGATCCAGCGCCAGACCGGTGGCAATCTGGGTGAGATTCTCGACAATCTCGCCACGACCATGCGCGAGCGACGGCGCATTCAGGGGCAGATCCGCACGCTGACCACCCAGGGACGGTTCTCGGGAGCCATCCTCTCGTTCCTGCCCGTCGGACTCTATTTCGTGCTCCTGCTGATTGCCCCGGACCGCATGGGCGTGCTTTTCACCGAACCTCTGGGGTGGGTTCTCGTAACGATTTGCGTGGCGATGGTGACGGCGGGCAGTCTCGTCGTCCGCAAGATCGTGGCCTTGGACGTCTGATGCCCGTAGCGTTGATCTTCCTGCTGGTCTTCGGCGCGGTTTTCGGAGCCACGCTGCTTGGCGTCGTGGCTTTCTCCAAGCCGCAGAACCGCTCTCGGGTCCAGGCCCGCCTGAAGCGCGTGGCGCGGCCCGGATCCGCGCCACCCAGACCTCCTCGGGCCAAGACGGCACCTTTGCGGGTGCTTGAGGAGCGCCTGAAGCCCTTTGCCGTCGAGCGCCTTTCGGACGACCGTGCCACCGCCTTGCAGGCGCGGCTGCTGATGGCTGGCGACGATCACACCTCGCCGGCACGTTTCGTCGCGCGGCAGTGGATCTATGCAGCGCTGTTGCCCGTGGTCTTCCTGCTCGTCAACAGCGCTGCGTTTGAACTGCCTCCGATGGGTGCGGCCGTCGGGTTCGTGCTCGCGGGCGTGGCTGGATACCGGCTTCCGGCATCGCGTCTGGACCAGGCCATCGAGCAACGTCAGCAGGCCATCCTCAGGCAGCTGCCGACGACGCTTGACCTTCTGACCACCTGCGTCGAGGCGGGCATGTCCCTGACTGCCGCCATGCAGAAGATCAGTGAGCGCATGCGCCCCCATCCGCTGCGTGACGAGATGGAGAAGACTCTGCGCCAGATGCAGCTGGGGCGCAGTCGCGGCGAGGCCCTGCGCGAGCTGGGGCGGCGGGTCGGCCTGAAGGAACTCAACAGCGTGGCCATCGCCATGGTGCAGGCCGAGACCATGGGCTCATCCATCGCCCGAACGCTGCGCATCCAGAGCGGCATCATCCGCGAGGCCAGGTGGCAGCGCGCTCAGGAGCTCGCGCAGAAGGCCCCCCTGAAGCTGGTCTTCCCGATAACGTTCCTGATCTTCCCCGTCATCTTCATCATCATCTTCGGGCCGCTCGTCCTGGGCATCCTGACGGGGAAGGCCTGAGTTGCCCGCCCTTTGGCTGGGGGAACGGCCCGTGGTCAAGAGCCTGGAGGTGGCGCGGACGCCTTGGGCCAGGATGCGTGGTCTCGGCCTCCGGGAGCAGCTTGAGCCCGGGCAGGGGATGTTGCTGGTGCCCTGCAACAGCGTTCATACGTTCTGGCCTCGGTTCAGCCTGGACGTGTTGTTCCTTTCGCGGGACTTCCGTATCCTTAGGATCCTGCACGCGCTACCGCCCGGTCGCTTGTCACCTGTCGTCCTCAGGGCGAGGCAGGTCCTCGAGATACCTGCCGGCCAGGCCCGTGTGCACGGGTTGGAGGAAGGCATGACGCTTAGGTGGGAGGCGTGAAGCGCCGCAGCGCGATGGCGATGGCGCTCGCGGTCGGCCTGGCACTGCCCCTTGCTGCTCCGGCGTGGGCCCAGGACCCCGCGGCAACCGGTGCCTTCCTGATCGAGCGTGGCTTTCTGCCCGGTGTGTGGGGGGGCAGTGCCGTCAGTCGTGCGCGGGTTTCCCGATACGATGCGGCGTGGATCCTGGCTGCATTCCTGGACCCTTCGGACCATGCCTTCATGGTCACGGCGTGGTCGGATGTTCCGCCGGGCTTCTGGGCCCTCGCGGCGGTCAACCGGGTGACGGCCAGGGAGCTGCTCGAGGCTGATGGCGCGCAGTTCTCCGGCACCCAGCCCATTTCTCGAGGGGCCTTCCTCGTCGCGCTCGAAAAGACCTTGCGGCTTCGCGCCGCGCCGCTGCCTGCCCCGCCCGACCGGCGCATCGTGTTGACGGACATCCGCGGATTTCCGGGCCAGGAAGCCCTGCAACGTGCGGCGAACGATTGGCTGATCGTGACGTCCGGAGGGCCCATTCGACCGACCGAGGATTTGACCCGTCAGGATGCGCTGCTCTGGGTCTATCGCGCCTCGGCTCTGGTGGATCCGGGGGTCGCTTCCCGGCTGGCCGACGAGATGCGCCCGCGCCCCACGCCCGAGCCAAGCGCCGAAGGACCGGACGTCGCGCCGACGCCGTTGGCCTCTCCCGTGCCTGTCCAGACTCTGCGGCCGCTACCGCGCCCCACGCCCCGGCCTGCCGACCCGCCGAGACCACGCCCGATCCGGTCCTCGCCTCCTGCCATGACGCCGCCCCCTTGGCTGGTGTTGCCCGTCCAGACTCCCACGCCGGAGATCGATGTTCCGGAACCCGAGTTGGCGACGCCTGCTCCGATGCAGACCCCCGAACCCGTGGTGACGGCGGTGCCTCAGCAGGTCCGCGCGACGTCAGGCCCCTCGGGGCAGCGCTGGTCCTTGCCCATGCTCGACTGGTCTCGGCGCCAGGGGCGGGCGTGGGGCGTTGCCGGACTGGTCGTGGGGATGGGAGACGGCAGAACCTTTCGGGACACCAGTTTCTATGTCCCGGGGGGGCTGGACCTCGGCCTGTCGCTTGCTGTTCCCGGCTGGGCACTGGAGGCCCGTGGCCTAGGCCGTTGGTTCCCGGGTGCGGAGGGCTCCCTGACCCAGGTCGGCCTTGCGGGTGACGTGTTCTGGCAGCCGGCGGCAACCGGTTCGTTGACCTGGGGCGTCGGTCTGGGCACCGATCTCGGACTGCAATTGGCTTCGGGCACGACGGATCCGGAGGCGGGACGAACCTTCATCGGCGCGGGACCTTCCGGAGTGGTCCGGACTGCACTGGGCCCGGCCCACGGCTGGGCGCTGGCTCGGAGCCAGGTCGGTCTGGGCGTGGCGACATCCACGGGCCCGGCGTTCGGTATCGGGGGCGAACTTGGGGCAGCCTGGCCGAATCCCGGTGGCCTTCCCGTTGATTTGACACTGACCTGGCGGTTGCAGGCTGTCCTGCGCAGCAGCGGCTCCCGTGACATCGTTCAGGGATTGGGCTTGGGCGTCGGCAGGAGTTTCTGAGTGATTCATGCAATCCTTCTGGGCGTGCTCGGTGGCCTGAGCCTGGCACTGACGGGCATCGCCGCGGCCGGTCCCAGTCTCGTCGCCAATCGCATGGCCGTGACCATGACGCGCTCGCTCGAGGGCACCCCGCTGGCCTTCGACTCAGTGTCCTGGACCCCCAGGGCCGCCACCCATGCCTCGTGGGGCGAGGTAGGCGACTTGTCAGGCGCGTTGCAGATCCAGGGTGCGCCGTTGCCTGTCGCACCCATCGCGTGGAGACTGGCTGGCATTCGGGTGGAGCCTCTGTCCCTTTTCGGCACGCCGGTGCTGTCTGTTCCGGCACGCCTCGGCCTCGACATCCAGGTTCGCGATGCCGAACTCGCTCCTGCCGTCCGTGGGCTGCTGCCGACCCTGCTGAGAGACCAGCTGCCTCTGCCGGCTGGCATCAACCCCGAGATCGGCTTGCGGAGCCTTCAGTTTGCCCAGGGTCGGATTGAGGCCGTGCTCTCGGTCAGGGTCCCCTTGATGGGTGGCATGGCTCTGCCCATCCAGGCAAGCCTGCGGCCCGTTCTGCTGCCGGATGGGGTTCTGGCGATAGAGGATGTTTCCGTGCGGATGATGGGTCAGGAGCTGGGTCGTCGTCTGCCCGTACCCGCGCGCATTGACTTCGCGGCTTATCTGCCCCCGGAGATCACGGATGCAGGTGTTGCCGAACTGACCGTTGCCGAGGGAGTCTTCACCCTCAGGATCAGGGCCAACGTGCGCCAGATTCCGGCGCGTTCCAGGGCGGTCGAGCCGGCCTTGTAGGCGCGTAGTTCCTGAGGCACTTTCCGATTCGTGAAGGACGGATGGTTTCTGATGTTCACGGGCGTGGAGTGTTTGCCGGCACGGGGCCCCGGGCTGTTGGTCGCAAACCACCGCAGTCCGCTCGATCTCCTCTGGCTGCGGCATGCCTGTCCGCGGCCGCTGCACGTCGTCACGGCGTCGTGGCTGCGGATTTTCGGCATCGCGTGCTGGGGACCGGCGATCGGCCTTCATCCGCTGCCGTGGGGAGCCAGCCGACGGGACCTCGTGGAATTGGTGCTGCCCCTCTGGGCGCAGGGCGCCCTGGTGTTGGTCTTCCCTGAAGGCATGCAGGGCGTGCTGCAGCCTGCGCCGCCCGGGAGCATCGGTCGCTGTCGCGGGGGTGCAGGGGCTCTGGTGCGCGAAGCGCGGCGTCTCGGTCTTGCCGTGCCGGTGGTGGTGGCTTACGTGCAGGCAGGTCGACTGTGGTGCGGACTTGCCTTGCCACCCGTGCAGGTCGCCTTCCGGCGATCCGACGCAACCACCGAGGTCCGTGGCCAGACGGGCGACGACCGGATGACCGAACACCTGCGCAAGGGGATCCTCGGCTGTGCCGCAGCGGCCATGGCGGACGCGGCGTAGGGCCGACCTACAGTTTCCAGGGCACCTTCTTGCCGTCCAGCCGCGTCAAGACGGGGTTGCCGTCGCTGTCGCTGGAGATGTCCGCGAGCTTGCCGCCAGGGACGAGACTTCCCTTGTCGTCGACCAGAACGACCTCGCCCGTGAGTTCCGACGTGCCCGGCAGGTTGCGTGCCAGCTGTGCGGCGTAGTCGTAGCGCATGGTCACCTTGAAGCCGTAGCGCCCCGTCTGGGGGACCTTCAGGAAGGTCAGGCGGGACTGGGCGCCTTGCAGGTCGAATTCGAGGGTCTCGCGAATCTCTCCTGCCTGGCCCGTGGTGGTGGCCGCAGCGGTGGGCGTGCAACCGTCTGCGGTGTCGCAGTCCCGAAGCCAGCCCTCGATCATCAGGGTCATTCGGTCGAGATCCGCTTTCGCCGCAAGGTCGAAAGCCAGCGTCCGACCACCGGTGGTCGGCTGGCTGAGCCTCCCGGCCACCGAGACGGCGCCGGGCAGTTGTACGGCGGGTGCGTCCTTGAGGAAGGGCACCTGATAGGGTGCAAAGGCGCTCTGGTCGACCGTGACTTCGGCCACGGCGGAACCGTCTTTGCGGAGGACCACTTCCTCGATCTTGCGCGTCGTGGCAGCCGGCCGCGCGTGAACGCCCAGGATCAGCGCGGGACGCTTGGTCGTGTCCGCCGTCCAACCGGTGCCGGACAGCGTCAACTTGTGCTCGCCCGTGACCACGACCGAGGATGATCCGAGGTCGACGGACGCGGTGGCGTAGTCGAGCAGATCTTCATAGGTCTCGACGGCAGCCGCGACGCGACGCAGGCGCTTCGTCGCGACGAATCCCGTGCCGGCGAGTTCGGCCTCGTGGGTCGTGCCCTCGGCTGGCAGGGCTGAGGAGGAGCTGTCAGCGGACATCGCGATGTCCGCGGGGAAGGGCAGGAAGCCGAACCGTTCGTGGACGCCGTTCAGGGCAACGGCCTGCACGCGACGGTTGTTGCCCATGGGCATCGTGAAGTTGTTGCCCATGGGCATCGTGAAGTTGTTGCCCATGGGCATCGTGAAGTTGTTGCCCATGGGCATCGTGAAGTTGTTGCCCATGGGCATCGTGAAGTTCGACGCCGAGTTAACGTCCTGGAAGGCAGATAGCGCTCGATCGGCTTCCTGCGCCTTGTCCATGCTCTCGGTACTGAGCTGCGGCAAGGTGTAGCTGACCGAGCGCAACGATGTGGTCAGGGCAGTCGAGGACTCTGCCCCGGTGTTCGCAGCGCAGGCCGCAAGCAGCAGGGAGCCGATGCCGACGATGACGCGACGGGTCGGTGTCACGGAAGGCTCCTTTCGTGGGACAGGGCCACAGTTGCATGATACCCAACGGACAGGGCCCGCGGTGGGCTTTCAGGTGCTGCATGCGATGCTTCCTCGTTGACGAGGGCGAGGACGCTGCGGCCGACGGCGCCGAGCGTCCCAGCGTCCAGCCGGCTGACGGCATCGTCGTGGGTATGCCATGCCGGGTCTGCGACATCTACGAGGTCGACGGCCGCGTGGCCAGCTTCGATGAAGGGCGTGTGATCATCGATGAGTTCGGGCCCGGGCATGCGGCTGAACCAAGGCGCGGCTCCCACCGTTCCAGCCAGATGCCAAAGCCGGTCGACGAGCCAGGGTGCCGCCCGCATCGAGGCCGCCTCGGGCCTGAAGCGCACGTCTGCACGGCCGACCATGTCCACCACGAGAACCCATCGCGGACCGGGCGCGGCCAGCGTCCGAACCCAGGCACGACTGCCCTGGGCGTAGCCCTCGGGCGCGCGCCCAAGGTCCTCTGCATCCACGAAGACCGTTGCCACCGACAGGTCGCGGGGCAGCAGGGGAAGCAACTCAAGCAGCACCGCCACACCCGATGCGCCGTCGTTGGCTCCGGGTCCGGGCAGTCCTCTTCTTTCCATGAGGGGATCGCGATCGCACCATGGCCGGGTATCCCAGTGGGCCACGAGGACGACGGCAGGCGGCCCATCCGGGCCCGTGTGGCCTGCAAGATTGACGCAGGGCACGTCACGCCCTTCCAGCGATGCCGTGAACGGCTGTTCGGCGAGCCGTGCGCCCCGGGCTCGGATCTGGGCACGTAGCCAAGTCGCAGCGCGAGCGTGGGCGGTTGTTCCCGGGACCCGCGGGCCATGGCTCACCAGCGCTTCGGCCAGGGCCAACGCCTTGCGTCCGGAGAACTCCCGGGGTGCGTGCCGGATGCGTTCGGCGTTTGCTCCGCCCGTCGCGAGCAGGAGGGCGAGGAGGATCCTCAGACGCCCTCCAGCAACGCCATCACGGTGTCCTTGTCGCCCTCGGCGACGGCCTCTGCCAGTGCCTCTCGGACCACCCCGAGGCTGGCGGCGCGTTCGACGAGCGGTAGGGACAGGACGCCGCAGGCTACCATCAGCTTGCGGGCGCAGGCTGCCGCGTCTGGCCAGTCCTGGCCACGGATGCCCGCCAGCAACGGTGCCACGAGGCGACTGGGCTCCGTCGCGACCATCGACAGGGCGGCCACGAGGTCTTCGTGTCCTACGAACAGCGCGGCAAGGCCTGCGTCGAGGCTGGTCTCCCCGGACGCCATGGTGCTGCGCGCCTGCCGCACGCGGCCGATCCAGCGCACGGCCTGCCCGGTCGTGCCGTGTGCCAAGGCCCCTGAGAGCACGAAGGCCGATCGCGCCAGAGCGAGTGCGCCTTCGGGGTCCTCATCCTCGAACAGGATGCGTCCCAGCGCCTCGCAGCTTTCGGGCAGGCCGAGGTCATGGTTCGGCAGGTCGGTATCCGGGATGCGTCCCATCTTGACGTGCGTCAAGATGGCGACGTCGGCCACGATGGTGCCCATGCGGCCGTGGCAGGCCGCGAAGCGATGCGCCCGTGCGAGCTCGAGACACTCTCGGATCTGCACGGCCAGCTCGGTGATGCGGCCGCGAAGTTCGTCGAGGAGCCCTTCGGCGTCCTGCTCGAGCGGGCCGGCCAGCGAGAGGGCCTTGTCACGTTCGCCGCGATCGAGGGCCTCTGCCAAGGCCCGGGCGCCCTTCACCGCACGCGCGGCACGGTGGACGGACGGGTCGGACAGGATCAGGCACGCCTCCGTGAGCCCGATGCCGAGCGGCAGGGCCGTTCCGGGTTGTTCGGAGAGCACGCGGGGGCCCAACTGGTCCTGCCAGGCCTGCAAGGCCTTCAGTCGGCCGGCGACCAAGGGACGAAAGGGATCGGCCTCGGCAGCGATTCGTTCGAGCAGGCGGTGAACCCTGACGGCTCGTTCCGGGCCTAGCGTTTCGCGCCAACCGGCGTTCACGCGCCCGCCACCTGCCGCAGGGTCAGGACATCGCCCGGTCCCACCGTCCAGGGACCCGCCCCTGCACCCGAGGGGGTCTCATCCAGCCGACAGGCCACCCAGTCACCTGTGGACGGCCCCTGCCACGTCACGGGTCGTCCCGTCGGATTGTGGACTCGAACCACCGGGCCGTCGCCTTCTGTCGCCGGTTTGAGTGCCGAGAGACGTAGCCCCGACGGCAAGGGGTCGACGATCAGTGCCGCGGGCAAGGCCAGACCGGAGCAAAGTGGGGCGCGGACTCCTCCCGTGTGTTCGACGACAAGGCTGCTTCGCGCCCGATCGATGGCGCCCAGCGCCTGCCACCAGGCCGGGGTCTCGTCCGATCGTTTTTGCCAGCGCACGGCGACGCGGACCGTGGCAGGCCCCTCGCACTGCGCTTCGGGCGTACGGAAGGCCGGACCTGCGCCACCCCCCCGGGTTCTCAGGTCATCCCGGGAAAGCCAGCCGACGGCCCGAAGCAAGGTCAGCGCGATTGAACGTCCCCCTTCCACGATCTCGGCTTCGGCAAGGCCACGTGCCACAACCTGTGCGCCGACGCCGGGTGCCTCCACCGCGACCCAGCCCAGGTGGGGGAATGTGGGCGGGATGGCCTCGGCTAGCGGGGCCACGGGCAGCTCCCCCAGACCGCGTCCCGGCTTGCGCGGTACCGCACCGAACGCCGTTTCGGACCACCAGGCCTCCGCGCGTGGGAGACCCGTATCCACGATCATGCGAAGCCGGTGGTCGTGGCTGAAGTTCTCCCACCGAGTCTCGAGTTGCAGGGTGTCCTCGCCTGCCGTCAGCCGCAGGATGGTCGTCAAGTCGGTCTGGATGGCGGCCACGGTCCTTCCCTTGCGGTCCGGGGTCACGCCGACGGGTATGCGGATACGGTGGACGAGGCGCACCACGGCCTCGGCGTCGCAAGTCGCCGTCACTTCGTAGTCCACCATCGAGGACTGGATCAGACGGTCCTGCTCGGGCGGGGAGTAGGTGTAAGTATCACCCGCATCGCCGCCGTCCAAGAACCGGAAGAGGTCGACGACGGTCAAGGCGAGGCCGTGGTGGCGAACCTCGCAGCGACCTTCCGTGATCGTGATGCGGATCAGGCCGTTGTCCGCACCTTCCGGCCAGGTCTCGACCGCGGGAGTGGGCGCGGAAATAGGCGACGGACCGGCCGCGGCTCGGACGTGCAGGGGATGGCCGACGGACCACCCGGGCAGGTAAGCCATGACGGCGAAGCGTGTGACGGGCAGCGTGTCGGGATGGACATCGATGTCACAGATGAAGTGGCGATCGCCCTCGCGAGAGAGCGGCAGGGTCGCCACCCCCTCGAGGTGGATCTCATCGGGTGCTGTTTCCGGTGCCGTCGGCCACAGGAATTCCAGACGGTGCCAACCGGCCTTGGGCGAGAGGGACGGGTCGTGGATCATCAGGCCCGGTTCCCGTTCAGCCGGCGCAAAGGTTCGGAGGATGCGGGAGGTCAGCTCGTTGCCCAGGCTGCGCGCCTGGCTGGTCCTTGCATCCATCTCGCGATGGACCGCATCCACCGAGCAGCCGCAGATGCTGTCATGTGGATGGTTCTTGAGGATGAGCTCCCAGCCCTCGGCCCAGAATCCCGGTGCCACCGGCTTTCCGCCGCGCGCCGCGAGGGTAAGGAGCGGTTCCACGGTTCGCTCCCACTGGTCTTCGAGGGCAGCGTTGGCCTGCTTCAGGTAGGTGCGGGTGCTGGCCACGTCCGGCAGCAGGTAGGCCCTGCCTTGATGGCGAAGTTCCCCGTGCACGACGGGAAGCTGCCCTCGGCCCGGTGCGGGCAAGGCTTCCTCGAGCAGGCCGAGTCGCGCGCCGACGGCGGCCACGCGCGCCGGCAGCGCGCCCGAAGGTGCCAAGTGGTCGCAGCCGGACAACAGCAGCAAGGGGCGGTCCCGATCAGACTGAGCGTCAAGGAACTTCGCGTGGGCTTCGTGCATGGCTTCTGCCGGGCTGTCGGACCAGAGATGGACGTTGCAGTAGCCCGTCGGCAGGAACAACGAGGCGAGACCGTCTCCGGACAGATCCTCCCACCAGAAGTGGTCGTCCGGAGGGTCGACCCCGCGCCACATCAGGGCTCGGTCCATCCCGAACCCCCGCAGCACGAGCGGCAGTTGCGCCGGATGGCCGAACTGGTCCGGCAGGTATCCGACGCCATTGCCCCGGGCGCCGAACCGACGCATCCGCGCCCGACCGAACATCAGGTTGCGAATCAGCGCCTCGCCGGACACCAGGAATTCATCCGGCAGAATGTACCAGGGCCCGATCGTCAGGCGTCCGGCCAGTACCTGAGCGCGGAGCCGCGTCTCGTCCTCGGGGTGGATCTCGAGGTGGTCGTCCAGCAGGACGGTCTGGCCATCGAGCAGGAAATGGGGCAGTTGCTCCGATTCCAGCAGATCAAGCACGCGTCGTACGGCATCCGCAAGCCTAAGGCGGTAACCTTGGAAGGTCCGGTACCACTCACGATCCCAGTGGGTGTGCGGGACGACGACGACGTCTGCCATGTCCGCATCATAACCCGTCCGAGGGCCTACCGGCCGCGCGGGTGCTCGATGGCCAGCATGTCGGTACGGAAGGCCTGTTCGCTCATCTGCTCGCGCTGTCCCCACGGGTTCAGATAGGTCACCTTGCCGTCGCGGATCGATTCGATCTGGATCTGGTGGCCACCGCCGCTCTCCCAGACGACGCTTGCCGGCACGGGGCCATGACCTTGCTGGATCAGGCGCTTGACCTCGGAGACGAGTTCCTCGCGGTTCCATCGCGTGGCCATCCGCGAACGCCACGGTTCACCTTGCAGTTGGGCGTTGAGGCTGGCGCTGGCCCACGAAGTCAGGCCGCCGGGCAGCGGCAAGGGGCCGAGGCGGGCCTTGTCGTCGGTGTTGTCATAGCCGAGAGGCGAGGCAACCTCCATGAAGGCGGGCTGGACGAGGCGCGCCACCGTCGTGCGCATGCCGTCATTCGTTGACAGCCAGTCCGGTTCGCGGACGGCCGTGCGTCCGCCCGCCAGCACGACCTTGCCGCTTGGCGACGCAAGGCCCGATGCGACTCGGACGAACTCCGCGGGATGCTGGCGCATCAGCAGGATCTGCGCCGTAGTGGCGACGCACGTGCCCTTTTCACGCTGCTCGACCCGGATGGGCTGTTCCAACTCGACGACGAGCTCGTTCATGAAGCGCTTTCGGTCCAGACCGGGGACGAGCGGTTGGTTCACGAGGCCGTGCAGCAGGGTCAGGGTCGGCTGCCCGCCGCGCAGGGCCGGGGCACCCGGCAGATCGCCGCGCAGCAGCAGGAGTTGCAGGGAGCGACCGGCCCAAGGGTCGAGCGCCTCCAGGATGACCCGGTAGCGGTTGCGGTCGGCCTCGGACAGGCGCGCCAAGGCGGCCTCGGCCTTGGGAGCATCGCCGATGAGCGCCGCGGCGGCCGCATCCATCTCGCGCTTGGTCCATTCGTTGGCCGCAGATGGATCTTCGAGGACGCGACGCTCGGCCGTGCCCTTCATCGGGGCGCCCGTGTGCCAGCGCAACAGATGCAGCGCCTTGTCGCCCAGCTCGCGCAGCTGCCTGCCGACGTCGCCGGCATCGGGCAGGGAGGCCTGTGCGGCACGGGATGCGGCGGCACGCGCCGTGGAGACCACGGCAGGATTACCCATTCGGGTCGCGGGCGTACGTGACGACGCGCTGCGTGCCTGGACAGGCGTGGGCCGGATGGATGGAATCACGGGGGGCATGCCGGATTGTCCGCAACTTGCAGCCTGCGCTTGACCGCAGGGGGGGAAGATGTCTTGAATCTTCGGTTAAATCTGGGAATCAGGCTTTTCCCAGACCCTTGCAGTGACGAAGATGTCGAGCAACGTACGGTCCAGGTGCCCGCGACCAGCTTCGTCGTGCAGGATGTCCAGCGCCTTCTCGAGCGGCACGGCCTTCTTGTATGGGCGGTCGGATGCCGTCAGGGCATCGTGGATGTCGGCGATGGCCATCATCCGCGACTGGAGCGGGATGGCGTCACCTGCAAGGCCGAGCGGATATCCCGAGCCGTTCATGCGCTCATGGTGGGCCCCGGCGATGGAAGGAATGCCCGAGAGCTCGGGGGTCCACGGAATCTGGGCCAAGAACCGCTGGGTGTGGACCACGTGGCGCTCGATCTCCTGACGTTCGTCGGCATCGAGACTGCCGCGGCGGATCGACAGGAGCCTCACTTCGCCGGCTTCAAGCACGGCGCGTTCCCGGCCTTCGCCGTCGGTCCACCTCTGGTTGGCCAGTTTCTGAAGGAGGTCGAAGTTGCCGTCCTCCAGCACCGTCGGTTCGTTCGCGGAGAGAATCAGGGCCAGCCAGCGATCGATGCGAGCCTCGGCCTCGGCAGCGTCCCGGTCCATCTGCGGGCAGCAGGCGGCGTAGGTCTCGGCTCCCTTGTCGAGGACCAGCGCCAGGCGATGACGGGCATCGGCCAGCCGGGTTGCCTGGCGCATGGCCGCGAGGCGTTCGCGGACCTGCTCCAAGTGCCAGGGATAGAGCTTCTTGGCCTTGACCAGCACCTCCTCCCGAACGCCCACCTTGCCGAAATCGTGCAGGAGGGAGGCATAGCGGAGTTCACGCAGATGCATGAGCGAGAACCGGACCGGCGCCAGCGCACCGTTCGGCGTCTCGTCAACCATCCGGGCCAGGTTGACCGTCAGGGTCGCAACCCGGGAGCTGTGCCCTGAGGTCGTGGGGTCCCGACTCTCGATGGCCGTGACTGACGCCTGCACGAAGCCTTCGAACAGCTCCTCGATATTCTTGACCAACCGCGCGTTCTCGAGCGCGACGCCTGCCTGCGAGGCCAGGGACGAGGCAAAGGTCACGCTGCCCTCGTCGAACGCCAACACGAAGCGCCTGACGTGCTCGGGACTGGCAAGCACGGCTTCGGCGTGCCGCTTGCGGTTGATCAGTTGGACCACGCCGACGACGTGGCCGCCGCGATCGCGCATCGGCACGACCAGCATCGAGTGCGTGGTGTAGCCGGTCTTCAGGTCCCATGCGCCGTCAAAGGAGAAGTCCGAGCCTGGGGGAAGGTGGGCCACGTCCTCGATGACGAGGGGGATCCCCGTGAGTGCTACCGCACCGGCGATGGAGGCCTTGTCGATGGGGACCGTGAACTCTTCGTAGGCGACGTTCATCGAGTCGTTCTGGGACAGCTTGAAGCGCAGCCTGCGTCCACCCTGGCCATCGGGTTCGACGAGGTACAGCGATCCGGCATCCGCCGTCGTCACTTCGCGACACTTGCGGAGAATCAGCGCCAGGAGGGTCTCCGGATCGCGTTCCGTGGTCAGGGCAATGCCGATGCGGTGGACTTCCTCCAGTTGCTTGCCGAAGCGCTCCCGGGCATCAAGGGCCGCCATGCGCTCCTGTTGCAGTTGGTCCTGTGCCAAGGCGGAACGGAGCACGATGCGCCACTGCGTCGCGCTGGCTTCCTGGGGCAGCCAGCCCCAGAAGGCGTCCTCCGGCAGGAGGTCGGTCGCAGGTGTCGTTGTCGGACCGCTGCCGATCAGCAGGCCTCCGTCCGCCACGTGTCGCCGAAGGCGTTCACGGATGGCTACGTCCGTCAGCAAGGTGACCGGGACAACGAGGATGCCCGACGTGGCCAGAGCGCCGACAAGGCCTTGCAGGCCGGAATAGCGGCGAATGGGCAGGTCGGCGGCCCACTCGGCATCGCCGGGTCCGGTCGCGGCATCGAGCCAGATAGTTCGTGCCATGGGCCGCGTGCCCCGGAGATCGAGGTTGGCCGAGGGCGAGGACATGCGAAGATGATAGACGAAAGCCTCTTCGCCTGCATGAGCGACCATCTGCCCTATCTCTGCCGCCCGGGACGCAGCAGGCGGGTCCTGCTGACGACCGAGGACGATGCCGTCCGGGCCTGGTCGTGGCCCGAGACCGTCGATGCAGCCCGCAAGGCAGCTGCGCGCTTGTTGGAGCGAGGCTTCCAGCCAGGGGACGTGGCGGTCTTTTCCGGGGTCGTCCATCCGGGGGCATGGTTTGCCGCGTGGGGCGTCTGGCTGGTCGGCGGGCGCGTGGCCTGGGTCGAGGAGCCCGAGGACGCCGAACCCGCAGCAAGGCATCTGGAAGCCTGCCTGCATGTCGGTCCCCGGGGCGAGGATCCTTGGACGCTGGTTTCCGGAGACCTGCCCGACGACGGGCAGGTCGTGGAACTGGATCGACGCGAGGCCGGCACCACGCCGGACGAGACGGCCTTGATCCTTTGTCCGCGGGGGCATCGGGGGCTGCGTGGCGACGTCTTCAGCCACGGCGGACTCGTCCGGGCGGCTCGTGCCTTTGCCCGTCACGCCTTCCTGACGCCTTCCGACCGCTTGCTCGTCGGAACCACGGCCGATCATCCCGTCACATGGGGGACCATGCTGGCATTCGCCGTCTCAGAGGTCTCGCTCGTGCTGCCTTCCCGAGCCCCCGGAGGGCGAACGCCTGCCGAGGATCTTGCTACCGTCTGGCTTGCGCCCGCCTGCCTGCTGGATCGTCGAGTCGCTCGCCTGCACGAGCGATTGCGGGGTCGGGGGCGCCTCTCCCACGCGCTTTCGCGCTGGGCGCTCGCCGAAGGCGTGGCGTCAACCGAGCGCCGGGAGCGGGCCAGGTCGACCACGCGGGGCGAGGCGCGCCGACACGCGCTGGCGGAGCGCTGGTTGCTGGATGATCTTCGGGGCCACCTCGGGCCCTCCTTGCGCCTGGTGTTCGCCGTCGGCGATCGCCCGCGCGTGCTGACCCGCCGCTATAACCGAGCCGTCGGCATCGCGTTGCTCGAGGGCCTTGCTTGTCGGCGGGTGGCTGGCCTCGTGGCATGTGCCCGTCCCTACGAGGAGATTGACCTAGGGCTGGGGGAGGTCCTCGAAGGGGTTCGGATCGAGGCGACGGACTCGGGGGAGCTTCTGCTGGCAGGACAGGCCGTCATTCGTGGAAGGTTTCGCGATTCGGCCGGCAGCGATGCCCTCCGATTCGCAGGCTGGGTCCGTGGGGGGATGCGCGTCGAGCGCGAAGGTCAGCATGTCTTGCGCGTGATGCCCGAGGGCCCTGCCGAGGATCCGATCTGGCCGGGACGGGACTGGGAAACCCTGCTGGCCGACGTGCTCGGCCTCACGGCTGCGGTGCGCATCCCGGACGTGGGCATGGTGCTCGAGGCACCCGGTTGGGTTCCGGCGGCCCCGTGGTGGGCCGAGGGGGCCGAGGCGCTGCGCACTGGCCGTCCCCACCCCGGCGTCGGGCGGGTGCTGTTCGACCTTTTGGGAGCGCCCGAGGCCGAGCATGAAGGCGTGGCATGGCATCTGGTCGAGGGGCTGCCGCGGACGTCGCTGGGAGCGCTGGACAGGGATGCGTTGCGACGGGCGTGGGGACGAAAGGAGTGGCTTTCGTGACGGAAGGCTTCATGGAGACGCGTCTCACGCGTTTGCTGGGCATTCGCCATCCCGTCATCCAGGCCGGGATGATCTGGGTTTCCGGCGCACGGCTTGCGGCAGCCGTCAGCGAAGCGGGCGGGCTCGGGACGTTGGGTGCCGGCAGCATGCGGCCAGAAGTGTTCCTCGACCAGGTACGCAAGCTGCGCGCGGCCACCACGCGCCCGTGGGCCGTGAACCTGCCGGTCTTCTACCGTCATGTCGAGGAGATCGTGCCCCTTGCGCTACGGGAAGGGTGTCGCATCTTCATCACCTCGGCGGGTAATCCGGCCAAGTGGACGCCCGTCCTCAAGGATGCCGGCGCCATGGTGCTGCACGTGGTCGCGACGGCGCGGCAGGCCGAGAAGTGCGCGGCGCTCGGCCTCGACGGGGTCGTGGCCGAGGGCTTCGAGGCCGGCGGGCACAACGGCCCGGACGAGTTGACCACCATGGTGCTGGTGCCCCAGGTCGTGCGTGCCGTGGACATTCCGGTCGTGGCGGCAGGTGGCGTGGTCGACGGCGCGTCGATGGCGGCGGCTTTGGCGCTGGGGGCTGATGGAGTCCAAGTCGGCACCCGTTTCGCGTGTACCGTCGAGTCTTCGGCTCATCCTGCCTACAAGCAGGCCATCATGGGTGCAGGCGAGACTGACACCGTGTTGGCGCTGAAGTCCGTCATGCCGGTTCGCCTCCTGAAGAATGCGTTCTGGCAGCAGGTGCGGGCAGCAGAGGCGCGTGGGGCCACTCCTGAGGAGCTGCGCGAATTGCTGGGCACGGGCCGACCGCGGCGCGCCATTCATCTGGGCGAACTGGAGGATGGCGAGATCGAGGTTGGCCAGGTGGCAGGGGCTATCCGCGACATGCCTCATGCCGCGGACGTCGTGACGGCCATGGTCAGGGAGGCTCGTCAGACGATCGGCCGTCTGGCAAGGCTCTGACAGTCTGTCAGAATCCGAGGCTGGCCTTGATCTGGTCGTAGGCTGACCGGGCCTTCTCCCTGGATGTGGCGTTGCCGATCCGGCCGATGGCCGTGAGCGCTTCGCCAAGGTCCTTGGCCGTATTGACGTTGTCCTCAAGGGCTTCGGCAAGCTGGGTTCGTGTCGCAGAGTCCGTCACCGCGGCGGCGACTCCGACCAGCTCGCGCCAACGTGCCGTCGCGGCATCCTGGCCCTGGATGCCGTTGGCCCACTGGATCAGGGTAGCCGTCGACTTGTCTGCTGGCCGGCTGATGCCGGCAGGCCTGAAGCCACCCACCACAAGCGATGACAGGCCACTTGCCTGTGCAAGGTTCGAGACGGCAGGACCGACCTTGCTCGAGGTCTGGGGGGTACTGTTGCCGCGCGCGGTGGCTGCCGCCTTGATGTTGCGGCTGCCCAGACTGGCGGCGGTAGCCTGGCCACCGGCGACGCGCGCTTGAACCACGCTGTTGCCCTGATCACCCCTGAATCCGTACGTATCTCGCGCAAGTTGTCCGGCACCGGCCGACGAGACGGAGGCCAGACTGCGCCGGCTGGCCTCGGCGATGTCCACACGCGTGCCTGCGAGGGTTGGCCCGATCTTGCCGGTCTTCAGGATGCCCCGCCCGACCTCGACGGGCTTGTCCACCGCTGCGACAGGGGGCCACGTCCGGTCGTCGTCGGTCTGGTCATAGGTGGTTTCCGGTCCCTCGAAACGCAACTCGCGACCGGAGACCTCGTCCCGCCAACGGGCTACCCGCTTGCTCGCGTAGCTGTTCCGGCGCTGGAAGGCGTCCCACTGTTCCCATTTGTGGACGGTGTAGTCCACGTAGGGGGTTTCGGTCCAATCCAGGCGATTGATGGCGACCTTGGTATGGCTCAGCGTGATCTGGATGCGGCCTTGGACCTTCGTGGAGTAGGTGGGGGCATCCTTGACCTCGAAGGTCTCGAACTTTTTCTGCGTCGGCTCGGAGACCCGCATCGGCACATCGCGCTCGTTTCGGCGCAGGGTCTGTCGCGAACCGGGAATCTCGGCACCGGTCGCCGTGCGGCGGATTTCCACGACACCGGGTTTGAAGGCACTGACCCGCTCCGTGCCCGTGTGGCGGTAGTCGGGCCAGAGGTCCGGAGGACCGGCCATCGCCGGCTGGCTCGTGACCAGAACGGCAGCGGCGCCAAGCAGGGTCGCGTATGCCTTGCTGTTCATGGTCTCCACTCCTTGGTTATCGGGACCGATGGTTCCATGCCCACGATCGGCCAGGGCTCAAACGCCACACGGACGAGCGGGGCGGGTTCCGGAAGGAACCCGCCCCGAAAAACGCACAAGCGCGGTGTTACCCGCCTTGTCTGCGAAGCGCCGCCCGCGCCTTCAGGATCTGCTTGGTCGCGTTGAGGATTGCGTCGCGGTTGCTCTTCAGGAGAGCGTTCTTGCGCGCATTTTCCAGCGCAGCCTTGATCTGGGCATCGGTAGCGTCCGGGTTCTTCAGAAGGGTGAGTGCCGACTGGAGACGAACCGAAACTTGTGACCGAGTGTTCAGGTTGACCAAGCGTGCGGCTGCCTTCTCGATGGCAGCATTGGCGCGGACCACCACGGGGCTGGCCGCCTGCGCAGACTTGACGCTCCTTGAACCCAGATTCGCAGCAACCTGCCCTGCCGTGGCCTTCGGAGCTTGCGTGACGCCCTTGGCCGAATCCCCTTGGAACACGCGGGAGGGGCCTTCGCCGCCGCCGCTACCCGCTGCCGTCGAAGCTGCCTGGACCGTGGCCAGCGACTTACGGGCCACTTCCTTGACCTCGGTACGGGAGGACACGAACCCGGGACCCTTGCGCTCCGACTTGTCGACGCCAGCGCCGACGAAGACCTTGGGATCCTCGGCAGCCACCCAGCCGGTGACGGCAGATTCGACGGCCGAATAGCGTGACTCGTGACCGGAGAAGACTTGAGCGGCTCCCGAGACCGGATTGGTCCACGTCACCCGGACCGTGCGCCGATAGGGCACGTCCTTCAGGAACTCGTCGCGCTGATCCCACTTCTTGACGGTGTAGTCCTTGAAGGGAGTCTCGGTCCACGTGTAGCGGAACTTGTCGAACTTGGTCGCCGACATCGTGGAGTGGATGCGGCCCTGAATCTTGGTGCTGAAGACCGGGGCGCCGGGAACCTCCTCGAAGGACTCATGATTCTGGATCGGGTCCTTCTCACGGAGCGATTCCACGCGCTCGTTGCGCCGGACGGTCTTGCGGGTTCCGGCAACCTCGGTGCCCGAACCGAGGGGGTCGATGACCTCCTGACCGGCCTTGAACTCATTGACACGCTCGGAGCCGACGAACTTGAAGTCGGGCCAGAGGTCGGGTGCGGCCGAAGCCTGCGGAACGATGAAGCCCTGAGCGAGAAGGGCCGACAAGGTCGACCAAGCCGCCACCTTGAGACGTCGAGGAGCCATTGGGAGCGCCTCCCTTCATGATTGTGATGTTTGCCAGCGATACCTGAGGAGACGCATTCCCCAAGTCGTCGCGTAATTCACAAACCGGGATCGATTCTCCAAGGATTCTTCGTCGCGGCCTGGATGACCGCGGCGGCGTTGGCCAGCACCTGATCGGCCGTGTGCATCCCGACGAGCACGGCATCGACGAAGGGTCGCGTGGCATTCCACTGGATGCTTTCCCGCGCCACATCCGCCAGTCGACCCTCTCCGACGGCCTTCATGACCAGCACGCCGCGGCCGGCATCGTGGTGCGCGGCGAGTGCCCGGACGTAGTCTTCGAGGCTGGCGTCCATATGGTCGCCGAAGCGGTTGAAGTTGGTCATGACGGCATCGAGGTCCCGGTACTCCGGGTGCGTCAGCAGGTGCTCCAGCGTGTCGATGTTGTGGGTCGAAAGGGCGATGGCACGAATGTCGCCCTGTGCTCTCCGCGCCCGCACGGCTGCCATGGCAGGTGCGCGCCTGTCGAGTTCCTCCGGTTCATCGACATCGTGCAGGAAATAGAGGTCAATCCACGACAGACCCATCTCGCGCAGGGCGGCGTCGATGCCCTCGTGTGTCGCGCTGCCCGTCGTCGCGTGCGTCTTGCTGGAGATCTGGACCTGATCCCGATCGGTCCCGACAAGGCCCTCACGCACGTGGCGGTGGGTCTGGTAGTCGTCCGAAGTGTCCCACCACGTGATGCCCACATCCAATCCGAGGCGCATCAGGCCTCCGAGCTCGGCAGGATTCAGGGCACTCTGTGAGCTGGGGTGCCCGTTGCTGGCGGTCGTCCCGGTACCGAAGCCCAGCAGGGACAGTTCGACTGCAGAGCGGCCGACGCGTCGGCGCGGCATCGCCTCTTCGTCGAGGATCATTCCGTGACGAGGGCCGGATCCGCCAGCCAGTACCGTTCCCACTCGGCGATCTGGGCGAGGCTGCTCATATCCTCCATGCGATCCAGGAAGACCTTGCCCACGAGGTGATCGGTCTCATGCTGGGCCACGACGGCCGGGAAGTCCTCGAGCTCCAGGTGTTGTTCCTCGCCGTGGCGATCGAGGAAGCGCAGCGCAATGCGCCGCACGCGCCTGACCTTGCCCCTCAGGCCGTCCACGGAAAGGCAGCCCTCCCAGACCTCGATGCGTTCGTCCGTGAGGAACGTGATTTCCGGGTTCACGAGCACGGTCAAGGGCCAGGTCGGAGCTGCAGGGTAGCGCGGATTCGCGGCCATCTCGATGATCTGGATCTGTTTGGAGACCGAGACCTGAGGGGCTGCGAGGCCGATGCCGGCGGCCGCCCGCATGGTCTCGATCATGTCGTCGATCAGGCGCTGGGTCTCTGGGGACGCCAGCTCTTCCGGCGTCACGGGTTCCGCCATGCGGCGAAGGACGGGATTGCCAAGCTTGGCGATCTCCAGCAAGGCCACGGGCATTCCTCCTGTCGCGAATATTTTACCCCCAAAGCAGAAGCCCCCTGCCCTGGGGCGGGGGGCTTCCAAGTGCTGGCTACTTGCCGAAAAGGCCCATCAGGAAGGCGGCTGCCTTGTTCACGATAGGGCCGAGGAACTGGTCCCAGATGTTGGTGAAGAAGCTCATGATGCCGACCTTGGTCGGGGTCGATGCCGGTGTAGCCGATGGCACGAAGGCATCTCCGGCCATCGGACGCGGCTGGACGGGGGCTGCGGGCTGGGCCGAGGGAGCGCCCCAAGGCGAGACGCTCGGGATCATGGGGTTGGCGGCGACTGCGGGTGCTTGCATGGTCGTCTCTCCTACTTCATGTTCTTGAGCAAGGTATCGAGCGCCTTGTTGGACTGGTCGCCGATGGCACGGAAGCCACCCACGCACACCGCCGCGATGACGGCCACGATGATGCCGTACTCGACCATGCTCTGGCCGGATTCGTCGTGCACGAGGGTCTTCAGAAAGGTCATCGGCGCGCCTCCTCGATGGTGCCGGTGGGGTCCACGTTGTTGTCGGACCAACCGTTTCCTTATCGGTAAAGGCGCGGAAAAGCTGTGCTGAAGGTTCGGCTCAGGGAGCCTGGGACAGCGCTTTGTGGTGCTGGAGAAGCTGCCGGGAGAGTGCTGCCTGCACGAGTCGGGTGGCAAGGGCCACACCGATCGTGATGGCGGCGGCGATGAGGCCGTATTCCACCATGGCCTGGGCGTCCTCGCCGCGTACGAGACGCCCAAGGAAGGTCTCGTCGGCCACGGTCAGTTGCCGCCCGCGAAAGCCACCGGAACGAGTACCTCCAGCGCCACCGGCCACTGGGCGTCATCCGTCCCCTTGAGCACGGCGGCGATGGTTACGGGCGCGTTGGTGCGCGTCTTCCCGTACTCCAGGACGCCGTTGGAGACGATGGGCAACTCGGCTTTGCCCTGTCCCAGGACGAGCTTCTGCTGGTCCTGGCCGACCGGGCTGACGGTGCCGGCCCTCGGGTCTTCGCGCAGCGTGGAGGGGGCAACCCGCAGGCTGATGGGGAGCTGGGCACGCTGGCCACCGCCGAACAGGCCCAGCAGGTTGCCCGGGTTGGCCGGGTCAAGCGCCGTAACTTCCATAGCGTTGAAGGTGGCACCCGGACTGCCCGGAGCTCCCTCGATAGTAACGACCGGATTCTTGAAGGAGGCCGTCACCTCGTTGGTGGCTCCCTTGGCGTAGGTGACCGTGACGCTGGCCGGTTCCACCGACCGGATGGCCAGTTTGGCCGAGAAGTTGACGAAAGGAAGCGGGACGCCGCAACCAACGAGGAGGATGCTTGCGAGACCCGGAACGAGCTGCGTCCGCATCACCCCGTGAGGCCCGCCTGGAAGGAGCTGCCGGAACCGTGGTAGGCGCCGCGCATCATGCGCTGGAGTTCGTTGGGCGACTCGGAATAGGAAAGCGCATCATCCAGCGAGATCAGGTCATCCTGATAGAGGTTGAAGAGCGCCTGGTTCATCGACTGCATGCCTTCCATGGAGCCTTGGTTCAGGACCGTGTAGAGTCCGTCGATCTCGTTCTTGGAGATCAGGTCCACGACCGTCGGTGTCGAGACCAGCACCTCGATGGCGGCCACGCGCCCCTGGCCGCTCGCCCGGGGAATCAGGCGCTGCGAGATGGAGCCCCGCAGGATCTGCGAGAGCTGCAGGCGGATGCCGTCCTGCTCGTGCGGGTCGAAGGTGCTGATGACCCGGATGATGGTCTGGACGGCATCTGTCGTGTGGAGCGTCGAGAGCACGAGGTGGCCGGTTTCTGCGGCCTTGACGGCGGCCATGATGGTCTCCTGGTCGCGCATCTCACCGATCAGGATGACGTCCGGGTCCTGCCGCAGGGCGTACTTGATGGCATTGGGGAAGGACATGGTGTCCTGACCGACCTCACGCTGCGTGACGACGGACTTCTTGCTCGTATAGACGAACTCGACGGGGTCTTCGACGGTGATGATGTGAACGTCCTTGGTCGTGTTCACGAACTCAAGCATGGCCGTCAGCGTCGTGGATTTTCCGGAGCCCGTGGGGCCGGTGCACAGGATCAGGCCCTGACGTTCGAGCGCCAATTTCTTGATGACGGGCGGCAGATCGAGCGCATCGACGGTCGGGGTCTTGATCGGGATGACCCGCATGGCGGCACCGATGTTTCCCTGTTCGAAGTAGACGTTCACCCGGAAGCGTGACAGGCCCTCGATGGTCAGCGAGATGTCCAGCTCGCGCGATTGTTCGAACTGCTGGCGCTGGTCTGCGCTCATCAGGGAGTAGAGGGCCTGCCGCGTGTCCGCGGGCGTCAGCGCCTTGTATTCCGTGGGGACGATGCGGCCGTCGATTCGCAGGATGGGCGGGCTGCCCACCTTGATGTGGATGTCCGAAGCCCGCTTCTGGACGGCGTTGCGCAAGAAGTCGAGAATATTCATGCGTGGGCCCGCCTCAGACCGATCCGCCGCCCCGGGCCACGTTGGCCAAGGGGTAGCCGACGCACTTCTGGGCGAAGCGCGAAATGTCGAAGAGGTTCCGCACTTGGTCCGGTGCCGTCGATTCCATGGCCCATGTTTCCACTGTCTGGCCCCGTTCGTCCGCGAAGACAAGCAGGATGGAGATGTTCGACGGGATGAACTTGCCGGGTTGGACTGTGCGCAGCTCGTCGGGAGCCGGGGGGTCATACTTCACCTGCACGTCGGTGATCGTGTGGATCTTGCGCTTGCGCAGGTGATGCGTCTTGGGGAACAGTGCGATGTTGATGAAGTAGGCGCTGGTCACCAGCACCACGTCGATCGAGTAGAAGTTGTTGGCGTCAGCCCCGGTTCCACCCGCACCCATGTCGAATGAGTAGTAGCACGCCACGATCATGTCCTGTGGGTGGATCAGGTCGTAAAGGCTCTGGACCAGCACCATGCCGGCCCCACCGGCCTGCTGTGCGCGTCGGAGCAGGTCGGCGAGCCGCGGATGCTGGAAGGCGTTGGGTGGCTGGGCCGGAGGTTGTTGGCCCGTGGCAGCGGGGGCCTGCGCGGTGATGGCCGTTGATTCGGCGGTCATGGCGGATCCTGGGCAAGTGAGGGCAATCGATCCGACCATGCCCCCCTTCGCACGGGGCTAAACCGCGCGCGCTTGCCCCAGGACGGAGAGCCCGCCCATGTAGGGCACCAGGGCATCGGGCACGCGGACGGTGCCGTCCCCTTGCAGGCCGTTTTCGAGGATAGCGGCCAGGCATCGGCCGACGGCCACGCCGGATCCGTTCAGACTGTACGGGTGGCGAAGCGTCTCGCCGTCCCGGAAGCGGGTCTGGCCCCGACGGGTCTGGAAATCGGTACAGAGCGAGCAGGAGCTGATCTCGCGGTACCTGCCCTGGCTGGGGAACCAGACCTCGAGGTCGTACGTGATGGCGCTGTTGAAGCCCAGGTCGGCCGTGCACAGCCTGACCACGCGGTAGGGCAGGCCCAGGGTCTGCAGGACGCGTTCGGCGTCGGCCACCATGCCTTCCAGAGCCGTGATGCCTTCCTCGGGGGCCACGAGCTTGACGAGCTCCACCTTGCGGAACTCGTGGACCCGGATCATGCCCTTGGTATCCCGGCCAGCCGCCCCCGCCTCCGAGCGGAAACACGACGTGCCGGCCGTCAGGTGCATCGGGAGTTGGTCGGCATCCATGATCTGGCCCCGGGCCATGTTGGTCAGCGGCACCTCGGCCGTCGGGATCAGGTACAGGGGCCAGCCCGTTACCTGGAAGAGCTGGTCATGGAACTTCGGCAGGTTGCCGTTGGCCGTGAGCGTGTCGGCATTGGCCAGGGTCGGCGGCAGGATCTCGGTGTAGCCGTGGGCCAGGTGCAGGTCCAGCATGAAGTTGAGCAGGGCGCGTTCGAGCCGGGCTCCTTGGCCCTTGAGCAGAACGAATCGCGAGCCCGCGAGCCGGGTTGCCTCTTCGGTGGCCAGCAGCCCGAGTCGTTCGCCGATTTCCTCGTGGGGTTCGGCTGCGTGGGTGAAGGTGGGTGGAGTGCCCCAGCGTCGCACTTCCACGTTGTCGTCTTCGGAGTTTCCGACGGGCACCGAGGCGTCCGGGATGTTCGGGATCTGGTACAGCAGGCCTTCTGCCGGATCGAGGCGGGCATGCTGGTTCTGCGCCAACTCGCCCTCGAGGCTCGTCAGGGTCTCGCCGAGCGTGCGGACCTCGGCCTGCAAGGCATCGGCATCGCCCGCGGCCTTGCCTGTGCGGATGGCCCCGATGGCCTTGCTTTTCGTATTGCGCTCCTGGCGCAGCGTGTCGATACGGGCCTGAAGATTCCGGAAGGCCGCGTCCATCTCGAGCAGGCGATCGACCTTGCCGGGGTCGTCGCCGCGATGGCGCAGGGCCGTGCGAACGGTCTCGGGTTCCTGGCGGATCAGCTTGATGTCGAGCAATTGCGGGGCCTCGGCTGGGTCACGACGTGAAGGGGTTCCATGGTGGCATGGACCGGGCCGGCCATGGGAGGGGGGGGGCCTCCGGACCCGGTAGCAGCAGCATGTCGAGGATGTGGGCCGTCAGGCCCCAGATGACGTGCGGACCGACCACATAGGCAGGCAGGCTGCGGTTGGCCATGCCACGGCTACGGGTCTCGGGCTTGAGAGCGTGCAGCGGGCGGAGTTGTCGCACGCCCGGAGCCGTCAGCACGGCCCACGACCACGTGAGGACCAGATCGACCTCGCGGCCGTCCGGCATCGGTGTCGTCTGCAGGTCCAGTTCGGCCACCACAGGCTGGACCCGAACGCCGTAGAGTGTCTCCACGGCCGGGAGCAGGCCAACGGGACGGACATGGCGGGCGGCAAGGCCGATTTCCTCTCCCAGCTCGCGGACCGCCGTGTCCACAAGGTCGCGATCGCCGGGAGCCCAGCCGCCACCGGGGAAGCAGTATTCCCCCTTGTGGGTCGGCACCTCCATCGTTCGGCGCAGCAGCAAGGTTCCGCTGCCTTCGGGGCCACGGGTGACCGGCACGCATACGGCGGCCTCCCGTTCCGCGCGCCCAACGGGGGCGTCGAGCGGCAGCAGGCGGTCCAGATCCGGTCCGTGGGCCATCGAGAGGATCATCATACCTGCGGGTGCTATCCTTGGACCGGATCCGGACCGGGATGAGGTGTAGATTGAAGCTCTTGAGGACCAGCGTGCGCCGGGGCATCCTTGCGGCTTTGGCGACTCTCCCGGTGATGGTTCATGCAGATGATGCGCAGGCGGCGCGCAAGCCTGCGCCCGCCAGGTCGGCGGCGGCAGCCATGGAGCCCCGCGTGCGTTTCGGGTTCGTCGATTCGGTTCGCCTGCAGGCGGAGTCGCCGGGTTTGATGGCTGCACGGCAGCGCATCGAAGCCGAGCAGTTCCGTTACGACCAGGAACTGCGCGAAGGACAGCGGCGGATTGCCGCCATCGATGCCGACATCGCGTCTGTCGACGTGCGGGTGGCATCCTTGTCGGCGGAGGCCTCAGGGGATCCCGTCGTTCGCCAGAAGGCTTTCGAGGAGCGCGAGGCGCTGGACGATCGCAGGTACGCGCTCGCCGACGAGGTGGGGGGACGCATGTCCGCTCGGCGCGAGGCGCTGGATGAAGCCCGGCGGGCCCTCGAGCAGGAGATTCTGAGGATTCGCGGGGTGCTGGCCGATCTGGCGCGCCAGCGTCGTCTCGAGGGAGTCCTTGATGGACGCCACGCCTTCTTCGGTGCGGTCGATCTCACGGCCGACATGTTGCGCTTGCTTGGGGCGACGGGCTCGACGGTGCCCGTGACGCCGCCTGCCACGCCCTGAGATGGCGAGGTCGGCCCCGCAGCCTGCGGGGCCGACCACATGCCGGGTCGGGATTCAGGCCCAGGCTGCCAATACCTCGGGCTTGTGGATCGTGATCTGCTGGTGGGCGATCGAGATGATGTCCTGATCCTGCAGACGGTTCAGGGCGCGCGTCACGGTCTCGCGGCTGGAGCCGACCATGTTCGCGAGGTCCTGATGCGTCATCTTGAGGTTGATCAGGATGCGGTTGCCACCCAGCAGGCGTCCCTCGACCCGCGACAGGCTGCAGAGCGTCGAGGCGACGCGCTCGTGGACGTCCTTGAATGCCAGATCCTCGACTTGCTGGTTCACCTGACGGATGCGCCGCGTAAGATCACGCAACAGTTGCAGGGCGATGCGCGGAGTCTCGAGCACGACCCGCTCGAAGTCGCGCTTGCTGATTGTCAGGGCGACGACGGGCTCGTCGAGAACTTCGGCCGTGGCGGATCGGGGCATTTCGTCGAAGATGGCCATCTCGCCGAAGAACGCGCCGGGCTGCATGATGGCGAGGGTCTTCTCGCGTCCGTCCTCGGTGATCTTGGAGATTTTCACGCGTCCGCTGCGAATGATGTAGAGCGTGTCGCCCTCGTCTCCCTCGTGGAAGATGATGCTCCGCTTGGGGTGGACCCGCTCGGAGACGATGGATGCGATGCGCTCGAGCGCGTCAGGAGCCACGTGGGAGAAGATGCTGACTTTCTGCAGGAAAGCGAGGCTCTGGGCGGGGGTCGAGGGGATGAACCGGGGCTCCTTGGGCGGCACGGCGAGCTTCCTTTGGTGGGGAGGGGTGGGACAGAAACTTTGCTGGAATGTCAACAAGTCGTCTATGTGAGCGAGTGTAGCAAACGACAATGTTGCGCTGTCAAGGATGGATATTGGCAGCAGAATCAGCGTGATGCTTCCGTGTGTCGTTGCGAAGGTTGCCGCGTGAACGGTTTGTTGCCGCGGAGGGCGTGCCCTCGCCCTCCGCGGTGAGACTTGATGACGCCAATTGCCGCTTCAGGTCATATATGAAGTTTTATGAACAACCGAAAATGCGCGCGGGGCGCGCCTCTTGGCCTTGCGGTCGTCGATATTATGTTCGAATGAATCGCGGGGAAGGCGTCAGTCGACGAGGCGCAGGTCGCGGGTTGCTTCGGCGGCCCTGAGGGCGCGCGCCGTGGCCAGGGGTTCCCCATGGGCGGGGGCGAGGGCCGTCAGGCTCCACGTCAACGGGGTGCCGGAAGGCAGGGTGCCGCGTTCCCCCCGAGGCCTGAAGACAGGCCAGTGGTCCGGCGGTTGCACCGAACTGCTGGCTGGCCAGTTGGTCTCGGATACCAGATCCTCGAGGAGCACGCTGCCCGTGGTGTCGCGCACGGCGATCCGGTAGGCGACGGCCTCGGGGACGGCCTGCCACGAGATGATTCCCATCCGCTCAAGGATCAGGCTGTCCGTTGCGAGCCCGGCGACATTGATGCCGACGGGCGTTGCCAAGGACTCGGTGGCTGGCCGGATGCCCGGCGAGGTGCTGCGCCAGCGTTCCGCGTTGGCGCCATCGAGTGCGCGCACGACATAGATGAATGTGGTCCCCGGGGTGAGGCCGTCCCGGTCGACCCACGTGCGGGCCGGACTCGCGCCCAGCACCCGAATCCTGCTGCCTTCGACGCGTACGACCTCGTAGCGCGGGATGGCAGGCACCTCTCCCCAAGCCAGTTCGACCCGAGATCCCGTCCCGTCGGTGACGGCCAGCGCAGCAAGGGGCATCAGGCCTTGGCCTGTGCCGGGGACCTGCGGGCAACCTGCGAGCGTGGCGACTGCCGAGGCCGCGAGGGTGCCGGCCCGGACGGACCGCCTAGACCACCAGTGCACGAAGCCGTTCCTCGTCGCGGACGACGAACCGCTGCCGGTCGATTCGGATCAGGCCCCGATCCTGATAGTCCATCAGGACGCGTGTCAGGGTCTCGCGCGACGTGCCGGTACGGTTGGCCATCTCCTGACGCGTCATGCGCGTCTCGAATCCGCCGTCTTCATCGCGGCTGAGGACGGACTCCCGGGCCATTTCGAGCAGCAACCGCGCGACCCGGCCCGGAGCCGACAGGAAGGCCAGGCTTTCGACGTGGCGATCCGTCTGGCGCAGCCGGCGGCAGAGGACGAGCAGCAGCTTCGGAGCGATGCCGGGCTGGCGGTTCAGCAGCGAAAGGAACTCCTCGCGCGGCAGGATCAGGATTTCCGAGGCCTCGACGGCGACGGCGGTCGCACTGCGTGGCTCGCCGTCGATCAGGGACATCTCACCGAAAACGTCCCTGGGTCCCAGGAAGCCGAGGATGTGCTCCCGGCCGTCGTGCGTCGAGTTCACGACGATCTTGACCTTGCCCGACAACAGCACGCTGCAACTGGTGCCCGGATCGGATTCGTAGAAAACGATGGCATTCTTGGCCAGTTCGCGCTTGCGGGCGATGCCGACGATGGCCTGCAGCTCCTCGGCGTCCAGATCGGTGAAGAGGGGACTTTCCTTGAGAAAGCCCGCGAGGTCGCGCACCCGATCCGGCATCGGCTTGATTCTAACATCCCGTCTTGTGGCTCATACGGTCATGCCTTACGATGGTGGTCCTCGTGGTCCGGGGCCGGACGGCCCCGCGCGGCGTTCCGCCGCCAACCCCGCCAGGCCCGGAAGGGAGCAACGGTACGCGGATGCGAGCGGGTGCCGCGGGTTTCCCGTCCGGCCTCCGGGTCCCGGGGGTGACCGATGTTCTTCGGTCCCCCTGGGCAAGCCCTTTGCTATGCCGGCGGATCAACATGGGTCCATGCTCAAGACCGGATTCCCCGGGCGATTCTCCCGCGTGTTGCTCTGGGCCGCGCTGTCCGGGCCATTTCTTCCCGGCCCCCCGGTGGCGGCCCACGCGTCCCAGACGCTCGATTGGCTGCCAGTTGCCAGGCGTGCTGTCGTTGCCATCGAGACCCTCGACAGGCCGGCGGGCCCCTTGGAGGGCATACTTCCCGTCATGCCCGGCGAGCCCGGCGGCGGCACGGGCCGAGGAGCCGGATTCCGATGGCTGCGGGAAGGTCTGGTGGTCACGAGTGCGCACGTCGTCCAGGACGCCCTTCGTGTGCGTGTGGGAACGGGTGACGGTGCCTGGTGGCCTGGACGCCTGGTCGGCGTGGATCGCCCCTCGGACCTTGCCTTGGTCGCCGTGGATGCCTGGGGATCGGCCGAGGGCCTTGCTCTGGCGGACGAGGATCGTCTGGGCGTCGGTGACCCTGTCCTCGCAATCGGTCATCCGCTTGGGCTCGAAGGCACCGTGACGCGTGGCATCGTGAGCGCGCTGGACCGCGGCTTGCCGATCGCCGATCGGATCGACTTCATCCAGACCGACGCGTGTCTGCAGCCGGGTTCATCGGGTGGGCCGCTGCTCGATGCGGATGGCCGCGTCGTCGGCGTCAATGCCGCGGTGGCTCGTCACTTGCCGGGCATCGGTTTCGCCGTACCGGCACGGATCGTTCGATGGGTGCTGCCGAGACTGCGCGCCGGCAAGGGGATCGTGCGCGGACAGTTGTCGGCGACGTGGACCGAGCAGACGGAAGAGCGCCCCTGGCATCAGCCCAGCCACGATGGGGTGCTGCTGGTAGCGGCTGCTCCCGGGGGAGCGGTCGCAAGGGCGGGTCTGCGCCCGGGCGATCGCCTCCTTTCGCTGGGAGGGCGGGCAATCCTGAATCCGGCGGACGTGGGGCGCTTCTTGTTGTGCACTGTACCGGGACAGACCGTGGACGCCGAGTTCACGCGGGGCGCGAGCCGGGAACGTGTCATACTGACGCTGGATGCGGTGCCAGGTGACGATGAGCTTCGAGGACAGTTTCCGGCGTATCGTCGGCCAACTGCCCGGCCATGAGCCCAGGGCGGCTCAGGAACTCATGGCGGCCACCGTGGATGACGCCCTGCAGCGTGGCCGCCATGCCCTCGTCGAGGCCGGCACGGGCTGCGGCAAGTCCTTCGCCTACCTGATTCCCTTGCTGCTCGGCGAAGGGCCCGTCGTGGTCTCCACGGCCTCCATCGCGCTGCAGGAGCAGCTTCTGCTCAAGGACTTGCCCTTTCTGGAACAGGCGATGGGGCGTTCCATCCCGGTGGTGCTTGCCAAGGGGCGAAATCACTACCTTTGCCAGCAGAAGTTCTGGGAGCTCGATCGCATCCTGCCCGTGACGGATGCCCGGCGTCCTGCATTCGAGGATCTGCGTGGCCGCCTGGCGTCATGGGACATGGACGTGGCGAGCCTCGACAGCCGCATTCCCGACGATCTCTGGTCCGAGCTGGGCCAGACCTCGGAGGATTGCCTGGGACCCCGATGCGAGTTCCATGACCGCAACCCCATGCGCATCCAACGCCAGCGCATGGCCGATGCCCATCTCATCGTCACCAACCACGCCTTCTACATGGCCGACGTGGCGCTCGGGGGGCAGCTGCTCCCGCCGCACCGGGCGGTGGTCTTCGACGAGGCCCACCATCTCCCTGCCGTGGCGACTCAGGCCTATCTCGCGACCATCGGCCGCTACAGCCAGCTCGCCCTGCTGCAGAAGATTCGCCGCAGGGTCGCGCCTGTCCCCGAAGGCCTCGCCCGCAACCTGATCGGGCTGGAGGCGACGCTCTTCGAATGCCTGCTCTCGGCCGCGGAAGGCGGGCCTATGCCTCCATCTCCTCTGGCTGCCCAGCAGCAGGGACGCACGTCCTTTCGGCTCTTTCCCGACGGCCGCTTCCTGGACGTCGCGGAAGGCATTCTGGAACAACTTGGCGAGCTGCGGCACTGGCTGAAGTCCGAGCCAACGCCCGACGGTCTGCTGCCCGAGTTGGCGAGCAAGGCTCCGCTCCACCGCGAGCGCTGCCGGATGCAGCTCGACGGCCTGATGCGGCGCTGGGAGCACTTCGCGCGCGAGGCGGATCCGGGCGGAGACCGGGTGGCGTGGGTCGAGCTGGATCGGCATCGGGGTACCTTCGAACTCAAGAGCGCGCCGCTCGAAACCGGAAGTACCCTTGCCCGGGACCTCTGGAGCAAGCGGCCGGCCATCCTGACTTCGGCAACGCTCGCCGTCGATGGCGATTTTTCCTACTTCAGGCGGCAACTGGCCATTCCGGACCCCGTGGAGCTGGCCGTGGCGAGTCCCTTCGACTACCGTCGCCAGGCGACGCTCTATGTCCCGAGGTTGTTGCCACAGCCCAATGAGCCGGGCTTCGCGGAAGAAGCCCGCCGTGCCATCCGGGACATCCTCGAATTTTCGCAGGGCAGAGCTTTCGTGCTGTTCACGGCACATCGCGCGATGAGGGCGGCCTTCCGGACGCTCGAGCCCGATCTGCCGTTCCCCGCGCGACAGCAGGGGGACGCGCCCAGGACGGTCCTGCTGGACTGGTTCCGCCAGACGCCTCATGCCGTTCTGTTCGCGACGTCCAGCTTCTGGGAAGGGGTCGATGTTCCCGGGGATGCCCTGTCCTGCGTCATCATCGATCGTCTGCCGTTCTCCGTGCCCGACGACCCTGTGGTTCAGGCACGGGTCGACCAACTCAAGGCCAGAGGACGGGACTGGTTCGGCGAGTACACCCTGCCCGAGGCCATCATTCGCCTGAAGCAGGGCTTCGGGCGCCTGATCCGGACAGGTTCGGACCGCGGTCTCGTGGCGATTCTCGACAATCGTCTGCTGACGAAGGCCTACGGCGCGAGCATCCTCAAGGCCTTGCCGGATTGCCCGACGGTCCGGGATCTCGACGAGGTCCGCTCGCTCGGGATCGGTCCGGCCTAGAAGCGTCGATAGTAGATCGTCCCGAGGGTACGGTCCGTCATGGCATTGCGTGACAGGCCCATATCCGGGTCGAGACCCAGCGCAAGACGGATTCCCTCGCCCTCGGCGAGGCGCCACTCCACGGACGGCGTGACCTTGAGCTTGGCTTGCAGCTGGGCGCTCTCGGCGAGGCCGGGCAGGTCCGACTGTGCGCGGAAGGCCGTGATGCCCAGACCGAACCAGCCGTCCGGAATGATCTCGAGCTCGCCTTGCCATGTCCCCAGCAGCGCCCTGCCCAGATAGAAGACCGGCACGGGCCCCGCCGAAAGAGCAGCCAGAGGCTGCTGCCATGCCAGATTCAGACTCTGGGACCACATCTGATCGCTCCAGAGCATCGCGACTCCGATCTGGCCCGTAGGCAGACCGAGTCCGGTCATGTCCGCTGCGGCTCCCGCGAAGCGCCCTGTCGGCAACGTCAGGCCACCCCACAGCGCCACCGAGGGCCACATGCCTTCCCCATCGCGGACGGTCCATGCCCCTTGCAACGCGATGTCTGCCAGACCGCCACCCTGGCTCTCGCGCGGGATGGCCTCACCCGTTTCCTCGTCGCTGGTGTCGAGCGGCGCGACCTTGCCGAGGGCTGCCCATCGCGCACCATCGAGGCGATTCAGGGCACCGGGCAGCGTCATGGACAGCGCGAGGCCGTCGCTTGGGTACCACGTCAGGGCCGTCTGTACCTGAAGGCTGCGCAAGCTGCTGCCAATCGGCTTGTCCACCCACGCCCCCGCCTCGTTGAAGCTCCCCGTGATGTCGCGGACGGAGACTCCCGTCTGGACAAGCCAGTTCCCCATGCCGCCGAACATGCTTCCGGCACCGGCCAAGGAACCGATGTCGGCACCGCTACCGGGAAGTCCACAGCCGCAGGTGGTACAGGCCTCTGCGCGGCCGGCCGCAAGACTTGCCACGATGGCGAGAGACAGCGCGCGGCGCAGCATCATGGCTGTGGACCCTCCCGAGCGGTAAGAGGCAGGAGCTTCCGGATGGCCGACACCAACTCTCCTGATGGGGGAGGGCCTGCCCACTGCTTGCGGATGTTGCCTGCCTGATCCGCCAGCACCAGTGTCGGGTAGCCGCGGACGCCGCGGAACCTGCGGCGCAGGGCGTCATCGCCGACGATGACGGGAAAAGGCAGGTGCAGTTGCTCGGCCAGTGCGGTGCGTGCCTGCTGGTCGGCAGGTGCATCCATCGTCAGCGCGACGAGGCGCAGGCCCGAGGGACCCAGTTCGTCCTGGAGGGCGGCGAGTTCGGGCCACTCACCCATGCAGATCGTGCACCAAGGGGCCCACAGCACGATCAGGGCAACGTGCCCCCGTAGCGCGGCGCTGTCCCACACCATGCCATCTCCGAGGCCGGGCTGCCGGAATGTCGGCAACGGTCGTTCCCCGAGCAGGGCGGCCTCCGCAACCATCAGGCGAGACGACAGCACCAGCGCCATGAGTGCCAGCGACAGCCCGGCTGCGTTGTGGATGCCTCCTGCCATGAGTCCATCCTACCCCCGGGATGCCCCGGGGGGCTCAATTGCCGCCGATTCCCGGAAGGGTTTCCTGACTGCCGGCGAGTCGTGTCGTGATCTTCGGTGTCACGACAATGATGATCTCGGATTCGGCCTTGGAGTCGACGGTCGTCTGGAAGAAGGCGCCCAGCAGGGGGATGTCTCCAAGTAGCGGGATTTTCACGACGCTTTTTGTCACGTCCGTGCGCTTGAGGCCGCCGATGACGATACTCTCGCCATCCTTGACCCGCATCGTGGTCTCGACCTTGCGGGAGTCGATGATGGGCACGGCATTGCCGTTGACGATGACATCCCCGGTCTTGGCCGAAATCTCGGGGGCCAGCTCGAGGGTCACGAAGCCCTTGGTATCGATGCGTGGCGTGATGTTCAGGATTTGTCCGGCTTCCTGGAAACTGATCTGCGTGGTCGCGAAGCCATTTGGCGTGATGGTGACGTTCGTGACCGGGAACTTGTTGACGATCGTGATGGTTGCCTTCTTGTTGTCCTGGGCGGCCACCTTTGGATTGGCGAGCACGGTTGCGTTGTTGTTCTGGATGGCGGCGTCAAGCCGGGCATTGAAGTTGGCCGTGAGGTTGTCCAGCGCGTGGAACGTGATCGCGGTGCCGCCATTGGTCGTCGCGGGGTTGCCGGCCTGATTCCCGGCGCCGCCCGCAGTGGTATTGGGGTTGCTGTTGTTGAAGGAAGCCCCGAACTTGGATCCGCCGAATCCATAGTTGATGCCGAGTTGCTCGCTGACGCGCGAGGAGACTTCGATCATCTTGACCTCGATGAGAACCTGGGGGGTCGGGATGTCCAAGGCCTGGATGAGCGCCTTGGCGCGATCCAGCGTGTCTTCCGAAGCCGTGATGATGAGGCTGTTGGTGCGATCATCGCTGAGGATTCGGATTGTCTCGTTGCCGGCCTTCTCGTCGCCTTGCGCCAAAGCCTGCTTGATGCGGGGTTCGAGGTCCGTGACCTTGCTGTTGTCGATGCGGAAGAGCACCGTTTGCATGCCCGTGAACTTCTTCTTGGCGAAGACCTCGCGCGTGGCGATCAGGAGCGTCGAGCCGACCCGGCGGGCCTCCAGATCCTGCATCTTCATGACGAGGCTCAGGGCTTCCTCGAGTGGTACGGCCTTGAGCGAGATCGTGACCTTGCCTTGGACCGAATCATCAATCAGTAGGTTCATGCCGCCCTTGCGTCCCATGGTTTCCAGAATCTGCCGAACGTCAACGTTCGCAAGGTTGAGGGTGACGAGGGTGGGGTTCTGGATGAGGCGCGTGCGCTCCACGCCGAGGGAGCGATCGCCCACGGCCCGGACATCGCTGCCGGAGGCCTGTGCCCGGGCGGGCTGCATCTGTCCCGAAAGGGTCACTGCAGCCGCCATCAGGCCCAGGATGCGTCGGGTCCGGCTTCTCATGGCGTGGTCTGTCCTCCGATGTTCTTGACGAAGCGGCGACCGCGGCTGAGCAGGACCACCTGGGCGCTGTTGATGCTGACGACCTTGGAGCCGTCCTCGAGAATCTCGCCGATGCGTGCCTCGCGAGTCAGGCCATCGAGTTCAAGCACGGCGAGTGCCTCGCGGCCCGTGTTCAGGATGCCCTGAAGCTCCCAGAGCGGTTCGTCGGGATCGAGATAGACGATCTCCTCGATGTACTGGCCGCCTGGGCCCGGCCTGCGCAGGGTGCGGGCAACCTTGCCCGGAGGGGGCACGATGACCGGGGGTGGAGTCAGCTTGGGCTTGAGGATGATGGGGGCGGGAATGGGGGCGATCGGTATCGTCTTGTCCCGAAGCAGGGAACGGAAGGGGTCTTCGCGTCCCGACTTCGACCGGGCCTCGCGGATCAGCTGGTGGATCTTGGACTCCCGCTTGGTGGTGGCTGGTCCGGGATTGGGGGCTGAACCCGTCGCGGGCGGCAGCGATGCACCGAACTCCGGGTTGCCCGATCCACTGGCGGTGCCCACGACGGGTGGCAGGCCACCGACGTCACCGGTGGCGACCTGCTGGGCCCGAACGGGGTCGGGCGCCAGCCAGAGGCCAGCAGCGAAGAGGGCGAGACCGCTATTGGTCCAGCGCATACGTCGTCACTCGGAAATTGAACGTCAGGGACCTGTCCGCGGCATTGGTCTGGGCCTGTCGAGACCCACCTTCGCCGCCAGCCCCTCCTGCATTGGAAGGACTGATGGTCGGGGGGCCGACCTGCAACACGCCCTCATAACTGGAAAGTCGCTCAAGGAAAGAGACGAAGTCGGGGAACTTGCCGCTGACCTCCAGCTCGATGGTCTGGGTGCCCAGAGCAGCGAACTCCGCTGGCAGGGCCTCGTCGCCCGGCGCCTTCTCCTTGAGCGTGAAGTTGAACGGGGCGAAGCGTCGGATTTCGATCTTCGACTCGGCGGCAAGGGAAGCGAGATCAACCAGCAGGATGGAGAGGACCTGAGTGTTGGCCGGAATGCCGCGGCGCATGCGCTCGAAGTCTTCCTCGTTCAAGCGCTCCCGCTCCGCAATCTCCGCCTCCGTGGTCGTCAGGCTCACGGCGGCAAGCAGCGTCTGCTCGTTGGCGGCGATCGTGGTTCGCTTCTCGAGGTATTCCTCGAAGCGAGGCCAGGGTCCCAGCCATGTCTGCAGCAACAGCAGCAACAGGAAGAAGACCAGCGCGGCGTAGCGCTGCTGCTCCGGATTGAAGGAGCGTCCGAAAAGCTCGATGTTCACGGATCAGGACGCTTCCTTGTCCTGCTCGGCCGGCGCCGGTGCTTCTGCCTTGGCCTTGGCCGCAGGTGCAGCAGCCGCCGGGGCATTGCCCGCCGCATCCTCGTGCGTGACGCGGACCGTGATCTCGAAGTTCAGCGCGCCATCCTCGCCCGGCTCCATCTCGATGGGCTTCAAGGCAGGGTCCGCGAAGTTCCGGGCCGTCTGCAGATTGGTGTAAAGATACGCGATCGAGCGCGAATCGAGCGCCGAGCCTCGCAGGACGAACGTGTTGCCCGAGGCGCTCAGATCCGTCAACCAGAGGTCCGTGGGTGTCAGCATCCGCAACTCTTCGAGGACCTCGGCCCACGGGTTTGACCTGTCGATCATGGAGCGGAGTGCACCGTAAGCTTGCTCGCGTAGCTCGAGCTGGTTCTTGCGCTTGCTGAGCTTGGTCTTGCCGGCACTGGTGACCTTGAGCTGCTCGTTTTGCTTGGCGAGCGTCTCGTCGGCAGGTGCGATCAGTTGGGTATCCACCAGACCTGTCGTGAGAACTGGAAGGCCCAGAGCGACGACACACCCGACCACGACGATGAAGACGAAGCCCGGGTCCAGGTTGGCCAGATAGGGCGGCAGCTTGATCCCGGCAATCTCCTTGGATTCCGGGGGCAGCAGGTTGACCTTCAGGACCTTCATTCGCCCAACGCCCCCCTCATCGCGAGGCCGATGGCCGTGGCCAGGGTGGGGCCTTGGGGCAGCAGGATGTCAGGCGGGAACTCGGATTCGTCGAACTCGATATGGTGGAACGGATTGATGGGTTCGACCGGCATGGCCACGCGGCTCGCAAGATAACGTTCGATGCCGCGGATGTTCCCGCCGCGACCGGACAGCACCACGCGATCGATGGGGTCGGAGCCTTGGGCGAGATAGAAGTCGAGGGAGCGACTGATCTCGCCCGTCAACTCGCCAAGGGCGGGCCGGATGCTCTCGGCCGCCTGCTCGGCTTCAGGTGACATGTCGAAACCACCCTGTGGGTCGACATCGACTTCGTCGAGCAACTTTCGCGCCGTTTCTTCGTCCACGCCCATGCTGTTGATGAGCAGATCGAGCAGGTAGGCGAAGCCGATGGGAATCGAACGCGTGAACCGGGGCACCCCCGACACCAGGATGTTGATGTCCGTCGTCCAGCCCTGAATGTGCACGAGCGCGGTCGTCATCTCGTCTCGGCACTGGTCGGTGTCGGCAATGGTCCGGATGATGGCGAACGACGCGACATCTAGCGCATCCAGCTGGACCTCCGCACCTTTGAGGGCTTCCACCAGGGAGTTGACCAGTGTCTTCTGGGCTGCAACGAGAATGATCTCGTGCTTGAGGGCTCCGTCCTCCTCAATTTCGCCGACTCGGTCATAGGCCAGGTTGACGTCTTCGATGGCGAAGGGGATGTAGCGTTCGGCCTCGTAGCTGATGACTTCCTTGAGTTCGCTGTCCGGCATGGCGGGGAAGCGCACCGGACGGACGATGGTCGACTGTCCGGCCACGGCCGAAACGGCACGCCTGCTCTCGATCTCGTTGTCAACGAGCAGGGCCTGGATCGTATCCGCAAGGGCGACCGGATCCGTGATCTCGCCCTCTTGGACCGAGTTCCATGGCGTGTTGCCGAGTATGACCTGACGAAGGACCATGGCCCCCTTCACCCGGCGGAGTTCGACGATGACGATCGTGTCGGACGTGATGTCGATGCCGATGCGGATGATCGGCTTGAAGATGGCCCGGAGCCGCTCGAAGCCCTGTGTGATGGTCTGCTGGAAGTTCGCCATCTCAGGCCAGGCCTTCCAGATACCAACGCAGCAGCCTGTCGCCGGTCAGCATGGCCACCCATCCCCCGAGGACCAGGGCCGGTCCGAACGGAAAGGGCCGGGTCTGCCGGTCGCGGATGGAGCGCCAAGTCGCGCTGATGCGATACCCCTGACGCACGAACTCGACGGCGATGCCCAGCAGGCTGCCGAAGACGAATGAACCAGCGATGGCCACCGCCAGAGGCTTGGGCCCAAGCCAAGCTCCCAGAGCAGCCGCGAGATGGGCGTCACCTCGTCCCAGGGCGTCGCGTCGGAAGACGGCGAAGGCTACGGATTCGAGGGCGCGGAAGCCCAGGTAGGCCGCGACTGTCGCAAGAATCGCCCCTGCGGGATTGCCCGCAAGCGCGTGCCAGACGAGTCCGGCCCAGACCAGCGGGAAGGTGATGCCCGTGGGCAGCATCATCGTGTCGACATCGATCCAGAAAAGGGCCATCGTGGCCGCGAAGAACCCGGACCAGGCAAGCGCGGCAGGCGTGGGCCCGAACTGCGTGAAGATCGCGAGACAGCCCGCTGCCGTGGCTGCCTCGACAAGTGGATAGCGGGGGGAAATGGCGACGGAGCAGTGGCGGCAACGCCCCCCAAGCAGCAGCCAGCCGATCACCGGGAGGTTGTCGTGCCAGGGGATGGGGTGACTGCAGCCAGGACACGCCGAACCGGGCTGGGCCAGATCGTAGTTGGCTCGGACCGGCAGGGGCTGCGCCACGGTGTGTTCGCCGATCTCGTAGGTGTGGTTGCCCCACGTGGGCAAGGGGACGCGGGGTTCGGCCATCGGGGCATAGCCGCCCATGATGGGGAGCCTGTGGATGACGACATTGAGGAAACTGCCCAGGATGGCTCCGAAAAGCACGGCCGCCACCGGAAGGAAGCCCGGCGGCCACCATGACGCATCGAAGGGGCTGGCCATCGTCAACACCCGTTTGTACCACCCATCATGGCCATGTTAACGGCCTGCAAGGTCCGGTGCCGTGACGGATGCCCGTTCCCGACGCAGTCTGTCCAAGGCGCGCCTCGCCATCCCGGCGAGGCGTTCGTCTCCGCGTTGGCGCGCATCTGACTCGATGGCAAGCCAGAGTTGCCTCGCGAGGTCGGGGTCATGCCGACGCTCGGCCAGGCCGGCCGCCATCCTGAGCGCATTTCGGGCAAGGCTCTGGAGCCGGGGTTCGGCATCGGGTCTCCCCGCAGCCTCGAATGCATGAATGGCTCCGTCAATGTCCTTGAGCAGCAGGTACCGGACGAATCCGAGTTGGAAGAGCAGCACGCGATCGCCGGGACGATGCCGCAGGCCGCGTTCGAGCAGCGCTGCGGCGGGTTTCGGCAGTCCTGCGTCACCCAGGGCCCAGCAGCCGAAGCTGTAGGCCACCATGTAATCCGGGTCAAGGGTCGTGATGGTGTCGAGGCCTGCTTCGAGGTCGCCGAAGCGGCGTTCGCCTTCCGGGACGGCCACTACGGCACCGTCATGCTGCAGTAGGGCCAGCCAGGCCATGTCGGCCCACAAGGCGTCGAAGTCCGTGGCCATTCTCTTGGCGTAGGCTGCCGGAAGTGGCCGGTAGTCCAGCGCTGTCTCGCCCGCCAATCCGGTCGCGGCCACGATGTGGACGGAAATGGCCGTCACGAGGGAGGCCGAGAGCAGGAGGGCCGGCAGTCGTTCAGGCTTCACGGCGTTGGAAGGCAAGGATACCGACGCACAGGGCTGCGACGGACCAGGATATTCCGTGGATCGCCGCCTGCGCGGCCAGTCCCGGAGTCAGGCGCTGCCCATGGATGACGCGGTTCTTGAGATCCAGCAGCGAGAAATCGGGAATCGCGTGTCCGATGGCTGTCATGATGGCCTTCGACAAGGGAGGTAGCTGGGTGGCCATGCCCGTGACGCTGTCCAGATTATGGCCCGTGACATATAGGGCCAGCGTGGCCAGCAGGGTGACGGGCAGGGAAGCAAAGGCCGAGAATCCGACGGCAAGCGAACCGACGAGGATCGTCTGCAGCATGACCAGCGGGACCTGCCCGGCCAGGATCAGCGGGTCCATCCCGCGCGCGCCAAGCAGCCCGAGCAGGACCGCCGACTGGCCGAGGACCAGCAACGTGCCCATGGCCAGCAGGCCCAAGGCCTTGCCCAGCAGAAAGCTCGTCCGCGACACGGGTTTCGAGAGCACGAGGAAGCTTGTTCTCCGTTCCCATTCCCGGGGCAGCATCTGCGCACCGGCCACGGCCACGAGCAGGACCGACGTCACCTCCATGCAAGCGAAACCCAGGTCGGCAAGGATTCGTGCATCCTGGCCGAGCGACAGGCCGCCCAGGGGCAAGGCGCAGAGCAGGAGCAGCGCGGACGCCAGCATCGCCCCCGAGACCAGGCGCTCGCGCAGCAGTTCGCGCCACGTCTGGTGGGCCAGTGTCAGGACGTGTCCGAAGGACATCGTGTCAGACCGCGACGGCTGCGGTCTTCGGGTTGCGAACCGTTTCCATGAAGAGTGTTTCCAGGTCGCGGCCGTCCCGCGAGAGATCCGCGATGGCCGCTTCCGCTGCCAGTTGGCCCTCCACGAGAATACCGACCCGGTCGCAGATTTCGGAGACATCCGACAGGATGTGCGAGTTGAAGAAAATGGTCTTGCCCTGGCGTTTCAGGTCCAGGATCAACTCGCGGAATTCGTGACGGCCGACGGGGTCGAGGCCGCTCATGGGCTCGTCGAGCAGGACGAGCTCTGGGTCGTTGATGAGGGCCTGTGCGATGCCGACACGCTGCAACATTCCCTTGGAATACTTCTTGAGCTGGACCTTGCGTGCATCCTGCATGCGGACCTGAGTCAGAAGGCGGTCCGCACGCTCGTCGACGACCTGCCGAGGCAGTTTGAAGAGCCCGCCGCAGAAGCGCAGGAACTCTTCCCCCGTCAGGTGTTGATAGAAATAGGGATTCTCAGGAAGGTACCCGATACGGTTGCGCACATCGGGGTTTTCGGGGCTCTCCCCGAAGAGTCGGATCTCGCCACGGGTCGGACGGACAAGTCCGAGGAAAAGCTTCTGGGATGTGGTCTTGCCTGCACCGTTCGGGCCCAGCAAACCGAAGGTCTCCCCCGGTTCGATGCGAAGATCGAGGTCCGACAGGGCGTGGCGCGCCGGTTGCCCGATCTGCGCCGCATAGGTCTTGGAGAGGCCTTTGGCCTCGAGGACAGGCACGCTCATCATGGCTGAACCTAGTCTATACCAGAGCCGATGGCCAGCCGCCAGAGGCGACAGGCCCACGGAAAAACTCGGATCAGGTGTTGTTGAGGACCGAGACCACGACGGCGTTGCCGGCCTTCTTGCCGACGCCAGTGATGGTGTACTGGTCGTTGGCGGTACCCGCTTCGGTGTAGCAAACGGCACCGTAGTGGTTCTCGGCGAAGGTACCCGTGTTGATGCCTGCACCTAGTGAATCATTCAGCACGACCTTGGTGGGCGCAATGTTCGCGGTCTGGGCCTGGCCCCACGGGGTCTTGGGATAGGCACCGCCAGCCATGTACTCGGTCTTCTGGATCACGTTCCCATAGAAGTCTGCCTTCACAGGGTAAACGCCGGCATTGTCCACACCGTACTGTTCAAGTGCCATCTGCACACTGTGAGCGTTGGCTTGGACGCCGGCATTCTTGGCCTTGTCCTGGGCTCCCATGAAGTTGGGCACGGCCACGGACGCGAGGATGCCGATGATGACGACGACCACGAGCAACTCGATCAGGGTGAAACCACGAGACTTGCGCACCTGTTGGGCTCCATGTTCCGGGAAATGGGGGTAGTGGGTGAGGCGTTCCCCTCAAGGCGTCAGGTTAAACCATGGGCGGGGCATCCGGCTATCCCTCCACGGTTGAGCGTGACTGTGCCCCGTCTCAGAGCTGCCGACCCGGGTTTGTTGCATCCCTGTTAAGGGTGGGTTTGAGCCCCGGAGGCAAGGGGTAGACAGGCATTGGGGGTGGTGTTCGGTCGCCCCCGATGAAGGAGAGTGTCTTGGCCTTCAACCCCCTGAGTCGGCTGGGAGGCGGTGGCATCGACCCCGCGCTGTCCCGGACCGCTGGTGGGCGTGGTCTGGGTCCGATCGACGCCGAGATCGACGCCAAGGCCAAGACCATGGCGTCACTGGCGTGGCAGACGGCCGTGGGCCGCTCCGGAACCGCCGATCCCTCGCTCGAGGCCGCAGCGCGCCAGAAGCCCTCGGGGCCGACCTGGTTCGGCTTCCACAACGACGCCTCCATCCTCGCGCGTCTGGCCCAGCAGGGCGTAGCCCCAACGCCCGTGCACCTGCGCATCGCCCAGCAGATGCTTCGGTACGGAGTCCCGCTTCAGCCTGCCAACATCGAGCAGATCCGGGCACTCTGGCAGGCTCTGGGTGGTTCGTCGCTCGTCGATCTCGAGGCATTGACAGCCCTTTTCGCTGCGGGTCTGCCAACCGACCCGGAAAACTTCAAGGCGATGTCCCGCCTGCTTGCCGGTGGGCCGGCCGCCCATCTGTTCGCACGGACAGCCATGACGCTCAGGTCGGCCGGCCCGGCCGGCCCGCAGGCCGAGGCTCTGAAGCAATCGCTGCAGGCGTGGTGGAAGCTGGGCAACGGGCCCGAGATGCTGGCGTCCGAGATGCCCCAATTCCAGCAACTGTCGACCCGCATCCGCCAGCAGGTGACCGCGCTCTCGGGCGCTCGCCTGCCCGAACAGCTGGCCCAGGACGTGCAGGCCCTCGCCGAGCATTTCCGTGCCCACGAGATGCTTCAGCGCACGCCTCAGAACTCCCTCTACATCCCCTTCTTCCAGTGGCGCGACCAGCAGCCGTTGCCCGGGGAAATTCTGATCCACGCGGACCGCGACGGGCACGCCGAGCGAACTGGCCAATACGCACAGGTCACGCTGGCCATCGACACGCGCAATCTTGGCCGCATCACGATCGATCTGACGGCCAGCCGAGGCCACCTCGGCATCGCCTTTGAGGTGCAGGACGCCAGGATCAAGGCCTACATGGACGCCCGGACCCCCGAGCTTGGGAAGCGGATCGCGCCCAGAACCGGGTACGTGCTGGCCGGGATGCGGGTCGACGCCGTCGGCAACGGCCGCAGCATCTCGATCTTGCTGCCCCGGCGCAGGGATCTGCGCCGTTTGTCGCGCGCCGTGGGGGTCCTGTGAGAGGCAATCGTCCTGACGACGACGCGCTTTGGAACAGCCTGGCGCAAGTGGCCGAAGCCTACGGGGCTCCGCCCGCCGAGGCCGCGGCCCTGACGCGGGTGCTCGGGCAATTGGACCCGCGTTCGGTGCCTCCCGAACTCGCGGCGGCTGTTGCCGAGACGCTTGGGTTCGTCTTCGCACTGGATCAGCAGGCTGAAGGAGCGGGCACGATGGAGGGACGTCGATGATCCGGGGCATCTACACCGCAGCATCCGCGATGCAGCTCAACACGCACATGGTCGACGTGATGGCCGACAACCTCGCCAACTCGGCGACCACCGGCTACAAGCGCAAGGAAGCCATCGTGCGTTCCTTCGGCGATGTGCTGGTGGACCTGACGGGGGATGCCGAGCCGGGGCGGGTCCAGCTTGGCGCCAAGATTGACGAGGTGGCCCGGGACGGCAAGGCGGGCAGCCTCCGGAGGACGGACGGGCTGCTTGACGTGGCCGTCGAGACCGACGATCACCAGATGCTGGCGCAGCGCGCCGACGGAACCCGGCTCTTCACGCGCAACGGCCAGCTCAGGCTGGATGCCGAGCGTTACCTCGTGACCAGTACGGGCGACCGCATCCTTGACGCCGGACTTGCTCCCATCGAGATGCCCCAGGACTTGAATGGCCTGCGCATTGAGGCCGACGGCACGGTGCGCAGCACTGCCGGTGTCGTGGGACGCATCGGCCTGTTCACGCCCTCGGTGGCCCAGATGACGGGTTTCCCGGTGGCGATCGGTGCCTTGCTGCCGGCCGAAGGCGGCCGCCTGCAGCAGGGCTATCTCGAGTCGTCGAACGTCAATATCGTCACCGAGATGATGGGCCTCGTCGAGGCCAATCGCCACTTCGGCTTGGGCCAGAAACTCGTCACCGTGCATGACCAGTTGCTGCAGAAGGCCAGCAACGACCTCGGCCGTACCCAGTAGTCCCCAGTTCCACGGAGGAATGTCGCCATGATGCATTCGATCTGGACCGCTGCCACCGGCATGCAGGCGCAGCAGATGCGCATCGATGCCATCGCCAACAATCTGGCGAACGTCAACACGACGTCCTACAAGAAGAGCCAGGTGGACTTCCAGGACCTGCTCTACCAGGCGGTGCAGGCCCCCGGGCAGGAGACCGCCGGCATGCAAGTGGGGCTTGGCGTGCGGCCGGCTGCAATCACGAAGTATCACGCGCAGGGCAATCTGCAGGTCACGAACAATCCCCTCGACGTCGCCATCGACGGGCCGGGCTTCTTCCAGGTGACCACCACGGATTCCCGGGTCGTTGGCGGTCGGGCCTTCACGCGGGACGGATCCTTCAAGATCAATAATCTGGGGCAGCTCGTGACGTCCACCGGCCTGGTGGTCCAGCCCGAGATCCAGCTGGGCAACGTCACGGACATCCGTATCCGCGAAGACGGCATGGTGTTCGGTCGTCTCGGGGGCGCCGGGCCTGTCACCCAGATCGAGGGCATCCAGCTGGTGACGTTTCCCAACCCTGCTGGGCTGATGTCCATCGGCAACAACCTCTATATGGAGACGGCTGCCAGCGGTCCGGCCAACGCCCCTGCGGCGGGTGGCGCAAACGGCAATGGTCGCTTCGTCCAGGGGGCTCTCGAAGCCTCGAACGTCGAACTCGTGACCGAGATGGTCATGATGATCGCGACGCAGAAGGCTTACGACACCTCTTCAAAAGCCATCAATGTTTCCGACAAGATGATGGAGTCGACCAACGGCCTCATCCGCTAACGGTCGGGAACGTGAGCAACATGCGCGCAGGGGGATTCGCGGGGGTGGCCGTCGCCGCCCTCATGTTGCTGCTCGCTGTCACGCCCGGGGCCGAGGCTCGGCCGGCGCTCGGTCGCGTGGCTCTGGACACGGTGCGGGCTTCGCTGCAGGCGCAGTACCCGGGGGGCGAGGTCGAGGTCAAACCCCTGCTTCCCGAGATCTCCACCATGATCCCAAAGGGGGCGGTCGACCCCACGCTGCGCCTCTCGGGTCCCGTTCGCCAACTGGGACCGTCCGTGCCCGTTTCTCTGGATGTCCTGGACCGGAACGGCCGCAAGATCGCCTCCGTGGTGCCTCGATTCTCCGTCGAGGTTTGGCGCAACCTGCCCGTGCTCGCTCGGGCGATGCCACGCGGCACGGCCCTCGCCCCCGCCGACATCGAGGTCCGGCGGCTCGCCCAGAGTCGCGTGACCGGCTCGGTTTTGCTTGACGTGGGGTCTTTGATCGGGGCCAGACTGGTCCGCAGCCTCGCCAGCGGCAGCGTGCTCGTGACCCACATGCTTGATCTGCCTCCCGTGGTCCGCCAAGGGGCAACCGTGCGCGTGCACGTGCGCAGCGGGGGCCTCGAGGTGCTCGGACAGGGGACTGCACTACAGGACGGGCGCGTCGGCCAGGTCATCCGGATGGTCAATCCGACCTCGCGCAAGGACTTCCTTGCCAGGGTCCGTGACGCCGAAGTTGTCGAATTGGATCTCGGGGAGGAACTCGAATGATGCGGAGCCTCGCGTGCCTCGCGGTGACCGCGGTGTTGGTCGTCGCACCCACCGATGCGGCGCGTGCCGACTCACTCTTCCCCGACAGCAACTATGGCGGGCTGATAAGCGATCAGGTCGGGGATCGGCGCATGGCCATCGGCCCGGGCTCCCTCGTCACGGTGGTCGTGACGGAGAACATCCAGGCCGAGCAGGCGGCGACGACCCGTACCATCAAGGATTCCAAGGTCTCTTCGTCGTGGGACTTCGGGTCGATCTTCGGCATCGGCGCCAATAACCAGGGCTCTTTCAACAATCAGGTCGAGATGTCCGGAAAGGCCGACTTCAACGGCGACGGCGTGACGCGTCGGGGTGGGACGATCTCGATGCTTGTGGCGGCTCAGATCACGGAAATCCTTCCTGATGGCTCGATGCGCATCAAGGGTTCCAAGGATCTGGTGGTCAACGACGAGAAGTCGACGGTGGTGATCTCGGGCGTGGTCCGCCCGTGGGACATCGGCATCGACAACCGGATTCCCAGCGAGCGGATTGCCGGCTTCCAGCTCGAGTACCAGGGCTCGGGGCCCAACTCGGCGAAGACCACACCAGGCCTGTTCTCGCGTCTGCTGAACTGGCTGTTCTAGGGGCTTGCCAACTTGAGACCCACACGCGCCATTCCCGGATGCCTGATGCTTGTCGGCCTCCTGCTGCTGCAGGCTCTGCCTTCACGAGCTCAGGTCCTGCAGGGTAAGCCTGCGCGGCTCAAGGACATCGCGACCGTCTCGGGAGCGCGATCCAATATCCTCCACGGCATGGGACTGGTGGTAGGCCTCGATGGCACGGGCGACTCCCAGACGACGGGTTTCACCGAGCGGGCCCTGCGCAACTTCATCCAGGCCGCCGGCATGTTCCCGACCGAGCGGCTGCGGACGCGCAACGTAGCCGTCGTTTCGGTCGATGCCCGCTTGCCGCCCTTCTACAAGCCCGGGCAGACCATCGACATCACGGTGTCGTCCATCGGCGACGCCCGCAGCCTAAACAACGGCGTCCTGATCCCGACCGCGCTCAAGGCCGCGGACGACAAGGTCTACGCCGTGGGCCAAGGGCCGCTGAGCACGGGCGGCTTCGGCATCGAGGTGAACGGTTCCCAGGTCAAGAAAAACCCGACTCTGGTGGCGCGCATCCCGAACGGCGGGCTCGTCGAGCGAGAGGTGCCGGTCACGGTGCTCGATGCCAACGGTTTCCTCTACATCAATCTCAACAATCCGGACTTCATCACGGCATCCCGCGCGGCCGCCGCCATCGGACGCTCCTACCTCGGCTCGGCCCAGGCCCTCGACGCCGGGACCATCCGGGTCTACGTGACCAACCAGTATCGCGACAATCTCGTGGATCTGGTGGCGCGCCTCGAGGGTCTCGAGGTGGCACCCGACGCCGTGGCCAAGGTCGTGGTCGAGGAGCGCACGGGCACGGTCATCCTCGGATCCAACGTGAAGATTGATCCCGTGGCCATCAGCCATGGCGGGCTTATCATCAAAGTCGAGACCAAGTTCAACGTCTCCCAGCCCAATCCATTGTCGGCCGGCCAGACGACCGTCACTCAGGAGTCCCAGGTCTCCGCCGAGGAGCAGAAGGCCAAGGCGGTCATCTTCGACAAGGGCACGACCCTGGGCACGCTTGTTCGGGCCTTGAATGCGCTGGGCACCACGCCGCGCGACCTCATCACCATCCTGCAGAACATCAAGGCGGCCGGTGCCTTGAACGCCCAGCTGGAGATCATCTGATGCAGGTGCCCCCGCCACCCGGCTTGCCCCCGTCACGGGGGGCGCAGGCTCCTGCTCGCTTCGGGCAGGATCTGTCGGCCACGTTGCCCGGGGGCGTGCCTCCGATGTTGCCGCAGATTGCGGGTGCGGCCGGCGTTCGTCCCGTCGTGGGTACACCCGCCGGCGTGACGGGGAACCAGATGGAACCGGCAAATCCCGAGGAGGCGGCAAAGGCGTTCGCAAGCATCCTTTTCGGGTACATGTTTGCGGAGATGCGCCCCAAGGAAGAGGACAGTCTGCTCGGGGGCGGGGATACCGAGATGTTCATGGACTTCTTCGATCAGGCGATGGCCAGGAATTTCGTCGACCAGGGCAACCCCCTCGTCGACCTGATCGTGGATCGTCTGTCGCCCAAGGACACCGGCAAGGGAGAAGCTGGTCCCTCATGAGTGACAAGCGTGCCACGATGCCGGGCTCCAAGGGGGCTCCGGCGCTTGATGCCGCGCAAATCAAGAAGTACGAGGGTCTGGTACGCAGCATTGCACGCAAGCAGCTCGGCAAGCTGCCGCAGCACTACGAGCTCGAGGAGCTCATCGCGGACGGCTGGATGGGGCTGATGATGGCGCATGACCGCTTCGACCCGGATCGTGGCGTGAAGTTCGAGACCTTCGCCACCTACTACATCCGTGGCGCGATGCTGGACAACCTGCCCAAGCTGCCCAAGCCGCCCAAGATCAAGGGGGAAAAGGGGCCCGAGGCGCCCGAAGGTGCGCCAGCCGAAGGCGAAGAGGAGGGCGAAGCAGCCCTGATGGTCAATCGGGTGACCGAACTGGCATACAGCTATCTGCTCTCGCTGGATGATCCTGCCGGTGGCGATGGGGACGACGGGTATTCGCGTCTGGACCAACTCGGTCGCTGGGACAACAAGCAGAAGGAGCTGGAGGAACAGGACCTGCACCGGATCCTGAAGCTGACCATCCAACTGCTCGAGGATCGCGAGCGTATCACGCTCGAGAATTACTATTTCAAGAACATGAGCTTCGCGGAGATAGGCGAGATGCTCGGTCTCTCCGAATCGTGGGTCAGCCGGATCCATCGGCGGGCGCTCAGTCAGGTGCGTCAGAAACTGGGCAAGAAGAAGTCGATCGACGACTTCATCAGCTGGTAAGGGCAGGAGGGCGACATGGACCTGTTCGGCAAGGAAATCCGCGGGCTCGAGCGCGCGATGGACGGCCTGTCCCGGCGCATGGAGGCCACGGCCCTCAACCTGGCGAACGTGCATACCCCCGGTTATGCGCGGCGCGATGTCCGGTTCGAGGACTCGCTCGCCGAGGTCCTCGATTCCATGGAGGTGCCCATCGATCCCGAACGGACGGAGGCACCCGAGGATCCTTCCTACATGATTGAGCAATGGCAGCCAAGGACCGAGATCGATGAGCGCCGTCCCCAGCGGCTCGATGGCAATGGGGTGATCCTCGAGAAGGAGGTTTCGACCGCCAGCCAGGCTGCTCTTCGTTTCAACGTCCTGGCCACGAGCGTCGCCGGGGACTACCGCGACCTCAAGTTCGTCATCGACGCCAAGTAATCCAGGCCGTGGGGGCTCCGGGCATCGCGCCCGGGGCCCTTTAATTCTTCATTGGCGAACTTTTCGGTTGCATCATCCGGGGGTACAAGAAAGCCGAACCGTCCTGGCCCGGTATTCGCTGGAGGTGGCGTCCGATGAGCCTGATGAACGTATTCAATACCGGCGAGAGCGCGCTTGCCGCCAACCGGATGTGGTTGGAGGTCATCGCGGGCAACCTCGCCAATGCGCAGACCACGCGCACGGACGAGGGCGGTCCCTACCGCCGCAAGGTGCCGCTGTTCTCCGAGGTGCTGGACGCCGAGATGCAGGGCGTGCGCGTGTCGGCCATCGAACAGGACCAGAGTCCGCTCCAGAGGGTCTACAAGCCCGGCCATCCGGATGCGGACAAGGATGGCTTCGTCAGCATGCCCAACGTCAACGTCGTCACCGAGATGGTCGACATGATTGGCGTCCAGCGCAGCTATGACGCCAACGTCACGGTCATGCAGGCCATCAAGTCGATGGCCAACAAGTCCATGGACATCGGGAGGTAGCGCGTGCGCATCGACGGTTTCCGAACGCCCGGTGTCGGTCAGGCCTTCGGGGGTTTCCCGGCCTTCGGGGACTTCCCGGCCATGCCCGAAGCGTTGTCGTCCGACAGCAAGATGCCATCCGTCACCGATTCCTTCGAGGCAAGCGAGGATGATGGTCCCGGTGCGCACTTCGCGGCCATCCTGAACGATGCCATCGATTCGGTGAACGCGCAGCAGACTCGGTCGGAGCAGATCACGATGGACTTTGCCTTGGGCAAGGCGGTTGACCCGCATGCCGTCATGATCGAGAACGCCAAGGCGGAGACGCTGGTCCATCTCACCAGCAGCGTCACCAACAAGATGGCGCAGTCGTTCCAGACCCTGATGAATCTCCAGATCTGATCGCCGCATGGGCTTCCTGCAGAATCTGACCCCCCAGCAGCGGATCGCCCTGCTCGGCGGTGGCGGTGGTCTGATCCTGTTGCTGATCGTCGCCATCACCTTTGCGGTGATGTCGGGCGGCAAGAAGGACGAGCCGCAGGCCCGCGAGCAGGAGTCCGGCTACGAGGTGGTCTTCAAATACCTGCAGCCCAAGGAGATGGACGAGGCGGCCGCCGCCCTGAAGGCTCAGAAGATTCGCGAATTCAAGTTCACCGAGGACGGCACGCTGCTGGTCCAGAAGGACAAGGTCGTCGACGCGCGCGTGGCGCTGGGTGAAGCGCAGGTCCCCAAGAACCCGAACAACCAGGGTCTCGAGATCTTCAACAAGAAGGACTTCATCTCGACGGACTTCGACAAGAAGATCGCCTTCCTGCGGGCGCTCAACGGCGAACTGACGCGTCTGGTCCGCAAGGTCCAAGGCGTCGAGGACGCCACCGTGCTCGTGAACATGCCCGAGGACACGCTCTTCCAGCAGGAGAGGAAGGCCATCACGGCCAGCGTGATGATCAAGATGGAGGCCAGTCGCCAGCTGACGCCCCAGCAGGTCGAGGGCATTCAGCACATGGTGGCTTCCGCCGTTCCGGGCCTGCTCACGGACAATGTCACCGTCGTGGACGATCAGGGTAACCTCATCTCGAGCGGCCTCGAAAACAACATCGGCGACCAGAACGAGCGCCTCGTTTCTCGCGCTATTGACCAGCAGATGAAGATTACCCGGTCCATGGAAGGCGAGATCCAGACCAGCCTGCAGTTGCTGCTCGACAAGTTGGTCGGCAACGGCAAGTCCGTGGTGCGCGTGCGCCTTGAGTTGGATTTCAACAAGCGTCAGGTCCGCAATCGCCTCCTGGCCCCCGTGACGGCCAACGGCGAGCCCATGAGCAGTGCGCGCTCCGTGCAGCGTGAGACGCTGAAGAACGGGGCGCAGGGTGCCGCGCCCGGCACGACGGCCAATCTGCCCAGCTACCCCTTGCTGCCCGGGAACGTCTCGGGCCAGCCCGGCGTCGCGGGGTCGACGCAGGGTCAGGAGACCTCGCGCGAGAACATTCGCGAGCAGCCTGCCTTCAACCAGGAAGACCAGATCGTCCAGACGGCCTCAGGCAACATCAAGCGGATGAGCATCGCCGTGCTCCTGCCCGAGACGGTCAAGCCCGAGGCCGTCGACAAGCTGCGCAACGTCATCGCGGCTGCTGCGGGCGCCGATCCGGCCCGTCGGGATCAGGTCACGGTCGAGCGGGTCAAGTTCGACACCACGCTCATGGACCAGCTCAAGGAGCAGCTCAACAAGAAGGAAGCCGAGGCCAAGGCGGCCGCGAAGAAGAAGGGCGCCGTTGGCTGGAACCTGGTTATCTGGGGCGGGGTTGCCGCCTTCGTGTTCGCGGCGATCGTGGCGCTCGTCTCCCGGCGCAAGCGGTCGACCGAGAACCCGTTCGATGTCCTGTCCTCTGGCCTCGATGCCGAGGCCTTGCCGTCCGGCTTCGAGGGACCCGGGGCGTTGGGTGGATTCCCGACCCCCGAGCAGCTGGGTGCCTTGCCCGGCGGGATGCCTCAGATGGGCGGATTCAACCAGGACCAGACCGACTATGCGGCTCAGGCGGGTTACGGGGCACCCCAACAGGATTTCGGGGCCCAGCAGGCCGGGGGGCCCTTCGACTTCACCTATCAGGTCGGTCCCGATCAATTGGCCGAGGCCTTGGCGACCGAGCGTCCCGCCACGGTCGCCGGCGTGCTGGCCCAGCTTGACCCCTCGTTCGCCGAGACCGTCATCGCCAGCCTGCCGCCGGACATTCAGGGCGACGTCTTCAACCGGATGGGCTCCGCGGCACCATTGCCGTCGATGACCCAGCGGATGGTGTCGCAGAACCTCAGGCGCAAGCTGGGGGTTCCGGTCTAGCGGCCGGTTGATCCATGCCGCAGCGCAAGGGGCTGATTCCTGATCTGATCCTGGCCGGGATCGTCATCCTGGTCCTTGCGATCCTCGTCATTCCGCTTCCCTTGTGGATGCTGGACCTGCTGCTGATCATCAACCTGGTCGCGGCTCTGGTCATCGTCTTCGTCTCGCTCTATCTGGTCCGGCCCCTCGAGTTCGCAAGCTTCCCGTCGTTGCTGCTGATCATGGCGCTGTACCGCCTGGCCTTGTCGGTGGCCACGTCGCGGTCGATCCTCAGCCATGCGGAAGCCGGCAAGGTCATCGAGACCTTCGCCAACTTCGTGGTCGGCGGCAATTTCATCGTCGGTTTCATCCTGTTCGCGATTCTGATCATCGTGAACTTCATCGTCATCACCGAAGGTGCGAAACGGGTCGCCGAGGTTGCTGCCCGGTTCACCTTGGACGCCATGCCTGGCAAGCAGATGTCCATCGATGCCGACCTGGCCGCAGGCCTCATCGATGCGGAGGGTGCCAAGAAGCGCCGCACGGACCTCGAGCGCGAAGCCAACTTCTTCGGCGCAATGGACGGTGCCAACAAGTTTGTTCGGGGCGATGCGATCGCCGCCATCATCTTGATCTTCGTCAACATCATCGGCGGCATCCTGATTGGGATCCTGCAGAAGGACATGGAGGTCGAACAGGCCCTCAAGGTCTATTCGCTGCTGACAATCGGCGACGGCTTGGTCGGCCTGATACCCGGCCTGTTGATTTCGATCTCGGCCGGTTTCGTGACCACGCGTGCGGCCTCGGACTTCAATCTCGCGACGGACCTCAAGAACCAGCTCTTCACCAGCCCGAAAGTCCTTGGCATCGTCGGCTTCGTCATCATCATGATGGGCTTCATTCCGGGCTTCCCGACGGTTCTGATGCTGTTGCTCGGGCTTGGTATCCTCTTCGCGGCCTTCGTTGCCTACAGAGGGGGACTGCTCGGGGCTGCACCGCCCTCCCTGGCGGGAGATGCGCCACCGATGGGTGACGAATTCGACGACTACCAGCCGGAGTCGGACGAGGACCTCAAGAATCCCGAGAACGTCATGAAGATGCTCGGCGTGCCGCCGCTGACGCTCGAACTGGGCCTCGATCTGGTACCTCTGGTGGACCCCGGCCTCGGTGGCGAGCTGATGGATCGCGTCGTGCCCATGCGCGTGGCCATCGCGTTGGACCTCGGTTTCGTCATGCCGGGTATCCAATTCAAGGACAACCTCAATCTGCGGCCGAATGCCTACCAGATCCTGGTCAAGGGAAACACCGTCGCCACGGGCGAGCTGCTGGTCGGCTACATGCTGGCCATCCAGCTCAACACGACGGACCTGTCTCAGGAGTTGGTCGGCTTCCCGACGAGCGATCCGGCGGGCAACCGTCCTGCTGTCTGGGTGGCCGGTGCCGAGGCGCAACGAGCCGCACAGCTGGGCTACCTGATCCAGGATCCGACCAACGTGCTGACGGCACACCTTGAGGAAGTGGTCCGGGCACATGCTCACGAGATCCTGAGCCGCGAGGAGGTCAAGATGATGCTCAACCGGCTGCAGGAGCGTGCCCCCATCACGGTCAAGGAGCTGGTGCCCGAAGTGCTTGCGCTGGGCGAGGTACAGCGCGTCCTGCAATCGCTCCTGCGCGAGCGGGTGAGCATCCGTGACCTCGCCACCATCGCCGAGAAGCTGGCCGACTTCGGCAAGATGACCAAGGATGTCTTCACGCTCACCGAACTGGTGCGGCAACAGCTTTCCCGGAACATCTGCGCTTCTGTGGCCGACGATGAGGGTCGCATCGACGTGATCACGCTTGATCCAGCGGTCGAGGGCGCCATCCAGCAGGCCATCCAGCCTGGACCTCAGGGACCGACGCTGGCGCTGAACCCCCAGATCGCCCAGCTGATGCTTGCGCGGCTGGCTGGCGTGGTGAACGAGGCCCTCGCCAAGGGCCAGAACCCGGCAGTGCTCGTCAGCCCGATTGTGCGTCCCCACGTCAAGAACCTGGTGGATCGCAACTTTCCGAACCTTTCGGTTCTGTCCTACTCCGAGATCAACGCCAAGTTCAAGGTCCAGGCGATCGGGGCCGTCTCGATTGCCGTCGGGGCTGCTTGATGCGTGGTGCCGGCCGTCCGGTTGCACGGGCGCGGTCGTGGATCCGGCTGCTGGTGCTCTGGATGGTCGTGCTCTGCTTCGGAGCGGCCTCGACGTTATTGGAGGACGAGCGCGTGGGCGGTCAGGAGGCGCACCACCTTCTCCTGGAGGACGTGTTGGCCTGCGATGCCGTGTCGCTGGGCCGCGGTCTCGCCGGCATCCCGGAGTTCCGTGCGCGCGTGCCTGCGTTACGGGGCGAGTCCGGCCAGTTCGCTTCACGTCGGATGGTTGACCGTAGTCGGACGACCTCCGGAGGCGTACGGGAGGGCTGTGCGATGGCCCCGCCAACATCACGCGGGCCACCGTCTACGGGGCGGGGCGGACCTTTCCTGATTCGCTGGCGCGATCGTTGGGGGTGGGTCGGACCGTAAGGCCCAGGTCGACCCTGCGAGGTCGTCCACGACCCCACGAATGCTGGAGTTCCGACCTAGTCCGTTTCATCACCGCCAGCAGCAGCTGTTGCCGCCGATGCCGGTCTCGGCCCGCGGCTCGCCTATTGCATGAATCCTGTCGACCGCCGGTATGAGGATCTCCGGACGGGTCATCTCGGCCTCAATATCCTCCGCGACTTGATGGCCGGTCTGATCGTGGCCATGGTGGCCATTTCGCTGGCCATGGGCTTTGCGATGGCCAGCGGATTGGCCCGAGCAGGGCATCGTGGGCGGGGCCGTGGCCGGCGCCATAGGCGCTCTGTTCGGGGGCTCCAAGTACCAGGTCTACGGACCGACGGCGGCCTTCATCCCGATCATCGCGGGCATCATGGCCAAGCACGGCTATTCGATGCTGGTGCTGGCGTCGATTCTTGCAGGCTTGGTCCTGATGGTCATGGGGGTCGCTCGCCTCGGGCGCGTGGTGGCGCGCGTGTCCCACTCCATTGTGGTGGGATTCACCGTGGGCATCGCCCTGTCTAAGGTCGGTGAGGTCCTGGGCCTGCACGCCAAGTTTGGCTATGCCATGGCAGACAAGAACCGCGGCATCGTCGCACACGGTCACGAGACCAACGTCTATGCCGTCATCATCGCGCTGCTGACCTTCGCGATCAGCTAGACGCTCATCAAGGTTTCCGTCCTCATTCCGGCGCCGCTGATTGCCGTCGGTGCCGGTACGATGCTCGCGCAGGGACTGTAGGCCGACAAGGGGCTCGTGACGGTTCGCGAGAAGTACGGTTCCATTCCGACGGACTTCTGGATCTTCACGCCTCCGCAGGGCATCGACCCGACCCCGGCGGTACTGGGCGACCTGGCCTTCTATACCTTGGCCATCATCTTCGTGGCGGCCATCGAGGGCCTGCTCTGCAGCCGCATGGCCGATCGCCTGGCGGGCAACAAGGGCATGCCCTACAACCCGGACAAGGAGCTCTGGGGGCAGGGTCTGATGCAGGTCGTGGTGCCGCTGCTGAACGGCTTCCCCCATACGGGTGCGCTCGCCCGGACGGCCACCAACATCAGGTTGGGTGCCTTGTCTCCGCTTGCAGGCCTTTTCAAGTGCGTGCTGAAGCTGCTGCTTGCGGCCTTCCTCGCCTCGTGGCTGGAGCGGGTGCCCATGGCCTGCATCGGCGGCAGCCTGCTTTATGTGGCCTCGGGCATGGTCAAGGCCGATGAGGTGCGCGAACTGGTCCGTGACGGCAGGGCGCACATGGCACTGGCCGCCTGGACTGCCGTGATGGTCGTCGCCACAGACTTCCTGAGGGACGTTCTGTCGGCGCTTCTCATCTTCATCCTGTTCCGGAGATTTTTCGAGACTGGGTTTCAGGCGGCTCCGCCGGCCAGCGCTTCCTGACCACCGAACCGCCGTCCCCGGTGCGCAAGCACGCATCGGGGACGGCTCGAGTGTCGCGCTATCCGGCCTGGGCGTCCAGGATCTGCTGCATCTTCAGCCCGATGTGCAGCATGAGCCGGGTCTCGGCCGTATCGAGGTCCACCTGCGTGATGTCCCGGATGCGCTCCAGTCGATACTTGAGGGTGTTGCGGTGGATGAACAGGCGTTCGCTGGTCTCCGTCAGATTGCCGTTGCAGTCGAGGAAGGCCCCGAGCGTCTTCACCAGCTCCTTGTCGGCCTGCTGGTCATAGGCCATCAGGCGGCTCAGGGCATCGCACAGGAAGGCACCCGGGCTGCGGTCTGCCGCAAACTGATAGAGCATCCGGTAGACGCCCATGTCGTCGAAGCAGTGGACTTGTCCCGGTCCGTGCAGGGTCCTTCCGATGCGCAGGGCCTGGACGGCCTCCTGATGCTGGCGACCCAGTGCCAGCAGGTCTCCGGGGGCCAGGCCGACCCCCACGGAGACCGTGTCACCTTGGGCGCCCAGCCTGTCGCGAATGGTCAGGGCTAATCGGCGCATCTGGTCGATGCCAGGGGGGTCGGCGGTTACGGGGACGAGGATGCTCGCGCCGAAGGTCTGAGGCACGATGATGCACTGTCGGAAGGACAGGATGGCGGAGAGTGTCGTCTGCAGCTTCTGGCGCAGGGCCTCGGCCTGGGGCAGGGGCATGCTGCGGTCGAAGGCTACGGCCATGGGCCAGTACCGCTGCGCGAGGGCCATGCCGAGCCAGTGTGCCCGACGCTGGACTTCGCTGCGCGAGAAGGCTCCCGGACGCTGCAGCAGGTCCTGGAAGAAGTGGCCCCTGGGGTCCGATTCTTCGGGCAGGCTTGCCGCCACGATGGCCAGTGCGGCCCGCCCGCCCTCGACTCGGGCCAGGTGGATCTCGTCGCGACGCGGTGGCTGGCCGAGGATCATCAGGGTCGCCACCAGGCGCTCCCCCTTCATGATGGGCCAGAGCGTCCGAATACCCTCCGTAGCCTGGACCTCGATGGGGTGCTGACCCTCCCGGAAGGCCGGCCAAGCCGGATGACGCTGGATGGCCGTGATCAGGCCATCGTCGCTGCCGTCCTCGTCCTCGGGAAGTCCGAGGGATGTCGTGTCACCGGCCTGGGCCAGCCTGTTGAAGCGGGCATCCTCGAGCAGCAGGGGACGACCGAGGTCCGCAGCCAGAGCCTCCAGGATGTGCTGGGGCGAAGCTCCGCCGATGGCCTGTCGCACGAGCTCCTGTTGGCGGGACAGGCATTGCGCGAGCAACCACGGTCGGCTCATGGCCTGCTGGCGCTGGAGGTGCCGGGCCACGGCCGCGGATGCCTCTTCGATGCGCAGCAGAGGTAGTCCGTGGTCTCGGGCGCGCGCCACGAGGGCATCCGGGACGCATCCCGTGCCGCAGGCCAGCAGCCCGGCTGCACGACCCGAGGCGAGACCGTCGATCCACGAGGTCGTGGTCCCGTTCAGGAACGGGACTCCGGCGAGGACCAGCTCACCACCCTGGAGCCACGATTCAGGATGCTCCGTTTCAAGGACGAGGACTTGGGCGATCTCGGACGGAGGGGGTGCCTGCCCGCAGAGAATCTCGGCCTGGGCAAGCGGATCCTGAGGGCCAAGGGGACGTTGGGCACCGGTGACAGCCGGGTTCGGGGACAGGAAACTGATCTTCATGGACGACCTCCAAGGGGGTTTGTAACATTTATTTACAATGGAGATCAAGCACGGCGGACGTGATCGTCATGTGGCCTGAAAACCTTGTGTTTGCTTGTTCTGGTCGTCTGTTGGCCCTCATCTCACGGCCTCATGTGTTGTCTGTACCGGCTTGAGTGTTGTGCGGTTACTTGACAATGATTGACTAAGGTTGATGATGGTGGCACGAGGGAGGCAGAACCCTGATGAGATTCGATCGCTGGACGCTCAAGGCTCAGGAAGCCCTGCAGGAGGCGCAGCATCTTGCGGAACAGGGCCAGCACCCGGAATTGCTGGGTCTGCATCTGCTGTCGGCCCTGCTGGATCAGCCCGAGGGTATTGTCCCGGCCTTGCTCCCCCGCCTCGAGGTCCCGTTGGCTTCATTGAGGGATGAGGTGCGGCAGGCCCTCGATCGCCTCCCGCGGGCTCAAGGCACACAGGGGCCCGGCCTCGGCCCCGAGGCCAAGGGCCATCTCGATCGATCGTTCCAGGAAGCGAAGGCGATGAAGGACGAGTACGTCTCGACCGAACATGTGCTGCTTGCGATGGTGGCCCACGAAGCGCGCGGGAGCGCGACCGAACTGTTGCGGGCGCGACGGATCACGCGCGATCGCCTGATGCAGGTGCTGGGGCAGGTGCGCGGCAGCCATCGCGTGACGGATCAGAATCCGGAAGCGCGTTTCCAATCGCTCGAGAAGTATGGCCGGGACCTGACAGTCCAGGCGCGACGGGGTCGCCTCGACCCCGTGATCGGTCGGGACGAGGAGATCCGCAGGGTCATCCAGGTGCTCTCTCGCCGAACGAAGAACAACCCAGTGCTCATCGGCGAGCCTGGCGTCGGCAAGACGGCCATCGCCGAGGGGCTGGCGCAGCGCATCGCCGATGGTGATGTGCCCGAAGGGCTCAAGGACAAGCGGGTCGTGGCTCTGGACCTTGGCGCGCTCATCGCCGGCACGAAGTACCGCGGCGAGTTTGAGGATCGCCTGAAGGCTGTTCTGAAGGAGGTCTCGGATAGCGAGGGCGGAATCATCCTTTTCATCGACGAGATGCACACCTTGGTCGGTGCAGGCAAGGCGGAGGGTGCCGTCGACGCAGGCAACCTGCTCAAGCCGGCCTTGGCACGCGGCGAGCTGCGCTGCGTGGGTGCTACCACCCTCGATGAGTACCGCAAGCATGTCGAGAAGGACGCCGCGCTGGAGCGCCGCTTCCAGCCCGTGCAGGTCGGTGAGCCGAGCGTCGGAGACACCATCTCGATCCTGCGCGGTCTCAAGGAGCGCTACGAGACGCATCACCACGTCAAGATCAGCGACGCGGCGCTGGTAGCGGCGGCCCGTCTCGGGGACCGCTACATCACGGATCGCTTCCTGCCCGACAAGGCCATCGATCTGGTCGATGAGGCGTCGAGCCGCCTGCGCATCGCTATCGATTCGATGCCCCCTGCGCTCGATGAACTCGAGCGTCGCTTGCGACAACTCGAGATCGAGCGCCAAGGACTGGTCAAGGAGATCGAGGCCGAGACGGCGGGGACATTCGCCCGCGACCGCCTGGGTGCGGTGGACCGAGAGGCGGCCGAGGTGCGGGCGCGTCGCGACGCCCTGCGCGCCCAGTGGCAGCGCGAGAAGGAGCTCATCGGACGGATCGGGGCGATTCGCGCGAAGCTGGAACAGGGGCGTACGGCCGAGCAGCGCGCCGAGCGCGAAGGGCAACTCGAACGGGCAGCCGAGATCCGCTATGGCGAGCGTCCCGCCCTGCAGCGTGACCTCGAATCGGCCACTCGGGATCTCGAGGAGGCCCAGAAGGAACACCGCATGCTCAAGGAGATGGTCACGGACGAGGACATCGCCGAGGTGGTGAGTGCCTGGACCGGCATTCCCGTGAGCCGGATGCTGGAGTCCGAAGTTCGCAAGCTGCTGGACATGGAGGCGCGCATCTCGGCGCGCGTCATCGGTCAGGAGGAGGCCGTCCGCCAAGTGGCCGAGGCCGTGCGCCGGGCCCGGTCGGGCATCGGCGATCCCGATCGCCCCATCGGCAGCTTCCTGTTCCTCGGGCCGACCGGTGTCGGCAAGACCGAGCTTGCGCGCGCCCTGGCACAATTCCTGTTCGACGACGAGCAGCACGTGGTGCGGCTGGACATGTCCGAGTACATGGAGCGCCACTCGGTCGCGAGGCTGATCGGCGCCCCGCCTGGCTATGTCGGACACGAAGAGGGGGGGCAGCTGACCGAGGCCGTGCGACGGGCTCCTTACTCCGTCGTGCTCTTCGACGAGGTCGAGAAGGCGCATCCCGAGGTTTACGACCTGCTGTTGCAAATTTTGGACGACGGTCGCCTGACGGACAGCCATGGGCGGACGGTCGACTTCCGGAACACCGTGGTGCTGATGACCAGCAACCTGGGCAGTGCACACCTGCAGGAGTCCGGCGGGGCCGTCACCGAGGCCGTCCGCGAGCGGGTGATGGGCGAGGTGCGCCAGCACTTCCGGCCCGAGTTCCTGAACCGACTGGACGATGTCCTGCTCTTCCGGCCTCTGGGCGTGCTGGAAATCGACCGCATCATCGATCTGCAGTTCGCGCGCCTGGCGAGTCGGCTGGTCGACAAGGGGATAAGTGTCGTGATGGACGACAAGGCGAGGGGGCGCCTGACCCGTGTGGGCTACGATCCGGTGTACGGAGCGAGGCCGCTGAAGCGGGCCATCCAGAACGAGGTGCTCAATCCTCTGGCCCGGATGCTGTTGTCCGGCGAGGTCCGTCCGGGTCAGAAGGTGCGCCTGTCCTTTGCGGATCAGGCCATGACGTTTCGTGTGGAAGAGGGCGTGACGGCTCAGGCCTGAGGCAGGATGCCCGCCAAGGCTTCTAGGCCAAGACGGTAGCTTGCGAATCCGAGTCCGGAAATCACGCCCCGACAAGCCGAGGCCGTCAGCAGGACCTGGCGGCCCGGCTCCCGGGCGTGGACGTTCGACAGGTGCACCTCGACGGTCGGCAGAGCGATCCCGGCGATGGCATCTCGAAGGGCCCACGAGGTGTGGGCCAGGCCACCGGGGTTGATGACGATGCCGGCATATCCTTCCGCGCGGGCGGCATGCAGCCAGTCGATGAGCTGGCCCTCGTGGTTGCTCTGGCGTGACGTGACCTCGAGATCCAGATCCAGTCCCCAGTTGCGCAGGCGGATTTCAAGTTCTGCCAGGGTCTGGTGCCCGTAGACCTCGGGTTCGCGCTGCCCCAGCAGGTCCAGATTCGGTCCATGCAGCACGAGTACGGGGGTCATGGCGTGGGCTCCGATCGATCAGCCAGCTTGCGCGTGGCTTCGAGGTGGGCAAGGACTTCCGCGAGACTGTCGCCGCCGGTCTTCTCGAGCAGGGCGTCCGCGATGACGAAGGCCACCATGGCCTCCGCGACGACGCCCGCGGCGGGCACGGCACAGATGTCGGCCCGTTCGAAGTGCGCGGGGGCCGGCGCCCCGTCGGGCCAACGGGCGCCCTGCAGCGGCTGCCGCAAGGTCGAGATGGGTTTCATCGCTCCCCGCACGATCAGCGGTTGTCCGTTGGTCATCCCGCCCTCGAGTCCGCCGGCACGGTTGCCCGTCCGAACGAAGCCATCGGCAAAAGGGTCGTGCACCGCGCTGCCGAGCCGCGATGCTTCCCCGAAGGCATCACCGATGGCCACGCCTTTGACGGCCTGAATGCTCATCACCGCTTGGGCGAGACGGCCGTCCAGGCGACGATCCCATTGCACGTGACTGCCCAGGCCGACAGGCAGACCCGTCACGACCACCTCGAAGATTCCACCGAGGCTGTCTCCCGCCTTGCCCGCGGCATCGATGGCCGCGACCATCGCGGCCGAGGCTGCGGAATCCGCGCAGCGGACGGGCGAGGGCTCGGCCCGCTCCTGCAGCAGACGGACGAGGTCCGGATCATCGGGCCCTGCAGGGATATGGGCCGTCACGGTGCCGATGGCAAGGACGTGGGACGTCAGGCGGATGCCGGCAGCCTCGAGCAGGGGCAGCAGGATCCCGGCCGCCGCCACGCGGGCGACGGTTTCCCGGGCGCTCGCGCGCTCCAGAACGTCACGGACATCGTCCAGGCCGTATTTCACCGCGCCGGCATAGTCGGCGTGCCCGGGACGAAGGTGCTCGATGCGGCGGGTGTCGACGGCGTCCTGCGCTGCGGATGTGGATGGGGCCTCGGGTGTCATGACCGCCGTCCACCGGGCATGGTCGAGATTGGGAATCGCGAGGGCGACCGGGGCACCCGTGGTTTTGCCCAGGCGAATCCCGCCGTGGACTTCAGGCATGTCCTGCTCGATGCGTTGTCGAGCGCTGCGTCCGTGGCCCGATTGCCTGCGGCGCATGTGGGTCCTCAGGCGCTCGGCATCGAAGGGCACCCCGGCGGGCACGCCCTCGAGCAAGGCCACTTGCCAGGGGCCGTGGGATTCTCCCGCCGTCAGCAGTCGCAGGGGCATGGGCTCATGCTACACGCTGCGGCCTGCCTCCCCGGAGAGCGCCGGATACGTTGGCGCGTGCCCGGGGTATGGACCCTCCGGGTATCGACCACGATGACCGGAACCACACCTTAACGATGCCAGCCCTCCATTTCCTGAGCGACGTGGACCGGGTGGACGTCGTCCGCTCGTTCGTCGAGGACACGGCATCGGGCCTCGTATTGACCAAGGACGAGCGCTACCATCTGGAGCTTGCGGTCCTCGAGGCCGTCATGAACGTCATGATCCATGCGTACAGTTCGGAGGCAGGGCATCCCATCCGCCTGACGATCGACGTCGATGGCGAAGGATTCCTGCATGTCGAGGTCCGGGACAAGGGATCCTTCTTCAATATCCTCGATCTGCCGCCCCCGGATCTGCAACGACATATCGAGATCCAGAAGCGAGGCGGCCTCGGCGTGCACCTGATGCGGAACCTGATGGACGAGGTCGCCGTGTTGCAGGAAGGCGACGAGAACATCTTGCGGATGCGCAAGCGTCTCGCGATTGCCTGAGCGCCCCTGACGCACCTCGCCCGTTCGGGTAGGATGCCCTCGGAGACCAAGGGTGATGCGTGCGTTGTTGTTGCTGCCGCTGCTGGCGGCCCTCGCGGGGGGACGTTGCCAGGAGGCGCCTCCGCCAGACAGTCGTGAGGCGCAGGTGGCTCGAGGCAAGGCGGCCTATGCGAAGACCTGTGCCATCTGCCACGGTCCGGCCGGAGAGGGGTACGCCGCGGACAACGCGCCGGCGTTGGCAGGCGCTGATCTGCTGGTGACGGCGTCGGACGCATTCCTGTACGAGACCATCGCCCGTGGCCGTCCGGGCACGGTGATGTCGGGATGGGCAAAGGAGCACGGGGGGCCTTGGGACGAAGGCCAGATCCAGGATCTGGTCGCCTTGATGCGGTCCTGGCAGCAGGGCACCATGCGGCCCCTTGATCAGGCCCCGTTGCGTCCGGATGGACAGGACGGCAAGACCCTCTACGGCAAGCATTGCGCCTCGTGTCATGGGGCCACGGGCATCGAGGGACCCAACAATCGCCTCGCGCATCCGCAGTTGCTGGATCTGGCCTCGGACGGCTTCCTTCGTGCGACCATCCTCGAGGGCCGCGCAGGAACGCCCATGAAGGCGTTCCGAGACACGCTGCGGCCAGCCGAGGTGGATGCCATCATCGCCTATCTGCGCCAACATCCGGCGCAGGTTCCCGAGGTGGGCCGTCCCGTGGCGACCGGCAGTGCCCCGGTCGATCTGCCGAGCGGGGGCGAGCCCGATTTCCCCAAGGGAGCCCGCTTCATCGGCGTGGATCTCGCAGCCCGGGAGATGCGCCGGGGCGCCCGGATCCTGTTCGTCGACGCGCGTCCGCCATCGGACTTCCAGGCGGGACACGTCCGCGGCGCCATCAACCTCCCGTTCTACGAGGCGCCCGAGCGAGCCGACCAGGTGCCCAAAGGCGCGTGGGTGCTCACCTATTGCGGCTGTCCGCATGCGGAATCGGGCGAGGTGGCCGAGGTCCTTAGGGGCCGGGGCCACGATCGGGTCGCCATCCTGGACGAGGGCTGGGGGCCTTGGAAGACGCGCGGTTACCCCATCGAGGGCCCGGCCCGAGCCGCAACCGCATCGGCGAGGTCAAAGCATTGAAAGTGACGAAGCGGCATCGGCTGTTGCTCGTGGGCCTGAGCCTGCTGGCACCCGCCTGTGCCTCGGCTCGGGCAGTCTCGGGGGCCGTCTCGATTCCCGAGCCGGATGCCTCGGCTTCACCTTCTGCATCAGCCACGGCCGATTCCGGTGTCGCTCAGCCGCCGGCAGCCCGGCTGGCCCCCGACGATCCAGGGCCGCTGGATCGGCATCATCTCTGGGTCATGGGCACGGGGCCGACGGCGAGTACCTATTGCTGGATTCCCGAGTTCCGGGCGTGGCAGGTACTCGAGCCAGCGCAGGCGGGTTTGCCTGACTTGCCCAGGGGGGCATGGGTTGCCACACAACCTGCCGGTGCTGCCGGTGTCGCGTGGGCCGAGGAGACCTTTGGCGGGATGTACGTGGCCAAGTATGAAGCCAGCCATGAGGACGCCGTGCCGGGCGATTCGCAGACGGGTGCCGGTGCGGCGGCGGGGACTTCGCCGCGGGTCAAGTCGGCAGCCCTTTGTCCGGCTTGGGCCAACGTTCACTGGGATGAGGCCCGGATGCGCGCGCGCAGCGTGGCTCCCGAAGCCGATCTGATGGGCGACGAGGACTGGACGGCCCTCGCGGTCTGGTCCTCCGTCCATGGGATCCGGGTTCTTGGCAACAACAGTGGCGGTTCATTCCGGGATGTTTCGGATGCCACGGTCCGTTTCCTGTCGCCGCCGGATGCCCCTGCGTCAGGGGTGGCCCTCACGGGTTCCGGTCGCGCCCCGGATTGGCCGGAGGACGTCGACAGGACCACCCATACGGGACTGGTTGCCGGCGTGTCGGATCTCAATGGGAACCTCGAGGAATGGACGGCAGATGTAGCAATCGGCGGTAGCCCCGGCGTGCCCGGAACCTGGATTGTCCGCGGCGTGGATTCGGGCGTGCGCGCGCCGATCGTGTCAGGTTCGTCCAGCGCCATCACGGCACTGGATACGAGCCCTGCCCTGCGACGTTACGGCTTGCCTGCACGTCTCGGTGCGTCCGGACTTCCGGCATTTGACCTGGACCACGCGATTCACGATGGCGCCACCGGCGTGCGGGCCATGCGCGGGGGAGGCTTTTACGACGTGGAGCGTGCCGGCCTCTGGCACATGCATCTGACGCGGCGGCACGACTTCGCCAATCAGTATTTCGGATTCCGGGTGGTGTTGCGCTATCGGTGACGCCGCGGCATCCGGTTTGTTAACATGAGGACATGCTTCGTTCGCGGGATTGTTTTTCATCGGCGCTTGTCGGCTCCCTGATGCTGTCTGCCTGCGGGGGAGGTACCGGTTTCCCGGCGGCAACCGCCAGAGGCGCTCTGGCGGCCGAGGCGGCAGGCGAGACACGTCTCCTCGTCCGCTGGCAGGCCGAGGATCTGGCTCGTGGCACTGCGGGCCTTTTCGGAGCCTCCGGTTGGCGGCGCGCTGCGCGGCAGTTGCCCGATCTGCTTGCAGAAGGCTGGGTGGCTTACGAAGGCCCTTCCGGTACCGCAGCGGACCTGCGGCGCGCCCTGGCGGGGCGCAGGGGGGTTCGCTCCATCAGCGGGGTGGGTCGGGTCGGATTGACCCCTGAAGCGATGGAGCCGTCACCGGTGATGTTGGCCGATCCGGGTGTGCGCCAGCAGTATCATCACGCCCTGCTGCGGACCGCCTCGGCCCACGCCGTGACCCGCGGACGGCCGGACATCGTCGTGGCCGTCGTCGATACGGGCGCTGACCTCCTTCACCCCGACTTCGCCGGTCGTGGCGGGACCAGTCGCGTCTCGGCCGGCCGCAATCATCTGGACGGGGGCACGGATCTCACGGACGGCACTGGCCACGGGACACATTGTCTCGGGGTCGTAGGGGCGACGGCGGGCAATGGCATCGGCGTCGAGGGCATGGCCCCGGATACGGGCTTGCGGGCGGAGCGCGTTCTGGACGGTCGCGGCCAAGGCACGTGGGAGTCCGTCGCCAGCGGTATCCTGGCCGCTTCTCGGGCGGGTGCCAGGGTCATCAGCCTGAGTCTCGGGGACGTCTACAGCGCTCCGGTGCTCGAGCAGGCCGTGGCCTCCGCGCAGGCCCGGGGTGCGCTCGTCGTGGCCGCCATGGGCAACTATGGGGATGCGCGGCGCGTCTACCCGGCGTCGTTGCCGGGTGTTCTCGCCGTCGGTGCGACCAACCAGCAGGACCAGCGGACGGGCTTCTCTTGCCAAGGCCCGTGGATAGGTGTCGTGGCTCCCGGCATGCAGGTCTATTCGACGTTGCCCCATACGGGCCGCTATGCCTATGGCTACATGTCGGGCACGTCGATGGCGGCACCGATGGTTTCCGGCCTGGCCGCCCTCTTGATGGCCCGCAATCCGCAATGGACCGCGGATCAGGTGGCGCGGCGCATCCGAGACACAGCCAAGGACCTCGGGGAGCCCGGGTTCGACGTCCAGACCGGCAGCGGGCGCATCGATCCCGTGGCCGCCCTGGCCAACTAGCCCCGGACCCTGCCCCCCTCGGGCGGGACGTGCGTGGCCGTGCCCGTGTCGAGGAACTTCAGGGTCGCATCGGTGACCAAGCGACGCGACTGCGCGTCCGGGTGCTGGCGCGGGCTGACCATTCCGTGGGGGACCGCCGCCGAGGCCGGAAAGTGCAACCAGCCACCGCTCGTGCCTCGCTGGCGCTCCCACAGGATGCGGCAGCCCTTGGGGTCCGCGAGATCGTCGAGGCTGGTACTGAGCACCTGCAGGGGCAAGGTCAATCGCCCGGCCTCGGGCAGGATGCCTGCCACGAACCCGAGGATGCCCGCAAGGTTTCCCGCGCGAAATCGCCAATGGCCCGGCCGTACCCAGCCGTCCTCGTGGCGTGGCGGAGTTTTCCCCCAGGCGAAGGGCTGACGGTCCAGCCAGCGGCCCAGCGATCCCCCGGCGGGTCCGTCGACAGCTTGCAGCATCCCCATGGCCACGCGTGCGCGCCAGGGTGCCGGCAGCAACAACGGTGCCATCACGCATGCTCGGGCGATGTCCCGATGCCTGATGGCAAGATCGAGGGCGAGGGCCCCTCCGGCCGAAAGGCCACACAGCACGAGCGGGGCATCAAGCGTCCGGGCCAAGGCCAGAGCCTTGTCGCCTTCTTCGCGGTAGCGATGTGCTTCGTGAGCCTTCGGCAGGTCACCGGGGTCCTCCTCCCCTGTCACCGTGGCGAAGCCGTGGCCTGCGAGTCGCGGGAGCACGACGTTCCAGCCGCGGGCACACATGGCGTCGGCGAGTTCGTCGAACTGCCAGGGCCCGGCCGAGTAGCCGTGGAAGGCGACCAGCGTGCCGCGCGCGGTTCCTGCATCCGGCTTGAGGATGCGCCCCCTGCAAGCCGGCTGGAGCAGGAGATCCTCGTCCCCGGGGAAGGCGACAACCATGTCCAGAGGGTACAACACGGGCATGCGTCGCGTCCTCATGGCTCTGGTGTCCATCCTTGCCGGGTGTGCGACGCCCGATGCGACCGGCAAGACCGTTGCCGTCACGGTGCTTTCGGGGAACACGCCCATCGGCGGATCGACCGTTCAGACCCCTGTCAGTCCGGTCGAGGTCGGGGCAGCCGCGGCTCCGGGTGTTTCATCCTCAGCGCTGATTGCCAATGCCGCAGCTGCTCTTGTTGCCAACTCTGCCGGTTCCCTGATTGCCAACCAGGCGGCCGGCCTTTCGGGCGACGTCCGAGCCTTCAGTTCGCTCATCGCCAATGCTGCCGGGGCGCGACGGGTGCAGTCGGTCGGCGAGGAAGTGCCCCTCCAGCGGGCACTGATCTATCTCTCCGACACGCGGGAGCGCTTGTGGCTAGATCCGGACAATGGCGCCATCCTGTCGACCACATCCGATGACCTCGGCCGTTTCACATTCCCGAAGGCGCCTTCCTCCGAGGCCCTGCTGGTTCAAGCCGTGCTCTCCGGCAATCGTCGTCTTGTCGGTCACCTGGATACGCGTGGAGGCGGTGCCACGGTCTCGATTGACGTGGCGTCGACCCTGGTCACGGAGATGCTTCGCGCACGCGCCTATGCGATGGGGGCCTCGGCCAGCATCGCCACGCTGGATCCGGGCCTGTCGGCGACGCCGCGCCTGCAGCGGTTGACCCGGGAGGGCCTGCTGGCTGGCACCATCACGCTGCCCTCGTTGTCCATCAGCCAGTTGCCGGACATGGTGCGCCGCTACCTGATCGAACTCGCCACGCGGACGCCGGCGCTCAAGGAGGCGTGGGAAGACCTGCTGCGCGAGGACCTGCAGGTGGTGCATACCGTGGGTGGTGCCACACCGGGGTTTGCCGGGGATGGCGAACCCCTCGCGAAGGCCTTGTTCAATTCGCCTCAGGATCTTCAGCGCAAGCCGGATGGCACGATCCTGATCGCGGACCTGGGGAATGACCGGATCCGGGCCATCTCCCCCACCGGGGTCATCACGACCGTGGCCGGCGGGGGCCGCGCGTCGGATCTGGCCATCGCCTTTGCCATGGGCCTCAGCTCCAGCGAGATCGGGGATGGTGGCCCAGCCGTCGGTGCCTTGCTGGACGATCCGCGCAGCATGGCCTGGGACGAGGCCAACAAGCGCCTGTTCATAGTCGAGTCTGCGGGACGCCGTGTGCGCATGGTCGGGTCTGATGGACGCATCTCTACGGTCATGGGTCCTGACCAGAAGCATCTGCGGCGTCCGGGACTGCTCTCGGCCCCCGAACCACCGACGCTCGGACTGCCCTCCTTCTGCATGCTGGAGTCCAGCAGCAGTCTGCTGGTCTCCGACATCATCGGCGCGGGAATCTGGCGCCTGACCGTGCCGGCGGAGGACGCGACGCGGGCCACTTGGCGGGCGGATCGGTTTCTCGGGATCTTCGACCGCCCGACGACCTTGCCGGTGGATGGCAACCAGGCGTCCGAGTCCCCGGTCGTCGGCCCCATGCAGCTATGCAAGGATGACGCCGGCAATGTCTATGCTGCAGCCATGCTCCTCCATGTGATTCTCAAGGTGGATCCCGAGGGGCGTATCACCCGCTTCGCGGGGCGTTACGGTGTCGACGGCGTCGCAGGTGACGGCGGTCCGGCCCGGAATGCGGCCATCGGCTATCCGGCTTCGTTGGCCTGGGACCCCATCGGGCGGCGTCTCCTTGTGGGCAGTTCGCAGACGCCACGCATCAGGTCGATCTCGGCGGATGGCAGCCTCGTGACGACGCTGGCCGGCAAGGGTACCGAGACCGAGGATGGTCTCGCACGTGCCAGCCGCTTGAGCGATATCTTCGGGATCCTGCCCGAGTCGGACGGTGGCCTGCTGTTCACGGACGGTGCCGGCGGCCGTCTGCGCCGTCTGGCGCCGCCCCGGGCGAAGCCGCTTCCCTGAACGGCATCCGGTTCGGCACTCGGGTGCATCCTGCCTGCGTCGTGGAGGGTATGAGATCCTCGGGGGGAATCTGAGTGCGCAAGGCTGATGCGGTCCGGGACAAGTCGTGGCAACCCGGCACCCGTACGAGGACGGATCAGGCCCCCGTGCCACCGCCGCCCGACCAACCGCGTGTCGGTGGCGATCTGCGGCGTGCAAGCCAGGCTCTTGGCGAGGTCGGAGCGAAGGCGAGGACGGAGACACGGGATGAAATTGCCCGGATGCTGCGCCGTGCGCCGGTGGAGGATGGGGCCGATCCGGCAATCGTGGCCGACCAGTATGCCGACATGGTTGCCGATGCCATCCGCCAACCCCCTGCGGCTACCGACAGGACCATCACCCGCAATGTGGCCGATGTGACGAAGCCGGTGTCGCAGGCCTCCGAGGCAGGCAGGAAATTGACCACGGCACTGGAGAACAACGCCGGCGCCGAAGCCCGTGCACTTGCTGCATTGTCTCCGGCCCAGCAATCGGCCTACAGGCGCCTCGCCGCGGCAACGACCGGCGATGTGGCGGCTCGCCTTGGTCTTCAGGTTCTTCTTCTCGGCGATCGTCTGCCCGGTCAGGCGTCATCCGGTGGTGGTGCAGACACGCTTGCCGGCCTGGATCGGTTACTCACCAAGGCACCCCTCGCCGAGGGCATCGATCGGAACGCGCTCGTGCGTCAGTTGGTGCGGGAAATGGCAGCACCGGCAGCCATTGCCCAGAAGGGCAAGAACACCTGCACCGTGACCTCCTTGCAGATCTTCATGGCTGATCGGCGACCCTCAGAGTACGTACGCATCGTGACGGCGCTGGCCTCACCCGAAGGTGCCGCCGTGCTGACCGGCGGTCCGACCGTGCGTCGCGAGCCCGGCACGGCTGCCGATGACGGGTCGGGCCGCTCCATCTCCTCGCGCCTCTGGCAACCGGCGATGATGGAGGCGGCCAACGGTCGTGATTACGACAACGCTGCCGATAATTTCGATGGGGATCCCGAAAGGCGCGGTCTGAACGTCAGGGATATCGGACGCGTCTTCAAGGCGGTCACGGGCGACCGGGTCATCTCGCGAGATGTCAGGAGCCTACCTTTGCCCGAGCGCGAGCGCTTCTGGAAGAAGCTCTTGGGAGACTCCCTCGGGCGCGGAGACGCCGTGCTCGTGGGCCTGGAGTGGACGTCGATCGATGCTGCGACAGGCAAGGAAAATACCAGCGGCCACAAGGTGCTGGTCACGGGCTTCGATGCCGGCGTCGTCCACTTCACGAATCCCTGGGGCCAGGAAGAGATCATGAGCGTGCGCGACTTCACCCAGCGTCTGAAGAACCTGAACGTGCTCGTCCCCGAGAACGCTGACTGAACGGCGCGGCGGAGCAGCCGGGTCGCGCTCCAGGGCGTACCATGGCGGCACCGTCCTGGAGGATGTCGTGTCCGATCTGGCCATCGCCCAAGCTGCACGCCTGTTGCCCGTGACCGAGGTCGGCGCGACACTGGGACTGGAGCCTGACGATCTCGAGCCATATGGCCGCTACAAGGCCAAGATCGCGGCGCATGTCGCGGGGCGTCTTGCCGACCGTCCGGACGGTGTCCTGGTGTTGGTCTCGGCCATCTCGCCGACGCCCGCGGGTGAAGGCAAGACGACCATGACCATCGGCCTCGGCGATGCCCTGCGGCGCGTGGGCAAGCGTGCCGTCATTGCGCTTCGCGAGCCTTCGCTGGGGCCGGCTTTCGGGGTCAAGGGCGGCGCCACCGGGGGCGGGCAAGCACAGGTCGTGCCGATGGAGGACCTCAATCTCCACATGACCGGTGACTTTCACGCCGTGACTGCCGCCAACAACCTGCTGGCAGCGATGATTGACAATCATCTTCATCAGGGGAACGCGCTGGGACTCGATCTTCGCCGGCTGACCTTCCGGCGTGTCATGGATGTCAACGATCGAGCACTTCGGTACGTTGTCGTGGGCTTGGGCGGTCCCGCCGACGGCGTGCCGCGCGAGGATGGCTTCATGATCACGCCGGCGTCCGAGGTCATGGCCATCTTGTGCATGGCGTCCGACCTTGCCGATCTCAAGGGCCGCTGCGCTCGGATCATCGTGGGTTTCGACCGCGCGGGCAAGTCGATCACGGCAGGGGACCTCGGTGCGGCCGGAGCAATGGCCGCGCTGCTGCGCGATGCCGTCAAGCCCAATCTGGTCCAGACCTTGGCGCATACGCCGGCTCTGGTCCATGGGGGACCCTTTGCCAACATCGCGCACGGGTGCAACAGCTTGCAGGCGACGCGGCTTGCCTTGAAACTGGGCGAGATCGTCGTTACCGAGGCCGGCTTCGGCGCGGATCTCGGAGCCGAGAAATTCCTCGACATCAAGTGCCGTCTGGGTGGGCTCAATCCTGCCGCGGTTGTGCTCGTGGCCACCATCCGCTCGCTCAAGATGCACGGGGGCGTGGGGCGGGGCGACCTGGCCCGGCCCGATCCTGATGCCTTGCGCCGGGGTGCGGCCAACTTGCGTCGCCATGTCCGCAACGTCACGCAGGTCTATGGCCTGCCATGCGTGGTGGCGCTCAATCCTTTCCCGACCGATACCCCCGACGAGATGGCGGTTCTCGAGGAAATTGCAGCAGAGCTGGGGGTCCGGATGGTGCGGGCGCGCGTGCACGCCGAGGGTGCGGCCGGGGGCGAGGACCTGGCCCGTGCCGTGCTGGACCTTGTCGGCGAGAACCGCCGGCACGCCTACGTTTATGAAGATGGAGACGATCTGGAGACCCGTGTTCTCAAGGTAGCCACGCGGGTGTACGGCGCCGATGGCGTTTCGTGGTCGCCCAAGGCGCGCAAGGGCCTCGCTGCGCTGGCGGACAGTCCCCTTGCCCGGGCACCTGTCTGCATCGCAAAGACCCCTTACTCCTTCTCGGACGATCCCGCCCGGCTCGGCGCACCGGAAGGCTGGTCGCTGCAGGTCGAGGACGTTCGTCCGGTGGCCGGTGCCGGTTTCGTGCTGGTGCTTGCCGGTGACATCATGACGATGCCCGGCCTGCCTGCGGTGCCGGCAGCCATCCATATCGATGTGGATTCCGATGGGCGCATCCACGGCCTCTTCTGAGGGTCCCCCCCGACGTTCGGTGCTCTGGATCAGCAATGGGCACGGCGAAGACCGCATTGCCCGGGTCCTCATCGACCAGCAACCGTGGCAAGACTGGCGCCATCTGGCTTTTCCGCTCGTGGGCGAGGGCCACGCCTATGGTGAGGTGAGCGCCCCGGTCGTGGCACCCGTGCTCGCGATGCCGTCCGGCGGATTCATCCTGAGGCAACCGGGTGCGTTCGCGGGCGATGTCCGCCACGGTCTGCTGGGCCTGCTGGTGCGGCAGTTGCGCCTCCTTCGCCCTGTCGCGGCGGGTGTCGATCTGGTCATGGCCGTCGGAGACCTGCTCCCGCTGGCGTGTGCTGCCTTCACGGGACGCCCGCATGCCTTCGTCGGCTGCGCCAAGTCGGATCACTACCGGGACCCCGGGGGCGAGGACTACCTCGGGATCGAGCGATGGTTCATGGCGCGGCCAGCCTGCCTCGCGGTCTATCCCCGGGATGGCTTGACGGCCTCGAGCCTTGTGCGTCGGGGCATCCGGGCCCACGATCTCGGCAATCCGATGATGGACGATCTGCCGGTCTCGGGGCTGGATTGGCCCCATGCCCAGTCGGGACCCGTGCTGGGTCTCTTGCCCGGAAGCCGGAGTGATGCCCGGATGAATCTGGCACCGCTGCTCAAGGCAGCACGGGCCTTCCTCGAGCGGCAGTCCGATGCTCCGGCGTGGAGTGTCGCGGTGGCCGTGGCGCCGCAGATCGATCCGGCGGACCTCGTGCCGGTGGCCGAGGCAGCAGGGTGGGTGCTCCAATCGGACGGTGGGCTGCGCGCGCCGGCGGGGCAGCGCCTCGACTGGTTGGTCGGGCGCTTCGGGGACTGGATCCGCCGCGTTCGCGTGGTCTTCGGGATGGCGGGCACGGCCACCGAACAGTGTGCCGGCATGGGCGTCCCGGTGGTGACCTTTCCGGGGGAGGGCGCGCAGTTTCATCCGGACTTCGCGCGGGCGCAGGCTCGGCTGCTCGGGGAGGCCGTGCAGTTGGTCGAGACCCCCGAGCAGGCAGCAGGGCGCGCCGTGGCCTTGCTCGAGGACCAGGAGTTGCGCGCGCGGATGCGCGCGGTCGGGTTGTCGAGGATGGGAACTGCAGGGGCTGCTGCGCGCATCGCGGCCCATGCCGCTCAGCTTGCGGGCACTGGCGGTCGCGGCACCTCGATCTGAAGCGCGCCGCAGGCGAACACGATATCCCGGTTCCAGATTCGCGCACCCCAGGCAGCCTTGCGAGGCAAGGCCTTGCCCATCGCCTCGAGATCCACGTGGGCCAGTTGGAACACCAGGCGAGCGTCGGCCAGCGGGATGTCGACGGTCCAGATTCGGGCTTCCTGGCGATGGTCCCGGTCGAGGACATCGGCAATCCTCAAGATGGAAGTCCAGAGCCGCGCTGCTTCGCGAACCGGCTTCGGCACCTTCTTCATGGCTACTTCCCGGACTTTGCGATGGTTGGCGGCCAGGATGCCGACCCAATCGCGCGCCTCCGGCGACCAGCCGCCCAGCAGGCTGTCCCGTCGAATCAGGTAGCGGCTGTGGCGATGGTGGTCGCGCTCGCCGACAAGGTGCCCGACGTCGTGCAGCAGGGCGGCGGCCACGAGCAGGTCGCGCTCCGTCCGGCTACCGTGGTGCAAGGGAGCCAGTTCGTCGAATATCTGTCCGGCGAGGTCGGCGACCTTGCGGGCGTGGCTGGTGTCGGCACCGTACTTGAGCAGGACCTCGAGGCATGTGGCCTCGAAGTCGCCAGGAATTTGAGGCGCCTGTCGGATGAACGGCATGCGATCCTCTCCTCTGGTGCGGGGGCAAGGGCATCATGCCCCACGGCCTCCGAATCACCCCCGTGTCAAGACAAACCCCCGATCCACGGATCGGGGGCTCGAGCGCGCCTGACAGGATTCGAACCTGTGACCTCTTGCTCCGGAGGCAAGCGCTCTATCCACTGAGCTACAGGCGCATGGGGCGGATGATGGGAATCGAACCCACGAATGGAGGATCCACAATCCTCTGCCTTAACCACTTGGCTACACCCGCCATGGGTGTGTCGTACACGTTCGCCGCGATGGCGCGCCCGGCTGGATTCGAACCAGCGGCCAGCCGCTTAGAAGGCGGCTGCTCTATCCC
>JAYKHS010000027.1:0-75228 GCA_035285865.1 Candidatus Sericytochromatia bacterium
TACCGCTCGCGACGGCCCTCCCACGAGGCCGTCCGGGCACGCATCCGCCATCACGCTGCTGCCCGGCCACGCTTCGGGTATCGGCGGCTGGGTGTCCTGCTGGAACGGGAAGGCTTCCTGATGAACCACAAGAAGCTCTACCGGCTCTACAAACTCGAGCAACTCGCCGTCCGACGCCGCAAGCGCAAGAAGCGCATCGCTGAACTCCGGGTCGTCAGGCCTCCCGCAACCCGACCCAATACCCGCTGGTCCATGGACTTCACCGCCGACGCCCTCGCCTGCGGCAGGGCCTTCCGGACGCTCAACATCGTCGTCGACTTCACCCGCGAATGCCTCGCTCTTGAAGTCGACGTTTCCCTGCCCGGTGCAAGGGTCGTGCGGGTCCTCGAACGCCTCGTCGAACTGCGCGGCAAGCCCGAGGTCATCGTCGTCGACAACGGCCCCGAGTTCGCGGGCAGGGCCCTCGACGCCTGGGCCTACGAGCAGGGCGTCACCCTGGCCTTCATCCGGCCAGGCAAGCCTGTCGAGAATGCCTTCGTGGAAAGCTTCAACGGAAGATTTCGCGACGAGTGCCTGAACATGCACCACTTCCGCTCCGTCCGACACGCCCGAGACCTCATCGAGGCTTGGCGAAACGATTACAACGGACAACGCCCACACAGCTCCCTCGGGAACCTTACGCCCGAGGAGTTTGCAACACGTCACCGACAGGTGGCATAACCATGAATCCCGGTTTTGAGTTGGACGATAAGCGGGGGCAGGTCAACTCGACGGTTGGCCAAGCCGCCAAGGTTCTTCGGCAGGCCGTTTCGGGGGACCTGGATCGGGCAAGCATCGCCCCGGCTATCCTTGGAATTCCCCGCAAAAGTTGCCCCGGTGTTGCCCCGAAGCATAAAGCGGGTCCCGGCGAAATCGCCGAAACCCGCTTCCTGTCTAGCGCGCTCAGAGGGATTCGAACCCCCGACCTTCTGATTCGTAGTCAGACGCTCTATCCGGCTGAGCTATGAGCGCATGCGCTGAAGGTCTGTCCATCATGCCGGACGCCGTGCCTGAGCGTCAAGCTTTGGCTCTTCGTGAAATTCCTGATCGGGGCGGAAGGTTGCTGTCTGCGGGTACGGACAATCTGAAGGCGATCAGGATTCGAAAGCGCACAGGTATCCATGAACATCCAGGGTCCGAACGGAAATCGTAGTACCGGCCCCCTGAAGGGTACGGGACAGCTGCCACAGGGAAGCGCAGCTCCCGCCGCGGAAGACAGCTTCAAACTCCTGAAGAAGGACAGTCTCGTTCGCACGGGCCCGCTCTCACAGGAGACGCGAGCCAACGCCACCGACGCAAGCCCTGCGGAAATCGCTGCCGAGATCGACAAGATGCTGGGCGGACCGCCCGAGACTGGTTCTCGGTTCATCACGGCCCCAGGTGCCGCATGGTCGCTGCAGGAAGCCGTTGCGGTCCGCGATGCCCTTCGCATGGTGCCGGCCTCGGACCGTGCGGCCCTGCGCAACACCGTCTTCGAGAATTTCCCCGCTGGAACGGCCAACCTGAAAGAGGTCTTCGGTGACGCGAGTTTCTACTCCAACAACGTGAACGGAGTCACCCGCATCCGCATCTCGGACGCCGTTTCGAAACTGCCGGGCCGGGACACGCCCGATGACCTGAAATCCGTGGTCCTTCACGAAATCGGACACATCGTCCAGGGTCAGGGACGCTGGGACGCCAGCGAGATTCGCGAGTTCGGCAAGCTGTCCCAATGGACGCGCCCGGACGGCAAGATTGCCAACGGCTACGACAAGAACTTCAACGCCATCGTGGCCGACGGGCAGGACAAACCGGTACGGACGGACAACTTCGTCTCCGATTACGCCAAGACAGCCCCTCATGAGGACTTTGCCGAGAGCTACCGGGCTTACCTGAGCAACCCGGCTCAGTTGCTCTCCATGGCTCCGGAGAAATTCCTCTACATCAACGCCACGCGCAAGGCGTACTCCGTCGAGGACATGCTGCGCATGCAGGGTCCGGATGCCGACATGGCACGCGAACGCCTGGAGGCCACGCTGGATCAGTTGGCAGGGTCCAAGCTGAACCCGGAAACGCTTGCCGGCATTCGCGCCCAGTTCCCACCGGGCAGTCTCCCCAACACGGCGGGCATGGCCGGGGTCATTCGCAGCCTGCGGGAGATGGCCGGAAACCCGGACGCGCTCAAGGCCTTCGAGGCCAGTCCGGATGCGCTGGGCAACGCCCTGAAGGGCCTCTCTGCAGGCGAGATGAAAATCCTGGCGGATCCTGCGCTGCGCGCACAACTGGTGGCTGACGTGAAGGGGGCGTCACTGGCACCCAAGGATTCGATCAATGCCAAGGACGTGGCCGCCCTTAAAGCCATGTTCAAATCCATCATCAATGACAGCCCGAAGACAATCATGGGCGCCAGTTGGCTGCGGCAGAGCCCGAAGGCTCGCTTCGACTACATCAAGGGCAAGCTCATGAAGGCGCTGCCCAAACTCAGCCCAGAACTACAGGCCGTCATCAAGGCGGATCTGGCCAAGGGCACCAAGGGTGTCATCTTCGCCCTCGGCAACCACCCGACCTTCGTCCGGATGATGGAGGACATGTGGCCGAAACGGGCCTTGTTCGGACTCATCAAGTACAGCAACGGTGACCCGAAGATGGTCGCCCGCGCCAACAACGCCGTCGACAAGTGGGGCGAAGCCGAAATGCAGGCGTGGTCCGATCTGCTGGCCAAGGGTAATCCGAAAGCCATTGACGGCCAGATGAAGAACATCGACCTCATCCTTCGGAAAGACAGCTTTGGTCCGATGAAGGCGGGGATGGAGGCCCAAGTCGCTGCCTGAACCTATGCCGCTCCACCCCTCGGTTGAACGGCTTGATCGGGCGCTCCTCCAGAAGTGGGCAATCGTGACCTCCTCCGGCGAATGGCCATACCATCGTCTGCCGGAGCGTCTCGCAGACATACTGGAACTGCCCGAGGCGATGCGTACCCTACACGCCGCCATCTGGCGAGACATCTACCTCGCGGCCGACATCCTCGATGACTTTCAGGATGGCGATCTGAACGGTGAACCTGCGCAAAACATGGCTCCACTGGTCAGCATCCTTTGCCTCTCTCGAGCCATGGCACTCGTTGGGCAGACAGTCGCGCCTACTGCAGTTCTTGATCTTGTCGCCAACACTTTGAGCGCTTTGGTTCAGGCTCAGGCTTGGGACCTCATGCCTGAGCAAGCATCAAAATTGACGCTGATGGCGAGCATCGAGAATCGCACCGGTGCCACCATGGGCGGCACGGTCGCCATGCTGGGTGTCTTGAGCGGACGGGAATATCCCTCGACCGAGACCCTAGGACGATGGGGGCACAACATAGGCGCTGCGCTTCAGTGGCGCAGCGACCTCGATGCAGCCGCAGAAGCAGGCCCCACAAGCCATCGGTGGAAGTTGCTCGAGAAGAGCACGGCGGGCTTGGGTTTGGACCTGCCTGCACCCGCCGGGCTCGTACTCGCTGCGATCCGCTTGCGCATCCTCCAACTGCAGGCGAACGTTCTGTATGAGATGACTGGCAGCGAGCCCAGAGGCCTGCGCGAGGCCTTCGAAGAGGCATTTGACGTGGCACTGGACCTCAGGTTGGCCGAGCGACGTCTGAGCAGATTCGCGTGAATCAGCGTCACCTCACAGTTGGCCATCTGCTGCTGCAAGCCGTCGCACTCGTCGTGACACTCTGGACAACGACAGACTGGGTAGGCCAAACCTTCCACGGCTTTCGCGTCGATCGTGCGCTCTTTGTCTCCAGCTTCAACCAGGACAACTGGGAAGGCCCCAAGGCCGGCATCCAACCCGAAGACCAGATTCTAGCCTTGGATGGCATAACCTTGACCAGCTACCACCAGTTCGAGGCCCTGGTCCGCAAGAAGGAACCCAGAGACCAGATCACGCTCAGCATCGGTCGCCAAGGGGCCACCCAGTCCCTTGACCTTCGTCTCCAGACATTCTCGTGGGCCGATTGGCGCAGCAGCACGCTGCCAGCCTTGTTCCTCTGGGCCCTGCTTGTCGGCATGGCAACCGTGACCCACATCAGGGCACCGGCGAATGCAACTGCCGGAATTCCCATGCTCGCCTTTCAGGGCGGATTGGCACTCTATCTGCTCACGGGAGTTGAGTTCGATCTCGGCGGTCGATTGGGGCCCTTGGTCTATCTGGCATTCCAAGCTGTTTCATGGGCCGCATTGAGCCTTGCGGTTACATTTCCTACCCCGACAATCGCCCCGGGGCGCTCCCCACTCCCGCTGCGCCTTATGGTGGGCATGGCTGCCGGCACGCTTGGCGTGGTGACGGTCATCGCCTTGCACCGGGCAACGCAAAGGCCTGCTGACCATCAACTCTATACTTTGGTGGTCTGGCAAGGCACCGTGGCACTGGCCTTCCTCGCCACCCTCTCCCTGCTCGTCAGCCTCACGCTGCGTGCCTGGCGCACCCGCAACCTGCTGCATCGCCGTCAGGCCCAGATCACGCTTGTCGGCGCCCTGATTGCCTTCCTGCCGTGGACGCTGGTCTGGGCGATCCGTGACCCTGCGCTCCAGACCCTGGCCTATAGCGCAACCTTGCTGTGCTTCACCGCATTCCCCGCATCGATTGCCTATGCCATCGTTCGGGCACGCCTGTTCGACATCGAAGTGGTCCTTCGCCGGACCCTGCAGTACGTCCTGACCCTGCTCATCCTGGGCACCGGTTACGTCGGCAGCATGGCGCTGCTGACTTCGGGAGCCGGCAGTGCCCTTGGCCTCGGGGACAGCCCCACGGCAGCATCTGCGGCCACGGCCCTGCTGGCCTTGGCCTTCCAGCCCCTCTCGCGACGCATCCGCGAGCGGATCGACCGGGTCTTCGATCGGTCGGCCTACAAGCCCCAGCAGGTCCTGGGCACTTTCGGGCTGCAGACCCGGCAGGCCGCCACAGCAGAGGCTCTCTTCCACGCCCTTCAAGGAGCTCTGGATGCCTCGGTGCGGCCGACCTTCGTCAGCCTGTCGATGCCGGGCCATGGCAACTGGCAGTCAGGCCATCCCGAGACCGCCCTGACCTCCCCTCTGCTCCATGGTCAGGAGAGCTTCGGTGTCGTCACCCTGGGACCTCGGCAGTCCGGCCTGGAATACGGCACGGCAGACGAGGCCTTCCTTCAGAATCTGGTCAACCAGTTGGCCCTCGCCGCCGAAAACGTGCTGCTGGTGGAACGCGTCAAGGCCCAGGAGCGCGTGACCCAAGAGCTGGAGATCGCGCACCAGTTGCAGGAATCCCTCTTGCCGGACCGGCTGCCGAGCCTGCCTGGCGCGGATGTGGCCGTCTGGCACGAAGCGGCACTGGAGATGGGCGGCGATTTCCACGACGTGCTCGAACTGCCGGGCGGCAAACTGGGCCTACTGGTCGGGGATGTCTCCGGCAAGGGCCTGCCGGCAGCCATGCTGGGCGCCGTGACCTTGACGCTGTTCCGAGCCGTCGCCAGTCATCACCCCGACGATCCGGCAGAGGTCGTCCGCGCCGTCAATCGCTTGCTGCGTCGTCAACAGGGCCACCGATCGAGGATGTTCGTGGCCTTCACCTACATGATCCACGACCCGGCGTCTGGCCGGCTGATCGGCGTGAACGCCGGCAACCCCCAGCCACTGCACAATGGCGTGCCCATACCGGCCACGGGTCTTCCGCTGGGCGCCCCGATCGAACCGCATTACAAGCCGTTCGTGATCGATCTTCGGCCTGGAGACGAACTTGTGGCGCTCTCGGACGGCATCACGGACGCTCGGGACCCCAATGGCCAGCGCCTTGGCGAAGAACGCGTCGCCCGGTGGCTGCAGACCCGGGACCGACAGGATGCGCGGGATACGCTGCAGCACCTGAGGTCGGCCCAGTTGACCCACCAGCGCCAGATGGGCCTGTATGACGACACCACCATCCTCGTCCTGCACCAGGGTGCCAGCACACCGCCTGTTCATCCTCACCGGCCCGAGACCGCTCCGCAGCGCCAGGCCTTCGGGGTGTTCCACCGACCCGGGGGCTGAGCGCTCCAAGGCCCCTGCGACCAGTCGCCATCGGCCATGCAGCCGATGAGTCCGGCGTTCCGGGAGGGTAGTCATGGCGCATGCCACTCACCCCCATGCTGCGTGTCGCCCACCTGTCCGACCTCCATTTCGCGCTCGTGCCCAGAGCGGGCTGGCCGGAAGGTCCGGACCTCCTGCGTCGCACGATCCAGGCCCTGAACCGCCTCGACCTGGATGCCGTCCTGATGACGGGCGACATTTTCGACCAGCCAGACCACGACAACGAGACGCTGTCCGCATTCCGTCGCGAGCTGCGCCCGCTGCGCCATCCCTGGTTCGCCGCCTTCGGCAACCACGACGTGGAGGGCCCGAGGGCGGACCTTGCCCGTCGCAGGCTGATTGACGCCCTCGGGGACAACGGCCTGTCCCATTCGGGCGCCCCTTGGTACTCCGTCCCCCTGCCCCACGGTCATCGCCTGGTCGTCCTCGACACCACCGACTCGGGCGAGGAGGGCTACCACGGCTGGCAAGGGCGCATGGGGCGCACTCAGGCACAGTGGCTACGACGCACCCTCCAGCGCCACGAAGACGAGCACATCGTCGTGGCCATGCATCACCCACCGTTCCCGGCCCTGCCCTTCACTCGGGCCCTGCGCTTTGCCGAGAGGGACGCACGGCGCGTGACCCGCGCCCTTGGGACAGCGGGGGAACATGTTCTTGGAACCCTCTGCGGGCATTACCATCACGCCGCCAGTGCCACCCTTGGCAACGTGGCCATCCACGCCACACAGGCGCTCATCGAACACCCGCATCGTTTCCGCGTGCTGACATGGCATCCTGGCGGCTGCCGCTTGGAGTGGCACCTGCCCGTGGGCGGCTGGGCAACAGCGTGCTGCCCGCCCCGCCACCGTGTTCGCGGACGCATCATCCAGAGCCTGAGTGCCGTGGCCTCGCGTCAGCGCTTGGGCGGCCCCTCAATGACAAGGCCTGTCGTTATGCGTCGATGGTAGAGACCGGCCCGGCTGTCCACGCCACGGCCCGGCACCACCACGGCAGCCGTGCCGCCTCCGTCCAGGATCACCGCCTCGTCGATCACCAGCGAAGGGTCGGTTTCCCGGGCCTGCAGCAACCACTGGCCCAGTTCATGCACACCCACGCCACGCCCCTGGGCGGCATCGCCTTCGGTCGTCAACAGCACCATCCGACCCTCGGCCGTGACGCCGGCGACCGTTCGTGCGTTGGCGGTCCGGCTTGCCTGTCCGGCATTCAGACCTTGGACCGAGCGCGCACGGTCGTCCGCGAGGCTGCCGGCCGTCAGGAGGACTCCGTTGCCGCCGAAAAGGTCCGTCACGTTTCGGCCAGCCGCACGCAGCCTCGCCAGCAGCGCAGTCGCCCTCTCGCCAGCAGCGGCTTCCCCCACGAAGAAACGTCCCTCGGCATCCCGTGCGAGGAAACTGCGCGGGACCGCGCCCCAACCCGACTTGATGGTCGCGGAGTCCACCCGGACCTCGCCGCCGGCGACGGTCGGACCGACAGGCCGACTGACTGGTGCGTCGGCCAGCGTCGAAAAGGAGCCGTTGACTGCCGCGACCCGTCCTTCAGCCATCTGGCGGACGGTCTGCGTTCCGAGGCCACCCTCAGCGGAGGGACCGACCCAGAAGCGGACTGGCGTGCCGGGCTCGACGACTAGCGCGTGCGTGACCTGGCCATTGACCAGCGTCCGCGCATAGCGAACCCCGGGCGCCAGCGTTGCCCACGCTGACGGAAAGGCCGTACGGGCAAGCGGGCCATCCGGGCGCGGCGGAAGGATTCTCAGCGGCGAGAAGGGACCGTCCTCGCAACCTGCGGATTCGGCCGGCCGACGCTGCGGTACCCAGCGATCGCGTGCCATGGGGGGCTGGGTCGGGAGGCCGTGCACCGAGGCCGGCCTGCGCTGCGGAGCAACAGGCCATGCCGCCGGACGGCGGGCAACGTCAAGGACCATAAGGGTTCATCGCCCCCCGGCCACCCAAGGTGACGTCAAGAAGAGCTTAAGGCCCAGATGCCATCGGCCCGAAGCAAGCGATCGAGTGTTTCGGCAGGCCCAAGGCCAATGACCGGAACGTGGTGGCTGGCTGCCGCAAGGACCGCAGGCGTCGCATCCCCGACCGCCACGCCCACCGCGGCCCTGCGAATCATGGTGAGGTCGTTGTCTGCGTCCCCGAACACCATGACCTCGTGCCAGCCCGCCACAGCGAGCAGGGGCGCAAGGCGCTCGAGCGCCGTGGCCTTGGTGATGCCCGGGGGCACGATGTCGACGTGGAACGGAAGGCTGCGAAGGACTTCGGCATGGCCGTCGAGCAGGCGGGCAACCTCGGCGAGCACCTCGGTGACCAACGGTGGCGCTCCCAGGGCCACGACCTTCGAGGCCGCGCCGCCCAGGCCCTCGATGCGCGGCACCACCCGCGCCGGAGCCTTGACTCGGGCAAGGTACGTTTCCATGAGGGGATCGGCCACGCCCTCGTGCCAGAACTGCTCCTGGCTGTAACGCCCGACCATCAGGCCGGCTGACCTGAGGACCCCGGCCGCGAGCGTCACGGTTTCCTCAGGGATCAGATACTGCCAGAGCACCTCGCCGGTGGCGGGATTTCGGACGTCGGCGCCCTGAGCCGCGACCAGAGGCGTATCGAGCGCCAGTTGACGCCAGTAGGGCACGGCCTGGGGGTAGGAGCGCCCCGTCGCGAGCACGACCTTGAATCCGCGTCGGCGCGCATCCCCGAAAGCCTGAAGGACGGGACCGGCGAGGCGACCGCCATGATCAATCAGCGTTCCGTCGAGGTCGCTCGCGATCATGCGGATCCGGACGTTTGACCCCGACCCGCCCGGGTGCAAAGATGAGGGTCGTGGCACGTCAGGCAACCATTCAGATCATAACGGGCCTTTCCGGGGCGGGCAAGACGCAGGCGCTGCGCTGCTTCGAGGACCTCGGCTTCTTCTGCGTGGACAACCTGATCCCGCCCTTGCTCGAGGCCTTCGTGGAATTGACGCAGGAGCGCTATCCGCAGATCGCCGTCGTCATCGATACACGCGGCGGTGGCTTCTTCGACGAACTCAAGAGCACCATCGAGTCCCTCCGCAGCCGGGGCCAGCCGGTACGGCTCCTCTTCCTCGAGGCCGCGGACGAGGTGCTCTACCGCCGCTTCAGCGAGACCCGCCGCAGACACCCGATGTGGGGGGAGGGCTCGCTGGTCGAGGCCATCGCGTCGGAGCGCGCGCGTCTGACGGGCATCCGCACGATGGGTAACGTCGATGTTCTCGACACGTCGCACCTGTCGTCGCGAGCGCTCAAGGAGCGCATCCTTTCAGCCCATGTGCTGCCGGATCAGGTCCACGCCGCGATGCAGCTCACCGTCGTCAGCTTCGGCTTCAAGCATGGCGTGCCGCTTGATGCCGACCTCGTCATGGACGTGCGGTTCCTGCCCAACCCGCACTATGACCCGGTCTTGCGGCCCTTCACGGGTCTCGATGCCCCGGTGCGCGACTTCGTCCTGGGCCATCCCGTCACACGCGAGTTCCTGGCCCGCTTCCTGGAGATGGCCGAATTCCTGATCCCGCATTACCGGGCCGAAGGCAAGAGCCAGTTGACGTTGGCCATCGGCTGCACGGGAGGCCGGCACCGCAGCGTCGCCATGGTGCAGCGTCTGTCGTCCATCTTGCGCGAGAGCCACCCCCACGTCGTGGAGACCCACCGGGACATCCAGCATCCCGTCGCAGAAGCTGCCTCCGGGGGCAGGGCCTCCTGATGGGCGCCCTGGGCAAGTGGCTGGCCCCGGGCATGGGCCTCAAGCGCTGGCTCCTCATGGCCGCTGCCGGATTCGTCATCCAGGGCGGTGGCTTCATCCTGCTGACCATCGCCGCCTATCGACAACTGCGGTACGGCCAGGAACTCACGCCATGGATGGTCACGTGCGGCAGCCTCGGGTTGCTTATGGGCCTCGGCATGGGCCTGTGGGGCGGCCGACGGGTCGTCCGGGCCGTGGCTGCAGCCGTGCGGGCGACCCCGGCTGCGCCGACCATCGTGGAGTCGTTGTACCGCAACCGCCCGCGCCGAGGTCCGCGCCTCGTCGCCATCGGGGGGGGGACCGGACTGGCCTCGCTGCTGCGCGGCCTCAAGGTCCATTCGGACCACATCACGGCCGTGGTCGCCATGACCGACGATGGCGGTTCCTCCGGCCGGCTACGCACGGAGATGGGTGTTCTCCCCCCGGGAGACGTCCGGAACTGCCTTCTGGCCCTCGCCGGCGAAGAGAAGCTCATGGCGGACCTCTTTGCCTATCGCTTCGAGACCGGTGGCCTCGAGGGGCACAGCTTCGGGAACCTGTTCCTCACGGCGCTCTCGGAGCTGACCGGTGACCTCGAGCAGGCCATCCAGGCGGCCAGCCGCGTCCTTGCGGTGCGCGGACAGGTCTTGCCAGCGACGCTGGATGCGCTCACGCTTGCGGCGCGCCTCGAGGACGACAGCGAAGTGCGGGGGGAGAGCGCGATCTCGGCCTCGCATGCCCCGATCCGTCAGGTCTGGTGCGAGCCCCACGATCCGGCGGCCTTGCCGGAAGCTCTACGCGCCATCCGCGAAGCCGATGCCATCATCCTGGGTCCCGGAAGCCTCTACACCTCGATCGTCCCGAACCTGCTGATTCCCGAGATCCTGTCCGAAATCAAGCGGTCCACGGCACCTCGAATCTACATCTGCAACGTCATGACCCAGCCCGGAGAAACCGATGGCTACAGTGTCGCCGACCATGTCGCGGCTTTGCAGCGCGTTGGAGGCCTAGACCTCTTCGACTGGGTGCTGGTCAACGACGAACTGCCCCAGGTGCTGCTGGATGCCTACCTGGCCAAGGGACAGAAGCCCGTCCGCTTAGATCCCGGCGCTCTGGACGCTCTGGGCGTGAAGCCCATCGTCGGCGCACTCATCGACGAGCACTCCGTCGTCCGCCACCGGCCCGACGCCCTCGGCAAGGCCGTGATGGACTGGGTCACGGCGATTCGCCGCGAGCCTACGGGCAAGTTGTTGCCCTTTCCCCCCGGACCAGACCGCACCCGCAGCTGACGTGACCGCCGGGTTGACCGACCGCAGCCCTCGCGTCCTGCCTCAAGCCAACAGCAGCCCCAGGCGAACGACGGCCGCAACCGCCGCCGTCTCGGCCCTGAGAATGCTACCCCCGAGGGAAACGGCGAAGGCCCCACGTCGGCGGAGTTCTTCCCGCTCCTCGGGGGTCCAGCCACCCTCGGGTCCCACGCAGAGCACCACGCCAACAGCCGAATTGACCCGTTCGGCCCAGGCCTGGAGACCCGCACCCTCGGGCGACGCGGTCTCGTCGGCCAGCAGCAGGCACCATCCATCGGGTACGGCCAACCGGTCCAGCGTGACGGGGTTCCGCAGCTCCATCAGGACGGCGCGCTCGCACTGCTCCGTCGCCTCGGCCACCAGGCGGGCCCAGCGCTGACGCTTGGCACCCTCCTGACCGGGACGAACCTGGCCGCGCGCCGTGATCAGCGGCTGCAGGACAGGCAGGCCCAACTCGACGACCTTCTCGAGCAACCACTCCTGCCGATCACCCTTGATGACGGCGCAGGCCAACACGGCGGGCCTCTGCCACTCAGGGGCGCTATCGGCTGCCGCCACCACCTCGACCACAACCTCCTTGTGGGTCGCGGAGCGAATCACCGACTGCCACGCGGAACCAGCTCCATCGACCAGCACCAGGCCTTCCTCAGGGCCCATCCTCAAGACCCGGCCGATCTGGTGTGCGCGTTCGGCACCCAGCACCACCCGCGCACCCGGACCGTCGATGGGCTGGACCTCGAGAAATCGCGGCAGCGGCCGGCGGGCGCCCCGGCTCAACGTCCGAGCACCGCCGGGTTGAGCATGCCCGTGCCCGGCTTGGGGGCACTCTTGAGACGCGTCACCGTCACGCCGCCCGCACGCAGCAGATCCACTTCACCGTGGCCCTCGACCAGCACGACGGGTGCCAGCAGGTTCTTGCGGTTGACCCGCGTGACGCGACCATGCATCCCGTTGGAAAGCACCACTTCGGCATTCACGGGGTACGGGACGATGTATTTCAGGAAGGCTTTGACAATGCGGGCATCGAAGTGGGAGCCGGTGCCGTTGACGATGGTCTGGTAGACCAGGTCGGGCGGCAGGCCCTTCTTGTAGCAACGATCCGAAATCAAGGCATCGTAAAAGTCGACGATCGAGACGACTTGGCTCATCTCGGCGATCTGGTCGCCCTTGAGCCCCATGGGGTAGCCCTTGCCGTTGATCTTCTCGTGATGCTGGAACGCGCAGTTCTTGATGTCGTTGTTGGCCCACTGGTAGCTGCCGAGAATCATGATGCCGTTGGCCGGGTGCGTCGCCATGATGCGGAACTCTTCTTCCGTCAACTTGCTGGGCTTGTTCAGGATTTCTTCGGGCACCAGCGTCTTGCCGATATCGTGCAGCAGGGCCCCGATACCCAGCATCCGGAGCTTCTCGAGCGGATACTTCATCGCAGTGCCCACGACGAGCGCCAGGCTCATGACGTTGGCCGAGTGCGTGTAGGTGTATTCGTCGTAAATCCGCAGGTCCACCAGGTTCTGGATGAGTTCGGGTTCCTCGACGATGCGGCGGATGGTTGTCTGGACGGCCTGATCCACGCTGCCGATGTCGATGCGCGAGGCGTGTCTGACCTGCTGGGTGATGGTCTTGACGACCGAAAGGTTACGCTGGAGCACCTCCTCGCGGATGCGCTGGGGCAGGCGCAGGGGCGTCGGCAACTTCATCCATGAGGGCATCGCCGGCTGCCCCTCGCCACGACCACGCACCTGAGCGACAGGGGGAGCCCCGATCGCCCGCGGGGCCACGGGTGGACGGCCAGCCGTGCGGGGCAGTCCCGCCGGGCGCGCGGAGGGGGGTGCGGGCACCACGGGCGTCGGGGGTACCGGACCTCTGCCCACCATGGGCGGCAAGGCATCGGGCCTGCGCGGCGATGTGGCCGATGCCTCGGGAGCAGGCTTCCGAACCGTGGGGGCCCCGGCGAGGTCCATGACCCGGATGCCCTCGATGTCCATCTTGCGCAGCAGGGCAAGGTGGCGCTCCGTCAACGTCGTGCCGATGTTCCAGACCATCTGCAGCGTGGCAGGATGGAAGACAGGCTCAGCCAACACCATGCCGGGCTGCAGATCGTGGACGGGCGTGCGGTTGTCCATGTCGCCCCTCAGCGCACCAGGGGTTCGCGCTCAGCCGGATCGGTCCACCGCATGAAACCGGCAAGGCCGGGATCCGCCCCCGCCACGGCCACGCCCAGCGCATGAGAAACCGCACGATAGGCGTCGTGGCCCTTCAAGCCCGTCCGCAACTGGACCACATACTGGGCCTGGGCCCAGTCCATCCGGAACAGCGTCCGGGTGCGCTGGGCGAAGGGCAGGGCGTAAACACCCATGCCGGGCGCGCGGCGCTCGATGGCGCGCGCCTCCTCGGCTGCCCGACCGGCAGCCTTGCGGATCCGGCCGATGTTCTCGGGGTCGGCGACGTGCACCGGCACGCAGGCTCCGGCGTCGAGGTCCGGGGGTGGCACCAGATGCTCCCCGCGTCGATGGCGATGCATGTCGCGGAAACTGCCCCAATCCAGCGTCAGTTCGGCAACGTAGCGCTGCCCCACGCGCAGTTCGCGGGGCCAATCGTCATGGTTGCCACGATCGGCCAGGAGCTCGGCGAGCAGTTCCTTGCGGCGGCCAGCCCCGAGTCCTCTGGCCCAGGCAAGGACCTGGCGGTAGGAGCGACCGGGCACGGCCGCGTAGACGAGAGAGGCAAGGGCCTCTTCGTCGGCCTCGTGAGGCGGCAGCAAGTCAACCTCACCGGCAGCGCCCGCCGCCACGGCGAGACCGTTCTCACGCCAAGCCGCCGCATCGCCGGCATGTCCCTGCGGGACGGCAGGAGCCGCGCACGCGTCGAGCGCCCGATCAAGGGTGGTGCATTCGGCCTGTCCCAACGTCGCGGCGCGCGCACGCACACCGGCAGCCCAGGCGTGCGGGTGTGCATGACGGGCCAACGTAGGCGCCAGGGGCTGCGTGCCGGCAGCCTCGCCCGTCAATCGCGCCCAGGTGTCGTCCGGGGCCTCCCGGCATGCCTTGGCCAAGGCCTCGGCCAGCTGTCGGCACTCAAGCAGGGTGCTGGCCGCGAGTCGACCGATCAGGCGCTCGAGGGTGCGGACGCTCAAGACCAGCCCCACCCCAGTCGAGGCGGCCACAGGCAGCAGGTAGCGGGCGACATCGAAAGCCCGGGCCGCGAGGTTGCGCCCGTAAACATCGGGGGCCATGCCCTCCGGGCGGGGATGCTGGCGCTCAAGCGCGACACGCTCGGCCTCGAAGACCTCAAGGTAGGCGGCACGCAGACGCTCCCCGGCCGCGCGGACGGCTTCGCGAACCTCGGGGTCCTCAGCCGGGCAGACCAGCGGAACCCGGCTGAAGTCCTGATAGCGGGTCGATCGGGCCTGCGCGTCAATCAGGCCGTCATGCAGCACTTCGGCGGCCGCAAGGTCCGAAAGGCCTTCGAGGCAGATGGCCAGATGCCCTAGGTCCGCGATGGAGGCGTGGCCGTAATCGAAGTAGAACTTCTCCCAGAACCGCTCGGCCGAGTGCGCATGCACCCACGTCAACGAGGCCTCGATGGGATCGGCCGACCTGCTGTATCGCGCCAAAGCATAGGCCTGCCGCTCCGGCGGAAGCGGTGGCAGAACGACGACGCGCCCCCCCTGGATCAGGGCAGGCGCGTCGACGGGACCCGACATGGTCGCCGAGTTCCCGGACTACTTCTTGGCGGCGACGGCCGTGGCGCCGGGCTTGAGGTTGTACTTCTTCATGAACCGCTCGACCCGACCCTCGGTGTCGACGATCTTCTGGGTGCCGGTGAAGAAGGGATGGCAAGCGGCGCAGATTTCCACGCGGATATGGCTGCGGGTGGACCCCGTCTCGAAGACATTGCCACACACGCAGGTCGCGTTGACGGTGTGGTACTCGGGGTGGATGTCAGGCTTCATGTAGACGCTCCAGCAAAAGGCACAGGAAGCCTCATCATAGCCGGAGGAACGGGCAGCGGTCAACGGACCCCGGGGGCGATGGTAGGATGGGGGTCATGCTTCAGCTCATCGCGAAGATTTTCGGCGACGCCAACGAGCGCAAGGTGCGGGCGGTGCGCCCTCTGGTCCTGCGCATCAACCAGCTCGAACCCCAGTTCCAACAACTGACGGACGAGCAGCTGCGCGGCAAGACCGCCGAGTTCCGCGAGCGCATCGCACGGGGCGAGACGCTCGACTCCCTGCTGCCCGAGGCCTTCGCCACCGTGCGCGAGGCAGGCCGCCGCGTGCTCGGCATGCGCCACTTCGACGTGCAGCTCATCGGCGGTATCTTCCTGCATCAGGGCCAGATCGCCGAGATGCGGACGGGCGAAGGCAAGACCCTGGTCGCGACCCTGCCCTGCTACCTGAACGCCCTGTCGGGCAAGGGCGTGCACGTCGTGACGGTCAACGACTACCTCGCCCGACGCGACAGCGAGTGGATGGGCCAGCTGTACCGCTTCCTCGGGCTGTCGGTGGGCCTGATCCAGCATCACCTGCTGCCGGAACAGCGGCGCGCCGCCTACAACTCGGACATCACTTACGCCACCAACAACGAACTGGGCTTCGATTACCTGCGCGACAACATGGCTCAGGATCTGAGTTCATGCGTCCAGCGCGAGCTCAATTTCGCGATTGTCGACGAGGTCGACTCGATCCTGATCGACGAGGCCCGCACCCCGCTCATCATCAGCGGCCCCATCGCCCAGAAGCAGGACCAGTACGTGGTCCTCGCCGCCGCCGTGCCCCGCCTGGTCCGCGACGTGCACTACACCGTCGACGAGAAGGCCAAGAACATCATCTTGACCGAGGAAGGCATCACGGCCGCCGAGCGCATCCTGGGCGTGGCCCAGCTCTACGATCCCGCCAATCCGTCGCTGGCGCACGACCTGACGCAGGCGCTCCGCGCCAAGGAACTCTACCGTCGCGACATCGAATACGTCGTCAAGGTCAATCCCGAACTGGGCTTCGAGGAAGTCGTCATCGTCGACGAGTTCACGGGCCGCCTGATGGTGGGCCGTCGCTACTCGGACGGGCTGCACCAGGCCATCGAGGCCAAGGAATCCGTCCGCATCCAGGACGAGACGCAGACCCTCGCCACCATCACGTTCCAGAACTATTTCCGCCTCTACGGCAAGCTCGCCGGCATGACCGGAACGGCCGCGACCGAGGAAGCCGAGTTCGGCAAGATCTACAATCTCGAGGTCACGGTCATTCCGACCAACAAGCAGGTCCAGCGGCGCGACATGGCGGACGTCGTCTACAAGAACGGCCGCATCAAGTTCGAGATGATCGCGGACGAGATCGCGAAGATGCATGAAGAAGGCCGCCCCATCTTGGTCGGCACCGTCAGCATCGAGCGCTCGGAAGCCCTGTCCGCCTTGCTCAAGCAGCGGGGTCTGACGCACCGGGTGCTCAACGCGAAGCACCACGAGCAGGAAGCGCGCATCGTGGCCCAGGCCGGCCGCTACAAGGCCATCACCATCGCCACGAACATGGCGGGCCGCGGGACCGACATCATCCTGGGCGGCAATCCGGAGAGTCTCCTCGAGGACCTCATCCTGCAGGCCGGCCATGAGGACCGGTCGCTTCTGACGGACTCCGAGATCGAGGCCTACCGCAGGGAAGCCTACGCGACGTGCGCGGCCGAGAAGGAGCGCGTGCTTGCCATCGGCGGGCTCCACATCATAGGCACCGAGCGCCACGAGAGCCGCCGCATCGACAATCAGCTGCGCGGTCGCGCCGGCCGCCAGGGTGACCCGGGCTCGACGCGCTTCTACCTCGCCCTCGACGACGATCTGATGCGCCTCTTCAACGGCGATAAGGTCGCGGCGATCTTCGACCGGCTCAACGTGCCCGACGACGAGGCCATCGAGCACCCGATGGTGACGCGGTCGATCGAGGGCGCCCAGCGCAAGGTCGAGGTCTATCACTTCAACATCCGCAAACAGGTCCTCGAATACGACGACGTGATGAACCAGCAGCGCGGGATCATCTATGCCGAACGCCGCAAGGTCCTCGAGGGCCGCGAGTTCTCGGGCAACCTCAAGACCTTCATCCAGCGCGTGGTCAACAGCCAGGTCGACCAATACGTCAATCCTGCCCTGCATCGCGACGAGTGGGACCTGAAGGGTCTGCACGAGTCGATCGCCAGCATGTCCCCCTTCCTGTCGCGCCAGTCCGCGCCGACCCCCAGATTCGCATGGGCCGCCGTGGCGGACTCTTCAGCGCAGCGCTCGCGGCTGCTGACGCTCGACGAGCTTCAGGGCCGTTCGGCCGAAGACCTCAAGAGCTACCTGCGCGCCCGCGTCCTTGAAGCGTGGGAGCTGCGCGAGAACCAGTTCGGCGTCGAGACCATGCAGCACATGGCCCGCCAGTTGATGCTGCGCCTCGTCGACCAACGCTGGATCCAGCACCTGCACGACATGGACGCGCTGCGCGAAGGCATCGGCCTGCGCGCCTACGGCCAGAAGGACCCCCTTCAGGAGTACAAGCGCGAAGCCTACGACACCTTCCAGGACCTGGTCCGCACCATCCAGCACGAACTGGTCCAGCAACTGTTCCACGTCGAGATCGTTTACGACATGCCCGGTGCCTTCGTGGCTCCGATGGACGGCATGATCGAGATCGAGGACGACTCCGCTTCCCCCACCGCCTGAGCCATCGACACCATGGGCTTTCCCGAATTCCGCAACGATCTCGTCTCCCTCCAGCAACGCATCGGCGAAGCCAGGAGGCATCTTTGACCCGGACCAACTGAGCAAGCGCGTCGCGCAACTCGAGGCCCAGGCATCGGACCCCGACTTCTGGAACGACTCCCGCACGGCCCAAGCCACGATGCAGGAACTGACGAACATGCGTCAGCAACTGGACCGGCTGCTGGGCTGGGAGCGCCTTGCGGATGACACGCACGTCCTGATCGAGATGGGCCAAGAAGCCGGAGATGACACGGTCCTGCCCGAGATCGAGGCCGGCGTAGCCAAACTGCGCGAAGGCCTCGACGCCTGGGAGGTCGAGCAACTGCTGGGTGGGGACTACGACAACCAGCCGGCCATCCTCGAGATCAGCGCAGGAGCCGGCGGCACCGACGCCCAGGACTGGGCCGAGATGCTTTTGCGCATGTACACCCGCTGGGCCGAGCGCAGCGGCTACAAGGTCGAACTGCTCGACATGTCGCCGGGCGACGAAGCAGGCATCAAATCGGCCACGCTGACGGTGTCGGGCGCAGCCTACCCCTACGGCCGCCTGGCCGCGGAGAAGGGCGTCCACCGACTCGTCCGCATTTCGCCGTTCAATGCCCAGGCCAAGCGCCAGACGGCCTTCGCCCGGGTGGCGGTCACGCCCGAGATCCCCGAAAGCGAGCCCGTCGACATCAACCCCGTCGAGCTGCGCATCGACACCTACCGGTCCGGTGGCGCGGGCGGTCAGAACGTCAACAAGGTCGAGACGGCCGTCCGCATCACGCACCTGCCGACGGGGATCGTCGTGGCATGCCAGAACGAGCGTTCCCAGCACCAGAACCGCGAGACAGCGATGCGCATCGTCAAGGCCAAGCTGCTCGAACGGCAGCGCGAGGAACACGAACAGAAGGTTGCGGGCCTCAAGGGCGCCCATACCGATGCGGCATGGGGCAACCAGATCCGCAGCTACGTGCTTCACCCCTACTCGATGGTCAAGGATCACCGGACGGGCTGCGAGACCGGCAACCCGGGACAGGTCCTGGACGGAGAGATCAACGACTTCATTGAGGCCTACCTGCGTGCCAAGGCCTCAGGCGACTGGCAGGACGCCGTCGCGCTTGAGGAGTAGGGTCGCCACCGTGTTCACGCCACAGAGCCTCGCCACCGTTCTGGACCGCATCGCGGGCACGCGGGTCATGGTCCTCGGAGATCCCATCGCCGACGAGTTCCTGGAAGGCCGCATCGATCGCATCAGCCGCGAGGCGCCGGTCCTGATCCTGCGCCACGCGCGGACGCGGCTCGTGCCGGGAGGCGCCGCCAACGCCGCGGCCAATATCGCGGCCTTGGCCGGCAAGGCCGAGATGGTCGGCGTGGTTGGTCAGGACGGCACGGGCGAGGGCCTTCGTGCCGAGTTGGACCGACTTGGCGTCGGAACCTCGGGCCTCGTGGTCGCGGACGACCGCCCCACCGTCACCAAGACGCGCATCTCGGCGACCTCCAACCAGTCCGTAACCCAGCAGATCGTGCGGGTCGACCGCCAGTCCGACGCTCCGCTGCCCGCCTCGATCTCAGGCGGCTTGCTGGAAGCCTACGCCCGCCTGCTGCCCGGTGTCGATGCCGTGCTGCTCTCCGAATACGGCAACGGCGTCCTCGCCCCCGAGATTCGCGAGCAGGCCCTCGCCTTGGCCAAGGCCGCCGGCAAGCCTGTCGTGGTGGATGCGCAAGGCGAACTGGCCCCCTACAAGGGTGTTGCGGCACTGACGCCTAACCAGCCCGAAGCCGAGGCCGTGGTCGGATTCGCCATCAAGGACGACGCCAGCCTGCAACGCGCCGGAGACCGCCTGCTGGCCGAGACGGACGCAGAGGCCGTCCTCATTACCCGCGGCGCGCTGGGCATCGCACTGTTCGAGCGCGGGCACCCCAGGGTCGACATCCCGGCCTTCAACCGCTCCGAGGTTTTCGACGTGACGGGGGCCGGCGACACGGTGGTCGGCACGCTGACGCTCGCACGGGCCTCGGGCGCGACCTGGCGCGAAGCCACCATCCTCGCCAACCTTGCCGCCTCCCAGGTGGTCCGTCGCTTCGGCACGGCCACCACGTCCCCCGGGGAGCTGCTCGCTGCGCTGGGCTGGGCCGAAGGTCTGGAGGACCTCGCGTGATCGCCACCGACCTGGATGCGGCCAGGCGCCAGGTGGCGGTTTGGCGCGCGGCCGGTGACACCATCGTCTTCACCAACGGCTGCTTCGACATCCTGCACGCGGGCCACGTCCGCTACCTGAACGCGGCGCGCGCCCTCGGCAATCGCCTTGTCGTGGGCCTCAACAGCGACGAGAGCGTCCGGGGCCTCAAGGGCCCCGAGCGCCCAATCAACCCGGAAACCGACAGGGCCGAGGTCCTCGATGGCCTGCGCGCCGTCGATCTGGTCGTGACCTTCGCGACGGCGACGGCCACACCTGTCATAGAGGCCCTGTGCCCGCACGTCTACGCCAAGGGCGGCGACTACCGTCCCGAAACCTTGCCCGAGACCCCTGCGGTCCATGCCGGTGGCGGGCGCATCGCGCTGCTGCCGTTCCTCGAGGGCCGCTCGACCACGGGCCTGGTCCAACGCCTCGCCGCCTCGCCTGCCGTCTCCCGAACGACAGACGTCCCATCGCCCACGGAGTAGTTGCCATGTCCGAGAACGCACCCCGCACCCGCCTGAATCCGCTCGACCTTACGGTCCTCGCCGTTCTGTTCGTCGCCCTGGGCGCCTTCGGGGCGGCCAAGGCCGGCAAGACCGGCATCGCCGCGAAGGTCCGCGGCGAGACCATCGTCGAGATCGACTGCTTCATCCGCGGCTCCGTGGCGCATCCCGAGCGTCTGCTCAAGCCCGGCGACAAGACCTTCATCACGCTGCGCAACGTGCCCTACAGCGCCGTCATGGTCTCGGCGGTGCAGGCCCGCCCCAAGGGCACGTCCGTCCCCTCGGCGGACGGACGCCGCGTCGTGTCGCTGCCCGATCCTTCCGAGCCCTTCGGCAAGGACATCGTGGTCACCATCCGCGAGAAGGCCATGCTGACGGATGACGGCGTCGTCTTCGGGGACAGCAAGGTCAAGGTCGGGACGCCCATCGAGATCGAGGGATTCGCCTATCGCCTGCGCGGCTCGATCGTAGATGTCCGCACCACGGGGGCCGCGGCGCAGCCGTGACGGACGCTCCGGCCATGGGCGTGCTTGCCGGCCTCGCCGAGCGGGTGCGCGACCGGCACGAACAACTCGTCGGACCCTGGGTCCCGACTTCGTGGATTGCCCGGCATGCCCCCGAGGTCACGCTTGGCGGCGCCAGCCTGCTGTTGCTGGCGTCCCCGTGGGTCAGCACCGGCACGAACGCAGCCCTCGTGCTGCTTCTGGCCCTGCTGGGCGGCTGCTGGGTGCTGGCAAGGCCCGGTGAAGTCTTCCCGCGCTCGGCGCTTGCGTGGCCTGTCGGCCTCTTCTTCGCCGCGTTGCTCGTCGCGACGCTGGGCTCCCCCTTCCTCGCGGCGTCCGTGAAGGGCCTCGCCAAGTTCGCCATCTACGGCCTCGCCTACATGGTCTTCCGCCGCGTCATGGCCCATGACCCCGGTGCCCGAGGGTTACTGGCCGTGGCGATGGTCGTGGCTGCTCTTGCCGAGGCGGCTTTCGGGCTCTACCAGTTCAAGATCAAGGTAGCCCCTTTGGCGACCTGGGAGGATGCCGAGTCCGAGTTGCACCTGACGCGGGTATACGGCAGCCTACGGAACCCCAACTTGATGGGGGCCTACCTCGCCGTGACGTGGCCTGCCGCCTTCGCCCTTGCTCTCGCTGCCCGCGGCCTGCCTCGCGTGATTGGCTGGACGACACTCCTCGCCATCCCGGCCTGCCTGTACGTGACCTACTCGCGCGGGGCCTACCTCGCACTCGCAAGCGAAGCCACCATCCTGGGAGGCGCGTGGCTGCTGGCCAACAGACGCCCGGGCGGTCTGCCCCGCGCCGTCTGGATCGGTCTCGCACTCGTCGGAACTGCTCTGGCCGGTTGGTTGCTGTGGACCTACGTGCCCACACTGCAGGCGCGCGTTGCGAGCATGGTCAACGTCACGGGCGACTCGTCCAACGTGTTCCGCACCAATGTCTGGCGCGCCACGATCGCGCTCATCCGCGACAACTGGTGGCTGGGGGTCGGCATCGGCAACGATGCCTTCCGGCACGCCTATGCGCTGTACATGATCTCGGGTTTCGAGGCACTGGGAGCCTACAACATCTTCCTCGAATGGTGGGCAGAAGCCGGTGTCACCGGACTCTGCGCGTTCCTCGCGCTGCTCGTCGCCGTCGTTCGCCGACCGCGCCAGGTGCGTGCGGCGTGGCCCTGGGCGGCAGCCGTCACGGCAGCCGTCGTGGGCCTGTGCATCCATGGACTCGTTGACACCGTGTTCTTCCGGCCCTCCGTGCAGTTGGCCTTCTGGTGGTGGGTCGCCGTGGCTGCGGCCTGGCCCGAGCCCTTCGACGAGGTGCGCCCATGACCGCGGCCATCGACCGGACCTCGGTCCAGCGCATCCTCCTCGTGCAGTTCGGCGGGATTGGCGACGTCCTGCTGGCGTTCCCGGCCCTGCAGTCCCTGCGTGAAGCCTATCCCCACGCCAGAATCACGCTGCTGGTCGAACCACGCGCCCAGGGCGTGCTGCAGTTCAACCCCGTCATCGACGAGGTGCTGACCTTCGCTGCCAAGGACGGACCGACCCTCGCCGCATTCTTCCGCCTCGTGGCCGAGTTGCGCGAACGTCGCTTCGACCTGGCCATCGCCTCGGGCCGCCGCATGGTCATGCCCTTGCTGTTGCGCCTGACCGGGGCCCGCCTGCGGGGCGGCTATCAGGCCAATGCGCTCAGTTGGCTGCTGACCCATCCCGTAAAGCTCTACACCGCCCAATACGCCGCAGGCCTCTACCACGACATCGTCACGCCCTTCGTCGACGCCCCGGCACGACTACCGCAAGTGGTCGTGGCCCCGGACGACCAGACGTGGGCCGACGCGTTCCTGGCCCGCATGGGTCTCGCCGGCATGCCGTTCGTCCTGTTGCATCCCGGGTCCTCCCGGGTCGCAGTCCAACGCGGCATCCAGAAGACCTGGGATCCCCGCTCGTGGGGGGCACTGGCCCGCCTGCTGCTGGATCAGGGGCATCACGTGGTACTCGCGGGAGGTCCCGATGACGACATGGCCATCAAGACCATCATGGCCGACCTCGAAAAGCATCCCGCGGCCGCCGAACACCTGCCTGTCGTCGAGACGGCCCCGCTCGGGAAAGAGGCACCGGGCGCTCGACTGGTGCTCGCCTACGGACACACGCGCAGCCTCGGTCAGTTCGCCGCGATGGTGCGCCGGGCCAGGGCGCTCGTCGCCGTCGACTCGGCACCGATGCACATCGGCATCGGCACCGGCACGCCGACGGTCGGCCTCTTCGGGCCCACCGACCCGCAGAAGCTGATGCCGGCCGGCACCATCCACCAAGCCGTGCACGTCCAGGATCTGGCCTGCCGACCCTGCCTGTGGGACCGGCGCCGCACCACGTGCGAGGCCGTGACCTGCATGAAGTCCCTCTCCCTGGAGCAGGTGGCCGAGGCCACGCTCCGCATCCTGCCTCCATCGACACCATGACCACTCCGAAACCCGATCCTCTGGCCCAGGCGGCCGCGCATGTCATCCTGCCCTCGAGCGAGGCGGATGCCCGCTATGGCGAGGGTCGTCCCGGCCTGGAGGAGACGCTCGACGAATGGGCCCACCAGGCGAGATACAACCTGACGGAGGCCTTCGGCGTGGCGTGGACGGGCTTGTCCGAGGGCACTGCCGAAAACCTCGAGACACTCGCCGACCACTGGCCCGAACGCCCCGATGACGAGACACTGGCAGGGATGGCCTTGGAATGGGGCGCTCTGCTCGGTGAAGAACTGCAAGCCGATCTTGGCGGCCACTGGGTCCAGCGTGCGGATGCGATGCACCACGCCATCCGCTTTCCCCGGCTGGCGTTGGACTTCCTGCCGATGCACGCCATTCTGGCTCGCTTCATCGTTGGCGACGGAGCCAATCTGCAGGCGATCCAGGAAGACATCGTCCACCGATTAACCTCCAATTAAACAAGTTTTCAGCTTTCCTTGGCCATAACCATGCCAGAACCCCTCTCCACCCCCCGGAGCTCCAGATGCGCAAGCTGCTGACCTTCGTCGAACCCTCGCTCGGCCTGACCTATCAGGACCTTTACGCCGAACTCGGCGACCACCTGGCCATGCACATCGAGGACACGATGCGCCGCTTCACACCCGACGAGGCTCCCAACGTGCTTCGCTATCACCGTCGTCAGGTCGAGCGCCGCCTCGAGGCCAGCCGCCTGGCGTCCCGCCTGGGCGTGGACGTAGCCGTCATCCACGCTTCCTGCACCTCCGAGGGGGCACGTCTCCTGCTCGAAGCCCTCGATGCGCGGGAAGCAGCACGCGCCGAAGCGTGAGGTTTCTGCGGGAGGCCGTGCTTCCCTTGCTGCTGGCCCTGGTCCTTCTGGTCCAGGGCCTTCCGGCCTTGGGATCGACCTTCCAGCTTCGCATCATCAAGGGCGAAACCCGATTCGAGATGGTCGCGGACATGCCCCGCTGGGTGCGCCGCGAGCCCTTGGCGGACGGATTGCGTTGGACCTTCACGGTCCGGACGCCCCATCAGTACCGCATCGACAAGATGCTGACGCGCGGCCCCGTCAGACTGGTGACGCTGTTCCACAAGGGGCGCACCCTGCTGGTGGACATCCATTGGCGCTTCCCGATGCCCGAACTCGTGCCCACGGTGACGGAGCATGGCATCGCGTTCGTCATCCCGCGGGCGGTGACCCGCGGATCGACCATCGAACTGGCCCAAGGCCTCCAGTACCAGCGCATCTCGCGATGGACGGACGCTGGCCCCCTGACGATGCACTTCCTGCGGGCCCACCTCGGGCGAGTCACTGTCACTCCTGTTCCGGCCTATCGCTCGACGTTCCGCGGTCTCGACACCCTGTCCCGCATTGTCCAACGTCGCGGTGCTCTCGCCGGGGTCAACGGCAGCTTCTTTTCGCCGCGCGCACAGGCTCCCATCGGCCTGCTCTTCAGCCATGGGGAGATCCTGTCGGGTTCTTTCTTCAACCGCTCGGTCTTCGGCATCCGCCGCGACGGCACCTGCTTCACCAGCCAGGCCAAGATGTTCGTGGCCATCGGCGACGACAGCGGCAAGGTCTGGACGGCCCAGGCCGTCAACCGTCCTGCCTTGAAGGGCGGTATCACGCTTTACACACCCCACTGGGGTCCCCGCACGGGAACCCGGCCCGACCCCAGCCGCCGCGAGTGGTCCATCTCGCGGGAAGGCGAGGTCCTCAAGGTCACGACCGGCAACTCCTTCATCCCCCGCGAGGGGCACGTCATCTCGGTGCAGGGCAAGGGCATCTACGAGATGCGCAATCGGCTGACGCAAGGCACCAGCGTGGTGGTCTACGCCAAGCTGGCCGGGCGTTTCGCGGGTGCGTGGCACGCCATCGCGGCGGGACCGACCCTGCTCGAGAACGGGCAGGTCCGGGTGACGGCGCGAGAAGAGCGACTGCCGGCAGACATCGCCCGCGGACGGGCAGCACGAACCGCCGTCGGCTACATGGGTGGCCAGGAGATCCTGCTGGCTGCGGTCGATGACCGCAAGGGGCTGTCGGTCGGGATGACCCTGTATGAACTGGCCCGCCTGATGCGCGAAGCCGGCTGCAAGGACGCCGTGAACCTCGACGGCGGACCTTCCACCACCATGGCCATTCGGCAACGCGTGATGAACAACCCGCGCGACGGCAAGGAACGCCCCATCCACAATGCGCTGCTCATCTACCCCCACGAAGCGGCACCCAGCGATGGTGACGCAATTCCTTGAGGACCGCGCGCCCGGATGCCACACTGGCCCCGTGCGTGAACCTGCCGAACTCGTGGCGCGCCTCTCCCGGCGCTGCGCCGTCTGGCCTTCCGCCCTCGTGGCCCTCTCCGGCGGGGTGGACAGCGCCGTGGTGCTAGCCATTGCCGCAAGTGTGCTGCCGGCCCGGGTCCACGCCGTCACCAGCCACGCTCCCTCCGTGGCCCCGGCCGAAGTCGCCGCGGCACGGTCCGTGGCCGAGCGCCTCGGGGTTACCCACCATCTGGTCGATCCCGGCGAGATGAACAACCCGGCCTATGTCGCAAACGATCGCCGGCGCTGCTTTCACTGCAAGGACGCCCTGTACGGCAGCCTGCGCAGACTTGCGGACGAGTTGGGTGTCAGCGTCGTGGCGAATGGCGTGCACGCCGACGACCCGGGTGACGACCGCCCGGGCCTTGAAGCCGCCGCCTTGCATGGAGTTGCCAGCCCACTGCTCGACGAAGGCCTGACCAAAGACGAGGTCAGGGCCGTGGCCCGGCACCTGGGCCTGCCCGTCTGGAATCGCCCCGCAGATGCTTGCCTTGCCTCCCGCCTGCCTCACGGCACGAGCGTCACGCTCGAACGCCTGGACCGGGTCGGCCAGGCCGAGGCCGCCCTGGCGGCACTCGGGCTCTCGGGACACCGGGTGCGGGACCACGACGCACTCGCCCGCATCGAGGTCCTAGCGGAGGCCTTCGGCTGGGTGCTGGATCACCGGGAGGCAATTCATGCGGCCGTGGTCGCGGCAGGGTACCGGGACGTGACGTTGGACCTTGCCGGCTACCGGCCCATGGGCACACAAGCGGAGACGCGGCCTTCATGAGCCTCGACCGACGGCAGGTCACGGACCTGCTTAACGCCGTGGCAGAAGGCCGACTGGCTGTCCGTGACGCACTCGAGCACCTGGCGGTCATGCCGGTCCAACAGGCCGGTGATGCCCTGCTCGACACCCACCGTGCCCTCCGCACGGGATTTCCCGAAGTGGTTTACGGTGCCGGCAAGACACCCGCGCAAATCGAAGCCATCGTCGCGCGTCGGCTCGGCGACGGCCTGCCCTTGCTCGTGACCCGCATCGACGGCGGAATCGGCCGCGATCTGGCCTCACGCTATCCGGGCCTGGTGCATCGGGCCGAGACCGCCCTGTTGCATGGTCCGATGCCCGAAGCCCCCGCCCGAGGCCCCGTAGCCGTGGTTTCGGCCGGGACCTCGGATCTTCCGGTGGCGGAGGAAGCGGCCATCACGCTCGAACTGCACGGTGTCCGCGTGACTCGTGTGGCCGATGTCGGCGTGACGGGCCTGCACCGCGTGCTGGGCGCGCTGCCAGTCCTGCGCGAGGCCGTGGCGCTGGTCGTCGTGGCCGGCATGGAAGCTGCCTTGGCCTCGGTGGTCGCAGGCCTGGTCGCCCGCCCCGTCATTGCAGTGCCCACCAGCGTGGGTTATGGCGCCCACTTCGGCGGCCTCGCTGCGCTGCTGGGCATGCTGAACGCGTGCGCCCCGGGCGTCGGAGTCGTCAACATCGACAACGGCTTCGGGGCCGGCATGCTGGCCGCGATGGTGGCCGACGGGTATCCGTTGTGAAGATCGCCTACCTCGACGCGATGAACGGTGCCGCCGGCGACATGCTCGTGGCGGCAGCGATCGACGCCGGTGCGAATCTGGAAAAACTCCGAGCGGATCTGGAAGGACTCGGACTCGGGCCGATCGGGCTGCGCACGGAGCGCCGGCAAGAGCACGGGATGGTGGCCACGCGCTTCGTCGTGGAGGTACCGGACGCCCAACCCGAGCGTCATCTGCGCGACGTGCTGGCCATCCTGGTCCGGTCGGGCCTCGACCGCGCGCTCGTCGCACGCGCCTCGCGGGTCTTCCATCGTCTGGCCGTGGCCGAAGCACGCGTCCATGGCACCACCCCGGACGAGGTGCATTTCCATGAGGTCGGGGCAGTGGATGCCATCGTGGATGTCGTGGCCTTTGTGCTGGCCCTCGACCAACTGGGCATCGAGAAACTGGTCTCCTCCCCGCTGCCCCTGGGGTCTGGAACCGTCACCTGCGCCCATGGCGTCATGCCGGTGCCCGTGCCTGCCGTCGTGGCCTTGCTCGAGGGCCTGCCCACCACGGACAATGGCGAGGAGGGCGAATTGGTCACGCCGACCGGTGCTGCCCTGCTCGCGACCCTTGCGGAAGACTGGGGCAGGCGACCTGCCATGCGCCTGCTGGCCAGCGGCACGGGGGCCGGCTCGCGCAGCGGTCGCCGTATCCCGAACGTCTGCCGCCTCCTCATCGGCGAGACGGACCCCGTGCCGGCCGCTCCCCCGGAACAGCCGGGGGCGGCAAGACCAGAGCGCGATGAGGAGCTTGCCGTGCTCGAGACCAACATCGACGACCAGAACCCCCAGTTCTACAGCCACCTGACGGAGCGACTTCTGGAAGCCGGTGCCATCGACGTGTTCATGTCGGCCATCGTGATGAAGCAGGGCCGGCCGGGCGTGAAGGTCACGGTCCTCGCCCCTCCGGCGTGCCGGCAGGCTTGCGAGGAACTGATCCTGACCGAGACGACGTCCCTGGGTGTCCGCAGCTACACCGTCCGCCGCAGGGCGCTTGCCCGGGAGATCATGACGATCGAGACCGACTATGGCCCCATCCGCGTCAAGGTGGCCCGCCACCTCGGCCAAGTGGCCAGCGTCAGCCCCGAGTACCGGGACTGCGTAGCCGCGGCAAAGGCAAAAGCCATTCCCCTGAAGCAGGTCTGGCAGGCAACCCTCGCTAAGGCGCTCCAGCTGCCCGCCCTCGAAGGCTGACCCGTCCGGCTGGCGCGTCCGGCTGGTGCGGTCGCTGCCCGCGCGGGTTATGATGCCGGCATGGTCGAAATGAAGGTGTCCGGGATCATCCTCGAGCCGAAGTCCCGCAGCCCGATCGTCGTGCTCAAGGACATCGCCGAGAAGCGAGCCCTCCTCATCTGGGTCGGCGAGCCCGAGGCCAACGCCATCCTGATGGGCCTCGAGCAAGTCGAGACTCCGCGTCCCCTCACGCACGACCTGTTCCTCGCCACGGTCACCGAACTGGGCGCAACCTTGCGGGAAGTGGCCATCCTGGCGATGCGGGAAAAGACCTTCTTCGCGGAGCTCGTGCTCGAGACCCGACAAGGCGAGCACCGCATCGACGCCCGCCCCTCCGACGCCCTTGCCATGGCACTCCGCGCCGAGGCGCCCATCCGGGTGGCCGAGGAAGTCCTCGAGGAATCCGGAATCCCCATCCGGCAGGAAGGCGAGGAAGGTGCCCCGGCTGCACGCAAGGACGATGAGGACTTCCGACGCTTCCTCGAGAACGTCAAACCCAGCGACTTTTCGCGCCTGGGCGGGGGTGACCTGCCCGGCGAATCCTGAGCCGGATGGCCGGGCGTGCGTCCCGGACAGGCTTCACGCGGTGACGGGCGTCTCGGGCAATCCAGACAACACCGGCAGGATGCGCCCGCTCAACTCGCCGGCTTCCGTCCGCCAAGCCTCCGCGGCCGATTCTGCGGCAGCTCGGGCGGGCATCTCGACGGAATCCGTCAGCGCCTCCGTGACGACACCGACGAGACGCGCTGCGAGGCGCGCTTCACCCAGACACTGGGGATGTCCGTATCGCAGGACACGATCCACCAGCATCGCCAGTTCGACCCCGATTTCGAGCATCGCGAGAGGAAGGCGCGCCCATCCCTGCAAGGCCACATCGACGCAACTATGCCGGATGGAGACCTCTTCGGCGGTGGTGGACGGAAGAACCAGCGCCTGGGATAGCCGCAACTGCGCCTGGGCGTCCTGATCAGCCAATGCAAGTAGACGGTCGCCTAGGGAACGGGCACGCTCGGCATCCCGATCCATCTCCTCGACCATCGCCTCGTAGCCGGGCTGCCGCGCCGTGGTCCTGGCCGAACGCGCCATCAGGGAGGCGGCGGATGCGAGCAGGAGGGCCGCGGTACCCGGCACCCCGGGCCCGTGGGGCTCGGCGATCTCGGCGATCACGTCGGCGGCTACGTGCTGGCGCAGCGGCAGGAAAACTGGAGCGTCCACCTGCGCATGATAACCCGGCCCGCAGGCTCCTTGCCGATTGACGGGCCAAGGGGCATCATGGCGCATCCGCAGGTCGCGGAACCCGCAAGACCTGTGCGACGTCCCCTCATCGCATCCCCCGTCGGTGCAACGGCACCGGTCCAAGCAAGAGGAATCGTTCCCGAGATGTCCCAGAAGAAGCTTTACGTCGCCGCCATCGTGGCGGGCACCGCCGCGCTGGCCGGTTGCGACCTGTCCGGTGGGCTGCCCAGCGGCACCATCGCGACGGCGACCCCCACTCCGGCGCCCAACGCTTCCGCGACGCCGATCGCCTTCGCCGGTTTCCCCAGCAACGCCACCCTGACGGGTCGGGTCACCTTCAACGGCGGAGCGCCTGGCGTCATCGACCTCGAGTACAAGACCCCCGGCGGCAACCGCTCGCCGGTAACGGCCAAGACAGACGCCAACGGTTACTTTAGCTGGGACAATATCGCTGAAGGGACCGCTGTCCAAGTCATCTGGGATGATGGCAACAAGTCTGCCGTGACTACGTCAGACTTTAACGTGCCGGGGATATTCGTCTCCGATGCTGTTCAGGCCAAAGCCAGCCCAGACAAAATGAACCCAATGGTTAAGATGGACATCCAGTGGCAGCCTAATCCTTCACCGGCAATCGGCACGTCCGCCAATGGCACCTTCGGCTTCTCGGCAGTAATCGCAAATCTCGACGCCAAATATCAAGTCTCGATTTTTGGCACCGACAAGAAGGCGAAGTTCACTGTAGACATCCCATCGGGTGCGACGAGCGTCAATCTCTCGGGGAACTCAAACTATATTGGGTTGCCCACCGGCGACTACTTCTACCAGATTAAGTTCTTCAAGAATGATTCGTCTGCATCGTTCGGAGGGTCGAACTTCTACGGGTCTACCAAGTACATCCCCTTCAAGAAGTAGTCCTGCCATCCCCCGCGGCCCCTCGCCCACAAGGCGGGGGGCCGTGGCTCTCGGACCCTGAACACCGTGCCCCCAATCAAGATAGCCACCTGGAACGTCAACGGCATCCGCGCCGTCACCCGCAACGGCTTCGCCGGCTGGCTGGCAACCGAGGCCCCGGACGTGCTGTGCCTTCAGGAGGTCCGGGCCCTGCCGGATCAGGTTCCTGCAGAGGCCACGGCCGAAGCAGGCTGGCATCGCACGTGGCACGCCGCCGAGCGCAAGGGGTACAGCGGCGTGGCGACGTGGACGCGCACGCTCTGGCCGACCCACACGGGTCTCGGCGAAGCACGCTTCGACACCGAGGGCCGCGCCATCTGGACCGACCTGCCGGATGGCATCCGCCTGCTGAACGTGTATGTGCCCAATGGCGGCCGAGACCTTGAGCGCGTGCCCTACAAACTCGACTTCTACGCCGCCATGCTCGCCGAGATCCAGGCCGGCCATGCCCGTGGCGAACGCTTCATCATCTGCGGCGACTGGAACACGGCCCATCAGCCCATCGACCTCGCCAACCCGAAGGCCAACCAAGGCACGACAGGCTTCTTGCCCGAAGAGCGGGCGTGGGTGGACCGCTTCCTGACCGAGGGCGACCTCGTCGACCCGTTCCGAGACCGGCACCCCGGTGAGTCAGGCCACTACACATGGTGGAGCAACCGGCCCGGTGTCCGCGATCGGAACATCGGGTGGCGCATCGACTACTTCCTGGTCTCCCGGACGCTGGCCCCGCAGGTCCTCGACGTCGCGCACCGCCCCGACGTCAAGGGATCGGACCACTGTCCGGTGGTGTTGACCATCGGCCCAGGCTGACGCCGAGGTCCACGACTCGCGCCATGTCCGCAGGGCCCGTCACCTTGAGATTGGCGGGGTCTCCCGGAACCACCGCCACCCCGTGTCCGGCAAACTCGAGCAGCGACGCCTCGTCCGTGGGCGCGAACGCCAGGCCTTCGGCCTTGGCATAGGCCTGCCGCAACAGATCCGCCCGGACGATCTGGGGGGTCTGCACCTGCCACAGGTCCTCACGAGGCACGGTGGCCGCGACCATGTCCGTGCCCGAATGAAGGCGCTTCACCGTATCGACCAGTGGACAACCGGGGATGGCCGCCCCCGTCTCGAGTGCGCGGGCAAGCACGGCCGCGACAATCACCCCGGAAGCCAGGGGACGCGCCGCATCGTGCACCGCCAGCCAGTCCGCGCCTGCATCCAGGGCGGCAAGCATCCCGGAGCGCACCGAATCTGCGCGCGTGGCCCCTCCGATGGCCCAAACCAAGGGCCACGGCCAATCCGCTTCCGCCAGCACCCCCTGAAGCGCCGGCTGGTCGTCGACCGCGTACACGACGACGACGCCCGCCACCATCGGCCACGTCGCGATGGCCTCCAAGGTCCGCACGAGCATGGGGCGACCAGCGAGCGGGGCCAGGGCCTTGTTGAACCCCAGCCCCATGCGCGTCCCCGAACCCGCGGCCGGCACGATGGCCCAGAGCCGCATCGCCCAGCCCCTACTCGGCCTTGGCTTCGCCCTTGGTGTCGGCCTTGACCTCGACCTCGATGCGGGTGACGGGCTCCTGGGGGGCCTGCTCACCGGAAGCCTGCCGTGCAGCCTGCTGCCAGAAGGCCATCAGATTCCGCGCACCCTCCTCGATCTGGCGGGTCGCCTCGGCAACCTGGCGATCGAAGGCGTCTTCCATCTCCTTCATCTTGGCCACGGTGGCCTCATCCTTGACCAGCCCGTGGACCGTCTCGCGCAGCACGCGTACGCCGACGCCCGCGGTCTCCCTCGCGGCGTCCGCGATGCGCTCGGCGCTCTCGCGGGTCGTCTGCGCCAGCTTTTCGGCGCTCTGCTTCAGTTCATCCATCTCGGCCACGGGTCGTCCTCCTCGGTCGTCCCCCATCGGGACACCCACCACGTGTCCCAATGGTACACCCCGGCGTCAGACGGCGGCGCCCAGTTCCCGCCAGAATCCATCGCCCACGAGGCTGCCGCCCAGTTCCCAGGCCTGGGCGATCGTCACACCCATGTCCCCGAAGCCGGCACGGTCTCCGAGCGGACGCCCGGCCACGCCGGGCATGTGGGCGAGGACGGGGATGTACTCGCGCGTGTGATCGGTCGAAACATCCGTCGGGTCGTTGCCGTGGTCCGCGGTGATCATCAGCAGGTCCCCGTCGCGCAGGCGGGGAAGCAGGTCAGCCAGGTGGCGGTCGAAGGCCTCGAGGGCACCGGCCATGCCCTTGGGGTCGTTGCGGTGGCCATACATGCTGTCGAAGTCGACCAGGTTCGTGAAGACCAACGAGCCTTCCGGGGCCTCGGCCGCAAGGCGGATGGTCGCGTCCATCCCCTGGGCGTTGTCAGCCGTATGCACGGACTCGGCGACGCCAACACCCGCGAAGATGTCGTGAATCTTGCCCACGCCGATGACCTTGTGGCCCTTGGCACCCGCCAGATCCAGCACGGTGGGGCCGGGCGGCAGGACGGAGTAGTCATGGCGCCCCCCCTGGTTGCGGGCCCACTTGCCGGCGCTGCCCGTGAAGGGTCGTGCGATGACCCGGCCGACCCGCCACGGGCCGTCGAGGATCTCGCGTGCCTTGCGGCAGGCCTCCCAGAGCTCTTCCAGCGGGACCACGTCCTGATGGGCAGCCAGTTGGAACACCGAATCCCCCGAGGTGTAGAGGATCCACTTGCCAGTCCGCAGATGCTCCTCGGCCAACTCCGTCAGGATCTCGGTGCCCGACGCGGGCTTGTTGCCCAGGATGCCGCGCCCGGTGGCCCGAACGAACGCATCGAGCACCTCGGGGGGGAAACCATTCGGAAAAGTGGGGAAAGAAAAGTCGAGAGGCAGGCCGCACATCTCCCAATGACCCGTCTGGGTGTCCTTGCCCGGCGAACGCTCGGCGAGACGGCCCCATGAGGCCAGAGGTGCGGAGACGGGGGCCACGCCGGCCACGGGCGTCACGTTGCCCATGCCCAGTCGCTGCAACGTGGGCAGGTTCAGGCCACCCACCACCCGAGCGGTATTGCCGAGCGTGTTGCTGCCCGTATCCCCGAAGGCCGGGGCATCCGGCAATTCGCCGACTCCCACCCCATCCAGCACGATCCAGAAGACACGTCCGAGCATCACGCCCTCCTATCCGGGAAAACCGCCATGAATCGCGTGCACGAGCGGGGGCGGCGACGCCGGCCCCGTCCCGACCCTGTAGGCCTGTTCCACCGCAAGCCGTCCGGCTTCCAGGCGTCCATCGTCCGAAGCCAGCACCTCAGCCAACGGTTGCCCTGCCGCCACGACATCTCCGATCTTGGCCAGGAGGCGAACGCCGGCCCCGAGATCCAGCGTGTCTTCCTTGGTGCGACGACCGGCACCGAGGGCCACCACCGCATCGCCGATGCCTCGGGCATCGAGGTCCACGACAGTACCGGACGCCCTGGCGACCACCTGCGTGGCCAGAGGAGCGCAAGGCAGGCGGGTCGGATCGTCCACCAGCGCCACATCGCCGCCCTGGGCTTCGACCAGCGCCCGGAACCTCTGCTTGGCGGTCCCGTCGTCCAGCAGCGCAGCCAGACGTTGCCGGGCAGCAGCCGGATCCGCATCGAGCCCACCGGCGACGCAAAGTTGCGCGCCCAATTCGAGACACAGCGCCCGCAGGTCGGCAGGCCCCCCGCCCGACAGCGTCTCGATGGCCTCGGCCACCTCGAGGGCATTGCCCACGTTGGCCCCCAGAGGCTGGCCCATGGCACTCACGACGCAGATCACCCGCTTGCCGAGTCGCTCGCCAACCTCCCGAAGCATCGAGGCCAGAGCCTCGGCCTCGGCCTCGGTCTCCATGAAGGCACCTCGGCCTGTCTTCACGTCCAGCAGGATGATGTCTGCGCCGGCAGCGATCTTCTTGGAGAGGATGCTGGCACAGATGAGGCCCGGACACTCGATGGTCGCCGTCACGTCGCGCAGAGCGTAGAGGCGACCATCAGCAGGCGTCATGCCCGCAGACTGGCCGGCGACTGCCACACGCAGGCGACGCAGCTGTTCCTTGAACTGCACGGGATCGATGGCCGTACGGAATGAGCCCAAGCTCTCCAGCTTGTCGATCGTCCCTCCCGTGTGGCCAAGGCCGCGGCCCGACAACTTGGCCACCGTGGCCCCCGCTGAGGCCACGAGCGGTGCCAGCACCAGCGTCACCTTGTCGCCGACGCCACCCGTGCTGTGCTTGTCCACCCGAGGCCCGGGCACATCCGAGAGGTCGAGGACCTCACCGGAGTGCGCCATGGCACGGGTCAGCGCGACGGTCTCGTCCAGTGTCAGACCCCGGCAGGTGCACGCCATCAGCCACGAAGCGACCTGATAATCCGGATACTCGGGAAGGTGGGCGACCAGGCCCTCGAGATCGGTGCGCGTCAGCTCCAGGCCATCCCGCTTGGCCCGGATCAGGGGCAGGATCTCAGGCTTGGGCATCGTGGCGCGTCTCCGGTGTCTCATCCGACGCAGGCGGTTCGTCCTTGCGCAGGGGGCGCACCTGAGGCTTCATGCCCGGCTTCAGGAGGGCGATGAAGCGCTCCTGCTGGTCCATGGCGTCCTGGGAGTCGGCAAGCTGTTCCCGCAGGTCTGCAGTCTGATGCTGGAGCGAGATGACCAGCGATCGCAAGTCATCGACCTCACGGGCCGTCGACAACGTCTGACTGGCCAGGACCTCGCCCAGCCCGTGACGCGCCTTGTCCAAAGCCTCCTCGGTCTGGGCCAGCCGCGCGATCGTCGTCTCGTAGCGCTGCATCAGGTCCTGCCACTGGCGCTCCTGGATGGCCACCTGCTGGTGAATCGCATCCAGTTCACCCGCCAGTCTACCGTTCTCGGCACGCAGCTTCCGGGCCTCGTCCTGCAGGGCAGCAAGTTCGCCGTCATCGCGCGCGGGGGCCACCGCCTCGACCGACGGCTTGCCCTGGCGTCTCAGGGCCGTCAATTCATCACGGACCTGTCGCCGTTCGAGCGACAGATCGTCGATTCGCGCCATCGCGTAATCCAACTGATTGCGCAGATTGATTTCGCGCCGCTGATGCAGGGCACGCAGACTCTCCACGTACTGACGCAGGCGGGTGACTTCGGTCGACGCATCCCGGTAACGCGCCGCCACATCGGCAAGCACCCGCCGCACCTGACCCAGCATCGACTGGCCAAGGCGCTGCCGCTCGTCCCGCAGCTTGCGGGCGTAGCCTTGCCAATAGTGGAGCTGCTGGTTGCGTTCCTCAACCGTCTGGTTAAGTTTCTTGACGTACGCGACCAGCTTCTCGATTTGCTGCTCGTAACGGGTTGACATGCTTTATCTGGCGGCCGCCGTGGCTCCTCCTGGCGCGGGCATCGTACCCGTCTTCTCCTTGCAGGATAAGGCAGTTTCGAACTTCAGGCGGTGACGAGTTACCATCGCATCCCCCTTGTGTATAATTTCGGGGCGTGTGAGGGACCACCTTGAGCAAGGTCGTATTGTCGGGGGATCTGGGCATATTTCGCCTGGACCTGCTGATTCGCCTTCTTGAAGCCGTGAAGGCCACCGCCGAAATCCAGATTGAAAGCCGCGAACGAGCCATTCTGGGTCTGGCGGGCGGACGCCTCGTCTTTGCGAGCACGGCGACCCTCCAAGGGTTTTCGGCGCTGCAGCAGATCGTGACGTGGCGGCAGGGCGGGTTCGGCGTCAGGACCGCGGACGCCCCGTCTACGCAGGCCGACTTCCAGAATTTCCAGGACAACGCGAGCATCTTTCGGCACCTGCAGGGCGTCATGGGCCGCGTGCAGGGCGGACCGCCCGGTGCTCCCCCGGCCGCCCCTCCCGGAGGCGGACAGCCCTCCTCGGGGCCGCCGGGTTCGCGTCCTGCGGCTGCGGCACCTGCCGCGACCGGCGGGGGTCTCGTGGCCGCCGGAACCCCGCAAGGCCAGGCTGCAGCCTCCAAGGGTCCCTTCAAGCCCAGTGCCGGAGCCGGTCCGTTGGCTCGGGTGCCTGAGCTGACGGACAAGGGCCGTGTCACCCTGCGTACCATCCAGACCAACTTCGCGATGCGCGGCGTGCAGGTAGAAGGCGACAACTGGCGCTTCCTGGGCAAGGTAGACGGCCAACTGACCCTCTACCAGATCGGCCAGAGTGTCAGCGTCCTTGGCGAGAAGCTCCTCAAGCTGACCGCCGAAATGGAGCAGCAGGGCTTCCTGCGCTTCGTGGCGCGTGACGATGTCGCGGAACAGTTCAAGAGCCAGAAGTTCCGCTTGGGCGAGTACATGGTCGCCAAGGGCATCATCACGGAAGTGCAGCTCGAAGCCGCCCTGCGCAGGCAGTCCGAATTGGCGCGCAAGGGCCGGTACATGTGGCTGGGCGAGATTCTGGTCGAAATGAACTACGCCCGGCCATCGCAGGTCCAGGATGCCATGGCCGTCCAGAAGCGCATCCAGCAACAGCAACAGCAGCAGCAGAGTTGATTCCGTCCGTCCACGGATATCCTCGTCCCGGCGCCGACGGCTATACGCCGATGATGCAGCAGGTGCTGGACATGAAACACCGGCATCCGGATTGCCTGCTCATGATTCGGATGGGCGACTTCTACGAGATGTTCTTCGGGGACGCCGAGCTGGCCACCCGGGACCTCGAGATCACCCTGACGGCGCGCGAGAGCGGCCCGCACCGCGTCCCAATGGCCGGCGTGCCCCATCACGCTTTGGACGGCTACCTCGGTCGTCTCGTGGCGAAGGGGCACCGAGTCGCCATCTGCGAGCAACTGGAAGACCCCAAACAGGCCAAGGGTCTCGTGAAGCGCGACATCACCCGCCTCGTCACCGCGGGCACCCTGCTGGAATCGGGCCAGTTGTCCGAACGACGGCACCACTGGCTGGTCGCCATCCGTCGCGGGAAGAAAGCCTGGGGGCTCGCCACCTGCGATGTCTCCACAGGTGCCTTCCGGGCAACGGAACTGACCGATCCGGCCGCGGTACGCGAGGAGCTCGAACGCCTACAACCGGCTGAAGTCCTCTTGCCGGTGGCTCCGGCGCTCTGGGAAGCGCTTGCGTGGGGCCGGGGGCCCTTCGTGCTTACGCCCGACCGATGGGATGCCGACTGGCGCGCCGCCATGCCCGACGGGCCCGGCCTCACGCCACGCCCGGATGCCTGGTTCATCCCCGACCGCGGCGAGACCCGCATCCGCGACCAATTCGGCATCGCCAGCCTGGAAGGCTTCGGCCTGCGGGACCGCCCCGAGGCAGTCGGCGCGTGCGGGGCCATCCTCGCCTACCTCGAGGAAACTCGCCGAGGTTCCCTGCCGGCATTCCGCACCATCCAGTGGATGGACCGCTCTCGAACCATGGTCATCGACGCACCGACCCAACGAAATCTCGAACTCATGGGGACGGCTCGGGACGGGCAGTTGCGTGGCTCGCTGCTGGACGCCCTCGATCAGACGGGTACGGCCATGGGCGCCCGCCTGATGCGCGAGTGGCTGCTGCATCCGTCGCTTGATCTCGCGATCATTGCCGAACGCCAGAGCATCATCGGCGAACTCGTCGGCCGCCCCGCCGTCCGCCAAGCCGTGACCAATCTGTTGGCCAAGGTCCGGGACGTGGAGCGCCTGACGAACCGTGCCGTCTCGGCGACGGCCCAGGCCCGGGACCTGGTGGCTCTGAAGGATTCGCTGCACGTGCTGCCCGCGCTCGCCCACGCGTTGGTCGGCGTGGCCTCGGAGGGTGCGCTGGCGCGCCTGGCCGTGGTCGATCCGGACCTAGACGATCTGGCGGGCCGAATCGCCCACACGCTGGTGGACGCGCCGCCGTCCAGCCTGACGGAAGGCGGATTGATCCGCGCCGGCGTCGACACCGACCTCGATCGCCTGCGGGAGATGGTGGCAGACAGCCACGGATGGCTGGGGCGCCTCGAACAACACGAGCGCGAGCGCACCGGCATCCGCAGCCTCAAGATCGGCCACAGCCGGACCTTCGGGTACTTCATCGAAGTCACGAACGCGCACCGCGAGGCCGTGCCCGAGGAGTATCAGCGCCGCCAGACCTTGGTCAATGCCGAGCGCTACATCACCCCTGAGCTCAAGGACCATGAGGGCGAGCTGCTGTCGGCGCAAGGCAGGGCCCACCAGCTCGAATACACGCGCTTTGCCGAGCTTCGCGACCGGGTCGCGGCCTCCTCGGGTCGGCTGCTGGGCCTCGCCTCAGACCTGGCTGCGCTCGACGTGCTTTCCAGTCTGGCCGAGCAGGCCGTGCGGCACCAGTGGGTCCGCCCCAGCGTCGACGATGGGACGGACCTCATCCTGCAGGATGCCCGTCATCCGGTCCTCGAGCGCCTACTCCCGCCCGGAGCCTATGTACCGAACGACCTGCACCTCGATACGGCAGACCAGCGCCTGCTCATCGTGACCGGCCCCAACATGAGCGGCAAGAGCACATGGATGCGACAGGCCGCGCTGGTGGTCGTGATGGCGCAGATGGGCTCGTGGGTTCCGGCACGCCGCGCCCGAATCGGTCTCGTGGACCGGGTCTTCACCCGGATCGGTGCCGTGGACGATCTGGCCACGGGGCAGTCGACCTTCATGGTGGAGATGAACGAGACTGCCGCCATCCTGAACCAGGCAGGCCCGCGCGCCCTGATCCTGCTGGACGAGATCGGACGTGGCACCTCGACGCACGACGGCATCAGCATCGCGTGGGCAGTGGCCGAGGACCTTGCCGCGCGCGTGGGTGCACGGACGCTCTTCGCGACGCACTATCACGAGCTCGTGGCTCTGGGGCGGACGCAGCAGGGCGTCCGCAGCTACAGGGTGCTCGTTCAGGAACAGGACGGGGGCATCGTCTTCCTGAGACGGGTGGTCCCGGGTGCAGCCGACCGCAGCTATGGCCTCGAGGTTGCCCGCCTCGCCGGACTGCCGCCGCAGGTGCTGGATCGCGCGCGCACGGTGCTCTCCGAGATCGAACGCCGCAATCGATTGTCGCTGTCGCTCAGACAGGCATCCCTGGAAGCCGGCACCGTGGACCAACTGGGGCTGTTCGGCTCCGGATCATGAAAAAAGGGTCCCGACCAGAATGGCCGGGACCCCGAGCAACTTGGTTCAGCGCGGCTGCTGCAGCTTCTGCAGAATGACGGCCAGCACCTCGGGCGTGGCGTATTCGTTGATGGCAAACTGCCCGTTGGCGGCGCGGTAGGTCTGGTGGAGGTTGTTGTCCATCTTGAAGCGCTGGACGGCCACGCCGAGGGGCTCGTCATAGGCTCCGGCCGCAGAGACCTGATAACCGAGGCGACCAAGCGCGGCACGAAGCTGGACCACGGCGTCCTGGTTGCCGGTGCCGGGGCCAAGCGTTCCGTTTCCGGCATAGGTCCCGACCTCGGCACGGAAGGCATCGAGGTTGGCCTTGGTCGGATGAAGCTGATACTGGGCGGCAAGGGCCCGATCCTGAGGCGTCAGCGTGGTGGCAGCGTCATCCACCGGCTGTCCGAAGAGACGCTTCACGAAGTTGACGATGCCCCGGAACATGTTGCCGGCGACTTCCATCGCCTTGGCGAAGAAGCCCTGCAACACGACCATCGTGCCTCCTGCCGCGGCAGGTGCCTGAGGGGCAGGCGTGGCCGGCACTGCGACCGGAGCGACAACGGGAGGAGTCGGCGCTCCACCGGCGGCAACCTGGGCACGGAAGACCATCGGACGATGCGAAACGGAAGCAATCATCTCGGAACCTCGGCTGCTTGGGGGGCGACACCCCTTCCATCGCCGCCGGCCTCACCCTTTCGGTAAAGGAAGCCTCAAGGAGGGCTGAAGCCTGAACTAAGTCTCGGAGTCGAGACGACGCGCGAACCAGAGGCGGTCGACCCTCCGCGAAGTCACCTCGGCAGGGTCGAAAAGGGCCTCGACACCACGCACGCCCGCAACCGTAAGGAAGCGCAGGCGCTCCCGGCCCGCCGCACGCGCAGCCAGCTTGAAACGGTCGAGCAACGCGCCGGAGAGGCCAGTGGGCCGATGACGCAGACGCACTGCAATCTCGTAGAGCAACACGGTCTCGTCATCCTCGGACATCCCGAGAATGGCCGCCACGGGCTCATCGCCATGCCAGGCAACCGCCCCCAGCGCAGCGCCGTCACGGGCGTCATGCAGGGCGTGAAGCAGCCGCCGGCAGCGATCAGGTGTCGGCCAGTCGGGGAAAGTCAGGTAGGCGCCGTTCAGGCTGCCGATGTTGACGGACGAGAGCATCGCGCCGACCCGTGCGAAGGTCGCGGGCTCAAGCGGACGCAGGACATAACCCTCCGGGACAGGACGGGGGATGGGTGCGGCCTGCGCCAGGTCGTATTCGTGGGCGACCCGCTGGTAAGCCCTGTAGCCCGGCGGTACCGCCATGCGCTCGAAGACAGGAGTGCCCGGCAGGCCGAGGATCGCCTCCTCGGGCACGAGAACGGCCGAGATGCCAGGTTGCCGAATCAGCTCCGGCAACCACGGGAGGCTGGTGGGTACCTCGAGGGCGCGCACGACCAGCATCGGACCGTGCCGATCGATGAGTGCGGCGGCATCGTCTTCGAGCCAGATGCAGCCCGGTGCATCCCCGAAGCGACGAACCCCCGCCTCCATCCAGCGTGAGCCAAGCGGCTGCCCCATGCGGGCCGCACCTGCCTGCAGCACGCGCAGCACCTCCGGCGCATCGAAGAGGCCGGCGGACCTGAGTGCCACGAGTCAGTCCGCCGGGGGCGGCTCGAAGCCGTAACGGAGGATACCGTCGCGCTGATCGGCGTCCGGAGGAAAGAGGCGAGCCAAGGCCGGAACCTCTGCCACCATCTTGTGCGCCCCGAGCACGGCCGAAACGCGCCCGTCGAGGCGGCTCCAGACCGGCATCGACAGAATCCGGGCCGCCTGACCGACCGAACCCGAAACCAGTTCCTGCAGCAGGACACGCGCGACATGAGCATCGGCCCGCGCCTCGAACAGCAGGTCGGCCAGCGCGCTGGCGCGAATGCGCGCCTCGGTGTCGGTTGCAAGGAGTGTGGCGAGGGCTTCCCGCTCCTTCGCCCGAAACGGATCCGAGACATCCGGTATCCACGCCAGATCGTCGAAGAGCGGCCCCTCTGACTCCGCTGGTGCCTCGTCTGCTTCCACTGCAGATTCGCCTTGGGATGAGTCGAGGACGTCCTGATCGGCCTCATTCACCACGTTCACGACAGCCGATGCAGCCTCGGAAGGCTGGCCGGCCAGTGGAGGCATCCCATCGAGTCCCCCCAGCCCTCCCAACCCGGAAAGCCCGGGCAATGGATCCCCCAGACCAGGCAGCCCACTGCCGATACCGCCCAGGCCCCCGAGGCCGCCAAGCCCGCCCAGGCTACCGCCACCATCCAAGGACAAGGACGATTGCCCCTTGGGCTGGACCGATACTCCCTGCGTCGAGGCACCCGAACCAACGATCCCGCTCACATGGGCTGCGGCCGAGGAGCGGCCGGACTCCGCGGCTGCCTTGGGCAAGGCAGCCTGCGTCACCCTCCATGTCACGTCGTCCTCATTGGGCTGGTAAGGCACGTCGAGGACCTCTGCCAGCAGACGATGTACCACGGCGAGCTCCATGAGATGGAAGCGCAGTGATGCCAGATCGGCAACGGCATCCGCCTTGCGGTACGCCACCTTTTCCTGCGGATCATCCACCTGAATGCCATCCGCAAAATTGGTCTCCAGCGTCCGCAGGTCTTCGGTCATGTCCGCGACGCGCAGCAAGGCCTTGGTCTTCAGGTTCAGCTTCAACTCGATGCCGAGGTCCATGTGATGATGCCAGCGGACCAGTTCGGGCTGAGATGCATCGAGTGGATACGCCTCCTTCATGGCCCGAAATGAGGCGATCTCCTGTTCAAGCGTCCCGATGAACGCGTTCTGGGCCCCCATGGACTCCACGACTTTTTTCATCACGACGGCCTTGCGTCCTTCGGCCTTCTTGATGAGGACCTGAAGGTCCTGCCGACGGGCCTCGATGTAGGCTTCCTGCTCGCTCTCGGGCAAAGCCGAGAACTCCTCGACGGACATCAGGTTGGGAATGAGTTCGTTCATGACCGAAGGGCCTGCATCAGTACAGCGACGTAGCGACAAGGGATGCATACCCGCGCAGGTGGACGGTGTTCACAACAGGCGAACCGTGGAAGGCGATGCAGACGCCCCGCATGCGCAAATGACACGCCAGCCCCCAAAAGATGGAAGGGCGGGGCACGCGCCGGACGTGGCCCCGCCACGATCCCGGATCAAGCGAACTGCGGCAGGAACCCGCCTGGAGCCGGCGGCTGCTGAGCCGCGGCGTTACGGGCCTGATCCTGCCGGGCCGTCATCTCCTCGACCTTGGCCGACATCTGCGAGAAAGCATCGAAGGCCCCTCCCAGCTGCTGGAAGATGCCCCCGATCTGCTGCATCTCAGGCACGAACTTGCCAATGGCGTCGAAGATGCCGCCGAGGCCCTGCATGCCCTGTGAAATGCCACCGATGATGTTTGCGACCCCACCCTTGTCCGTTTCCCCCTCCTGGATGACCAGACGGCCCCCCGACCGCCTTCAGCCAAGTTTTTCTTGTCGCTCCTGAAGGACCCGGCACATCTACAATTCACGAGTCCTTCATCCCTTGCCGCAGGGCACGCGGGGTCGTGGCCTCCGCCAAGGATGGCAAAGCGGGGGCGGTCCATCCGGACCACCCCCGCCAAAGCCAAGACCCAATCAGGCCGCAGCTGGCTGCTGCGCCGGCAAGGCAATCGGCGGCTTTGCGGCAACCTGCGCGTTGTTCTGCTGGTCACGCTCCTGGTTCATGGCATCCAGCTTGGCGGACATCTGCGCGAAGGCATCGAAAGCCCCGCTGACCTGCTTGAACATGTCTCCGACCTGCTTCAGCTGCGGCACGAACTGACCGATGGCGTCGAAGATGCCACCGATGGCCTGGAGGCCCTGCTGAATCCCGCTTACGACGTTGGCGATACCACCCATTGTCCTGTCCCCCCTTGCTCTCCGGCGCGCCCCCCGGCTGCACCGACCACAAGACGTTCATCATCGATGTCGAGGTATCGGACGCCAGATTTCACGATTCATTGACCCCGCGGAGACAGAGGCGAAAAGGTACGCCGGGGTGCCCCGATCAGACCGGGCATCCACGCGCTGTCGGCCAAGCCGCCACCGATGAGCGTCTCCTTGTCCCAGCGCGATCTCAAGGCTCTTCACAACCGCCCGCATCAGGATTAGGCCTGGCTTGGCGAACGCCCCCGTGCCAACGGGACCAGACCCCGAAACGTGCAAGAGGCGGGCAGTGTCCTCGGACACCACCCGCCCACTGACTACCGACCGGGTTTACCCGCGTCGCCAGAAACTACTTGCCCAAGGCCTTCAGAATGGCGGAGGGGTCGGTGTTGCCACCTTTGAGGAGGTCGAGAACACCATTGACCTTGCCACTGGCTTCCTGCACTTGCTGCAGGCTGGAAAAGCCAGATTCCGCGAGCGGATTCGGCTTGGCCGGCGCCGTTGCGGGCTTTGTCGCCGCACTGAGCGCCGCATCTTTACCGCCCTCCTCACTGGCCGCCTTTTCGCCCATCTTGGCCATCACGTCGAAGGCACTGCTGGCCTGCTTGAACATGTCGCCGATCTGCTTGAACTGCGGCACGAACTGGCCGATGGCCTCAAAGACACCACCAATGGCCTTGATGCCCTGCTGGATACCACTGATGAGATTGGCAGCTCCACCCATGTTCCGGCTCTCCTCTAATCTTCGGGTGCACCCTGGGCACCGCCTCTGGTTACTTGTTGCCCGACTTCTGCACCTTTTCGCTAAATTTCACATCCGGCTAATCAGCCATCACGAAAATCAGACACAAGGTCCACCCCAAAGTCCGACGGGGGTGGCCCCCCGACCACCCCCGCCAAGCCTTGCGAGCGAAACCAATCAGGCCGCTGCCGCTTGCGGTGCAAGCGCTTGCGGCTGAGGCGGCCTGGCAGCCACCTGGGCGTTATTCTGCTGATCCCGCTCCTGGTTCATCGCGTCCAGCTTCGCGGACATCTGAGCGAAGGCATCGAAAGCCCCGCTGGCCTGCTTGAACATGTCGCCGACCTGCTTGAGCTGCGGCACGAACTGGCCGATGGCGTCGAGCACGCCACCGATGGCCTGAAGGCCCTGCTGAATGCCGCTGACGACGTTTGCAATACCACCCATGGTCCGATTCCCCCGATACGTTTTCGGGACGCCCCCCGGGCCTCCCCACCCCACACTCGGGTCATCGCCTCGGTCCGCCGCGTGCGCGCAAGATTTCACATCGTCTTCATCCTGCTGCAGGAGAGTCAGGACAAGGGTGCCGGGTCGGCCAACCGACGTGCCAGCTCCTCCTCTGCCAGATTCGCGAAGTCCTTGAGCAATCGGACGTCCTCATCCGAAAACCTCCGGGGCTGGACGTGCATCAGGCAGAGGGTGCCGACCGCCCAGCCATCCGCATCCCTGAGCGGCACGCCAGCATAGAAGCGAAGGCGCCTTTCGGTGTAGGCAGGATTGTCGCCATGCTGAGGATCCGCAGCCAAATCCTCGATGATCAGGGGATCCTCGCGCAAGATGGCGTGGGCACAGAGCGAGACGTCCCGAGCACACTCGGATGCCAGGTATGCCGAGGGCGTCTTGAACCACTGGCGATCCGAATCGATCAGGCTCACGACGGCCACCGGGACGCCGAAGGCACGGCGCACGAGGCGTGTCAGCCTCTCGAAGCGCTCGTCGGCCGGCGTGTCGAGCAAGCCCAGCGCAGCCACGCCCTTCAAGCGCAGAACCTCCTGGTCCGGCAAAGGTGCTCGCGTCCAGCGAGGCTGCCGATGCATCATCCAGGCCTCGACGCGCGCACGCAGGTATTGCGTCGAGCAAGGCCACGTCACGACATCCAGCACGTGGTCACGATCCGTCTGCGTCAACCAGGCACGCTCCTGAGCCTCGGGAAGGATCACGACACCCGGATGACCGGTCACGACGGGCCAGGCCGAAGGCGACACAATCCAGACAGCCCCGGCGTCAATCGTGCCGGACGGGACCGGAGCTTCACGACAGATGATGCCGCATTGCCCGAGGACCGCCGCGACGACACTGCGTATCTCCGGCTCATCGACGGCGAGCACGACCTCCGGGGGGTGGGTCGGGGAAGACAAGCGCGAGCGGAGAACACGTCGAACCTCGACCGAAGGTGCTTCCGGTGCCTCCCCGGTCCGCTCGACCACGAGAGTGGCTCCCTCCGCTGCAGCCACGATCTCGCAGGTGGAACCCGACTGACGGGCCAGGTCCCTCGCGCGCCCCAACAGCGCGTCCACGCCGTCATCGGAGCGCATCGGGTCATGGTGGAACAGAGCCAGCTTACCGACACCTGCGGCGACGGCCACATCCACGACGTACTCGACGGTACTGTGCCCCCAGCCCGCACGCCCTCCATACTCCTCCGCCAGGTACTGCGCATCGTGGATCAGCAAATCTGCTCCAGCCACGAAGGCCACGTGCCTCCGGTCTCCCGGGTGCACGAATCCGGCGGGCGATTCCGCAGGGACCGCCGTCGCATGCGCATGCGGCTCGTGATCCGTCGCGTAGACCAGCGAGGCGCCGCGACACTCGAGCCGGTAGGCCAGGGTCGCCGCGGGATGGTTGAGACTCATGGTCGACACGGAAACATCATCGATGGTCAGTCGTTCCTCCCGAAGCTCGTGGAAGCGGATGCGAGAGCCGAGTTGGTCAAGGCTCACGGGAAAGTAGGCATATTCCATCTGGCCGGCGAGTACATCACGCAGTTCCTGGCCAAACCCGGCGGGCGCATAGACGTCCCAGGAGTTTCCATTCGCGAAAAGCGGAGCAAAGAAAGGAATCCCCTGGATGTGGTCCCAGTGCGTGTGTCCAATAAGGAGATGGCCCCTGATCGGGCCTTTTTGCTGAGCCAGCAAATGTTGACCAAGGCCGTGGAGACCCGTTCCGGCGTCCAGAATCAGCAAGGTTCCACCGTCGCTCATAACCTGCACGCAGGAGGTGTTGCCTCCGTAGCGAATGGTGGCAGCCCCCGGCTTGGCGATGGAGCCACGGGTGCCCCAGAACGTCACTTCCAACTTGTCTCTCCTGCGTCGCCCACGGGTACCTTCCCAAGCTGCCGAGTCCATGCGCGGCGGTCAGCTGGCCCAGACCTGCAGGCATCATGCCACGTGCAGGCGCAAGGCTCTGTCACCCGAAAACCTGGCAAGGCACTCACCCCTGTACGGTCTGACTCAAGGGGTCAAGCCGATCCCCGCGAAGCGGATGCCGGCAAGATCAGCCATGTCCCGCTTCCAAGTGGTCAGATCCCCTGCATTGAAGCGTTGCAGGTCATCGTGGCCGCAAGCACGCGCCATGACCTGCATCAAGGAGACGCTGGCCTCGAGGAAGCGCTGCAAACGCAGCCCGCCATTGGCAACGTCGAGTCGAGCACGCAGTTCGGGCTTCTGGGTCGCGATACCGGCAGGGCAGAGGTTCGTATGGCACATGCGGGCCCCCACGCAACCGATGGCCTGGATGGCAGCGTTTGCGAGGGCCACCCCATTGGCTCCGAGCGCCAACGCCTTGACGAAGTCAGCAGGTGTCCTGAGCCCACCGGTCACGATCAAGGTCACGTCTGTCGCCCCGCGACGATCAAGATGACGACGCGCACGCGCCAGCGCCGGGATTGTCGGCACGGAAATGTTGTCCCGGAACAGCAGCGGTGCAGCCCCGGTCCCGCCGCCTCGGCCATCGAGGATGATGTAGTCCACCCCGACGTCGAGCGCGAAGTCGAGATCCGCCTCTATGTGGTTGGCCGAGAGCTTGAATCCCACGGGAATGCCCCCGGACCGCTCGCGCACGTGCGCTGCCATGGCCCGGAAATCCTCGACCGTCCTCAGGTCGGTGAACGTGGCGGGCGAAATGGCATCCTTGCCTTCCGGCACCCCGCGGACACCGGCAATCCTGCTGGTAACCTTCGCGCCGGGCAGATGCCCCCCTGTGCCGGTCTTGGCACCTTGTCCCCCCTTGAAGTGGAAGGCCTGCACGCGCCCGAGCACATCCTCGCGATAGCCGAACTGCGCGGAGCCCAGTTCGAAGAAGTAGCGACTGTTCGCCTCCTGCTCCTCAGGCAACATGCCCCCCTCGCCGGAGCAGATGCCCGTCCCGGCCAGTTCTGCACCCCGGGCAAGCGCGACCTTGGCCTCTTCGGACAACGATCCGAAGCTCATGTCGGAGACCAGCAACGGGATGGCGAGGCGCAAGGGCTTCTTTGCGCCGGGGCCGACGATGAGCTCCGTCGCGACCGGAACTTCATCCAGCAAGGGCTTGCGGGCGACCTGAGCAACGAGGATCTGGATATCCTGCCACGCCGGAAGCAGATGTCCGGGCACCCCCATGGCATCCACGGGACCGTGATGGCCCACCTTGGAGAGGCCGTGCAGGGACAGTTCGTGGATGAATGCCACGTGAGGTTCCTCAGGTGTCGGCTGAGCCACCGGAAGGGTGCCGGAAGGCGACGCTGCGGTGGCTGGTGGTGCTGAGGACGCAGTCGGCGGGATCCGGTTGTGGCTGCCGTCGCAAAAGGGTGGCGCACCGGTCTGCTTGCACATGCAAAGCCAGACCTCCTCGTCACGAGCAGCCGTGAAGGGAACAGGAACAATACCCGTGCCCCGATGCGACCCGTCGCAGAACGGCTGGTCCTTGGAACGGCCGCACGCGCACCAGTAAAGCGTCTCACCGGCCTTGACGGGCACGGAAACAGGCTTCAGGCCAGCAACGACGGGCTTCGATTCGGACATCCATCCCCCTTGCGGCAAAGCCGCGTGGCATCCCGTCACCACGAGCCACACCGGGCGGCCACGGGCGACGCTCAAGAGCCTACCGCAAAGAACATGCGACGGCCAAGGTGCGCGGAATCCACGCGGCCGAGGGACATCCATCCGGGCACTTGACGCCTGCCGAACACCTCGCTAGCCTGCCTGACGTTTCCATCACCTGCAGGAGGCTCCCTTGAACAAGGCAATCATCGGTACCTGGCTGGCCGCGGCAATCGTCACATGCGCGGGCACCGCCGCACGCGCCTCCGGCCACGAGAAGCATCCGGCAAAGCACGATGCCGCGAAACATCAGGCGGCCAAGCACGATGCCGGCGCCAAGCACGCCGAGCCGGCGGTCTTCGCACACGGCATGCTCGTCGACCACCACGGCATGACGCTGTACACCTTCGATCCGGATGTGGCGAACTCGGGCAAGAGTGTCTGCAACGACGGCTGCATCGCGGCCTGGCCTGCCCTGGTCGCCGGCAAGAACGACAAGGCCGTGGGCAAGTTCTCCGTGGTCACGCGCGACGACGGCTCGCATCAGTGGGCCTACGAGGGCAAGCCGCTCTACCTGTGGGTTCAGGACAAGAAGGCCGGTGACGTGACGGGCGACGGTTTCAACAAGATCTGGCACATCGTCAAGCAACACTGAACCTGCCGCGAACCTCGGCCGGGACGACGTCGGAGAACTTCCGAACGTTGTCCCGGACTTTGTCCGGGTGCCTCGAAGATTTCATGAAAATCTTGGCCACCGTCGGGCATGACTTCCTTGTCCTGATTCCGGAGTACCTCATGAAGCGCATCAAGTGGCTGACCGCATCCCTGCTGGGCACCGCGCTCGCAGCGCCGGCCTCTGCGGAAGAAATGCCCGGCGTCCTGCCCGGCCTCGAGAAGGCCCCGCCGTTCGTCGCGGAGGTGGAGGTCCACAATGCCCAGGCCAAGGGAGTGGTCTATCGCCTGAACTACGTCCCCGGACGGATGCGCCTCGAATCGTTGTCCGGCACGCCGAACGGCGAACATCAGGTCATCATCAGCGACCTCGTGGGTCACGTCTCCTATGTGGAGGTCTTCGGATCGTGGTACCGGGTCCGTAACGACGCCCTTGGCATGGGTGGCCTGAGCTACGGCCAGACCGGCGGCTTCAGGAGCCGCAAATTGGGCCGCAAGACCGTCGAAGGCCGCCTTTGCGAAGGCACCGAACTGACGAGTCCCGACGGCCGCACCCGTGTCGAGCAGTGGCTCTGGAACAACATGCCGGTACTGGCCACCGTGCACCAGGCCTCAGGCGTGACCACGGCCAAGTATCGCTCGTTGACCGCGCAGCGGACCCCGGATTCCTGGTTCCAGGTCCCTGCCGGCGCGCGGGTCGAAGACCTGTCCATTCCGGGGGCACCCGGAGGCAGTGGGTCAGGAGGCATGTCGTCCATGCCAGCGATGCCGGCAATGCCCCCGGGCTACGCGATGCCGCAGGGCATGCCCCAGGGCGGCGGCCAGGACATGGCCCAGCTCCAGAACATGCTCAGGCAATTGCAGCAGAACGCCAACCCCGAGTACGTGGCACCCGTCGACTGATCGGCCCGGATGACAGCGGGGCCGCCTGCGGTTCATCATGGAGTCATCATGGAAACTGCAGAGGCCGTCGTCGTCGGTGGGGGCATCATCGGGGCGAGCATCGCCTATCATCTGGCCGCCCGGGGCGTGGAGCGCGTCGTGCTGCTCGAGCGCGAGCAGCTTTTCGGGGCCGACTCCACCGGCAAGTGTGCGGGTGGCATCCGGGCGCAGTTCACCACGCCGGTCAACATCGCGCTGTCGCTGGCCAGTGTGCCGCGGTTCGTCGCCTTTGCCGAGGAAATGGGCGTTCCGGCCGTGTTCAACCAGGTCGGCTACATGTTCATGTCGACGACCGAGGACAACTGGCAGCGGATGCAGCAGAACGTTGCCCTGCAGCGCAGCCACGGGCTGGACGTCGGCCTGCTGACCCCGGATGAAGTGCGTGCGCGCGTGCCGCACCTGCGGATCGACGATTTGCTGGGGGCCACATGGTGTCCGACGGATGGCATTGCCGATCCCAACGACTTCCTGTTGGGTTACCTGAAGCGCGCCCGCGAGCTGGGCGTCCGCGTCGAGACCGAGCGCGGTGCGACGGCATTGGACCTGAAGGCCGGCAAGGTCACGGGCATCCGCACCAGCAAGGGCAACATCGCGACCCCCCATGTCATCAACGCCACCGGGGCGTGGGCCGCTCAGGTCGGCAGGATGGTCGGACTGGATTTGCCCATCGTGCCCGTGCGCCGGCACATCACGACCACCGGTGCCCTCGACTGGATCTCCAGCCGCGATCCGATGATGGTCGACAACGGCTCCGGGCTGTACATGCATCCCGAGGGGCAGGGCCTGCTGATGGGCATGGCGCGCCACGACGAGCCGCCGGCCTTCCGGACGGATGTCGACGAGGACTTCGTGATGACCATCGTCGAGGCAGCCATCCATCGGATGCCCCGCCTCGAGGAAGCCTCCATCGCCACCTCGTGGGCCGGACTCTATGAGGTCACGCCCGACCACCACCCCATCCTCGAGGCGCACGCCGAGGTGCCCGGACTGTTAACCTGCGCGGGCTTCAGCGGACACGGATTCATGCACGCCCCGGCCGCCGGCGAGATCGTCAGCAGGCTCGTCTTGGGAGAGGCTCCGGGCCTCGACATCACGCCCCTGCGTGCCGACCGGTTCAAGGACCCGGCCCTGACGCACGAGGTCATGGTCATCTGACCCAGGGCGCCCGATCAAGAGCCCCCGACAGGAATCGAACCCGCAACCACGCGATTACAAATCGCGCGCTCTACCAGTTGAGCTACGGAGGCGCCCTTCAGGTATAACCCGCGGCCGCCTCGGTGCCAAGGGTCAGGTCGGACGGACCGTCCGATTGACCGCCGCCATCAGGTCCACGTCCGACGTACCCTCGACCCAGCGCACCACGGCGTCCTCTGCTCGGACCAGCGCGCCATCCAGCGCCTCCCGTTCGTCGCCCCGAAACCGCGACAACACCCAATCCGCCAGATCCCAGCCTTCCGGACGGGCACCCACACCGACCCTCAGACGCGCAACATCCTGCGTGGCCAGATGCCTGATGATGGACTGCAGGCCTTTCTGGCCGCCGGCCGAGCCCTGGCGCCGATACCGCAGCCCTCCCACGGGCAGATCGATGTCATCGGAGACCAGCAGGATGTCCTGAAGCGGAATCTTGTGGAAGGTCTGCAGGGCCTTGACCGACTCTCCGGAGAGATTCATGTAGGTCATCGGCCACAACAGCAGGACGCGCTCGCCGCCTGCACGCACGTCGGCGACCTCGCCCTTGAACCGGGCCTCGCGTCGCGGGATGCCGGAGAATCGGGCCGAGAGGCGATCCAGGACCATGAACCCGGCGTTGTGGCGGGTTTCCGCGTACTCGGCCCCAGGATTGCCCAGGCCGACGACCAGTTTCATCTCCGACCTACTCAAAGAGCATGGAGACCGACAGGTCCTCGTGGATGCGGTTGATGGCCTGGGCCAGCAGGTCCGCGACGGAGAGCACCGTGATCTTGTCCAGCTTGCGCGAGGGTTCGAGCGGGATGCTGTTCGTGATGGCCAGTTCGACGATGGGGGACTCTGCCAGGCGCTCGATGGCCGGGCCGGAAAGCAGGCCGTGGGTGGCGGCCGCATAGACCTCGGCAGCCCCTTCCCGGACCAGCAGGCGCGCCACCTCGGTCAGCGTCCCGGCCGTGTCGATCATGTCGTCGACGATGATGGCCGTCTTGTCCCGGACATCGCCGATGACGCTCATGACCTCGGCGATGTTGTGCTTAGGACGACGCTTGTCGACGATGGCGATGGGCACGTCCAGCTTCTTGGCGTAGACCCGGGCCCGAGACACGCCGCCCACGTCCGGGGAGACGATGACCATCTCGCGGTCAGCCTTGCGCTTCTGTTCCATCCAGCGGGCCAGTACCGGCGTGGCGTAGAGGTGGTCCGAGTTGATGTCGAAGAACCCCTGGATCTGCGGGGCATGCAGGTCAAGACAGACCACCCTGCTTGCCCCCGCCGTCGTCAGCAGGTCCGCCACCAGCTTGGAGGTGATGGCCTCGCGTCCCTGGGCCTTGCGGTCCTGCCGGGCGTAGGCGAAGTAGGGAATGACGGCGATGACCTGGTGGACGCTGGCACGTTTGAAGGCATCGAGCAGGATGCACAGCTCGACAAGGTTGTAGTTGACGGGATGGCAGATGGGCTGGACCAGGAAGACATCTGCGCCGCGGACCGACTCCTGGATCTGGACGTAGATCTCGCCGTCGGCGAAGTTGGCGATCTTGACGGGGCCTACGGGCAAGCCCAGGAGACTGGCGATCTCGGCCGCAAGGCCCGGGCTGGCCGACCCGGAGAAAATCTTGAGCGGGCGTCCCGTACCGGAGGCTGGCGTCTGCAGCGGGGTCGGGGTCGCGTCGAGGGCAGTCACGGTCAAGGGGTCCTCGTGGCGGGTCGGGACATGGCGTGTCGGCGGGCCACCCAGCCCTCCTTCACGACCTGCTGGGCACGCCCCAGAGCCAGGGCGCCCTCGGGCACATCGCGCGTCAGGGTGGAACCGGCGGCCGTGTAGGCACCGGCCCCGACGACGAGCGGCGCGACGAGCGTGTTGTTGGTGCCGATGAAGGCCCCGGCCCCGATGGTGGTGGGGTGCTTGCGCTCGCCGTCATAGTTGCACGTCACGGTGCCGCAGCCGATGTTGGCGGCAGCCCCGACGGTCGCGTCCCCGAGGTAGCTCAGGTGCGCGGCCTTGGCACCGTCCCCGAAGCGCACCTTCTTCATCTCGACGAAGTTGCCGATACGGGCCTCGGCACCCACCTGGACGCCATCCCGCATCCGGGCGTACGGGCCCACCTGGGTCCCGGCACCGATGACCGCATCGGCCAGGTCCGAGGAGCGCACGGCGACTCCGTCTCCCAGCTGCACGTCCTGAAGGCGGCTCTGGCTGCCGATGCGGCAACCGCGGCCAGTTGCCGATCGTCCGTAAATCTGGGTGAAGGGCTCGATCACGGTGTCGGGTCCGAGGCAGACCTCCGGACCCAGGTGCGTGGTGGCCGGGTCCTCGATGGTAACCTGTCGCTCGAGCCAGTAGGCCGCACGGCGCTGGCGCCAAAGCGCACCCGCGGCCACGAGCTCCGCGCGATTGTTGATGCCGACGGTCTGTGTCCAGTCGACGAGCGTATGGGTGGAAACGCGTGCGCCGGCTCCGACCAAGGCCGCGATGGCGTCCGTCAGGTAGTACTCACCCTGGGCGTTTGCCGTCCCCAGAGTGTCGAGGGCGCGGGACAGCGCCGGCCACGAGGCAAGATACACGCCCACGTTGATCTCGGCGATGGCGCGCTCCTCGGGCGAGGCATCCTTGTGCTCGACGATGCGGGAGACCCGCCCGGAGTCGTCCCGCACGATCCGGCCAAGGCCGGTCGGGTCGGGCATCACGGCCGTCAGGAACGTCAATTCGGCCTGTTCCCGGGCGTGGGCCTCGAGCATGGCCTCGAGGGTCGCGGTCTCGAGCAACGGCACGTCGCCGTTGAGAATGAGCACGCTGCCACCAAAGCCTTCGAGTGCCGGACGCGCCTGCATCACGGCGTGGCCGGTACCCAGCTGGGGCTCCTGCAGCACCGGGGTCACGCCCGGCCAGCGGCGCCCCAGGTAGGCACGGACCTGATCCGAACCATGGCCCGTGATCACCACGGCCCGTTCAAGTCGGCCGGAGGTGCGCAGTTCGGCCAGTCGGGCAAGCACGAAACCCAGCAGGGGCTCGCCCGAGATTTCATGCAGCACCTTCGGGAGGTCGGAGGCCATGCGAGTGCCCTTGCCCGCAGCCATCACCAGGGCGACACAACCTGCGCTGGCTGTCACGGCCGTTCCCTCCTGCGCGGCTGATCGTACCACGGCGCCACGTCGTCGCCCGTCGGCTCCCCGCCTTCATCCTCGGCCTCGCCAAGCTGGTCCCGCAGACGCTGGTTCGCGAGGCGCCGCGAATCGGCCCGTGCCTCGCCCGGCAAACGGACCAACCGGCGACCCTCGCCCTCCCGGGCGCCACCCGTCCACTTCGTGCCGGCCTCGACCTTGCGGGAGCTCTGCTGCCGCAGACGCCACGCCTCCTCCAGCTCGTCGACGAAACGCAAATAGGAGGCCCTGCGGCTTTCCGACATCGCGCCCGAGGCGACGACCCGGCATCCCGGTTCGTTGCGGTGGCTGCATTTCGAGAGCGGACATCCGGCCGCGTGGGGCGCGGCCTCCGGGAAGACCCACGCCAGATCCTCGGGCGGCCAATCCGGCAAGGCGAGGTGGCTGTATCCCGGGGTGTCCGCGACGAGGCCCCCGTGCACCGAATGGAGGGACGCGAAGGTGGTGGTGTGCCGTCCCCGGCCCGAACGCTCGGAGACTTCGCCCTCCCGCAGAGCCAACCCCGGCGACAGGGCATTGACCAGTGCGCTCTTGCCGACACCCGACGGACCCGCCAGCACCGTGATGCGGCCCGAGAGCCACATCGGCAGCTCTCCCATCTCGTCCCGGCGCACCGAAACCGCCGTCGCGGCATAGCCTACGGAACGATAGTGCTCTACCCGTTCACGGGCCACGGCGTCGGGCACGAGGTCGGTCTTGGTCCACACAATCCTGGGCTCGAGCCCGCTCATGTGCACGAGGATGAGGAACCGGTCGAGGGTGCCAGGCTGGAACTCAGGTTCATCCGAGGCCACGACCACCACGACCTGATCCACGTTGGCGACCGACGGCCGTCGCAGCGCATTGCGTCGCGGGGCCAGAGCCGAGATGACCGCAAGATCATTGGCCGGGTCGAGTCCATCCAGGGTGACGGTATCCCCGATGAGAACAGCCCCCTGCTCCTTGCGCAGACGAGCCCGAACCTGGCATGCCCAGTCACGGTCCCCCGCGCGGACCCAGAAGACGTTGTTGACCCGGCGAACGACCGTGCCTTCCAGGGAGGGGGCAGCCCCGGCCATCAGGCCTTCCCGGACTCCACGGGCTGTCCTTCCTCGTGGCGTCGCCGCAACTGGCCGCAGGCCCCGTCGATCTCGGCACCCCGCTCGCGACGCACCGTCGCCGGATGACCGGCCGCATCGAGGACATCCCGGAACGCACGCACCCGCGCGGCTGGCGAGGTCCGGAAGACCGTGTCGGTTGCATTGAAGGGGATCAGATTGATGTGAACGGGAAGGTCGCCGATCCAGCGCGACAAGGCCCGGGCCTGGTCGGGATGATCGTTGACGCCGTCGAGCAGCACGTACTCGACCGAAATCCGCCGTCCCGTGAGGTCGAAGTAATCGACCATCGCCTCGCGCAGCTCCGCCAGTGGATACCGCTTGTTGATGGGGACAAGGCGATCCCGGAGCGCATCGTCCGGGGCATGCACCGAGACGGCGAGTGTCAGTTGCAGTTTCTCGGCGGCGAGGCGACGGATGCCGGGCACGATGCCGGACGTCGACAGCGTCAGGTGCCGCATGCCGATGCCGACGGACTTGTTGAGCAGATGGACGGCGGCCAGCGTCTCGTCGTAGTTGAGAAAGGGCTCGCCCATGCCCATGAAGACCACGTTGGTTATGCGATGGCCCGCCTCGACCTGCATCCGCAGCACCTGCTCGACCATGTCGCCGGCCGTGACGTTGCGTTGGAAGCCGGCGAGTCCCGTGGCGCAGAACGCGCAGCCCACGGCACACCCCACCTGCGTCGAGATGCAGGCCGTGACGCGCTCGGGGCCCTCGAGGCCGTCTCCATAGGGCATCAGGACCGACTCCAGGGTGCCGTCACGATGCCCGAACAGATACTTTCGCGTCCCGTCGCTGGCCTCGCGACGCTGCAAGAGCCTCAGGCGTCCAGCGTCGACGTGCCCCCCCAGCCACTCACGGAAGGCCGCCGGCAAGTCGCTCATGCCCTCAGGGGCGAAGCAACCTTCCTTGAAGACCCAGCGCGCCAGTTGGCGGGCACGATAGGCAGGCTGACCGGCCGAGACCACGAGGGCCTCGAGGCGGTCGGCCGTCAGGCCGGGCAGGTGGGGACGTTCGGTCGGGGTCAAGGTTGGACGTGCTGGATACGGGCGAGGAAGAAGCCCTCCGTGCCGTGACGGTGGGGCATCAGGGTGATCATGCCACGCGCGGCCTCCTCCGACCACGCCGCTGGCAGCCACGGGCGCATGTCGGCCGCCCGCGCCCGAGGTTCCGACGCCAGAAAAGCCTCCACCACGCCCTCGTTCTCGGCGCGGGCAAGGGTGCAGGTCGCATAGACGAGGACGCCACCCGGCCGCAGCAGGGCGAAGGCCGTCCGCAGCATCCGCGCCTGCAAACGCGCCAGTTCTTCCGTCCGTTCGGACGTCCAGCGCCAACGCAGGTCGGCCTTGCGGTACAGCGTGCCCAGTCCGGAACAGGGTGCATCGAGCAGAACCCGGTCGCAGCCTCCGGCCACCAATCCGGCCTCCGCCAGCGCCACGGGATCAGCGGCATCCGCCTCGACGACTTGCGGCGTGCCCAGTTGCCAGCGCCGGACATTCTCGCGCAACCGCTCCAGGCGGGACCCGCGGAAATCCACGGCCACGACCGTCCCTTGGCCGGCGAGCCGATGGAGGATGTGCCCGGTCTTGCCTCCCGGCGCGGCCCCCAGGTCGGCAATCCGTTCTCCCGGCCGGGGGTCGAGCACGTGGGTCGCGAGCATGGCGGCGGGTCCCTGCACGGCCCATTGCCCCTCGGCGAAACCGGGCAGATCCGGCAAGCGTCCCGGCGAGGCCACCCTCAACTCCTCGGGCACGAGCGGCCCCGCTTCCGCCGCGACGCCGGCCTCGAGCATCCGGGCGACCAGCGCCTCGCGGTCGACGTGGACCCGCAGGGCAAAGGGCGTGGGCCGCTGCGCCGCGACCGCCAAGGCGAGTGCATCCGCTGGCCCGCGCTCGGCCCACCACAGCTCCACCAGCGCATCCGGCAGGGACAAGGCAGCGGCGACCCCGGCAGGATCCAAGGTGGCTGGGTCCGACGCCGCCATCGCCGCGACGTGGCGACTCCAGGAACGCTCTTCCGAGCCAGCCAGGCGGCGCAAGACGGCATTCACCATGCGTGCGGCACCCTCATGGGCCACCAGCCGGGCCAGCTTCACCGACTCGGAGACCACGGCGTGGTCCGGCAGCCGGTCCATGGCCACCAGTTGGACGGCGCCCGTGCGCAGCACCTCCCGGACGGGCGCATCCAGACGTTCCAGCGGTCGGTCGAGCAGGGGGGCGAGGAGGCCGTCAACGTAGCGCTCGAGCCGCGTCGTCTCCTGCAGTAGCGCCGTCAGGAACTCGCGGTCGCGGTCGGCCCAGCCTGCAGGCATGTCCTCGAGCAGGCGGTCGGGCCAGGCTCCGGACTCGGTCACGGCAAGGCGCTTGCGGACGGCCAGCCCCCGCGGGGAGGCCGGCAGGCGCCCTGCGCGTCCTCTGCCCACGTCCCGAGAGTATCACGGCGCAGGCACGATCCACCGCAGGCGCGGCGTCCCGAGATCGGCCACGAGCAGCCCGCCCTGCCACGCAATCAGGCCCGCCGGCCGGATGAAGCGCGCCTTGGCCGGCGGGCCGTCGTCCCCGGACGTTCCCGATTCACCCGTCCCCGCCAGCATCTGTCGCACGCCTCCGGCGGAGAGGTGCAGAATCCGGTGCGTTTCCCCGCTCGCCACGAGCATCCCGCCTGCGCCGTCCCCAAGCAGTGCGGAAGGCTCCGGGACGGCCTCCGCAAGCACGGTCCAGCGGCCCCCGGGCGTCAGCGAGAGGATGCGGCCGCTGCCGCCCTCACCCACCACCAGGTGGCCGTCCGCACGCATCAGCAACGACAGCGGACGATCGAGCGGCGTGCCTCGCGCCACGATGCCGGACTCCGCGGGCCCGGACTGCCCGGTTCCGGCAAGGACCTCGCCGCCACCGGCGGCATCCAGGCGAAACAGCCGATGCCCGAGGAAGTCCGCGACGAGCAAGCCCCCCGAGGCATCGACCGCCAGGCCTGCGGGGCCTTGCAGCATCGGCAGTCCGGCCGGCCAAGGGAGGGTCCCGAGCACGCCCGCACGATCCAGCGTGCGCAAGCGACCGTTGCCGTAATCCGCGATCACCTGACGGTCGCCCCAGACACAACCCGCGAAGGGAGTCCAGAGTTGCCCATCCGGCCCGGCGCCGCCATCCCCGGACCAGCCACGGGCACCCCAGCCGATGCGCCGACGCAACAGGTCGTCCCCGAGCGACCAGACGGCGTGCCCACCGGCATCCGCGAGCCACGCCTCGCCATCGGCCAGCCAGAGGCCCGCCGGTGCCTGCAGGACCGCAGGCAGGTCCGGGGTGCGGATGCGTCCTCCAGCGAGGCGCTCGACCCACGAGGCAGATCGCGGCGTCGGCTCGGGGGGGCGAGGGCCTGTGGACGACGGATCGGCCACGCCCGAGTGGGCATCCACCGATCCTTGACCGACAGGGGCTTCCGGACGCGGCGCAGATGACGGTCCCGGAACCGGAACGGGGATCTGGACGCATGCAACCAGCAGGCAGGCCATCACGCCCGAGGCCGGCGAGCATCTCCGGACACGGGCCCACGTCTCACGGAAGACCATGCCACCAGCGTGCGCGTCACAAGCGCACGAGGAGATCTCGCTCGCGTGGCATGCCGATGAAGCCTTCAGGGCAAGCGGTCGAGGGCCAGGATGCCGGCTCCGAGGCCAGGATCTGCCGCCGGCCGCGTGGCCTGCCGGAGCAGGGACAGGATGCGCTCCCGCGGCGCACCCGGATGGCCCTCGAGGAGCATCGCCAGCGCACCGGACACGAAGGGGGCCGCCATCGACGTACCCGAGTCGACACCCCAGCGCCCGCCGGGCAGCGTGGACAGGATGCCCTCACCCGGCGCGGCCAGGGCCACGCCAGGGCCGTGGTTGGACCAGCGGCAGCGACGCCCCTCGCGGTCGACGGCAGCCACGCCGAGGATTCCTGGCGTGTTGGCGGGCTGGGTGACGGCCGCCCCTTCGTTGCCCGCCGAGGCCACGATCCACGCCCCCTGATCCGCAGCCCAGCGGGCAGCCCGTTCATAGAACGGACTCAAGCGCGTGTCGCGGGAGTTGAGCGACATGTTGACGATGCTGGCCCCGCGCCGGACGGCCCACGCGAGGCCCTCCAAAGCCGCGGCATCGTGGCCGCGTCCCCGATCCATCACCTTGACCGGCAGGATGCGAATCCTCCAGCACAGGCCTGCCCCGCCGACTCCATCATCACCCGCGGCCCCGAGAATCCCCGCGACGTGCGTGCCATGCCCGTCACGGTCGGTCGTGTCCGCATCGTGGGCGAGGGTGTTCCATCCCGAGAGGACGCGACCGCGCAGTTCCGGATGGCCCGGATCGACGCCGGTATCCAGGATGGCGACGAGGCGATCGCCCCCATCCCGGCCGCGGGCCCACGCCGAGCGGGCATCAAGGTGGCCGGGTGCCAACGCCCACTGACGATCCAGCAGGGGGTCGCCGGGCAGGTCCGGAGCGGCACCGACATCGGCTTGCCGGATCCACGAGGGTGCAGCCGCACGAACGCCCGGAAGGCGCTCGAGCCGAGCCAACAGAGGCTGCCATGTCCCGGGCGGAGTGGCCCAGAAGGCCATCGTGCCACCCATGTCCCAACTCCGCTGCGGCGAAGGCAGACCGGCCTGTCCCCGCCACGGATGATCGCTGCCGAGGGCCATCGCGACGATACCGACAGGCTCGACGACGGGCTCCGGCCCTGCGGGCACGGATGCACCGCACGCCAGCAGCGTGGGCAGAAACCAGGAGAGCAGTCGGGCAGCACGGTTCATCGGCGCACCCCCGAACCGCACGCTGCCCGCGACCGGCAAGGAACTCCACGGCAGACCGGGCCGGAGAATTCGGCCCAAAGCCCTTCCCAAGTGGCGGAGAATCTGTTAGTTAAACGTTAGTCAGGGTCTCCTTAGTCAGAAATTAACCTCTTCCCCATGGCCTCCACTCAGCGTCCTCCGTCATCGCTTCGCCTGCTGGCACCCGGCCTCGCGCTGCTGGCCGCAGCCTGCGGCGTCCTTCCCGGCAAGAACCCCACGGTCGCGACCGGGGCCACCGTGGCGAGCAAGGCTGCGAACGGGTTCCTCTGGGGCGTGTCCACGGCAGCCTATCAGTGGGAGGGCAACAACGACCGCACGCAGTGGTTGGCCTTCGAGCTGGCGGGCAAGACCGAGGAGCGTGCCGGGGCAGCCGCCGACGGCTGGACCCGCTACCGCGAGGACATCGGCCTGGCCCGCGGGATGGGCCTCTCCGCCTTCCGCACCAGCCTCGACTGGGGCCGCCTGGAACCGGAAGAGGGCCGCATCGATCCCGAGGCCGTTGCCCGCTATCACGACATGCTCACCGCGATTCGCGAGGCCGGGATGACGCCCATCGTGACGCTGATGCACTTCAGCTATCCGAAGTGGCTCGAGGACCGCTACGGCGGTTGGGAGAACCGGAAATCGGTCTATGCTTTCGAGCGATTCGCCGGCTTCGTCGCCAGGGAGTTCGGGCGGGACATCGAGTGGTACCTGACGTTCAACGAGCCCAACGTCTTCCTGGGCGGCTCGTATGTCACGGGCGCCATCGCGCCCGGACGCAAGGACGTCGGCCGTGGGCTGCTTGCCGCGCGGAACTTCGTGCTGGCGCATCAGGCCGCCTACAAGGCCATCCATGCATCCGACGCCATCGCTCGGGTCTCCTTCAACAACTATGCCGCGGCCTACAGCCTGTCGCTCAAGGCCCAGCCCGAACCCTCCACGGACATCCCCGAAGACCTCGGCAAGGACTGGATGTTCAATGCCCAGCGCCCGGTGGGCAACAAGGCGAAGTGGCTCGACTACGTGGCGCTAGACTACTATTGCCGCTGGCGCATCGGTCCCGGCTTCCAGATCAAGCCGGCATGGCAATGGGAGGTCTACCCCCAGGGCCTGCACCACGCCGTGAAGAACTACCACAAGTGGACGGGCCTGCCGGTGCTGGTGGCCGAGAACGGCTTCGCGACGGACGACCTGAAGCCCCGCGAGGACAGCTGGACCCGCGAAGCCTACCTGGTGCAGCACGTGGCCCAGTTGGAGAAGATCCGGGCCGAGGGCGTTCCCGTCCTCGGTTACGTCCATTGGTCGATCACCGACAACTGGGAGTGGGGTTCCTACAGGCCACGCTTCGGCCTGTACTCGGTCGACTGCCGCAACCGCGACTACCGGCGCGTGCCCACGGAATCCGTCGGTATCTACGCCCGCATCGCGGCTCAGGGCGGCACCGACGCGGCCATGCGGCAGCAGTTCCGGGGCCCAGCCGGGCTCTGATCCCCCCCGAGGGACGGCGCGACAGGTTACAATGAAGGAAAGGGACCGGTCCCGGGTCCCCCCTTTTCAGGATGTCGCGCGTGACCGAGACCGTGGCCGCACCGTTGCGGCATACTCCCCTGCACGATCGCCATGTGGCGCTGGGTGCCCGCATGGTGGGTTTCGGGGGCTGGGCGATGCCGGTCCAATACAGCTCGATCATGGCCGAGCATCAGGCCGTCCGGGGCAATTGGGGCATCTTCGACGTCTCGCACATGGGCGAGTTCCGCGTCAGCGGCCCCGAGGCCCGCGAGTGGCTGTCGTGCCTCGTGCCCGCCAATCTGGAGGCGCTGGCCGTCGGGCACGCCGTCTACACGATGTTCACGCGTCCGACCGGCGGCGTCGTCGATGACCTCATCATCTACCGGTTCCCGGACCACCTCCTTCTGGTGGTCAATGCGGCCAACCGCGACAAGGACTGGGCGTGGCTGCAGCGCCATCTGCCCGAAGCCAACGGGCAGGCGACCCTCGAGGACGTCTCGGATGCCTGGGCGCTCATCGCGGTGCAGGGTCCTGCAGCGGCCCGCGAGCTGTCGCGCCTGTCGGGATCTGACCTGACAGGCGTCGGTTCCTTCGGCATCACGACGCTGCGGCTGGCTGACCTCGACTGCCCGGCCGGGCGGACGGGCTACACCGGCGAAGACGGGTTCGAAGTACTCGTTCCCGCCGATGCAGCCACCCGCGTCTGGGACCTGCTGATCGCCGAGGGGGCAGTGCCGTGCGGCCTCGGTGCTCGCGACACCCTGCGTCTCGAGGCCGGCCTTCCCCTGTATGGCCACGAGTGGGACGACGACACCACCCCGATCGAGGCCGGCTTCGGCTGGGCCGTGCGCAACCCGGGCCCGTACCTGGGCCGCGACGTGCACGTCCGCCAGAAGGGTGAAGGCGTCGTCCGGCGCCTGCGGGGTCTGGTCCTGACCGACCGGGCACCTGCGCGCGAGGGCTACGTGGTGGTGGACCAGGAGGGCACGGTCCTCGGCACGGTGGCCTCGGGCACCTTTTCCCCGACGCTGGGCCATCCTGTGGCCACGGCCTACCTGCCTGCGACCTTGCCCACGGGCCACGAAGTCTCCGTCCGCGTGCGTGACCGCCTCGTACCCGCCCGTGTCGTCGCCCTGCCGTTCTATCGCCGCCCTGCAACCTAGCCCCTCGGAGGTCTCCATGATCCGCTTCGCCACGTCCCACGAATACGCCCGCAAGGAAGGCGACCGCTACCGCGTGGGCATCACGCCGTTCGCCTCCGAGCAGTTGGGCGACGTGGTCTACGTCGAGTTGCCCAAGGTTGGCCGCACCTACGCTGCAGGCGAGGAGTTCGGCGTCGTCGAATCGGTCAAGGCCGTCTCGAGCCTCTACATGCCGGTCGCAGGCACGGTCGTCGAGGTCAACGACCCTGTCGTCCAGGATCCCGGCATCCTCAACTCCGACCCCATGGACCGCGGCTGGATGGTCGTCATCGAGACCTCCGACCCGTCCGCCTTCGACGCCCTGCTGACCGAAGAAGCCTATCAGGCCGAGATCGCGAGTCACTGATGACCTACGCTTACCTCCCGCACACGCCGGCCGACCGGGCGGCCATGCTCGACAGCATCGGGGTTTCCTCGATGGATGCCTTGCTGAGCCACATCCCCAAAGCCCTGCGGGAGGTCCGCCTGGACCTGCCTCGGCCCCACGCCGAAGCCGAGATCCAGCAGCGCCTCGCGCGGCTCGCGGCCCGCAACGTGTCCGCCAGCCAGCAGGCCAGCTTCGTCGGGGCCGGGGTGACCCATCGCTACCGCCCCGCAGCCGTCGACCAGATTGCCTCGCGGTCCGAGTTCTACACCGCGTACACGCCCTACCAGCCCGAGGTCAGTCAGGGCACGCTTCAGGCCATCTTCGAGTTCCAGTCGATGATCTGCGAACTGACGGGCATGGACGTGGCCAACGCGTCGATGTACGACGGCTCGACAGCGGTCGCCGAGGCGGCCCTGATGGCCGTCCGCGTCACGAATCGTCCCCGCGTCCTGGTCTGCGGCTCGGTCCATCCCGAGTATGAGGCCGTCACACGCACCTATGCACAGGGCCCCGGGCTCGTCATCGACAGCCTGCCGACCCGGGCGGACGCGACGGATGTCGCCGCCGTGAAGGCCGCGCTGACGCCGGACACGAGCGCGCTCATCGTCCAGGTGCCCGGCGTCCTCGGGACGGTCGCGGACCTCGCCGGCCTCGCCGACGTGGTGCATGCCGCGGGAGCCCTGCTGGTCGTGGTGGCTGATCCGATTGCCCTCGGCGTGCTCGAGGCCCCGGGCCGCTGGGGTGCCGACCTCGTGGTCGGAGAGGCGCAAGGACTCGGCAACGCGATGTCGCTCGGCGGGCCCCACGTGGGCTACATGGCGTGTCGTGATGCCCACGTCCGGCAGCTGCCCGGACGCATCTGCGGCATGTCGCAGGACGCCGAGGGCCGGCCCTGCTTCACGTTGACGCTGCAAACGCGCGAACAGCACATCCGCCGCGAAAAGGCCGCAAGCAACATCTGCACCAACCAGGCACTGAACGCACTGTTCAGCACGATCCACCTGGCCCTGCTGGGCCCGGAAGGCCTGCGCGACGTGGCCCGCACCTCGGCCCTGCGCGCCCATCACCTCGCCGACCGGCTGACCCGGTTGCCCGGTTGTCGTCTGGCGCATCCGGAAAGCCCGTTCCTGAGCGAGTTCGTGCTGACCTCGCCCGTGCCGGCCACGCAGTTGCGCGACGCCCTGCTTGCGCGCGGCATCCTTGCCGGCCTGCCCCTCGACACGTGGTGGCCCGAACGTACCCATGACCTGCTCATCGCCGTGACCGAGATGAATGCCCCCGAAGAACTGGAGGCCCTCGTCGCCGGCATCGCCGCCGTCGTGTCCGCCCAGGGGGGCCAGCGCTCCCAGGAGGCCGTCCATGCCTGAGTTGCTCCAACCCGTCATCCTGGGAGAGGGCGCACCGGGACGCCGGGGCGTCGTGATTCCCGAGCCTGCCGTGGCCGCCCCCGAGCTGGCCGAGGTTCTGCCGGCTTCGATGCTGCGCCGCGAGGCCCCCGCCCTGCCGCAGCAGTCCGAGTTGGAGACCGTGCGCCACTATCTGCGCCTGTCGCAGCTCAACCACGCCATCGACAAGGGCTTCTATCCGCTCGGGTCATGCACGATGAAGTACAACCCCAAGGTCAACGAGTGGGCGGCCCGCCTGGACGGGATGGCCAACATCCACCCCTATCAACCGGAAAGCCAGTTGCAGGGTGCCCTCGAGATCATGCACGACCTGCAGCAGTGGCTCTGCGCCATCACGGGCCTCGAGCGCTGCAGCCTGCAGCCCGCGGCCGGGGCCCATGGCGAACTGACGGGCATCCTGATGATCAAGGCCTACCACCAGCATCGAGGCGATGCCCGCAGGACGCGGGTCCTCGTGCCGGACTCGGCCCACGGCACGAATCCGGCGACGGCGGCCGTCGCGGGCTTCGAGGTCGTCACCGTCGCCTCCGACGGCCGCGGCTTGGTCGACCTCGCAGACCTCAAGAGCAAGCTGGACGATCGTGTGGCGGCATTGATGCTGACCAACCCCAACACGCTGGGCCTGTTCGAGGAAGACATCCTCGAAATCCAGGAGGCCGTGCACGCCGCCGGCGGCCTGCTGTACTACGACGGAGCCAACTTCAACGCGATCCTCGGTACGGTCCGTCCTGGCGACATGGGCTTCGACGTCGTGCACCTGAACCTGCACAAGACGTTCTCGACCCCGCACGGTGGCGGTGGCCCCGGGTCCGGGCCCGTCGTCGTGGGCAAGGCCCTCGAGCCGTTCCTGCCGGTGCCCATCGTGGTCCGCGATGCTTCGGGCACGTACCGACTGGAGTCCGACAGGCCGCTCACCATCGGGCGGGTCAAGGCCTTCTTCGGGAACTTCGGGATGCACGTGCGTGCCTATGCCTACATCCTCGCGCACGGTGCCGAGGGCCTGGCACAGGTCAGCAGGGACGCCGTGCTCAACGCCAATTACCTGAAGGCCAACCTGAAGGAGGCCTTCGAGATGCCCCACGCCCAGCCGTGCATGCACGAGTTCGTCATGTCCGGCAGCCGCCAGAAGGCCAAAGGCTGCAACACGCTGCTGATGGGCAAGCGGCTGATCGACTTCGGGATCCACCCGCCGACGATTTACTTCCCGCTGATCGTGCCCGAGGCCATGATGATCGAGCCGACCGAGACGGAGAGCAAGGAAACGCTGGATCGCTTCGTGACCGCCATGCACACCATCGCCCGGGAAGTCGACGAAACCCCTGAGGTCGTGCAGCAGGCTCCCCACACCACGCCCATCAAGCGTGTGGATGAGGTCCTGGCAGCGCGCAAGCCGGTCCTGCGCTGGCGTCCCTGACGCGGAGCCGACTCAGCTCCAGAACTTCCACCAGGGCCGGCGCCGGGCGTCGGCTTCCTGGAGGGCCTGCACCACGCCCTCGACGAGTCCCAGTTCGGGCCCCGAACCGGGAGTATCATCCCCACGGTTCGCGAGCGCAGCCTCGAGGTCCAGCATCCGGCGTTGCAGGCTGCGCATCGAGTCGTCCATCGCGCGACGGGCCTTGCGGCCAACCTCCTGCTCCAACTCCGCCAACTGCTGCCGCAAGGCCTCGCCCCGAGCTGCATCCTCCTGTTCGTGCAGCTGGGCTTCTGCAAGACGGGCCTCTTCCAGTTCCTCGAGACGCCGCCGCAGGGTGTCGTAGGCCTCGGGCCCATCCCCGTCGGACACCTGCCCCAACGTCCGGCGCACCTCGGCCAGCTGTTCCTCGAGCTTCGCCAGACGGCCCACACCCTCGGCGGCCATCTCCGTGACCTGTTCCGACAGGGCCTGCAAACGAGCCGGGTCCATCCCGGGCGCCTCGAGCAGGCCCCGGACGGCCTCCTGGGCGGCCGCAATCTGCTGGTATCGACCCTGAAGATCCTGCAAGGCCGCGTGCTGGCCGGCCAGCAGTTGTTCCATCGCATCCTGGCGTTGCACGATCCGGGACAGGACCTCCTCCAGGTCCGGCCGTGTCTCGACCTGGGGCGAAGAGGGCGCGAGCAGCATCCTGATTTCATCGAGGGTGCGCCCCTCCGCCACATAACCGGCCACCACGCGCAGGTTTTCGAGGTCGCGTTCGCCCAGCACACGCCGCCCTTGCCGGTCCTTGGCGAAGCGCAGGTTCAAGACGCGCTCCCACGCCCGGACCTCCGCTACGGAGACCCCGAGCGTCCGGGCTGCTTGGGCCACGCTCAACCTCATGCCATGATCCTAGCGTGACCGGACTCCCGTGGCGACTGCTCGCCGATGCGCCGGCCCCGGGCGCCTGGAACATGGCCGCGGACGAAGCGATGCTCGAGGCCATGGCCGCTGGCGTCGTCGGGCCGACGCTTCGGCTGTACGGCTGGGAACCGGCGTGCCTGAGCCTCGGTCGGAACCAGGCCCTGCCGAATGGCCTCGCGGAACGCGCCGCCCTCCTCGGAATCGATGTGGTGCGTCGCCCGACGGGAGGCCAGGCCGTGCTGCACGCGGCCGAGATCACCTATTCCGTGGTCACGGAGGCAGGCACGCGCGGCGTGCTCGGGGACTATCGCCATCTGAACGGCATCCTCGCCCGGGCCCTCGCGGAGGTCGGATTCCCTGCGGACCTGATCCGCACCGAGGCCTCGGGCCAGCGTGGCGAGGCCAGCTGTTTCGCGAGGCCGGGCCGGGCCGACCTGGCGGTTGCGGGTCACAAGATCGGGGGCTCCGCCCAGGTCCGGCGCGGCGGCCTGCTGCTGCAGCACGGCAGCATCAAGCTGTGGCCTGCCTCCGTGCGCCTCGCGGACGTGCTCGGGCCGGGCACGCCCGAGCCCGTGGCCCTGTGGTCGAACGCTCCCCTCGAAGCCCCCGAGGCCTGCCGCAGCAGTCTCGAGCGCGCGCTTGCGCACGCTTTTGGCCTCGCTTGGCACCCGGAGGCCCGAACATCGTGGGAGCACGCGTGGATCGCGACCCATCGCCCACGCGAAGGCAGCCTCAGCGCAGCTGGAACCTGACGGAGACATAGCCTTCCTGGTCCGGAGCTTCGCTGCCCAAGGGACTGAATCGCCAACGCTGGAAGGCCGCGAGCGCAGCCGCATCGAGCGCGCTGTCTCCAGACGAGCGCTGGATGCGCGCCGAGACGACCTCACCCGAGGCCGCGACCCGGATGATGGCGCGGACACTGCCCTCGGCAAGCCGGGCACGTGCCTCCTGCGGATAGTCCGGCTCAGGACGCTCCAGAACACGGCGACCGGCCAGGTCCCCGCGGGCGCCGCTCCCCGTCGACACGGAGCCACCGGGCGCACCGCCTGCCGTTCCCCCCGGAGGACCGTCGGGGGACTCGGGACCGTCCCCGGAACCTTGGGCTGCCGCCTCTGCCTGGCGACGACGCTCGCGTTCCCTTGCGAGCGCGAGGGCATCGACCTGCGGTTCGGGCTCGGGATAATCCGGGGCAGCCTTGGGGCGGGCGGGGGCTTGCCTGACTTCGGTGCGCCGTCGGACGACGGCCTCCGGTCGCGGTGCCGGGGCGTCGGCCGGCGCGGGCCGCTCGGCTGCAGGACGATCATTGACCGGCCCGGGCGCGGGCAGGCCCTGCACCGGGCGCGTCGTGTCCCCGGCCGGTCCCCCGAGATCCACCAGCGCCACCACCAGCGGCTCTGGCGTGGGCATGACCAGCGGAGCTTCGGGGCGAGGCCAGAAGAACAACCAGAAAAGCAGCAGGGCATGAACCAGCAGCGACAGGCCCCATGCCTCGGGATCGGGACGCGCCTGCCGGCGCCGGGACATGGCGCGCACCCTCAAAAGCCCCGTGACGCGCCCAGAACCAGCAGGGCCGGGCGCATGTAGAATCCGGGTGCCGGTTCGCGCAAGGCCACGAGCGGCCACGAGGTGGCCCGGGCGAAGACCTCCCAGCGCGCACCGAGCGGCAGGCCAACCGTGCCTTCGACCCGGACGGCGGAACCGTCGGCCGCCAAACCCGAATCCAGGAGGTTGCCGGCGAGCTGATCGGTCTCCAGCAGCAGGTCAAGGCCGACAGCAAGGTCACCGGACCACCGGGAATCGTGCGCCAGCCTGACTTCCTGATGCCGCATGCCCGCGACGGGAAGGTCCTCGAAGGCCCACTCGACCTGCTGCGAAAGCGTCTCCCATGGCTGCCACTGCAGGGCAAGGCGCGCCTCGGTCCGCGGCTGCCAGCGTGCGTCCTGCTGCAGTTGCCAGAGGCCGCTACCCGCCTCGCGCCAGATGACCGGGTCGAGGACACGCGCCACGGAGGCCTCTCCACCCAGATGAAGCCCGGGCGTCAGGCGCCACGACAAGCCTGTTTCCAGGCGCGGCTCGACGCGCACGGGACGCAGATCGACCCGGGCCACCACGGGATCGCGCCGGCGCAACAGAGAGGCCAGGGTCGGCCAGTCGGCATGGGTCGAGAGCCCGGTCCAGAGCTGCAAGGGGCGATGCCACGCATCGGGAAGGCCCTCGATGCCCGGTTGGCGCGGTTGCCATGTCAGCCTGAGGGTCGGATCGAGATAGCTGGCCTGGCCCAGCTGCGTCAGGCCAAGTCCGGTCTCGAGTTCGAGATCCGGGACGGGCAACGGCCACGCCTCGGGCGACAGGCTGGCCCGCAGCAGCATGCCGTCCTGACCTGCCCCATCATCCCTGGCATGGGCCACCTGACCGACGGTCCAGCCGAAACGCACCGGCCGGTCGGGACTCCCGAGCGTGCCCGTCCGCGAACCCTCGAGCTGCCAACGAGCCTGGACTGTGCGGGTGTTCGTGGTCCCGGGCCACACGACGACCTGATTCCCGAGTTCGGCTCGGGAGAACGACAGCGTGGCGCCGGGCAGGGCCTCGTCCCAGCCGGCCGAGACCGCAACGACCTGGCGGGTGATGTCGCGCCGACCGACGCGTCGATGCGCGCCCTCGAGGGAGAGCTGGGCCCAGGCCCCGCGCTCGTGGGCGACGTGCTGGTCGAGGGCCAGAACGGACCAGCCGTCCGGGGCGTGCATCTCGAAGCGGCCATCGGTCAGCAACCGCAGCCCAGCCGCGGTCCACGCCGCTGCCCCGCCAATTCGACCCCGCCACGTCGCGGGGCCACCGACCAACGCATCGCCAAGGCCGAGCTCCAATTGACCCAGCGCCGGAACCAATTCCTCATCAAGCTCGGGCGCGAGGGCCGAGGATGCATCGAGGGGGACGGGCAAAGCCAGAGCCGACAGCGATCCGGACAAGGGACGAACGGGAGGGGGAGGCTCGACCATGCCCGCCAGTTCAGGGTCCTCGAGGCGGACCTTCCGCCCGCGGGCCTGCGGCAGACGCAGCCTCCGGCCCGTGACGGTGATGGGGGGCAGCTCCATCGGCAGGCGATCGACCTCCCGGCCGGCTGTGGCCGCCGAAGCACTGCCCTCGACGGCGACCGGGACGAGCACCTCGGCCGCAGCGGCCTGTCCAGGCACGGCGGGCAGCACGAGGGCGACCGCTCCGGCAAGGCGGATGGCATTCCTCAAGCAAGCAGGCATGGCGGAGCAGGTCATCGCTTCCCCTTGCCCGGCCGACGCACGAACTGCCGGATGAAGGCGAGACGGGCCTCGGCTTCGTTGCGCTGCGTGGCAGGGGCGAGCTTCTCGCCGGCAAGTGCCTTGTAGATACGCTCGGCGTCGTCCCAGCGGCCACGCGCTTCCAGCATCTGCCCGCGCAACAGGCGCGCCTGTGCCCGCCACGCCGAGAGTCCGGACCCCGGTGCCTTGGGCCACGCCCCATCCGCAAGCGGCTTGACGATCTCCTCGGCATCCTCGAACCGGGACTGACTGACGAGCGTCGACGCCAGCCAGTAACGGGCCTTCCAGTGCGCCTCGCCTTGCGGCAGACCACGCACCGCCACCCTGAGCGCGAAGGCCGCCTCGTCCAGATCCTGCCGACGCACCATGCGCTCGCCATAGGCCATCCAGGATGCGGCCCGCACGGCGATGTCGGCCGAGGCGTCCTGCATCCAGCGATCGAGCGTGTTCCGCTCGCGCTCCGGCAGGTCCAGCGCGGCAAGATTCCGGCACAGGCGCTCCCAGAAGGGGTCCCGAGCTTCCTTATCCTGCGCGAGGATATCCTCGAGGCCGTCAGCCGCCCCCATGCGGTCTCCGGCCTTCTCGAGCGCCTCGATCCTGGCCATCCGGGTCCTCGCATCCTGATTCGGCAATCTCGCCCAGGTGGCGGCCGCCGCACGCCACTGCCCCGCAGCGGCGTGACCCTCGGCCACCTGACGGAGCAGACCGTCGGCCCAAGGGCTGGCAGAGGCCACGCCCGTGAGCAGGGAACCGGCCCCCGCCCAGGCACCGGTCGCGATCTGGGCCTCGATGAGGGGCTTCCAGAGTTGGTCCTGATCCTCCGGCAGGCCCCGGGCCTCTGCAGCGAGGCGGCCATAATACGCGGCGGCCCTCTCGGCTTCACCTGCCCTGCTCCAGGCCACGGCGGCCGCCAAACGGTCCCGACGCGTCTGCGCCGCATCTAGGGTGGGGTCATCGAGCAGCGCGTCCAGCACGGCTGCGGCCTCGGCCCAGCGTGCGGCCTTCTGCAACATCTCGGCCTGGTTGCGGCGCGCCAGCAGCCCACGCTCACCCCCCAATGCCACGCAAGCGCCATACTGGGCTGCCGCGGCCACCCAGTCACCCTCGTCCGCCATGGCCTCGGCAAGCCACCATGCAGCATCGGCGCCGCGCGCCGGGTCGGCGTCCGCGGCAATCTCGGCCAGCAAGGCACGTGCGGCGCCCGGACGGCCGGCATCGAGCAACAGCAGACCCAGGTGGTAACGGGCATCCCGACGCCGTCGGCCGTCGGCGAGGCGGCGCGAGGCCTCCTCGAAGGCACGGATGGCCAGGACATGGGCTTCGGTCTCGAGCCGAGCCCACGCGAGGCCATACCAGGCGTCGGCGACACGCGGCGATTCCGGATGGTCGCGGACCAGCTCCTCGAACAACCTCGCGGCCTCTGCGTGTCGGTCGCTTCGGGATGCGGCCTCGGCCTGCCAGAACAGGGCCTCCGCGCGCAACTTCGGATCGCCGACCTTGGCAAAGGCGGCCTCGGCGGCAGCCTCATCCCCTGCGCGCAGGTAGGCAAGACCCAGCTTGAAGACGACGGAGGCTCCCTTGCCGCCCAACAGCAGCAGCGCATCGGGACGACTGGCGAGGCGCTGGTAATTGACGATGGCCTCCGCCGTGCGTCCTTGACTGAGTTGTGCCTCGGCAAGGAGCCAGAGGGCCGCGGAAGCCATGCGTCCGCCGGGATGGTCCCGCACGATCGAGGCCGCGAGCGCGAGGGCGGCCCCCGTCTGGCCGCCGCGCAGCGCGAGACCGGCCCGCTGGAAAAGCGCCTGCTCGGTCCAGGCCGCATCGCCGAGCGCCTCGACCTCCTGATAGCGGGCATCGGCCTCCTCGAGGCGCCCGAGATCCTGCAGCAGCCGACCCTCGAGATATCGCGCAGGAGCCTGCAGCACGCCGGCCCACGCTTCACGTCGATGGTCCTCGACGACGGCGAGGGCCTCCGCGCCGCGACGCAAGCGCCATAGAGCCCAGGCTCGGCCCACCAGCGCCATGTCGCGAAGCGGACGTGACGGGGCGGCCTTGGCCCACGCCTCGGCGGCTCGCGCCCAGTCTTCTTCCCGTGCGGCCGCTTCCCCCTGCAACATGGCGAGGGTGGCCGCGACGTCGACACCGGGCAAATCCGGATAGCCCTCGGCCACATAACGGGCGAGCGCATCGGCGGCGGGGCCGGGGCGTCCGGTTCTCAGGTGGTGGTTCACGACCTCGAGTTGGGCCAATCCGCCCCTGCGAGAGCCCGGAGCGAGCCGCGCCACGTCCTGGAAGCGACCGAGCGCAAAGGCAACATGGCCGGTTGCCTTGGCCGCGAGACCCGAGAGCCACATGGCCTCGAGCAGGGCCGCAGCATGCGCGGTGTCGGCACCGACGCCGCGCGGAGCCTCCAACACGGGCCTGAGGACCTTGAGCGCCTCTGCGGGCTGGCCCGCCGCCACGCAAAGCCGGGCCAACTCATTGCGGAGGGCTTCCGCACGCGCACCCTCGACGCCGGGCAGCAGGGCCTCGAGGCGCGCGCGCGCACGCGCGGGGCGTCCCGTGCGCAGATTCAGCCAGGCCAGCGCGGCAAGGGCCTCCGCGTAATAGGGGCTCTGCGCCGGCACGGACTCCCAGGCGGCGATCGCCGTTTCAAGCGCACCCGAGCGCATGGCACCTCGGGCGTTCCAGACCAGCGCCCGCTCCTCATCGGGTGTCTCGGGCGCGCCGGATCCTGCGCGCTGCGGCAGCCAAGCCCAGCCGCCACGACGTGCCAGACGCTCGGCGTCGAGGACGGTGCCCCGCGATCGTGCGAAGGCCGGACCCGCCCAAACGCCCAGAGACGCGACGGCGACGGAAAGGACAACCGACAGGGCAGCGGCCCTGCGACGCGCCGCCCCTGCTGGTCCGTGCACCATGGGCATGGTCCCATGGTGGCCAACGTCGGTCGCTACCGCAAGGCGACCGATCACACCCCGTGGAGGGAAGATGCCCCGACTGCCGAGCATCGCGGCCTATCCCCCATTCGCGGCGGTCCTCGCCTTGTGCAGCCTGCCGGTGTTCCTCTGGCTGCCGACACTGTACGGCAAGCTCGGCGTGGGCCTGGGTCTGATCGGCTTGGTGCTGCTGGGCGCACGCCTCGCGGATGCCGTGCTGGATCCTTGGATCGGGCGCGGCTGCGACCAATGGCGCATCGGTCCCCGGGGGGTCCTCGCCATTGCCGCACCCTGCCTCGCCCTGTCCGTGGCCGCCCTCTTCCGGCCGCCGGCCGGCGTGCCGGTGCTGCCGTGGCTGGCGGGCAGCCTCGCGGCGTTCACCGTGGCTTTCAGCGCGGCCTCAATCGCCCATACCGCCCTGGCCATGGCCTGGGGAGCCGGACAGGCAGACGGGACCCGCCTCTGGACAATCCGTGAGGGCTTCGGGCTGGTGGGCACCCTCACGGCCACCATCCTGCCTCACGTCCTCGGTGGGGAAGGCCATCCCGAACAGGGGCTCGCCCTCATGGCGGCAGGCCTGCTGGTGGCGGTGCCCGTTCTCGCCCTGCCGGCGCTGTGGCTTCCGCATGACGACAGAACCGTGAGCCAGCGCGGGGATGCCGCTGAGGAACCGGGTGGTTGGCGCGCCACGCTGGCACCGCTTGCCGATCCCGTCTTCCGGAGACTTCTGGGTGTGTTCCTGGTCAACGGCACCGCCAGTGCCCTGCCCGCGGCCACCGTCGTGTTCTACGTCAAGGACCGCCTCGGTGCCGGCAACCTGCTGCCGGTTTTCCTGATCCTCTACATGCTGGCGGGCGCGGCCGGCATGCCCTGGTGGACGCGCCGAGCCGCCACCACGGGCCATCGACGCGCCTGGCAGGAGGCCATCCTGCTCGCGACCTGCGCCTTCGTCTGGGCGACGTTCCTCGGCGAAGGCCAGGTACTGGCCTATGGAGCCGTGTGCGTGGCCGCGGGTCTCGCACTCGGGGCAGAGGTCGCGCTGCCGCCGGCCATGGTGGCGAACGGCCTGACCCAAGGCGGGCGGGCGCATCTTGCGGGGCGAGCCTTCGGGCTCATGGGCACGGCCGGCAAGATCAATCTGGCGCTGGCCAGTGCCATAAGCCTGCCGTTGCTCGAATTCATGGGTTTCGTGACGGGGAAGGCCAACACCACGGCGGCCCTCGTGACGCTGGGCATCGTCTACGCCGGCCTGCCCTGCCTCCTGAAACTCTGGGCATGGCAACTGCTGGGCAAGGTCGGCGACGGGGCCCAATTGACCGGGCCCCCGGCGCAAGCGCCGGAGGCCCGATAAGGAACGACGTCGGGACTACTTGATCTCGACGGTGGCGCCTTCGGCCACGAGCTTGGTCTTGAGCTCTTCGGCCTCTTCCTTCTTGCACTTCTCCTTGATGGCCTTCGGAGCGGAATCGACCAGCTCCTTGGCTTCCTTGAGGCCCAGGCCGGTCAGCTCGCGCACGACCTTGAGCACCTGGATCTTCTTGTCGCCGGCGTTGGTGAGGATGACGTCGAACTCCGTCTTCTCTTCCTCGGCAGCGGGGGCAGCAGCGCCACCGACCGCAGCCACGGCCACGGGGGCAGCCGCGCTGACGCCGAACTTCTCTTCCATCATCTTGACGAGGTCAGCAACCTCGAGCAGGGGCATGGCGCCGATCGCGTCGACGATCTCTTCCTTGGTAAGCGTAGGCA
>JAYKHS010000028.1:0-215937 GCA_035285865.1 Candidatus Sericytochromatia bacterium
CGGCGAGTTCCTCGTCCTTCACGTCCGAGATGTAGTTGCGGCCTTCGTTCACCGCAGCCACCCGTTCCGGGTTGCGGTCCAGGCCGACGACGGAAAAGCCGACCTTGGCCTTCTCGACCGCGAGCGGTAGTCCGACGTAGCCGATGCCGATGACGGCAACACGCGCTTCGCGAGCCTCGATGGCCTGTTTAAGGCGCGCGCCTGGCTCGCTCAGCGTCTTGTCCTGCACGTCACGGGTTCCTGAAGAATAGGCCGGCCGATGCCGTCAGCCTGAGGCCGTACGCTCCGGGCTCGGCCTGACGTCATTCCACCATATGCCAGCCTGCGCTGCACCTCGACGGGGCGCGGACCTTCAAGGGCTGACGGGCCAGACCTCTCCACATGCCGCCAGCGGCCTCACCCCCTGCGGCTCGACCCGCTGCGGTTGTTCACTTCCAGTTGAAGGGTCGAACCGACTCCGCCCTGGGTGGTATCCATGAAGTCCTTGACGATGCTGGGGTCGGCGGACCCGGCGGTATCCTTGGCGAGGCTGTCCACGAGGTCCTTGGCCGCACCCGAGAGCGGCGCCAGCCGCTGCGTCGTGCTGACCTGGGACGAGATGTTCTGCAGGCTCATGCGCTTCTCCTGATGGGGATGTCTGCTTGAGGTGTACCCTTGATCCGGGACCCTGCTAACGACGGACGTGGAGGGCAGAACGGTGGCGAGCGGGCTGCGCACGCTGGGGTGGCTGCTCCTGTTGCTCTCCCTGCAGGCCGGTGTCCCTTCCGACGCGGCCCAGGCCGATGAAGCCGCGCTCGAGAAGCGGCTCGATGCCCTGCGGGCTTGGCCCGGCGGCATCACGCCCCCTCGCCCCCCGGGACCTCCGACCGCGCTGCCCGATGGGGCGGACTGGGTCGCTGTGGGCCGACGGCTCTTCAAGGACCCCCGGCTTTCGGGCGACGGCACCATGTCATGTGCGACCTGCCATCGTCCGGCGAACGGCTTCGCCGAACCGCGCGCACTGGCCTCCGGTCATCGCGGCAAGCGGCTCGGCCGCCACACGCCGACGGTCGTCGACACGGCCCTGCTGTCGCGTTTCTTCTGGGACGGCCGCGCAGGTTCCCTGGCCGAGCAGGCCCTGGGGCCCATGCTCTCGCCGGACGAGATGGCCGGAGACCGTGCCTCAATCGAGCGTCTGCTGGACGCCGATCCGGCCTACAAGGCCGCGTTCCGCTCGGCCTTCGGCAGAGGCGGGACCGTCGAGGATGCCGCCTTGGCGCTCGAGGCCTACGAGCGAACCCTGGTCTCGCAGCCGTCTCGAGTCGACCGTTACCTGGCCGGGGACAAGCGTGCCTTGGACCGCCGCGAGAAGCTGGGCCTGTTCGTCTTCACGGGCAAGGGCTCCTGTACGGTATGCCACCTCGGACCTGCGTTGTCCGACGGTGCATTCCACGCCCTTGGCCAGCGGCCCGGCGAAGATGCCGCCCAAGCGGATACGGGGCGCATGGGTGTGACCGGCCTCGAAGCCGACAAGGGTGCTTTCCGGACCCCGCCCTTGAGGTCGGTTGCCCGGACGGCGCCCTACATGCATGACGGCCGCCTGCCGACGCTCGAGGCCGTGGTCGCCTTCTATGACCAAGGCGGGGGCCCCGGTCACGCGCCGCTCATCCAGCCGCTCGACCTGACGGCCGAGGAGCGGACGGCGCTGGTGGCCTTCCTCAAGGCCCTTGATGCGCCTCCTCGCCCCTGAGGGCGGACGGGAGGCGCCCTGGCGTGCCCTCGCCGCGCCCAGGCCACATCTACGTCTGGCTTGGGCGGGGGCCTGGGTGCGCATGGTGCTCTGGACCCTGCTGGCCGTCGGCGTGGCCATCTGGATCGCCGTGCCGGACCTGCGCGCCTGGGTCCGCGACCCGGTCGGTACCTGGACGGCCGTCGAACTCGAGCAGGTCACCGATATCCTCGATCGCGAGGCGCGACGGGATGGCCCCGCTGTATCCCCGGTCCGGATTCGCGCGCGTTCGGGCGAACTGCGACAGATTGAGGACATGAGGATCCGCTGGCGGCGCCTGCGCCAGCCTATCGTGCGTCTATTCCTCGTCATGGGGGCCTGGGGTTGCGGTGGCCTGCTGGCCTTGGCGTTGGTCGATGCCGGCGGTCGCACCGCGGTTCGCGTGGCACGCTTCGGTGGTCTGCTGGCTGTGCTGTGGCTGGTGCTTCAGGCCGAGTGGGATGCCGAGGGCAACTGGTGGCCCGTGCTCTGGGTGCTGCCTGCCGCGCTGGCGATCGAGCGGGCCATGCTGTGGCTGCTGCTTTGCAACCGCTGTGCGTGGCCTTTCGGGGCATCTGCTCCGCCGGAATTCCTCTGGAGACCGGCAAGGACTCACATCGGATCTGCACCTGAGGGGTCCGGCCCGACGGAGCCACCCACGTCGTCCGGCGCTCGGGCCCTGTTGTCCGACAGGGCTCCGGGAGAGTCGCTGCAGGCCTTCGCCGCGCGCCTGCGGGCAGGAGCCCGGCAACAGGTCCGAGCGCGCCAAAACCGAGAATCTCCTGCACTGGGGCGCCGCTGGCGCGAGGCCTGCGCCACAGGAACGACCATCGGCCGTGTCGACCTGGCCCGCGAAGCCCTCGCGACACGTCCGGCGTGGCTTGGGCTGATGGCCCACGACGATCCCGATGCCGTGCGTCAGGCTTTGCTCGAGGATGCCCCCGGGCAGCACCCCGCCATCGCTCGTCCGCTCTGGCGCTTGCCGTTCCTCGGGCAGGGTGGGCCGTTGGTTTGAGAAGGTCACCTCCGGCGGTATGAAACCTGTGTGACCATGCGACGACATTCTGGCTTTGCCTGGGCCCTTGTTGCCTCGATGGCCGCTGCGGCCTTGGCCGGTTGCGAAGATGCCGCCGCGGTCGCGACCGCCGCACGCGGTACGACGGCGCGTCTTGCGACCACCACCGCGACACCGGCCCCGGCCGCCCAGAGTGCGGCGGCAGCCTTCGCCGGCAATGTCCAGGGCCAGATCAAGCTGCCCGGTGGCAAGGCGTCGGCCTCGGGCATCGCCATTCACGTCTACCCGCTGGATCCCGGGGCTCCCGACACGGTTTTCCGCCAAGGCGTCGGCCTCATCTCGAACTCCGCAGGGGCCCTGATCTCGAATTCGGCCGGTGCGCTGGTGTCCAACTCTGCCGGCCTGCGTCGCACTCAGGAGGTGTCGGATGCCCCGGGCGCCGTCACGTATACCGATGCCCAGGGCCGTTTCCAACTCGACGTGCCGGCGACCGTGCGCATCAATGTCGAGGCGGTGGCTTCGTCGGATCTGAAGGTCCTGCTGCGCGACATCGGGGCGGCCTCCGCCTCGCTCAATCTCGAACTCGCCCCCGTCGGCACCCTCGAAGGCGTCGTGACCACGACCGCCTCCGGCGTGACGGATCTGCTGGATGCCGAGGTATTCCTGCCCGGCACGCCTTACATCGCCCGCGTGGGCAATGGCGGCGTCTTCCGTCTGCCGGGCATCCCGGCGGGCAAGCATCCGGTCGTGGTCATCCACCCGGTGCTGGGTCGCGGCAATGCCACCGTGGATATCGTCTCCGGCAAGACGGCCAAGCTGGCCAATCTCCAGATCGTCACCAAGCCGCCGGTCATCCGGACCCTTTCGGCGCAGGTGGTGGCCCCCGGCATGCGGGTGCGCCTTGCGGGCGACGATCTCGGGATCGCGTCGGGCAAGCTGCCTGAGGTGTACCTGGGCGGTCTCAGGGCCGAGGCCTCGGTCATCGACGACGACGAGATTTCCTTCGTCGTGCCGTCGGCAGCCCGGACCGGTCCGCTGGTCGTGTCGGTTTCTGGCCTGACCAGTGCACCCGTGACCCTGCCCGTGCTGGCTTCGCTTGCCCTCGAGGCGCGTGATTCGACGGTCCATCAGGGGCCGGTCTTCTCGGACACGGTCTCGCTCGGCGTGCGGCGCCGCTACGTCGTGGTGTCGCGAGATACCGAGGGCGTTGTCCGGGAATTGGTCGACGTGCCCTGGTCCTCGACGCAGCCCGAGGTGGCGACGGTCGGCCAGGATGGCGTGCTGGCGGCGAAGGCTCCCGGCTTGGCTTGGATCCAGGTGCGGCTTGGTGACCTGACGCTGCCGTTGCCGCTGGGTGTCGCGGTCGTCGAGCCCGTTGCCGGTCTCGAGATATCCCGGGAGCCCTTGGGCTGGCTGCACACCCGGGCACCCGACGAGGAGCTGGTCGGCCTGCCGACCACGGCTACCTTGCTGGCCGTGCACCGGATGCAGGACGGTTCGGCCCGCGATCTGCCGGTGTACTGGTCGTCGGATGACCCGCGCGTCCGCATCGTGGATGCACGCCTGGAAGTCCTCGCGGACCAGGCGTCGGGTGATGTGGTCGTTTACGGTACGTCGATCGCGGACCCGTCTCGCATCGCGTCCCTGTCGATTCCGATTGAGCGTCTGGGTGGGCTCGAGGTGGGTATCCGATGATGCGCCTGTGGGGAACGCTGGTGCTGGCCGTGGCGATGGCCGGATGCCGTGTGACGCCGGAAGCGACGTCGCTGCCCGTGGCCTCTGGCGAGGCTCCGCTGGCCGCAAGTGTGCCGGCTGCCTTGGCAGACCTTCCGGTGCAGGGACTGCCCGGCAAGGTCGTGGTGAGCATTCAGTGGCCAGGTTTGGCTGCCCGGTCCACGCAAGTCATGCCGAATTCGGTCCAAGGCGTCAGGGTCACCATCGAAAAGGTTGCAGGTCAGCCGTTGGCCGCCCAATGGGTCAAGCGGGGCACGACCGCCGTCACGACGGTGGCACTGGATGTTCCCGCCGGCGATGGATACCGCGTCCGTGCCGGGGCCTATACCGGTTGGAATGAGGCGGATCCGGGCACCTTGCTCGCCTCGGGCGTCGCGGCCCAGATCTCCGTGCCGTGGGGCAAGATGGCCCGCGTCACCCTCGAGATGGCGCCCGTGAATGCACCGCGCATCGTGTCCGTCGACCTGCCTGCCGCAGGCCCGGGCGCCCTGTTGGAGCTCGGCGTTGCGGGTGCCGGCGATGCCTCGGCCGGGGTGGTCGTCTTCCCGTCGGGCCGCGAGGTCGAGGTCGCCATCGCCGCTGGGTCTGCCAGCGTCAAGGTGCCGCAGGAGGCGGGTGTCGGCCCGCTTCGCTTGCGGGTGGACGGGATCCTGTCAGTCGAGGGGCCCGTGTTTCGGCAGTTGAGCGCGCTGCGCATCCTGGCAGCCGATGATCCCAGCAACGAGCTCCCCGGGCCGCGAAACGATCCGGATGATGCGGCCATTCATCTCTGGCCGGGTGCAGGGGCGCCACTGACCGTCGCGGGGACGGATGTGGAAGGCGGCGATGTTCCTGAGGTCAAAGGGGTGACCTGGAGCCGGCCCCTGCCCGGACCGTACTCTCTCTCGCCTGCGGGTCGCGTGGCGTGCCTCTCTTTGGGGCGCGGCCGCGTTCGAGCGGCTTCCGGAACTCTTACCACGGATCGCGAGTTGGAATTGGCCCCGTTCGAGGGTCCTGTCGTCAGGGTTTCCGACGATGCCGACGAGTCGAATGTCGGTCCGCGTGCGGTTTTGCTCGATGCAAAGCGGCTTCTGGTTCTCTGGAGGAATGGCAACGCTTCCAAGGTGCGTTGGCGGATCCTGACCTTGGGTGATGATGGAGTCGTCATGCGCGAACCAGTCGTTCGGGAGACCCTGGGGGCTGGCCTCTCCGAAGAGAAGCCCGTGGTGGCGGCGGTTGGCAGCACGATGGTGTTGATGCTTCACCGTCGGGGCGTCACGGCAGATGTCACGCCCGGCAAGGTTCGCGTCTCCTTTGCTATCCGGGCCCTCGATCTGATTTCCGGAGAGTTGCTTGCCTCACCCTCCCTGCACATCACGCCAAACACCGAGTTCGACTCGTACCGCCTCGGGGCAGTGGCTGCCCAGGGCGACAACTTCGAGATGGTCTACAGCAAGTGGGATGGCACCAAATACGCGAATCAATGGATCAATCTTGGCGTGGGGCCCCAACCCTTGGGAGCCGTCGCCATCAATGATCAGGGTGCAGCGCCCAAGGCCGCACGCGGTCCGATGGTAGACAACCCGGAGGTGGTGGCTCTGTCGGACGGCGGCTACATGGTCTTGGGCACGTATGAGGACGGGGGATCGCACATCCTGCAGTTCTCGACGCTGTCGGCAACTGGCAGTGCCCTGTCTTCTCGTTCCGTGGCCTACTCCTACGATCGTCCCATCAATCAGCCCAGCGTCGCGTTCGATGGAACCAATTTCCTGGTGGCGCGGTATACCGAGGGAACAGCCGGGCCCAGCGTGGAAGTTGCTCGTTACAACCGGGACACCTTGGCTTCCCTCGATGTTCAGGCCAACTTCGTGGAAGCGGTCAACCAGCCTGCGTGGTCACCCGTAACAAAGCCTACGTCGGCAACCTATGACTCGGGCATCGGCCGGTTCCTGATCGGCTATACGCGAGCCATTCCCGGTGTAACGCCATCCGGCGTGACGGAGGGCTACCAGTCGGTCGTACGTGTCATCGATCCTTCCACAGGCAAGCCCGAAGGCAGTGCCTATCCGATGCAGACGCGCAGCCACTCGGGCACGGTGGTGCCCGGTTGGGCGGTCTACGTTCGGGACGGTGCCGTCGTGGCACGCCGTCTGAAGCTCAAGTAGCCCGTTACCTGTAGGTGTCGCCCGCGAGGGCCCCTGCCGGCAGCACCGTCCAGTTCCGGCGGAACACGTCCCTCTGGCGGACGACCCGCTTCTGGCGCAGATAGTCGATCATCAGTTCGCGGACATTGTCCTGCCGATCGAACACCACCGGGCAGTCGCGGAACATGTCGAAACCGCCACCGCCACGCTGGCGGTAGGTGTTCACGGCCAGCGTGAACTGCTGGTCGTCCCGCACGGGCTTGCCCTGCCAGTTCAGCTTCACGAGGCGCCTGCCGGGCGGACGACGCACGTCCAGCACGTAGTCGACGCCGCTGACCATGTCGTAGTTGTAGCCGCGCACGCCATCGGCCATGACCTTGCCGCCGGCCACGTAGGGTGCATAGAAGCGTGCCGACTGCTCGATGTAGGCACGCAGTCGACGGCCCGTGATGCGGACGGCGACGAGGCCGTTCTCATAGGGGTAGAGCGCGGCCACGTTGGCGATGGTCAGCGTTCCGGCGGCCAGGCCTGCTTCCGTCGTGAAGGCGGCGGCCGCCGAAAGTTGGGCACCGGTTCGCCAGCGTTGCACCTCGTTGATCAGGTCCACGATGGGCGTGTCCTCGAGCCGTGCGCGACCTGCAGGCCACTGGTCCGGGGTCCGGGCGATGGGGGCGGCGACGTAGCGGACCGTGGCCTCATGCACCCTGCGACTACCCTCGAGCACGTCCGGGTCGGGCGGCACGTCCTGCACGCCCAAGGTCGTGACGTCGCGGGCCACGATGCGCCACGGCTCGCCCAGGCGGCGCGCCAGCTCCAGCCGGGCTACCGCCAACCGCTTGCCCCACATCTCGGCCTGCGCGAGCGACACGCCGTTGCGCTCTAGTCCGGGCACGTCCTGATGGCTATGGCCCGCAAAGACCACGTCCAGCCCGGGCACCTCGTCGGCGAGGCGCAGGACGACATTCTCGGGCGGCAATCCGGAGGATGCCGAGTACCCGCTGAAGGTCGGACCATGAGGGCCATCGCCGCCCAGACCCGAATGGGGGATGCCGAGGACCACCTCGGCGCCATGGGCCTTCATCTCGGGGACTTCCCGCCGGAAGGCTTCCACGATGTCGCCGAAGTCGAGCTTGCCCTCGACATGGAAGCGATCCCAGATGGCGACACCCGGGGGCGTGGCTCCGATGATGCCTACCTTGACGCCGCCGACCTCGCGGATGATCCACGGGCGGAAGAAGGGATCCTTCGTGCCGTGGTGGTAGGCATTGGCCGAGACGAACGGATACCGTGCGTCCCTGCGGGCCTTGCCCAGGATGTCGAGGCCGTAGTTGAAATCGTGGTTGCCGACATCCCAGGCCGTGTAGCCCATCAGATTCAGCACGTCGACCATGGGATGGGTGTGTTTGCGCGGGTCGCCGTGCCGGATGAACCAGTCCGTCAGGGGCGAACCCTGCAACAGGTCGCCCGAGTCCACCAGCACGACGTTCGGGTTTTTCGCCCGTTCCCGCTTGACCAGCGTGGCCACCTTGGCGAGGCCCAGGTCTTCCGCTGCGTCGCCCTTCAGGTAGCTCGTCGGCCAGATGTGGCCGTGGAGGTCGGTCGTGCCCAGCAGCGTCAACCGGGTCCGCTCCTCTGCTGGTGTGGCAACCGCAGCCATGAGGGGCACCGAGAGGGCCGTCAGGGCCACGAGCGGGAGGGACTTCATGCCCTCATTCTAGCGGAAGCCGGGCCAGCGTCCTCCGATCCCGGCCGAGCAGCCAGAGATGCTCCGCGCTGCAGGCCATCGCGCTGATGGCCGGCTTGCCCCGGCCGGCAAGCACCAGGCTGGTGCCGGAGCGACGGTCGAGCTGGACGAGGCGTTCGCCCACCTCGAGCCAAAGGCGCCCCTTGGAGTCCGTCGTGGCCTGGTTGGCCGGTCTCGGCAGAAGCCACCGTGCTTCGATGGTTCCGGTGCGGGACAATCGGGTCGCCACCGCGCCGCCCAGTGCCCAGCAGCTGCCGTTGCCTGCGGGCAGCAGACGCGTCGGGGGGGTCGGCAGGTCCAGCTCCCATCTTGCTTCCCCGACGGAGGCAAGGCCGATCGCGCCCGTCGGCAGGCGAGCGCCATCCGGGGCCGCAAGGCCTGCGGCGGGCGCGTGCACGGGCAACTGGACGGCCAGAGGGCAGGCGCCCTGTGCGTCCAGGACATGCGCCGCGTGCCGGTTGCCATCCAGGGTCTGCCACCAGACCCGCCCGGCTTCCCCCGACGCCAGCAGCAGGCCGCGGCCCCGCGTCTGTCGCACCCATCGCACCTGGTTCCGGCTGTCCCGGTAGCTCAGGGTCGACCGCCAGGCGTCTTGGGTCAGCAGGAGCAGGTCCGCGTCCCCGGGACCTGCTGGCAGCGCCGCGACCAATTCCTGGTCGATGCCACTCGCGACGGCCTCCGTGACCCGGCCCTGTTCGTCGATGCGCCACGCACGCTGTCGGTCGTGGGCCACCAGTTGCCGTCCCCCGGCAAGGTCACGGCAGGCGGCCGGGAGCGTGAAGAGCGAGACGGACCTGGCCTCGGGCTTGCCGTCGGGCCGCCACACCTCCAGCCCGGCGGTGTCGAGTCCGCCGATGTCCACGCGGCGCGCGGCAGCGCGTCCGTCGGCCTCGCCTTCGCGGAAGAGGGCCACGGGCAGGGGGCCGGTGGGTGCTCCTGCGGCCTTGGCAGGCAACAGCGTCAGCAAAATCGGACCCGCATCTAGACTGCCGAAGGCATAACGGCCCTGACGGTCGCTGCGGACCCTCGCCTCTGCGGTCCCTGACCAAGGCCGGCGTGCTTCGACGACCCAGTCGACAAGGGCCTTGCCCTGTCGGTCCGTCAGGCGGCCGTGCAGGCTCGTGCCCTCCGGAAGAGCCAGCGGCCTCGCATGCAGGTCTACCGTTCGTGCCGGCTTCGGGGGAAGCGGACCGTCCTGAGCCAGCGCCGGGATGGCGACGAGGAGGCCGGCGAGCGCCACCATCAGGGAACGGGGCGGAAAGGGGTCGGGACGCAGGCGAGGAACGGGATGGGCGCGCATGGATACCTCCGCCCACCAGCTTCCGTCTGCGGAGTGACTTTCCGGTGACAGGGGCCATGGGCCGACGCCCGAGGCCTCAGGCTGTCGTCGTCGGGTCCGCCACGCCGGCCTGGGAGAAGCCCTGAGCGCGCAACAGGCAGCTGTCGCAGTGTCCGCAAGGCTGTTCACCCCCGAGATAGCACGACCACGTCAGGCTGTGGTCCACCCCGATCTCGACGCCCAGCTTCACGATCTCGGCCTTGGACAGGTGCATCAGCGGGGCGAGGATGCGCGGCGCGCGACCTCCGTCCCCGACGGCCGTGCCCAGTTCGATCACCCGCGTGAAGGCCGCAATGAAGTCGGGCCGGCAGTCGGGGTACCCGCTGTAGTCCAGCGCGTTCACGCCGATATAGATGGCCTCGGCCCCGCGTGCTTCGGCGAACGACGTGGCGAAGGCCAGGAACAGCATGTTGCGCGCCGGGACGTAGGTGCTGGGGATCGTGCTGCCGATGCCGGAAACGTCCGCGTGCTGGGGGACGGGCAAGTCGCTGGTGAGCGACGATCCGCCCCAGGCCCCCAGGTCGAACCGCATCACGACGTGCTCCACTGCATCCACGGCACGCGCGACGGCTTCGGCCGACCGGACCTCGCGGGCCAGGCGCTGCCCGTAGTCGAAGGACAAGGCATGGACGCGGTAACCGTCCCGCCGGGCCAGCCACGCACACGTGGTGCTGTCGAGTCCGCCGGAAAGCAGGACGATGGCAGAGCGCGTGGTCATCGGAACATCTCCGTGGGCGAGGCGTGGGCGTGCTCCGCGAGGGCCCGGACGAGGTCGGCTTCTTCCGCCAGGGCGTGGCGACCGTCGGTCCCCGGGCGGATCAGGCGGGCGTCCTTGAGGAAGGCATAGGCCTCGCGCAGACCCTCATCGGAAAGGGGGACGTCGGGCCCGGCCAGGAAAAGGTCCATGCCGCTTCGCCCGACAAGGTGCGACCAGAGGACCCGCACGGAGGCTTCGAGGTCCGAGATGGGCTGGCTCGCCGCTTCGATCGGGGCCATCCGGTCCAGCGCGAGGTCCAGTTCTTGCCGGCCCTGCCACGTGCGAACCCGCAGGTCCACCGACGCGGCAAGTTCTGCTCCCGCGGCCAAGCCCCTGTCGGCGGCATTCCAGCATTTCAGGGGCAGATCCGCGGGCAGGCCCTCGACCTTCAGGAAGACGTGGCGCTCCTTGACGGTCCGGGCCTCGATGATCCGGGTCCTGCGCCAGCCGAGCCTTGCGGGTTCGTTGCCCCTGCCCGTCGGTTCGAGGCGCTCCAGTTCCTCGGCGAGGCTCATCGTCACGTCGCCCGGCGAGAGCTCCACGTCCAGCGTGACCGTTCCCGTGGCGCGCGGGCTCCAGGCCTGGATGCGGGCTACATCATTCATGGCCTCGCGCAGGCCTGCCAGGTCCGCTTCTCGGATGGAGCAGCCGGCGGCGTTGGAGTGGCCGCCGTGTCCGACGAGCAGATTGCCGCATGCGGTGAGGGCATCGGCGAGGTGGAATCCGTCCGGCGCGCGTCCGGAGCCCTTCCACATCCCGTCGTGACCGGGTGCCAGCAGCAGCGCGGCCGTCCCGAACCGTTCGACCAGTCGGCTGGCCACCAGCCCCGCGGTGCCGGGGTGGATGTCATGGCCCCAGAGCACCATGACGGGATGGCGATGCAGGTCCCAAGCCTCTGCCTGTGGCAAGATCCGGGCCACCTGTTGGTCCAGCAGGGTGCGGCGTTCGCGGTTGACCTCGTCCAATTGCCGGGCCAGCTCGGTCATCTCGTCCCGGTCGTTGCTCGTCAGCAGCCTGAAGCCGGCATCCGGCGTCTCGAGGCGTCCCGGCGCATTCAGGCGCGGCACCAGCTGAAAGCCCAGGTTACGGGCCGTGATGGTGCGGGCATCGACCTTGCATGCCTCGGCAAGTGCCAGCGTGCCCGGCGTGCAGCGGCCATCGCGAATGCGTCCCAGTCCGGCCCAGAGCAGCGGGCGGTTCACCCCTCCGACCGGAACCACGTCGCCCACGGTACCCAGCGCCACCAGGTCGAGCAGCCACATCAGCTCGGATGTAAGGCCGCCCTCAAGGGCCATCACGAGCGCGAAGGCCACGCCCGCGCCGCACAAGTCCGACCATTCGGGAAAGTCGAGGCCGGGGTGTACGAGGGCCCGGGCCACCGGAAGGCTCTTGCCGATCTGATGGTGATCGGTCACGACGAGGTCCAGGCCCAGATCTCTGGCGCGTTCCGCGGCCGGATGAGCCGAGATGCCGTTGTCGCAGGTCAGGATCAGCTTGCAACCTGCGTCCGCGAAGTGCTCCACCGCATCGGGTTTCAGGCCGTAGCCGTCGACGAAACGGTCCGGCAGGCGCAGCACGACTTCGGCCTTCCGCCTGCGGGCGAGGTAGCGCCAGAGGATGGCACTGCTGGTCACTCCGTCGCAGTCATAATCACCGTACAGGCCGATGCGCTCACCGTGACGGATGGCGTGCTCGATGCGGGCGACGGCAGCCTGCATGCCGCGGCTGGCGATGGGCGAGCGAAAGGCCGTCAGGTCTTCGCGGGCCAGCAGGAAGCGACGCGCAGCCTCGGCCGTGGTGTGGCCACGAGACACCAGGATGGTGCTCAGCGTCGCGGAGATGCCGAGTTCGTCCTGAAGACCGGCGACCACCGCGGGGTCGTTCTCGCGCACCCGCCACATGCCATCGGCCTCCTTCCGTCCAAGCCTTCCATGATAGGTGGCTGTCGCTCTCCCCGCGATGCTTCGGGTTGCAAGTCAGGGGCTGCCGGGTAAGCATGGTCCCATGCGGAAGCGCGGCGATCATGCGGACGGAGGACACGGGGAACCGTGGCTGATGACCTACGCCGACATGATCACGCTGCTGATGGCGCTTTTCATCGTCATGCTCTCGGTCTCGACCATCGACCAGCAGAAGGCCGAGGAGATCACGGCCGCGATGAAGCAGAGTGTCAGCAAGCGGAAGAGCCAGATGCCCTTCCAGGACATGAAGGCCCGTATCGACAAGATCGTCCGCGAGAACAAGTTGGAACGGCAGGTCACGGCAACCCTGACACCCAAGGGCGTGGACATCGAGTTCGCTTCCTCGGTGTTCTTCGCGCTGGGGCAGGCGGACCTGCTGCCGGAGGCCGGGCCCATCCTCGACAAGACTGCCATCGCACTCAAGGGTCTCAACATCGCGGGCGTGACGATGAACATCGAGGGGCATACTGACGACACCCCCATAAACAGCCCGAGGTTCGCCTCCAATTGGGAGCTGTCCACGGCCCGTGCCACGAATGTCGTGCGCTACTTGATCGACCGCGGCGTGGACGAGAAGGTCGTCCAAGCCCTTGGTCTCGCGGCCACGCGCCCGAAGCTGCCCAATCGTGACGAGGCCGGCCACGTGATACCGAACAACCAGGCCGCCAATCGGCGCGTCGTCATTCGCCTCGTCCGAAGCTGATCCAGGAGGTTCTGATTCATGACGCTTTTCGGCTTCGTGCTGGGTTTTGCCATCTTCATCGGTGCCATCCTGCACGAGACGCAGGAAGCGACGCTGTTCATCAACCCGCATGGTCTGCTGATCGTCTTCGGGGGGTCGCTCGCGGCCGCCTTTGCCGGCTTCCATGGCGGTGAGCTGGTTCGTTCCGTCACGTCGCTGAAGTTCATCTTCCGCAAGGTCAGCGAGGATCCGCGCAAGTACGTGTCGCTGTTCGAGGGACTGGCGCAGAAGGTGTCGCAGGGTGGCTTGTCGGCCATCGAGGAGGAGGTCTCCTCCCTGCCCGAAGGGTTCGCCAAGGATGGCCTCGACCTGCTGGTGAACGGCTTCAAGCGCGACGAGATCGTCGACATCATGGATACGCGGCTCGAAACCATGGCCCTTGCCGAGCAGTCGGACTCCAACCTGTTTCGTACGATGGCCACGCTTGCCCCGGGCTTCGGGCTGGTGGGAACCCTGATCGGCCTCATCATCATGCTGACCAAGCTCGAGGACGTCTCCAAGGTCGCGCCGTCGATGGCCACTGCCATGACGGCAACCTTTTATGGCGTCATCCTGGCGAACCTCATCTTCCTGCCGCTCTCGGTCAAGATTTCCCGTCGTCTCGATTCCAAGCTCTGGTTGTACGAGCTGATCAAGGCCGGCGTGCTGATGCTCTACGAGAAGCGCAATCCGCTGTACGTCCGCGAAAAGCTGGGCGCATACCTCGATCCTTCGGCCCGCAAGAAGATCTCGGCCGAGGCCGGGGCAGCGGTGCGCGCCTCCGTCGCCGCCCGTAGGCCCGTCGCGGCCAAGGCCTGATGGCGCTCAGGGTCACCCGGGCCGAGTCGCCCGAGACCCTCCTCGAGATCCAGCGATTTCGCTACGCGGTCTATGTGGATGAGATGGGCAAGCCAATTGCCCACGCCGACCATGACCGGCAACTGCTGGCTGATCCCGAGGACGTCACGGGTCAGGTCTTCGCGTGCCATGACGACGAGGGTCTGATTGGCACCATACGCCTGGCCACCGAACTGGATGAGCCCCGCGCCGGCCTCTACCGACTCGAACTCTTCCCGGATGTCCCGCGTACCGACCTGGCCTTCGCCTCTCGCTTCATGCTGCGGTCCGACCACCGCGGGGGCCTCGCGGCACACCGGCTCTGTCTGGCTGCGTTGGACGCGGCCTTGGCTTCTGGCGTGCGTCTGGTCTTCTGCCATTGTGCGCCCTACTTGGTCGGCTACTACGAGCAGCTCGGCTTCCGTCGTTACACCGACAACTTTCACGATGCGCTCGGCTACCGCGTGCCCATGGTGCTGGTCCTGCTCGACAAGGCGCATCTGGAGGCCGTCAGGTCGCCGCTGGCCGAGCGCGTCCCGGACGGTGGCACTGAGCCGTGGGCGGGTTGGTTCGGGGCGCGCTTCCCCGAGTTCGTTTTTCCGGCCAATGCACGGCTTGTGGCGACCGACGCCTTTTACGACTTGCTCAACCGCAAGCTGCATGACGACCCCCGCAAGACGATCCCCCTGCTTCGCGGGCTCGAGCAGGACGAGGCCGAGGCCGTGCTGCGCGCCGGGACCATCCTGAGTTGCGCGGACGGTGACCGCCTGCTGCGCGAGGGCGAGCTGAGCGGCGAGATCTACCTCAACCTGTCGGCACTCGTGGGCATCCGCCATCCGAACCGACAGGGTTGGCTCAGCCTGCTCGGTCCCGGGGAGCTCATCGGCGAGATGGCGTTCCTGATGCGCAGTCGACGGACGGCTGACGTCACGGTGATCGAGGGGGGCGAGATCCTGCTGCTTTCCGAGCGGACCTTGCAGCATCTGATGGAGCAGCGACCCGAGGCCGCCTCCAAGGTGCTGTTCAACTTGGCCAAGATCCTGTGCGAACGCCTCGCCTCGACGACACGCTCCTTGGTGGACACGGCTCGGGAGGCCTGAGGGCTTCCTTCGGGTGCCCTACCCGGGTATCATGTGCTCAGGGGGAAGCCTGCATGTCGGACAGCCGGGTCATTCAGAGCCTCAAGCGCATCGAGGGCCAGGTCAAGGGCCTCCAGAAGATGGTCGCCGACGAACGGCCCTGCGAAGAGATTCTCGTCCAGATCATGGCGGCCAAGGCAGCCTTGGATCGCGTCACGCGCGATCTGGCCGACACGCACCTTGATGCGTGCTTTGCCAACACGCCGCCCGAGGAACTCAAGGACAAGGTCGCCCGCACCATCCAGATGCTCTGCAAGATGTAGCGGAGCATCGGCTTCAGAGCGGTCGGGGCCGGCGTTCCTCGGTCGTGGCCGGAGCGAAGCCGAAGGACGTGTAGGCCGCCTGTCCCTCCGGGCTCGTGAGGTGGTCCATCCAGCGGACCGCGGCCTCGGGGTGGCGGGCGCCGACCAGGGGACATGCCGTGTAGGCGACCTCTTGGCCTGCATTCTGGTCGGGTGGCAAGGGCACGCCCTCGACGGCTCGGCCGGCCCTCATGGCCTCGAGCGTTTCGGTCCGCCAGACCAGGCCCACGTCGGACTGTCCTCGTTCGATGCGCTCCGGAGTCTCGCGGTGGTGGACGGCGGTGAACCAGTGACCGGGCACAGGGGCACAAGCGCGACAGTCATGGTTGTCGGACAGGACCTTCCAGAGGCCCAGACGTTCGAGGACGGGCTTGCCGTGGAAGCGCATGATGCCTTCGTCGATCGGGTTGGGCAGGCTGCTGCGCAGCCCGGGCCGCGTCAGGTCCCGCATGTCCCGGATGTCCAGAGGGTTTCCCTTCGCGACCAGCAACTGCAACTCGTTGTGCGCGTAGGTCCGGCGCTCGCGGGCGAGGTTACTCTTTCGCAGGCGGTCGAGGTAGCCCTGGCCCACGGTCCCGTAAACGTCCGGGCGTCCCGGCCAAGCCTGGCCGTCATAGCGGAGGCCGCCTGCCTCCAGGGCATCCAGAAGCAGCCCGGGCGGCAGCGTCAGCAGGCCGATGGAGGTTCCGGGATGCTTGGCCCGATAGCCGGCCATGACGGCATCCATCGCGAAGTACTGGTTTCCCGCGACCCAGACGACGAGGTCGGCCGACGCCATGGCCGAGAGCGCAGCGACCCCCTGGAGGCTCTGGCCGTCCTTGGCGATCCAGCGGATGTCGCTGTCCCTGCCCGACGGGACCACCGGCAAGGACTGGGTGGCTTGAAGGGCCGTCGCGGTCAGCGTGACGAGCAGCATGTCCGGGAACCTCCTAATGGCCGGCCTTCAGGTAGGACCAGCCTTCTTCCTGCTTCAGGACGACCTCGGCCACGCCGGCAGGCACGACGGTCGCGAAGGGGTGCAGGTCCGATTCCGACAGGCTCTTGCGCTTCATGGTGTTGCGGCATGCCGCGAAGACGATACCTTGCGCGGCCAGAGCCGCCATCCGCTCCTGTCCGGCCTGGTTCGTGCGCGTGAGCATGCCGATACCCGGTCCGTGCACGACCAGTTCGAGGCTGGTCTGCTCGGGACCAAGGGCCTTGCGCGCGTTCTCGAGGTTGTTCAGGACGCCTTCCCAGCTGGCCGGATCGGCCGCCGTGAGCTCCAGAATCACGCGGTGGCGCGGGTGCTGCGATGCAACGTGGGCTTCGCTTGCCGAACCTATGCGCGGAGCCAGAGCCAGAAGGCTGATTCCGGCGACCAGAGCGGGCAGCAGATCTCGCGAGCGCATCGAGCAAGTCCTCAGGCAGCAGTCAGTTGATACCCTGCCCCGGTAGGATAAATTTGTCAAGCACTATTGACGGCGGGGAAATTTTGCAAGAGTATGGGTACCATACGGGGGTACTAAGTGATGTCTGATCTGCAAGCGACCAAGGTGCTCGATGCGCAGGGGCTCAAGTGCCCGATGCCCATCGTCAAGGCGAAGAAGGAGCTCGACACGCTCTCGCCGGGTGACGTCCTGAAGGTCGTTGCGACCGACAAGGGATCGGTCCTGGACTTCCAGGGCTGGGCGCGCACCAACAAGTTTGCCGAGCTGCTGGGGCAGGAAACCGAACAGGCTGCCGATGGCACCGAGCGCTACCTGCACTTCCTGCGGCGGAAGTAGGAGGAAGTCATGATCGACGAGAAGACGACGGCTGATGGCAGTGCCCTGATGGGGCTGCTGGGTGAATTGCGGCAGCGGGTGGACGCACTCGAGACCCGCCTCGACACTGAAGTTGCCGACATCCGGGAGCAGTTGCCCGCCGATCGCGCGGCCATCGTGCTGTTCTCGGGCGACCTCGACAAGGTGCTGGCAGCCTTCATCATTGCGACCGGTGCCGCCACGATGGGCCTCGAGACCACCATCTTCTTCACGTTCTGGGGCCTGACGGTGCTCAAGCGCAAGCGCGTCCTCGAAGGCAAGAACCTCATGGAGCGGATGATGGCGGTGATGACGCCCGAAACGTCCAAGGGGCTCGATCCGTCCAAGATGGCCTACTTCGGCGCGGGTGCCGTGATGCTGCGCCAGATGATGAAAGCCAAGGATGTCGCCTCCCTCGAAGAGATGGTCGAGTTGTCCCGCGAGTGCGGCGTTCGCTTCGTCGCCTGCGAGATGAGTATGGACGTGATGGGCGTTCGTCAGGACGAACTTCGCTCCGATGCTGATTTGGGCGGCGTCGCCACGTTCCTGGGCGAGGCGGTGAACGCCAAGCTCTCGCTGTTCATCTGACATGAACCGATTGCCGTCCTGGTTGCCCGGGTTGGGGCTGGCGCTTCTGCTCGCCGTGGCCTCGACGATGCTGGCCTGGTTGCCTGGTCTGAAGGTCATGGGGGCGCTTACCGTCGCCTTGCTGGTCGGCATGGCCTGGCGGGCGGCGGCGGGCCTGCCGCCCGTCCTGGTGCCGGGCACGCGCCTTGCGGCGCGGACGGTACTCAGGGCGGGGATCGTCCTGATGGGCGCTCGGCTGGATTTCGCCTTGGTGGCGCAGGCGGGGCCGAGGATCCTTCTGCTCGACCTGTTGGTGATCGTGGTCGGGATTGCCGGCATCTCATGGCTGGCGCGACGATTCGGGGTGCCGGATCGGCTGGGCGTGTTGCTTGCAGTCGGTACGTCGATCTGCGGGGCCAGTGCAGTGGTCGCCGCGGCCCCGATTCGCAAGGCAGACGAGGAAGAGACTTCGCTTGCCGTGGCCCTGTGCGGCATTCTGGGTACGGTGGGCGTTCTGTTCTTCGTGCTGGTGGGGCCGCTGCTCGGGCTGACGCAGATGCAGCTGGCCGTGTTGTCGGGGTCGACGCTGCATGAGGTGGCGCAGGTGATGGCGGCGGCGTTCACCTGGGGGCCACAGACCGGGGACATGGGCACGTTGGTCAAGCTCACACGGGTAGTCATGCTTGCACCCACCCTGCTGGTGCTTGCGTGGTTGGGTCGTGAACCGGGGACCGAGGGGACCCTGCGTTGGTCGTGGAAGGAGCCGCCGGTACCGTGGTTCGTCATCGGTTTTCTCGCGATCGGGGCCTTGGGCTCGGTGGGGCTCGTGCCACTCGAGGTCAAGGAGAGCGTGGCGAAGGTCAGTGTGTTCCTGATGGTCACGGCCATGGCGGCCATGGGCCTTAACACTCAGTTGGCGGCCGTCCGGCGCGCAGGCATGAAGGTGATCCTGGCCGGTCTGCTCGGGTTCTTCGCTCTGGTGGCGATGGGCTGGCTGCTGATCAACGGCCTGGGGATCGCGGCGTAGGCAGCGGAGGTGCTTCGGATGTGGTCTTGGCGCGCGGCCCCGGGGTGGCTGAGGCTGGGGGTGGCCTTCGGGCTTCTGGTGACGCTTTCGGTCGTCCTTTGGGGACCGATCGGCGTGTCGTCGACTTATCATCGGTTGGCCATCTCCCTGCTGCGATCGCTCACGGGCGAGCACGCCGCGTGGCTGGCGGACGTCGCCCGGATGGGCGCACTGTCGGCACCGGAAACGTGGATTCTTCCGGGGCTGTTCATGGGCGGCTGGCTGGCGCGACGCTGTAAGGGACCCGTCCTGCCCGAAGAACGCACGCAGCTGTCGACCCCCTGGCCACGACGTCTGCTGGCGGGGGTGCTGATTGTTCTCGGTGCCCGGATTGCCGGGGGTTGCACCAGTGGACACATCATCTCGGGCATCAGCCAGCAGGCCGTGAGCGGGATGGTCTTCGGGGCCGTGGTCTTCACCTCGGCCATCCTTACGGCACGTCTTGCGGGAAGGTCGGCATGACGGCGATTCTTGCGGCTTTCAGTGGCGTCGTCATGGGCTGGCTGATCCAGGAGGTCGGGGCTTCGGATCCGCGCCGGTTGTTGGCCAACCTGCGCCTCGAACGATTCGACATCATCCGCTTCATGGCCGTGACCATCGCGGTGGCTGCGGTCCTGTTGCCCCTGCTGGGGTTCGTGACGCCCCTGCATACGGCCATCAAGCCCTTGCAGTGGGTTGGGGTCATCGTGGGCGGCGTGATTTTCGGGATGGGGTTCGGCCTTGCGGGTTTCTGTCCCGGAACTTGCGTGGTGGCGGCCGGGTCCGGGAGGCGTGAAGCGTGGCTGGTGGTCGTGGGCGGCCTGCTCGGTGCGGCGGTCTATCACCTGACTGCCCCGTGGCTTGTCGACGTCTGGCATCGATGGGACGTCGGCCGACCGGTCCTGCCTGATGTCGTCGGTTTGCCGGCCTGGGCCACGGGAGCCCTGCTCGGTGCCGGTCTGGTGCTGGCGGTTGTCCTGCTGCCGAGGGGCGTGCGGAACGAACCTTCATGAGCCCATCATCTTTCCGGGTAGCCTCGGGTTTCAATCTCGGCCTCGCCCTCGGGGTGGCCGGACTTTTCGCTTCGTCGCTCCCTGCCGGTGCTGCCGCCCCAATCCCGGTGCCGATGCCGGTGCGGGATCCGGATACCTTGGGTGAGGACGCCCGGGACAGGGTGGTTCGAGATGGGCTCGACCTGCTTCAGCGCACGGCGATTCGCCTGCCGGCGCATGTCGGCAACCGCCTGAGCTGCACCAACTGCCATCTCGACCTTGGCCGCAGAGCCGGTGCGGCGCCGTGGGTGGGCGTGCATGCCGCCTATCCCCAGTACCGTGCGCGCACGGGGGGCATCGATACCCTCGAGGACCGCGTCAACGACTGCTTCGAGCGCAGCCTGAACGGCAAGGCCCTGCCGTCCGACGGGCCCGAAATGAAGGCGATTGTCACGGCCATGGCCTGGCTTTCCGAGGGCGTGCCGGTCGGTCGATTCGTCGCGGGACGCGGGGTCCCCCCCCTGAAGCCGGCCGAGCCCCCGGATCGTCAGCGCGGCAAGGTCCTCTATGCCAATCGCTGTGCCTCGTGTCATGGCAAGCAGGGTGAGGGGCTCGGGGACTTCCCGCCCCTTTGGGGTGCCCAATCCTTCAACGTCGGGGCAGGCATGGCCCGGCAATGGACAGCAGCTTCCTTCATCCGGGCCAACATGCCGCTTGGACAGGGTGGGACGCTCACGGCACGCGAGGCACATGACATCGCGGCTTGGGTCCTCGCCCAGCCAAGACCAGACTTTGCGGCCAAGGACAAGGACTGGCCGATCGGCGGCAAGCCGCCGGATTGCCCTTACTGAGTGACGGAGCCCGGGGAGTGGCGGGGCCATTCTGCGGGTTCGTCGTGCTTGACGCGCCTTAGGTCCGTGCTATGCTCTTTATACCCCTAGGGGGTATTGGAGGCAGGGCGCGATGGAGATGGTCTGGTCGGTCGAGCGGCTGTATGCGGCCCTGAACAAGGGTGAGTCCCTGGCGATTCTCGACGTGCGCAACGAGGACGAGTTCGCTGCCGGGACAGTCGAGGGACGGCATGGGGTGCCCATGGCGCACGTACCCTACTTCGACTTCATCGATGATGCGGATGCGGCGCTCGCTCGAGTCCCCTTTGCGAAGGACCTGTCGGTGGTGGTCGTGTGTGCCAAGGGGGGCTCTTCCGAGTTCGTGTCCGAGCTGATGCGCGAGGCCGGCTGGAACGCCATCAACATGGAGGGGGGCATGGCCCGCTGGGCGGATGTGCTGATCCCGACGCCCGTCACGCCAGCGGGTCACCCATGGACGCTGCTTCAGTTCAATCGGCCGGGCAAGGGTGCGCTGTCCTACATGATCCTTTCGGATGATCAGGCGATGGTCATCGACCCGGCGCGCGACCCCGCGCCCTATGTAGCCGCGGCCGAAGCGCATGGGGCTCGAATCCGTCATGTGATGGACACGCACGTGCACGCCGATTATGTGTCGGGCGGCGTCGAGTTGGCCCGCAGGACCGGCGCCACATACCATCTGAGCGGTGTCTGCGGTTATGAGGGCGATCTCGAGGTCGACGGTCAGCCGGGGTCGATTCGGGTCGGTGCCCTTTCGGCGGTCAAACTGGCTACGCCAGGGCATACGCCCGGGAGCATGAGCTTGCACGTGGATGGGCACTGGTTGTTGACGGGCGACACCCTCTTCGTGGCCAGCGTGGGGCGGCCCGACCTTGGGGGGCAGGTCGATCCCTGGGCGCGCGAACTCTACGCCACGCTCACGCAGGTTCTGGCGGATCTGCCGGACGACACCGTGGTGCTGCCGGCGCACTATGCGACGCACGCCGAGATGCGACCGGATGGCGTCGTGGCCGGTACGCTGGGTGCGCTTCGGCGCGACAACGAAGGCATGCAGGCCCGTGATCTGCCAGCATTCCTGACCTTCATCCGCGCCAACATGCGGCCTTCGCCGGACCATTACGCCACGATCCGGCGCATCAACCTCGGGGCGCTGGCACCCAGCGATGAGCAGGTCACGGAACTGGACCAAGGCAAGAACCAGTGCGCGGCCAGCATGGCACGCAAGGCCTGAGACTGCGGGAATCGGAAGAGGGGCCTCATGGGCCCTTCTTTCGGCATTTGGGGGAATCCGAAAAAAGAATTCCTGTAAGCGATGCGAAAGCAGTCACGACAGCGCTGCCGTAAGCCCGGGTCGGCAAGGTGGGGAGGTCACTCGGGGACACGAAAGCCCCCACCCAAGGAGACCCACACATGTTCAAGCGCACGCTGCTCGGTGCCCTGGTTGCCGGGACCCTCTCGGCCTGCGGCACCCTGCCCGGCGTCACGACCCTCGGTTCGGGCGACGATGCCACGACCGCAGCGACCCGCAACTTCTATTCGGTGATGGGCCTCGGCGATGCCGTCTCGGCAGAGGACGCCGCCACGGGCGATGTCTCGGTACCTGGCCAGCCGCCCGACCGCGAGGCACGCATGAGGGCTCGGTTCGCCAGGTTCGATGCCAATGGCGATGGTCAGGTCAGCTATGACGAATTCCTTGCGGCCGCTCCCGGTCCCCGACAGGGAGTTCCGGATGCCGGTGCCGTCTTCGATCGGATCGATGATGATGCCAGTGCCGGGATCGGCAGTGACGAGTTCCGTGCGGGCTGCGACCGAAAGGGACGTCCGGGCCCCGGCGAGATGAAGCGCGGTGGCAAACGTGGTCACGGTCCAGGGCGGGGTGGGCGCCGCGGCCATCACGGTGCCAATATGGGCCGGCCACATCAGGACGGGCTCGAGGCTCCGCGTCCCGAGCCGTCTGCTTCCGTGCCCCCCGCAGTCGAGCAGCCCGCCCCCGACGCACCGGCGAACGAGTTGTCGGTCCTGCAGGGTTGAGGCTGCGGTCTTCGGCCCTTCCGAAGCGTATCCGGGAGGGCCGAAGACCAAGGGTCAAGGCCGGGTAAAGATTCCGCTCGGGCCTGCTTGAGAGCGGTCGTGTAAGCAGCCCTGTAAGCAGATATCGCGATGATGCTATTGTGGTTGTTGTTGCCTGATGGGCCGTGTCCGAAGGGATTGCCGATGAGACTTTTGCTGCAGGGCGCCCTGGCGCTTTCCCTTCTGGCCGGTTGCGGCATGATTCCGGGCTTGCCCGGTGCCGCCGACGACGAGACCACGGCCCAGACCGAGGCTTACTACCGGACGATGAGCGCTGACGAGGCTTCCGGTTCCGTTGCGGTCGATCCGCGGGCCGATCGCATGAGAGCGCACTTCGCGCGCATCGACGCCAATGGCGACGGTCAGGTCAGTTACGAGGAATTTCTCGCGGCCGTTCCCGCTGGCGGCCGCGGCATGCCGAAACCCGGTGACGTCTTCGATCGCATCGATGACGACGGGGACGGGCGCATACGCGGAGACGAGTTCCGTGATGGCCACCGGCGGGGCGGCCGCCCCGGCCCCGGAGCCCGCAAGCGCGGTGGCAGGCACGGGCGCGGCAAGGGTCACCCGTCGATGGGGCGTCCTCCTTTCCCTCCGCCTTTTCCCCCGCCCTTCGGTCATCCGGGACGTCCTCCTTTCCCGCCCCCGGCTTCCGGCGACCTGCCGCCAGCACCTCCGCCGGCATCGGGTGACCTGCCGCCCGCACCGCCGCCGGCCACCGGCGATCTGCCGCCTGCGCCGCCGGCAACGGAAGACGCACCGGTCGTTCCGGCCGAGTAGCCGAGTCGAGATGGTGCATTCCGGCGCGTGCCGGGATGTACCAGCCATTCCAGCGGCTCTGTCGCGAGGTCACACATGTCCTTGTTGCGCGGCTTGGGTGTCTTGGCACTCCTGATGCTCGTTTCCCAGCCCGTGCTTGCGCGCGGTGGGGGCCAACGCGCTGATGGGCCCGGCATGCATCCTCCGCACGGCGAGCGCCCCGGCGGTCTCCCGCCCGGCATGGGTTGGCCTCCTCCTTATCCTGCGACCAGGTCTCCTCTGCCGCTCCAGAATCCGTCACTGCCCGGCCCGGTCGTGCCGCCCGCGCAGCGCTGACCGGCTCCAGTCGAGGTACCGTGGCTGAAGCCACAGGCAATCGGTGATCTCCGTCGCTTTTCTGGAACGCCTGTTCGGTCACGATAGAGGTTCATGATCACCCCTTGGACCGAGGCGGCACAGGCCTTGCGGGAAGGCCGGTACGACGAGGCCCTGCCCGTGCTCCTCAAGGCTTCCGGCGGTCAGGTCGCGCGCCTCAGGCCGTTGGTGCGGGTCCTGTGCACGGCAGGCCTGCCATCCAGAGCCGTCGCCCTGATACGCGGCTTGCTGGCCGAAGGTCATGCGGCGACTGCCGAGGCCTTGGCTGCCGACATGCTGGATGCCGGCATCCATGAGGCCGCCGTCTACTATCTGCAGGCCAGCGCGACCGCGGCCATGGGGCGTGCGGAGACCGCCATCGACCTGATTCGCGTCGGCATGGCGTTCGATGCCGAACCCGCGCGTGCACAGGCGGAGCTTGCCTTGATCCTGGTGTCGCTGGGGCGCCATGAGGAGGCCTTGCTCGCCTTTGCGGAGGCCCGGGCCGAGCGGGGCCCCCTGCGTTGGCGCGAGGGCTATGGCCTGGCCCTCGCCATGACCGGACGCCAGGCTGAGGCCCGTCGAGTCTTCGAAGGCATCCTCGCCGAGCTACCCGGGCACGCGTTGGCCGAACGCGCCTTGGCTGCGCTTCGTCCACCCGGCCGCGAGGAATTGATCCGTCGCCTGCACGCCCGTCTCCGACCCAGGGGCAGTGTCCTGCTCAACCGCCTGATCGAGGGTCCGGCAACCGAGGCCGAGCTGCAGCAGGTCTTGCGGGACGCGTCCCATCCTGCCGGTCTGATTCGCGCGGTGATTGCGGAAGTGGCGCGTGCGCTGACGTTCGGTCACGCTTCACTGGTCGTCGCCCACGAAGGTACCTACGCGCTCGCCTGGTCCTTGCTGGACCTGGAGGGCAGCGCGTGACGGGGGCGTCTTCCGTGGTCTCCGTTTCGCGGGTTCGCATGACCGATCGGGCTTGGCTGGCCGCTTTTCGCGCGGCCAAAGTGCTTTGTGCGGCCCTGAAGCCGGAGGACGAGTTCCTCGAGATTCGGGCCCTGCTCCGGATTGTGCCTGCCGTGGCCCGTGCTGCCGGTTGGTCGTGTCGTCCGCCCGAGGTCGAGGAGGCCTTCGGGAGGCTATTCCACCTGCTCGACTGGGAGGCTCGCAAGGGTCGCGACGCCCGCAAGTTCGTACGCCTCGCCGATCGTTACGGCCAGTTCGAGCCCTTTGTCCTCATCAAACTGCAGGAGAACGCCTGATGATTCCCGAAGCCACCGCAACCGCTGCCGTCGAGAGTCCCGTGCCTACCCGTGAGGAACGCTTCCTCGCCGAGGGCATCATCCGTGCCCTGAAGCTGGGCTTGGTGCCCCAACGGGGCGTCGAGCGCGTCGTCGTCGGGCGACGGCGCGAGATGGACCAGCTGCGGAGGGACCTCGAGTACGTGGCCCAGGGTGGGGCCGGCGTGAAGTTCCTGTCCGGCGACTACGGTTCCGGCAAGACCTTCCTGTGCAGCATGGTGCGCGAGGCGGCGTGGGAGCAAGGGATGGTCGTCTCGGTGGTGGACCTCGGGCGTAACGTGGCCCTGCACAAGCTCGAGACCATCTATCAGCAGGTCATGGCCGGCATGAGGACCCGTGAATTGCCGGGTACGCCTGCCTTCGACAGTCTGGTGCAGCAGTGGCTCTTCGGGCTCGAGGACGAGGTTCAGCGTACCGAGGGTCTCGATCCACTCAAGGATGAGGATCGGCCGGTCATCGCCCTGCACGTCGAGCGCCGCATCCAGTCCGCGCTCGCTCAGGTCAGTGTTTTCGACAGCAGCTTCGCGAACGCCTTCCGGGGTTACTATGCCGCCATCCAGCGCGAGGACGGCATCACGGCCGATGCGGCGTTGGGCTGGCTCAAGGGCGAGCAGAACATCCCGCAGGAGCTCAAGGGCCGCCTGCATGTCAAGGGTGGTGTCAGCCGGGCCAATGCCTTCGCCTTCCTGCGAGCGATGAACAGTCTGCTGCTTTCCATGGGTTACAAGGGCCTTGTCGTCATCTTCGACGAGACCGAGCTGGTGCGTGGCCTGAACCGCGCGGACCTTCGCCAGGCGGCCTACGAGAACATCAAGATGTTCCTCGATCGCTCGGCCATGGGCGACCTGCCCCACGTCTATGCGCTGTTCGCCGGCACCGAAGACCTCTTCGCCGACGAGCAGAAGGGCATCCCCAGCTATCAGGCCTTGCACGATCGCATTCGCCCGCGTCATCCCGGCATCGCCGATGGCACCGTTCAGGAAGTGCGTGGAGCCATCCTCAAGCTGGACGGGTTCTCAAGGGATCGCCTGATCGAGGTCGCCATCAAGGTTCGTGACCTTCATGGACGCGCCTATGCCTGGGAGCCGGCACATCGCCTCGACGAACCCTTTCTCGCGGACTTCGCCGATCACCTGTCCACGCGTTTCGGGAAGGCCGCGCCGACCTTCCCGCGAGGTTTCCTGAAGACGCTCGTCGACCTGCTGGACCTTTGCGAACAGGACACGGCCTATGATCCTCGTCGGGATTTCGCCCCATCCGAGCGCACGGTCGAGGCCATCCGGGCGGTCGAGGAGCAGGAGGCGCACCTGCTTGACTTCTGAGGCCGTTGCCGGGAGCACCGAAGGGCGCGAGACCGACCTGCTGCATCCCCAGATGCGGCGCCGCATCGCCGACCGCCTCGGCTGGCCGGACTTGAGGCCGGCACAGAAGCTGGCCGTGCCGCCCATCGTCTCGGGTCGCCACGCGCTCGTCATCGCACCCACGGCCGGGGGCAAGACCGAAGCAGCCTTCTTTCCGCTGTTGTCCCGGTTGCTCGAGGTCGGCGCGGCTCCGATGTCCGTCGTCTATGTTTCGCCCCTCAAGGCGCTCATCAACAACGTCGAGCCCCGACTGGCCCGGTATGCGGCCATGGCCGACCGGACGGTCTTCCGATGGCATGGTGACGTCGGTGCCGGACAGCGTGCTGCCTTCGTCCGCGAGCCGGCCGATGTCCTGCTGACGACACCCGAAAGCCTCGAGGCCCTGTTCATGGGGGGGCGCCAGGGCGTGTTCGCCGAGGTCCGGGCCGTGGTCATCGACGAGGCCCATGCCTTCGCGGGGACGGACAGGGGCGTGCAGTTGGCCTGCCTGCTCGAGCGCCTGGCTGCGGTCAGTCGCCATCACGTGCAGCGCATCGCGCTGTCGGCCACGCTGGGAAATCCCGAAGCCTTTCTGGATTGGCTGTGTGGCTCGGACAAGGGTGCGCGCGAGGTCGTCAATCCCGCCCGCTCTGGCATTCAGCGGCGGTTCGTGCTTCGTCACCTCGAGGACGGGGATGTCGGGGACGTGGCCCGCGCGGCTGCGCCGCACCTGCGGGGTCGCAAGGCGATGTTCTTCACGGACGCCCGCCGTCTGGCAGAGGCTCTGGTCCCCGCGCTGTGCGCCGAGGGCGTTCCTGCCGTCATTCACCATGCCAGTGTCGATCGCAGCCTGCGCGAGGAGGTCGAGCAGGAGGTCGTGCGCGCCGAGGAGAGCTGTCTCGTGTGCACCAGCACGATGGAGATGGGCGTGGACGTCGGCGATGTCGAGGCGGTGCTGCAGCTGGATGCTCCGCTCAGCGTCGCGTCCTATCTGCAGCGCATGGGGCGTGCAGGCCGACGAGGCAAGCCGGGCCTGATGGTGGTGCTCACCGACGATCGCGACGCTTTTCTGCGTGCCGTGGCCCTGACGACACTGGCCTTGCGGCGCTGGGTCGAGCCCGTGGCATTGCCCGAGCGTGCCTGGACGGTCCTGGTGCATCAGGTGCTGGTGCGGGTCCTCGCGCGTCGTCGCGTCGCCGTGGATGAGCTGTACGCGGAGCTTGCCTGCAATGTCCCGTTCCGCGGTATCCGGGCCACCGAGTTTGCGGTGCTGGTGGACCACCTGTGCGGCCTTGGCCTGCTCGAGCGTGTCCGTCATCAGGTCCAGCTGGGCTACGGGGCCGAGCGTCAGTTCGGGCAGGCGCACTTCAGCAGCCTGTGTTCCGTCTTCGCCGAGGGCGAAGAGCAGTGGCAGGTCATGGCCGGCGGTCGTGCCATCGGCGTGATGGATGCGTCCTTCCTGCGCAAGGCAGCGGCCGAAGGCGGGTTCATGCTGGCCGGCAAGGCCTGGCGGGCCGTGCGTGTCGACGAGGGGCGGCGGCGCGTCGTGGTCGAGGGCATGTCGGCCGGCGAGGGCGGCCGGGCACCGCGCTGGCGACAGGCCGGCAGCGTCGCCATGGATGGTCGGGTTGCCGAAGAGATGCGGCAGCTTCTGGTTCAGGACGAAATGCCGTCGTGGCTTGATGCACCGGAACAAAGCCTCTTGTCCGAGCTTCGGAACGAGGCTGCCGTCCGGGGGCTTCGGCCGGACGCCTTCCCCGTCTGGAAGGCGCGAGGTGCCGTCGAGCTGCGCACGATGGCCGGCGAGTCGCGGAACCGTGCCCTTGCGCTTGCGCTTGCCGATGCTCTGCAGGCCCGAGCCACCGTGCGTTGGGATCGGGTGACGCTGCGGTCGGGTCGGCGGGGTGTTCGCCTGTCGGCCGGGGACATCGTCCGCATCGTGGACGACTGGGCCGAACATGGCCTGACGTCGTCGGATCGATCGGCCATTCTCCGCGGCATCGGGCCTACGCCCGGTTCCCGCTTCGAGCCCTATCTGCCGCAGGCCTTTGCCGAGGAAGTTCGTGCCGCCGAAAGGGCCGATGTCGAGGGCCTGGAAGCGTGGTTGCACACCTGTCGGCCAATCCTGGTGGTGCCGGCTGTCTACGAACCCGAAGGGGATGCCGAGGACGAGCTCATCGAGCCCACGGTTTGATGATGACGAGGGCGACGATCCCGATCATCAGCAGGGTGGGGACCTCGTTCAGGATCCGCAGGCGCGTGTCCGAGGGCACCGTCTCGTTTGCTGCGAGCTTGCGCCTGAGCGGAAGAGCGGCGTGGTGGACACCCGTCATCAGGACCACCAGGGCCACCTTCCCGTGCAGCCATGGCTGATGCCACAGGGAGGGTTGCACGGCGGTCATGCCGAGACCCAGCAGCCACGTCGCGACCATCGCCGGGTTGGCGATGTAGGTGTAGAGTCGGCGCTCCCACTCGACCAGGCGCGTGCGCACGACCGGCTCGGTCTCGGTGCCGTGGTAGACGAACAGGCGGAAGAGGTAGAGCAGGCCTGCCATCCAAGCGATGACCGCCACGACATGCGCGGTCTTGAGCACGACGTACAGGATGTCCATGGCGCCATTCTAGCCCGGATTGTGAAGGGTTCTTGAAATCTGTGGCCTTCAGACGTTCAGCCGCACGATAGCCTTGCGGGGGGACGGCTCATGAGCGTGGCGATGCGTGGCGTGGCGACTGCTGACCTGAGGGCGCGGACCGGAGCGATTGCCGTGCCTGCGGCTGCTGCCGAGGTGCCGCAGGTCGCGCGAGCGGCCACCGATGTCCTCTCCCTGTCCCGCGCCTCACGTCCGATGCCCTATGCCGGAGTGGCGGCTCCGTCCGTGCCCTCATCCGGCGTGCTTGGCCGCATCCAGCAGGGCTTCAGTCAGGCGACAGCGGGTGCTCGAGGGTTGCTCTCCCAGGTCTGGCAGCGTTTCCAGCAGGTTTTCCTCGGTGGACGCCGGAACATGCCGGCAGCCGTCGAGCAGCGCGCGGCACGCGCGTCCGTCAATCGGGCCGTGGCCGAGACCGCAGCGCGCAACGGCAATTCGGGCCTTGTTCGGGATCCGGCGACGCAGGCTCGTGTGCAAGGGGTCCTTGATCGCCTTGCTGCGGCGGCAGGCAACGGTCGCAGTTACAAGGCCGTCGTGCTTGATGATGCCCAGCCCAATGCCTACTCGATGGGTGGCGGATACATCGCGATCACGCGGGGCATGCTGGGCAAGCTCCAGTCGGATGACGAGCTGGCTTTCGTGCTCGGGCACGAGGTGACGCACGACCGCAATCGGGACGTCATGGGCGGTATGGCGCTGGACATGGAGAAGAATCGTCTGGCGGGTCTGCTCATGCGGATTCCGGGCGGCAGGCAGGTGGTGGGTCTGTTCCAGAAGATGACCGAAGCCATCACGCAGGCCGTGGAGTTCCAAGCCGACGCCGGCGGTCTTGACCTGGCGCGTCGGGCGGGCTACGACGGGACGGCGTCCGTCCGCCTGAACCAGCGCTTCCTCGAAGAGCTCAAGGGTCAGGGTGGAGCAGACGTCGGGACGACCCATCCTCCCTTCGTGGAGCGCATCCGGAAGCTGTGGGACCGCCTGCGCGGCGCGTGAGGTTCGGGATGCTGCCATACTGGCAGGCATGAACGTTCCGGCACCGACCTCGATCTCGGCTCGTCGTCCCATGGTTCACGGGGGCGAGATACCTTGGGTCGGTCTTGGCGTGTTCCGGGTTCCGGCGGGGGTGCCGGGCGTGAATGTCGTGCTCGAGGCCTTGGGGCAGGGGTATCGGCACGTGGATACGGCGCGCATTTACGGCAATGAGGTGGAGGTCGGGGAGGCCTTGCGGGCGTCGGGCCTGCCGCGTGGCGAGGTCTTCGTAACCAGCAAGGTCTGGAACGACGACCACGGCTATGACGCCACCCTGCGTGCCGTCGAGGGCAGTCTCGGCCGTTTGGATATCGGGCCCATCGACCTGATGCTGGTGCATTGGCCGGTGCATGGGCTGAGGCGGGAGACTTGGCGGGCGCTTGAGCGATGCCTCGGGGACGGCATGGTCCGGGCCATCGGCGTGAGCAACTACATGGTCCGGCATCTCGAGGAGATGACGGCCTATGCCAACGACAAGCCGGCCGTCAATCAGATTGAGGTCCATCCCTTCCTGCAGCAGCGGGATGTCCGGGCCTGGTGCCGGGCTCAGGGAGTGGTCGTCGAGGCTTATAGCCCGCTTGCCAAGGGACGGCGGATGGACCATCCGGTCCTCGGTGCCGTTGCCGCCGAAGTGGGTCGGACACCGGCGCAGGTGCTCCTGCGCTGGGGCCTCGAGCGGGACATGGTGGTGTTGCCGAAGTCCGTATCGCCCGAACGCATGGCCGAGAACGCGGATCTGTTCGGTTGGGAACTCGGTCCCGCCCTGCTGGAACAGCTGGATGCGCTCGAGGAAGGGGCGGTGACGGGCTGGGATCCGCGCGAGGCACCCTGAGGACGGCGTACGGGCTCTGTTGGCTCATTTCAGCCCGTTTCGACCACCCGTCGGAACGTCAGGTTGACTCGCATGCCGACGGCTCGGGTCGAGCGGGGCAGGCAGTGCTCCCATGCCGTCTGGGTGCCCTCGGCCATCAGGAGGAGGCTGCCATGTTCCAGCATCATGTCCAGTCGCCGGGTCCTGTCCTTGCTGCGGAAGCGGAAGCGCCTCGGCGCCCCGAGGCTGATCGAGGCAACCACCGGATCGGGTCCCAACTCCCGTTCGTTGTCGGCGTGCCAGCCAACGCCATCTCGGCCATCCCGGTAGAGGTTCGCCAGCACGGCGTTGAAGCGTTGACCTGTCGTCTCTTCGATGCGCCTCCGCAGATACTCAAGGGTTGGTGTCCATGGTGCCGGCAGGTGAAGACGGCCCGAGTAGCGGTAATGGCATCCTCGCTCTCCGTGCCAAGCCGTGAGCCGAGGGGCCGGCACTTCCTTGCCGCAGATGCGCAGCACTGGCTGCTCCCAAGGCAGGCTCGCGAGAAGATTGGCCAGGACTGCGTCCGCTTCCGGGCACCCCAGCCAGAAGGGCCAGAGCGTGACGGGCGGTTCCGAGGCCGTCAGGATCCCGGGCGTTGCCAGCTGCAGCGGGGTTTGCTCTTGATGCGCCGGGTGGCACGGGCGTGCTTGTAGCACGTCAGGACCGTGTCGCCCTTGGCCGTCACCAGGACCGTGAGGCCGACCAGATGGCCGTGGGTCCGCAGCAGGGCTGCCGTCAGGTCCTTGCGGCGAACGGTATAGAAGGTGGCTCCGGCACGGTGAAGCACGTGGCCGAAGTGGCGTGCGAAAGCGATGGCTTCTTCCGCGATGGCGCGCTGGCTCATGCGCAGCTGGGCATGCTTCGTCAGGTTCACGGCCTTCTCCGTCGATGACTCGAGCTTACAAGGCATGTCATCCCCGAATATGCGGGAACCTATGTTCAGGGCATGAAAAATGTCTTTTGAGGGATTATGTTGCCTGAATTGACGGCCAAGTGCAGTCGGTTGGCCGTTCGCTGAGGACCCTCAGAGCGCCTTCGTGAAGAACTCCACGACGCGTTTTCTGTAACCTTCCGGGTCAGTGCCGTCGGAGTTCGCGTGCCCTGCTCCGGGGACGAGCCAGAGACTCTTGGGCTCCTGTGCGGCTGCGTAGTTCACGCGGCTGTTCTCGGCGATGATGAACGGGTCCTCCTCGCCATGCACGATCTGGATGGGCCTCGGTGCGATGCGGGCCACCCACTTGTCGGGATCGGCTTCCGTGACGTCGGCGCCGACCTTCCGGTTGACCGATTCCAGCACGGCAGCGACCACGAGCCGGACGAAGGGCGCTTGGAACCTGGAGGCGGCGCTCAGAATGGCCATCCGTACCGAGGCGAAGCCGCAGTCGTCCCAGACGGCCTTGAAGTCCGGATCGGCGGCAGCCGCCCGAATCGAGGAGGCTCCACCGAGCGACAGGCCCAGAAGACCGAGCGAATCCAGTCCGAGTTCCCGGGCCCATGCCTTTGCGGCGGCGATGTCGCGAGGCTCGTGCAGGCCGTAGGTCACGTGCTCGCCGGTCGAGGCACCATGCCGGCGCAGGTCGATGGCAATCAGGTCGAAGCCGGCCTCATGGAGCGCCGGGACGACCACGGACCCCATCCAGATGGCCTTGCTCGCCCCATGGCCGTGCACGAGGATGACGGCCTTGCCGGTCCGGTTGCGTGCGGGGATGTGCCATGCGGCAATCCTGACGCCATCTTCGGCGGTCAAGGTACGCGCGGTGTACGTCAGCCCCAGATCACCCGGCGTGCGACGGTCTTCGTGGCGCTTGGGGTGAATCATGAACTCGGATCCGTGGTGCCCGACCAGACGCAGGTAGCGTCCCATCAGCCAGCCGCCTATGGTCCGGCCCTCTCGGGCATCGGCCACGGGCTCCGCTGCGCCCGGGGTTTCTGCAGAAGCGGCCCGGAAGGAACCGGCCTGCGTGGCGCGAATATGGTCGGCCAACCGGTTCATCTCCGCCCGGGCGGAGAGAGCCGATGCGTGGATGCCTGCATGCTCGATCGTCATCGGGCGAAGCAGTTCAGCGCGCGTCAAGCTGCCGTTGCCGTCCTTGTCCAAGGTGCGGAAGACCTGGCCGGGTAGAGGCAGCGTGCGGGCATCCAGGCTGCCGTGCTCGCGAACGAGACGCTCGAGGACGGCCTCCGCGAACGGACGGTCCTGATCCGGGGCTGGCGCGGTTCGGACCGGTGTCGCCTGTCCGCAGCCAACACCCGCCGCAGCGATGGCTGCGACGAGAAGAAGGCGGAGGGCGTGGTGCAACATGGGACTCCTTCATGTTGTCCTAACCTTGTCTTAACAACTTGCGTCCTTTCGGCGTTTGCGCGAGAAATATTTTCGGTGCGCCCGACCGATGGTGCCGGCGATTGACGCCGGAGGCCATGGCGGAGTACCCCTTGGGTGCCGGCTCGGCCGGCCTTGAACTTGACGGAGGCTTGTCCGGAATGGCCCTACCCCCATCGCAAGCGGCACTTGATGCGGCCCATGCCAGAGTTTCGCGACGTCGTTTCCAGCCCGGACCCTTGTCACGGGAGGTGCTGTCCACCCTGCTTGAGGCCGTTGCCCAGGCTCCGTCGGCCTACAATGTGCAACCGTGGCGGTTCACGGTGGTCGAGGAACCCGAACTGAAGGGCCGCCTTGCAGAGGCTGCCTACGGCCAGCCTCAGGTTCACTCCGCGCCGGCGGTGATCGTGCTCCATACGGACATGCAAGACGTCATGGCGAACCTCGAGGAGGTCGCGAACCCGGCTTTCGGCGATGCGGGCCGTGAGGGTTTCGTCGAGCGCGTTCGGGCGGCTTACGGGGTGCTCTCTTCCGACGACCTCGAGACTCTGGGCGCGAGCCAAGGGGGGATTGCGCTCGGTTACTTGCTGTTGCTTGCCGGGTCCATGGGCCTGGGGACTTCGCCGATGCTGGGTTTCGACCCCGCAAAGGTGCGTGCGCTTCTGGGCTTGCCCGGCCACGTCCGAATCCCCGCCCTGGTGGCCATCGGCATACCGGCGGAGGAGGGGAGTCCGCGCCATAGGCACCCCCTCGGGCGGATCGTGACCTGGCGCTAGGCGCCGAGAGCCGGAGATCGGCGCTGAAGGCGTCTTCGGATCTTGTTTGCAGTTGTTGAAATCTAGCGAGAAGTGCCATCTGTCGGGTCATGTAGGGATCAGGAGGCATGATCCCGATGACGCTTCAGTCCGTTAGCAGCCAGGTGGTTCGTACGACGATGTCCTCGGTGGCGATGCCTGCCGATACCTTCGTCCAGGCTTTCGGCGTCGAGGACACGCCTGAGCAGCAGGCCTTGCCGGCATTCCGCGACGAAGCCTCGGTCGTGCCGACCGGACAGGGATCGGGCCTCTCGCTCGATGCACCCGTGCCGGCTGCGCCTGCACCCAAGCCGGAGGCGGCTTCCGTCGTCACGGATCTTTTGAGCCGCCATCCAGAGTTGCCTCGCGAGGTCGCCGGCGTCAACGTGGGCGGCGTGCTCAACGACGTGCTCTCTGGCAAGGTCAGTCAGGAAGATGCACTCAAGAACATCTTTCCGCTCGAGCTCCGCCAGATCATCGAGCGGTTGCTCTTCGCCCTCCGGCAGAATCCGCCCGATCTGGCCGAGGCCGGGAAGGCAGTCAAGGCGCTGTGTGACTTTGCCGCCAAGCAAGAGGCAGTCGACGACTTCCTGAGCGGCAAGTCCAATTCGGTTCCGCCAGAGATGATGGCTGAGCTGGAGCAGACCTTCGGGGACTGGAAGGGCTTCGGTCGGAACGTGGATCCGACGAAGGGCACAGGCCCTCAGGGCGGGGCGCGCCTTCGTTCCGCCATCGAGGCCTACCAGAAAGGCGACATGGAGGCCGCTAAGGCTTCCTACGCTTCGGCCCAGCAGACGGCCTCTCCCGTCGCGCTGGATCTGGACGGTGACGGCAAGATCGGCACGACTGGCGTCTCGACGGCCAAGAACCGTATCGATGGCGAGGTTGGCAAGACCGTCTCCTTCGACATCGACGGGGACGGCGACAAGGACCAGATCGAGTGGATGGCCGGCCAGGATGGCCTGGTCGTCGACGATCGGGATGGCGGGGCCACTGCGGCCGCGGCTGGCAACGGCGAGATCGACGGCAAGCGACTCTTCGGGGATGAGGGCGGGAAGTACGGAAGCGGCTATGACAAGATGCGCAGCCACGATGTCGATGGCGACGGACGCCTTACGGGGAAGGAGCTCGAAGGGCTCAAGACCTGGGTCGATGCCGATGGAGATGCCAAGGTCGACCAGGGCGAGCTCAAGACCATGGCCGAGCTGGGCATCACCGAGCTGTCCGTCCAGAACCACGCCGAGACCAACGCCCGGGGCGAGACGCTGGACCGTTCCAGCATGGTTCGCAACGGCGAGCGCCAGATGACCGAGGACGTCTGGTTCGCCAAGCAGTAGTGTCGTCTGAAGGTACGGGGCGGGTCCGGCAGGGCCCGCCCCGTCATGCTGGCCCTTAGTTTTCCAGCACCAGTGCCTGAGGCCCGTCGCCGACGCTGGTCCGGCTGATGATGCTCGCGCTGGCCAGATCCAGCACCGTGACCTTGTCCTCGCCGAAGTTGGGCACCCACGCGTGCTTGCCTTTGATCACGAGGCGCGAGGCCGAGGTGTCTCCGGGGTTCACCTTCCAGTCCTTTCGCGAATCGGTCAGGATCTGGCCCGAGGCCGGATCGAAGGCGATGAGCCCGTTGCCCCTGCCGTCACCATCCACCGAGGCCCCGAGCCCGGCCCAGCCCTTGCCGCTGCCGTCGACGGCAATGGAGGCGAAACGGGCACCCGCATCGAGCTTTGCCACGGCCTTGCCCTGTGCCGGGTCGACGATCAGGCCGCCGGTGACGGTGCCCAGTGCGAGACGCTTGCCGGGCAGCGTGGCGATGGCCCAGGGCGTGGCAGAGGCCTCGAGCGAGAGGGGAGTCACGAAGCTCTTCTGGTCGATGTCGTAGACCTGGATGCCGGACCAGGTCGTGGTGGCCCTGTAGGGTGGGGTCTCTTCGTAGGTGGTGTCGGCCGCCGCCATGTAGATGCGGTTGTCGATGCGCGCCATGGCGCCCTGGGTCTGATGTCCGTCGGGCAGATCGAGGGTCTTGAGCGTGGCTCCGTCGCTCAGGCGGACAAGAAAGGCTTTCTTGACCATCACGGAGCTGACGAGTATCTCGTCAGGGCCGGCGTCGAGCACTTCCATCGGATTGCTGCCCACCTCGAGGCTGATGCGTCGATCGATGGCGGACGCTCCGAAGGGCCCCATGGCAATCTTGGCCTCCTTGGACTCCACGGTGAGCAAGGAGCTGCCGATGCGGACAAGCTGGTTCGGCCATTCACCGACCTCGAAGAGGCGCGTTACCTTGCCCGTCGCGGGCTCGACGCGCTCGACCGTCCGCCCGAGCCCGTGCAGGACGAGGAACGGGGTGTCTGCTTCAGGTGTTGGTGACGGATTGCCGGTGGTCGCGGAGGTCGTGGGCGCCTGGGCCTGGCAACCTGCAAGGCCCAGCGCAAGGGCAAACAAGGTGCGAAGGGAGTCGTGCATGAGGGAGCCTTTCTCGGGTGGTTTGGGGGGTTAGAGTTCCTGTGTCCAGGTCAGTCGCGCCGTTCGTCCCGGTGTGGGATAGCCCGGCTGGTAGGTGGGCCGGGTGTCGGCCAGATCTTCGGTCGTCAGCAGGAAGGTGCCGTGGCGTTCCGATCGCCACGACACCTGCAGGCCGAGGACGGTGATGGGGTCCAGGCGTCCCGTTTCGCTTGCCGTGGCGAAGCGGCGTCCCTGATGGTCGATTCGAACCGTGGCGGCAAGATTCTCGGCGGCCTGCCACGTCAGGCTGCCGCCCGCCACATGATCCGGACGGAAGGGCAGTTCCCTGCCGGCTGTCGCTCCGGTGGTTCGGCCGTCGACGGTACGGCTCCACGTCTCGTGAAGCGCAAGGGTGCACTCCGGAACAGGCTGCCACGACACATTGGCTTCCAGACCCTGCCCCAGTGTTCTGCCGATGTTCTCAGGCCGCCATTGACCCCCGGGGCCTGGTTGCCAGGCGATGGTGTCTGCACCATCCCTCCGGAAGAGGGTGGCCTGTGCGGCAATCGCGCGGTTCGGTTTCCAGTCTAGACCGAGCTCGTCCTGCCAGTTGCGTTCGGGCCGCAACCCGGGGTTGCCGGCAGCCTCGCGACTGCTCGGCCAATACAGGTCGTTCAGTGTCGGTGCCCGGAAGGTCTGCCCGCTGCGCCATCGGAGCGTGGCACCGGGGAGGGCCACCCAGGCGAGACCGATCCGGGGCGAGAGCCCGCCTTGGCTGGCCTCTGCCCCGAACTGCTCGAACCGTACCGAGGCCACGGTCGTCAGGCCACGAATCGGTTGCCAGATATCCTCCAGGAAGACCGCCTGCTGCCCGCGGTCGCCAAGGCGTTCTGCCTGATGCCACGTGAGGGTCGCTCCCGTATCGAGGAGGTGTTCCCTCAGGGCTGCCTGATGACGGAATCGTGCCTCGGTGGACTGGAAGCTCGTCTGTTCCAACGTCGGGCCGAAGACACGATCGGGATCGGCCAACGAGGTGCTCGCGCCCTGTCGCGAGACCTGCCATTCCTGTCCGAGTCCGCGTTCGTCCCGGGTGTCCCAAGTCAGGGCTCCGAGCCAACGGGCGTCGCTCTGCCCGGCCCGTGGCGTCGGTTGGTTGATGTCTCCAGGCAGGCCCTTGTCGAAGCCGCCGCCGACCCATTGGAAGAGCAGGCGTCCGCCTTCCAGCCGTCGTTCGAGGTCGAGCGTGCCCTGCAGTTGCTCGGTTCCGGCATTCTGGCGATTGCCGGCGGGACGTCCGTCCCGGTTGAACGGGTAGGCGTTCACGGCCTGAAGATGCCGCAACGACAGCGAGAACCTGCCGTTGGCATCGGCGTCGGCAAGGGTTGCCCCGATGGACCGTTCCCCCAGACTACCGATCCCGAGGCTGCTCCGACGCACCGGCCGCCGGGCTGAGGTCAGAATGATCACGCCGCCCGAAGCGTCGGCTCCGTAGGGTCCGGATCCTCCTCCGGAACGGATCTCGACCGCATCCAGGCCCTCCAGCGGCAAGCTGCCGAGGTCTGCCTGACCCAGGCGGGGATCATTCAGTCGGACCCCGTCCCGGACGACGAGCACGCCCTCTGCACCGACTCCGCGCCACGATGCGGTGGCCAAGGCACCTGGCTCGCCATAACTCCGTATGGCAAGGCCTGCTTGTCGCGCCAGCAATTCACCGAGCGTCCGCGCTCCGGAACGGATCAGGTCGTCGGCTGAAAGGCGCGTGACTGCCTGCGTCTGATCTTCGGGACGCGGCCGATGAGCTGCCACCGTGACTTCGCCAAGGTCGGGCAGCTCTGGCGGGACAGCCAGCAGCATGGGAGTGCGCGGATTCCTTGCCTCGAGGAGAGACCGAGCAGGGGGACAGGTCCTGATGCCGGTCGGGCTCGGGGAGGCTTCCCCATACCGTTGCGGGACAGCGCCGGGTTCTCACCGGACTTCACGCATCAGAGAGCTTCAGTCTAGCACGAGGGGAGAGCCTTTGCCTCCTCGGCCCGGAGTGCCGTAGTTCCTGCGGCCGTCCAGACTTGCCTCATCGGGCAACTCGCGCGGCGTTTCCTCGAATGCGGGCTCTCCTCCGCCGGCGTCCTCCCGCCGGAGGCTGCCTGTGACCGATGTCAGCCAGCCTGTACCCAGAGCACTTCTGATGGCATCCAGCTTGCCGTCACCGTACCGTCGTGACGTTGAAACACGCTGAATTCACCAAGATTTCGGGCAGAAGACGCCCGTTGCGCCACTACCCGCGACGAGCCCTGCCAGGAGAGGCGCCGAAGGTCTGCAGGCTTGTCTTGGTGATTTCGTTGTCTTGGGTGGTGGTTGGCAACTCGGGTGCCTTGTCGCTCGGGTCGAGGCGTACCGTGCGGTGCGCAGGATTCGCCTGACCACCCAGCAGGCGATTCCTGTCCTGCGAGTCGGCCTTCCCGTCATCCGGATGCGACGCCGGCGACTTCGGCACATCACCGACAGGCACGGGTGAGTCACCCTTGGCCCTCAACCAGCCCGTACCGCCCGATCCTCTGATGGCGTCAACCATGTTCAACTCCTGCTCGAGACGTGACGCGCCAGATCATACTCACCAAGGTTTCAGAACTGCAGGTCCTTGTAGATCCCGCCCTGAGCATCCAGCCAGCGTTCCCGCACGACGTTGCCCACCTCGTCGTAATGGAACTCCTGGCTCGCGGCGAGGCGGTCCTTGGCCCCGCGCAGTTCCACCCGCGCGAGCAGACCCTGCTTGTTCCAGGAGTACTTCTGCCTGCTGGTCCTCTCCTTGCCGCCGCCCAGATGCCAGGCCCGTTCGGTGACGCGACCTTCCTTGTCGTAGGTGAAACGCAGTTCACCGACCATGCGGCCATCCGGGCCGCGCTCGGCCTGCACCACGATCTCGCCGGCCTTGTCGTAGGCGTACTCCAGGATCTTGACCACTTGCCCGTCGGCGTCCGTCCAGGTTTCCGAGGTGTTCTGGCCCTTCTCGTCATAGGTCGAGGTGATCGCGTAGAAGAGTGCCCCGTTCTGGTCGTACTCGGCGCGCCAGACCAGCAGGCCCGAAACGTCGTCGTAGCGATATCGGTGATGATTGTCGATACGCCCATACCGGTCGATCCAGATGCCATCCCGCAGACGATGCTCATGCTCGTCGTATCGGTAGACCCGTTGGCTGGGCTTGGTGAAGGTCCTCTCGAACTTCTCGAAGAACACCACCCGTCCCATCACGTCCAGGTGATGGGTCTGATGCTCGTGGGGCACCTTGCCTTCCGGATATTCGTCGATGCCGACGACCTTGCCGAAGCGGTCGATGCGTCCGGTCCTGTAGTGGCGGGTCCGGACGACCTGGGCCTTTGCGGTGGCGATCAGGGTTTCGGCAGGCTCGATGACGATCGAGGATTGGGCGGGCGCAGGCATGGCGGTCTCCGGCAAGGCTGGGGGAAGGGGCGCGATCAGTAGTACTGGCGTTCAGGGCGATCGTGGGTGCCGATCTTGCGGTCGCTGACCCACGCCACGCCGAATTTCTGGACGTACAGGTGCATGAACTCCCGGTAGCGCAGGTAGAACCAGAGTCCGCGCCCGTATGCCTCCTCGCAGGAGGTCGTGCATCGGGTCATCATCTCGGACAGCTCATCGTCCTTCATGCCTTCGTCGGTCCGGATGGTGTAATGCGCATTGGCCGACAGCTCCTCGAAGCTCTCGTGGACCTCGAGGATGCCTTGCTTCTCCGCCTCGCGGTAGAGGGCGGAGTGACGGCCCAGGGTAAAGACCGACCGACCATAGGAGTGAATGATGTCGGTGTTGGAGCAGATCATGTCGATGGTGGACTGGGCTTCCTCGCGGGTCTCCGTCGGGAAGCCGAAGAAGATGTAGGCGAAGTTCCAGATGCCGGCATCCGCCGAGCCCTTCAGTATGGGCAGGCGCCGCTCGAAGGCCACGCCTTTCTTGATCAGCTCGTGGATCCGCGGGGAGCCGGTCTCGACTCCCCAGAGCACCAGCCGCAGGCCGGATCGGTACAGCAGCTCCATCAGTTCGGCCGTGAATCCGTTCTCGAGACGACCGTTCGAAAACCAGGTGATGTCCAGTTTCTCGGCGATGAAGCGCTCGGCCATGGCGCGCATCATGGCTGGTCGAATGGCCTCGTCGATCAGCTGGAAGTGCCTGATCCCGTAGTTGTCCTTGAGGTGTCGGATTTCCTGAACCAAGCGATCCAGCGACTTCTCGTCCTCCGTGACGCCCCAGAAGCTGTCGCAGAACGAGCACAGGCCCCAGTAACAGCCCTTCCCGGCCTGGATGGTCAGCACCAACTCGGGACTCAGGTACTTGTCGAGCGGCAGGCCTTCCAGGTCCTGAATGCCGATGGCGTCCATCTTCGGGACGGGGCGAACGGGGGAAACACGCACGGTCTCCGCATCATGGGCCTTGTGCAGGAGATTGGGTACCTCGTCGAGGTCTCGTCCCTCGTGGACGGCCCGGGCCAGCAGCAGCATGGTGTGCTCGCCCTCGCCGATGGCGACGCTGTCGGCAAATTTCTCGAAGAAGCGCGGCCGTTTCGCGAGCGTGTCCTTCACGCGCTCGAAGAAGTTGCCGCCGATGGTGATGTGGACATCCGGTCCGGCAGCCTCGCGCAACTTGCGGGCCAGCGTCAGGCCCGGCAGCACCTGCGAGAAGGCATTGATCGAGATGCCGATGATTTCCGGCCTCTCGGCCAGCATCGACGGGATGACTTCGTCATAGAAGGCCGCAAACATGTTGTTCGCGGCGTCTTCGGTGTGGACGACCATGTTCTCGACCGTCATCAGGCAGTCGGGCTGTTCGAAGTAGTTGAGCGCGAGACGCGCCGGATGGTACGGCATCGACACGGCCTGACACGCCAGGTCGAGCGTTTCCAGAGCATCGATCAGCAGGTCCGGGTTGTAGAACCGCCGGGGATCGCGCAGAGTCTCCACGGCATCGGCAATCTGGCGCGGCAGCGCTTCCAGCAGGTCGCCCTTCGCCGCCATGAAAACCTCGATGGCCTTGGCACGCTGGAGGTCGATGAGGACCTGCCGGTCGGTCTCGCCGAGCAGTTCCTTGAGGCGCGCCTCGACGCCCAGATATTCCTGCATCAGATGCAGGCGATTGCGGACCTCGGTCAGGTACTCCGGTTGGAAGATCCGATCGAACCATTCGATGTTGAGATCGCGGAGGACTACTTCTACCCCGTTGCGACGGAGATGCCCCGCGATGCCCCGAAGGGCGAAGTGGGGATTCTGCGCCGACCACTGGGGCGGAAAGGCGAGCAGGACCCTGGGTGACGACACGGTCGATGTTCCTAGGCTGCCTTGGGGCTTTCCTTGCGCAGGTATGCGGCCAGCTCCCCGACGATGGGCACGATGCCCTCCTGACGGATCTGACGGATGCGCGCGACGGCTTCGTCGTGCTGCTTGATCTGTTCTGCGACGGCTTCACACGTGCCGCCGACCTTGAGATCCAGCAGGAACTTCTGCAGCTTCTTCTCCTCGGCGAGCAACTCCTGAAACTTCTTGACCTTCTCCATCACGTCTTCCGGGGCGAGGTCGCCGCTGTAGGCGGAGGTGTCGACGTCCGCCGCGGAAACCGTGGGCATCGGCGTCGGCGCGTTGGGCAGGCCTTTGCTCGACAGACCGGCCGGATCCACCGAGATGACCGGCGTGACTACTTTCTTGCCCTTGACGGCACCGGCCTGACGCATGGCGGCAGCTTCCTCGGCTTCGGCCTTCGCTTTCTCCATCGCCTTGGTGATGACGTCCATCGCAAGCTTCCAGGAGTTCATGTCCGGCTTGAAGTCGGGATCGATGCCGGCCTTGAGGAGGGCCTCCTTGAACTGGAGATCCTCGAAGCCGAGGGCGCCGTTGCCCTCCGTGTCGACGGCGATGGCGTTGCCGGTTGCGCGATTGACCAGTGCGATGCGGCCATCCACGCGGGTGATGTCGGCATCGATGCCGTATTCGCTCTTGAGCAGCTCCTTGAGCTTTTCGGGCTTCAGGCTTCCGCCGTTGTCACGAATCAGGGTGTAGACCGCAAGGGCCTCGCTTTCGAGCATCGAATACTTCTTGGCTGCGCCCATGCCGGCACCCGCGACTTCAATCGTGCGCGGGCGGGGCGAGACCTGCTCGGGTTCCGCATAGCTGACGGACTGCGCGGGGGCCGGGCCCGAGATGACCTTGGGTTCGCTGTCGGAGGGGCGGATGGTCGACGGCGGACTGTTCAACTGCACGACGTTGTCGGAGTAGGTTCCGGATCGTGCAGGCGCCGGCCCCGGTACCGTGGCGGACGGTCCCTCGACCGGCTTCGGGGCCGAGGGAGCCGAGCCCATGTCGACGGCCACGTCGTCGCTCGGGAAGGTCGGGGTCTGCCGCTTCTGGTTCTCGTCCATCTGGACTTCGTCGAACGACGGAACCGAGGTCATGCCGGCGTTCGGCAAGGGGCCGGTCGCCGGACGGTTGATTTTCATGTCGGACATGAAAGGGAATCCTCCTCCGAAGGGGACACGTGCGTGCCTGTTCATGATTTCGCGGACTAACGTGCGCCACGCGATACGTTTCACATACCCTTCACGCCCCTCTTTCCACCCTGTCCGGTACGGCTGGCGCGGTAGAATGGGACATGAAGCTCGCGACCCTCGAACAGCGTGATCCGGCGACAGGACGCTTGCGTCCGGATGGGCGACTCGTGGTGGTTTCACCGGATCACCGGTGGGGCCTCGAGGTTCCGGGCGTGCCCGACATGCTCGCGGCGATGGAGCGCTGGGACGAGAGCCGTCCTGCGTTCGCGGCGGCTGCCGCTCGTTTGGCCGCCGGAGAGGTGGCAGGTGCGGTCGATCTCGAAGCCGAGACGTTCATGGCACCCTTGCCTCGGACCTGGTCCTGGCTCGACGGCAGTGCCTTCATCCAGCACGTCATCCTCGTGCGCAAGGCGAGGGGAGCCGAACCCCCCGAGGATCTCCGCACCGTGCCGCTGATGTACCAGGGGGTCAGCGACAATCTGCTCGGACCTGCGGCGGACCTGCCCCTGCGTGATCCCACGGACGGCATGGACTTCGAGGCCGAGGTCGCGGTGGTCCTGGGCCCGGTGGCGATGGGGGCGACGCCGGCCGAGGCCGCCAAGGCCATCCGGTTGATCATGTTGATGAACGACGTCAGCCTGCGCAATCTGATCCCGCGCGAATTGGCCGCCGGCTTCGGCTTCTTCCACGGCAAGCCGGCCTCCTCGTTTGCCCCGTTCGCCGTCACGCCCGACGAGGCCGGGGAGGCTTGGCGCGACGGGCGTCTGCACCTGCCGATGCGGTCGTGGCTGAACGGCAAGCCTTACGGCCATCCCGACGCGGGAGAGATGTTCTTCTCCTTTCCCGAACTCATCGCCCACGCTGCGGCGACGCGCGATCTCTCGGCGGGTACCATCCTCGGCAGCGGGACGGTATCCAATGCCGACCCGGCCGTCGGTTCCAGTTGTCTTGCCGAGCAGCGGATGCTCGAGAAGATCGGGACGGGCACCATGGTCACGCCCTTCATGCAGGACGGCGATCGCATCGAGTTGGACCTGCTCCTGCCGGATGGCCGCTCGCTCTGCGGCCGCATCGACCAGAAGGTGGTGCCTGCGGCCCGCCGTGTCGTGGCCGGGAGCGCGGGGTGAGCCCCACGGGTCCTGAAGGCCTGCGCATCCTCGCGTCGGGACTCTTCGATCACGCCGGCACCTTTCCGCCGGCGGCGCTTCCTTTCGACGAGGCTCTGGCCAAGGCTGCGGTCTTTCCGGAACGATTGGTCCGGCCGTGGCTGGTGGCAGCCGATCTCGTCGTGACGATGGCGCAGTTGGCCGAGCTCGACGCGGACCGCCTGCGCGCGGCTGGTTTCCGGGAGGGCCGCATGCTTCGCTGGGTCGTGCTGGGACCCGTGCTCAAGCCCGATGGGCCGGCCGCCGTGCATGCCGACCTGCTGGCGTGGCTGGCGGCACCATCGAATCCGTTGTTTCCACAGGTTGTGGCCAGTTACGAGGTCAGGGTCACCTGCCGACCCGGGGCCATCGGTTGGTTGCCCGAAGCCCTCGCGCCCATGGTGTCCGTGCTTGCGGACCGGGGCATTCGTCTCGTCGTCGAGCCGGACTGGGCTCCCGATGACTGGTTGGTCGGTGGATCCCAGCTGGCCGAATGCCTCGCCCGGATGCCTGAGCCTCGCCCCCTGCTCAAGGTCCGCGGATCCGGACCCACCGCCATCGACCTGCCCGCGCTCGCCCATGTGATCGCGCTCGTGGCCCGGCATGGCTTGGGCCTCAAGGCTACTGCGGGCCTCCATCATCCCGTGCGGGAGGAGCGGTGGGGGAACGATCTGGGCTTTCTCTCGCTGGCGGCGGCTTTGCGCTTCAGGCAGGCCCTCGGGAAGGAGGGCTTCCCGGATGCGGCTCTTCTGGCGTGTCTGGCCCAGGACGCTGTCCCCGGGGAGGATGCGTTCGGTTTCAGCCTGGACCAGGGCCTCGCGTGGAGGACCTGGAGCGTGGACAGCCTTGCCTTGGCCCGGATCGTTGGCCTGCAGCCGTTCTCGATCGGCAGCTGCAGCCTGGACGAGCCGGATGCGGATCTGGTCCGCGGTTTCGGTCGTTAGGGCGCTTCAGCGCACGCCGGCCATGGCGTCCGACATCCGGACCAGGCGATGTTCGGTGCCTTCGATGCCCAGCAAGGTCCGCTTGACCAGGTTCAGGGCGCGCAGTTCGGCTGGCGAAGGACGGCCAAAGGGGCTGCTGTAGAGATCCTCGTGCAGGGCCTTCATCTCGAGGGCGAGCAGACCATGGCGTTCGAGCGCCCGCTCGGTCACGGTCTGGGCGACGCCCATGGCCTTGCGTCCGTCCGGCATCGGGATGCCTGCCTCGGCGTGCCGGATGGCCTCGAGCACACCTTGCATGTCGGTACGGATGTCCGCCAGAAGACCGATGCCGGTGAGCATGCGCGTCATCCGCATGTCCTCGTCCGCCTCTTCGCCGGGATCGGGGTAGGTCGCCGGCAGTATTTCCGCCAGGGCGGCCTTGAGCGTTCGGGTGTCTCGCTCTGCATCCGCGATGACCTGCAGCACCTGGCTCCTCAGCGCCGCGAGGCCCGGGTCTCGACGGCCAATCGAGAGGCTGTCGGGGCGAAGCGTGCTGCTGGTGCGTGCACGAGGGGTGCCGTCCGTGGTGCGCTCCGAGGTGGTCGGGGCCGTGGTCGGGGAACCGATGAAAAAGGAAAGCAAGGTCTTACTCCGAACAGTGTCATTGGCCTGGACGGCCATACCGGAGTGTCGCGCGCCTCGCACCGCTTCGTGCGGCATCCTTGGCCAAGGCAGGGTTAAGCGACGCCCAAGGAATGTTGAACGGGCTGCGTCAGGAGCTGCAGGACAGAGTGGCGCAACCGGGCGTGTCGTCGGCCCATCGCGGGGGCTTCGCCATCAGGTCTGCGATGTCGCCGCGCTCCGTCCACGGGTCTCGCATGGCTTCGGCAAGACGTGCCAGGGGCCGCGTGTCTCCACCTTCCGCCGCACGGATGACCTCGAGCAGGAGATGGTTCCGCGGCAGCAGGATCGGGTTGCTTCGGTCCATGACGGCCCGACGTTCCGCCGTTGGCCACGCATCCTCCCGGACGCGGGCCTGCCATCGCGCGACCCAGGTGGCAAGCGCTTCCCGAGCCTTGTCCTCGGCCTCTGACGGCAGGGCGTCGTCCATGGACTCCGCCCGGAATGCCTCGTGAGGGTCCACGCGCCCGAGGAGCCGATGGAATAGGGTCCGGTCGGCCCGGGATGTCTCCAGCATGGTCCACATGGCCTCGATCAGCGCATCGTCCTCGGCCCCGCGGTGCACGGCCAGGCCTAGTTTGGCGGCCATCCCGGCACGGTCCAGATCGGCATAACTGCGCTGGTACGCTTCGAGGCCCGCCTCGAGTTCCTTCAGGTCTAGACCGAGCGGCAGCAGGGCTTCGGCCAGGCGGGCGAGGTTCCATCCCGCGATGAGAGGCTGTCGAGCATAGCAGTAACGCCTGCCGGCGAAGTCCGTCGTGTTGGGCGTGAAGGCCGGATCGTAGGCGGACAGCCAGCCGAAGGGTCCGTAGTCGATGGTCAGCCCCAGGATGCTCATGTTGTCGGTGTTCATCACGCCATGGACAAACCCCAGATGCATCCACCGCACGACCATGGCTGCCGTACGGCGACAGACCTCGTGGAACAGCGCCGTCCAGCCTTCACGTCCGGGCGCGCCCAGGCCCGGGTAGAGCCGATTCAGGACATGGTTGACAAGGGCTTCGAGTTGTTCGGTTTCCTGATGAGCGGCAAGGATCTGGAAGTGGCCGAAGCGAACGAACGAGGGTGCCACGCGGGTCACGACGGCACCGGGCTCGTGCCGGGGATGGCCATCGTAGAACATGTCCCGGATGACGGGCTCTCCCGTGGCGACGAGGGCGAGGGAGCGCGTGGTGGGGACGCCCAGAGCGGCCATGGCTTCGCTGCAGAGGTGTTCCCGAATCGAGGAGCGCAGCACGGCGCGCCCGTCGGCATGGCGCGAGTAGGGCGTGCGACCGGCTCCCTTGAGCTGCAGGTCCTGCATGGTGCCAGCCACGTCCCGGAGTGCGCCGATGACCGTTGCCCTGCCGTCCCCCAGTTGTCCGGCCCACGTGCCGAATTGATGGCCGCCGTAGCGTGCGGCCCAGGGCATGGGGGCACCCGGGTCGAGCCGACCACCCAGTTGGGCGATGGTTTCAGCGTCCGGTTCCGCCAGGCCCAGGCTGTCGGCGAGCGGGCCGGACCAGTCGAGCAGCACGGGTGCCGGTGGAGGTTCAGGAGGCGCAGGCGACCAGATCACGTCTCGGACCTGGCGCGGCTCCGGCAGGACGTGGTCTTCTCCGGGCAGATCCGTGGCAAAAGGTGAGGGTTGGAGCGGCAGGTACGGCACGACGGGATCCTAGCGCTTCCAGAGGTTTCGCCACCACGGCTCCGGCGTCGCGGTGGTCCCGAGGCCGGCGTCGCGCCTCAGCTTGGCGGTCGACCATCCTGTCAGGTTGGCGGCCGTGCGAATCTCCTCTTCCTGACGTCGCCGCAGGGAGTCCTTGTAGGTCTTGCCCTCGGGGCATGCGGCGGGCCCTGTGAAGGGGTGCTGGAGGACGAAGCGGACCTGGAAGTTCTCGCGATCCCGGGTCTCCTGGAAGATCAGGTCTTCGGGAAAGGTTTCGGCCGAATAGCGGACGTGCAGGCGGGTTACCACCGCATCCACGGGACCGCCGCCCGGCACGGGCACGCGCCGACGGCCCGGGATCAAGCCGGGGCGTGTGTTCTCGGCACTCTCGTCGTCCAGCCACCATACGCCCAGCTGGCGAAGCTGGTCGGCGGAGAGCGGGTCCGCGGCGCAGGGATCGCACCACCCCATGTCCCAGAAGTGCTCGGTGAAGACTGCGCGCTGGTCTTCACGCTTCCACGCCGTCTCGAACATGGCCTTGTAGAACGCCTTGAAGTCCTTCTTCAGATGGACGGGAATCGTCTTGCCGGTCGGCAACTTCACCGTTCGATAGTTGGTGGTCTCGACGCGACCCTTTCGGGTGATCGCGTAGACCAGCATGTCCTGGGGGCCCTTGGCGTTGGCCATGCCCAGCCGGATGGGCAACATGAACTTCGGGCTCTCGAAGGCGAACTGCAGGGGCCGGAGGTGCTGCAGGCCGGTCTTGGCCTGTTCGCCCAGGTTGACCTTGGCGACGAAGAACTTGTGTCCGGTGCGGATGTAGGGTGCCAGCGCCCTTCGCGCCTTTGGGGGGATTCGGTAGCCGTTCTGGCGCAGCCAGGTCTCGAGGCCCGTGGACTCCCGGGCCGACAGGATCAGGATGTCGTATTCGCCGACGGTATATTGCGCCTCGATGACGACGCCAAGCTCGGCTGACTTGCGCGCGCTGCCAGCCATCGGGGCCGCTCCTGGGGCCGAGGACATGCGTTCATCCAGCATCCCCCTGCGGCGGATGTCATTGCAGGGATCGTCGTCGAAGTACTCGACGAGGCGCGGGGCCGTGAAGGCGTCCAGATGATCGAACACGGCGCGTTCGGCTACGTTGATCTGTTCGCGTTGCAGCACGGCGGGTACCGGCACGACCATGGCGAACTCCTTGAGCGGTCCCTTGTAGTCGCTGGCCATGCCGATCACGGTGCGGTTGCCTTCCCGGACCATCACCACCCGCGAGGTCTCGTTGTAGAGGGAGGCATCCGCCTTGGCCACATAGAACCCGCAGAAAGCGCGGGCCTCAGGCGGTGCGGCAAGGCTGGCCGCGACCAGGAGGGCTGCGAGCAGGGCGGGGCGACGGCGCTCAGGCCGGGGCGACGACGGGGGCATCGGGATGGCCTCGCAGGGATGAGGGCGGCACGGGCCACTGATGGCGCGTTGCCCGGAGCAGACGATCGAGGACGGGGACGAGCGGTGTACACAGGACGAGCGCCACGACAGGGCCGTGCGGACGGTAAAGGCCGTACTGCCAGAAGAATGCGACCAGCGCCACGATGGCGGCGTGCATGAATCTGGCCCATCGGTGATCAGGCGTGGTGCGCGGGTCGGAAATCATGAAAAACGCGAACAGGATGAGCGAGCCGGTGGTGAATTGATGGCCGAGCACGCCCCAGTTCTGCCCCAGCCAGCCGATCCGCCCGGCGCAGAGGGCAGACCAGCAAGCGAGGAAGCCGAGCGCGCTGTCCATGCGTCCGGCGCGCAGCGTGACACCCGTGCCCAACATCAGGATCCAGCCGGCCAGGATCCACGCGTGCCCCCACTGGCCGGGTGAGGTCCACGCACCCGGGAGCAGTGCCATGGCGACGACGACACCCAAGTTGGCCGGATTGAAGAGAGCCTTGTCCTGCCAACGCAGCGTGAACTTGGCCACGATGCCCAGCGTGGCACAGAGCGGATGAACCCAGAGGTTGTCCGCCCGGACAAGCAGGCTGAGGCCGAGGCCGGTAATGGCTGCGCTGGCCATATTCCTGCCCTTGCCCAGAAGGCCCTGCCAGGCAAGGGCCGTAGCGAGGCACAGGAGCACTTGCACCGGCTGCAGGGAAAAGTCTCGGACCAGCACGCCGAAGAGCAGCAGGGATCCAAGGAAAGTCAGTTGCAGGATCCTGGGGTCTTCGTGATGCAGCATCACCACGCGGCGCAGCCCTCCGACGACGAGGGCAAGTCTAGATGCCGCAGTTCGAACAATCCTCGATGGCCGGGACCACGGGATCCAGCGTCACGCCGACCTGGGTCCTGTCCGTGGAGACCCCTTCGTCCAGCACGAGGTTGAGCGCGATCGGGGAAGCACCCGACCCGGAACTCACGATGGCGTCCGTGTAGCCGAGGACCTTGCGCTTGGTTGCATCGGGATGCGCATCCCAGGCCACCGCGAACGCCAGATAGCGGTGGGCACCAGTGCCGTCATCCGCCGCGAGGTTTCCGAAGCGCAAGTTCGAGGGAGCACCTCCGCTCTGGAGCAGCGACTCGCCATCCAGAAAGTCACGGATCATGTAGCGCCGGGGTTCGATGCGGTACTTGTTGGAGTTGCCCAGATCCAGATAGGCGTTGCCGGCGAGGCTGTCACTGGGATGGCGGGTCGAGCCGTAGCTGCTCGGTGTACCCAGGATGGCGGGCAGGGCGGCTGCGTGAGGGCCGCTGAACCAGTCGTAGGTTCCGGACTGCAACTGCGAAGCAGTGGAGCCGTTCTGGTAGCTGCCGACCACGTACCAGCCGAGGCGTGCCACTTCGTTTGCCGAAGTGCCGAAGTCGAAGACGCCGGCCATGACCTTGCCGATGCCCAGATCGCTGGCCAGTCCCTGCGCCTTGCGCACGGTCGGCACGCCCAAGGCGAGGTCGACGGAGAAGGTGCCGGCAGATGCGGCCCTGACTTCATCACGCGCCGCCCGTGTTTCCGTAACCCCTGGACGGTCGCCAGGCACTCTCTGCTGCAGGGGTAACGCGGCACACCCCGCAGTCGCCGCGATGAGGCCGACGAGGCTCAGTGCACGCCCGGAGACATGGGGTCGGTTCATATCGTCGACATGCCCGGCAGCCTGAGGTTTCTACCGAAGCTCGGAGAAGTCGTCCATGGCCCACGCCGACAACACGCGCCCCGTCGGCCACAAGCCGATGATGTGTCGCGAACGTCCCGATGGCGTGTACTTGTGGGCGAGGAAGCCATCCTCGGTCTGCCAGCTGCCGAGGATGGCATTGGGACCTCCCAGAACCCGATCAATCTCCGGCAGAGCGTCAAGTTTCCTTGTCTCAGGCTCGTAGGCGTGGAGGCCACGGGCCGACTCGAGGAGCAGCCGTCGTCCTGAAGGCGACATGCTGCAAGAGCGAATCGGGCCGAGGTCTCCCGTCCGCATGGTCCGGATCCGGCCGTCCTCGATGTCGACGAGGGCCACCTCGCCGCGTCGGTTGCGCACGAGTATTGTCCTGATCTCCGCGTCTCCCCAGGCTTCGGCGAGGCCTCCGCCCGGTGCCGCCCAGGCGGCTACGGTTGGCAGACGTGTCGTCCGGCCGCGCAGGGGCCAAGGACCGTGGTCGGGCCTGGGCACGCGGTGCCAGAGGCACAGCTGGTCCGGACCGTGGAAGGCGAGGCGCTTGCCGTCCGTCGAGACGGAGACACCCGAGAGGTTTCGCCCCGGCTCGCCCTCGATCAGGATGTTCCGGGCCGCAAGCATGTCCCATGCCAGAATCCGTCCGTCCCGGTCGTGGAAGATGAAGTTCTCCGGCGGGGGGCCGAGGACCGGATTGCCGATACCGCTGCCTGTGCCGCTGATGCGCAGGCATTCGGCCCGCCGAGGAAGCAGCAGGTACAGATTGGAGGCCGTGTCTGCCACGAAGGGCACCGTGGTGTCGAAAATTCCCGTCGGGCTGGGCTGGCTAGCCTCGGACACCGGGTCGTGAGCGTCGGCAGGGAGGGGCATGGTTCCATCCCCGGGGCCTGCCGCGCACGCAACCATCGCAAGTAGCCCCACGTGGCGCAGGGTGCAGGGACGCAGCATCGGGTCCCATGATCCGGGTGAGAACCTCCCCCTGTCCCTGCTCCATCTGACGACCTTTGCCGTCTGATCCGGTAGGGCCCTGCCCTGCCGGGGTACAATCGGGCGCTTTCGTGCGCGTCAGGAGGCTGCATGATGTCCGCAATCGCCCCTTCCATCCCGGTGGTGCGCCTGGAGGATTACCGCGGTTCGGATCCGGTGCGGCGTGCCCGGTTCGTGCAGGCCCTCGGGGCAGGCCTCGAGCACTACGGCTTCGTCACGCTGGATGGTCACGGCGTGGACCACGCGCTCATTCGCAAAGCCTATGGCCTGTTCGCCGAGTTCTTCGCGTTGCCCGAGGAGCTCAAGCTCACCTATGCCGGGGTCGAGGGCGGCCAGCGCGGTTACACCCCTTACGGCCGTGAACACGCCAAGGACAATCCTGTCGGCGATCTCAAGGAGTTCTGGCACGTGGGCCGGGACTTGCCCGAGCAGCATCCTTACCACGGCCACTACCCGGCGAACGTCTGGCCGAGGGAAGTGCCCGAGTTGGCCGAGACCATGCGCATGCTCTATGGCCAGCTGGATGCCTGCGTCTCCTCGCTGCTCGAGGCCCTCGCCGACTATTTCGGCCTGGCGCGCCGTGCGTTTGCCGACATGGTCGTGGACGGCAATTCAATCATGCGGGCCATCCACTATCCCCCCGTGGTCGGGACCATTCCGCCCGGGGCCGTGCGCGCAGCCGCCCACGAGGACATCAACATCATCACGTTGCTCTGCGAGGCCACGTCATCGGGGCTCGAGCTCCTGACACGGGACGGCGATTGGCTGCCCATCTCGGCACTCGAGGGCCAGATCGTCGTCGACTCGGGCGACATGCTTCAGCGCGTCACCAACGGCCGGATTCCCGCCACCACCCACCGTGTCGTCAATCCTGACGACGGGCACCAAGGAGCGCGCTACTCGATGCCGTTCTTCGTGCATCCGTACAGCGCTTGCGATCTGTCCGTCCTCGATGCCTTCGTCACCCCGGAGCAACCCGCGAAGTGGGCCCCGATCACGGCCGATGCCTACCTGAAGGAACGGTTGCGGCAGATCGGCCTGATGCGGGGCCCCGTGATGTAGCCTTCGGAAATCAGTCGACAGGCGTTCCGGCCGCGGCCCACGCTTTCAGCATCGCGATCTGGTCCGGGGTGATGGAGCCCGGCTTGCGGGGCGGCATGCGGCCGCTCTCGATGGCGGCGACCAGCCGGTCGATGTTGCCGGAGATGGCCTCCGTCCGGGGCGTGCCATCCTTCTCGAACATCGGCAACGGCGCGAAGAGGCGGCCGGCGTTGTGACAGGAGGCGCAGTTGTTCTTCAGCAGAGGCACCACGTCCTTCTGGAAGGAGGGAGCCTGCTGGCGGGCGCGCAGAACCGTGGTCGGTGCCTGGCGCAGTCCGGGTTGGGCGCCGCAGCCGGCAATCAGGACGGGCAGGACGAGCAGGGCACGGGTGGCGTGAGTCATAAAGGACATCAGTGTTCTCCGGAAAGGTCTCAGCGAGGACAGGAGAACAGTAACAAGGCCTTGGGGTGTTAATGAATATTTTGTTTATGGATTGTTTCGATTTTGTTTTTTCAGGGCTGTCCGAGGCCGATCTCGGCCACCAGTTGTCCTCCGCTCAGGTCGAGGCGCGACAGCGGCCACGCCGGGTCGGAGAGCGAGGCAATCGGCAGACGGATGCCATCCTTGGTGACGTCCGCTTCGATGTCCTGAGCACGCAGCTGGTTGCGGATCGCGTCCCACAAGGCGCGGATGGGGATGTCGGGCTTGAGGATCAGGTGACGGCCGGTGGTGCGTGCGGTCAGCCCCAACTGCAGCCGTGCGTTGCCGGCGCCGGGCACAAGCGGGCCCAGAATCGCCCCCAGGCCAGGCAGCACGGTGCCTTCCAGGCGCCACTGGCCCTGGCCCGGCTGCAGGCGTTCGATGGTGATGGCACCGCTCAGGCGGCGCGCGAGCATCTCGCCCACGAGGGCCGGGTCCAGCCGCACCTGAGCCTTACGGTCGCCACTGACGGCCGGAAGGGCCCCGGGGGTGGCCAGCACGAGTCGGTCCGGACCTTCCGCCCGGATCTCGGGATCGCCTTCGAACGTGACGCCGGGAAGGATGGCCGTCAGCGGCATTTCGAAGGCTTTCTCGGCTGGATTCCAAGCCACCGGACGACCTCGGGCAGCGGCATCGCGTGCGGCCTTGGCCATGATTCGGTTGTCGAACCAACCCGGTCCGGGATGCCGGAACTCGCTCACGACGAGGCGAACCATCTGGCCGCGGACGGCCGGTCGTCCGTCGATGCGGAAGGGAACCCGGACCAGACCGCCGAACATTCGGTAACGACCGGCCAGGACGAAACTCTTGCCGTCCGGAGCAAAGGTCATCGACGTTTCCTCGAGGCCTCTCTGGGCCCGCAGCATCTGGTTGACGGCGCGTTCCACGAGGACCCGCGACAACTCGATGCCACCTCCGATCCTCAAGTTGCCCGGTCCGGCCGTCCGGACCCGGAGGTCGGCATCCCGAACCGTTGCCCGCCAGTCCGGACTCAGGACCGGCAGCGTCAAGGTCGGTGCGTTGCCCTTGCGAGGGCGCGCACGACCCGAGGGCCCGCGTGGTGGCGGGGCCGCAAGAAATCGGGACAGATCACGGACAAGGGGTCGGGGCATGGCTTCAGGACTTGTCGGGTCCTGACCACCCGTGCTGGTGTGTACCCGGTTTGTCTTCCGGCGTATTTTTGATGAAAAAAGCCTTAAGGCTCCCGAGCCTACCGCTCCTTGAGCCGACTGAGGAATTGCTTGCGGAACTTGGCGACCTTGGGCGCGATGACGGCCACGCAATAGGGCTGCGCCGGGTTCCTCGCCGCGTAATCCTGGTGGTAGGTCTCTGCCGGGTGAAAGACCGTCAGGGGCTTGACCTCGGTCACGAGCGGGTCCGGCCAGATGCGGGCGGCGCGTATGCTGGCCATGACCTCGCGCGCCGTGCGCTCCTGGGAGGCGTCATGCGTCAGGATGATCGACCGGTACTGGGTGCCGGAGTCGGCCCCTTGTCTATTCAGCGTGGTCGGGTCATGGACGGTGAAGAACACCTCGAGCAGATCCCGGTAGGTAATTCGGGCCGGGTCGAAGTCGATGCGGACGACCTCGGCGTGGCCCGTGCGGCCTGAGCACACGTCTTTGTAGGTCGGATCGGGCGTGTGGCCACCGGCATATCCGGACACCACGGTCCGGACTCCCTTGAGCTCGCGAAAGACAGCGTCAAGGCACCAGAAACAGCCGCCGCCGAGCGTGGCCGAGGCCAGCAGAATACCCGTCATGTCGTTTCTTTCCTCGGGCAGCTCGTTTCCGGGGGGCGGGCGACCCGGGCCCACGAGCAGGCTTGTGTCAATAGCGTATCATGGGAGCTGTCCCGGGGGTGTGGCGGAATGGCAGACGCATCCGACTCAAAATCGGACGCCGCAAGGCATGTGGGTTCGACTCCCACCACCCCCACCTCTTCTCCCGTCCGCTGGACGCCCCCCGGTCTGCGCTTCGCGCGCCTTGCCAGCCGCCTCCTGGGGCGGCGTTTCCCGGGGTTGGTGGCGCAGGTGGCTCGTCGCGGCTTCCTGATGCCTCGGCGCTTGCCTGCACGGGAATGGGAGCTGGCCGGAATCGGCTGTGGTCAGCCCTTCGAGTTTCTGCCCGGCCTGGCCGGCCTGCGTTGGCCGGCCGCGGGGCCCCGCATCCTGTGCATTCATGGCTGGGAAGGGCGGTCGAGCCACTTTGTCGCCATCGCGGAGCGTCTGGCCGAATGCGGCTTCGACGTGATGTCGCTGGATGGCCCCGGCCACGGCCGCTCGGCTGGCAAGTTGGCCCATCCCGTGGCGTTTGCCGAAGCCTTGCTTGCGGTCGATGCGGTCCATGGGCCTTTTCACGCCGCAATCGGGCATTCGATGGGGGTCTCTGCCCTGCTCTACGCGCGGATGCTCGGCTTGCGGATCGATCGCATGGTCTGCCTGGCCGGTCCTCTGCGCGCAGCCGAGGTCCTTGAGCGATTCATGGACATGATGGAACTGGTCACGCCGGCACGGGAGCGGTTCGTGGCGATGGTGGAGAAGCTCGTGCGCCAGCCCGCGTCTTTGCTCGAGCTCGACCTGCTGGCGCCTCATCTGGGCGTTCCCGGGCTGATCGTGCACGGGACGGCCGACCCCGATGTTCCCTGGACCGACTCCGAGCAGTTGGCTGCTGCCTGGCCCGATTCGGACCTGATGTTGCTCGAGGGCTTCGGCCATCGCCGCATTTTGCGCGAGGAGGCCGTGCTGGATCGCATCGAGGCGTTCCTGCAACTGGCGTGAGGGAGGGTGCTGATGCGCAAGGCCGAGGGCAGTCGATTCTGGCGTCTCTTCACCATCGTGCAGTTGCTGCTCGTGAAGCCTCGCTGGTTCCGGGACCTGTTGGCGGACCTCGAAGGTGAAGGGTACCCGGTGGCCGAGAGCACGCTGGGAGAGGACCTTGCCGAGTTGGCCAGGATGGGCTGGCTGACCCCTCCGGGGCGTGGGTCCGGCAAACCGTACGCGTTGTGTCTGGAGCACGTGCCGCTGTTCCTGCCGGCCCAGGATTCGTTGTTCCTGCGACAAGCCGTCGAGCTCGCCGGACCCCCGGCTGCGATCCTGAGCGAACGCCTCAAGGCGGTTCTCAAGCGCGTGCCGACGCCTGTTCGAAAGCGGAACAAGGCCCTGGTCTGGCGCCCGCATGACCCTCGACCGGACAAGTCCCGTCCGGATATCCTGCTCAGTTTGCTGGGCCCGATGGGCGAGGGGCATCAGTTCCGGTTCCGATACGCCTCCCCGACCCGACGCGAGGATCCGGTCTGGTACAGGGCTACGGCGGCCCGGTTCGTCAACGTTGATGGGGCGCTCTGTATCGTGGCGTGCGTTCCTGACCTGCCGACGCGGGATGCCGAGGGATGCGTGCCCGTCGAGCGCCGGGGCTCCCCCATCCAGCGCGAGTTCCGCCTCGATCGCATCCAGGAAGTGCGGGAGATCGGGGGGAGGCCGGCTCCTTCCATGCGCATGGAAGACCTCGAGCCGTGTCGCTTCCTGTATCTCGTTTCCGAAAGCTTCCTGAGAATCTGGGCACCGCCACAGAATCATCGGCTGCTGGATCCTGCCGACGTCGGCGGGCTGGTCTGTCCGGCCGGGTGGAAGGTCTACCTCGGCGAATCCGTTTCAGCTTTTCGTGCCGCCCGATGGCTGGTGGAGAAGGGCGACGGGGTCTTCGTTCCCGACCTGCCCGCACCTTACGAACCGGCAGGCCAGACCGGCGAAGTGCGGCAGGTGCTTGCGGAGCATGCGCGCAAGATTGCGGCTCTTTATGCCGGCAGCGATCCGCTGCCGTCGTAGAACCCTGAAAACGCGGAGTCATGTGCGCTGCCGGGCACGCATGCTGGGGCTGTGACCCTTGGTGTCCGGAGGCAACATGTCCGACTCAACCCCGCGCCGTTCGCGCCCGGCTGCCGCCGAATCACCGGATGCGTGGCTGGATCTGCTGACCCGCCTCGTCCATCTCGACCTGCGCTGCCTTGGTATCCGGCGCGAGCTTCGACGACAGGCAGAGGCGCTCCAGATGGGAGACCTGCGGGCACCTGCACGAGCTGCGGGGCCGCTGCGAGATGAGCTGTCGGCGCTCGAGGCCGATGCCGTTCATCTGCGCCAGCTTCTGCCCGAGCAGCCTCGGCTCGAGCGTCTGCTCGAATACCTGGGGCTGGGGGACGATGGCCGTCACCTGCTCCACCTCATGTTGGTGTGGGATCGCATCGAGGCTCGCTCCATGGTCCTGTCCCAACTCGGGCCGCTGCGGCGTGCCGGCCGCGCGGCACATCTTCGGTCCGACCATCTCGTCGTCTGGCTGGATCGGGGTGGTCCGCCGACTGGACGCCACGCCACCCTGCTGCACGCAGACCATCCGATCTGGGCCTCGGGCGTAGTCGAGCAGAATCGCTCGGGCGTGCATATGTCCGACATCGTCAGGACGTGGTTGCTCGGGGCGGATTGTCCGGGCTTGACTGTGATGCGCCGCATCGGCCGTCCGGGTTCCGGGTTGCCGGGCCGTCTCGTCGTCGGTTTGCGGGAGTTGCTCTCGGGGGCCGGACCGCTCGTGCCCGTGGTCCATCTGCAGGGCTTCGCCGCAGAGCGCGCCGAACAGTTGCTGCGTTCTGCCTGGCGTGGCGTCACGGTCGTCCGGCTCGACTGGACCGTGCGTCCTGATTTCACCGCAGCTGGCCTTGCCGCGCCCGTGCGCGAGGCATGGGTCCACGCGGCGCCCTTGGTCGTGCTGCTGCCGGCATGTCCGCGCACCGGGTCCGATCGGCAGACCATCCAGGACGTCATCCGATTCCAGATCGAGGCCCGAAGGCTCGCGGTTCCCCTGGTCCTCGTGACGCCTCCGGGTGGCATCTCGTTCCTGCCCCTGCTGCCACACGCCGCGACGCTTCTGCCCGAGTCCGGGGGTTCGCGGTCCGGCCTCCGCGACCACGCTGCGCGTCCCGTCCCGGATGCACGCCGGCAGGCGTATCCGTTCGAGGAGGGTCCTGCGGTGGCCACCCGGACTGGGCGCAAGCGTCGTCCTGCGCGCCCCGTGGCTGCAGAGGGCCCGACGCTCGCGTCTCTCGTCCTCGCACCGGATCTGCGCGAACAGGTGGAAGAGTTGTGCTTTGCCGCCAGGGCCGGGGCCGAAAGGCTGTCGGCCGTGCGCCTCGGACCTGCCCCGTGGGGCAAGGCCGTGGTGGCGCTGTTCGCCGGCCCCCCGGGGACGGGCAAGACGCTGCTGGCGACCGCGCTTGCCCAGCACTTGGGGCGACCGCTTGTGACCCGGACGCTGGGGCAACTGCTGGACAAGTTCGTCGGTGAGTCCGAGAAGCAGGTCGAGGCTCTGTTCTCGGAGGCACGCGAGCAAAATGCCGTGCTCTTCCTCGACGAAGTCGATGCCATGCTGGCTGCCCGTGGGGGGCACGCGCTACAGCGTCACGATGACCGCCTGGTCAACCACCTCCTCGTTCTCCTCGAGGCGCATGAAGGCCTCGTGCTCATGGCCACGAACCGTGCGGACATCCTCGATGAGGCCGTGCGCAGGCGCGTGATGTTCACGCTGACGTTCCGAGACCCCGGACCCGTGGAGGTCGAGGCGCTTTGGCGCCTTCATCTCGCACACCCGGACCTGCCGCTGGCCCCGGACCTGGACTTGACCGGCCTCGCCAGACGCTATCCCTTGCGGGGCGGCTATATCCTGCAAGCCTGCCGCAAGGCGGCCATACGTGGAGCGATGCGCGGCGAGACCATCGATCAGGCCATGCTCGAACATCTGGCTGCCGAGGCCTTTCAGCAGGCGGGAACGGGACGCGGCCGGCCGATGGGGTTCGGCCGGGGCGCCTGAGCTCAGGGCAGGGCTGCGGCTCGGCGCGCTGCTGCGTACGAGCCTTTGAGGTGGCTGCGGCTCACATGCGTGTAGAGCTGGGTGGTCGAGATGTCGGCGTGGCCGAGCATCTCCTGGACCGAGCGAAGATCGGCACCATTCTCGAGCAGGTGCGTGGCGAAGCTGTGGCGGAGCGTGTGCGGGGTGACCTCGCGATCGATGCCGGCCGCCTTCGCAGCGTCCTTGACCACGACCCAGATGGCCTGCCGGGTCAGGCGCCTGCCGGCGTAGTTCAGGAACAGCGCCTGTTCCGTCTGGCGAACGCGCAGGCGGGACCGAATGCGGGTCAGGTAGGCATCCAGGGCCTGAAGGGCTGTCTGGGAAAGTGGCACCACCCGCTCGCGGGAGCCCTTGCCGGTGCAGCGCAGCATGCCGGACCCCAAGTTCACGTCCGCGAGGTCGAGCGAGATCAGTTCCGTGACCCGAAGGCCGCCTGCGTAGAGCAGCTCCAGGATGGCGCGGTCACGCAGGTCGCGCTGATTCTCGATCAGGCGTACAACCTCCTGTCGATCCAGCACGCGCGGCAATTCGCGCGGCAGCTTCGGGCGTTCGATGTCGACCGTGGGATCGCGGTCAATTTCACCTTCTCGCAGCAACCACTGGAAGAAGGTCTTCAAGGCGGCCAGCTTGCGCGCGATGCTGCTGGCGGCCAGGTTCTTCTCCCGGAGATGGCGCACGAAGGCCGTGACCGTCAGGCGATGCACTTGCCGGATGTCCTGCGTGCCGAGACCGGCCAGGAAGTCCCGCAGTTGCGTCAGGTCGCCATGGTAGGCCGCGAGCGTGTGTTCGGAGAGGCCACGCTCGCTGCGCAGATGGTCGAGGAAGGTGACCAGTTGTTCGTCAAGCGTCATGGCTTTGCTCCGCAAGGCTCGGACCCGAATGGGCCCCCATGACCTCAGATTCGGCCGGGATGCGGTTTTCTTGAGTCTAAAGGCTGCTACAATCCGCCTCGGGTGACCGCCATCACGCTTGCCGTCACGCCGCGAGGGGGTGAGGGCCATCGGCGAGGAGAAGACCGAGCCCGCGACAGACCACAAGCGCCAGGAAGCGCGTCAGCGTGGTCAGGTCCTCAAGAGCCAGGACGTCATCATCGCCGTGCTGCTTTTTGCCGTGGCCTACAGCCTCGGGGCGCTGGGCGGTTTCTGGTACAAGACCCTTTACGGCTACGTCCTCGAGACCATCGAGTCTGTTCCTTCCCATGCCGCACTCGACTTCAACCTTGCGATGCGGCTCGTAGGCAAGGGCCTGCTGGTCGTCTTCATGTGCTCGGCTCCGATTGCCGCCATCGCATTCCTGATGACGTGGCTGGCGAACCTGCTGCAGGTCGGCGTGCTGTTCACCACCAAGCCCCTGTCCTTCGAAGAGGGCATCAAGAAGCTCAACCCGATCGCCGGCTTCAAGAAGATCTTCTCGATGAAGCAGGTCATCGAGGTTATCAAGGCCTTCGTCAAGATCATCGTGATCGGCTGGGTGATCTATGGCGTCATCCGCGATGCACTCGGCGTCATCCTGAGGTCGACGGAGATGCATCCCGCAGGGGCTCTGGGCTTTGCCGGAACCCTGATCGAGGCCATCGGCAAGAAGGTGGCTCTCGCCATGGTGCTGATTGCCGTCCTCGACTACTTCCTGCAGCGCTGGCAGTACGAGAAGTCGCTGCGCATGAGCCACAAGGAGATCAAGGAGGAATACAAGAAGCTCGAGGGGGATCCCCTGGTGAAGGCCCGTCAGCGCCAGAAGCAGATGGAGATGGCCATGAGCGCGATGCGGGGCAATGTCGAGATGGCCGATGTCGTGGTCACGAACCCCACGCACCTTGCCGTTGCCTTGGCCTACAAGCCCACGCAAGGCATCCGGACGCCCAGGGTCGTCGCCAAGGGCCAGGACAGGGCGGCACTTGAGATCCGGCGCATCGCGCAGGAGAACTTCATCCTCGTGGTCGAGGACATCGACGTGGCCCGGACGCTCTATGGTCAAGTCAAGGTCGACCAGGACATCCCTCCCGAACTCTTCCAGGCGGTGGCAAAGATCATCGCGCTGCTCTTCAAGGGGCGGCGACGTCCTGGCCCCGTGCGGCCGGGTGCCGCTGCCCCGCCACCGGCACCGACCGCCATCGACTTTCTGGGTTCGGGGCCTCGGCTTGACGAGGCCGAAGTGGCGGCCATGGCCGACGCAGCGCAACGCGAACTTGAGCGCATGGCCCGGGAGCAGGAGAGCCTGCGTCTGCCCCCCCCGGACGATGGACCGACATCGCCCGGCGTTCCGGTGTGAGCAGGTGAGGCGAGGGGTAGGGAACCCCTAGTCCTTCCGGTTCGTCATCGGGTGGAAGGGTGGAGGTTTCCGAAGATGCACCTCTTGCGCAGGTCCCTGTTGTCCGCTCTGTTTGCCGCAGGCCTCGGGGTTTCCAATGCCGGCCCCGCCTGGGCCGGGCAGCTCGCGGACGCACGTCGCCACATCGAGCGCGAGGACTACAGACGGGCCATCGACGTCCTTGCCGAGTACACTCAGAAGTTTCCCAATGAGCCCCGGGGCTGGGCGCTGCTCGCCGACTGCTACCAAGGCATCTTTCCCCCGCGGGTCTCGGATGCCGAGGATGCCTTGAACCGGAAGGCCGCCGCCGAGAACAAGCGCAGCGCCATCTATCAGAGCTTCCAGAAGCTGGAGGCATCCGCGCTGTATCAGAAGATGATCAAGGACGATCCGGAAGATCCGGTGGCGAACCTGCTGCTGGCGATTGCCCTCGTGGTGAATGACCGCGATGGCAATCGAGCCAAGGTTCAATTGGAGCGTTTCCTTGAGTTGGGGGGGGCGTCGGCCGATCTCGCGGACGCCGCGCTGGGCGCCCAAGGTCTGGTTTACACCGCGACCAAGCAGTGGGATGAGGCGCGCCTTGCTTATGAGCGCCTGAAGCAGCGCACGGGCAGCACCTTTGCCATGGTCAAGCTGCGTGAGGTGAGCCGGCTCGAGGCCGAAGATCGGGACGCCCGGTATGCGGCTGCAAACGACCCCGCGCGGGTGGCGGAGCGGCGCTACCTCCAGCTGATCGAGGGTGCCAAGGGCCTGATTGCCGAGGGCAACAGCTCGGGGGCGGTAGACCTGCTGGAAGAGGCTGTCAAGCTGCGTCCGGAGGGCAAGGAGGCACCTCCGCTTCTGGACGAGGCTCGCATCCAGGGTGCCAAGGAGATGTTTGCCAAGGGCAAGCAGCTGACGGACGACAGCAAGTACGCCCAGGCATACGGATGTTTCGAACGGGCCATCCAGCTCGATCCGACCAACGAGGATGCCGTGCTCGGCTTGAAGCACGTTCAGAAGAGCCTGTCGGAGCTCGAGGGTCCCAAGGTGGTTCGGCGGATCATCAGTGCGACGGAAAGCGTCGAGGCCTCCGCTTCCGTTCCGCCCTCTCCCTCCGTGGTGGTGACGCCACCGGCCAAGCCGCCCGCGAAGGGGCCGGCCAAGCCGGCGGGCAAGTAGACAGGACCGTTGGCCCGGTGGCCTTCCGTCACCGGGCCAACGACCTCCTGCGTTCAGCGTTGGGCTGCTGCGGTGCCTTCGGCTTCAATGACGGCATGTGCCGCCGCCAGCCGGGCGATGGGTACCCGGTAGGGCGAGCAGCTCACGTAGTCGAGGCCCAGGCCGTGGGCAAAGGCGATCGAGGCGGGATCGCCCCCGTGTTCGCCGCAGATGCCCGTCTTGAGGTTCGCGCGCGTGGCCTTGCCGCCCTGCATCGCGAACCGCATCAACTGGCCCACGCCTTCCGTGTCCAGGACCTGGAAGGGGTTCGCGGGCAGCAGCTTGTGCTCCAGGTAATGGAACAGGAAGCTGCGCTCGGCGTCATCACGCGAGTAGCCCCAGGTCATCTGTGTCAGGTCGTTCGTGCCGAAGCTGAAGAACTCGGCATCCTCGGCCAGTGTGCCGGCGACGAGCGCTGCGCGCGGCACCTCAATCATCGTGCCGAACAGCACGGGCACCGTCATGCCACGGCGCGCCTGGACCTCGGCCGCCACCTGCTCGAGCTGGGCCTTGGCAGCTTTGAGCTCGGCAGGGTGGCCGACGAGCGGCACCATGATCTCGGGCGCGCAGCGCAGACCTTCGGTCAGGACATCACAGGCCGCATCGAGGATGGCCCGCACCTGCATCGTGTTGATGTCGGGGCGCGTGATGCCGAGTCGGCATCCCCTGAGGCCCATCATCGGGTTGACCTCGTGCATGGACTCGATCTGGCGAAGCATCCGCTGCTTTTCGGTGATCTCGTGGGCCGGGGCGCCGACGGCACGCAGGGCCGAGAGTTCCTCGTGCAACTTCGTCGCGTTGGGCAGGAACTCATGCAGCGGGGGGTCGAGCAGGCGGATGGTGACAGGGTAGCCCTGCATCGCCCGGAAGATGCCCACGAAGTCCTGGCGCTGGAAGCCTTCCAGCGTGGCGAGGGCTGCCTGGCGCTCCTTCTCGGTGGCGCCCAGGATCATCTGCTGGACCACGGGCAGCCTGTCCGGGGCGAAGAACATGTGCTCCGACCGGCACAGGCCGATGCCCTCTGCACCGAATGCCCGCGCGCGCTCGGCGTCGTCCGGCGTATCGGCGTTCGCCCGAACCCCGAGGCGACGGGTCTCGTCAGCCCAGCGCATGATCTGCTGGAACTCGGTGCTGGGCTCCGGGGGAAGGGTCGGAACCAGGCCCCTGAGGACCTCTCCCGTCTCGCCGTTGATGGAGACGGCATCCCCCTTGTGCAGCACGGTGCCGTCCGGACACGTCAGGGTTCCTGCCTGCACGTCCACTTGCAGGGCTTCGCAGCCGACGACGCAGGGCTTGCCCATTCCCCGGGCGACGACGGCAGCATGGCTGGTGTTGCCACCGCGGCTCGTCAGCACGCCCTTGGCGGAGATCATGCCGTGGATGTCGTCCGGACAGGTCTCGGGCCTGACGAGGATGACCCCCTTGCCTTTCTCGGCCCACGCCACGGCCTCGTCCGGATCGAAGACGATCACGCCGCCGACCGTGCCAGGCGAGGCGGCAAGACCAGTGGCCAGAACTTCCGGGCTGAAGGAAGGATCGAGGCGCGGCAGCAGCATCTGGATGACGTGACCGGCATTCAGGCGCCGCACGGCCTCGCGGGGCGTGATCAGGCCCTCACGGTACATGTCATGGGCGATGCGGGCTGCGGCAGCACCCGTTCGCTTGCCGTTGCGGGTCTGCAGCATGTAGAGGCGACCACGCTCGATGGTGAACTCGAGGTCCTGCATGTCCCGATAGTGGGTTTCCAGCATGCGGGCGACCTGGCGAAGTTGCGCCGCGGCCTCGGGAATCGTCGCGTCCAGTTCGTCGATGGGGCGGGGGGTCCGGATGCCGGCGACGACGTCCTCGCCTTGCGCGTTGGTCAGGAACTCGCCGTAGAGGCGTGCCTCGCCGGTATTGGGGTTGCGGGTGAAGCAGACCCCCGTGGCAGAATCCTCGCCCATGTTGCCGAAGACCATGGCCTGCACGTTCACCGCCGTCCCGAGGTCGTTGGGGATGCCTTCATGGCGGCGATACGTGACAGCCCGATCGCTGTTCCAGCTCCGGAAGACGGCCTCGATGGCCATCTTGAGCTGCTGCCAGGGGTCCTCGGGGAACGGGATTCCCAGCTCTCGCTCCACCAGGGCGAGGTAGGCTTCGGCCACGTCCTTGAGCGTCGCGGCATCGAGATCCGTGTCCAGCTTCGCGCCGACCTTGTGCTTGTACTGCTCCAGCAGGTACTCGAAGTTCCCGAGGCGCAGGCCGAGAACGACATTGCTGAACATCCCGATGAAGCGGCGGTACGCATCCCACGCGAATCGGGCATTACCGGTCTGCTCGGTGACACCGGCGACGGTCGCACGGTTCAGTCCGAGGTTGAGGATCGTGTCCATCATCCCGGGCATCGAGAACTTGGCACCGCTCCGGACGCTGACCAGAAGGGGGTTGGCCGGATCCCCGAAGCGCTTGGTCGTGGTCTTCTCGACCTCGACCATCGCCTGGCGGATTTCGTCCTCGAGACCGTCGAGCTTGCGGTCGCCGCTTGCCAGGTAATCGAGGCAGACGGCCGTCGTGATGGTGAAGCCGGGCGGCACGGGCAGGCCTTGCGCAGCCATCTCGGCGAGGCCGGCGCCCTTGCCTCCCAGCAGGTCTCGGGACAGGCCCCTGCCGTCGCGGAAAAGCACGACACGGCGAGTGTCGGTCACTGTGGACATCGTTGTCTCCTCAGGTTGTCGGCCGCGCATCATCGAGCGGTCGGGTCGGTGGGTTATTGGGCAGCAATGAGGCTGCCGGTGGTTCTAGACGTAGGTTTCCTTGCGTTGGGTCAGTTCGAGGATTTCCGCGGCCGTTTCTTCGATGGCCTTGTGCGTCACGTCCACCACGGGACAACGCAGCTTGCGGAAGATGGTTTCGGCATAGTCGAGCTCGTCCGAGATGTGTTGGGCGCTGGCATAGGAGGCCGAACCCGTCAGGCCCAGGTTCTGCAGGCGCTGGGTGCGGATGTCTTGCAGCGTCGCGGGGTTCAGCGTCAGCCCGATGACGCGGCCCGCAGGCAGGGCGAAAAGTTCCTTGGGAGGTTGCACGCCCAGCACGAGTGGCACGTTGCTGGTCTTCAGGCCCCGGACCTGAGCGAGGTACATGCTGGTCGGCGTCTTGGACGTGCGGCTCACGCCGACGAGCACCAGATCGGCGAGGGCCAGGCCCTTGGGGTCCTTGCCGTCGTCGTACCGGATGGCGAACTCGATGGCTTCCATGCGGTTGAAGTAGGCTTCGTCCTTCTGGTGGAGCAGCCCGGCCTCGAAGTGGGGCTCGGCACCCAGGATGAGGCCCAGGACATTGATCAGAGCACCCAGGATATCCACGGTCGGGATGCCCTTGCGCTTGGCCTCGGCCTGCAGGGTTTCTCTCAAGCGCACGTCGACGATGGTGTAGGCCAGCACGCAGCGTGTCTGGGTGGCCAGCGTGACCATGCCGGTGATCTGCTCGATCGTTCGGGCGCGAGGCAGGCGCACCAGCTTGATGGGGTGGCCCTTGAACTGCAGGGCAGCCGCGCGCGCCACGAGCTCGGCCGTCTCTCCCGAGGCGTCCGAGACCGTGTAGACGGTCAACGTTGCCCCATCCACAGCTGTTCCTCCGGGCCGCAAGGCCCAGTGGCATGCTATCGCCCGCGCCCCGGGTGCGTAAAGCATGGCGGGCATTGTGAGAAGAGGGACTGCGGGGTATGGAAGTTCAGGATGGTAACTTCCCCATGACCGAACGCCACGTCCTTAGCCGCCTCATCATCACGGAGGAGCTTGGTGCCCTCATGACGCAGCAAGTCACCGAGCTTGCTGCGGAGGAGTCGATCGTGGGCTGCGCTGTTCTGGACGCCAGCGGCCTTACCTTGGCGCATGCCGGCGAGGGTCGGATGGGAGACCCCGGCGTGGCGGCGCTGGTTGCCGCGTCCTTCCGAACCCTTGCGGAGCTTGCGAAGATGACGGGTGAGAATGCCCCCCAGACTTTCGTGTTGCCCGGAGTCGACACGAGGACCCTGTGTTTCCGGCTCGAGTCGGGTGACTTCCTGATCGTTCAGGCCACGGCAGCGACACCTGTCGAGGAGCTTGAGGCCACCCTGCTTCCGGTGGAGCACGATCTCGGGGCCGCGCTGACGACGGCGCGTCTGGGGCCCGCTCCGGAACCGCTGCCTGACGCCTCGGCCCTCGACAACCTCTTCGGCGATCTCTAGGCGATTCCGGTGGCCGTCCTCCACTACGGCAGGCGAGAGATCCGCTCCCGGGTGGCCTATTTCGGTCCCGTGGGCTCGGGCAAGGCCTCGAATCTCTTGGCGTTGCAGGACCTCTGGCCCGTTGAGCGCCGGGGAGCCGTCGTCGAGGCGACCCCGGAAAGCGAACGCGCCGTGCGTTGTTTGCGCCTGCCCATGCTGGGTGACCCGGTCGGCGACTGGTCGGTGCGGTTCGAGGCCTTCACGGTGCCCGGGCAGGCCCAGTTTCCGAGCACGCGGGCGAATCTGCTGGCCGGCGCCGACGGAGTCGTTTTCGTGGCCGACGCCGCCCCTGCCAGAAGAGAAGCGAACGTCGCCGCCTGGCACGAGTTGTTGGTCCACGTCGTGGCACAGGGCATCGATCCCGAGCGGATGCCCATCGTCATCCAGATCAACCACGCCGATGTCCGCGACGCCTTGGGCGTGGGGGAGATTGCGTCGCAACTCGGGGTCGAAGTCCGCCCTTCCTTCATGGCCATCGCCCGGGACGGCAGAGGTGTGCTCGAGGCCTGGATGGCAGTCGAGGGCCTGATCCGCATGGACTGGCGTTCATGAAGGCCGCCTCCTCTGGCATCGGCAGCGCCCGGCCAGGCAATCTGTGGCGCGAGGCCGACGGACTGTACGACTTCATGAGCCGTGCGGTTCTCCTGCTGGTCGCCGAGCTCGATGATGCCGACGTGGCCTTCATGGTGCGGGAGGACCCTTCGCTGCCGTGGCGGGTGTCTGCGTCCCGTCCCGAATGGGAGGCCCAGTTGACGATGGCCTCGATGAGCGGTTTGCTGGCCGGCGTTCCGGCGCAGGGCTTCGAGGGATGGCAGGTTCGCGATCTGGAAGTCGAGAAGCCCGTGGCTGCCCGGCTGCTGACACGGGGCCCGGCACCGGCACAGGAATCCTGCGATGGCCTGGCGGCCGGCATCTCCCTCGTCATCGCACGGGACCGTCTGGCTCGGGCGGATGCCGGCATCGGCGAGATCGGGCGGGTGGTCCAGGCCTTGCGCCAGTTGGCTTCCAACATCCACCAGGCCGAGGATCTTTCGCTGCTGGCCGAGGTCGTCTGTGCCTCGGTGGCTCGTGCCACGGGCGCAGAGGTGGTGGCGCTCTACCAGCTCGAGGGCGATGCCTTCCGATTGACCGAGGAAATCGGCGTGCATCGCCCGGGCGTTTCCGGCATGGCGGCTGCACTGGCTGCATCGCTTGCGCCGCGGCAGCCCATTCCCCGGGATGAGGCGGGCTTTCTCTCCCAGGCGCTTTGGGAGGGGCGTCCGGTGGCCATTCCCAATATGGCGGCTGCTGACGGCGCGCGTGTCGGGCTTGGCCATTTGGGGCTGATGTCCGCGATGGCGGCCCCGCTGCTGACGCCTCTGGACGACTTGGGCGTCCTGCTCGTGGGCAGCCGTGCACCGCGCCTCTTCAGTCCGACCGAATTGTCCGAGTTGTCCGAGCTGGCCCAGGCGGCGTCGGGAGCCTTGCTGACGTGGCGGCTCCACGCGCGTGCCCAGGAGGAGTCGCGCAAGGCCAGCGAGCTCATCGCCCGGTTGCATGACCTGACGCGCGCGACCCGTGAGGTCGGCAAGACGCTTGAGGCCAAGCACGCCTGCGAGGCCTGCGTGCGCCTGCTCCCGCAGTTCATGCGCCCTGCGGAGTGGGTTGATTGCTACCTCATCGAGGGCGACGCATGGCGGCTGGTGGCTGGCTCCAGTCCGCAGGACGCCAGCCCTCCCGAGTCCTGGCTCTACTACCTTGATCGTTCGGGCTATCCGCCGTCCTTGCGGCTCGAGTCCGATGCGCTGGCGGGCACCGGATTCGAGGATGCCGGACAGGTCCTGCTGTTTCCGATGCGCATGCAGCAGACCCTGCTTGGCCTGGTCGTCGTGGCGACGGAGCGCGACCTTGCCATGACCGGTCGGGACATGGCCGAGACGCTGGTGGCCCATGCGGCGTCGGCAGTCTTCAATGCCGAGCAGTGGCGACGGGCGCATGAGCGATCTATCACGGACCCGCTCACGGGGGTCCACAACCGTCGGCACTTTGTCGACGTCTTCGAGCAGGAACTGGCCAAGGCCGCCCGTTATCACCGGGAGTTCAGCGTGATTCTGCTCGACATCGATCACTTCAAGATGATCAACGATCGCCTGGGTCATCTGGCCGGGGACCAGATCCTGCGCGAGGTTGCGGCCCTGTTGCGCGACAACGTGCGCAAGGTCGATCTGGTCGCGCGCTACGGTGGGGAAGAATTCGCGTTGCTGTTGCCGGAGACCGGGGATGATGGTGCTCGTGCACTGGCCGAAAAGTTGCGGCATCGTTTCGAGGCACATCCCTTCAGCGACCAGGATCTGATGCCCGGGCGACAGGTCACGGCCAGTTTCGGGCATGCCTCCTTTGGGCTGGACGGCACGACTGCCGAGCAGCTGCTGCAGGCCGCGGACGAGGCTTTGTATGCCGCCAAGCGGGATGGCAGGAACCGGGTAGGTTCGCCGTCGAGGAGAGCGTGAGCGTGGGCGATCAGTGGAAGAGCTCGGGACCCTTGCCGCCCGGTCAGACCGGCAAGCTTCGCGGCACGGGGACGCAGCGCCTCGCTTCTGGCGATGCCGTACAGGTCTCCGCCGGCGTCACCGCAGGAGGGGTGCCTTGGGATCGGGCTGCCATCGAGCGAGCCGGAGAGCTGGCTGTCCTCGTGGCGATGGGACGGCGCCTTCTGGCGGATTACGCCCGCCCGCTCGAGGCACTCAGGCTGGTGCTGCAATTGTTGCGTCCGGATGCGGATGCCGGCGGGCTCCTCGCCCACTACGGCGAGGCCGAGCGGGGCTATCTGGAGGGCCTCGTCCGGCATGTGTCGCCCAAGGCTGACCTTCGTCGCCGCATGGAGATGGCCGGCTTGCAGATGGAAGGTGCCCGGCAGGGCATCGAGGACTTCGCCCGTCGCCTCGACGAGGCCTTGGTCTATCTCGGGGACGAGGGCATGTCCGCTTTTCGGGACCTGCGCACGGAGAGCCTGCGGGGTGTCCTGCATCCCGTCACGGTCCTGCATGCTGCCTTCGAGGCCGACTCCTACCTGCGCGAGCTGTTCCCGCCTCCGCGCATCAAGCTGCCGACGGGCACCGGTCCGCTTGTCGCCCCCGCCACCGCCACTGCCGTTCCTGTCCAAGAGTCGGTGCAGCCCCAGCGATCCGTGACCGGTGGCTTGGGCCAGGCCCTAGGCGACGGCCTGGGGCGTTTCGTTCGCAGTGCGACCCAGAGCCTTCGGCCGCCCAATCACCCCGGCTGAATCTGACCTGCTCTTTCAGGGACGGAGGAGGCGCATCGTCAGGATGCTGCCCTCATAGAGGAGCAACAGCATCCCGGCCATCATGACCTGGGACAGCACGTCGGGCGATGGGGAGATCACGGCCCCGAGAATGAAGGCCCCGAGAATGGCCGGCCGCCGGAATGCAGTCAGTTGGCGCCATGTCACGAATCCGGCAAGGCCAAGCGCAACCAGGACGACTGGCAGTTCGAAAACCACGCCCGTGGCGAAGAGGAACAGCGCACAGAAATCCAAGACGGAGGCGACCGTCAGCATCGGCATGATGCTGGTCGGGGTGAAGGCGACCAGAAATTGGAAACCGATGGGCAGCAGGGCGAAGTAGGAGAAGGAGAGTCCGGCGGCGAAGAGGACCACGGCCCCGATGACGAGCGGCACGGCCAGACGCCGCTCTGCCGGCTTGAGGCCGGGTCTGATGAAGGCCATGACCTGCCAGAGGATGACCGGCAGCGCGACCGTAAGGCCTCCCAGGCCCGACATGTGCAGGGTCGCGAGGAAGTATTCGGCCGGACGGGTGGTCACCAGTTTGCCAAGGCCGCCAAGGGGACCCTCGACCGGGGCCAGCACCAGCGGGATCAGTTGATCGTGCAGGCCGAAACAGCCTAGGAAGCCGACCACGAGGGCCGCGATCGAGACGAGCAGCCGATGGCGCAGCTCTTCCAGATGCTCGACAGGACTCATCTCGCCCTGTTTGCGCCGCGGTTCGCTGGCCGCCGGGGTGGTCACGGCGGGTGAAGGAGTCAGGGGCGCCTGAGGTTCCATGACTGTCGCGATCCGTGCTTGGGGGGGCGCATGTGGCTCATGATGCGCCGCATGCGGCCGGGACCGGAAGAGGGTTCCGCGAGAAAGCGCACGGCAAATGTCTGATGGCCGACCTTGCGCAGGACGCGGATACGCTCTTCGAGCGCGCCGTCTCTCAACTCGAGCGTCACCGAGACGTCCTTGCCGACCGGCAGCGAGACGGGGCTGTGGAGCAGCATGCCGCCGCTGCTGACGTTCAGGGTGTGGCCTCTCGCCACGGCGCGCTCGAGCCTGAGGATGGCCGGGACCATCGCATCGAGACGCAGGGCGCCACGCTGGTCCCGGGAGGCCAGAGGGGCCGTTCCGGGCCTGGCTTTCCCGAGACCGAACTCGGGCAGAGCGGTTCGTATCTCCAGACGCTGACGCGCATGGATGAGCGGGACCTCGACAATGCCGGTCTGGCCATTGGGCCAGGTGATGACCACGTGGTCGGGCATCTCGACCGGTACGGGGAGTGCAAGCGTCACCTGACCCGCCATCACGGAACGGACCTGACCCTTGAGCAACAGCGGGCCCCACTGGACGTGGACCGGTTGTCCCGCTTCGAGGGGAACTCCGTCCGGGGTCACGGCTGGGGATGCTGGCTGGGCTCGATGAGCCCGTAGTTGCCGTCGCGCCTGTGGTAGATGACGGCAAACTGGCCTGTCAGCCGATTGTGGAAAGTCAGGAAGTCCTTGCCCGAGAGGTCGAGCTGATAGGCGGCATCTTCGGGGGCGAGGTCCAGCACGACGGCGTCGCGGATCCGAACGATCTGCGGAGCTTCGTCCACTTGCGTGGGTTCGATGGCGGCTTCCTCGGCCACGACGGCAACCGTCTTGGTCCGGGCGTGGCGCCTGTCCTCGAGGCGCTGCTTGTGGCGCTTGAGCTGTCGGGCAATCTTGTCCGAAACCAGATCGATCGACGCATACATGTCCGTCGAGGCTTCCTCGCCCCGAATCAGGGTGCCGTTGGCATGCAGCGTCACTTCCACGATCTGGTTCTCGGAAACGGACGGGTTGCGGATGACCGTCAACTCCACATGGGCTTGGCGGATGTCCTCCATGAAATGGGTCACGCGGCCCAGTTTTTCGCGGGCGTAATCCTTCAGGGCGTCCGTGATGACGATGTTCTTGCCCTTGATCACCAGTTCCATCGGCAGGGTCCTCGCGGCGTGGGTGGGAGTCGGAAGAGGGGCGTGGCCCAGGCTAACCGTCGGGACCGGCCGACACAAGGCCCGGACCCCCGGCACGCCGTCTCAGCGGGGTTCGATCAAAAACTTGATGGCTGTGCGCTCCTCGCCTTCGATGGTGATGTCGATGAAGCCGGGGATGCACACCAGATCCATGCCCGCCGGGGCCACGTAACCTCGGGCGATGGCGATGGCCTTTACCGCTTGGTTGATGGCTCCGGCACCGATGGCCTGCATCTCGGCGCGCCCCTTTTCACGCAGGGCACCGGCCAATGCGCCGGCGACGGAGGAAGGGTTCGACTTCGCCGAGACCTTGAAGACGTTGGCGTCCACCGTGGGGTCCTGTTCGTGCGGTGTGTTCAGCGATGTTGGATGCGTTCGATCCGGAGCGTCCTGCCGGACGACGGATCCATCTGGAGCCAGGCGGCACAGAAGACGGTCGGCCCGTCGGCCACCTCGAACCTGACGGGAAGTTGTTCGCGCATCCGCCGTAGCGACTGCTCGGGTTTCATGCCCACCACGGAGTCCCATGGACCGGTCATGCCGACATCTCCCATGTACCCGGTTCCCGAGGGAAAGATACGCTCGTCCGCCGTCTGGACATGCGTGTGGCTGCCGGTCACCGCAGCGACACGTCCATCCATGTGGCGGGCCAGTGCCTGCTTCTCGGCCGTCGCCTCGGCGTGGACATCCACGAGGATCAGGTCCGCCTCGGCTTCATCGAGGGCGGCAATTTCGGCATCCGCCGCGCGGAACGGACAGTCGGACAGGCCCATGAACGCACGGCCCTGCAGCTGGAAAAGACCGATGCCGTGGCCTCGCACCATGTGGATGAGTCGGGATTTGCCGGGCGTGCCGGGCGGATAGTTGGCCGGTCGGACGATGTCGTCGCAGTGGTCGATGAACTCGAAGATTTCCTTCTTGTCCCACGCATGGTTGCCGAGGGTAATCAGGTCGACACCGGCATCCTTCAGTGCGTGGTAGCTGCGCATTGACAGGCCGAAGCCCCGATCCGCGTTTTCACCGTTTGCGATGACCAGATCCACGGGCCGTTCGCCGCGGACTCGGCGGATGCCCTCCGCGGCCGCCGCAATCCCGGGGCTGCCCACGACATCCCCGAGCACGAGGATGCCGAGGGTCTCAGCGGGCATGCTCGGTGCTCCGCGTTTCCCGGATCACGATGACCTTGATCTGGCCGGGGTACTGGAGCTCGTCCTCGATGCGTCGTGCGATGTCACGAGCCAGCCGGGCGGCCATCAGATCGTCGACATGCTCGGGAGCCACCACGACACGGATCTCGCGTCCCGCCTGGACTGCGAAGACCTTCTCCACGCCCTCGAAGGATCTGGCGATGGTCTCGAGGCCTTCCATCCGCTTTATGTAAATATCTACGTTCTCTCGACGGGCACCCGGTCGTGCAGCTGAGACGGCGTCGGCGACCTGGACGAGGACGGCTTCGGCGGACTGGGGTTCCACGTCGTGATGGTGGGCGCGGATGGCGTGTACGACGGCATCCGACTCGCCATGCCGGGCGGCAAGGTCGGCACCGATGACCGCGTGGGCCCCTTCCTGCTCGTGCGAGACGGCTTTGCCCAGATCGTGAAAGAGTGCGGCGCGCTTGGTCGTCTCGACATCGGCTCCGACCTCCGCCGCCAGTGCTGCTGCCACGTGGGCCACCTCCCGGGCGTGGGCCAGGACGTTCTGGCCATAGCTCGTGCGGTACCGGAGGCGGCCAAGGGTGCGGACGATCTCGGGGTGAACGCCCACGATGCCCAGGTCAATCAGGGCTTTTTCCCCTTCGGTCCGCAGGCCGTCCTCGACTTCCTCGCGGGCCTTGGCCACCTGCTCCTCGATGCGGCTGGGATGGAAGCGGCCGTCGGCAATCATGCGCTCGAGGGCGACACGGGCAATCTCGCGCCGGACCGGGTCGAAGGATGACAGCACGATGGCTTCGGGCGTGTCGTCGATGATGAGGTCGATGCCCGTGGCGTTCTCGATGGCACGGATGTTGCGGCCCTCGCGACCGATGATTCTGCCCTTGGTTTCTTCCGAGGGAAGGGGGACGACCGAGACCGTTCGTTCTATGCAGTGGTCGACCGCCGTGCGCTGGATGGCCGTGGTGACGATGTCCCGGGCCTTCAGGGCGACCTGATCGCGCAATTCCTGCTCGGCACGGGCCAGGCGCTCGCTGCGTTCGCGCTGCAGACTCTCCTCGAGCCGGGCAAGCAACTGCTGGCGGGCGACGTCACGGGACAGGCCGGCGACTTCGGCAAGCTTCTCTTCATGCTCCCGGCGCACCGTGTCCAGACTGGCAGCCCGGTCGTCGAGGTCTCGCTGGTTGCGCTCGAGCTTCGCCTTCTCTTCACGGAGGGCCTGCCAGTCGCGATTGAGTATCTCGCGATCGGCCTGAGTGGCCCTCTCGGCCTCGTTCCGGGCCTCAAGCCGTGCTTGGGCTCGGGCGGCTTCGATGGCTGCCTCCTGTGTCTGGGCGAAGGCCTCGTGATCCCGCCGGGCAATCAGTTGCCTACTTTCGGCATCGCGTTCGGCGAGCGCCAGCCGGGTGCGGGCCTCGGAAACGCGCATCTGGCCCCACAGGATGGCCAGCGCGGCCCCGATCGAGGAAGCCACGGACACGATGATGGGCAGGGACGTGGACACGGATGCGGGACCTTCGAGGCTGGAGCGCAACGCGGGCTTGCCGACTGGTCATGATAGCACGCACTCCCTGTCCGATCCGGCCGTGCGGTCCGATCGGGCAGCGGGGCACGATGGCCCCATGATCGAGGCCGAGGTGCACCGGAACGACGAACTGCTGATGCGCCGGACCTTTGCCGACGGGGCGCTCTCGCTCGAGGCCGTGCTGCGTCGGCTCGAGTTCTACGTTGTCGGCGAGCAGCTCAATGCCAGCGGCGAGTGCCTGCTCAGGGTCCGGTTCGGCGACGGGGGAGCGCCGGATCGACCGCAAGGAAGTGATCCCACCCCCGGCTCGTGAGTCGCCTGCGGCTGCCCTCGGTCACCAGCCACGCTCCCTGTCCCGCCGTGACGGAGCCCAGCTCGCGCCAGCCCGGGGGCAGCGCGGCTTCAGGGGGGACGCAGGCGACAAGCCCGTAATCCTCGCCGCCGGCAAGCTGCCACTGCCGAACGTCGGCTTCCGCGGCAACGGCCAATGCTTCCAGTGTGTCGTCTCCGGCCAGCTGTGCGTCCCGGATCTCGATGGCGACTCCTGAGGCCTCGGCGAGGGTTGCGGCAGAGGTGGCGAGGCCGTCCGAGTCGTCCATCAGGGCGAGACGCTCCATTTCGTACCAGGCGTCTGGCCAGGATGCCGGCTCAGGCCTGCGCTGGGCCTGCTCGGCACGGATGCGCACGGGCTCGGGGATGGCGGCCTCGGGATGCCGGAGGCACCACAGCCCCGCCGCGGCCCAGCCGAAGGGTCCGGACGCCACCAGTCGATCGCCGGGCCGCGCCGATCCACGGAGTACAGGGCGTAGCGTGGCACCCACGACCGTGACCGAGAGGCTGATGGGGCCTCGGCTGCCCGTGGTGTCACCTCCGACGACCGGCACGCCGAAGTGTCGGCATGCGTCGGCGAGTCCTGAGGCGAAGGCTTCCAGCCAGCTGGTCTCGAGATCGCCGGGAAGGGCCAGTCCAAGCACGCTCCAGAGTGGGTGCCCCCCCATGGCCCGGATATCCGAGACGTTCACGGCCAGTGCTTTCCAGGCGAGGTCTTCCGGGCTGAATGTGGCCCGCGTGAAGTGGATGTCTTCCACGAGCAAGTCGACCGTGGTCAGCAGGGACGTGTCTGAGGGTATGCGCGTCACGGCCGCGTCATCTCCGATGCCGATCCAGGAAGCGGGCAGGCCGGTCCCGTCGAGATGTCGGGAAAGCACGTCGAGAATGCCGGCCTCCTTGATGGCGGCAAGGGTGGTTTTCTTCATCTCTTCTTGACTCGGCTTTGGGCAAGTCTTGGGGTGATTCTCCAGATAATGAAGGCAGGACCCCAGACGTGACGATCTCCTCCGAAGCCTACCCCACTCCCGGCCAGTGCCGCACGGGGGAGACGGACCGCGTGCGTCGTGCATGTGGGGGCCCCTTGCTCGCCGCGATCGTGGCGCTGGCCACCACGGCTTGCGGTGTCACCGGAACCGGCATCCGCGATCTGGACCGTCCTGCCGCGGCCGCCCCCGATTTGCTGCCTGCGTTCGGTGGACAGGCCCAGCTCCTTCAGGGGGCTCCGGGTGGCGAGGCCTCCTGGCTTCGTCTCCAGGACGGCGCGCATCTGGTTGTCGTGGCCTCCGATCGACCCGGCGATCGGCATCTCTTCTTCGCGACCAGTGCCGACGGCCGCAACTGGTCGGCTTTCGTGCCGTTCACGACGGGCGCGCTGACGGACGTCGAGCCGGTGCTCTTCGCCTCTGCCCGCGGTGTCGAGTGCGTGTTTGCCTCCAATCGATGGCTTGCGCAGTACGCCCTCTACCGCACGACTTTCCGCGACGGGCGCTGGTCTGAGCCGGTTCGCCTCGAACTGGGGGCTGGTCCGCACCGTGCGCCGGCCGTCGTTCGCTCCGGGGACCGTTGGCTGCTTGCCTGGCAGGGACCCGATGGCGTGCGGGTGGCGTCCTCCGCGGACGGTCAGGCTTTCGGTCAGGGACGACTGGTTTTGGCGCAGCATGGTGATCCGACGGTGGCCGCGGTCGGTCAGCGGGTCGTCCTCGTGGCGCACCAGCGCAAGGCGCTGACGGCAAGCGTGCTCGACGGCGAGACATGGTCCGTGCCGGCACGGGTGCCCCTCGCGGCTCCGGCCTGGTCCCCGGCATTGGCCTCCGTGGCGACCGGAAGCGTGGCGCTGGCTTATGCGACCGCCCCCTCGGATCAGGCACCGGCTGCCCTGGGCCTTGCCCGCTGGGCAGATGCGCGCTGGACCGACATGGGCCGTGCGCTGTCCACGTCTGCCGAACTGGCCGCACCGGCATGGTGTGCCGGTCCCCAAGCACCCTTGTCGCTTCTGCTGGGTATGGACCTTTCAGGTCTCCAGCAGGGTCTCGCCCGTGTCACGTGGTCCTCCTTCCCGGAGGACGCCTCTGCCTCGTCGCCCGCCGGAGGTCCCGTCAACCCATGAGTGCATCCATGACTGCCGATCGCCGCCTGCTGGGCGAAGTGCTCGTCTCCGGCCAGTTCATCACGGCCGAGGACCTCAATCGGGCCTTGTCCGAGCAGCGGGCCACCAACGAGCGCTTGGGCGAGGTGCTGGTCCGTCTCGGCATCCTGTCCGAAATGGAGTTGCATGCGGTCCTCGCCTATCAGGGCGTAGGTGACATGACGCCAGCGGAGCAGGGCGCCGCGGTCCGCTACAAGTTGGGTGAGCTCCTGCTCAAGGCGCGTCGCGTCAGCAAGCCCCAGCTGGAGCTTGCGCTCGCCGAGCAGGAGCGTACCAACGAACGCCTCGGCGAGGTGCTGCTGCGACTCGGTCTGATCTCCGGCTCCGAACTCGAAGCCGTGTTGACGTGGCAGGATGATCATTCCCGTCAGGGGGCCAAGGCCGTTCGCTTCGTGCTGGGCGAGGTGCTGGTCGCCTCGAAGGTCATCACCCGCGATCAGCTCGAGCAGGCCTTGGCCGAGCAGCAGCTCTCGCGTCGCCAGATCGGGGAAATCCTCGTCGAGGCGGGTTTCGTCAAGCAGAACCAGATCCTCGAGGCCCTGCGCATTCAGGGCAAGCTGGTCGCAGCCTCGGTCATCGGCATCATCGGGGCCGCGGCACTGACGGGCTGCGGGACCGGAGCGAGCCTGACGGGCATGAGCGTGTCGGGACTGGCTGTCGATGCCAAGGGTAACCCCGTGGACAATGTCCGCGGGTCGCGCATTCCCTACAGCACGATGGTCCGGGATGTCCGGACCGTCGCCGGCATGCAGGCCACCCAGGACTTCGCCGATGGGTCCCGGACCGTCAAGGACGTGCCCTGGTTCCACCAGGCGGCCGTGACGCGGGACGGTTCGCCGGACAACACCTGCGCTCAGGCCGCGATGTCCAGCGTGCTTCACTATTGGCAGGGCGACGCAGCACCCGCCTATCAGCAGGTGGTCAACGAATCGAACTACTTCAATCTCGCGACCAACCAAGGCACCATCACCGAGTACCTCAAGAAGAAGGGCCTCTCGGTCAAGGCTTACAAGAACGGGACGGTCAACTACCTGAAGAGTGCGGTGGACTCCGGAAAACCCGTCATCTGCATGTTGCAGTTCGAGGTGCCGCACTACATCGTCGTGGTGGGCTACAACGAAGCTCAGGGCACCATCATCTACCACGATTCGATCGACGGTCCCAATCAGACCCTGTCGGAGCGCAAGTTCCTCAAGCACTGGCACCAGACGTCCATGAAGGACATGCCGCTGCTGGGCGGAGGCAACTACGTGGGGCTTGCCATCGAAGCCTCCCGCTGACGGGATTCGGCGGCCTCTCCGCCCCCTTGACGGCAGGCCTGTCCAAGGGGGAACATGCCAATCCCCGGGGCGATTAGCTCAGTTGGTCAGAGCGCACGGTTCACATCCGTGAGGTCCACGGTTCAAGTCCGTGATCGCCCACCTCCAAGGTCGTCGGTGACTATCCGACGACCTTTTGCTTCGGCAGGTCTCCGGTTTTTGGTCGAAGCTTCAGCGCATCTTTGTTTCTGCTTAAGAAACCGCCCTCTCCGGCTGCCGACAACTCTTGCATGAATCCCTCCTTCCTTCGCCGTGTCCGCCGACTCCCGGCTGCGCTCGGGGCGGTCGTCGCCTTGATGGGCCTTGTCGGTTGCGGACGCCCTGCGACGACTTCCGCGGTGCCCCGCGGTCCGGTCGCGCCCATGCTGCAGCCGTCGCCCCAGCAGCCCGTGCCCGGCCAGGACGGGGCCCGGATGGCGACCGAGATCCGCGGTCGGGTCGGCATGGCCTATCAGGGTGCCACGTCCATCCAAGCCAGCCTGAAGTCTTACATCCACAACGTTCAGACGGGCAAGACGGCCCGCTACGTGCTTGACAGCTGGTTCCAGAAGCCCGGTCGTTCCGCCTACAAGGTCCGTGAGTCGACCGAGGCCAGCACTATTGGCACCAAGATGATCGTCGACGGCAACGGACAGGTGCAGGTGCGCACCAAGTTCGCCGGCTTCTGGGTCAACACCACCCTGCCAGAAACCGACGAGCGGACAAGGACCGCGCGCGGAGACGGGATGTCGGATACCGCCTTGCCGCGCATGATGCAGGTTTTGCTCGATCCGCAGGCCCAGGTACAGTTCCTTGGTCAGGCTCAGGTGGCCGGCCGTCAGGTCTCGATTCTGGAACTCCGCAGCGCGATGATGCTGCCGCGCGTCACACACGAGCGCTATGCCATCGACATGGCGACAGGCATGCCCTACAGCCGCGAGTGCTACGAGGCCGGCAAGCTGACCTATCAGCTGACCATCGAACAGGTCCGCCTCAACCAGCCCGATCCGGCCGCCTTCCTGCTGCAATGAACACGACGCCCGATCCGGGCGACCTTCCGTGGTCGGATAAGGACGATGCCTGGCTGGAGGCCTTGGGCATCTCGCACCTGCCCGATGTTTGCGGGGCACTCGGCCGTTACCGCATCTTGCTCGAGGAGGCAAATGCGCGCCTGAATCTGACTCGGGTAGAGGGTCCGGAGGATTTCCTGCGCAAGCATGCACTTGATGCCCTGGCCTTTCTCGCCGCGGTGCCGGCCGAATGGCGGGACCGCCCTTGCTCCGTGCTTGATGTCGGGACGGGGGGGGGGCTTCCGGGCATTCCGCTGTTGCTTGCCTGCCCCTCGTGGCAGGGTGTTCTGCTGGATGCCACGCGCAAGAAGGTCGAGGCCGTCCAATCCTTTCTGGACCCACTTGGCCTTTCGGACAGGGCTCGGGCCTTGTGGGGTCGGGCCGAGGATCCTGCCTGCCTGCCGGGCATGTCGTTCGGATTGGTCGTGGCGCGTGCGGTCAAGGATCTTGCGCTGCTTGCCACCTGGTGTGCTCCGTATGTGGCGCCGGGAGGACGCCTGGTCGTCTCCAAGGGGCCTCGGGGTCCCGAGGAGCTTGCGGGTGCTCGGACTGCGCTGTCCAGGGTCGGTCTGCGCCTCGTCGAGAGCCGGGAAGTCGCGCTGCCCGGGGGTGCCGGAAGCCGCTGGCTGATGGCGTTCGAGCGGCCGCTCGCGCCGTCTTCCCGACGTCATGGCGTCGATAGGAAAACGCAAGACGAGGGTATGTAGGATGATGGCGGGAGCCTCGAGAGAGGCACCCGGACGAGGTCATCCATGAAGAACTTCGCCGTGGTTCAAGACCACTTCCGGAAACTCCGCTGCGCGCATTGCAGCGAGTCTTTCCAGCCGGAGGGCGTTCACCTTCTCCGAGAAGAGCGTGACTACTGGGTCGTGAAGGTCCATTGCAACGCTTGCGACCAGCCTGCTGGCGTGGCCATCGTGGGCGTGGAATACGATAATCGCGAACCCGAGATGCCCCTCGCGGCGCGGCGACCGGCGGGGCTTCCCTTGCGCCCCTTGGCGCGTGCCAAGGCAGTCTTTACCGATGCGCGCGAGGAAGAGCGCTTTTCCCGGATGGAGCCGATCACCGAGGATGAGGTCCTCGATGTCCATCGCTTCCTTAACGAACTCGGGTCCGACTGGTCGAGCCAGTTGCGGCGTGCAGGGCGCGGACGGTCCTGAGTTCGGGTATCGGCTGGTCGTGGGGCGCCCCCGGGAAGCCGGTGCGCCCTTAGTGCATGCTCCACGTGCGTGAGGCTGCCACGCGGCCGATATTCTGCCTGAGTCGCTGGCCAATGCCAGGCTCCGCTGCGACCAGGCGAGCATAGTCCTCCAGGAGAAAGACCAGGGCCTTGCTGGCGGCGACAGCCGTGACCGTGGCACTGCGCACGGGTTTGCTCTGGATCAGGGCTGTCTCACCGACGATCTGATCCGGACCCAGACGCGCGAGCGCGAACGGACGACCATTCTGAATCACGGAGACCTCGAGTTGGCCTTCGAGGATCAACAGGAAGCTCGTGGCCGGATCTCCGGTCTGGAAGAGCTCCATGCCTTCGGCAAGAGGGACCACGCGTGCCACGGACTCGAGGGCGAGGCGTTGTTCATCCGTCAGACCCGAGAAGACCGGATGCCGCCGGATGCGTTCGAGTCGCGCCGCGCGCTCCTCCGAGATGCCCGTGGGTTTGGGCATCGCGAACTTGCCAGTCTTCGGGGCCTGAGCGTTGGCTGGTTCGGGCTCAGGCTTCTTCTTGGACTGGCTCGCCCACTCCCGCGTGGCCACGACCCGCCCGAGGTTGCTCCGAAGCGTCCTGCCCAGCTTGGGGTCCTGCTCGCTCAGCGCCTGATAGCCTGCGTACATGAAGCGATAGAGCTTGGCATCGGAAACGGCCACGACATCGGCTCGTCGTTCGGTGTCGTGCTGGATCAGGGGCATCTCGCCCACAAGCTGTCCCGGAGCGATGGTGGCGACCGCCATGTCCTGAACCCGCACCTCGAGACGGCCTTCCACCAGCATGAAGAAGGCGTCTGCCTCGTCTCCCGTTCGGATGACGGCCTGACCCGCCTTTGCCGTGACCCGTTCCGCAATGGCAAAAAGCGCATCCAACTCAGCGGCCGAGAGGCCCATGAACGCAGGCAGCATCTGCAATCGGGCATGGTTCAACATCCTGCGGCTTCCTCTGCCATGCACCTACCCGTCCGGAGAGCAGGTAAACGGGGGTGGCGACGGCCACAGACGGACCCACGGTCGTCGGTGCATCGTCAAACCGTGCTGCAACGTCGACGTGTCGCCCGAGGACGGCACTTGCCCGTGGTCGCGGCCCTGCTCTGGGTCGCGGACCTCCCCGTTGCGCGCGCGGCACCCGGGCCTGTGGCTGGTCCCGTGGCGCCTGCCGTGCACGAACGCCTCGGGGAGCTGCGTCTGGTGGGGCTGGCCGGGGTTGTCCGCAGCAGGTTCAAGTTGTCGAATCCGGATCGCGAGGTCCTGGACCTGTTCGGTGTGCAGCCTCCTCCGGCCTACTGCGCCTCGCGCGTCTGGGAGGATGCTCGTGGCCGGGTGCTTTTGCGCAGCGGTTGGGATGCTGCGCTGCGCCGCTGGCGCTTCGTCCGTTCTGCCGGAGACGGCGCGGGTGCCGACGTCGAGGATGCCGGCGGCACGTTGGTCTTCCGTGGGCCGGGGCTGCACGCCGCCCTGAAGGGTGCATTCGCCCCCGTGATGATGCGTCCGAATGGACGTACCGGTGCGACGGCCTCGGTCGGCGTTGCACCCGGCACGGCGACCGCCGGGACGCCGCGTCCGACGGGCCCTGCGGTCCCGACTGCGCCACCCGTTCGTCTGGTCACGCGGCCTTTCGACCCACCCGAGCCATTGGCAACATGGGGGCCGTTGCTGCCTCTGTGGCAACCCGCGCCCCGTGCATCCGTCCGACCGATCCCATCCGTGCGTCCTGCGAATCCGACACCTGCTCCCAGGCACTCAATGCTTCCGCCGGCGACGGCGGCCGTTGCTGTCGTCCTGCCACCGCTTCCGCTACCCCCGTTGCATGGCGTTCATCCTCGTCAGACCGTGCGGACTGGCCCGGAGTTGTTGGGCCCCTTCCTGCCGGCCATGTATCTCGGACCTCCGGTGCCCCGGGCCGTTGGGCAGCCAGCGGTCGGGGCTGCCGACGGTGGGCCGCATGGGCGTGCCCTTGCTGCAAACGGATCTTCTCGACCGGCGTGGGAAGTCGTCCGTCACGGTACCGATGACGAGGGTGAACCGGATGTGCTGGCGCAGGCACCTTGGCCGCGGTCGCCGCAGCGCATCGAGCGACTGTCGCTCCGGAAGCAGCGCCAGGACACGGTCTTCGAGGTCGTGGCAGCCGGGGCGCTGACGGTCTGGATGGAGGCCCAGCCCCGTGACGCGCGCTGGATCCTGCGCTTCCCCAGGGCCGAAGTCCCGGCGGCCCCGCCACGTCCGCGCGGGGCGACGCGCCGACTTGCGCTCGGGCGCGACACGCGATCGTGGATACTCACGCTGGAACTGGATCCCGGCCAGTATGACGTCGAGGAGACGCGCATCAATGATGGTCGCGGCCTGCAATTGCGTTTCCATCGCCGCAGAACCGTGCCGGGGGATCGACCGGTGGTCGTGCTCGATCCGGGTCACGGCGGGGCGGACCCTGGTGCACGGGGCCCGATGGGGGTCACGGAGAGTCAGGTCACGCTCGACGTGTCCCGACGCCTGCGTCCCCTCCTGGAACATGCCGGCTTCCACGTGGTGCCCACCCGGACGATCGATGCCGCCGTTCGCCTCGGCGATCGCGCAGCACTTGCCGAAAGCCTGGACGCCACTGCCCTGATCAGCATCCATTGCAATTCCAGCCCGTTGCGCGAGGCCCGGGGCATCGAGACGTGGTTCCGCCACGAGGCCGGGTCGGGGCTCGCGCGCAAGGTGCACGAAGCGCTGGTCAAGGCCACGGGGCGTCCAGATCGAGGTGTCCGCCAGGGGCGTCTGATGGTGCTCAAGACGCCCGGCCTGCCGGGTGTCCTGGTGGAGATAGGGTTCCTGTCCCATCCCGACGAGGGCAACAGGCTCCTCGACGAGGAGCATCAGGCCCAGATGGCCGAGGGACTGGCACGCGGCCTTCGGCTGCTGGTCGAATCTGGCGAAGGAGCTGGAACCGTGGGGCGGCGGCGTCTACAGGACCAGCGAACTGGTGAGCCAAAGGTAGGAGCCCTTGGCATTCCCGAAAAGGCCCCCCACCGTCCCCGTGGCTAGATCCAGCCTGAAGAAGCGCAGATCCAATCCGAGGCCCACGCCACCCATCGGATAGGCACCGCCGAGGCGGACACCGGTGCGCAGGGCCAGCCAGCGTCCCAGCGGCCGGCCTTCGAGGCCCATGGATACCTGAGGGTTGCGTGAGACCCCGAAGCCCTCGCCAAGTCCCTGGGAAAGATCCATGGCGAAGCTGTAGGGAGACCGGGCATCTCCGAGAATGTCCGACAGCCTGCCGCGCAGGCCGAGGTCGCCTTCCCAGGCGAGGCCACCGCGCAGCAGCAGTGGCACGGTGACCGTTCGCCGAGCTTCACCGTCTCGTGAGCCGATTCCGTACTGCGTGACGTCCGAAAAGTCCGGGGCCTTGGGCGTGCCGCCCGAGAGGTCCAGCCCCAGGGTGGTCGGCGGCAGGACCAGGTCGACGGTCTTGTCCGTCCAAGGGCCTGCCTGCAAGGTGCTGCCGATGTTCGCTGCCATGACGCTCCACGTGACGTTGTCATTCCAGCGATTGGCGAAGCCGATGTCGAACAGCAGGCTTTCCTGCGGCCGGGGTGGCGCGATGGCCGTCGGTGCGGAGAGCACGCCTTCGTAGCGGAGGTGACCATTGGCTGACAGACGTCCCTCCTCGTCGACCGTAAGGGCAGAACCCGAGGCCTCCGTGACGGAAGCAAATGCCATCGCCGGGATATAGCGCGCCGTGATCCCCAGGGACGAGGCCTTGCCCAAGCCCAGGGGCAGGGGAATGGCGTGCGAGACGGCGACATTCGCGACGCCGTAGGCTGCTGCCCCCTGCAAGCCGGCGAGCGGAATCGAGGAGGCGTTGGCGTTGCCACGCAGGAGGAGGTCGACGAGCCCTCGGGGAATGCCGATGTTGCGGATGCTGGTGTCGAGGGTGGCCGAGATGCCGGTGCGGAGGAACGGACTGGCAACGGCGACGCGCACCCCGCCATCCCCGATCAGGCCCACGCCTTCTTCGGGGAGACCGGCAGCGAACGTGGCCCATTCCGCCTCTGTGAACGTGCGGCGCTTGCCATCAGCATCCGGCAGCAGGGTGCGCAGCGTGTCGAAGGAGGCAAAGGTGTTGCCTAATCCGGCGCCGACGCTGGAACTGAACAGCAGGAAATTGCCCGGCGCGCGCCGAGGCATGGCCAGCAGGGCAGGGTTCCACAGGCCTTGATCGGCTTCGTCCGCGATGGCGGATTGGGCGCCACCCATGCCCATCGCCCTTGCCGTGCTGCTGCCTGAGGCTGAGGCCGGGTTCGCCAGGCCGGCAAGGCTCAGCAGGGCGAGGCCAAGGCCGGCCACGACGGGCTTGCGGTTGCGCAAGGGCATCATCGGGCACCTCCCGAGGCCTTGAGCAGCTCGGGTGACAGGAGGACGCCGAGGTAGGCCTTGAGGCGGAGGCGCAACTCTGCCGAGTTCCGGATCTCGAGTGCTTGGCCGTTGCTTCCCGACGAAACCGCACGGATGCTCAGGTTACGGATGTCCGGCAGCGCGGCCACCTCGTCCGGTCCGAGATCCAACAGCGACACCGCCGTACTGCCGTCCGCGCTACCTAGGCGCAGCGTCCGCGAAAACGCCGCGCTGCCGTCCTGTTTCAGAAAGTCCAACAGGATGTCGATGGGCAGGCCCCAGCCGTTGTCGATGCGGAACTCGAGCGACACGCGGCGTAGATGCTTGCGCAACTGGTCCAGCGTCGTGGCGTCCAAGCTGGCGGACAGGTCGAGCGGGCTGGTCGAGGCCGGCGGCCCGGGCCGCTGTCTGCCGGGGCCGAACTCGTTGTAGCGCAGGGCCAGTGGCATGGCCAGCTTCAGGGAACCGCCCATCCGGTCGGCACGGGTCAGGCGCACGGAGGCCCCCTCCCCCACGAGGAGGCGGGAGTTGATGCGCAGTTCATCGATGCCCAGCGCGATCAAGTCCAGCAGGTCGGTGTTCCGTTCGTTCAGTTCCAGGACCGTGGATTGCGTGGCCGCAGGCGCACCGGCAGCGAATGCCCCGTCGAAGGCGTCGGGTCCGGTCGTCTCGAAGCGGACGGAGGCTGTCGCCGGGCAGCCGTTGCTGCCGGGAAAGAGGTCCGCACAAGTCTGGGCCGAGGCCGAAGCCGAGATGCTCGCTTCGAGGCGTGGGTCGAACCGTCCGACGATGCCACTGGCATTGTCGAGGCGGACTTGCATCGTGAAACGCCCCGGCAGGATGCCGTAATCAAGGAAGTCCGAGGGCAGAGCGATGGGTGCTTGCGCCGGTACGGCCTCGGTTCTGTCGATCTTCGCCTGCAAGGTCGTGATGCCGATAGGCGAAAGCGAGACCGTGCCCGACGCTTCCTGGCTGGTGACGAGGGTTGCGGGCACCCGGACGCCGCCGCGAAGGTGACTGCGGTCTGCCGTCGTGGCCAGAAGGTTCACCTGGGCCGCGATGGCGATGCCCTTGATGGGCGTGCCTTGGTCATCCGTCAGGGCCCGGGGACGCATCTTCGTGCCGGCGAGGTCCAGCGTCCACGTGACGGTCTGTCGTGCGTTGATGCCGAGGCGCAGGCCGCCGCCCGGCAGCGTGCTCGAGGGAGGGGCAGTGCCCGCATCGACCGTGGCTCGGGCCGACGTGAGGTTTTCGAGACCCTCGAATGTCAGGTCCAGGTCCAGATCGGCATCGAGGCCGTTGGCCATCGTCAGCCGCAGCGAGCCCGAGGCGAGGTCGACTTCCTCCAGGTCCAGGATGCCCTGGTCCTGCGGCAGCTGAGCAGCGATGTCGACGGCCTTGCGGATGGCCTGCTTCAAGGCGTCGGGAGTCGGGAATCGCGGTGAACCGGCGTCATTGCGGCCCATCGCGGGCAGGTTCACGTCCACCTCGTCGGGCAAGATGGTCACGGCCGTCGTGCCCACGGCAAACGAACCGTTGTCGAGGTCGATGTCTCCGATGCGTGTGCCCACCGGCACCGTGCCGCTGATCCGGACGGCCATAGAAAGGGGGGGCAGGAGCTCACCGGTCAACGGCATGGTGACGTTCGCCGCGCTCTTGGCTCCGATGGCACGCACTACGCGTTGCAACTCCGTGCCGGCCCTGTCCGTCAGCACCATGGTCAAGTTCGCGTTCGTGACTGTGTCGTTGGTGATGGGGATGACCAGCTCGGAACCTGCTTTGAGGCGCATCGCCACGACTTCCGGGGGCATCTCGACCGGAATGCGGGTGGTGGGGCTGGGCCCGAAGGCCAGTTCGGGCACAGTCACATTGGTGAGGAGAGGGTTTGCCAAGGCCGTCGCGAGCGGGATGTTCACGGGGCCGGCGATGGGATCCACGACGGGAATGTTCACGTTGCCGAGGCCCGTGTCTGCGAGAAGGATTGGAGCTGGGGCAGGCACGGTCGTGCTCAGGTCCGGCAGATTGATGGGCGCGGACGGGATGTCGAAGCTGAGCGGGATGGGGATGTCCTTGTCGAGGAACGTGCCGAGTTCGACGGGTCCGAAGGTGGCCACCTCGGAAGCGTAGGTCGGAACGTCGTTGGAGTCCGTCGACCAGGAGCTGGCAGCCGGACCCTTGGCAAGTGACTTCTGGAAGACCAGGTCCCCGAAAGTGGCCTTCGTGTCGCCGAGTTGCACCGTCAGGGCCACGGGGAAGTCCGGCAGTGCCGACAGGAAGTCAGGGGAGGACTTGCCCTCGCTGTCGGTGGTCTTCGGGATGCGATCCGCCAGGTACAGCACGTCCTGAATGCCGCAGCCGGCGAGCACCATCGCGAGTGCGGAGGCAGCGGTCAGGAGGGACGGGCTCTGGCGCAAGCAGGGATCCTCCATCGTGCTACCATCGGTGCACCATGATAGATCACGGGGACGGACCGTTCCTTCCTGCCGATTGGGAGGCGGGCTGGCAGGTCTGGCTGCGTGCCGCATTGTGGCAGCGGGCCGTTGCGGAACAGGGCGCAGGGGATGCCGCCCGTCGGGCTGTCCTCCAGCGGCAGGTCCCCGATGTCGCGCCCCTCGTCTCGGCGGACTGGGTCGGCGCTTTTGCGGGCACGGGCTCCGCGCCTCCCTGGCCGGGCGGCTTGCCCGAGAAGCTTGCCGGGATGCTTGAGGAGCTCGAGGCTGCCCTGCTGCGGATCGGTTTCTGCGAGGTGCCCTCGGCCTACATGGCCTGGTTGGACCCGGGCTGGGGCGCGTGGCCGCCGGCGGCGCTTGCGCCGCGCCCTGTGGAGCGCGACGAGACCGGCTTCGTGCCGTTGCCCGTCGGTGAGGTCGCGCTGCCCCTTGCCTGGCCTGCGGCCATCGCGTCGGTGGGCCAGCCCGTGGGAGGTTGTCCGCCCAGGGACTGGTCTGCATTGCTCCTGCTGGCGCGGTCACTGCGCCGCGCCCGGGCCGGGATGCCGGCCGTCCTGGACCTCGGGGAAGAGTTCCCCCGTGGCGCTGTCGTTGCCGGAGTGGCCGAGCGGTTGCATGAAGGTCTGCTGGCCTCGGCCCTGCCCGTCTCCGCGTTGGCCGACGTCAGGGCCGGAATCGGAGCCCTGGGTGACGGAGCGGTGCTTCGCGGAGGTGCGCTTTATGCGGTCCTCGACGGCTTGCGTGAGGAGCCCGTGATGCCCTGGGAGCTCCAAGCGGGTGCTTGGCTGGCCTTTCGCACCATGAGGGCTGGATGGTCGGCCCAGGCCCTTGCGCATGCCGGAAGCCCGGCCGAGGCCACCGAACGCCTGGGAGCGATGGTCGGGGCCTTCATGGAGCTCGTGCGCAAGTCCCTGGAGACGGCTGCGCTGCATCGCCTGTTGCGGGATGCCGTGCCCGGGAGGCCCGCATGATTCTGAACGAGCGGGACCTGCTCGAGCGCCTGACGACGTCGGATGAGCATCGGCGCGTGGTGGTCACGCCCATCATCGAGCCGCGCGAGCAATTCGGTCCTACATCTCTGGACATCCGCCTCGGCACCGACTTCAAGGTGGTCGACGTAGCCAATCTGACCCATCTGGACCCGGCCCGGACCATGGCCGACGAGCCCGTGCCCATGCGGGCCTACGAGGTGCGTCCGGGCAAGGCGTTCATCCTGCATCCGGGCGAGTTCGCGCTGGGGGCGAGTCTCGAGTTCGTGCGCATCCCCGAGGATATTTCCGTCCGGGTCGAGGGGCGCTCGAGCTGGGGGCGGCTCGGCCTGCTCATTCACGCCACGGCGGGCTTCGTGGACCCCGGATTTTCGGGCAGCATCACCTTCGAACTCAACAACATCAGCCGAGTGCCCATCGCCCTGTACCCCGGCGTCCGCATTGCCCAGCTCTGCTTCTTCGAAGGACGTCCCACAGGCCTTCCATACGATCGCAAGACTTACACCAAGTACTCGGGCAAGACCGGCGCCTATGGCTCGAATGTCCATCGGGATCCGGAATATGCCCGGTTTCGTGATGCGGGGCCGGCCACGCCGTGAGGCCGCCTGTCCCCTGGCTGGTGCTTGCGGGGCTGCTGAGCGCGTTGGTGGCACCCGTCGCCCGGGCAGCCAATCGTCCGGTTGTCGGACTGCCGAACGGGGGGATTTCGCGCGTGAGGCATGAGGCCACCGAGGGAATTTCAGTCGCGCGCCTGCCCAGTGGCCTGACGCTCGTCCACAAGCGGATGCCCTCCCGGGACCTTGTCGCCGTGAGTGCGTGGGTGCATGTGGGCAGTCGTCATGAGGATCCGGTCCAGGCCGGAATCAGCCATGACCTCGAACATCTGCTCTCTCGAGGCACGAAGAAGCGGCGCGAGCTCGAGGACCGTCTCGAGATCTTTTCGATGGGCGGTCTCCACGGCGCAGATACCTTCTATGACCGCACCACCTACCACGCCGTGGTGCCGCAGGCCGGATTCCCGGCGGCCCTCGATGCGCTGGCGGACAGCCTGAGCAACCCCCTCTTTCCTGAAGAGGGGATCGCCAAGGAGCGCAAGGTGGTCGGCGAGGAAATCGCGCGTATGGTCGACCGTCCCGAGACCGCATCCTGGCGAGCTTCCTGGGCACTTGCCTTTGGTCGTCATCCTTATGGTAGGCCCGTCATCGGCGAGCTGGCGAACCTGGAAGGGCTGGACCGGGAGGATTTCGTGTCCCATCACCGGCGCTGGTACCGACCCGCCAACATGGTGGTGGTCGTGGCCGGACCCTTGCCCTTTGCCGAGGTCGTGGCCGAGCTGGCCCGTCAGTTTCCCCCCGAAGAGGCTGCTCAGCCTGCCCTGCCGGCTGAGGCCACTCCTTCCTGGTCCTTCCGTGGCTTTCAGAGCCTTCGGCAGGTCCAGGATGTTCCCGAGCCATCTCTCGACGCGGTCGTGGTCGTGCCGGGGGTGCGCCATCCGGATCGCTGGGCGCTCGAGTTGCTGGCTGCCCTGATGGGTGGGGATGGCGGTGCGACGCTATGGCAGGAGCTCGTGGTGGGAGATGGCAAGCCCGCGACGTCGGCATGGTCGGGCTTGCAGTTGCTGGAGCAGCACGGGGTCCTCTGGTGCTCCGTTCGGCCGCGCGCGTCGGCCGAGGCCCCCCGCGCCGAGGCTGCCTTGTGGACGGCCATGGCCCGATATCGCGATACCCTGCCGGACCCGAAGGTCCTTGCGGGCTGGAAGGAGTCGCTCCGGCGAGCGCGGAGCATGGAGCGGGAGACGCCCTTGGGCCTCGCGCGCTGGCTGGGGGAGGCAGCTGTGCTCGGCAGCCTCGATTCGGGCCTCGAGGATGTACGCCGGTTGGATGCCGTGACCCCCGAGGACATCCGCCGCGTAGCCCGCAGATACTTGCGTCGGGACAACCTGACGCTCGTGCTGACGATGCCGGCTGCCCGTGCCGGCGATGCCGGCGAGGATCCGGCGGCGACTGCAGCCGCGGCCCGGCAGCTGGCCTTGCTCGAGCCGTCCGATGATGCTGAGGGGGCTGCGACGATCTGGGCCGAGACGGCACCGTGGACGGCTGCCAGGGAGCGGAAAGCCGAGACGACGTCCGCGTCTGTTCTCGCTGCGCCGGAAGTCCGGCGGCATGTCCTCGCCAATGGTCTGGTCGTTCTGCATGAGCGACGTCCGGGCGTCGAGATGGCTGGGTTTTCTCTGCAGATCCGGGGGGGAGCGGCGGATGACGCACCCGAGGAAGCAGGTGCCTCGGCCCTGCTGGGCGAGGTCTTGCAAGAGGGGACTGTCCGTCTGGATCAGGCAGCATTGGCCGCTGCCTGGCGACGTCTCGGCAATGCGTGGAGCATCGGGGCGGACCGCGAGTCATTGGCCGTCGGCGCATCCGTACTTGGCGAGGATCTGCCCGAGGCACTGGGTCTGGCGCTCGAGGTGGTGACGACGCCGCGACTTGAGCCGGCTGGCCTCGCCCGGGCCAAGGATCGTCTGCGCGACCGTATGGATCGCGAGCGGGAAGACCCGGCAATCCGTGCGGGAAGGGCCCTGATCGAGGTCGTCTGGGGGGACGGACCCTACGGCCTGCCCGTGTCCGGAACGCCCGAGGCCCTCGCCGCTGCCACCCCGGAGCGTTTGCGGGCGTTGCTTGCGCAGCGCGCCATCCCCACGGGGTGCGTGCTCTCTATCGTGGATGGGCGTTCGTGGGCAGAGTTGGCGCCCTTGTTGGCAAAGCACGCCGCGTGGACTCCCGCTCGGGATGGCGTCTCCGCGGCCGATGCAGCCCCCGTCCCGCCCCGGGTGCCCGTGGCACCGCTGGCGCCGGCATTGGTCAAGCGCCGTACGTTGCATGTGCCCCTCGATCGGCAGCAGGTCCATGTGGCCGTCGGTTTTCCCTTGCCTGCAGCCGGGCATCCCGATGCGCTCGCGCTACGGGTGCTGGTCGGTGGCCTCGCGTTCGACGGGTTCGTGGATCTGGTCTATCGGAAGCCTCTGGCCTACAGCACCGGAGGGGGCGCCACCCTGCTCGGGCGGGCGGGACTGGCCCAGTTGACGTTGGCGACCCGTGCAGACGGAGTGGACGAGGCTGTTCGGGAGTTGGTGACACGCTGGCAGCGCGCGGCGCGCGAGGGGCTGTCTCCGGAATCCTTCCGCAGGGCCAGGGTCCGCCTTGAAGGTGGCCTCGCGCTCAGGGACCAGCAGGCCGGCCAGGCAGCCGCCGCCCGGGCCACCTGGTATCGGCAGGGCCTCGGGGAAGACGAGCTTGCGGCGACGCGTGCAGAGTTGGCTCGGGTCGACGAGGCGACGGTGCGTCGTGTCGCCAGGACCTGGCTCGTTCCCGGTCGGATGGTCGTGGCCGTTGCCGGACCCGTTGCCCCTCGGGGCAGCAAGGGTCCGAAAGCCGCGCACCCCTAGTCCAGGGCAACCGCTGCCACGGGTGGGCCGGGCAGGGTGTCGACCCAGCGTGCGGCGAGCAGGGTCGAACCGCTCCAAGTCAGGGCGAAGACCTGGTTCGGTCCTTCGTGGGCGACATGTAGGCCTCGGGCATCTGCCACGAGGCTGCGTGCCCCGTTCGCGCCGCTGGCATAGGATTGGCTTCGGCCATCGGTTTCGATGAGCACGATTCGGCCGGCGTCCGGAAAGCTGACGGCAGCCTTCCCGTCCGGTGCCACGGCGAGGTCCGCGGGTTGTCCCCCGCCCGTGACGGTGCCGATGCTGACGAGGGTGGCGCTGTCGCCACGAGCCGAGGCCAGTCGGACCAGTGCCGCCCGACCGGTGTCGAGCAGCACGATGCCCCCGTTGCTGTCCGGTACGGCCCGCACGGGGCGGATGCTCCCCGTCACGGGCACCGGTGCCGCTTGCAGGGCTCCGTCCCGAACGATTTCGAGCCGTCCGTCCTCCGCAACGATCCATGATTCGTCTTGTGCCTGACGGGGACAGGCAAGCACGACAGGGCGCGCACCCGAGGGCGACAGGGCCACCCTCTGGATCCGTCCGCTGCGGAGATCGACCAAGGCCACGGCGCGCTCGTCGGGCAGCAGGACGTGGGCGGTAAGGCCGGAGGTGCCGATGGCGACGTCCGAGGGGCTGCCCCCGACCCCCACGGTGCGGGTCACCCGAAGCGTGCCGGCGTCCACGATGGCGACCGAACGAGCTTCGGGCTGGATGGCCACGACCTGGCGCATCACGGGGCTCCACGCCATGCGGGTGGCACCTGCCTCGAGCCAGACCTGGCCCAGCGTGCTGCGCAGGCCCTCTCGGTCCAGTTCGAAGATGCGGCGCTGCGCGGGGACCGAGACCCAGAGTCGTGCGGGCTGGGCCAGAAGATAGATAGGATTGCGGCATCCTGCCGTCAGCAGGATGAGCACGGCCAGCACGGACAGCGTGACGTGGCGCACGGCCCGAGTGGTCGGCGAGGGACGGGAGACGAGATGGGACAAGGCTTTTCCTGCTTGACGGCCAGTGGGGTTATTTGTTAAATCCATGTTTAGGGTCCATCGAGACCCTTTCACATACAGTCGAGGTAACCCATGATTCGCTCCATCTCCGTGGCCATCGCCACGTTGTCGTTCGTTCTTGCCGGTTGCGGCAGCACCATGCCGGCCCAGGCCCCGGTTTCCAACAACACCAAGGTCACGGCCAACACGATGTTCCAGCCCCAGATCGGCACCGGTGAGATCCTGGTCAAGTTCGCTCCCCGGGTGTCCGTGGCTGCCGTCCAGCAGTTCCAGGTCACCCATCGTCTGCGCAGCCGTCGCGTCATCGAGGGCATCGGCGTCCACGTCTTCGAGATCGTGGATGGTTCCGGCATGATGGCCAAGCTCGACGAGATTCGTCGTTCTTCGCTGGTCTCCTACGCCGAGCCCAACCAGCAGGTCCGGGTTCAGCCGATCCTCGGCCAATAACGCCGAAGCCGCCGTTTCGAGGGGTTCGACCGCAAGGCCGGACCCCTCTCTTCTCGGGGCCTCAGGCGATGCGGTCGACGCCGGCGAGGTGCTGTCGGCGGGAGAGGTCCGCGACCATGCCCTGGACTCGGGCGTGGGTCAGGGCCGCGACGACGGGTCCTTCGCTGGCGGGCACGTGCTCGAGCGTGGCCAAGGCGATGCTGCGCAGGTGCTCCATCGTGTGGGGGTCGCGGCCCAGCCGCTGGAGGATGGCCTGAAAGATGCGCTCGGCGCGAACCTGAACTTTCTGGGGTGTTTCCAGGGGACCGGGGCCTTCCGCGACCTGCGCGGCGCGTGGAGCAACGGAGTTCCGCGGCTTGTCTGCCCACGGACGCACCCCGTCACCGGACATCGTCACGGAAGTCATGCGCACGACCTGTCACTCCCTGATTCAGGGACCCGGGCCATCCTGGCTCGGATCGCAACGGTCGATCCGGGGTCCCGGGAAAATTATCGGCCGGGCTCAGAAGTTCTTGAGCGTCAGCACCCTTACCGGATGGTTGCCGCGCTTGCCCGTGCCACCGATAAGGTACTGGCCTTCAGTCGAGGTGTTGCTGTAGGCAATGGCGCCGTAACTTGCGGTCGACACCGGGTCGAGCCGATTGCCCAGTTCGTTCGCGTAGACGTGGTCATTGGGGGTGTCGTCGCAAGCCAAGGACGTGTTGACCGCCTGCTGCGTTCCCCAAGGGGTGGGCGGGTAGGTGTCGTTCGGCAGGTAGTCTTCGCTGCCCCCGATGAAAGCGTGTCCGTCGACCGAGGTCCGGAGCGTGGCCGGGTAGTGGTTGTTGATGTCCGAGCCCCAGACCTCAATGGCCTGTTGCACGATCCGGAGGTTGTTCTGGACATTCGCGTTCCGCGACTTGTCCTGGGCCCCTGCGTAGTTGGGGATGGCTACTGCTGCAAGGATTCCGATGATGACCACGACGACCAGCAGTTCGATCATCGTGAAGCCCCGAGGGGGGGCGTGCATGAATCTGCGAGACACGGGGTTGTTGTTCCCCGTGCCTCGCGACACTAACCTGCAACCCCGGGCAGATCAGGAGCCGGCAGCCACTCCGCCGTAGGGAACTTCCACGATCTGGGCCTTGGGGCCTTCCACGCCTTTGAAGCCATCGTCGGCCACTACCGGGGCGGGCGGCGCTGGTGCCGGTCCCGGTTCCGGCGCGGGGACGGGAGAGGGTACGGGAGCGGGTGCCGGAGCCGGCTTCTTCTCCTCTTCCTCTTCTTTCTTCGTCGTCACGATGACTGGAGCGGGGAAGACGGGAGCGGGAGCCGGCGACTGCGGGGCCGGCTGGTTGACGACGGGACCGGGTTCGGCCTGCGTGGGCTTCTTGCGGACTGTATTCCAGAGATCCCCGAAGGCCTTGGCCAGTTCGGCGAGCGCGGTAAGGCCGTTTGCCACGTCCTGAATACCGGTTCCCTTCCCACCATTGCCTTGAGCCTTTCCATTGCCCTGCGCCTGGCCAGAGCCCTGGGTCTCGCCGCTGTTCTGCGCGGGAGCCGAACCGCCGGATGCCGGTGCCGGGCTCGACGGGGCCGCCGGCTGGTTCTGTTGCTGGGCTGGCGGCTTGCCGCCGGCCACGACCTTGGGCATGAAGATCTCGACCTTGGCCGAACGATCCGTCTGATCGTTGTTGTCAAGCGGCTTGCCGGGGTTGCTGGGCGTACCGGCCCCCTTGCTCTTGATGGCGCTCGCAGGAACATCGATGCCCTGCTTGGCGAGGAATGCCTTCACGTGCGCCGCCGTCTCGGTGGCGCGACGGGCAGACAGACCCTGGTTGTCGTAGCTGCTCTTGGTCCCTGCGTTGGAGGCGTAGCCCGTGACGTCGATGCGGAATCCGGGGTCGGCCAGCAGGGTCTTCTGTTGTTCGGGCGACATCATCTTGAAGTCCGCCGAGAACTGGTTGAGCATCTTGTCCAGATCCTGCGTGCCGCCCCGCGGATCGGACTTGCCGGTCTGGAAGAGAGCTTGGCCGCTGTAGGCCGGACGACTACCCGACACCGCGCTGGAAGAGATCGACGAGACGTCGCCTACGGCCTGGCTCCGGGGCGCGTTTGCAGGCGCACCCTGCGACGCCGGCGGGGCCGAGACCGTCGTGCGCCCCGTCTGGGACGACAGCGGCTGGGTGGACTTGCCCGTGACGTTGTTCAACATGGCCCGCGACTCCTTCCGTACCTGACGGTTTATGCCTGTCTCGCCGGAGAGGACTGCGGAAGTTACAGGGATTTCACGAAGATTTGACGCTCGGTCCGCGTGGCATGCCGGTGAGCAGGAGCCAGCCCAGCAGCAGCATGATGCCCTGGCTACCGAGCGCAAGCCTGAAGCGGTCTTCACCAAGTCCTTGTCCCAGCGTGACGGTCACGCCCCATACCAAGGGGCCGACGACGGCCGCAGCGCGGCCCACGAGGGCCCAGATGCCGAAGACCGTGCCGTGCGTCTCAGGTGGGGCCAACTGGCTCAGATAGGGGCGGACGATGGTGCCCGTCCCCCCCATGCACCAGCCGATGGCCGGACCCACCACCCAGCGGAAGAGGTCGGCGTCCCGGATGCCCACGGCAAGGGCCAAGGCCACCGCCCATGAGCCGAGACAGAGGTGCAGCGCCCTGCCGGGCCCCCATGCGTCGGTCATTCTGCCCCACGCGAAGGCCCCGCCAATGGCGACGATCGTGCTTGTCGCCAACAACAGTTCCACATCGCTTCCCGCCTTGAGGCCGATGGCCCGCGTGGCGTAAGTGGCCATGAACAAGATGACGGTGTTGACGGCATCCATGAAAAGCAGGTTCGCCAGCATGAAGCGCCCCAGGCCCGGATGTCGGGTTGGCGACAGGGTATCCCGAATCATGCGGAAGGTTTCCCGAAGGCCTTCCGGGGCAGGTTCACGGACGGGTGCCCGGTCAGGCAGGAGCAGGAATGCCGGTATGGCGAAGAGCAGGTAAAGCAAGGCCGATGGCACGAAGGCTGCCTCGGGACCACCGCTTCCCCATGGCATGCTCCAGGGGCCCAGTCTTCCGCTGACGAAGGAACCGACCACGGCAAGGCCCAGCAGCGTGCCCATGAACCCCACACCGATCCCGGCAGCCGACCATCGGCCGCGATCGGCAGGAGCCGCAAGGTCCGGAAGAAGCCCGTGGTAGACGGACTGGGACAGCTGGAACCCGATGATCGAGACGCCGAGGAGCGTTGCCGCGACCCAGGTTCCGGCCTGATGGCCCGCCCAGGGGACCAGAATCGTGACGCCGATGCACAGCAGGGCCCACCCTCGCAACAGCACCATGCGCCGGCCGGTGCGGTCCGACCAGGCGCCCTGCAGGGGGGCGATGACAGCCACCACCACCATGGCCATCGTGACGGTCCAGGCCCAGAGGCTGTCCGAGGCGCCCAGCACGTCTTGCAGGAACAACTGCCCGTGGATGGACAGCACATCGATGCTCCAGATGATGTACGCGAAGTCGTACAACACCCAGGCCCTCAGGGCCTTCACGTCGCTTTCGGCAGGGCCGGACGTCACGGTGCCCGGGAGGCCGCTCAGCCCGGCTTCTTCCACGTGCCCCCCGATTCGATCCGACGGCGGACATTGCGTGCGATGTCACGAGTACCTTGCTGTTGCAGGCCCGAGATGACCCAGCCCGGGATCAGGTTGCCTGTCGTGTCGACCCCCAAGGCATATTCCAAACAGGCGCCTTCGCCGAGAGGATGCATCTGCCAGCGTCCTTCGAGCCGGCGGAAAGGCGTCCGGACCTGGACCCAGCGAATGGTGCGCGTGGCAGGAACACCCCAGCGCCGAATCGTCAGGTCCGGCGCGAAGGGAACCTGGCTGACCATCCGCAACACGGTGCCGTCCGGTTGCTCGCCAAGAACCCGCACCGAGTGCAAGCTGGGCATGAAGTCGGCCAACTTGGCCGGATCCGCAAGGATCTTGAAGCACTCATCCGGGGAAGCCTTGGCCCAGAAGCGGAGGACCGATCCCCTGAGGCCGTCGGCGTGTTCGAAGTTCCGGGTGAGGACCTGACCTGACTGCAACCGGGCGGCGTCCGCCTCACTGGGTACGGCGATCGTTTCGGGCAGCCCCGATTCGCCGCTCTCGGCCCAAGCGGGCTGTTGCAGCAGCACGGACAACAGGAGCGCCGTGAGCAGCTGGCCCGGATTGGAGAAGAAGTTGCCCGCCTTAGAAGTTGTTGCCGAAAGGATTGCTGATACCACCGTTGTTGAAGGGATTCTGGAAGTTGCCCGGAGTCGGATAGCTGTATCCCGGGGCCACCAGCTGGTCGGAGGGTGTCGGGCTGGGCGTGAGTGCTGCCTTGGGGGCATCGGCGGACACGACGAGGTCCACACGCCTGTTGAGGGCGCGGTGCTGGGCCGTATCGTTCGGGAAAAGCGGGCGGAACTCCGCATAGCTCGTGGCCGAGAGGCGCTTGGGCGCAATCTTGCCTTCGCGAACGAGAAACTCCACGACCTTGATGGAACGATCGCCTGCAAGTCGCCAATTGGTGCCCGCTGCCCCGCCCGGCGAGATATTGTCGGTGTGTCCCTCGACGCTGATGGCATTGGGCATCTTCTGCAGGGCCTGGGCCGCCTTGCGCAGGGCTTGCTTGAGCGCCGGCTTCAGGTCCGTGGAATTTGCATCGAAGAAGGCCGTGTCGTACAGGCTGATGACGAGACCCCGATCCTGAAGGTCGACGCGAACCTGGGAGCGTCCGTCGAACTTCGCGATGGCCTGCTTGACCCGTGCCTGCGCCTCCTGGATCTGGTCCGTCTTCACGGTGGCCGGGGTGTTCGCGAAGATGTCCTGGCCTTCCTTCTTCTTGATGCTCGAGGCCTGCTTCATGGACTGGGTGATCTTGGCGAAGTTCTCCACCGAGATACGGCTCGACATCGCGTACATGACGACGAAGAAGACCATCAGGAGGGTGATGAAGTCCGCGTAGGTAATGAGCCACCGTTCGCGGTCGTTATGCTGCTCTTCTTCCCCTTCGCGCTGAAGGCGCCAGTCCTTGGCCCTCATGCGTCAGCCCTCGTCGTACTGGGGCACGGCCATCTCGGGTTCTGCACCGCCGAGGCCCGCCGTGGGGCCTGCGTTGCGTCGGGTCTTTGCCGAGGCCCGGATCGTCTTGCGGGTGGACGGGGGCAGGCTGACCTGAAGGCGTTCGTTGATCAGCCTCGGGTTCGCACCCGCTTGCATGGCGAGGATGATCTCGACCATGACCCAGCGGATGCGCAGTTCCTCCTCCGAGTTCTTGCGCAGCTTGTTGGCCAGCGGCAGAAAGAACAGGTTGGCGGCACCGACACCATAGAGGGTGGCCACCATGGCCGTCGCGATTTCGGGGCCGAGTTGCTCCGGTTTGTCGAGGTTTCCGAGGACGGAGACCATGCTCAGGACCGTACCGAGGATGCCCAAGGTCGGACAGTAGGCCCCCAAGGACTCAAATACCGCAATGTTGGTACGGTGTCGGCCCCGTATCGCGAGCATCTCGGCCTCGAGCAGGTCCTGGATCTCCTGAGAGTCGAAGCCTTCCGTGATGTACTGCATCCCGCGCTTCAGGAACGGATCCTCGATGTTGCCGATGTCCTTCATCGTGCCCTGGATGCCGGCCGTGCGCAGACGGGTGGAGAGCTTCATGAGCTTGGCCACCACTTCGACCATCTCGATGCTGGCAGGTTTGAGCGCTTCCCAAGTCAGGCGCGGGATGGCCAGGACCCGATCGGCGGGAAAGGACATGAACGCCGCAGTTGCCGACCCGCCCAGCACGATGACGAAGGCATGCCACGACCACAGGGCGGCGGCGCTGCCGCCTTGCAGGGCCAGGGCGCTGAGCAGGAAGAAGATGAGGGCCACGAGGCCGAACATGTTCCGCATCGCCGTTTCCTCGGTCGGTCAGGGCACCCTAGGATACCCGACCGTTGCCTCTAGCGCACACCAGCCGTCCTGGGACGGGGCATCGCCCAGCTCGTCCGGTTGTCCCGGGGACCGGCCAGGGCCGGTTCGGGTGTCGTGCTGGAGCGAAGGTCGGCCGTGGGCTGCAGTTTCTTGACCAGGTCGAACTGGAAGCGAGCACGCAGCGGATCGCCGGCTGCCATCGCGGTCTGGCCAAGATAGTAGCGTGCCACGCTGTTGCTCGAGTCGAACCCGACCGCGCGCTCGAGGAATCGATTGGCTTCCGCCATGCGACCCGCATCGAAGGCCATGATGCCCAGCCAAGCGTTGGTGTCCGACGCCTCCGGGGCGAGGCGCCACGCCTGCCCGAAGGCCTCGAACGCCTTGGCGCCCTGTCCACGAAGGTAGGCCAACCGGCCCATGGCCAGCCACGCTTCGGTGCTGTCCGGTCGGTCGGAGACGACGGTGGTCAGATGGGGTTCGGCCTCGAGGTACTGGCCCGAATCCGTCAGCAGTTTGCCCAGCAGGGCCCGCGACTCCAGATCCCCCGGATGAGCCAACGCTTGCTGGCGCAGGATGGCAAGCGCACGGGGTTGTTGCCCTGCGGCCAGAAGGGTCCGGACGCTCTGCAGTCGGCCTTGCCGATGACGCACCTGATCTCCGGGAGCGAGGACAAGGCGCGCGAGCCAGGTCGTTGCCTTGTCGATGCCCTCGGCCAGGCGATTGAGGAGGTCCGGTGCACTCAGACGGCCATCGGCCTGACGTTCTGCGGCATGCTGCCACGCCTCGAGGACCCGGACCCTCGGATGGTCGCCCAGACCGCGGCGACGCAAGCCTTCGAGCAACTCCCGGGAGGCCTCGGCATCTTCCAGGCGTCGCGTGACCTGCGCGGAGCGTTGAAACGTGTCCTGCGGCAGCAGGGGAGCCGTGCGCGCCGCCGGAGAGTTTTCCCAACTCATGCGGGTGCGCGCGCCTCGAAGCGGCGTACGGGTATCGCGAGGCAGGCGGATGGCATCCTGCTGCGGTACGGTCGGAGTGGCAATGGACGCCGGATTGGCCGCCAGGGCCAGCGCGCGGAAGTCTGCCTCGATGCGACGCATGCTCGGGATCTGTACCCGGGCCCGCGCGTTCGCGAAACCTTTTAGGGAATCTTGGTCGGGGGTGAAAAGGTTGTTGCAGGCGCCCGGGGAGGGGCGACGCGGGTATGGACCATGCAGAACGCCTCTCCCGACCCGGCGGTCCTAAGTGTTGCCCGAGGATTAAGCTTAGCGGCGCCCGGAGAGGACGCGGCGACAAGTCGGGTGTGAAGGCCAGGGCCCCGGGGGGGGAGCCCAGCGCAACGAGGAGATGACGATGTCCAGCATTCAGGGCGGGTCGACCTGGACCCCGAGTTTCGACACGGTGAAGATGACGCCGAATGCGTCGGTGCCCCAGATCAAGGACGAGGCCGCCGTCGTGCCCACGGGTTCCTCCGAGGAGCGTGGTGCTCAGGAAGAAGTCGTCACGGAACTGCCCACCGGTGGCGTCACCCTCGACCGTCCGACTGTCGAGGGCGATGTCGTGGGGGGCAACATCGTTCCGGACCGTGGTGGGTTCGTGGACGATCGCAACGCCATCGGCGGCAACCAGCAGGTGGATGGCAGCCGCGTGCCCGATTATGCGACGGCTGTGCAGAATCCCGCCCGCCCCACCAATCTGGGGGTGGATCAGCTGGGCTCGGACCCGCGTAGCACCGCTCCCGAACTGCCTCGGACGCCCATCAACACGGTCGTGGGCGGCATCGGCCAGGTGCTGGATCGGGTCAGCAACGGCGAGCGGGGTGACAAGATGGCCGGCGACCTGTCGTCGCTCATCGACAAGTTCAAGGACGATCCCGCCCTGCAGAAGCTGCTCATGAAGCTGTACGAGATCGCGATGGGCCAGGGTAATCCGTATGACGTCGCCGGGATCATCAAGGAGATCGAAGGTTACCTGAACAGCAAGGCGAAGATCATGTTCCCGCAGCATGAGCCCTGGGAGGCCATCGTCCAGCGCCCCGACGGTTCCAGCGAGCGCGTTTCCGTCCCGCCTGGCACCACCGAGGCTTCGTACAACGCCAATCCCTTCCCGCTCAATACGTCCCGTGGCCCGGCGACCGCGGGCGGGGGCACCGGCACCCATGATCCGCTCAAGATCACGCTGGACGGCACGGACGCGAAGGTCAACACGACGGACAACAGCCAGATTCGCCTCGACGACGGCCGCGAAGTGACCATGTCGGGCGGTCTCAACGACAACGAGGCCTGGCTGGTCAAGGACCGCAACGGCGACGGCACGTCCAAGAACAATGGCGTCATCGACGGCAACGAGATCTTCGGCGACCACCTGGGCAAGTTCAAGAACGCCTATGACGAACTGGCTCATGAGTACGCCGCCGAGCTCAAGACGGACGAGCAGGGCCGCAAGTACATCGATCTTGCGGACCCGAACTCGGTCGCGGCCAAGGAACTCAAGCTGATGGACAAGGCCGGCAACTACATCCACGCCGCGGACAAGCTGCAGAAGCTCTACGTGTCGTGGGACGAGGTGAACATCCAGGCTGGCGACGGCCAAACCTCGCTGCGTCAGCAGGCCCTTGTCCAGTACAACGATGGCAAGGTGGCGAAGTCGGCCGACCAGTGGTTCGGCGAGAAGCAGGCCGCCTGAGTCGCTGGTGACGGGGGGCGTTCCGCTCGTGGGCGGGACGTCCCCCGTTGTTTGGTCCATTCCTGCCGCGGGAACGCTGAAGTCATCATGACTGCTGCATTGTCCCGGCCTCTCAGTCGTCTGGCCCTGGCCTTGGCCGTGACGACGATGCCTCTGCCGGTTCTGGCGGCCGGTCTCGAAAGCGATGCCTCCGACCTGCATCGAGAGGTCTTGGTTCGCCTCGCGGACCAGCTGATCGGGCTGGGTTACGTGCAGTCCGGCGAACGGGTCTGGTGGGAACCGGAGCACGCGGGCTCAACGGATTCGGACGCCGATATCCTGCGTGCCATGTTGGCGCGCGCCCTGATGATGCGCGGCGTGGTGCTGGTCGACCGGGAGCCGGATGCCCAGGTGCGCCTCGAGGCGCGCATGCTCCGTGGACCCGGGGAGGTCGTCTATCGGCCCGAGCTTGTCGAGGGGCGTCCGGGACCCAGCTACACGGTGACGCACCGCCTCGTGGTCCGCTCCGTCGAGTCGGGCTCGAAGCAGGTGCGTGGGGCGGATGTCCTGGTCGTTCAACTTCAGCCTTTTGCCCCGATTGAGGTTCTTGCGCCCGCAGGGGCACCGGGCGCACAGCGACCCGGGGTGCCGCACCCGGTCCGGGAGCTCCAGGGGGTGGGGCTTGCAGTGTCCAATCTGTCGGGTTCCGGCTTCTCCTATCGGCGCTGGACCGCATCCGGGCTTGGCTATCAGATATCGGGCTTTCCCTATGTCAATGGCCCGGATACGTTCTTCAACGCGGGCGGACAGGTGATGCAGTCCTTCTTCGAAGCTCCGTGGGGCCGAGGATACGGGCTTGGCTCGGCCGGTGCCGGATTCGGCAGTGTCGCGGATCGCTGGTTCGGCGGCACGGCATGGAACCTCAGTGTCGGAGGCGGGCTCGATCTGCGCCTTGCCGGCAACCTGGTGCTGTGCGCGCAACTCGCCTACAGCATCTCTGCGGGAAACCGCGTCGGTCCCGGCGTGGGTGCCGGAGCCTACATCGAGTTCTGATGAGCCTCTTGAACGGGTGGAACGAGCGATGCGCTTAGAGCAGTTTCTGACCGGATGCATGGCCGCTCCTTGCCTTGCGATGGCCTTGGGCGCCGTGGCTGTCGCGGCCCCGCCACCCGATGCCACGACGTTCCATCGCGTCAACATGGAGGATGTGGCAGACCGTCTGCTGGGAGGGGAGCAGCCTTGGCTCAGGAAGGGGGAGCGTGTGTGGCTGTCGGATTCGGCCTCGCTTCGTACCGCGCGGGATAACGATGCACGGGCTTTGAAGCACATGTTGATGGCAGCGCTCGCGCGTCGCGGGATTGTGTTCACGGCCTCCGAGGAGCGTGCCGATGTGATGCTGGCTCTGTCCTTCCCGGATGTGCAAGGGGAGAATCTGTTCTTCCGGCAGGAGTTGCTGGGTGTCCGGCCGGGTCCGTCCTGGCAACTTCGTGATCGCTTGACCGTCCGTGCGGTCGACCGGGCTACCGGGCGTGTCCGGGGCGAAGACTACCTTGTCTCCGAGTACATGCCGTTCGGGGGCGGGACTGCCGTGCCTGGGTCCGAGGCTTCCGGAACCGCTAGTCCTTCCGTGCCGGACCTTGGCTCGGTCCAGGCCGAGCTGACAGGCTACGGACTGTCTGTCTCGTGGCTTTCGGGATCGGGCTTTGCCTGGCGGCGCTGGTTGTCGGACGGCTGGGGCTGGCAGTTGGCGGGCATCCCCTACAGCGATGGCACGTACTACTTCCACAATGCCGGGGGGCAGGTGATGCGCCAGCTGTTCGAGGGGCGGCCCGGACGACTCTATCTGCTCGGGGCCGTCGGTGCGGCCTATGGGACAACCGGTCCCACCGGCTGGGATCAGTTGTCCGATGACGGGAGCACCTACAACCGTCAGCCAACCTTGCTCTGGAACCTCAGCGCCGGACTCGGGGCCGACCTTCGTCTGAGTCCAAACTTTGTGGTCGCGCTCGGGGCGGGCTACAGCATGAGCCCCCGGGCCAGCATCGACGCCAGCTACCGTGTCCGGACGGAAAGCGTGGGGGTCACGCCGGCATTCTCCGCAGGGACGTTCCTCGAGTTCTGAGCCGTGTCGGGCGGGCTCAGATCGACAGGTTGCGTCGCCTGAAGACCTGCCAGGCTCCGATCAGGGTGGCGAGGGGCAGGCCAGCGAGGCACAGCCACGCGGTCCAGGCCGTTTCCTTCCCCGCGAGGGGTTCGTAGGGCCTGAACCATGTGAACGGGGACAGGGGTTTCAGAGGTTCGAGTGCCCGAAAGACATCCCCGAACAGGCTCACGAAGAGCGCGACCATCATGATGGCAATGGCGGGCCGGAAGGCGTTTGCCGATTCACTCGTGGCCGACGAGATCAGCATCGTGATGCCGCCGAAACCCATCATGAGCAGCAACGCCTGAAGTGCGGTCAGCAGCCAGCCGACGGGCCCGCCCGGCAGGTTCACGCCATGCCACGCGAGCATGCCGGCGACGGCACCGACACACGCGGTTACCGTCACGGCTTGGCCAAGCACCAGGATGCCGATCTGGGCAAGGATGAACCTGCCGCGTGTGATGGGGCCCGACAGGGTGAAGGAGAGCGTGCCCCGTTCGATGGCCCCGGCGATCGCCGCTGACGGTATGCCGATGGCCCACGTCGCCAGCATCGCGAGGCTCAGTGGATGAATCAGGACCCAGGACACGTAGCCTTCGGGGCGTGCCATGGACACCCTGGCGCCCATCATCTTCTTGATGAACGAGGGCAGGAGTTTCATCGAGACTTCTGCCTGGGCCCGGTATTCCGGATACCACCACGCCACCATCCCGAGAAACAGCGCGAGGCCTGTGGCGAGCGCCAGCATGGTCGGCCAGCGGTCCTTGAGGGCACGCAGGAAGACGGCGGCGGTCATGCGTAGTACTCCAGAAACGAGTCCTCGAGCCGGGCCGGTTCGATGGCCACGTCCCGGACCGGCAGGGTGGCCAGCAAGCCGAGCAGGGGCCGGATGTTTCCCTTGACCTCCAGGACCGCGCCGGCGCTTTCCCAGCGGACGACACGGGCGTCCGGCAGGATGGCAGTCACAGCTTCCCTCGAGACGTCCTCATCGAGGACGAGGCTGACGCGTCGCGCCATTTTGGCCTTGAGGGCTTCCGTCCGGGCGACCTCGACGATGCGGCCGTCCCGAATGATGGCGACCTGGTCGCAGAGGCGTTCCACTTCGGAGAGCACGTGGCTCGACATGAAGATCGTGCCGCCCTCGTCCCGGTAGTTCTGCAAAAGGCCGTGGAAAGCCTGTTGCATCAGTGGGTCGAGGCCTTCGGTGGGCTCGTCGAGGATGACCAACTCCCGCGCCAGCAACAGGGCGTGGATGATGGCGATCTTCTGCTTGTTGCCCTTCGAGAGCGTCTTGAGTTTCTGGTCGAGGTTGGCGTCCAAAGCCTGGACCATCGGGTCGAGTCGGGCTTCGGGAAGTTTCATGCCACGAAGGTGGGCGGCGTAGTTCAAGAATGCGCGACCTGTCAGGCCTTCCGGAAGATGTACCTCGCCGGGCAGATAGCCGATGCGTCGCCGGACCTCCGGACCTTCACGCCATGGATTTCGTCCGAGGACCGTGGCCACACCGGCCTGCGGGCGCAGGAAATCGAGCAGCAACCGGATGGTGGTCGACTTGCCGGCGCCGTTTGGGCCGAGGAAACCGAAGATGCTGCCCTCGGGCACGTCCAGCACAAGGTCGCGCACGCCCTTGCCGCCCGGATGCAGGTGCGTGAGGCGTTGGAGGGTGATGGCCATGGCGGACATGCCCGTCACAGTAGCACAGCAAGGCCTTCAGGCAGACGTGTTACCATGATCACCATGCGTGGACTCATGGTCTTGTGGGCGACCTGCGTGGTGGCCGTCTCGACGGGGTGGGCGCCTGCCTTCGCTGCCGAACCGGTTGGGGCCGATCCGTTGGTGGCCGTCATCGCGCGTTCTGCCGGGCCAGACAAGGCAAGGCGTTATGCGCCGATGGTGCGCGCCGCGTCTCGCAAGCATGGCGTGCCCGAGTTGCTCGTGGCGGGCATCATCCGTCAGGAGTCCGACTGGGACCCGACGTGCCGGACCGGTCCCTCGCGAGGCCTGATGCAGGTCAATCGCGGGCACGCGCGTCGCGGGGACAACCTCTTCGATCCGAAGACGAACCTGGACTACGGCTGCCGGATCCTGCGCGAGTACCGGGATTGGGCCGCCAGGCGCATGCCCAAGGGGTCGTCCGAACGATCCATCTGGCACAAGGCACTCACGGCATATAACTTCGGACCTATTGCCGTCGCGCACCGGGGCCTGTATCGCAGTCGCTACAGCGCCAAGGTGATGGGGTCCTACGAAAAGGCCGAGGCTGCGCCTCGGCGCTGAAATCGCATCGGGGCGCGCCGCTTCGTGCTCTAGAAGCGGAAGAACAGTCCAAGGATCGGCGATAGCCCCCCGTCCTGGACCGTGGCGTTCTGCAAGGCGTCCGCGGCCACGGGCGTGCTGGAACCGGACGTGTTGTTGTTGGCCCCGCTGCCGAGGCGCCAATCCTGATAGATGGTCTCCGGACGCCACTGGACACCGGCACGGAGGTTGAGCGGGCCCCAGAGGCGCAGGTCCAACGCCGCTCCGGCAACACCGGAGATCGTCGACGCGCCCGCAGTGCTGACGGTCTCACCGCTCACCGGGACGGGTTTCTTGAGGGGCTGGCTGACTGCGTTCAGACCCACGCCACCCTGAAGGTTCAGGCGCAGCCTTTCCGAGAGGGGCAGTTGCCACTGTGCCAGCAGGTCGAGCTTGAATGGCGAGACGCCCTGGCCGTAGGTGCCCCCGGCGAAGCCGAGCGCCACGCCAAAGCTCTGGCCGGACCAAGGTTCCAGAAGGTCGATCTCGAATTGGGCGCGGCCCAGCGAGGCGACGGCAACTGCCGCACTTGCGCCGAGGATCTTGGCGTTTTGCATCTGAGCACCGGCGAAGAGCCCCAGCCGCAGAAGCGATGCGCGGGGGTCCTCGACCAGCAGGTCGTCGTCGCGGATTCTGTCCTGACCTTCGATGATGACGCCGGTCGCGGTACCCGGGAAGACGCGCGTGACGGCGATGCGCCCGACTTCCGTCGTCGGGACCTGGAACACAGCCCCGCCAACCGGCTGGGACGTCGGGGTCATGCCACGTATCGCCGTAAGGATGTAGCCCTCTTGCATGCCCTGTTCCGAGCCCATGGCCAGCTGGATAAGGCGGCCCTGGCGCCCGACGATGCGCGTTTGCAGGCGGAACACGTCCCTGAAACCGCCTATGGCCTCGGCCACGAATTGGTCGGCCGCACGTCCCCTCGCCTGGGCCATCGAGTCACCGGATGCCTGGGAGTTGATGGCGAAGGAGCGTGCCACGATGCCCCGACGCACCTCGATGAGCCTGCAGGAGCCGATCCACTGGTCGTTGTAGATGATCGCCCGGCCCTCGCCCCTCTGGGTGGCGATTTCGTTGGACACGTGGATCTCGATCAGGTAGTCCACGCCCTCGAGCCTGCTCAGTCGATCACGCTCCCCAAGCAGGCCGTCGATGCCCAGTTGCCGCTCCCGAAGAAGGGCGTCGATGCGGCCACGTTCGACGACCGAGAAGCGTCCGAGGTTGGCCAGCGCGTTGCCCAGGCGCTCATAGGCCATGTCCTCGTCATCGGCGAAATTGCTGTAGCGTTCGGGACGCAGCAGGGCGATCCGCGGGAGGGCAACGGCCACGTTCGCCATGGGAACGGCGGCGTTCTGGCCCGCCGCGGACGAGCCCTGGGCTCCCTCTCCGTTTGACCGCCGGATCTGCGCGGTGGCGGGAAGCGCACTTAGAATGCCGACGGAAAGGGCAAGTGCAATCGACAGGGCACGATTCACGAAGGATTCCTCGAGGGTAGCGCGACAGAGGGTTTCCTACCCGGTCGACGACACCATCACGCGATGGGTTCCCTGAGCGCTAGGTCGAAAGACCGCCCTAGTGGGTCCGGGGGCGATCGGTCCGCTGCGCAAGGGTCTCGGCGAGGTTATCCGCTTCGACCCTGGCCCGTTCGACCATGGCCTTCATCTGCTCGTCCTGACGTTTGCGCCGACGCTCCTGCCTGGCTGCAACGCCAGCTGCTTCCTGACGTTCGGCCTGTATCGCGATGGGTTTGGACAGCAGGAGCCCCTTGAGTGCCCCGGTCACGCGCGCACGAGCAGCCTCGGCTGCCTCGCCGACCTTGCGTGCCACGAGCACGGCTGCCGCGACGATGCCGAGCGTGGCGGCCCTGCGGGCCATTTTGCCGTCCGTCCCCCCCTCGAGGGCGAGGCGATCGCCGGCGGGTCGGGCGGGCTCGGATGCATCCCGGAGCCCTGGGTCGCCCGCGCTGCGGCGCAGGTCCTTGGCGGGCTGATGGCCCGGGCGGGCTTCCGTGCGCATGGGGGCCTCCGTCTGCAGAAACTATCGGGAGCGGACCAGGCGAACTTGCGGAGAAGCGCCATGATGCCCGAGGCGAGAGTCGAACTCGCACGCCTTTCGGCGCCAGATCCTAAGTCTGGTGCGTCTGCCATTCCGCCACTCGGGCCCGGTACCCAGAGTACCGCTTCTCCGGGCGGCATGGGGGCTTCATTAAACGTCGATTAACTGTTACGATGGAACTGGCTGATTCAACGGCGAGCGGCCCCGTAGCTATCGAAGAGGACGGTCATTGATGAGTATTTCGGACAAGGGATTGCTGGCGTTGGGGCTCGGTGGCCTCGGGCAGGTCCACCTGAACCTGTCGCGTGCCGCCCTGATTGAAGAGGCCATCAAGCGTGGCGAGGGGCGCCTGTCTGCGGGAGGCGCGCTGGTCTGCGAGACCGGCCATCACACCGGACGTTCCCCCAATGACAAGTTCATCGTCGAAGAACCGTCGTCCAAGGATCGCATCTGGTGGGGCAAGGTCAATCGGCCAGTGTCCGAGGAGACCTTCGATCGCCTCCTGGGGCGTGTGCAGGCCTACCTTCAGGGTCGCGAGGTCTTCGTCCAGGACCTTTTCGCCGGGGCCGATCCCCAGTTCCGCCTCCCGATCCGCGTCGTGACCCAGCACGCTTGGCATGCCGCCTTTGCGAACAACATGTTCGTCCGGCCTTCCGGCACCGAGCGCGAGGGCCTGGAGGCCGAGGCCACGGTCCTGCATGTGCCTGATTTCGAGGCCGTTCCTGAGCTTGATGGCACGAACAGCAGCACGTTCATCATGGTCCACTTCGGACGCCGACTGGTCCTGATTGGCGGCACGCAGTACGCAGGCGAAATCAAGAAGTCCATCTTCACGTTGATGAACTACCTGCTGCCGCAGCGCGGCGTCATGAGCATGCACGCTTCCTCCAACATCGGGGCTCAGGGTGACGTGGCGGTGTTCTTCGGTCTTTCCGGAACCGGCAAGACCACCCTGTCCGCCGATCCGGACCGCAAGCTCATCGGCGACGACGAGCATGGCTGGGCTGATGGCGGTGTCTTCAACGTCGAGGGCGGTTGCTACGCCAAGGTCATCAAGCTTTCGCGGACTGCCGAGCCTGAAATCTATGCCACAACGGCCATGCACGGCACCATCCTCGAGAACGTGGTGATGGACCCCGTGAACCGTCAGCTCGATTTGGACAGCGATGCCCGGACCGAGAACACGCGTGCTGCCTACCAGCTGGATGCCATCCCAAACTACGAGTCCACCGGCAAGGGTGGGCATCCTCGGACCATCCTGATGCTGACCTGCGATGCCTTCGGCGTGATGCCGCCGCTGGCCAAGCTGACGCCCGAGCAGGCCATGTACCACTTTCTCGCCGGCTACACGGCCAAGGTCGCGGGCACCGAGCGGGGGGTCAAGGAGCCTTCGGCCACCTTCAGCACCTGCTTCGGTGCGCCCTTCATGTCGTTGCATCCCACCGTCTATGCCAAGCTGCTTGGCGAGAAGATCGCCCGGCACGGCACCACCTGCTACCTGGTCAACACGGGCTGGAGCGGCGGCGCCTACGGCGTCGGCAGCCGCATGAAGATTGCGCACACCCGTGCCTTGGTCCGTGCGGCGCTATCCGGCGAGTTGGACAAGGCCGAGTTCGAGCAGGAAGCCGCCTTCGGTTTCCAGGTGCCCAAGGCCGTCGATGGCGTACCTGCCGAGGTCTTGCTGCCCCGCAACACCTGGACGGACAAGGCTGCCTATGATGCCACCGCTGCAAGGCTCTCGGGCATGTTCCGCGACGCCATCGCCCAGTTCGAGGGCATGGTGGACGGGCACATCCTCGAGGCGGGTCCGAAGGCCATCGCCGCCGCCCACTGACCGGTGTCCGAAACGCGAGCTGTGCCGCTCCTTCAGAGGCGCAGCTCGCGTTTCAGTTCCGCGAGGCTCGTCTGGACAGCGTCCGCCGTCAGCTCGGCATAGCGGGCCGGCAGATAGCGTCGGCTCGAGCTTTCGTAAACGGCGAGCAGTTCCATGAACCGGATCATGGAGGTGTTGCGGTTCGGCACGAACTCGTCCAAGGCCGCGAGGACATGTTCGGCGGCCAGGGGGAGGCCACCTGCCCCGGCCTCCTCGGCGAGACGCGCGGCAAGCAAGAGGACGGCCTCGATTTCCGCGGCCGAATAGCCTTCCGTGCGGCTGGCGAAGGTGTCGGCGTCCCAGTTCTCGGCGGTGGCCAGGCGATGCTTGCGGAGCTGTGCCTGCAGGATGCGCAAGCGTTCTTCCTCCTGCCACGGCAGGAAGAAGGGAATCTTCTCGTCGAAACGGCCCGGGCGCTTGAGGTCGATGTCGAGCTTGTCCGGGCGATTGCTCATCACCATCCAGAGCACCTTGCCCCGCTGGCTGGTGTCGCTCATGAAGGTCTTGAGTCGCGCGAACACTCGGGAAGAGACGCCTGAGTCCCCGTCTTCCCCTCCCAGCGCGCGGTCCACTTCATCCACGAGGACGAGGACCGATCCCAGACCTCGGATCATGCCCAGGATCTTTTCGAGGTTGGCTTCGGTAGAGCCTACCCAGCGATCGCGGAAATTCTTCAAGGCCAGGCAAGTGAGTCCCGAGTCGCGCGCGAAGGCTTCGGCAAGCCAGGTCTTGCCCGTGCCCATGGGGCCCACGAGGAAGATGCCCATCGGCACCTCGCGATGGCGTCCGTCGTGGATGGCGCGCGCGATGCGCTCCAGCCGCCGTTTCACGGCATCCTGTCCGCCGACCGCTTCAAGGCCATGGTCGGGCTCGATGAGTTCCACCAGACCATGGCATTCCTGTTCGATGATCTCCTTGCGCTTGCGCGCCAGCATGCCGAGGTCAAGAGGCGTTCTTTGTCCCTTGGCCCAGCGCACGATGCCCTCCAGCTGGATCCGCCGGAGCCCGCTGGACAAGCGGGCGAGCTGGGGAAGGGGAGCCCCTGCCGCCACTTCATGGCGCTGGAGGGCGCGTTCGAGGAATGCGTGGCGTTCGCCTTCGTCCGGCAGGGGGATCTCGATGGGGATGACTTGAGCGTTGCGCACCACTCTCTGGTTGACGCTGCCGAGCTGTTCGGCAACCAGCAGGATGATGTTGTGCGAGTGCAGCATCCGGGGTTCGTGGGCCCACCGCTCCAAGGTCACGAGCGCGGCACGATCGTCGGCGGACATGTGCGCGGGTTCTCCGGCAGGGACCAGCGTCTCGACGTAGTCGATGACCAGTCCGCAGCGTTGGCCTGGCAAGGAAAGGAAGGCCTCGAGCTGGGGCAGCACCCGGCGGGCCTCGCGCACGCCCTCCGTCAAGGGGGGCTCGCCCGTCAGGGCTTGCCGCACCTCGCCCGCCGTGCGGGCCTTGTCCCGCATGGCGGGACTGGCGAAGGTCAGGCCCTCCGAGATGTCATAGCGCAGGACGATGTCCTTGGCGGGCTTGAGCAGCGCTTCTTCAAGGAAGGTGGCGAGCGGTACGTCCTGATCCTGCCACGGCACGAGGTCTCGGACATTGCCGTGAAGGAGGAACTGCACGGCCTCACCGGCCAGGTAGCGGCTGCGGAGGTCTTCGGCCCAGGCCGGTAGCACGGGAGGATTCACGACCGGTCTTGCTCCTGCTGACGTTGGGTAGGCTGAGCGCCGGACGGACCGTCCTCCAGCGCCATTTCGAGGGCACGCATCTCGGCGAGGGTGCGCTCGGCCACGGTCAGCCCCGAGAACAGGGCCTCCAGATCCGTGTCCCGGGACGGATCGGCCTTCATGGCGAGGATCTGTTCATATGCGAGGTCAAGTGCGTCTTCCAGTACCTGGATGCGTGCCGCAAGGACCTGGACTTCGTCCTCCAATTCGCGAAGGCGCGCCTGACGCTTCTCAAGGATGGCGAGGTTTTCCTCGAGGGCCTCACGGTGCGCGTTGGATGCGGGGGACGCCAGGTCCCTGCAGACCTGATCGATTTCCCGGCGGATCCGTTGCGTGTCGTTCTGGCCAAGGTGAAGGCGTTGGCGATGCATCAGGCTGAGGAGCTGCAGGTGGGCATCTTCAAGGGCTTCGAGGCGCTCGAGCTCCGACATCATGAGGTCACGGGCCTGAGCGCCCTGCAGCACCAGCAGCTCGCGCAGGGCACCGATGCGTTCCCCGAAGGCCCTTGACTGCTTGGTCATCGCCGCGGACAGGTCGGCGCGCAGCGCCTTGCGCCGGGTTTCCCGTTCTTGATGTTCGCGGGTGACGGCTTCGCGGGACAGGGTTTCGGCAACGTGCGTGCGCCAGCGCGGCAGCAAGGGAGCCAGCAAGAGCCAGATGCCCGATCCTAGTGCGGCGATGAGCAGCAGGCGCAGGCCCATCCGGCTACCTGTGGCGAGTCCCGTCAGCCCGAACAGCCCCACCAGAACCCACCAAAGCAGATGGGGCCCTGCCAGCAGGGTCATACGCCAGCCAGCAGCCCCGAAGGCAGCGGAATCAGGACTGGCCAAGGCTCTCGGACGACTGCCCCAGCTGACGCTCGGTTTCGGCGGCAGGCGCCTGAATGCCGAGCTGGCGCTTGTACTCTTCCAGCTTGGCCTTCGCATCGACACTGCGCATCTTGTCATCGAGACTGGCCATCTTGCCGGACAGCGAGCTCTGGTTCATGTCACGGGCCAACTCGGCCTGGGCTTCCGTCTTCGCGACGGATTCCCGGATACCGTCCAGGGCTTTCAAGTCCGCGTCCACGGACATCCCGGAGAGTTGTTCCTGAACCTTCAGGCGTGCCTTGGCACTCTCGTGGCGGGCGAGCGTCTGGTCCCGTTCGGACTTGAGCTTTTCGATCTCGGCCTTGAAGGACTCGAGGTCGTGCTTGTGGCGCTCGGCATCCGATGCGATGCGTTCGAGCTCTCCGCGCAGCCGCGTGATGTCCGCGTCGACAACGCCCTTGCGCTCGACGGCCTGAAGGGCCGTGGCCTCATCACCGGCCTGCAGGAACTGGGGAATGCGGGCCTCGAGCGCCGTCGACTCGCTCAGACGATCCTCGAGCTCCTTTTGGGTCTTGTTCTTGAGGTGGACGATTCCGCTCACGGCCTGCATCAGATTCTGGTACTGCTTCTCGCGGGCCTGGATGGCCGCATCGTAGACGGCGGCGGGGTTGCGTGCCTCAAGGCCACCGATGAACAGGCCCAAGAATCCCCGAACCAGGTTGACTACACGCTCCACCAAAGCCATCGGACGCCTGTCCTTCCTTGCGCGGGCTACTCCGCATGCGCCTTGTATCATGCCATGAACGCGCACTCCACGCCGAGACGGACATGACCCAGAAGATTGCTGCGCCCCGCGGTACCCACGACGTCCTCCCCCCGGACGAGCATCTGGTTGCGCTGGTCGAGGAGACGGCCGCCAGCCTGTTCGCTCGCCATGGCCTGCGCGAGATCCGGACTCCGATCTTCGAGGCTACCGAGCTCTTCGCCCGCGGCGTTGGCAACGAAACGGACATGGTCGCCAAGGAGATGTACACCTTCGTGGATCGGGGCGATCGGTCCCTGACGCTGCGCCCGGAGGGTACGGCTGGCGTCGTTCGGGCCTACGTGGAAGGGCGGCTGGATCAGGCGTTGCCGCAGCCGGCGCGCCTTTGGTACCGGGGAGCCATGTTTCGCTACGAGCGGCCTCAGAAGGGCCGCCAGCGCCAGTTTCACCAGATGGGTGCCGAGGTCCTGGGCTCCGGTGCCGCGACCGTCGACGCCGAGATGATTGTCCTGGCCCACGACCTCCAGCACGCCCTGGTCGAAGCCGTCCGAGCTTGGTTGGTGGCCTGCGATGTCCCCGTGCCCGGAGATTTGCAGCCTGTCCCGCTCGAGGTTCGGATCAATACGCTTGGAGATGCGAGTTGTCGGCCGGCCTACAGGGATTCCTTGCAGGCATGGCTCAAGGATGGGGCGGAAGCATACTGTGGAGACTGTCAGCGTCGCATGGAGACCAATCCATTGCGTGTTCTCGACTGCAAGGTGGCTGCTTGTCGTGCCCGGAATGCCGGGGCACCGCGACTCGAGCCTTGTGGGGCTTGCGTGGAACACATGGCTCAAGTGCGTGCCCTGCTCGAAGCCGCCGAGGTCAGGGTGGTCGAGGATTCCACCTTGGTGCGCGGACTTGATTACTACAGTCGAACGGTCTTCGAGATGGTACCCGCGGGGGGCGGCGTCGCCGCACAGGCCACGGTGTGCGCGGGTGGACGGTACGACGGGCTGGTTGCCGAACTGGGCGGGGCAGAAACGCCTGCCTTCGGATGGGCGCTCGGGCTCGAGCGGACCGTGCAACGTCTCGAGTCCATGCTCGAGGGACTGGCTCCCGCAGACCGGGCACGCTTGAGGGCGGATCGGCCCGTCCTTTACATGGGAGGTCTGGATGCCGAGGCCCAGCGCGAGGTCTTCAGGATGGGCATCGCATTGCGTCGGCTCGGACTGGCCGTGCAGTGGCTGCCCGTCCACGCGAAGCCGGATCGGATTCTCAAGGCTGCGCTCAGGACCGAGGCTCGTTCGCTGTTGCTCTTGGGCGGCGACGAGATGGCATCCGGAGTCGTCCGAATCAAGGATCTGGTGAGCCGGGACGAGCGCCAAGTGGCTTGGCTGGCGGGCGATCTCGCTGCCGCCCTCGGTGGCGGCAAACCTTGATTGATCGGTCAGTGAATATGGGTTGCGCCTGTCAGGCGCACTGGATGGATGGTTCCGTGAACCGCGCGAGGGTGGGAAAGTGCTGGCGTGCCTCGGCTGCGACCGAGGATGCCTCTGAGCTCAAACCCGCCTGAAGCAGGCAATCCATCAGGTTCTCCCAGGCGTCCTGACGCAAGGGTTCGATCCTCACGAGTCCCTCGAGGCAACGGATGGCCCTCTCGGTCTCTCCAAGTTGGTGCAGGGTGACGGCGAGGTTGTTCATGGGTTCGGGTGCGTCCGGGTGATGTTGCAGGATCTGCTCGAAGACCTGTCGTGCCTCCCGGTAACGGCGGTGGGCGAAAAGTTGCTCGCCCACGGCATTGTGCAGACCGAGGGCTCGTTCGCGGTCCTCGAGGCCCTGCAAGCCGTGGATGACTCCGGCCGCTTCCGCGCTGCGGTAGGTTCGGAAGATTTGCGCGTTCTCGCGCGCTCCGCGTTCGCGGTTGGCGTGTTCCACGCTGGTCGGCGACTTGAGGTACAGGCCCAGGACTTCAGGGATGTGCAAGAAGGCGTGAGTTTGTGAGACGCGCAGCCAGAACTCGTAGTCGCCGCTGGTGACGAAGGAAGGATCGAAGAGCCCGAAGACGTCGTGCAGGGTGCGGCGCCACATGGGTTGGGGGCCCATGAAGCACCCTTCCTCGAGCAGCGTCGTCCGGTCCCACTCGCGCCAGTTGTAACGCCCGCAGGGCGTGCACGCGTTCAAGGTCTCGTTCTCGTGGAGGGTGATGAGCAGGTCCGCATAGACCAAGGCGATGTCCGGATTTGCGTCCAGTGTTTCCGCCATCCGTTCCAGCGCATCGGCGCGGTGGCGATCGTCCGTGTTGGCGTTGGTGAGGTACTTGCCTTGCGCCAGCTCCACGCCTCGGTTCCAAGCCGCGTAGACGCCTTCGCGTTCCGGGGTCCTGATGTAGCGGATGTTGTTGTGATGTTGCTGGAACTCGCGCACGATGGCGCCTTCGTCTTCGGGGGATGCGCTGTCGATGACAATGATTTCGAGGCGCTCGCCCAGAGTCTGGGCCACGAGATCCTCCAGACACCCGCGCATGAAGCGCTCGGACTTGTACGTGGAGACGATGGCCGTCACCAGGTAGGGTGTCTCTGGGGCGTCTTCGGGTGATGCAGGCATGGGTCCGATCCGGCTTGCTCGGGCAAGGGTTCTGTTGGCGGTCTCGTGCGGACCGGTTCAGAATTTCTATCGAATCGTATCCGGGTGACCTTGAGCCACGCCGGGATTTGCCGAACCAATAGAATGGATCGACTTTCCCGTCGCCCTCGTCCGGAGATTTTCGTTGGCCGATGCCCCTCGTTCCATCCTCGTCACCGGCGCGGATGGCTTCATCGGCTCCCACCTGACGGAAGCCTTGGTCCGGCGCGGGCATCGGGTCCGGGCCTTCGTCTTCTATAACTCCTTCGGTCGGCGCGGCTGGCTTGATGAGGCACCTGAGGACATCCAGGCCGAGCTTGATGTCTTTGCCGGGGACATCAGGGACCCCTACGGAGTCCGGAAAGCCCTCCAGGGTACGGACGTGGTGCTGCATCTCGCGGCCCTGATCGCGATTCCTTTCTCGTACCACTCTCCGGATGCCTACCTGGACACGAATGTCAGGGGTACGTTGAACGTGTTGCAGGCCGCCCGGGATCTCGGGCTGTCCCGCGTGGTTCATACGTCGACCAGCGAAGTCTATGGCACGGCCAAATTCGTGCCGATGACCGAGGAGCACCCCCTCCAGGGGCAGTCACCCTACTCGGCGACCAAGATCGGGGCGGATCAACTCGCCTTGTCCTTCCATGCGGCATTCGGCCTGCCCGTTTCGGTGATACGTCCCTTCAATACCTACGGTCCGCGCCAGTCGGCGCGAGCCGTGATTCCAACCATCATTTCCCAGATTGCCTCCGGGATGCGCACCATTCGGCTCGGCTCCTTGCATCCCACTCGGGATTTCAGCTATGTGGCGGATACGGTCCGTGGCTTCATCGCGATGGCCTCGGCTGATGCGGCTGTTGGCCGCGTGGTGAACCTCGGCAGCGGGTTCGAGGTCTCCGTAGGGGACACGGCACGCCTCGTGGCCGCCTGCATGGGAGCCGAGGTTGCGATCGAATCCGAGGATGCCCGGACACGTCCCGAGAAGAGTGAAGTGGAGCGTCTGTGGTCGGACAATCGCCTCGCCCGTGATCTGCTGGGCTGGTCCCCTGAATATGGCGGACTCGAGGGCTTCAGAAGAGGGCTCGAGGAGACGATCACATGGTTCGGGAAGTCCGTGGATCGGGTCGGCTATCGGCCGGACCGATACGTCGTGTGAGGGAGGCTCCGTGCGTGCCGTGATCCTGGCCGGCGGGAAGGGTACCCGCCTCAGGCCATACACTCTCGTCCTCCCCAAGCCCTTGGTGCCCATCGGAGACTATCCCATCCTCGAGGTGGTGATCCGGCAACTGGCGGCGAGCGGGTTCACCCACGTCACCATGGCCGTGAACCACCTCGCCGAGTTGGTCGAGGCGTTCTTCGGGGACGGTCGACGCTGGGGACTGAAGATCGATTACTCGGTCGAATGTCGGCCGTTGAGCACGATGGCGCCCCTCAAGCTGATTCGGGATCTGCCCGATGACTTCCTCGTGATGAACGGCGATATCCTGACGGATGCGCCCTTCGAGCGGCTCTATCAGGAGCATGTCGCCGGGGGCAATCTTTTCACCATTTCCTCCTACCAGCGGGAGGTGCATGTGGACTTCGGGGTCCTGGAAACCGATGGGAACGGGCTGCTTCGGGGTTTTCAGGAAAAGCCCGTGCAGCGCCATGATGTCAGCATGGGGGTGTATGTCCTGAGCAGGCGGGTGCTTGAACACATCCCTGATGATGTGCCGTTCGGTTTCGATGACCTCATGCTGGCCTTGTTGGGCAAAGGTGAGAAGGTCCACCTGCGAGGACATGAGGGTTACTGGCTGGATATCGGACGTCCGGATGACTACGTCGAGGCGGTCGAGCAGTTCGAACGCCAGAAGCATGCGTTCCTGAGGCAGTGAGATGAGAATCAACAAGGGCAACATCAGCCTGAGCCGCCTGAAGCAGCTGGGCTTCCATTTGCGGCGTGGTCGTGGGCATCTGCCGCGGTACATGGTCAACCGCTTCAAGTGGCATGTCTTCCCGCGCATCCGGAAGGTGGCGGACTTCCCCGATCACGTCGATATCGAGATTTCGAGCGCGTGCGACATGAAGTGCCCCATGTGCTACACGATCACTGATGCCTTCAAGGCAAGCGTCAAGAAGGGGTTGATGGACTGGGATCTCTACACGAAGCTCGTGGACGAGTGTGCTCGGAACGGGGTGTATTCGATTCGCCTCAGCCTGCGGGGAGAGCCTTTCGTGCATCCCCGCATCATCGACATGATCCGGTACGCCAAGGAGAAGGGCATACGGGAGGTTTCCACGCTGACGAACGGGCTCAAGCTCAATCCCGAGAAGTTCACCCAAGCGCTGGAGGCTGGTCTGGATTGGCTGACGATATCCTTTGACGGCCTTGGCGAAACTTATGAGAAGATTCGGCGCCCGGCCAAGTTCGAGGAGGCCCTGGCCAAGATCCGCGAGTACAAGGCCATCAAGGATGCCCGTCAGTCCGTGAAGCCCGTCATCAAGATCCAGTCGGTCTGGCCGGCCATCAAGGACGATCCCGAGGCCTTCTTCAGTACCTTTGCGCCTATCGCGGATGAGGTCGCGTCCAACCCTCTGATCGATTACCTCCACAACGACCAGGAAATCGAGTACGAGGAGCGATTCGAGTGTCCGGTGCTCTACCAGCGGCTGGTGGTCGGCTCGGATGGTCGGGTGCTGCTTTGCGTCAACGATGAGATGGGCAAGCACATCGTGGGAGATGCCAATGCCCAGTCCTTGAAGGAAGTGTGGCACGGACCGGCCCTGATGCAGGCGAGGGCGGACCATATGCGGCATCTGGGCGTGGCGAAGTACGATGCCTGTCGCGAGTGCTTCCTGCCACGCAAGACACGTGCCGTGCCGACGGTGGTCGGGGGTACCAAGGTCGCGATGGAGGAGTACGTGAATCGACCTCAGGAGGTCGGCAAGTAACGTGCGCCTGGTGCTGACGGGGGCGACCGGATTTCTGGGGGCTGCCGCGGCACGTGCCTTCGGGGCCGCCGGTCACGAGGTCGTGCCCTTCGCCCGGTCGCTCGGGCACGACTTGGGCACGGGGCAGGCCGTGCCCGCCATAGTTGCTGCCGCACCGGACGCCATCGTGCACCTTGCCGGTCGTACCTTCGTGCCCGAGAGTTGGCGTGAGCCGGCCCTCTTCGTCCGGGACAACGTGATGGCGACCCAGGAGGTTCTCGATGCCTGTCGGTTGACCGGCGCTTCCCTGCTGCACGTCAGTGCCTATGTGTACGGGCAACCGTGCTACCTGCCCATCGACGAGCGTCACCCGGTCGCGCCGGGGACCCCCTACGCGCACAGCAAGTGGCTGGCCGAAGAGTTGTGCCGTTTCCAGGCCGGCGCCTTCGGCGTGCCCCTTACGGTGTTGCGCCCCTTCAACATCTACGGACCCGGCCAGCGTCCGCCGATGCTGGTGGCCGATCTCGCGAGCCAGTTGCTTCGTGACGGCCGGATGAAGGTCCTGGATCTGGAGCCTCGGCGCGATTTTCTGCATGTGGACGACTTCTCAGCCGCCTTGGTCCGGATTCTGGATGCAGGCGCCTGGGGCCATACCTTCAATGTCGGGTCGGGACGTTCCCATTCGGTCCGGGAGGTGGTCGAGATTCTGGCCGCGGCCTGGCCTGGGGGTGCCGACTGGGCTTGCTCGGAACAGGTGCGTCCCGCCGAGGTTCCCGATGTGGTGGCCGACTGCGGGGCGCTTCGCGATGTCGTCGGCTGGGCGCCTTCCGTGACATTCGAGAAAGGGTTGCAGGCGATGATTCGCGAAATGCAGGTGCCGGCATGACAGCCATCGTCGTTGAGGGGCGCCCCATCGGGCCGGGGCATCCGGTCTATGTGATTGCCGAAATCGGGGGCAATTTCACGACGGTCGATCAGGCCGTCGCGCTCATCGATGCTGCCGCGGCCAGCGGAGTCGATGCCGTGAAGTTGCAGACCTATCGGGCCGAGACCCTGTCCTCGACCCGTGCCATGTTCGACATGGAAAATACCGGCGTGACCTCCCAGCATGCCTTGTTCAAGGCCTATGAGATCGATGCCGAGGCCCACGCATCCATCTTCGCGTACGCGCGGAGCCTTGGGCTTACGGTCTTCTCGACGCCTTCTCATGCCACCGACGCCGACATGCTGCTCAGCTTGGGGGTGCCGGCCACCAAGGTGGGCTCGGACGATGCAGTGAATCTCCCCTTCCTTGCGCACCTGGCACGTCAGGGACTGCCGATGCTGCTGTCTACCGGCATGTGCACGATGGCCGAGGTCGCGGACTCCGTTTCCACCATCCTGGGCGAGGGGCTCGACCAGCTGGTGCTGCTGCACGCCGTGACCAGCTATCCAACGCATCCGGATCACGTCAACCTGCGTGCCATGGTGGCCATGGGGCAGGCCTTCGGCTTGCCGGTCGGCTACTCGGATCACACGTTGGGGCCGGTTGCGTGCCTGGGTGCCGTCGCACTCGGCGCTTGCGTGATCGAGAAGCACTTCACGCTGGACAAGGCGGCCGAGGGCCCGGACCACATGCTTTCGGCCGACCCGGTCGAGATGGCGGCGCTCGTGGCCCAGGTGCGTGCGCTCGAGCGCATGTTGGGCGACGGGGTGAAGCGGCCTGCGGCAAGCGAGCGAACCACGCGGCTCAACAACCGCAAGAGTCTCGTGGTCCTTCGCGACCTGCAGGCCGGTGCGGTGCTGCGTGCCGATGATCTCGGGATCAAGCGCCCAGGTACCGGAATCGCCCCGAAGGACCTGCGTCAGGTCCTGGGTAGGGTCCTGCGCCGGGAGTTGGCTGCGGACGACGTCCTTACCTGGGATCACCTTTGAGCCGCGTCGGTGTCGTGCTGCAGGCCCGGATGGGCTCGTCTCGCCTGCCCGGCAAGGTGCTGGCGCCGATCGCCGGAAGGCCGATGCTGCTTCACATCCTCGACAGGCTGCGTGCCGCATCGACGCCGGATCGGATCATCGTGGCCACCAGTGTCACTCCTGCGGATGACGTGGTTGCGGGCCTCGTTGCCGACTATGGCGTGGCTTGTTACCGCGGTGATGCGGCGGACGTGCTTGATCGATATTGGCAGGCTACCCTCGTGCATGATTTGGCTCTGATCGTACGGGCGACCGCAGACAATCCCCTGGTGGATCCGGTCGAATTGGATCGCCTGGTGGCGTTGCATGGCGCCACGGATGCAGACTACTGCCACGCGTTCGGTCGGCTGCCCTTGGGCGTTGGCGTGGAGAGCTTCTCGAGGGCTGCGCTCGCGCGTTCGTGGCGGGAGGGCCGGGCCCCGAATCATCGCGAGCACGTCAACGAGTACATCCAGGAGCGGCCGGACATTTTCGACATCCGCGCGTTGGACGTGCCTGAGGCCAAGGTTGCTCCGCACCTGCGCCTGACGGTCGACACCCCCGAGGATCTGGAGCGTGCGCGGCGTGTCTATGACCGGCTTCATAGACCCGGTACCCAGATCCGGACCGAGGAGGTGATTGCGTTCTGCGCATCCTGATTGCCTTCGAGGCCTCCCATCATCGTGGTCTCGGTCATCTGTTCCGAACGCTCACGCTGGCACGGGCGCTTCGGGGCCGTGGGCACGACATTTGCCTGGTCGCCAATCCCGAGCCTGTTGCGCGGAGCCGTTGCGCGTCCGATGGCTTCGAGTTGGTCGAGGTGCCTGGTCTGGACGGGACGGACTGGCAGCTTGCCCTTCTTCGCGCTCGTTCTCCGGATGTCTGGGTCGACGATCGTCTGGACACGACCCGAGCGCATGCCTTGGCACTGGGTGGCTTGCCGCGCCTCACCTTCGACGATCAGGGCGAAGGAGGGAGTCTCGCGCGTGCGAATGTCTGCGGGATGGTGCCGCCGTCTCCCGATGCGTCGGCCAATGCCTACCGGGGACCGGACTTCCTGGTGCTCGACGAGCGCCTTACGACCTGGACACCAGCCGACCCGGCCGAGAAAGCGCCGTTGCTGCTGACCTTCGGGGGAAGCGATACCCACGGTCTCACGCCCAGGATTCTGGCTGCCCTGGGGGGGGGATGGACCGGAGCGATGCCGGTTCATGTGATTACGGGACCGGCCTTTCGGCACGAAGAAGCGCTACTCGAAGCGTTGCGACGATTTTCGGGCGAGATCGTCCACGCGTCTGCGGTGCCGGATTTGCTGCCTCTGATCGCCGGTGCCGGCATGGTCGTCTGTGCCGGGGGACTGACGGCCCACGAATCGGCTGCGTTGGGCAGGGCCACCCTCGTCGTGGCCAGCGAGCCCCATGAAATTCCCCCGGCGCGTTACCTGGCCGATCGGGGCGCGTGCCGTTACCTGGGCTATCGGGACGAAGATGTCGAGGCTCGCCTGGAGCGGGAGGTGCGTGCGTGGCTCGAGCATCCCGAAGCACGCGCGCGCGATGGCGCGATGGGCCGGGCCGTGGTCGACGGTCGGGGGCTCGAGCGCGTGGTGGCTATTCTTGAGGCGTGTGCGTGAGCCGTCGGCGGGTCGTCATCCATCAGCCGGACTTCCTGCCCTATCTGGGGTTCTTCGACCGGCTGCTCGACTGCGATTTGTTCATCCTTCTCGACCATGTGCAGTTCACCAAAGGTGGCTGGCATAACCGGGATCGCATCAAGTCTCCCGAGGGACCGCGCTGGCTCACGGTTCCCGTCCAGTCGCCCACGGGGTTGGCCATCGCCGAAGTCCGCCTGACTGCTGATGCGACGTGGCCTGATCGTCATCTGCGGCAGTTGGCGGAAGCCTATCGCAAGGCGCCCGGCTACGCCGAGGTTCGGGGAAGCCTGGAGGCACTCTATCGGGACCTGCCTGCGGGCCTCGCGGATTTCAACATGCGGGGACTGGTGTGGCTGATGGAGGTTTTCGGCATCACGGTTCCTGTTGTCCGCTCCTCCAGCCTCCGGCCGCAGGGCCGAAGCAATGCGATGCTTGTCGATCTGCTGCAGAAGGTCGGCGCCACCGAGTACCTGTCGGGGGTGGGGGCACGAGCGTACTTCGACCCCGAGGTATTCGCCAAGGTCGGCGTGCCCGTGCTCTGGCAGGATTTCCGGCATCCATTCCATCCCCAGCTGCACGGAGCCTTCGAGCCTTTCCTCAGCAGCATCGATCTGCTGATGAACCTGGGCCTGACAGAGGCTCGACGGGTGCTGAGAGAGGGGGCAAGGTCACCTGTGCGCTGAGATCTCCCGGGATCCAATCAGGATTATCTGTGTGCTGTCCCTGTCTTCCGGAGCAGATAGACGCTGTACATGCTGAAGGATCCTGGCCAAGTCCGGGCCAGGGCGTGGCATATACGGACCAGGATTGGGCTGCAACCGGATTGGGCCGTCAGGTCTTCGAGGATATTTTGGGGATGCTCCCTTCCTGACTCGCTTTCTGCCTTTCCGAAGGTGCGATGGTACTTGGCCATGCTCAGGTAGCGGACAGCCTCCAGAACACCATAATCGTCGCCAGTTTCCAGGACTTCCTCGATGATCAAGCCGGTATCCTGCAGTGCGTTGCGAACATCGTTCCTGGTGAAATAGACGGCCATGAAGTCTTCGGGCAACCGAGTTCGGGTCATTCGCGCCAGCAGGCGGGACAGCTTGATGGATGCGACAAGCAGCGGGGCCTGGTTCCAGACGATGAGGACCAACGTGCCATTTTCTGTCAGGATTCTTGACGATTCACGCAGCAATGCTTGCTGCGATTTTCGGTCTTCATAGAGGATCAGCAAGCTTGCCATGATGGCCATGTCGAAGCTTTTGCTCTCGATTCCGGTGTTGAACGCGTCTCCTGTGATAAATTTTGCTTCTGGATAGGATTTTTTAGCGGCAATTATGCTGTTTTCGGCATAATCTAGGCCAGTATATTCTATTTCTGGGAATATCCTAGAAATAGGCAGGTTTACTCCGTTACCGCATCCTATGTCGATAATTCTTTGGGGGTTTTTTCTTAAAATTGCATTATATACGTGATTTATTGTATTATGGAATCTGTTTTTGACTAGGTGGTCCATGTTGGTGAAGTCGCTGCCGAACTCGCGTTCGTTGGAGAATCTCCTGTAGAAGGACTTGTAGTCATCGATGGGATTTTCGTCGTTGTGCTGGCGAAGGTAGCTGAAGGCACGAAACACCTGATACCTCTTGCCGGGATGTTCCCGAGAATTTTGCCTTGTGGGTGTTGCTGGAAAACTGTTGATGATACCGTCGAGACCGTGATCGCGCCCCGAAGCAGCGGTCGGCGGATCTTGTCCTTTGCCGGAAGGGTACGATCAGCATTCCCTGCGATGTGGAAGGATTGCCATGAATGTTCTGGCCATAGGGGCCCACTTCGATGACATCGAGCTCGGCTGCGGGGGCGCCCTCGCCAAGCACGCAGCGGCAGGAGATCGGGTCCTTGCCTATGTGGCAACGGTGTCAGGATTCTCGAATCCTGACAATCAGGTCGTTCGATCCAGCGAACAGGCGCTTGCCGAAGGCCGGATGGCCATGGACGTGCTCTGTGTGCAGCTCATTCCGGGAGGTTTTCAGACCTTGCAGGTCGAGTTCACGGACGACCTGAACCGGGAGATCATCAGGATTGTCGAGCGAGAGCAGATCGACCTCGTCTATACACACTGGGCGGGAGACATTCACCACGACCACCAATCAGTGGCGCGAGCCTCGCTGCATTCCTGTCGCCACGTCAAGCGCATGTTGATGTACCGGAGCAACTGGTACCACGCGACCGTGGACTTCCGCGGAAACTTCTACATCGACATAACGGACACCTGGGCCTTGAAGGAGAAGGCGATACTGTGCCATGCATCGGAAGTCGACCGGACGGCTCATCGGTGGATCGACTTCTTTCGCAATGAGGCGGAGAATGCCGGCCAGCGGATTGGAGTTCGCCGGGCGGAGGTGTTCGAGGTCGTGAAGTGGCTGTGGACGTGATTTGAGGAGGCATGAACGCGGCATGAAAATCGTCGCGACCGTCGAGGTCCGAATGGGGTCCAGCAGATTGCCCGGAAAGGCCATGATGGACGTTGTCGGACGGCCATTGTTGGCGCGTGTGATAGAGCGTATCCGCCTCTGTCCCTCGATCGGGCATATCGTGGTGGCTACGACGGTTCATCCGGATGACGACGTGATTGAATCGTTCTGCTTGCAGTCAGGCGTGGCCGTTCATCGAGGCAGTGAGGAGGACGTGCTCCAGCGGGTCGTGGATGCCGCCGAGGGGGCGGGAGCCGACCTCGTTGTCCAGTTCGGAGGGGACTCTCCGTTCATCGACTGGCAGTTGGTGGAGGAACTTCTGCGTGCATACAGGTCCGATCCGTCCGTCGATCTCCTGACCAACTGCCTGACGCTCACCTATCCCCTCGGGGTTTACACCTTCGTGGTGCCGATGGCCAATCTGAGACTCATCGCGCTCGAGGCGAAGAGGCCGGACGAGCGGGAAGATGTCACTCGGGCCATCTGGGAACATCCGGAACGATGGCGTTTGCGCAACTTGGAGGCTCCTGATGCCTTGCGTCGGCCACATGTCCGATTGACGGTGGATTACCCCGAGGACCTCGCGCTGACCCGGGAACTCTACGCGCGTCTCCTGCCGACGCGTCCCGCCTTCACGACACGGGATGTTCTGGCGGTGCTCGACGCCGAGCCGACCCTTGCCCGCATCAATGCCCATTGCGTGCAACGTTCGGCACCCCACATTCCTCGGGATGGGGCCTGAATGGCCGTAGGTCTGCGGGTCGCCATCGCCGGCTGCGGAGCCATTGCCGGCGGTTACGACGAGGCAAGCGGATTCGCCCATGCCTACACCCACGCGGGTGCGGTTCGTCGTCATCCCCGCTTCGACCTGGTTGCGGTCGCCGAGCCTAGGGAAGACCGGCGTGCGGCCTTCCGGAAGGCATGGAACGTACCAGTCGCGCACGCCACCGTCGGGGCCATGCTCGATCAGGGGCCGTTCGATCTCCTTTGTATCTGCGTGCCCGACGCGCATCACGGGAGCGTGGTGAGGCTTGCCCTTGAGCGGGGCGGCGCGCGCGCCATTCTTGTCGAGAAGCCTCTGGCCATGACGGCTGAGGAGGCGGTTGCGTTGGCGGATCGGGCAGCGGATGCCGGTGTGTCGCTCTACGTCAACTACAATCGGCGATGGGACCCCTTGCACGAGCGGGTTCGGACTTGGATTGCCGACGGGGGGCTGGGCGTGCTCCAAGGTGGCATCGGACATTACGTGCGTGGCTTGCGGCACAACGGCACCACGATGGTCCAGACGCTTCGCCGCCTCCTCTCCAGGGAGGTCCGTTCCGTCCGTGCCATCCGCTCCGAGCCTTCCTCACTGGACGGGGATCTGGCACTCGATGGAGTCCTCGAGTTTTCGTGCGGTACTGCAGTCTGGCTGCAGGCTGCCGATAAAGCCGAGTACGGACACAGTGTCTTCGAGATCGACCTCATGGGCAACAGGGGTCGGGTGCGCCTGCATGACAACGGCTATCAGGTTGAGGTGTCGCAAACGGCCGAGTACCGACGGTACCCTGGCTTTCGGGAGCTGGTCCGCTGGCCGGAACTTGAGGCCACCTGGCCCGAGGGACGCATGAGGGAAACCTTGCTGGCGACGCTCGACGAGGTGGCCGACGGCCTCGACCGCAATGTGCTCTCGCTGTCGCATGCCCGCGATGCCTGTCGGGACCTGAGAGTGGTTGAGGCGCTGGAGCGTTCGTGGCGTGCGGATGGGGCGCGTTGTGCCCCCGTGGTCGATTCGAGGTAGCTCATGTCGAAGTTGGCATTGTTCGGCGGTTCGCCGGTCCGCACCCGACCCTTCCCGGCCTACAACTCAATCGGGGACGAAGAGAAGCGGGCCGCACTCGAGGTCCTCGACACGGGCCGGCTGTCCGAGTTCATCGGGCGCCGCTGCGAGCTCTTCGGCGGGGGACGCAAGGTCCTCGAGCTGGAGGCGCTGGTCCAGGAACGCTTCAAGGTGCGCCACGCCGTGAGCATGAACTCGGCGACTTCCTGCATCTATGCGGCCCTGGGGGCCATCGGCATCGGTGCAGGTGACGAAGTCATCGTTTCGCCCTACAGCATGTGCATCTCGGCCACGGCACCCTTCCTGTATCAGGCAATTCCGGTCTTCGCTGATCTCGAGCCCGACTATTTTTGCCTGGACCCGGAGAGTGTGAGGCGCAACATCACCCCGCGTACTCGGGCCATTCTGACGGTCGACACGTTTGGCCAGAGTTCTGCCATGGAAGAGTTGCGAGCCATCGCGGATGCCCACGGCCTCAAGATCATCGTGGACTGTGCCCACGCGATGGGCGTCGACTACCAGGGGCGGTCGGCCGGAACGCTTGGCGACATCGGCATCTACAGCTTGAACGCACACAAGATTATCCAATGCGGCGAGGGAGGCCTTGCAGTAACGGACGATGACGATCTCGCCTTGAAGATGAAGCTGATTCGAAACCACGCGGAAGCGGCAGCCGAGGATTTCGGCGTCGACCTCGTGAACATGCTGGGCCAGAACTACCGCATGCCCGAGATCGAAGCGGCTATTGCCATTGAGCAGGTTCGCAAGATGGATGGGCTCATCGCCCAGCGGGTGGAGTTGGCCGAACATCTGTCGCGTCGCCTGGCAGCCATCGACGGCCTCACGCCGCCGGCAATTCGCCCGGGTGCCACGCACGCCTATTACATCTATCCCATCAAGTACGACCAAGTCCGCATGGGTGTTCCGCGCGAGCGCATCCTCGAGGCACTGCGCGCAGAGGGTATTCCGATGTATCGGTTTGCCGGTGGCTATGTCCGGCCGCAGTATTACGAGGCGATTTTCCGGGAGCGGACGGTCTTCGCCAAGGGCCTGCCCTTCTCGTTGCCCCAGTGCGCGCGCATTCCCGATTACAGTGCGGCGGCCTGCCCTGTCATCGACAGGTTGTATCGCGAAGAGATGATTGTCTTCCATCTGATCTATCCACCACTGACGATTGCCGACATGGATGAGATCGCCGACGCCTTCGAGAAGGTCTTCGCCCATATCGACGACCTGCGATGCGTGCCCGCCTGATCGTCTTCTCGTCCGACCCCGGTGGGGCGTCATGCCTGATTCCGGTTCTCAAGGACCTGCCCGAATCGTGGGCACTCAAGGTCTTTGCCGGCCGGGATGCCCGAGAAGCGTTTGCGAACGCGGGGTTCGATCCTGTCGCGACGGAGCCCGATTCGATTGACGAGATGCTAGAGGGTCGCGTCACTGCCGTCCTGACGTCGGCATCGAGTCTTCCGGAGCGGGACATGACGGAGAAGCGATTGTGGCGACGCGCCGCGGAACGCGATGTTCCTTCTTTGGCCGTGCTGGACCAGTGGCAATGCTACGTCGCGCGCTTCAGTGGTCCGCAGGGTCGGGAGCCTCTCGGATACCTGCCGACGGCCATTGCCGTGATGGATGAACAGGCCAGGACCGAGATGATCCGCGAAGGGTTTCCGGAAGATCGGCTCGTCGTGACGGGCCAACCGGCACTCGGGGTCGTTCGGGAACGGGTTGTATCACTGAAGGCTGCGGATTCGACCCCCGGGGCCCGGGTGACTTGGTTCAGCCAGCCGCTGCGTGCTCTGTTCGGGCGTGATCTTGGCTTCGACGAACACGACATGCTTGGCATCGTGCGCACGGCCATGGGCATGCTGGGAGAGGGTCGCCCTCGTCTCGTCTGCAAGTTGCATCCGCGGGAGCGTCGCGAGGACTTTCCGCCCGATGAGGCGGATTTCGAGGTCGTGGCGGGCGATCGGGACAATGATGCCTTGCTGGCGGCCAGTGACGTCGTGCTCGGGATGAGCACGGTCATGCTCGTGCATGCCGTCCTTGCCGGGATCCCGACCTTGAGTGTCTCGCCGGACACCGGCGACGCCCGCAACCGTTGCCATCCTGTGGAGATGGGGGTGGTGGCCCGTCTGGCCACCCCGGATGCGGTTGCGGAACACCTGCAGGGTCTGCTGAATGACCCGGAGTGTCGGCGCGCCGCCGTCGCCAGGTTGGCCTCATTCCCGTCGCATGAAGGTGCCGTGGATGCGGTCCTGGCCCTACTTTCGCGGTTGGTGGCATGAGCAAGTTCGACACTGGAGTCGACAAGGAACTGCGTCGGCTAATCCGGCAAATGGAGCGGACCTGCTCGGAGATGATGGAGCGTGAGCGACGCGCTCCCGGCACCGTGCTCGAGTCTCGTGCTTGTCCGGCATGTGGTGAGGAGCGGAGCTCGGGTCAGCTTGCAGGCAGCCTTTTTCCCTACGTGCGCTGCGCGACCTGCACCCTGCTGTACATGAGCCCTGCGCTGCCGGCAACCACCGTGGAGGCCGGTTTCAGCCACGAGGACACCTGGACCCGTGAATACTGGTCCTTGATGAAGGCCAGGATTCGTCTCGACGACATTCCGGGCCCCGTGCAGGCGCGGCAGCACCCGGTGCTGCGGGAAGTCCTGAGTCATCGTTCGGGCGGGCGTCTTCTGGATGTCGGATGTTCCTTCGGGCAGTTCATGGCGCACGCACGGCACTTCTTTGAGGTGGAAGGTCTCGAGATCAATCCGGAAACGGCAGCCATGGCGCGAGCGCGTGGTCTTGTCGTGCATGAGGGCCGCATCGAAGACAGGGAGGGAAAGGACGTCTACGACGTCATCACGCTCAACCAGTTACTGTACGGCCTTCACGACCCGCTGGCTCTTGTTCGCGAGACTGCTCGGCTGCTGCGGCCGGGAGGTCTGCTCTACATCAATACGCCTCATGCGGACTCGTTGGCCATGCGTTGGTTCGCCGGCAAGCACTGCCATGTCCTCGGCAAGGTGAACCTGAATGTATTCAACCGACGGTCCCTGATGACGATGGCCGGTAGGGCGGGGCTCGAGCCGGTGGCCTTTCATACCGAGTGGCTGAATCTGTATGGGCCGGACATTCTGGTTCATGCGCTGCTACCTCGGGCGTTCGTGCACCGACGAAATACGTTCGTGCCTGCCTATTCGGCCTGGTGCCGAATGGACGAGTGGCTTCAGCGCCGCTTGATGGGCAACAGATTTCCGGCACTTGGTGACTACGCCGTGGCCGTCTTCTGCAAGCCGGGAAGGGTGGTTGTCGGTGCTTGACGCAAGCGGCGAACGCCTCGATCGGCATCTGTATTGGCGTACAATGGCCGCAGTCGGTCCCACGCACTGGGTGCTCTCGCCGAGGGCAGGGTGTTCGCAAGGCGGATGGCAGGAGCGATGCATCTCGGAGACGTGCTGAGCAAGAACCGCACCTTGCGCCGGGCGCACGCAGGCAAGCGCGTCTTCATTCTGGGCAACGGTCCTTCCCTGAAGGGTCAGGATCTGACCTTGTTGCGCGACGAGATCGTCATCGCCTGCAACTCCTTCTTTCATCACCCCGACCTGCGCACGGTCGCGCCGGCCTACTGGATGGCCGCGGATCCCCAGTATTGGGAGAATCCGCAAGGCACCCTGTTGCCTTTGCTACTCCGATTGAGGGAGGCAGGTGTGGCAACCCGCCTGTTCCTGCCTTCCGGGGCCCTCTCGGCTTGCCAGCAGTTAAATCCTGGACCTACTGTCTCCTTCCATCATTTCCACTATGACTACGCGGTCGAGGACCCAGTTGAGATCGATTTCTCGCGACCGGTGCCTCCGTATGGGCAGAATGTCATTTGCACGGCCATCATGCTGGCACTGCACTTGGGTGCGCATCCGATTCATCTTCTTGGCTGCGACCATACGTGGTGGGGCTACACCGAGGACATGTACGCCCAGTCGAAACACGAGCATTTCTACGGTGGGAATGGCCCGACCATCCAGTCCTTCATGGGCTTTGCGCAGTTGCAGCAAACCATCGTCGTTCAGCGCCGCCAGTATGAGCTCCTGCTCGCCTATGCCAGCGAGCGGGGAACGGCAATTCTGAACGCCACCGACGGTGGTTTGCTCGATGTGTTTCCGCGCGTGCGTTATGAAGACCTCTTCCCTGCCCCGCAGACCCCCGAGTTCTCTCCGGCCCGACTGGCCGCGGCTGGCGTCCGTGCGCTCGGGGTCGGAGATATCGAGGGTGCCGTTGCGCTGCTGGAGCGCGCACGAGAGTCGGGCGTGGGCCACATTGCTCGTGTTCCAGCCATAGACCTTGCACTGGCCGTGGCTCTGGCTCGCCTCGGACATGTCGAGGATGCACGTGCGCGGCTTCGGGGAGTGCTGATGGCGGATCCGCAGCTTGCGGGACGCGCGCGATGTTTGATTGCCGCTCTTGAGAGAGACGATTGGGCCGCACTGCCCGTTGCCGCAGAACTGCAGGCATGGATGTTTCCGGAGAGAGATGCCTTGCAGGTTGCCCGTCAGGTGTCCGTGCTCGAGCGCATCGGGGAGCAACGGTTTGAGGCCGGGGATGCCGAGGGTGCCCGGCAGGCCTTCGAGGAGGCCCTTGCACTGAAGCCCGAGTCGGCCTCGCTCCACAATAACTTGGCTGTTCTTTCGTGGCAGCGGGGCGAGACGGCGCGTGCGATTGATTCCTTTGCACGGGCCTTGGCTCTGGACCCGGAAGATCCCCAGACCGTGCTCAATGCGGCGGCCGTTCATTTGGAACGGGGCGCGTTGCTGGACGCTCTGGCGGTTTGCGATGCATTCCTCGCTCGGGTGCCGAGTCACGCCGAGGTCCGAGCGATGCGCGATGAGGTGGCAGCTCGGGTTGGGGGGGGGCAGGCCGCGCTCTTCCCGGCTGCCTCGGTCCACGGCTGTATTGTCGCCCATCTCGAGCAGGATCCCGGGAAAACGGCATTCTGGCTGAGGGAGGGCGGGCGATGGGTGGCGTGGTCCCGCGGGGACTTTCTCTCCCTGGTCTCTCGTCATGCCGCGCGCTTCTCGGCCCGATTGGAACCAGGGTCTCTGGTGCTCTTCGTGAAGCGTCTGGACGTGGATCTGCTGGCGGCCTATGTGGGGGCGATGTGGGCGGGCATGGTGCCGGCCCAGCTCAGCCCGCAGACACGAAAGACCACGCCGGAGGAGTATGCGCGCAAGTTCAAGCACATTCTCGACCTTACGGGCGCGCGGGGCATCTTCACGGATGAAGCCGACGCAGGCCTTCTTCCGCCTGGACCGGAGGTGTTCACTCCGGGAGCCGCAGGCGATGTGTCCCCGGCACCTCTGGTGGAGGGTTCTGGCGTTGCCCTCGTCCAGTTCAGTTCGGGTTCGACAGGTTTGCAGAAGGGCGTTGCGCTGACCCACGAAGGTATCCTTGCCCACATGCAGGCCTATGCCCAGGCGCTGTGCCTGGACCCTGCGGATCGTCTCGTCAGCTGGCTGCCGCTCTATCACGACATGGGCCTTGTTGCCTGTTATCTACTGCCCTTGATGGCGGGTGTTCCCTTCCTCCAGATGGACCCCTTCGACTGGATCATGCGGCCGGACCTACTGCTGGAGGCCATCGAGGGGCACCAGGCCACGCTGTGCTTCCTGCCGAACTTCGCGTATCACGTGCTGGAGCGAAAGGGCAAGGAACGGGACCTGAGCTCGGTTCGTGCGTTCGTGAATTGCTCGGAGCCTGCCCGGCCGGACACGCACGACCGCTTCCTCGCTCGCTTCCCTTCGGTGGCGCCGGGTGCCCTGACCGTCTGCTATGCGTTGGCCGAGAACACCTTCGCCGTGGCGCAGACGGTGCCCGGCGCGCCCGCGAAGCGACGGACGCTCGCGGGCAAGGAGCTGCTGTCCTGCGGGTCCGTCCTTCCGGGTACCGAGGTGCGGATCCTCGAGCCGGATGCCGAGGGGGTCGGGGAGATCGGCATCAAGGGAGCCTGTCTCTTCGCGCACTTCCTCGGGGGCGAGGCACCCATGGCGGGCGACTTCTACCGTACGGGAGACCTGGGCTTCCTCGCTCCGGATGGCGAGCTCTACGTGACGGGACGCCACAAGGATCTGATCATCTGCAACGGCAAGAACATCTACCCGCAGGATGTGGAGCATGTGGCCTCTGCCGTGCCGGGTGTCTATCCTGGCCGAGTCGTTGCGTTCGGGGTCGAGCAGGCCGAGGTCGGCAGTGAGGAACTGATTGTCGTGGTCGAGCGGGACGGTTCGGTCGCGGATCAGGCCTTGAGACTTGCCGTGCAGCGCGCCGTCGAGGATGAGGTGGGCATCCTGCCGCGGCGCGTCGAGGTTGTGGCGCACATGAGCCTGGTCAAGACGAGCAGCGGCAAGATCAGCCGGTCGCGGAACAAGGAACGCTATCTATCCGGGGATCTGGTCCAAGGATGATCATCGTCGGCAACAGCCATGTCTCGGTATTCTCGGGCGGCTGCCAGCTTCGAGGCCAGCCGGCCCTGCCCGTTGCGGTCCATTGGGTGGGGGCGCTCGAGATTGAGCACTTCTACCGGGACCATCCGGCCGCCGGCAAGGTCCGGAAGTTGCTGGCCTCCGAGCGGGACCGGCTCTTCCTGATGATGGGCAACCACGACATTTTCCGTCTCTGCGTCCTTGCCGGTCGCCACGGGCGCGAGGCCGCTCTTGCCCATGTGCTGCAGCGCTACCGGGAGGTTTTCAGCGAGCTGTCGGCCGACGGCAAGCTGGTCTGGCTTGTGGGGCCGCAGCAGGCAGACAACGTGGCCATCCCCGGCATGGGGCCGCAGGAGATTCTGGCCATCGCCCGGGAGTTCGTGGATAAGCTTGGCGGGTGGTGTGAGGCCAACGGCATTCCCGTCATCGATCCGGTTCCGGGGATTTCCGGTCCCGACGGCCGTCCCGAGCGCCGGTGGCTGCAGGCCGACGGACTGCATCTCAAGGCTTCTGCCGCACGGTTCTACTTCGATGCCGTCCGCGAGCGACTGGGGTTGGAGCTCGAGACGCGGCACGAGACCAATCTTGCATTCGAACCTCTGGACGAGCATGAGTCCTTCTGTTCGCTGGTCCTGCAGGGGCTGGACCTGCCGCCGGAGCGCCGTTCCGGGACGGTCGAGGATCTGCGCGGACGCGTCTTGGCCTTCGCTACCGCGCGGCTGGAGGATCGGGGCATCGCGTTCGATCTGGGGCTGGACACCGACTTCGTCGATGCGGGGCTGTTCGACTCGCTTGATCTGGTCGAGATGTATGCGCATGCCACGGAAGTGCTGGGTCTGGATCTTGATTTCGATGTTTCACTTCGGAAGCTCGAGACCCTGAGCAAGTTGTGCGGTTATCTGGAAGCCCGGACCGCAGCAATCGACCCAGACGAGCCGGTCTTGGCCGACTTCATCCAGTCGATGCGTGGGGAGGCCGACGACTCGCTCACCCGCGAGGCGGATGCGCGCATTGCCCGGATGGGGGCGGCGCGCGCGGAGATGTTGCTCGAGGCCGTGACGACAGCCGGGGGCCTCGGCGTTTACGGCATGCCGCTGTGCTGGCTCGCTCTTGCCTATGATGAGCTGGGGCGCACGGCAGAGGCAGGGCATCTGCTGCGGCAGGCCGTGCAGCCAAGCCTTCGGTTTCCGGTCCCCGAGGCACGCGCCCGGGCTATCCGGACCGGTCGGGATATTGTGGGCGAGTCCGGTGTCGTGGCCGTGGCGTCAGGCGCGGCCGCCGTGCTTCCGGATGCGCGTGCCCGCAACGTGTTGGCGGACGATGCCGATCCGGCACTGCTCGAGCGATGGCTTCGCGTCTACCTCTCCAGCTTCTCTCCGGTCGACGATGTTGCCCTTCATGTGTTTGTCGACGCCGACGAACATAAAGTCGCGGCCCTTGGCCAGTGGATCCTGGACATCGCGGGAACCGCTGCGGAAGCGATGGCCGACGTGGTCTTGCACGTGGGCCAACCCGTCGGTGCCCAGATCCAAGCTGCCGATCTCGTCCTTGGCGTGGGACCCATCGCCAGCCTTGCCCGGTCTCTCGGATGTCCCGTTCGCCCGGTTCCAACCAGTCTCTGGTTTACCGACTCGGACGAATCATCGTCCTGATTTGTCGTCCGCTTCCGGTGATCGATAGCTTTCTGTCGGCTGCAGGGTCTGCTCAAGTTTAAACACCCCTTGAGTCCAGCATAAGAACCTTCCCGGCCTGGACAGGCGATACCTCCGGTATGACGTCTCCCGTCTCGATCGGCAGCTCGACCGCCTCTTCCCAGGGCCTGGTCGGCGTCCCTTCTTTCGGTGGTTCCGACACGCTCCGCACGCAGATCGAGCCGCCGTTGAACCTCGGCTTCGATCGCATCTCCCAGGGCCTTGCCAACCTTTTCGGTCAGCAGCAGCCGACCCCGCCTGTCCTGGCTCCCGTGCCGGCCCCGGCTCCCACCCCTGGTCCCACCCCGGCCCCTTCTCCGGTTCCTGGGCCTGCGCCTGTCCCTGGTCAGCCTGCGCCCCAGCCTCTGCCGCTGCCCGGGCCGGGTGGGTCCGACATCCTGAACAACCTGCCCGGCATCATCGGCGGGGTAGTGGGCGTCATCGGTGCGATCGGTGCGATCGGTGGTGCTTTCGGCAAGACCTTTCAGAAGGACCCCAAGCCGACTCCTCCCGCGCCGGCTCCCGTGCCGCCCGGGACTCCGACCACGCAGCCGCCTTACACTCTGCCGCCCGGCGCCCCGGTCTACGTGCCGCCTCCGGGTTCGACGATGCCAGCTCCCCAGCCCCGCGAGGGTGCGACTCCGCTGCCCATCGGTCGGCCCCCCGTCCAGGCACCCGTGGCACCGGCTCCCGCGCCCGTCGCTGCCCCTGTCGCCCCGCCGCCCGCCATCGTCGTGGCTCCGCCGCCGGCAACACCGACGGTCCCGGCCAATCCTCCCGTTCCGGCCGCGCCTGCTGCCCCGGCCCCTGTGACTCCGGCCCAGCCTGTTGCTCCGGCCTCGCGTACCGTGACGGTCTCGCGTGGCGATACCCTGTGGGCCATCGCTGCCCGGGAACTGGGTGATGGTCGTCGCTGGCGCGAAATCCACGAGGCCAACCGCGGGCTCATCAAGGACCCCAACCTCATCTATCCGGGGCAGAAGTTCGTGATCCCCGGCAAGGTCGCCGAGCCCATCCGACCGGTCGGCGATCGGCCGGCGCCCATCGGCGGAGACGATCGGACCCAAGTTCGCGCCCATACCCCCGGCATCAACCAGTATCGTCCCGATGGTGCCGGCGCGGATTACCGCAACGGACCTTCCAACTGCGGCCCGACTTCGATGGCCATGATCGCGCGGGCGATCGGCTGGCGCGACAGCCTGTCCGAAGCCCGGCTCATCAACACGCTCGGCGATATCGGCGGCACGACGGCGGAAGGCACCAGCATCGGCGGTCTCGGCAAGATGGCGCAGGCCATGGGTCTTTCGGTCACCAGTCAGGCCGGATCCTACCTTGCCTGGGCCAATGGCCAACTCGCGGCCGGCAAGTGGGTCATCTTCAACGGCGACTATCACGAGATGAATCCCCATCGGAATCCTGCGCGGACGTCCGGACACTACGTGCTCTGTTATGGTCTGGAAGATGGCCAGTATCTGGTTCACGATCCTGCGGACGATCGGGTCAGGCGGGTGTCCCCCGACGAGATGTACCGCTTCGTCAAGGCGCACCCTTCAGGTGGCTTCCAGATCGCTGTCGGCTGAGCGCGCCAGGTCGCCCGGGCTGACATGACGGATCCGCTCGGTCACCTGCCGGCGCATGCGGTCCTGAGCGCCGTGCGTTTCGGACCTGCTGCCGGCGACCTGTTGCTGACCTTCGCGCACGGCCCGCGGTTGGCTCTGCCCGTGGCCCTGCTGCCTCCGTTGCGGCGACTGACCGCGGAACAGCTCTCTGGCCTCGAGGTAGCCGATGACGGCCTCGCGGTGGCGTGGCCGGCCCTCGGGATGGTACTCCCGGTGTCGACCTTGCTGCCGTTGGTCTTCGGCCTTGAAGCCAGGATTGCAGACACGCCGCAGGATGGTGCGGTGGGACTCGATGGGGCGGGGCCGCTTCCCGGCACGCCGGCGCCCGAGCCATGGACCGAGCAGGACCTGATGAAGGCTTGGGCCCGTGCCGCCGGTTCGCGGCGCAGTGCGGCCAAGACCGAGGCTGCCCGACGGAATGGACGCAAGGGGGGCCGTCCGCGCAAGGCCAAGGCTTAATGGGTTGTTTACAAGTCCTGAATAAAACCTTATTGTGAGGGCATGCATGCAACCGTGTTTCGGGCCATCCTGCTGGTGGCCGTGACCCTGCTTTCGGCCTGCGGTTCCCCGTTGCCCCGGGTCGGCCCGGACAGCGCCATCCTGGCGGCAGCTTCCGCCCCCGCAGCCGACCGCGCCGCCTATGTCTCGGGCACCGCGGACGCCCTCGAGACCGCCCTGCGCGAGGGTGACGCACGATCCTTCGAGGCATTCGTGGCCTGGGCGGAGGGTGCGGATCCTGATCCGATCGCCACGCGGGCCATCCTTGCGCGCGTGCTGGAACGGACCTCGGGATCTGCTGTCCTTGCAGCTGGCGCCCGTGCTTGGCGGGTCCGGCTAGCGACCCTCTCGCAGCGGGTGGCCCCCAAAGTGCGTGCTGTCGCTGCCAAGGCTCCCATCCGCCTGCCCGTCGACGAGACGGCCCACCCGCGTGCCCTGACGGAATGGTGGTACCTGAACGGTCACCTGACGGACGGCAAGCGTCGCTACGGCTTTGAGTACACCCTTTTCAAGGTCGGCCCCCTGCTTCGCTGGGCGCACGTGGCCCTTACCGAGGAGTCGTCTGGCCGCTTCCGCTACTTGCGTGAGCCCATTCGTCGTCGCGAAGCGCTCGAGGCGACAGACAAGCTTGACCTCGCCTACGGCGGCCATCGGTTCCGCGCGATCGGTCCCGAGGCCTGGTCCCTGACGGGCCGTACCGACGGCGCTCAACTGGACCTCGACTTTTCGACCACCAAGTCGCCGATGCTGATGAACGGTGACGGCATCATAGACATGCCGGAAGGCGACTTTTCCTGGTACTACTCGCGCACGCGGCTGGACACTCGTGGCAGCCTCCTGCTTGATGGTCGTCGGCTCGCCGTCACCGGTCTGTCCTGGTTCGATCACCAGTGGGGTCCGTTCTACGTTACGGGCTTCAAGGAGCGCTGGGACTGGTTCTCCATCCAGACCGACGATGGCACGGATTACAATCTGTTCGGCTTCCGGAACGGCGACGGTACCGTCGTGGCCCGGTATGCGAACGTGCTGGATGCGGAGGGACGCCTGACGACGGCGCGGGCCTTCGATCTCGAGCGCCGAGCCTGGTGGCAGAGTCCCCGGACGCGAAAGTGGTACACGACGTCGTGGGCGCTGGCCTTGCCGGATCGTCAGGAGACCTTCCGCCTCGATGCCACGGTGCCGGAGCAGGAGCTGGCACGCCGTGTGCCGTTCCTGCTGGATCCATTGCCGGAGTACTGGGAGGGTTCGATGAAGGTGGCCCGTACGGGTCCTGGCGGCCAAGCCGTGTCAGGATTCGCCTACTGCGAGCACTTCGGCTTCACGGAGCGCCCACAGGCACGCTAGCCGTCGAGCGGCTCGGTACTGATGGTGGCCGAGAAGTCTTCCTCGTCGAACGTGATATGGAACTGCATCGGTCGGCAGCAGACCTGGCAGTCCTCGATGAACTGCTGGCTCATGCCTTGGGACAAGTCGACCTCGGTGACGCTCTCTTGGCCACACCAGGCACAGACGTAGGTTGCAGTGGTATCCATGATTCAGGGTTTACCCGCAGAAGGAGGGCAAGATGCGGGCGCGAGCCTTGATGGCGTGGTTGCCCTTCGCGACCATGGTGGTGCTGGTCGGTTACATGCTGCGCGGCTGGTTGCGCCCCGAAACACCTGCCTACGTGTTGCTTCCACTCCTGGGCTTGGCAACCGTCGTCCGATTCACGCTGCTGGCTGGTGGCGCCTGCTGGGTCTACTACGGGCCTGCTGGTCGCTGGGTCGGCGCCCCACGAATCCAGCAGGCCTGGCCGACACGCGCGCAGATGCTGCGGGAGCTGGGTTGGTCCGTCAGCACGGCTTTGGTCTTCACGGTGATGGCCGGCATCGTGTTTCTCGCGGCGCGCGCAGGCGTGACACGGATGCTGACGACTCCACCCGATGCGTGGGAGGTGCTGCGCTTGCCTGTGACCGTGTTGGTCATGCTCGTCCTGCACGACGGGTACTTCTATGCCCTTCATCGCGCCCTGCACTGGGGGCCACTCTTCCGACTGGCTCATCGGGTGCATCATCGGTCGACGCATCCGACTCCGCTTGCCGCCTTTGCGTTCCATCCGATCGAGGCCGTGCTCGAAGCTGGAATCTTGCCGTTGTTGGTCTTTCTGCTCCCGTGGCGACCGCTGGATTTGGGGCTGTTTGCCCTTGCCAGCTTGTCGTTGAACGTCCTCGGTCATCTGGGTCACGAGGTCTTCCGGCCAGATTGGGCGCGGCATCGCTTGCTCGGTTGGCTGAACACCTCCACGCACCATAACCTGCATCATCAGCATGTCCGGGGGCACTACGGGCTCTACACCAACATCTGGGATCGTTGGTTCGGCTCCCAGCGAAGCGACTATGTGGCGCGTTATGAAGCCGTCCACGCCGAACCGCAAGTGCTCGGCTTGACATTGGGCCAAGTACCCGGGTAGGGTATCCAAAGGAGGCTGCCCATGTTCGGTTTCGGTGCTTCATCGGTTCCTGTCCTTTCCCCCGAGTCGCTTGCCAGTCGTCTGGAAGCGGGTGAGAAGCCCTGCATCGTGGATGTCCGTGAGCCTCATGAGACAGCGGCCGGCCATATCCCGGGTGCGCGCCTCGTGCCCTTGGGGACCCTTGAGGCGCATCTCGGCGAGCTGCCCGCTCAAGAGGAAGTCGTGATGGTCTGCCGCAGCGGTGGCCGCAGTGCCATGGCGACCCAGATGGCCCTGTCCGCGGGCTTGAAGGCCGTGAACATGTCCGGTGGCATGCTGGCTTGGCGGGGAGCCGTCGTTCGCCCCTGATGTCCCCGGTGTCAGCGGGGCTCGGGCGGACAGCAACCGGTCTGCTCCTGGGCGCGATTCTGCTGGTCGGACCGCATATCGGTCCTGCCGCACAGGCAGAGGCTCTCGGTCCTTTGGCGCACCTCGAGCAGCGCGCGCGGGCTACGGACGCCGATCAGGTACGTGTCGTCCATCGCGGGCGTGTCCTGCTGGATCGACAGACAGGTCCGGTAGGTGGCCCGATCGATACGTGGTCCGTCACCAAGGGGGTGGCAGGCCTGGTGCTGGGCCCTCTGCTTGAATCGGGGCGTATCGGTTCGCTTGACTGGCCGTTGTCGCACTGGTTTCCGGGCCAGCTCCGGGGACGAGGTCGCAAGGCCACTTTGCGTCACGTGCTCGAGCACGCTTCGGGTCTGGCTTCTTCCGACATGGTTGGGCCGCTGAATCGTGCGCCCGACCGCGTGGCTCGGGCACTTGCTGGCGGCTTCGTGGATGAACCGGGCACGGTTTTTGCCTACAACAACGAAGCGACAGCCCTGCTGGCAGCCATCATTGCCCAAGCCGCGGGGATGCCTGCAGACCGATGGACCGAGCGCGTGCTCTTCCGTCCCTTGGGCATTCGGCGCTGGTCCTGGACCCGGGATCGTGCCGGTCATCCCCCCACGTATTCGGGGCTGGCTCTGACCGCAACCGATCTGGCACGGATTGGCGAGATGCTGGCTGCCGATGGTGTCTGGAAGGGGCAGCGCGTCATGCCAGCCGAGTGGATCCGGACGATGACCACCCCCAATCGCTTGCTTCCGTCCGCCGGACTGCTCTGGTGGTTGCTGGGGGATACGCGACCGGAGGCTGCCGGTCCCCGGCGCCAGGCCTTCCTTGCCGATGGCTGGCTTGGCCAGTACCTGGTGGTCTTCCCTCGGGAGGGCCTGGTTGCCGTAAGGCTCCGCGCCCGGCGAAACGACGACACCCTTGCCGCGCGCCAGCGTCACGCCCAGGAAGACTTCATCGAGGACGCCTGGCGCCTGGCACAGACTTTACGCTGAGTCATCCGCCGCAAGGTGGCGCGTGGTGCGTCGCAGCCATTTGCGTGTCCCGAAGGTATCCCCGGAAGCCGAACCTGTAGCCAGGGGAGCACGTGCCGGAAGCCCTTGGATACTGCGCAGGTGGCGGTCCTGGAGGCCGGAGTCCTCCATGGCTTGCATCAGGCGCCGAGCAGCGTCCGAGAGCGCCTTGAGCGCACGCAGCCTTTGCACGCGGGCGGCTGGCTGCCCTTGGATGAGCTGAATGGCAGAGAGCAGTTGTCCATGCCCGCCGGGACCGACGAACGGACGCGTGCCTTGGGCGGGGCGGGGGGAGTCCTGAAAAGGTAAAGTTCGCACAGAGGCCTTGTCGGTCGATGACCCGCTCGTCGGAAGCTTTCCGCTCGATTTTCAGCGAGCCTTAACCCGCATCGGCGCGTTCTCGCCCAAAGACAACGGGCGCCTCGTCTGCGGAAGGATGACGAAGCGCCCGCCTGAATCCGTGGCTTAGAGCTGGACGGCCTTGAGTGCGTTGATGCGGCCGTGGCCGAAACGGACGTCGAAACCGAGGCCGCCCTTGTCCTCGGTAGCCTTGTGCAGCAGCTCCTTGACGTCGGCCTGCTTGAGTTCGGGGTGCTGGCTGCGGATCAAGGCCACGACACCGGCCGCGCCAGGGGCCGCCATGCTGGTGCCGCTCATCTTGCCGTACTTGCCATTGGGCAGGGTCGAGATGATGTCGACGCCGGGGGCCGCGACGGTGACGGTCTTGCCCCAGTTGCTGAAGGAAGCGGTCTTGTCCTTGCTGTCCGTGGCGGCCACCTCGATGACGCCGGGGTAGGTCGAGGGCAGGTGGGGCTTCTTGACGGGGTCGTTCTCCGCACCATTATTGCCGGCAGAGGCCACGATCGAGCAGTCCCGATCGAGGGCATACTGCAGGGCCTCCTCGATGACCTTGTCCGAGCGATAGATGCCGAGGCTGGCGCTGATGACCTTGGCGCCCTGATCAGCGGCGTAGATGAAGCCGGCGGCGATGGACTTGGAATCGCCGGAACCGTTGGCGTCCAGGACCTGAATGGCCATCAGCGAGACGCCGGGAGCCATGCCTGCACCGCCTTCGCGGTTGTTCGCGGCTGCCGCGGCGATGCCGGCGGTATGCGTGCCGTGGCCGTGGCTGTCGGAAACCTTGGCATCCTTGGTGAAGACGTTGTAGAGGCCGACTTGGGGATCGAGCTGCGGCACCAGGTCAGGATGCTTGGGGTCGATGCCGGTGTCGACGACCGCGAGGCGAACCGACTTCTGTCCGGGCTGGATGTCCCACGCCTTCTCGGCTTCGGTAAGCGCCAGATGGTACTGGGCGCCGGCCTGGGGATCGTTCAGGACGAACTTCGGGGCGAAAGCGGCGGGGAGGAAGGTCTCCACGCTCACCGGCCGATCGAAGGTGTAGCGGCGATTCAGCGAGGCGCCGGCGACGCCGGACTTGCCGGCGAGGGCGGCCACTACGGCCTCTGGCGACTGACCCTGGGGCACGGCCACGCTGATCACGCCGAGCCGCTCGAGGCTGCGATCGAGAACCTTGTAGGGAAGCGCGGCATCGGCCATCGGGTTTGCCAGTCGGACGAGCACTTCACGCGTCGAGACGCCATCTGCCCGGAAGTCGCCCTGGCGAAGGCCGGCGATCTGCAGACCGGGCTGCGTGGCGACGGCCGCGCCGCAGCCGGCGAGGACAGAGGCAGTGACGCTGGCGGCGACGAGAGCACGCATCTTCACGGGGAACTCCTGAGGGGGGCAGCTGAGGGTTACTTGTCTCGATATTAACAGACTTTTAATGGTCGTCAATACTTTTTAGAAAGATTCTCCAGAAAGCCGAAAACCCCGTGGCCACAAGGGTCATCGGGGTTTTCCCGCGCGCTTCGCCGGTGTCGGATTATTAAATCCGTGTCTCGTTCAGTCCAGCAGGCTCGTCGCCTCGGTGCGGGTCACGGTGCCGAAGCGCCCGAGGCCTGGCGCAACGGATTCCTCAGGGCCTACCACCGTCAGGCTGTAGCGGCCGGTCCTCAGGTATTGCGCGGCAACCCCCTGGATGCGGGAAGCCGTCAGGCTGCGGATCCGCTCCGGATAGGCCCGGAACCAGTCTTCGCCCAGATCGTGGAACCGCATCGCCGCGACCTGCCCGGCCACGTCCGCGCCGGATTCGAACCGGCTGCCCCAGGATCCTGTCAGGTACTCCTTCGCGGCTTCGAGCTCCGTCCGGGTCGGGCCTTGCTCGGCCATCCGCCGCATCTGCCCGAGCAGGCTGTCGATGGCCTTGCCGGCACTGGCCGTCTTGGTCTGCAGTTCCAGGACGAGGCGACCCTCTGCGGCCTGAGCCTGTTGGGAGGCGTAGGCGCCGTACGCGAGGCCCTGCTTGTCCCGGATGTCGGCGTAGAGGCGTCCGCGAGACGAGCCTCCGAGGATGTAGGCCATCACCGCGAGGGGCAGATGGTCGGGATGGCGACGCGCCACCGAGGGCAGGTCCAGCTGGATGTAGGCCTGGGTCACGGGCATCGGCACGAAGAGCACCCGGCGTCCGGCCGAGACGCGGTGGGGCGGCAGGGGGCGGGCCGCATCCGCCCGGGGGCCTTCGCGCCAGCTCCCGAGCGCCGTGCGTAGCGCAGTTGCCAGGCGCTGCGGATCCAGGTCGCCGACGGCCACGAACTCGATGTTGCCCGGACGGATGGCCGTGTCGCGGAAGCGGAGAAGGTCGGCGGTCGTGATGGCTCCGAGGCCACTCCGCGTTCCTTGGCCAGGATGCGCGTATGGATGGGTGCCGAAGTGATTACGGGCAGCAGCCAGGCCCACGATGGCATTGGCGTCATCGAGGGTGCTGCGCATGGCCGCAAGGCGCTGGTCGCGCGCCAACTCGAGCTCGGCCGCGGGAAAGTCGGGTCGCGTCAGCATGTCGGCCAGCAGCGTGGTGCCGAGGTCCAGATGCTCGGACAGGCCGGTGAATCGCACGAGCATGCGATCGTCGTCGACTTCGACTGCCACGTCCGCCCCCACGGCATCGAGCATCTCGTCGATCTCGGCACCGGTACGGCCGGCTGCGCCACGCTTGAGCAGGGCCCCGGCCAAGCTCGCGAGGCCGATGCGGTCTTGGGGATCCTGGGCCGACCCGGTGCGGACGAGCGCCAGCAGGGTCACGACAGGCATGCCGGGGCGACGCACGACGTGCAGCGGCAGGCCCGAGCCGATGGTCAGCTTCTCGGGGCGCGGCAGGGCATCGCTCGCCCGGGCAAGCTGGCCGGGGGCGGCGCTGGCCGCGAGCGGTCCTCCGACGATCGTACCCGAGGCGAGCCCGAGCACGGCGACCATCAGGCCAAGTGGTGAACGCGGCATCTCAGCGGCCCCCAGTCTCGCCGGAACCCGTGGCATCGGGCTCGAGGACAATCACGGAACGATTGGCCTTGCGGAAGGTTCGCGCCGCGACCTCGCGGACCTTTTCCGGTGTCACGGCCGCGAGACCCGGGACCACGTCGAACGCTCGGCGCCAGTCCCCGAGCATGGCGGCGGTGCCAAGCTCGATGCCAAGGTCGTGGTTTTTTTCCATGCCCATCAGGTGGGCCGCCCGTGCCTGGTCGAAGGCCTTCTGGCGCTCCCGCTCGGTGATGGGCTCCCGGGCCAGACGGTCCAGGGCAGCCTGCAGTTCCATTTCGAGTTCTTCCGCGGTGTGACCGGGCATCGGCACGGCATACACGAGGAAAAGTCCGGGGTCGAGTCCGGCCATCGCGCTGGCGCCCACGTCCTGGGCCAGTTTGCGGGTATCCACCAGGTCCTTCTGCAGGCGCGAGGAGCGCCCTGAGGACAGGATGCGCTCGGCCATCACGAGGGCATGGTAGTCCGCATCCGCGCGATTGCCGATGTGATAGGCGAGCATGACGGCAGGTGCCTGCACCGGTCGTAGGAGCGTGGTCCGGCGCTCGCCGCGCTGCGGAGGCTCCACGGGAACCGCCCGGTCGACCTTGGGGCCACGCGGGATGTTCCCGAACGCCGTCGCGACACTCCGGAAGGCGACGTCCGGCTTGACGTCCCCGGTCACGACGACGACGGCCTGGTCAGGGTGATAGTGCCGCTTGTAGTAGGCCATGGCCCGGTCCCGGGTCATCCGATCGAGGTCGTCCATCCAACCGACGACGGGCCATCGGTAGGGATGCTGGACATAGGCGGTGGCGCCGAGCATCTCCCACATCATCCCGAAGGGGTCGTTCTCTGTACGCCAGCGTCGCTCCTCCTTGACCACCGAGAGTTCCGAACCGAATTTTTCGGTCGGCATGAGCAGGCCGCGCATCCGGTCCGCCTCGAGCGAGGCCGCAAGCGCGAGGCGATCCGCCGGCAGGTCGACGTAGTAGGCCGTGAAGTCCTCGGTGGTGAAGGCATTGTTGCTGCCGCCGTTGCGTTCGACCAGCTCGTCGTAGCGACCGGTCGGATAACCGGGCGAGCCTTGGAACATCAGGTGTTCGACGAGGTGCGAGATGCCGGACTCGCCGATGGCCTCGTCTCTGGAGCCTGCGCGATACCAGACCTGAAAGCTGATCAGCGGGGCGTGATGGCGCGGGGCCACCAACACCTCGAGTCCGTTCGCCAGCTTGCGCTGATGAACGACCACGCCATCGGCATCCGCTCGTGCATGCTTTGCGAGGGCAGGCACGGCAACGACAAGCCCGGCGAGTGCCAGGGCCCAGGCAACGACTCGTCGCGACATCGGTGTCACGCCTCCTGTGGCTCGGGGAGCCGCATCTCGTGGACGTCCTCCGCCACCCGAAGCGGCACGCCGGTGCGGGCGCGGACTTCATCCACCGTGACTCCCGGGGCCGTCTCCAGCAGGACGAGGCCTTCCGAGTCCACCTCAATCACGGCCAAGTCCGACACGATTAGCGACACGCAGCCGCGTGCGGTGAGCGGCAGCGTGCATTCGGGCAAGATCTTGGGGCTGCCGTCCTTGGCGCAATGCTCCATCGCCACCACGACCCGTCGCGCCCCCGCCACGAGGTCCATCGCGCCACCCATCCCCTTGACCATCTTGCCGGGGATGAGCCAGTTGGCGAGATCGCCCTTCCCGGAGACCTGCATCGCGCCCAGCACCGTCAGGTCGACATGCCCGCCCCGGATCATGGCAAAGGAGTCAGCCGAGCTGAAGTATGCCGAGCCGGGCACATCCGTGATGGTCTGCTTGCCTGCGTTGATCAGATCCGGGTCTTCCTCGCCTTCGAAGGGAAAGGGACCGATGCCGAGCAGGCCATTCTCGCTCTGGAGGACCACGTCCATGCCGGCCGGTATGTGGTTGGCGACGAGGGTGGGGATACCGATCCCCAGGTTGACGTAGTAGCCGTCGCGCAGTTCCTGCGCGATGCGTCGGGCGATCTGATGCCTATCGAGGGCCATGAGGTGCTCCTAAGCCCGGGCTGCCGCGCGGGGGCGTGTCGTGCGCTGCTCGATCCGCTTCTCGTAGTGCGTGCCGTGGATGATGCGTTGCACATAAATCCCCGGCGTATGCACGTGGTCGGGATCCAGCGTGCCGGGCTTCACCAGATGCTCGACCTCTGCCACCGTGACTCGGGCGGCTGTCGCCATCATCGGGTTGAAGTTGCGCGTGGTCTTGCGGTAGACAAGGTTGCCCGTCGTGTCGCCGGTCCACGCTTTGACCACGGCGAGGTCGGCGAACAGCGCCCGCTCCATCACGTACCAGCGGCCGTCGAATTCGCGAGTTTCCTTGCCTTCGGCCACGAGCGTGCCGTAGCCCGTCGGGGTGTAGAAAGCCGGGATTCCGGCTCCGCCTGCGCGAATGCGTTCGGCGAGCGTCCCTTGCGGGACCAGTTCGATCTCGAGTTCGCCGGAGAGGACCAGTTCCTCGAAGAGCTTGTTCTCGCCCACGTAGGAACTGACCATCTTGCGGACCTGGCGCCGCTGCAGAAGCAGGCCGATCCCGAAGTCGTCCACGCCAGCATTGTTGGAGATGAAGGTCAGGTCACGGACCCCGGAATCCCGGATGGCCAGCAGCAGGTGCTCGGGCAGTCCGCACAGCCCGAAGCCGCCGGCCATGATGGTCATGCCGTCGTGCAACAGGCCGGAAAGCGCCTCGACGGCGTCCTTGCGAACCTTGTTCATCATTTGCCGTCCTGAAGGATCCGGGCCTTGACGATGCGATCGGGCTTCACGCCGGGCCGGGGAGCGTTGTCCGGCGTCATCGTGCGGGTCAGCTTGGCGAGCACGGCCTGGCCCTTGATGACCTGGCCGAAGACCACGTAGCCCCCGATGGGCTGGCCCTTGTCGTCCAGCCGGGTGTCCAGCTGGGGCAGGGGCACGAAGTCGATGAAGAACTGGCTTCCGGCCGAGTCCAGCGACGCAGAGCGCGCCATCCCGATGGCACCGGGGATGTGCTTGAGGGGCGTGCGCTCGAACCTGATGGTGTAGCCAGGGCCGCCAGTCCCGGTGCCGGTGGGGTCTCCGCCCTGGGCGACGAAGCCCTCGATGACCCGATGGAAGGGCGTGTTGTCGTAAAAGCCCTTGCGCACCAGACGCAGGAAATTGTCCGTGGTCTTGGGGGCGTCCTTCTCGAAGAGTCCGATGACGAGGTTGCCCTTGGTGGTCTGCACCTCGACCCTGCGGCCGAGGACCAGCTTCTTGCCTGCTGCCCCGGAGGCCGCGGCCAAGGCTTCCGCCTCTTCGGTCACGACCGTCGGCCGCTTGCGCTTGGTCTCCTGAGCAGGGACGGCCTTCTTCGCCGCCATCGCGGGCGCGGCCGCGACGGAAAGCAGGGTCAGGGCCACGAGGGCAGGCTTGATGCGACGGTGCATGTTCGACTCCTTCACGATGCCCCACGATAACGCAACGGCAAGGAGATCGTCGAACGTCAGGGTGGGGTCATGCCGCGTCGCGAAGATCTACCGGTACTCGTCGTCTGGGGCCTCGTGCTCGTGCTCGCCGTCCGTGCCTGGACCGCTGCGCCGGGCCTTGCGCCGACCCTGCTCGTGCTCTTCCAGGGGCTCGTGCTGAGACAGTTGCTTGGCCGGGCGCCTGCCGTCTCGCGGGGCGGCGTGCGTGCCACGCTGTTCGCCTTTCTGGGTACCGCCACACCTCTGCTGTTCCGCCCCGCCCCGGTGCCATGGCCGGAACCGTGGGCTCCGGCCGTGGCCGTCCTCGCAGGCCTCGTGCAGGTGTCTGGATTGCTGCTGATGCTGGCTGCCGTCGTGGCCTTGGGACGATCATTCGGGGTACGTCCGGCCTTGCGACGCCTCGTCACCATCGGTCCCTACGCGCGGATGCGCCATCCGCTCTATGTCGGGGAGTGGCTTTGTGCGGCTGGCCTCTGCCTCGCCCATCCTTCGGCGTGGAATCTGCTGGTCCTTCTCTGTACCGGTTGCCTGTTGGCCCTGCGGGCGTGGCTCGAGGAGCGGGTGCTCGCGGCCGATTCGGCGTGGTCAGGCTATGCTCGGCGCGTGCCGGCGTGGCCTCGGCGGCTCAGGCAGCCCCCGGTGGCGTAGAATCGGAGGCATGGAAGAACAGGAAGAGGGCAAGGGCAAGTCCAAGGGGCCGTCCCCTGTCGAGCGCATCAAGGCCCTGCTCGAGCGTTTCCCGTTGCCCAAGGTGGACATCGGCATCATCGCCGGTGCCCTGGTCATCGCCGGTCTCTCCGCCGGGGCGTCGGTGCTGGGCGTGCGGATCTTCATGCCCGAACATCAGGTCAAGATGGCCGCCCCGGGCCACGAGGTCCAGAAGGCCCGCCGCCTCAACCCCTTCGGCCTGCAGGGTTTCACCATCGGTCCGAACGTGCCCACGTCCTTCGTCACGCATCTGGCCGATCCGCAGGTTGCGGACGATGCCTTCGTCCACCCCCAGGCCACGGTCGTCGGTGCCGTGACGATCGAACCCGAGGTCCTCGTTGCGCCACAGGCGAGCATTCGCGGGGATGAGGGGCAGGGCATCCAACTTGCTACGGCTTCGGCCGTGCTCGACGGTGCCGTCATCACCGGCCGACCCACCGAGCAGCGGGGCCTTTTCCTCGAGCGCAACACCGTCCGTGTCAACTATGTGCGCTACTCGGTGCATGTCGGTGCACGCACGACGGTGGGGGCCCACGCCGTGCTGCGCGGTCCCGTGGCCCTGGGCGAGGACGTCTGGGTCGGTCCCCAGTCCGTCGTGGACGATGCGACCATCGGTCGGGGATGCATCCTCGAACCGCGCGTGGTCGTGCAAGGTGGCGTCCGCATCGGAGAAGGGCGCTACGTGCCCGCTGGGCGCATCGTCTCGAACCAGGCCGAAGCCGATGCCCTGCCCGCAGTCACGGCGGCCTACGCAAGGCGAGACGAGGCCGTGCGTGCCGCAGAGGTGAACCGCAGCCTGGCCTTGGCTTATGGAGCACTCTATCCGCGATCCGGCCTCGAAGCGGTCGGCCACGACGCGCACCACGGCGACGCCGAGGGGCACGGTGCCCCGGTCCACGGCTCCCCGGCCCGCCAGCCGGTCACGCCTGAACACGAGCCTGTGGGCTCAGGCCATGATGCCGGTGCGGCCGAGGCTCCACCACCGGATACCCACGGCGCCTCGGAGCAAGGCACGGGCACCGATCATGCGGCGCCCCCCCCGGGGGTCCACGAGGAACATCTGCCGGCTCAGGGGACGCCGGCGGCCGCGCATGACGAGGGCAGCGCCCACGAGGGGCACGGACCCTAGTAGGGCATCAGGCGCCACAGTGTCCGGCCCCGGCTGCCGGCGAGGGCGCTGCCGTCCTCGAGCAGGTGCAACCACGGCTGGACCGTGGCGAAGAGGGCGATGTCTCCTTCGAGCCAGGACTGTCCGCCGTCAAGGGTCGTGAGCAGGCCGATCCGTGACAGGATCATCCCGCGTCCCTCCGCGCCGAAGGCCATGGCCTGGGCCGTGGGCTGTCTGAGCCATCGGTCCTGGGTCGCCAGCGTCATCACGGAGTCCCAGGTATTGCCGCCGTCCATGCTCTGCAGCAGGCGATTGCCGCTGCCGATGGCCCACAGCTCCTGTCCGGCGTCATCGACGGCATGCAGGCTGACGAGGCCGCTGATCGTGCCCAGGTGTGCGAGACCGTAGGGGCCCCAGTGCATGATGCGTCTGTCGTCATGCAGCAGCACCGTCCCGTCACGAAGCACCTGCAAGTGGTCGGCCCCGGTCGTCATGCGCGGGGTCCACGTCCGTCCGCCGTCCGTGGTGGTGATCAAGGTGCCTTCCCCGGTCAGGGCGTAGCCGCGGGACATGTCCCCGAAGCCGACGGCGACGAGATCCTCGTCGGTTCCGGCATCCTGCAGGGTCCAACGCGCGCCGCCGTCGTCCGTTCGGAACACGACGCCCCCACGGCCGACGGCGACGGCGGTGGTCTCGCCGAGGGCGGCCACGGCCAGCAGGTCGAGGCGTCCCCGGTCCTGGATGGCCCACGTCACACCGCCGTCCTCGGTGCGCCTGAGGACAGCCCTTCCTGACGCGGACTGGACCTTGCCGACCAGCCAGCCTCGGCCGGAGGCCTGCATGGCCACCGCTTCGAAGGCGACGCCGGGTGTCAGTTCGCGCCACCGCAGGCGTGTCGGGAAGCCTGACGCGGGGGAATCCGGGCCGGGCTGCAGGATGGAGGAGCCCGTCCGTGGCAGCGTGCCTGTCGTCTGGATCACGCAACCGCCCAGCGTCAGGGCCGCGAGGACGGGGAGCAGCAAGCGAATCATGGCGAGTTACCTCGAGGAGGGGGGCAGGACGGCAGGAGTCCCTGTGTCGGAGAGGGCCCAGGCGGTGCCGTCGGGCCCGAGAGAGAAGCGGGTGTGATCGATGGCCATCCCCGCGGGAAGGGGCAGCACCCGCCAAGGGCTGTCCTCGTCCTGAATCAGGATCTGGCCGGACTGCACGACGAGCGTTCGCGAGCCGCCCTCCTGGACCGTCGTGACGTCGCGCAGGGTAAGGAACCGATCTTCGAGCGGAATCCTGACAAGCGGCATCCACGTTCCCGAGGCGTCCCGTCGCTCGAGCGTTCTGCCGGACAGGCGGTGGCGGACCGGACCGGGCGAGGCATCGACTGTCGCGGCGGCGGCCGTTGCCCAGCGCAGGCCGTCTCCGGAGCGCTCGACTGCCCCCGACCCGTCCCGCAGCCACCAGCCATTCGGATCGTGTCCCGCTGCCACGGGCAGTCGGGAGGTCCAGGCTCCCGCGATCCAACTGCCGCCACCGTCCATGGTGCGGTCGATGCGATGGCCCGAGCCTTCGCGACGCCAGGCCAGCGCCTGCCGTGCAGAACCCGGCACGAGCAACGCGACCTGTCCGGGATGGGGCACCCGATACCAGGTGGGTGCGCGCCCCGGGATGGGCTGGGGCGGTGCTGGGGCGAGGCTGGGGGAGGCCTCGCCGACGATGCGGAAAACGGGTTGTCCCATCGTGCTGCGTCCCTCGGCATCGATCACGAGCGTCATGGTCCCGGAGCGGGCACCGCCGGTCGGGCTGCTGACGAGAACCTGAACGAGATGCGTTCCGGCCTCGCGGGGTGGGGTCCACCACGTCCGCGTCCCCGCGGTGGCAGACAGCAGGCCCCCCGAAGCCGACCAGTGGAAGGACGGTGTTCCTGCGCGGTCGACGGCTTCGGCGACGAGCTGCCAGCGGGCCACGATTCCGCCGGTGTCACCGGGGATGGCTTCCAGACGCTGCAGGACCGGCACGGAAACGCTTTCCGTGGGTGTGGCGGCTGCCGTCGGCGTGGCTGCGGTGCTGGCGTGGGTCGGCGCGGGTAGCGTGCGTGCCGTCACGACGGTGCATCCGGGGATCAGGAGACCCGGCAGGAGCATCGGCCAGAGCGTGCGCATGCCTGATGGACGAGGGCCGGGTCGTGCAAGTTCCGTCGTTTGGTACACTGCCCCATGTGCAAGCGAGCCGGATGGGGCGTGTCCTCCAGACCCGGGCCTTCCGCTGGCTCTGGCTCGGCCAGGTCTTCAGCCAGGTGCCCGACAAGGTCTATTTCGTCCTGATGCTGGAATTGGTCGGGCGGCGGACCGACCGGGACCCGACGTGGACCAGTGCCGTCCTGCTGGCCTATACCTTGCCCACGGTGCTCTTCGGAGCGTTCGCGGGTGCGCTTGTCGACCGTTGGCACCCCGTGGTCACACAGGTCGTGTCGAACCTTCTCCGGGCCGGGTGCATCGCGCTCGTGCCTTGGGTCATGCCCGATTCGCCCTGGCCGGTGGTCATCCTGTCCTTTCTCGTGTCCACGTTCTCCCAGCCCTACTCCCCGGCGGAGGGCGCCACGATCCCGAGGGTCGTGGCCCGTGAGGACCTGCTCGGGGCCAATGCCCTTTTTGCCGCGACGGTCATCGGGTCAATCCTCGTCGGCTTCCTGCTCGGCGAGCCGATCGTCGTCCGCCTTGTGCCGGACTCGCCCTGGATGCCGGCCTTGGCCGTGACGGCGATGTATCTCGTCTCGACGGCATTTCTCGCGCTGGTCCGCCTCCCGCCGGGGGATCCCGCGCCTGCGGCCCGAGGGGGGTCTTTGCTCGGGGACTTCCGCGAGGGGATGGCCTATCTTGTCCGCGAGGAGGCCATCCGGGGAGCCATCCTCCGACAGGTGGCCCTGTACGCGATGTTCGCGGCCGTGGCGACCCTGGCCATCCTGTATGCTCGGCAGCGATTCTCCGTGCCGTATACGTGGCTGCTCTCGTCCGCAGGTGTCGGCATGGCCGCGGGATCGTGGCTGGTCGGGCGCTGGGGAGGCGAGCGTTCCCGCTTTGCGATGATGCGCGGGGGCTTCCTCGGGGCGGGCGTGGCCCTCGCGGCCATGGCGACGTGGGTGTTCGGCGACGTACCGACCCTGCTCGGAGGCGGCATCGCCTTGCCGTGCCTGATGGCCGTGGGTGTCGGGATAGCGTCCGCCTGGGTGGCGATACCGGCCCAGACCCTGCTGCAGGAGGAAGTGCCCGATGTCCTGAGGGGCAAGGTCTTCGCGGCCCGTGACGTGGCCACGAACCTCGCGACCTCCCTGCCCATGGGCGGCGTGGGGCCCTTGTCCGTCCAGGCTGGCCTCGCCCCGGTCCTGGCGGCGATGGGCGTGGGCATGTTCATGCTGGCTGCGTGGCCCTCTCCGCGGCGTTCCCGATCGGAGGTCTGACGTGCGCCTGCTTTACGTGGCCGACATGTACTACCCCCCCACGCTCGGGGGCAGTGCCATCGCGGTGCGGCGCCTCGCCCACGGCATGGCCGCGCGGGGCCACGAGGTCCAGGTGGTGGCACCCGGCCAGGCGCTGTTCGACATGGCCGAGAAGGATGGCCGTACCGTGGTCATCCGCTGTGGAGCCATTCCGGATCTGCGCCCCGGCATGGACCCGCGCAAGACCGGCATCCGTCTGCCCTTGCTGCCGGCCTTGGCCATCCGTCGGGCGATGGACCGCTTCCGACCGGATCTGATCCATCTGCAGGTGCCCGGTTACACGGCGGCGACCGCGGCGTTGCTCGCCCGGCTCGAGGGCATGCCGCTCGTTGCCACGTGTCATGGGATCCCGGAGAATTTCTGGGCGCCGGGCGATCGCAATCAGCCACTGTTCCAGGCTTTCGGGCGCTTCATCTGGTCGTTGATCCTCGAGAATCTCGAACGCTGCGATGCGGTGCTGGCTCCGACCCGTATCGCAGCGGACCTGCTGCGGGCCCAGGGCCTCAGGAAGGCGGCGATCCCGGTGTCGAACGGGGTGGACCTCGAGGTGTATCGCCCGCCTGCGGACGAGGCGGAGCGGCGGATGTTGCGCGAGCGGTTCGGCCTGCCGGCCGATGGGCCCGTGGTGCTGTACGCCGGCCGCTTCGCGCCCGAGAAGCGACTCGAGGTACTTTTCGATGCGATGGCGCGCATGAGGGTGAGCAGCAAGGCCACCTGGGCTTTCGTGGGCAGGGGTGTGCTCGATCCGATGGCCGAGCTCGAGCGTCGCGGCGTCGCGGTCGCGGACGTGCGCATGCTCGGTCTGCTGACGGATCAGGACATGCCGCTCATCTATCGCGCGGTCGATGTGCTGGTCCTGCCGAGCGAGGCCGAACTTCAGGGTCTGGTGCTGCTCGAGGCGGCTGCCAGCGGGTGTGCCCTGGTGGGCGCGCGTGCGCTGGCCATTCCCGAGGCCATTGCCGATGGCGAGACCGGCTTCCTGCATGAGCCAGGTGATGCCGATGGTCTTGCCGGAGCCCTCGATCGTCTGGTCCGGGATCCCGCGTTGAGGCAGCGCATGGGGCAGGCCGCGCTCGAGGCCGTGCGCATCCACGCCATCCCGGCCTGCATCGACCGGACGCTGGCAATCTATGAAGAAGTCATGGCGCGTCGGGGGGGGGCGTCTCGGTCCGCAGGCGGCTGACGATTTCCGGGTCGGGCGTGACCCGGACGGTCCGGGCGTTGCGATGCAGGACCTTTCCTGGCGGCAGGCCCTTGGCCTTGCGGAGGTGACGCCGCTGGGTCACGAGGACGTTCACTCGTGTGTCCTCCCTGCCGCTCGATCGGCACGCCGCCCACGTGGCCGCCTCCGTGAGCGTGCGCTCCGGCAGAGGCTGTCCGGGTACCGGCGGACGTGCGAAGACGTGGCCCCCGGCCAAGCGATCGGCGTGAAACCACCAATCATCGGGCTGTGCCCAGTCCCGCAGCAGGGCGTCGCTTTCCTTCGGTGAGCGTCCGGCCACCAGCAGCCAGCCGTCCGAGGAGCGACCCCTGAGGCCGGGGCCACGAGGTCGCGGAGCAGGCAGCGTGCCTTCCGTCCCACGGTCCGGATCCTGAGGCGTCCCCCCGTTCGAGGCGAACTCGAGCGTGCGGCAGGCCGACTCGGCTGCAGCAAGTCTCGGCAACGTGTGACGGCGGGTGCGCTCGGCCTTGCGTATCGCGGCATAACGCCGTGACGCCTCCGCCGAGGCCGTTGGGCCACCATCGAGTCTGACCGTGCGCGCCGTACCCTCGGCGGGGTCCTCGAGGTCCACGCTTTCGGCACCGCGTCCGAGCGCCTCGTCGACCGTGGCCACCCACGTCAGGATGAGGTCGGCCTCGTGGCGCAGACTGTCGAGATCAGGCAACTCCTCGAGGATGCGCCGCAGTTGGTCGGCTTCGGCGCGTCGCTCGCGGATCAGGTGTTCCTGCCCTTGCCGCAGGCGTTCCTGCTCCTGCTCGGCTCGCATGGCGCGTGCGGCCTCCGCCATGATCGCCTCGACGATGGGGCCGGCGGGCGTGCTTGTCCGAGGGCCGAGCCTCCAGTCGCCCGGAGTCGTTCTCTGCGGGAGGAGCCTGCCGGCCTCCGCCTCCCGGCGCAGCAGTGCCAGATGGTTGCCGAGGCGGAGCCAGTCGTCCGGCACCAGGCGACTTGCCGGAAGATCCGGGGGAATATCTGCCTCAGCTGTTCGCTCGCGGGCATCCTGTCGGGACAACCCCTGGACGAGCGCAGGCAGGGCCTCGGCGATCGGCAGGTCCGGCAGGGGGCTGTCCCCGGGCAGCGTTGCCCCGGGGACGACACTGCCGGGGCGAACGGGTGGCAGGGCGTACGGCAGGCCCGGCAGGATGCGCCGGACGCGGCTCAAGTGCCCGGGTACCCGCCGATCGGCCTCCACGACGATGTCGGTCGCATCGGTCAGCACGATGTTGCCGTGGCGTCCCGTCATCTCGACATGGAGGCGCCACGTCCGCAGGTCCCCGAGGACGTCACGGCCCCTGAACGTCAGCGTGAGCATGCGCTCCCCGCCAGGCTGGGCGACTTCCTCGAGCGTGGCGCCTGTCAGGTGGCGCCTGAGTGCACCAAGGAAGGCATCCGCTTCGCCCCCGTCCTTCGGCTCGGGCGTGTCGCTTCGGTCCACGAGCGTGACCCTGGCGATCCGTCCGGCGGCACAGAGGACCAGGATGGCCTGTCGCGGTTTCAGCCTGAGGACCAGATGGCCGGGCCCGAGACGACGCACCCGGTCGACCCGAAGTCCCAGTCCTCGTTCCCGCAGGTCGGCCGCCAGAGCCGTGACGGCGAGGCCGTCCAGCGGGCGGGGGGCCCTACTCGAGGACACGCTCCAGCGTCCGGAGCACGTCCTCGGCCTGGAAGGGCTTGCCGATGAAGGCTGCTGCACCTCCGGCCAGACAACGATGGATGATCTCGTCCTGCACCTGGGAACTGCAGACGATGACCCGGGCAGAGGGGTCCCGGCCACGGATGGTGGCCAGAGCCGTCTCGCCATCCATCATCGGCATCGCAAGGTCGAGGGTAAGGATGTCAGGCCTGTGCGTCACCCACGCGTCTACCCCGCTGACTCCGTCTCCGGCTTCGGCCAGCACCTGGTGGCCGGCTCGCGAGACGATGTCCCTCAGCATGCGCCGCATGAATGAGGAGTCGTCGACGATGACGAGGGTCGCCATGTCCCGATTGTGCGCCTCCGGACTCAGGCGCGCAACCTGAGGGCACCGGGCAGGACACCAAAGGTCGCCGGTGTCGTCCCCAGCACCTCGCCGTCGGCCTCGAGCGGCATGCGCACGGCACTGCTGACCTTCACGGTCGCGCCCATCATGACCTCGACGCGCGGGTGCAGCAGGTGCTGGCCCCGCAACAGCGCCAGCAGCAAGGAAGGCAGGTGCCACGCCGGCAAGGCACCCAGCAGCGCGATGTCGAGTTGGCCATCATCGGCAAGCGCCTGGGGCATGACGGGCAACCCGCCACCGAAGGCTCGGCCGTTGGCGATGACAATCTCCGACAGCGGCAGGGCACGCGTCCATGTATCGTCGACCTCGACCACGGCGTGGTCGGCAACCAGCTGGCTCCACGAGGCAAGGGTCGCCAGGACGTAGCTGGCCTTGCCCCAGCGTTTGCCGGTCCGCGCCAGCCGATCCGCGACCCGAGCCCCGAGACCGATCTCCGCCACGTTCAGGAAGGCGCGTTCGCACCATTCGCCATCCTCGCCCACGCAGCGGACCCAGCCGACATCGACGTTGCGGACGGGGACGCTGAGCAATCGGGCCACAGGATCCCCTGCAGCCCCCTCGAAGGGCAGGGCCTCAAGCGTGTCGTTCGCAGTACCGAGTGGCAACCAGGACAGGATACCTGCGCCGCTGGTCTGCCTGCCGTCCGTGAAACAGCCCTGCAGGGCCTCGTGCAGGGTGCCGTCCCCCCCGACGACAAGGACCTCGGGTGCCCCCTCGCGAAATGCCTCGCGTACCCCGCGCGCGATGGCACCCGGGGCCGAGGCCACGTGGGCGTGGCACGTCCATCCGGCGGCGCGGAGCCGAGGTTCCATCCGATGCCATAGCTCGCGGGCCCGATGGTTGGCCGCGGCAGGATTGATGAAGGTGGGGAGGGTCATGGCGGATTTGTGAAAAATATTTCTTCAGACACGCAAGGTTGCGGAAAGATAAGACTATATTAACCTCAAGTTAAAGCCCCAGCGCACCGGGTCTACCGGGCCGAACAGGAACGTTTCCCCCGTGATCAAGTCTTCCGCACACGTTTACCACCCCGCTCGTCGTGGCCTGTCGATGACCTATTCCTACACCCGGCCGCTGGCCGTCCCCACCCGGGCCGCCGTGACGACCCCGCTCGATCCCGCCGTGCTCCAGTCCGATTGGCGCTCCAACCTGGGCCGTCTGGTCCACGGTGCGGCCCGGCGTCTGGGCTTCACCAGCGGTGCACCAGCCACCAGGCAACTCCCCAGAGGTTGATCACGGCGGCGACGATCCCCAGGCCCAGGGTCCAGGCCGGCAGGCGTCGCGGCCAGGCGCAGGCGAGAGCCACGATGAGCCAAGGCGTGTAGTCGAGGCTGTATCGGGCGCCGAATTGGCGCCAGCCGTCACCGAAGTAGACGAGATAGAGCGCAGCCGAGGGCAACAGGGCCAGCCACGCCCAGCGGGCCCACGTCAGCAGGCGCGCTGCACTGTCGGGGTCCACCGGCGGTTCCGGATTGTCGGTGGCCAGAGGTGCCGCCGCAGACGCGTGCACGCGGTTGCCCTCGCCTGCAGGCACAAGCCACGCGTGCGGTGCCACGACGGGCTCCGGTGCCGGCGTCGCCACAGCCGAGGCCGGGAGCCAGCCCATTCGTCCGAGCAGCAGGCGTGCCGCCGGCAGCAGGGCAAGGAATGCCGGGGTGGTCCAGAACAGCCCCAGCCCGTGGTCCGTGACGGATACGGGGGGCCAGCCCGCGTGGAAGTCGGGTCCGCGCCAGATGTAGGCCGGCAGCATCCTGATGAGGTGGTGCAGGCTGAACGGGCCGTGCTGGTAGTTCCCGTGTATCGCGCCCCAGGCTTCGTTTCCGGCGCCGTACCCGCTGTCGAGCGGATGCCCGAAGCGCGCCATGTTGAAGGCCATGTCGCATCCCGCCAGCAAGGCAGCCATCAAGGCAGCCCCGCCGACGCGCTTCGCCTTTCCGGGACCCGGCAGTAGCAGCGCGAGGATCGCCGGGCTGGCCACCACGATGGCCTCACGGGAGAGGATGGCGAGGCAGAACCAGAGGCTGACGAGCGCGCCACGCCGAGGGCCGGCGAGCTCATGGAGGGAGAGCCACAGGAACAGGTTGGCGACCAGATGTGCGTACACCCAGCTGTTGCCGTGGCTGGCGCACCACCACGCCACCGTCCCGAAGCCGTACAGGAACGTCAGGCCGTGCGTCACGCCAGGCGCGAGGGGCAGCCGCCTCAGCGTCAAGTGCGCGACCGCCACGGCAGCCGCGCCCACCAGCTTGGAAACGAGGCCCAGATCCAGGTTCAGGTGCCAGATGGCCGCCAGCGGCACCAGCAGGACCGAGGGCGCGGGGCCGAAGTAGACGTGGGCCTTGCCATCTTTCCACGCCAGCTCGTTGAGCCAGGACGGTGGTGTGCCGATATCCAGCCTGCCTTGCAGGAAGGCCTCTGCCTGGTGCAGGTGGTAGTTGAAGTGCATGAACTGGCCGCTGCCCGACAGCAGGTAAACGATCAGCGTGCCGATGAACCACCACAAGGCCGTGGGCACCTCAGCCCCTCCGTTCCTGCTGGTAGCGCCGCACGGCCGCGACGGCCAGCTTGTCACAACGTTCGTTGTAGGGGTGGCCGGCATGGCCCTTGACCCACTGCCAATCGACCTCATGCCGTGCCGCCAGCTCCTGCAGGCGCTGCCAGAGGTCCTGGTTGGCCACCGGGTCGCCCCCTGCCGTGCGCCAGCCCTTGCGCACCCAGCCGGCCATCCACTTGGTCATGCCGTCGACGAGATAGCGAGAATCGCTCGTGATCGTGATGCGCGTCGGGCGCTTGAGCTGTTCGAGCACGAGGATGCCGCCCTTGAGTTCTTCGCGTTGGTTGGTCGTCAGGGCAGTCACGTCCGAGACGACCTCGATCTCGCGGGCGACGAGCTGCCCGTCGCGGGCCACCAGGATGGCGGCGGCAGCCCCGGGACCCGGGTTGCCCGAGCAGGACGCATCGCAGAAACCTTCGACCAGCACGACCTTATGATAGGCCATGGGCGAGGATGTGCCCCGCAGCAGCGGCAAGGTCGGGAAAGACGGCCGTGGCCAGAGGGCCCAGCTCGTCCGCTGTCGCGACACCGCATGTGACGGCGTAGGCTCGGGCAGCGCCGCCAGCCCGCGCCATCTCGAGGTCGCCCGGAGTGTCGCCGATGGCCAGAGTGCGGTAGGCAGCCACTCCGGCCCGACGGCAGGCCTCGAGCAGGAGGTCGGGTGCCGGCTTGGCCTGCCGGACCTCGTCGCCGCCGACGAGGAGCGAAGGCAGTGGGGACAGGCCGGCTCGTGCGAGGCTCTCGAGGGCGTGGGCACGGGTGTCGGAGGTCGCAACGGCAAGCGTCCACCCTGCATCCTGCAGCTGCCGCATGGCTTCCGCAGCGCCGGGCAGCACCCTGTAGGCGTCATCGGGCAGGCTGGCGAAGGCCTGTCGGAAGACTTCGGGCAAGCGTGCCAGGCGATCCTCGGCAACGCCACGCTCCCCGAGCCAGTCGCTCAGTTCCGCAAGCGTCCTGCTTCCCGGCTGACGGACGAGTCGTCCGACGGGGCAAGGCTTGCCGGTAACCCTGAGGCCCAGCCACGTCCCCAGTTCATCGGCATCGGGGGCTCGCGAGCCCGCGCAGGCCCGGATCAGCCGAATCCTGCGTTCGGTGACGGCGACCCAGAGAGCCGCGAAGTCCAACAGGACGCCGTCCTTGTCGAGCACGACGAGCCCGGGGGTGTTGCGTCCCGGGCTCATGTCACCGCAGGCGCTCCGGGCGTCGCGGCACGGGTGGGCCGTAAGCCAGCAGATCTCGCGGCACGGGTGGCCCCAGAGTCATCGCCGGTGCCGGCTTGTCCAGGCGGCCGACGGGCTTCGCTGGCGGCATGACGGGGAGTTGCGGCGCGAGGCGGTTGGCACTCTCCATCGGAGGCTCACCCAAGGGGACGTAGCGTCTGCGGAGGTCGCGGCCCTGCTGGGCCGCGAGCAAGAGACCGGCATCGGCCAGCCGTTGGCGCACGTCCCGTGTCAGGGCCGGGTGGACTCTTTCGAGACCTTCGAGAGCTTCGGCGAGGCTCTTGACGCGCGCAGCCAGCACGCTGGGCGACAGCTTGCCCGCGCTGCGCCTGAGGGCGGCGACCTCGGTCCGCATCACGCGAAGCGTCGCGCCCGTGATCCAGTCTCCGCTGCCGAGGCGTGCGAGGGGGAAGCCTTTCAGATATCCACGGTCGAGTTCGGCGAGGACGGCTTCGGAAGCCTTGCGGGGCTGCGTCAGGGGCAGGACGGCCCGGTTGCGGAAGGGGCCGAGCGCCAGGTCCGCCAGCAAGCCCCGAGGCGTGTGACCCAGCGAGAAGAACAGGACCCCGGACAGATTCTCGTCTCGGATGAACTGGATCTGCTCGAGCGTGTCCCCGAGCGTGTCATCCATGCGGTGCAGGCCCAGGATGGGCAGGAATTCGGCGGTGCGGCGCCCCTGGTCGGTTTCCTGCTTGATCCAGCGCCTCAGGTCCGCCAGATTGGAGGTGTAGAGCATGCTGGTGGTGACTTGGGTCCAGCCGTTGTCGGCCCAATGGCGCCAGTTCTGCAGCTTGCGCAGGCGTGCGTAGGCCTCGCCGCGGAAGGTCGAGACTGCCAGCGGGATAGGGCGGCGGCGATTGCGGCAGAGCTGGCCGATGTCCGCGACGAACTGGCTGACCTGAGCCTCGCGCCAGAGTTGGTAGTCCCGTCGCCGAGCTTCGTCCCCGAGTCCCGAGGGCGTCGGCGCCATGAAAGTGGACGGGCGGGCAAGGCCCAGGCGCTCCAACCGGAACTGGGTCCGGCTGGCGTCGTCGTCCGGCGTTTCCTCGTCGTAGCGGATGTAGTCCAGGAGGAGGCCATCGATGTCGTGGTTGTCCACGAGTTCCTTCAAGACCGTGCGCATGTAGGCGCGCGCGCCCGGCAAGGCGGGCGACAGGAAGCGGGGCTTCTGCGTCTGCTCGGTCCGGGATGCCAGGCCGGGCAGCAGGCCGAGGACGGGATTGCCGAAGTCTCGGGTCTCGTCATAGCTGCGCACGCGGAAGGACCAGACCCACGGCATCACGGCCATGCCGCACCGGTGGGCCTCGTCAATCATGATGGCGAGGACGTCCGGCTTGTCGCGGAAGGTGGCATCCCGCGCCAGGATGCGCGAGACGTGCACGGCGTAGCCGCGGCGGACGACCTCCGGGACCAGCAGGTTGAAGCCGGCCGCATCAAGTTCCTGAACCAGACGCCGCACGCCGGCCTCGTCCGCGGGAATGGCGTCAGCATCGAGCAGCATCCCTCGGGTCTCCACCGTCCGCGAAGGCATGAGCGCCAGACGCACGCCCTTCAGGTGGGTCCGGAAGGCATCGAACCGCTCCTGGACATCGGCTGCGGGAGCATCCTGATCCAGCAGCAGCGCGCCTTGCTCGAGTGACGACCGGGCCGCGAACAACTGCTGGCGTGCGGCGGGCAGCGCAATGTCGACGGCCATGGCCTCAGCGGTCCGGACACGTTTCTGGACAGCCTTCCACTGTTCGAGCAGCAACCCGTGCTCGAGGCGCATCTCGCTTTGCCGCGGGTTGCGCGGCGCTGGCGTGGCCAGCAGCGGCTGGATGTTCGGCGTGGCGGTCGGCTGTGGCACGGGGCGTTCGCCGCCGAACCACGGCAGACCGAGCAGGCTGCCTTGCGCGTCGGCCGGGAGAGTGCCCGCGGCAAGCAAGAGGGCCAAGGCAGCAGAGAGGGAGCGGAGCAGGCGCATCTGCTTGTCATGATGGCGGTGCCGGGGCGTGATTTCGGTTAGCCCTGACACCAACACGGTCGTCCGCTCAGGACTTGACGAGATGCTCCGGTTGCCCTGCGCGTCGGTTGACCTGCCGCGAAGCGACGAAGAGCCAGTCCGAGAGCCGGTTCACGTAGCGCAGCAGCCGGGGGTCCAGCTCCTCCTGGGCGTGGAGGCGCACCATGCAGCGCTCGGCTCGGCGGGCCACCGTGCGTGCGAGATGCAGCATCGATCCGGCCTTGCTGCCTCCTGGCAGGATGAAGTTCTGAAGTGCGGGCAACTCGGCTTCCATGCGATCGATCGAGGTCTCGAGTTCCTGGATCGCGGCTTCATCCATCTGCCAGCGCGCCTTCTGACCGCCCGACGGCGTGGCCAGCTCGGCACCCACGTCGAAGAGGACCCGCTGGGTTCGCAGCAGTTCGGAAGGCATGGCATCGTCGCCGGCCTCGAGGAACGCGAGGGCGGCACCCAGCATCGCGTTCAGCTCGTCGATGGTGCCGTAGGCCTCGACCCGCAGGTGGTCCTTGGCCACGCGGACACCACCCAGCAGGCCGGTGGTGCCGCCGTCACCGGTCTTCGTGTAGATCTTCACCGCAAGGACCCCATCTACCGGTCGGGCCGGTGCGCTCAGGGTCGGGACAGATCCATGTTACGTCGTCAGAGGCCGCTTGGCCATGCGGGACCCCCCTACAGTCCGCCCCCCGGTCTGCCGATGGTCCATCGTCGGAGGGAGGACGGTTCTTGGGCGACATGTTGCCGGTCGGCAGGGCCAGAGGGAAATGCCTCGCGCTGGCGGTTCCGCGCATCGTCGCGGCGCAGCGTGCCCGTGCACGACGCCACGCGGATCGGGCCGTAGCCCAGGTTCGCCGCGGCGCGCATGAAGCGGCAGCTCGCTCGTGGCAGAAGGTGTTGCAGCAGGAGCCGTCCTCCTGTACCGCGTGGTTCGGGCTTGCCGTTTCCTTGCATGCCTGCGGGCAGCACCACGAGGCCATCGTGGCTTATGCGGGCCTGTTGGATCGGTCTCCGGACGATGTTCAGGCGTGGTTCAACCTCGGCTTCTGCTGGAAGCGCATCGGCGGCGTGGACCTCGCGCGGGAAGCATGGCAACGGGGTCTGGCACTGGCACCCGACCGCGATGACATCTGGGAGATGCTGGGTTTGCTCGAGCTCGAGCATGGCACGGCGGCGCGTGCTCGGCGCGCCTTGGCCCGGGCTGTCGCCCTGAGGCCTCGCGACCCGGGCCTGCGCACATGGTTGGCCGAGGCATGCAGTCGTGCCGGAATGCCGGCAGCAGCCCAGCGGGCCGAGAGGGATTTTCAAGGCGTGCAGGCTGTGACCAGCTGACGCCCGAGGTCGGCCAGCGTCATTCGGGTGGGCAGCTCCATCCCGGTGGCGAGCACCGGCGTCCAGCTGTCGCAGGCGTGCAGCGAACCGTGATTGCCGAGGCCGAGCGGAGTGCCTGTCGTGAATTCCCAGCCGGGGGTCGCACTGGCCGCCAGGTCGGCGTGTGCGGTCCCGGTCCAGAGGCGCATGAGGGCCGCCGGGTATCGGCCTTCGGTGAGTTTCCGGCCTTCGCCGTGAAGGTCGAGGGCCTCAGGGTCACCGGACAGGTGCCACGCGTGACCCCACGGGTCCCTGTGCTGGCCGCCCGGCCGGACGGTCAGCGTGCGCCCGCCCGTCACGTCTCGGATCTGCATCGAACCGTCCGCTTGGCGGCGTGCCAGGACCTCGATGCCTGCCATGGAGCCGAGTCGCTCCCACAGGATTTCGGCAGCGCGGCGACCGGCCGCCGTCGGCGCGTGCCAGGCCAGCAAGGCCCGGTCATTCGGGGCAAGGGCCACGGGATGCCGGGTTCCGAAGCCTCCGCGACCGAAGGGAACCGGGTCCAGATCCCGGAAAATCCTGTCGGGTGCGAGGGCCTGTCTGCCTCCGCAGACCCGACTCTGGCCGTGATCGCCCACGATCAGCCAGCGCCATCGTGCGAGCGCGTGCTCTGGTCCGCCTGCAGCCCGAATCAGGCGGCCCAGTTGCCGATCGAGGCGTTCCCAGTGCGCGATGGAGGGTGGCGGCCCCTGACGATGGCTGGCCATGTCCGTGGCCGGCAAGTACACGACCACGAGTCCGTGCCGTGCTTCCCGCATCCAGCCTGCAGCCGTGGCTATGGCGAGGTCTTCGCCAGCGCGTCCAAGCCGCGGCATGGTCCAGTTCCGGAATCCGGGCGCGGTGAGGTCGGTCGGGCCCGAGATCGTCATGGGGCCGCGATACAGCAGCGGATCGAGCGGAAAGCGCAGTCGACCGACGTGCCTGATCGGGCCTCGCCGGATGGGCAGGTTCGCAACGGCGCATCGGACGCCATGGTCCTCGAGCTGTTCGAACAGCGTCCGGACCCCCGGGTCCAGATGCCGGTCGTTGAGGTCCATCAGGATGTCACGGGCCACGCGTCCCATGAGGCCGGCACGGGCCTGCTCCCAACTGGGCCAGTAGTGGACGTGTCGATCCTCCGCCCGGTGGTACCAGAGGATGCCGGGAATGCCGTGGCGGTCGGGCCAGTGGCCCGTGGCGAGGGTCGCGAGGGCGGTCGGCGTCACCCCGGGGAAGGTCGTCACGGCCACGCCGTGCTGGCCGTGATGGGCCAGCAGTGCCAGATGCGGCGTCCGATCGGGGCGCTCGTCCCACGGCCTCGGCCCGAAGGTGGACCAGCCGTCCAGCAGGATCAGTACGAGGGGACGCGGTTGCACGCCCTCCAGCGTGATGGCACGGGAGGCGCCGGAAAAGGAAGGATCCGGACGAAACGTGGGGGGCTATTCGCCCTTGAATTCCTGATAGCCCTTCGGCATCGGATTGAAGGTGTCCGCGTTGAATCTGGGCGTCATGTCGATGCGCCGGATGTCCAGCCGGAAACCGTCCTTGCCCGAGGAGCCATCTACCCGCATCGGCAGCTGCAGGCGGTCCGACAGCCAGATTCGCGCCTGGCCATCCCGCACGGAGCGGGTCCAGATGGTGGTGGCTTCGCCGGCCAGCGTTTCCCCGGGGCCGACCTTGCGGCCTTCCTTGAGGAGAGCCTTGCGGAACCCGTCGGGATCCAGCAGTTGGTCGAAGCCGATGCCCGTCGGTGTTCCCGGCTGCCTCATCGCGGCTGGCGAGAGCTTCACCACGACCTTCTGGGCAGGGTCCAGCATGGCTACCTCGCGGTCTCCCTTGCGCACCACGAATACCGTCCGGGAGCCATCTCGGCCGGTGGCCTCGACGCGCAGGGAGCCTTGATGGAACGACAGCACGATGGCCTGCTCCTCGCGCTCGCCATCGAGCCTGTTTTCCAGTGTCCCTGTCGCCACGAAGGAACGGGGCATCGTGGCGGCCGGGCTCGGGAGGGCCAGGATGGCGATCAGGGCCAGCATCGTCAGGAATGGCTTCACGTAGGACATGCCTCCATCCTACGCTACCAGTCCGGTGTCGTCTCCGAGGGGCCTTCGCCGGGCCGGGGCATGGTGCTGGCCGGTCGTGGCCGGCTGTCTCTGGCCAGGGCCGCAGCCAGGGTGCGTCGCGCCTCGGATGTTGCTTCGGTGCTGGCCTGCGGGGACTGCAGGTGTGCCTCGGCTACAGCCAGATTGTGGCGCGCATCGGCATCTCCGGGCTGCAGCGCGAGGCTCTGCCGAAAGGCCATGGCTGCTTCCTGCCAACGGCCGGATCGCCCTTCGACGATGCCGAGGTTGTAGGCGCACGAAGCCTTGAGACGGCGGGTGGCACCCGGCTGGCGAGCGGCCTGCACGAATTGCGTCCGTGCCTCGCTCAGGCGCCCCCTCGCGAGTTCGACGCAACCCAGGTCGTAGCGGGCCGCAGGATGCGGGTCCTGGCGTTTGAGGGCGCGTTGGTAATGCATTGCAGCCACTTCGGGTTCACCACGCTGCCAGGCCTCGTGACCGGCCCAGAGGTCGGGCCATGAGGCCCATGTGGAGCCCGAGAGCAGCACCGTTGCCAGCACTGCGGCGGCGGCCCGGCGTGCGGATGCCGTCGCCCGAAGCGGGATCCGCAGCCAGAGCATCAGGCAGGCCACCAGGGTCAGCAGGCGCAGCAGATCGGCCAGCGGCGCCGTCATCCGGGAGGCCGGGCGTGGCTTCTCCTGTACGCCCATCGCTCTGCCCAAGGCGTCCGCCGCCGCGCTGTCCCGTCTGGTAAGGGCTGCGCGTGCCGCACTGGGGAAGGGGCCGCCGCCCGGTCCCGGCACAGGCGCGGCGGCGCTGCTGCCCACCGTGAAGACCCGCACTGTGTCGAGATGCCTTGCGAGGGCACGGGCAGCCGGGCGTGCATCCGATCCGTGGAACTCCCCGTCCGTCACGAGCCAGAGACTGCCCTTTCCCTTGGTCGGCAGCGCGAGCCGTGCAAGGCTGAGCGCCGGGCCGGGTCGGCTGCCGCCGCCGAGCTCGGCCGGGGCCGGGGTCAGCGCTGCCAAGCTGCGGGCGAGGGCTTCCCGGTCCGGGGTGGGCGGCAGGGCCAGTGCAGCCCGGGTCGCGAAGACCACGAGACCGATTTCACGGTTCTCACCTTCTTCCCCAAGGGCCTCCGCAAGGCGGGCGCGGGCCTCGTCGAGGCGCGTGGAACCGGCGCCGCCCTCGCCGTCCCGGGCCCCCATGGACCGCGACACATCCACGACGAGCATCAGCGGACCACGCGACGCGCTGCCTGCGCCGGGATTGCCGATTGCGACCGCCGCCATGGCGACTGCCGGCAGCAGCACGCCGAACATCTCGCGCCCACGCGGCAGGTCCGGCCCCTCCACACCCCACGCCTCAAGCGTCCGCTTGCGGTCACGGCCGTGCCAACGGGCCAGCAGCACCCCGGCGATCAGCAGGATGAGGGTCGCTGCCGAGGCCATCATGGGGTCCCGTCCGGCAGCTGCTGGGGCAGGCTGGCCACGGCCCCCGGGCCCCTGCGGATCCACAGGTCGGTGAAGAGCAGCAGGCTGGCGAGCAGCGTCAGGGCGCCAGTCAGGGGGTGTGGATTCCGGCGGCCGTTGCCGCCGGGCAGGCGCGAGCGGACCAGGGCATCCACGCGCCGGTAGGCCTCGCCCAGTCCGGCCGTGTCACCTGCACGGAAACTGGTGCCTCCGGTCCTGCGTGCCATCGCGACCAGGCCGTCGTGGTCCACTCGGGTCAGAAAGATCCTGCCATCCGGTCCGCGCGCCCAGCCAATCCGGCCGTTCGCTTCCCGCACGGGTACCGGAGCCCCTCCGTCCCGGCCGACCGCGACCGTATGGACCGTGATTCCCGAGGCGGCCGCCAGCTCTGCCGCCTGGCCCGGGAGCAGCTTGCCAGCGTTCGAGACGCCGTCCGTGAGCAGGATGACGGCCCGTGACCGCGTGCGGTCCGTGCCCAGGCGAGCGACGGCCACGGCCAGAGCGTCGCCGAGGGCCGTGCCATCTTCCGGAAGGTCCGCAGGGCTAGCCCGCTCGAGCGCCTCCTCGAGACCTGCGTGGTGGTGTGTCAGGGGGCAGGCCGTGAGGGTTCCCGCCCGGAAGAGGACGAGGCCGATGCGATCCTGCGGGTGTCGCCGGATGAACCCGCGCAGCACGGATCGGGCCGCGGCGAGTCGATCCGGCAGCAGGTCCCTGGCGGCCATCGAGCCGGACATGTCGAGCACGAGCATGAGGTCTGCCGACGGCTTTTCGTCCGCATCCGAGGTCCAGTAGACCGGCCCGGCGAGGGCAATTGCGAGCAGTGCGAGGACCGCGCTGCGCAGCCACGGGAGCCATCGGCGAGGGCCATCCCGTACTTTACCTGGCCATTCGTGGGTCGTGGGCAGAGGGATGGCCGGGTCGATCCGTGGCCTGCGAAGGACGGCGAGGGGCAGGATCGCGAGGGGCAGCAGCAACAACCATCCGGGTGCCAGCATCGTCACGGTGCAGCGTTCCCGATCGCACGCACCAGGATCCTGACCCGTTCTTCAAGATGGCCAGGGGGTGGGCTCCACCCGGCGAAGCGAATCAGGTCGCAAGCCTCCAGGGTCTCCGCGAGGATGGCGCGGGTCGCGGGGTCGGCCTCGCGGGCGTCAAGCAGGGCCAGCAGCTCTTGAGTCGTCATGCGCTGGGCGGGAACCTGATGGAGCCTGGCCAGGTGTTCCCGGAGGGCCAAGTGGATCTGCTCCGTCGCGGCCAGCAGCTGGGGGCGCGAGATGCCGCTCAGGTTGCCCAGTCGGGCGAGGGTCCTGATGGGGTCACGCCGGCGGGCTTGCCGGTCCTTGCCGGTCGGTTGCCGAGGTTTCCTCCGCCACCAGAGGATCGCGGCCACCGTGACGAGCAGCGGGAGCGCCACCGCTGGCCACGGCAAGGCAGGATCGATGGGCGGCTTGGCCGGGCGCAGCCCGGTCGCATCGAGGGTGGCCTGCACTCAGCCCGGGGGCAGGGGCAGTGGGGGCGGGGCGCCGTTGCCTTGCGGAACGACCCTGCCGGCACCGGCAGGCAGGACGGGCACGGCTTCGGGTGCGCCGCCGGGCATGCCGCCGGGCAGGCCCTCGAGCGGGTTGGCCTCAGCCGCAGGGACTTCTGCGGGGTGGTTCTCGGGGTGCTCGGCGATGTCCAGCCACATCTTGGCGTTGGCATCGTTCGGATTGATCTGCACGGCCTTCTTGAACGAGGCGACGGCATCGGCCGTACGGCCACTTTCGATCGCTTCGATGCCCTCGGTGCGGTAGTGGTCGAACAGCATGTTCTTGCGGGTTTGCTGCTCCACCGCTTGTCCGTCCAGAGCGTCGGTTGCGGGCTTGGCGGCCTCTGCGGCGGCCTTGGCGGCGGCCTTGCGGGCCTTGGCCCGCAGACGCAGTCGATCAAGTTCAGGATTGCCCACCGGTGTGGCGGGCCCCAGCAGGGAGTTGGCCATGTCCTCGGGCAGGATGGCGCGCAAGGAATCGGTGACTGCCGTGCCAACACCGGCAAGCGGGCCAACGTCCCCGCAGCCCCCCAACGCCGGGGTGAGCAGCACGGCGAGCACGAACGGGCGGATGTCTGGTCTCATGGGCCGTCCGCTCCCTACCCGGGGCGCGGGCGTGCCAAACCCGGCCCGGGACGGATGGGCCCCGCATGCTATGCTCCCTCCGGTCCTGCCGCGCTGTGAAGCTGCAGCCGGCGTGAGACGTCCCGGTCGCTCCGGGTGCGGCGAAAGGTTGGCGGACATGGCGCGCAAGCGGGTGATGGTCCTCTACGAGACGGCCGGTGGCGGCCATCTGGCCAATGCACGGGCCATCCACGCAGCGATGGCCGAACGGCATCCCCACGTCGATGTCGAACTGGTGCACCTTGCCGACGAGCTGGGCAGTCAGCGCATTCGCGCGGTCTTCTCCAGCTACAACGCGCTTCTCAAGAGCGATCCCCGGCTCGTCAAGGTCGGGCTCAAGGTCATGAATCGGCTGGACATCGAGCCCCTGATCTACCGGGTATTCGCCAAGGCGCGGCGGAACCTGCAGGAGAGCATCCGGCGCCATCGGCCCGACCTCATCGTCAGCGTCTTCGGCGTGGGCAATACGGCCACCCCGATGGCCCTCGAACATGTCGGCTGGCGTCATCGCGTGCCTTTTCTGGTGTTCTGCACCGACATGACGACTGACTTCCTGCGGGGTTGGGTCAGCGAGGAGGCCGACGGCATGATCGCCCTGACGCCGGATGCTGCCGGCCAACTCGTGGCCTACGGCTACCCTGCGGAGCGTATCCTCACGCTGCCGGGCTTGCCGGTCCATCCGGCCTTCATCCGGCAGGATGGCGACCAGGCCGCGTCACGCTCCGAGTTCGGCCTCGCACCGGACAAGTTCACGGTCCTGGTCACGATGGGCGGCGTGGCGGTCCGCAATGCCTGGCGGGTCAGTCGCGCCCTCGCCGCATCCGATCTTCCCGTGCAGGTCGTGGTCGCCTGCGGCCGCAACGGCATCCTCGAGCGCAAGGTGCGCCGCCTGGCCGAGAAGTCGGGCCCGACGATCAGGGTCCTGGGGCATACCGACCGGATGGCCTCCCTGATGCGCGCTGCCGACCTCATCGTCGCCAAGCCGGGTCCCGGCACCATCGCCGAGGCCATCCAGATGGCCCGCCCCCTGTTGATCGATGCGACCCGCGAGGCGATGCCGCAGGAGAAGGGCAATCTCGAGTATCTGATCGCACGGGGCCTGTGCGAACCCATCCTGGACATGGACGCCCTGCCCAAGATGATCCGGCGTCACATCGACGATCCCGGCCTGCATGCCAAGGCCGTCGCGCGCATGACCGAGGCCCGACAGCCCGAAGCCGTCGCACAGTTGGTGGACTGGATTGCGGCGCGTATTCCCGAGCGGGGGCCGACCCGACCGCTCGATCCGGCCGTGGTCGAAGGTTAGGCGCTGCTGCGTCGTGGCGTTACCCTTCACCCGGCGGTGGTATGTTGGCCCCGTGTCGCTGCAATTGCCACGGGGGAGGGCCGGTCGATGATTGCGACCGGTGACCTGTCCGGTTTTTCGCTTCCTGACCTGATCCAGATCATGGCGCTCGAGGAAGTCACGGGAGTCCTCCATCTCGAGGGCCCCCGCCGTCGGGCGCGGCTGGCCGTCGAGCAGGGGCGCATCGTGGCTGCGGCCTGTGGGCCCAAGGTTGGCGAGGATGCGGTGTATGCGCTGTTCCTTTGGGACGAGGCAACGTTCCGTTGGTCCGAGGGCGAGCCGCCTTCCGATGTGCCGCCTGTGACGACCGACCTCGTGGATCTGGCGCGGGAAGGCCTGCGTCGTCGGGACGCCTGGCGTGCGGCCGAGGCGGCATTGCCAAGCCTCGATGCCACCTACTGCGTGCGTCCGGGAGCGGATACGGGTGACGAGCGCCTGACGGCCGCCTTGCGCGAGCCCGTCACGATCGGGGCCCTCGGGCGCCTTCTGGGTTGCAGTCCTGCCGAAGCTGCCGAGCATCTGGTCCGGCTCTGGGAAGCCGGCTGTCTCGACGCCACTCTGCCGGAGCAGGAGGTCGCGTGGGCCGCGTTGCTCAAGGTCCTGACCGGTGTCCGCAGGAGGTTCTCCGAGATTTCCGGGTTGCGCATGACCGAGGCCTTCGAGCAACAGATCGTGGCTTTGGCCGACGAAGCCGGGGTGGACGTGCGCTGGGCGGATGGGGTTCTTGAAGTCGCCGATCCCCCTGCCGAGGCTACCGCCGAATCGGCGGTCCAGGTCCTGGGCGCCGTGGCGGACGAGGCCTCTCGCCTTCATGGCCAAGGCCCCATCATCCGGTGGTGTCGCCAGGAGGTGGCGCTTCTCGACGAGCCCGGTCGGTTGCTGCTGCAGGGTCGCTGGCCCCTCGTGGCGCAGGGTGCCTGACGGAGGTCTGCAGGGGTGCAACGTCATGGTGGCCATCTGGTCCTTACCGAGGAAGGGCTGCGAACGCTCAATGCGTCCCTCGGCGACCTCGTGGCGGAGTCCGGGGCGCGGGCCGTGCTGCTCGTGGGCGGTGCAGGCCAGTTGATCTCGGCGCAAGGCGAGACCCAGCACCTCGACACCATGTCCCTCGCGGCGCTCGCGTCGGGTTCCTTCGGGTCGAACAAGGCCATCGCCGGCCTAGTCGGCGAGTCGGGCTTCCGCCGGATGTTCCAGCAGGGTCGGCAGTCCAGCCTCTACATGGCTCTGGTCGGCGGAGCCGACATGCTGGCGGTGGTCTTCCCCAACGACATCACGATGGGCAAGATCAAGTTCCAGGTCGAGCAGGCGATGCCTGCCATCGAGGAGGCGCTCGGCGCCATGTACAAGGCTTCCCCCACCAACCCCTTCAGGTCTGCTCCCCAGGCAGCCCCGAAGATCCAGGATCTCTTCTAGGAGCGACGCACGTGGCCCTCATCAACTATGCGAGCCGTGAGATCAACTGCAAGCTGGTCTACTACGGGACCGGCCTCGGCGGGAAGACGACGAACCTCGAGTACATCTTCAAGCAGCTCGCGCCTGGCATCCGCGGCGAGATGATCAGCTTGGCCACGGAGACCGAGCGGACCCTGTTCTTCGACTTCCTGCCGCTGGACCTGGGATCCGTGCAGGGTTTCAAGACCAAGTTCAGCCTCTACACGGTGCCCGGGCAGGTCGAGTACAACGCGTCACGCAAGCTGATCCTGAATGGGGTGGATGGCATCGTGTTCGTCGCCGACTCTCAGGTGGAGAAGATGGGCGAGAACATCGAATCGCTGCGCAACATGGAGGAGAATCTCGCGGAGTACGGGCTCACGCTCGATAGCGTGCCCTTCGTCTTGCAGTACAACAAGCGCGACATGCCCAATGTCAGCAGCTTCGAGGAGTTGGAAGCCGCGCTGAACCAGCGGGGCGTGCCTTCCTTCGAGGCGGTCGCGGTCGAGGGTTCGGGCGTCTTCGCGACGCTCAAGGCCATTTCCAAGTCCGTCCTGAACAGGCTCTCCTGACGTCCGCGAGAAGAGTGGCGTGGTGCTGCCCGGCCTAGGCAGCGAGGTCCTCGTGGCGACCATGGGGGCATGGGGCGACAACGGGCTGCGTGCTTCCTCGGCTTCGGCGTCATGGTTTTCGGGTTGACCCCGGCGTGTGCCGCGCTGGCACCCGGCGTGGACGACGTCTTGCCGATGCCGATGTCTCTGGCTTTCCGCATCGAGCCGGCAGCTGCGCCGTGGGGACAGGCCGGTGTCGATAGGAGCGTGGTGTTGCAACGCTGGTGGCCGACCGAACAGGTGCTGGCGACCGGGCGCCTTGCTGCTGGCCAGGATCGAGGCCTCCTGTCGCTGGTCATGCGGCCCGGAGGCGGGTTGCACGAGGCCGTGATCCGGGAGGATTCCGGCAAGGCCGTGTGGCTGGCCGTCGTGTCGCGGAGCGCTCACGGCGAGCCCCCGGCCCTGCGCTTCACGGTGCCTGGAACGGTGGTGGCCCTGGCGGCGCGATGGGCCGTCCGGCATGGCCGGGACCCGGGTAGCTGGGACCTGGCGGCGCGCACCCGCAGCAAGGCGGCCACGGACCTTGCGGTTCGCCTCTCCAAGGAGGTCCGTGGCGGGATCCTGCCCGAGGGGGCAACGGGCTGGCTGGAACGCAAGGCCCTGTCGTGGGAGGTCCGCATCGCTCTGGACGATCTGGCCTCGGGCTCCAGGCCGCTCGCCACGCCCTCTCCGGCCGCCCGTTAACCCAAACTTTTACTTGGTTTGATGTCATCTTGGGGGTGGGGGCGTCAGTCCCGCCGGGGTGTGGCCGATAATCCATTCGTGAAGGAGATCAACCCCATGCTGCGTGCCAAGACGCTCGAGGCCCTGACGGTCGTCGCCGTCCTGGGGTTGGTGGGCTGTGGTGGCCTCGACTCGGGTACCACCGTCTCCTACGGCAATACCTACGGTTCGGGTAGCACCTACGGGTCGGGCACAGGCTACGATCAGAGCTATCCGGCCACCGCGCCGGCAGCATATCCCACGCCTTACGTGGATCCTTACGGTTCCGCCTACCCCGGTGCTCCGTATGCCACGGATTCGCTGCTGCCGGTGGTGCCGACCCCGCAGCCATCTGTCGCGCCCACCACGAATCCCGTGCCCGCGGTGTCCCCGACGCCCTCGTTTCCCTCGGCCTACGGTTTGCGCATCCTGGACCTCAAGAAGAGCACCAGCGGAGTGCTGGTCTTCAAGCGTGCCAAGGTGGATCTGCAGCTCCATAATCCGCTCTTCGTGGCCACCCAGACGGGTCGTCTCCAGGTCAGCTGGTACCTCAAGGGCCAGGTGGTCGGGACGCCGCAGGACGTGCCCGTCCAGTTGGCTCCCGCAGAGATCCGGTCCTACTCCTTCAAGGCGGACATCCAGTCCGACGACGTAGTCGTCAAGCTCGCGCTGTAACGGTCATCACCGACAGCCCGTGATGGGCCTAACCAGCATGGCATGTTGCTTCATGCTCCATGTTGTGGAGGCGTCATGGCCGAACGGTTTGCCGACTACGAGCTGATCACCCTGCTCGCCGAGAGCCTGACGGGTCGGGTCTGGCTTGCCCAGAAGGTCGACGACGACAACCTGCTCGTCGTCAAGGAGATGCTGCTGGAGCAGGAGGGCGCTCTGTCCGAGGCCGAGCAGACGGCCCGTTTCGAGCGTGAGATTCGTCTGCATTCGGTGCTGGATCATCCCAGCATCGTGAAGGCCATCGGTGGTGGTGTCTGGGAAGGACGCCATTATCTGGTGTGCCAGCATCAACCCGGCCTGACGCTGCACGCGCTGATCGAGCAGGGCCTGCCCGCCGTGCCCCAGGTTCTTGAGTGGGGCCTGCAACTCTGCTCGGCGCTTGAATATCTCTATGACCGGTTCCAGCTGGTCCACCGGGACATCAAGCCGGCCAATCTGATTGTCGACCCCAGCGGCCGAATCATGATGACGGACTTCGGGCTTGCCCGAATCGCACTCCATCCCGAGATCACCCAGACCAAGATGATGCTGGGCACGATTGCCTACATGTCCGCCGAGCAGTTGCTGGATCCCACGCTGGTCGACAACAGGGCCGATCTCTTCTCGGTAGGGGTGGTCCTCTACAAGTGCCTCACCGGTACCTTGCCCTTCCATGCCGATGACGTCGCGGGCATGGCCCATCGTCTCCTGTACGACGCGCCCACCGATCCCCGGGAGCATCGGCCGGATCTGCCCGAGAGTCTGGCACGCTTGCTGCTGCGCTGTCTTGCCAAGGACACCGAGTCCCGTTATGTATCCGCCCAGCAACTTGCCGCAGACCTGAAGGCCGAGCTGGCTCGCCCCGAGATTCACGTGGCCCATGCCGAAGACCTTATGGCGCGCGGTGCCTGGGCAGAGGCTGCCATTGCGTTGCAGCACGTTCTGACGCAAGACCCGACCAGGACTGCGGCGTGGTTCGATCTGGGGCAGGCCAAGATGGCTCAGGGGCAGGACAGTGCCGCGATCGATTGTTTCCTGAAGGTCGTCAGTGCCGAGCCTGCCCACGTCGGTGCCTATCGGCAACTGGGAGCCCTCTACCGGAGGCGTGACGACGCGCGCTCCCTCGAGGCCGCTTCGCGCATGCTGGAGCGTGCGTGGACCCTGGAACCGACGGATCTCGCGACCTGCCTCGAGTTGTTGGCGGCACGTGCCAGTGCCGGTCGTCATGCCGAGGCGCTGGAGCTTGCGGAGATCGTGCTTGCGCGCCATCCCGACGAGGATCGAGCGCAGATGGAGCGCGGACGCATCCTCGCGCGGATGGGGGACAGGGATGGTGCCATCGGGGCCTTCCGTGCCGTGCTTTCCACTTCTCCCCGTCATCCTGAGGCCCGCTACATCCTGGGCACGCTCTACCTTCAGGCGCGTCACTGGGCCGAGGCCGAGCGTCTGCTGCTCGCAGCCCTCGATCATGAGGCCACGCGCGAAGGTGCCATGCAGAACCTTGCCGTCGTCTACCTTGAGGAGGGTCGTCCGGGCGATGCCGAGGCTGTTCTCGAGGAACTGCTGGCCATCCGACAGACGGCTGCAGCCTGGTCGCTGCTTGGCATGGCGCGCATGGCCCGTCATCAGTCGCTCGAGGCCATCGAGCCCTTCACCCGCGCTTTCGCGCTGGGTGGCGACTGCCAGCATGCCCTTCAGCTTTCCGATGCCCTCGTGGCCTCGTATCGGTTCCGTGAGGCCCTGCAGGTGCTGCGGGACCTCGTGCCGCTCGTCCCTGCCGAAGAACTGGCGCCGCTCTGGTTGCGCATCGCCCAGTTGGAGACGTCCTCGGGTCAGCGTGCGGAGGCGATTGCCAGCCTGACACGCTGCATCGAGGCTGGTGCGACCGGCTTGGTGCGCCTCGAGGCGGACAATCGCCTGAAGGCGTTGCAGCCGTCGCGCAGTCCTCGGGTGGTGGCGTCCGCCGGTGTGGCGCGGATGATCGAGCGCGCCCTGCCCTGGGCCAGGTAGGTCGCCCACACTGGCCAGGGACGGCGCTATGGAAGCGCTCGGATTCGAACCGAGGTTGGACCCGTTATGAGCAGGTAGTCTTACCGCTAGACGACGCTTCCCGAACGCCCCATCATAGCGCAGCCTCAGGCCCGGCCGGAACATACATGTCCGGTCGTCTGTCCTGCCAGAGCGGCAGGTGCTTGCGCGAGGCCGCCACGATGTCCCGTGAGACCTCACCCCAGGCCAATCCGGCTTCCTGGGTACCGGCATCGTCCAGCCACGATCCGCGCGGGTCGACAAGGCCGCTGTGTCCGGCGTAGGGCACGTGGCCCGAGCCGACGCGGTTGGCGCATAGGACATAGACCTGGTTCTCGAGGGCACGCGCCGTCAGCAGAGTCCTGAACTGGTCTCCGCGGACGGCGGGCCACTGGGCCGGAACGAGCAGCAGACGGGCGCCCTGTCCTGCCAGAAGACGAGACCACTCCGGGAAGCGCAGGTCATAGCAGATGACCCCCCCCAACTCCCAGCCACCGACAGCGAACAGCCCGCCGGACTCGGCTTCCGCGAACCAGCGTCGTTCGCCTCCACGGCCGAAAAGGTGCACCTTGTCCTGCGTGCCCAGAATATCGCCGGATGGTCCGAAGACCACGAGGCGGTTCAAGACCCCGCGTGCCGTTGCGATCGCCAGCGTACCGGCCACCGCAAGCCCCCCCTCGCGCGCCATGGCTGCCATCGGATGCCGGGGCAGATCGGCTTCGGCACTTGCCACGGGGGCACGCTTGTCCAGCGCGTAGCCTTCCTGCCAGAGCTCGGGAAGCAGCAGCAGGTCGAGCCCGAGCCCTCGGGCCTGGAAGACCGCCGACCACGCCGCAGCCAGGTTCAGGTCCCGATCCTCGTCCGAGAGCACCAATTGGGCGGCACCCACCCGCAGGACAGCGGTCATCGGCTTCCTTCCCTCGAGAGCAAGGCCAGACGGATCGACCAGCCATCATCCTCCCGTCGCCCCCAACCGACGAGCCATTGCCGGTTGCCGACTGCCTTGAGCGCAAGTGGCTTCAGGTCTCCGGAATTGCCGTCAATCAGGATCGGGGCGCTCGTTGCGTCACCATCCGGGCCGTGGAGACGGGCCATGAGGGCCTGATTCTCCCCGGATGGATGGGTGCGTTGGCTCCAGGCCACCAGCAGTCTTCCTCTCCCGTCGCTGCCGACACGGGTCATGTCGGGGCCGGCCATCGAGAGGTCCGTCCTCAGATCCGCGTGCCATCGTGGTCCCGGTTGGCCCAGGCGTCGCAGGTGCAGTTGCCGCCCGATGGGGTCGGACCCCTGCCATCCCGCCAGTGGCGGCTGGCTGCCGTCGACTCCGACCGGGCCGAGCAGCAGCTGGCCTTCGGCCAAGGGGACGGTGAGTGGCAGGGCCTGACTCTCCTGCCACGTCGCCGCGAGGATGCGTTCTGCCCGATCGGCTGTCACGCTGCGCCAGGCGGCCAGCCAGCGGTCGGGCAGGGCCAGCAGGATTGGCTGTTCGGGCGACTGCCCGGTGTGTGCCAGCCAACGCAGGCGGCCCGAGTCCGAGGCACCCCAGGAGCGTGCCACGAGCGCCACGCGCCGCTGGCCCAGACGTACGCGCCACAGTGCTCCCGTCCGTCCCCTGCCCAGAACGGCAGTGGTCAGCCTGTCGAGGGTTCCCGGACTGCGCTGCAGGATCCGGACCCTGCCCGGTCCGAGGGGCAACGCTTCCACGGTCCCCTCTCGTCCAGCCTGGCGGATTACCACCAGCCACGGCGATTCCGCAGGGCCGGCAAACGCCAATTCACGCAGGCCATCCGGGGCGACGCCGACGGGTCCGGGTCGCTCGGTCCGCGGTAGGTCCGGCGGGAGCGGCGACGGTGTCGGCGACAGCGTCGGCGACAGCGTCGCTGCGGTGCTCGACGAGGCTTGGCCAACAGGGCTGGTTTCGCTCGTGGTCGGGGCAAGTTCCGGCATCGCCAGACGGGGCTGGGGTGTGGCGGGCGCAGCCTCCGGCAGGTCCGAAAGCCGGAGAAACGTGAGCCGAAGCGTGCCCCCATCCAACCACGCCGCGAGCGGTTGGACCGCGGGCAACAGGTCCAGTGCCGGTCGCTCCTGACCGACGGTCAGCGTGGCGGCAGCGATCACACCCAGCGGATCCGGACGCTGCACAGCGGCCATGGCCGGATACACGCCTGCCGCGAGGGTGAGGGCAAGGACGCCGAGCCGGGGCACCATGCTGGCCACTCTAGCAGTTCCGGTACACTTGATCCCATCGAAGGAGTCACAGATGACCACGGCCCTGCAACGTCGCGTGCCCGTACCCCCTGCAGCAGATGCCCCGGTACCCGTGCCCGTGCTGTTGTATGGTGTCGGCGCCATCGGTGCCGGCGTGGCCCGTGCCATCCGGAGCTCCCGTGGCCTCGAACTCGTGGCGGCCGTGGATGCGGACCCGGCCAAGGTCGGCAGGGATATCGGCACGTTGCTCGGCGAGGAGGCGTGGGGGGTCGTCGTTCGCGCCGACCTCGCGGATGTCGCCGGTGCCCGCGTGGCCGTCCACACAACCGGTTCGTTCCTGCCCGACGTCATGGCACAGGTCGAGGCCCTGGTGGGTGCAGGGCTGCACGTGGTGTCGAGCACGGAGGAGCTTGCCTGGCCGTGGCTGCGGCATCCCGGACTGTCGGCCGATCTCGATGGCGTGGCCCGCAAGGCCGGATGTACCGTCGTCGGGACGGGCGTGAATCCGGGCTTCGTGATGGACGTGCTGCCCCTTGTGGCCACCCACGCCGTACGGGATGTCCGGCGCGTGGTCATCCGGCGCAGGGTCGACACGGCGCTCAGGCGTCGCAACCTGCAGGCCAAGACTGGGGCCGGGATGACCGTGGAGGGCTTCGGGAGCGAGATGGCAGCGGGGCGCATGGGCCACATCGGTCTTGCGGAGTCCCTTGCCATGGTGGCGGCGGGCCTTGGATGGCCGGTCGGTGATATCCATGAGGAGCTCGCGCCCATCGTCTCCGAATCCGGAACGCGGTCGCGTGAACTGGAAGTCCATCCGGGCCATGTCGCCGGCCTCAGACAGACGATGGAGGCACGGACGGAAGACGGTCGGACGGTGGCCTTGGAGCTGGTGATGGAATTGGCTGGCGGGCAGGATGCAGACGAGGTCGTGCTCGAGTCCGACCCGCCGATCCGTCTCAAGGTGGAGGGCGGCGTGTCGGGAGACAAGGCGACCGTGGCCACGCTCGTCAATACAGTTGGTCGCGTGCTGGATGCGCCGCGGGGCCTCCGCTCCGCGCTGGACCTGCCGTTGCCCCGCGTCACGGGTTGAGGATTCGGCGTGCGCGTCCGCAGCCCCAGCGTCTGGGCCTTGCCTGGCCTGTTGCTGCTTGCGGGTTGTGATGTCCTGCTGCTTTCGCCGACGATGCCGGGTCTGGTGCCGGGCATCGGGCAACCCCTTCGTGGCCAGGTGCTTGATGCGCTGACAGGCTTGCCGTTGGGCGGTGCGTCGGTGGTCGGGGACGTGGGGTGGACCACCACGGGGTCGGACGGTCGCTTCGAGCTGTATGGGGCTGTCTCGCGCCAGGTCATCTCGCTGGCACGTGCCGGCTACACATCCGAGACCCTGGCGACGGGGCCGGTCGAGGACGGGCGGGCCTACTACCTGTCGCCGCTCTTTCCGGCGACGGGAAACCTCAAGGCCCGGTTCGCCACGGTCCTGGGATCAGCCGTCGTTTCGGGCAACGTTCCGGCTGCCTCGGGCGAAGTGGTCTTCGCCGGCCTGAAGTCCGGACGCATCAACCAGGGGCGTTATGCCATCGTCATGGATCCCGCCAGCGGCTTGCCGGGGTCCATCTTCTCGGGCGTGCTGGCCGGCGGTGAGGTGATCGACGGGCCCATCGACGCGCCTGACGCCCCTTTCCAGTTTCGCAGCTTCGGCATGCAGACCATCGATGTCCCGTTCACGGCGGCGGCCAACCCCGCGACCACGTCGGTCTCGACACCGCTGGTGCTCGAACAGCAGCGGATGACCGGTCTCGAGATCAGCTATGCCAACACCACGTGGGCGCGCGAGGTTCGCAGTTCCGTGACCTTGGACTTCGGTTTGATGGGGTCCGTGCCGGTGGCTCGCGGGTCCGGAACCGCCCAGTCTCTGCGCGTGCCATCCATACAGGGAACGAAGACGGTGCTCGAGGGTCTGGCCGTCGATGCCCAGGGCGAGCGCGTCAGCAAGGTGACGATCACGACCAACATGCTTGCCAAGGTTCCCTTCGACTTGCTGACCCCCCCGGACGGTGTCGAGCCGGCTTCGGGCTCCGAGGGCGTCGGGGGCTGGCCCGGCTTCGCGTGGCGGGCCGTGCCCGGGGCGGATGCATACCTGGTGCAGGTCTATGAGCCGGGCATTGCACAGCCCAAGTGGCGTGGACGCACCCGGGGCACCTCGATCTCGTTTGGGCGTTTCGGGGATGGCGACGCGAACGGCGCCGCCCTGCTGCCCGGTACGGACTACACTTGGGAGGTGCATGCCCTGAGCTCCCAGGTCGAGGTTGCAGGAGCCGGCATGGGCGCGAGGTCACCTGACCCGCTTGATCCAGCGGTGGACCCGAGTCCGTGGTTGCTCACACCGGGTCAGGGCATGCCCGGCGTGTGGCCCCGTATGCTCGGTGAGGCTGCTCCCCCGATGCGCCCCTTCCGCAGCAAGAGCCGGGAGTCCGTACGGCGCGGCATGGGATTCCGCCGATGAGCAGATGCATCCTCGGTGGGTGGGCATTGCCCCTGCTCGTGGCCTGTCAGACCTTGCCGCCTTGGCCTGCGACCGTGTCGGCGGCGCGAGCCGACCGGTTCCTCGTCTCATTCGCGCAACCCGTGGCCGTGGAGCGTGCCTCGGGATGGGGAGACGGCTATCGTGCCCGGGCGCTGTCGGACCATGTGCTGCTGATCCGGTCGGATGCTCCGATGCCGCTGTCCGAGGCCGTGGCCCGTTGGCAGGGCTTGCCCGGGGTGCGCCACATCGAGGAGGATCGCCTCGTGCGACCGGCGTGGTGGGGAGCATGGCGCGGGCGACTCAAGCCGGTTCTTCCGGCTTTCGGCCTTGGCATCCAGGCGGTCGATCCCCTGACGCCGGAAGGCGCGGGCGGAGCGGGGTTGCCTGGTCAATGGGCGGTGGGTGCGCTGGGCTTGGAGGCGGTATGGGCTCGAAGTCAGGGCGAGGGCGTCACGGTTGCGGTCCTGGATACGGGTGTGGATGCCACTCATCCTGATCTGGCCCCAAACCTCGAGGCCGGGCTTAATCTGGTCGAAGGTGGCAATCTGCCGCCCACCGATGATTTCGGCCACGGTACCCACGTTGCGGGCATCGTCGGGGCAGCCCTGAACAACCGTGGTGTCGTGGGCACGGCGCCACGTTGCCGGATCCTGCCGGTGCGCGTGCTCGGGGTAGAGGGTGGCACCACCGCTGCCCTGATCGAAGGTCTCGATGCCGCGCGGAGGCGGGGGGCACAGGTCGCCAACCTCAGCCTTGGATCGGCCCAGGTCAGCCGGATCGAGGCAGACGAAATGGCCCGCGCCGTCGGTCAGGGGATGATCGTGGTTGCAGCGGCCGGTAATGAGGCTCTGTCAGGTAATCCGATCGAGTACCCGGCGGCTCTTACGGGCGTCATCTCGGTCGCGGCCCTGGGCCTCGCCGGAAAGGATGCTTCGGGTGCTCCGGTCATGGTGCGTGCCGCCTTCTCCAATCACAACCCCTTCAATGCGGTGGCAGCCCCCGGCGTCGACATCCTCTCGACCGTGCCGCTTTCGCTTTTCCCAGACGCGACTTCGGTCGGAGCAGGCTATGCTTACGCAAGTGGAACGTCCATGGCGAGTCCGCTGGTGGCCGGTGTCGCAGCCCTGATGCTTGCCCGCAAGGTTCCGGCGGCGCAGGTTCGTGCCCGGTTGCAGGAGACGGCGCGGGATCTGGGCGCCCCCGGATCGGACGACCTGCACGGCGCCGGCCTCGTTCAACCGGCAAGCGCCGTGCCTTGATGACCCTGATCGGAGCGTAACCATGTCCCCCGTGTTCGAAGAACGTCGACCCGAGTTGCTGGGCGTGGCTCCCGAGCCGCTGGTCGCTGTCTGGCGAGGCCCTCACGTGGAGAGCATGCACCTGGGCTGGTTCGTGCTGGTAGACGCTGGCGGCGCAGTCGAAGAGATGACGCCCGGCGCTCCCCGGGTCTTTGCACGCTCTACGGCCAAGCCCTTCCAGGCCTTGCCTCTTCTGAGAACCGGTGCGGCGGCAGCCTTCGGTTTCGAGGAGCGCCATCTTGCGCTGACATGCGCGTCACATGCCGGAGAGGCCATGCATCAGGAGGGTGTCAAGGCCATTCTGGAGTTGGCCGGGCTGCAGGAGACCATGCTGGGTTGCGGCATGCATGCCCCATTCTCGGCCCCTCGGTCGGCTCCGGGCCTGCTGGCCAACAATTGCTCTGGCAAGCACTCGGGCATGCTGGCCACGTGTCGCCATCAGGGCTGGACCACGGAAGATTATCTGGACCCGGGGCACCCCTTGCAGCAGGCCATCGCGGGCATCCTCGAGGAATTGGGGGGCGTCTGGCCCGAGAGCGAGCCCGATGGTTGCAGCGCGCCCTCATGGCACCTGCCGCTCGAGGCCCTTGCGCGTGCGTTCTCCGCCCTGCGTCGGGATGCCGACGGCGCGCGCCTGCTGGCGGCCATGGCCGTGCATCCGTTGTTGGTCGCCGGGACGGGGCGCCGGGATTCCGTGCTGATGGAGGCCACGGGTGGGCGTCTCGTCTCCAAGGGTGGCGCAGAGGGCGTGACGGTCGGGGTCTGTCGGGTTTCGGGCCGGGCGTGGGCCATCAAGATCGCGGACGGGACCTCGCGGGCGGTAGGACCTGCGCTATTGGCTTTCCTGCTCCGGTTCGGCCTGATTGAAGCGAGCGAGGCTCGTGGCTTGGCCTCGCTCGCTCAGCCCGAACTGCGCAATCATGCCGGCATCAAGGTCGGTCGCCTGTCCGGTGCGGGGCGCCTGATCGCCTGATTCAGGGACGCGGCAGGGTGGCGTCGCCCCCACGGGACGTGGCAAGTCCCACGCGCTGGACGCCGCTGGCCTTCAGGCGGTCGATGACCGAGACGACCTTGTCGAAGGCCAGCCGCTTGTCCGCGGCGACGACCACGGCAAGGTCATCCTTGTCCTGCCGCAGGCGGCGGATGCGTGCTTCGAAGGCCTCCGGGGCGATGGCGTTGCCCTCGAGTTGAAGGGTGCCATCTTCGAGAATCTGGACCACCGTCGCGGGTGGCGACTTCTCGGACGCGCGGCTGCTAGGCAGCTCGGCCTTGAGGGCTTCCGAGATCTGGGGCAGGAAAGCCATCACCATCAGGAACAGCGTCACGATCATGAAGACGTCGATCATCGGGACCACTTCGAACCGTGGTTCCCTGCGGCGACGCCGGGACGCGCCCCTCGGATCAGCCACGCTCCGCCACCTCCGCCGCTGTGACGGGGGCCGGGGGCTGCCGGGGCTGCCGGGAAGGCAAGGGACCTTCGAGCGTGCTGCCCAGCGTGTCGGCAAAGGCATCCAGACGGTTCTGCAGGGCGTGGTGGGCCAGTGCGGCGAGGATGGCCACGACGAGACCCCCCGCCGTTGCCACCAGGGCTTCCGAGATGCCGCGCGACAGCTCGTTCAGGGGGTCGGTGGGTCGCACGGCGGCAACCTTGGCGAAGTTCTGAATCATGCCCGAGACCGTGCCGAGCAAGCCGAAAAGCGGCGAGATGGCCGCGATGACGTTGAGCCAGGCGACGCGTCGCTCGACGGCGGACAGTGCGCCGGCCGCGAAGCGTTGGCGGGCGTCGGGGGAAGCCTCGGGGTGGGCCAGGGCCCATGCCATGGTCCGGCTGAACAGGTCCGCAGGGGCTCCCTTGCGGGTGATCGCGCGGTCCCCTTCTTCCCACGCGTCGCGCTGACGTTCGCTGCGGGCCAGCAGCCAACCCACCTCGAAGATGATGGCGAGGCTGACGATCGAGGCGAGGACGATGGGAAACATCATCCAGCCGCCAAGCCGCAGTGTGTCGAGAATCTCGAGCATCGGTCACTCCCGGGACGCGACGGACCCTGTCGGTCCACGTCACGAAGACGATGGCGGACGGGACCGGGTTCCATCACGCCGGAAGGCCCCCCGTGTCGTCAAGGGCGCGCGTCACGTGCGAGGCGGGGCGCGTCCGGGCATAGGGGACGCATGAGCGCGCCCCGGACCCGTTTCGATCTCGTTTCCCGTGGCATGGGCCGCGTGGCCGGTGGCGTGGTCCTCTGGCTCATCGGGGGTGTCCTGTACCTCGCCCAACCCTCCGCTGCGGCGGGCATGTTGGTGTTCGGGACCTGCCTGCTTGCCCTCGGAGCGTGGGAGATCATGAAGGGTCGCCAAGCCGCGCAGCGCAGTGTGGGGTGTCCGGGATGCGGCACGCGGAACGACGTGCTCTCCGAGGTCGAGACCTTTGCCTGCTACCAGTGCGGCAAAGTCCTGCGGTTGCCACCCGCCTGAAGTGGCGTCGGCGCGTGATCTGCGCCACCGTTACCGGGTTTTCAGGTTAAGAGTTTATTAAAAATGGGGCTCACCCCTTGAGCATAAGTAAAGGGCCTGTTAAGTTAGGTGCAGGTTAAGTCGCGGTTGCGTTTGGCTGAAGCGACGGCCTTCTTCATATAGTTCCCGGTTTCCAGGCAACGTCATTTCTCAGGCCTCAGGCCTTCGCAATAGCTCGTTCCTCCCTTCCCAACTTGCTCGGGCCCAGTGCCCATTCAGGAGTCTACCGGATGAAGAAGTTCGCTCTGCTCGCCTCGCTCGCGGTCGCCGCCGGCACCGTCGGTTGCGGTACGTCCCCCGTTGCGCAGTCCCAGGCCCTTGGTGGTCAGGTCAACCTGTCGGCCGCTGCCGTACCCGGTCAGGTGCTCGTCAAGCTCAAGCCCGGCGCCAACGCGATGGGTGTGATGGCTGCCCGCTCCGCGATGGGTCTCCGCAGCGTCGCCGCCCAGAGCGCCACCCTCAACCGCATGGGCTGGACGATGATGTCGTTCGATGCCAGCCGGACTAACCTCGCCAGCGTCATCGGTGCCCTCTCGACGGATGCTTCCGTGGCCTATGCCGAGCCCAACTATGTGGCCACCGTGTCCGATTTCCGGCCGATCCGCCCGGGTGTCGGCGCCACCGGCAAGGCTGGTTACAACGATCCGATGGCCGGCGACCAGTACACCCTGGACAAGGTCGAGACCGCAGCCGCGCACGCCGTGACCGAGGGTTCCGAGAAGACCCTTCTCGCCATCGTGGACACCGGCGTCGACTACAACCACCCGGATTTCGCCACTCGTGACGGTCGCGGCAGCCGCGTCGTCAAGGGCAAGGACTTCGCCAACATGGACAATGATCCGATGGACATGCACGGCCACGGCACCCACTGTGCGGGTATTGCTGCCGCCACCTCGAACAACGGCGAGGGCATCGTCGGCCAGGCTCCTGGCGTCCGCATCCTGGCGGTCAAGGTTCTCGGCGACAACGGTTCGGGCAGCTACGGTGGTGTCGCCAACGGCATCATCTATGCCGCCGACCAGGGTTCCTCGGTCATCAGCATGAGCCTCGGTGGCCCGAGCAGCTCGAAGGTTGTCGAGGACGCCTGCAAATACGCCATCTCGAAGGGCTCGCTCGTGATTGCCGCGATGGGCAATGATGGCCGCAAGGTCAAGAGCTTCCCGGCCGCCATTCCCGGCGTGATGGCCGTCGGTTCCACCAACGTGTCCGAGAAGCGCAGCAGCTACTCGAACTTCGGCGAGTGGATCTCGCTCGGCGCTCCTGGTGAGGCCATCCTGTCGACGCTGCCGACCAAGGGCAGCCAGATGGGCAAGGTCTACGGCAAGGCCAGCGGCACCTCGATGGCGACCCCTTGCGCAGCCGGCGTGGCAGCCCTGGTTCGTGACCTGCACCCCGAGTGGGATGCCGCGATGGTTCGGGCTCACCTCGAGCGGACCAGCGACGACCTCGGCGACAAGGGCTTCGACATCCAGTTCGGCCACGGTCGCATCAACGCTCGTCGCGCCGTCACCGAGTAGTTCGGTCCCGATGCCCGGACGGGGCAGTCATCCACAGGATGACTGCCCCGTTTCTGTTCGGGTCTCCTGTCCGGGGGTGGCCGACAAGCAGAACACCCCTACCCAATCGGGCAGGGGTGTTCGTGTCGACCGTAGGCCGGACTCTCGATCGTCCGGATTCAGGTCGGCAGGGGCTCGCGCCCCGACCGCGTCAGGACCGTGTCCAGAAGCGTGTCGATCAAGGGGCCCCGATGCCCCAGCAGGGTTTCCGAAAGCCCTGGAGCCGATTCAGGATAAAGCTCCACTTCGACCTCGGCATCCGGCAGCCACGTGACGGTCCAGAGGGTCTGATACCGTCTGGCGCCGACGGACAGTTCCATCACGCCACAGCACGTATCACCATCATGTCGTTCGATGTCGATGGCCTGAATGCGCATGGTCGGGGCTCCGTCGTCCCCCCGGCTACTTGCCGGGACCAGCTTCAGGCTAGCAGCGGCCGTCGGTTGCAGGCTGGCATGTCTGTCACCAAATTGTTGGTGCAGAACGCTACATGTAGCTGCCGTCAGGACCGCGGACCTGGCCGCTGCGCACGGCATGCGTGAGGCCGTCCACGGATCGCAGCAGAAGACCCCCGTCCTCGGTGAGCCCTTCGATGGTTCCCGACAAGCTGCTGCCGTCCGGGCGCAACCATGTGCCCGGACGGCCGATGCTCAGGCAGGTCGACGCATAGCGTTGCCGGATGGTTGCGGCATCCAGGGGGGTCCCGAGTGCCTCATCCAGGGCATCCACCCAGGCGTCCGCGGGTGGCACGGGGACAGAGAAGGCGCCAATCCACGTGGCCTCGGGCAGGGTACTGGGGACCAGGTTCAGGCCGATTCCCAGGATGATGCCGCCATGGCCCGGAGACTCCGCGAGCACGCCGCCCCACTTCCGTGCCGGTCCGGTTTGCGGGACGTGCACCAGATCGTTGACCCACTTCAGGCCACAGGCTGCGAGGTCGATCCCCAGGCTGCCCGCGGCATCGAGAACACAGAGGCCTGCCCGATGGGTCGTCCAGGGATCCTTGGCACGATCGGGAAGCCACCAGGAGGCCGAAAGGTTGCCCGGCGGTGCCACCCACGTCCGCCCCCGCTGGCCGTGGCCGCTCGTTTGTCGGGTGGTCCACACGACGAAGGGGATGGCAGGGTCGTGGCCCGCGGCCAGTCTGCGACGCGCTTCGCGCGAGGTGGAGTCGACCTCGGGCAGGAATGTCCTCAGGCCCACTGCGAGGCTTCCGTGGCCCGGAGTGCACGCATTGACGCGATCTCGGCGAGCCTGCTAGACTGTGTATTCCGCATATTGTGGGATAACGCGTTTCCTGCTGCCCGTGCGTCCTTGCTCTTTCGTGTGTTTCGGGAAGAGTCGCGGCGTGTCGAGGGGCAAGTGATAGACGAAGGGTGGAAGCATGCCGAATCTCTCCGGCGAACGTCAGAATGTGTACCCCGGCACCCGCTCGATTGACGAGAACCTGCCCAACCTGATCGAGATTCAGAAGCAGTCTTTCGAGTGGTTCCTGAAGGAAGGCCTCAAGGAAGAGCTGGAGTCTTTCTCGCCGATCTCGGATTATTCCAATCGGCTCGAGCTGCACTTCCTGACCGATTTCAAGCTGGGAGAGCCCAAGTACTCCGTCAACGAGTGCCGTTCTCGCGATGCTACGTTTGCCAAGCCGCTCCGCATCAAGGTCCGCCTGTATGCCAAGGAGACGGGTGAAATCAAGGAGCAGGAGATCTTCATCGGCGAAATGCCGGTCATGACGCCCTACGGCACGTTCATCATCAACGGCGCCGAGCGCGTCATCGTCTCGCAGATCGTCCGCAGCCCCGGTGTCTACTTCAAGCGCGAGATCGACCCGTCCGGCAAGCGTACCTACAGCGCCACGATCATTCCGAGCCGCGGTGCCTGGCTCAAGTTCGAGACGGACTCCAAGGAAGAAATCCACGTCCGCATCGACAAGAACCGCAAGCTGCACGCCAGCGTCCTGCTTCGCGCGCTTGGTTACAAGCATGACGAATTGCCCGACCTGTTCCGTCACCCCGAGTTCTTCCGCAAGACGATGCAGGGTGAGGGCAAGGAAGGCAAGTCCGGCAAGGGTAAGGAAGTCGACCTGTCGGAAGAGGCCGCGCTGATCGAGGTCTACCGCAAGCTGCGCCCGGGCGACATGCCCAGCGTCGAGGGTGGTCGCCAGGTCCTTCACAGCCGGTTCTTCGATGCGAAGCGCTACGACCTTGGTCGCGTCGGTCGTTACAAGCTCAACGCGAAACTCAGTCGTTCCGAGCCTTTGTCGGCGCGCGTGCTTTCCAAGGAAGACATCGTCGCGGTCATCGATTACTTGGTCAACCTGCACCACGATCTGGGCACGGTGGACGACATCGATCACCTGGGCAACCGTCGTATCCGCAGTGTCGGTGAGCTGCTGCAGGCGCAGTTCCGGGTGGGTCTGACCCGCCTCGAGCGGATCATCCGCGAGCGCATGACCATCACCGAGGCCGATACGCTGACGCCCCAGAACCTGGTCAATGCCAAGCCCTTGGTCGCAGCCATCAAGGAGTTCTTCGGTTCCAGCCAGCTGTCCCAGTTCATGGACCAGACCAATCCGCTGGCGGAACTGACGCACAAGCGCCGTCTGTCGGCCCTCGGGCCTGGCGGTCTGACGCGTGAGCGTGCCGGATTCGCCGTCCGGGACATCCACCAGTCCCACTACGGCCGCATCTGCCCGATCGAGACCCCGGAAGGTCCGAACGCCGGTCTCATCGGCTCGCTCTCTACCTACGCACGCGTCAACGAACTGGGCTTCATCGAGACGCCTTACTACGTGGTGGATCACGGTCGCGTCACCGACGAGGTGCATTACCTCACCGCGGATCTCGAGGACGATCAGCGCATCGCGCCGGGCGACGTCAAGCTCACGATGCGTGAGGTCGATCCTGCGGACGGCAAGTCCTACCAGAAGTTCCTCGACTCGAGCGTCAACGTGCGCTTCAAGGGCAACTTCATGACGGTCGACCCGCGGGACGTGAACTACGTGGGCGTGGCGCCGATTCAGATCATCTCGGTTGCAACGGCCATGATTCCGTTCCTCGAGCACGATGACGCGAACCGAGCCCTGATGGGGTCGAACATGCAGCGTCAGTCGGTGCCCCTGTTGCGGACCGAGCGTCCTCGGGTCGGCACGGGCATCGAGTCTCGGACCGCCGTCGACTCGGGCATGGTGACCGTGGCCAAGGCCGCCGGCACCGTCACCCGTGTCACGGCCACGTCCATCGAGATTCTCGAGGACGAGACGAAGCAGACGCGGACCTACTACCTGCTCAAGTTCCTGCGTTCCAACCAGGACACGTGCATCAACCAGCGGCCGATTGTCCGGAATGGGGATCGAGTTCGCGAGGGTTCGCCGCTGGCGGACGGTGCGGCGACCCAGCAGGGCGAAATGTCGCTCGGCCGGAACATCCTCGTGGCCTTCCTGCCCTGGGAGGGTTATAACTACGAGGACGCCATCCTCCTGAGCCAGCGTCTGGTCCGTGACGACGTGTTCACCTCGATCCACATCGAGAAGTACGAGATCGAGGCGCGGGCCACCAAGTTGGGCAACGAGGAGATCACGCGCGAGGTGCCGAACGTCTCGGACGAGACGCTTCGGGATCTCGACGAGCGCGGCATCATCCGCATCGGTGCCGAGGTCGAGCCGGACGACATCCTGGTCGGCAAGGTCACGCCCAAGGGCGAGTCCGAGCATCCGCCCGAGGAAAAGCTGCTTCGCGCCATCTTCGGCGAGAAGTCTCGTGATGTTCGCGATACCTCCCTGCGCGTCCCCCATGGCGAAAAGGGTTGGGTCGTCGATGTGAAGGTCTTCAGCCGCGACAACAACGACGAGCTGCCCCCCGGCGTCAACCAGGTGGTCCGTGTCTACGTTGCCCAGAAGCGCAAGATCAGCGTCGGCGACAAGATCGCGGGTCGCCACGGCAACAAGGGAATCGTCGCCAAGATCCTGCCGGTCGAGGACATGCCCTTCCTGCCCGATGGCACGCCGGTCGACATCGTCCTGAATCCGCTGGGCGTCCCCAGCCGCATGAACGTGGGTCAGACCTACGAGACGACGCTGGGACGTGCGGCCGAACTGCTCGACGCCTACTTCTCTGTGCCGCCTTTCGACGAGATGTTCCGTGACGAGGCTTCGGACGACCTCATCAAGACCAAGATGCGCGAGGCTCGCGAGAAGACGGGCTTCAACTGGCTGCGGGATGACGGCAAGGCCACCCTCTATGACGGGCGGACCGGCGAGCCGTTCGATCGGGCCGTGACCGTGGGCAACATCTACATGATGAAGCTGGTCCATCTGGTCGACGACAAGATCCATGCCCGTTCCACGGGTCCGTACTCCCTCGTCACCCAGCAGCCGCTGGGCGGCAAGGCCCAGTTCGGCGGCCAGCGGTTCGGTGAGATGGAAGTGTGGGCGCTCGAGGCCTATGGGGCGGCATACACCCTTCAGGAGATGCTGACGATCAAGTCGGATGACGTACCTGGTCGTGCCAAGGCCTACGAGGCGATCGTCAAGGGCAACAATCTGTCGCGACCGGGTATCCCCGAGTCCTTCAAGGTGCTCATCCGAGAGCTTCAGAGCCTCTGTCTGGACATCCACGTCGCGCGCAGCGACGGTCAGGAGATCGAGCTGTTCGAGATCGAGGAGGAGCGTCGTCCGCCCTTCCAGCGGTACTCGGTGCCCCGCGCAGGCGCGGACATGGGTCTGTAGCCCACATGCCGAGCTTGGCGCCCCTTCCCGAATCCCGGGAGGGGGCGTCGTTGCTTGTTGGGTGGTTAAGCCGTCTGCTGGCGAGGGTACGCATGCAGTATCCGGACCGTCAGGGAGGTCCCATGCGGAATATTGTGCGTCGACTCGGTATGGGGGCGCTCAGCCTCGCTCTGGGTGCGTGCGCCTCGCCCGCCCTGACGCGTGCGCAGGCGCCAGCGGGCGGCGATGTCTCACAGCTTGGCCAACTGCCGGGGTTCGATGTCACGCCCCAGGCAGGACTGGTCGGCAGGGTCGTCTGGCCTGATTCCGCACGTCGGTTGATGGCTACCCAGGATGAGGTGGCCAGACGGGCCCGTGTCGGCCTCTTGCAGCCTTCTGGATCCGGTCAGTTCCGAACGGTCTACACCGCTCTGACAGACGAGTTTGGCAACTTCCAATTTCCTGCCGAGGTGACTGAAGGGGCCAATGGCATTCCGATCGATCCGTCGAAGGTTCTCATCCTGCAAGCAGAGAACGGCCTTAGCAACAATGCGGCTGGTTCCAGTTCGGCTCGGTTGCGAACTTTCCTGACGCGTGTGGGGCAGGGTTCGACCGGATACCGCAGCACGTATGTCGATGATCAGAACTCCGGCATTGTCAACATCGATTTGAACACGACGGCGATGGCGGTCATCAAGTCGCTTCGGGACCAGTCACGCGTTCCTGCCGGCGACATCGTCGCTTTCATCCAGTCGGTCACGCCCAAGACAAGCACGGCGAACCCTGCGGTGGTTGGCGCCAAGGAGTCGGTGCTGATCGTCCCCAACTCCGAGTTCCAGACGGTCTCGACCTTGGTGGCCAATGTCCTTACGGGCAATCGTGATCCTCTGGCTGCCATCGAACTCAGGGATGCCGAGTCCAACCCACGGCGCTACCTCATCAAGTCCGAGTCCCAACCCGTCATCCAGGATGTGCGCTACATCGGGACCGGCGCCCCGCGCACCGTGTTCCAACCACTGGATCCCGTTCGGGTGTCCGGGGTCAATCTTCCGTACTACAGCCAAGGGGTGCTCGAGTTCCAAGGGAAGTCGGGGATCCTGACGGCACCTATCACGGGCGCGGATCTCGAGCAGAATACGTATCTGGACACGCAGGTGCCGCTGGACGTGGTTACGGGCATTGCCCAGTTGCGCTATGTGGCGATCAACGGAACCTTGGCCTATGCCACGATGTCGGTCGTGACGCCCCTCGGGGGATCGCTTACCCCCAGTCGTTGACCGACTTCAGCCAGGCGGCTTGGCTGGCGCGCCCGGTGCGTGACGTCGAGTGCTGGCTTGCGCGGCGCGACGGGCCAGAACGGCCTGCTCTGCCGCCGGCCAGACGCCGCGGGCCGCAGGCCCAACCTCGTCAGTTGATGAAGGCGCTGGCCGTTGCCTGATTCAGGTCGGTGATGCCGAAGTAGACCATGTCGAGAAGACCTGACTCGGGGGGCTGCGCAGGAGCCGTGTAGACACCCTGCTGGTTGATGATGCCCAACTTGCGTCGGTTCTCGGGGTTGGTGCTGAAGAATTCCGGCTCGGCCTGCGGGCTTGCATTCACCTTGTAGGTGATCTTGGGATTCTGGGGCACGAACTCCGCGTTGTCGGTGTCGAAGCACTTGCCGACGAAGGTCTGGCTTCCACCGGCGTTGACATCCGCCGACGTCGGCGAGATCGAGAACCTGGAAATGCGCTTGAAGTCAGGCTGCAGGCTGGCGGTGGCACCGGCGTTCACGAGCTGGATCTTGCCCTTGGTCATGTCACTCTGGACTTGGAACTGCAGCGTCCCTCGGCCCGCATCCGTAAGGCCATTCATGACATTCTTCGCCACGACGTTGCCTACCAGAATCTTGAAGGCGTCCGGCGCGTTGGGTTCGAGGATGTCTTCAACGTGCAGCGTGACGAAGAACCCCGTGGGACCGGCATCAACAGAAGCCGTGGCGTCAGAACCCACTTGCTCGTAGACTCCCAGCAGGCGCGGTTCGCCGCTGCGGATGAAAGCCAGACGAACTTTGTTTCCTGCACCGGGAACGAGGTTGATGTTGGCCGTCGCTTCGGCCTTGAGGTTTCCCATGCCATCTCGATCGTCATAGGCCTTGGCCGTGACCTTGGCGAAGCCGGTTGGCAAATCCTTGAAGGATGCGTTCGCGGGTGAGGAGGTGTCCGAGTAGAGGTTTATCGATGAGAGCGGGTAATCCACCCCAAACTGACGATAGGTGCCGTAGTTAGCCTCGAAGGTCTGGTTGCCGACCGTAACGAAGACTTTGATGGACCCACTCTGGCGAACGGCCAAGGGGAGAGATTGAGCGGTCCTTGACGTTGGTCTCTGCACGAAGCGGATGGTCAGCTGGGCCGAACGTTCGAGGGAGCCCGGGGCCTGTTCGGTTGCTGGTTCCGTTTCCGGAACCAGCGCCATGCGCCCGAATGCTCCGGCATCCTGCGTTTCCGGGGCCTGAGCGGGTGGTGTAGCCAGCGTCGTGGCCGCACAGCCCGCAAGCAATGTCGACCAGAACGGCAATCCGATGCGCATCTGCTTGCCCTGCTTCACAGTTCAATCTCCACGGTCAAGCCTGCGGGCTCGGGTGTGGGTTCTGGTGTCGGTGCGAGTGTCGGTGCCGCAGTGGGCTGAGGGGTAGGATTACTTCCTGGATCCGGAGTAGACGAACCCCCACCACCGGATCCGGGCGTGCCGAACGGAATGGGTGTCGGCGTCGCGGTGGATCCACCGCCATCCGAGATGGGCGTGTTGAACGGCACGGGCGTTGCTGTTGCGGTGGAGCCGCCGCCACCCGAGATGGGCGTGTTGAACGGCACGGGCGTGGCTGTTGCGGTGGAGCCGCCGCCACCCGAGATGGGCGTGTTGAAAGGCACGGGCGTGGCTGTTGCGTTGGAGCCGCCGCCGCCCGATATGGGCGTGCCGAAGGGCACTGGCGTAGGTGTCGCTGTGGTGCCGCCACCGGCACCATTGTCCCCGACCTTGCCGCCGACGCTGCCATTAGGATTGAAGGTTGCAGCCGAGCCAGTAGGGGTGGTTGAGGGCTTGGCCGTTGCCGAGGAACGCCTGAAGATTGGCTGCTGAGTAACTGTATCCTCGGCGCACGCCACGATCATAAAGGTGGCCGCGACACAGGCGAGCGGTAGAATCCTGCGCCTGGACAGGGTCATCGTCATCTTCTTCCCCCGAGTCGAGGTCCCATCGGTACCGTACCCCGACTCTCCGGCCTTTATGCCTTTCCTGTGGCTCAGGGCGCGATGACTGGCGAAACGGTGGCGGTCAGTGCGTGATGGAACGCGATCAGGGCATCCCACTCGCCGATTGCCGGGCCCGGTCCGTCCGGATCGGTCTTCATGTCCGGAGGTTGCCGCATTTCGGGTGCGATGTTGACTGCCTTGGTGGCGAATCGCTCGTAGAAATGCACCGCGGAGAACAGGTCCGGTTGGCTGCCATTGTGGAAGTAGGGAGCCGTCTGGGCCACATTGCGCAGGCCGGGAGTCTTGAAGGCCCCCTGATCCGTTGCAAGGCCCGTTACGCCACGCCGGCCCGGATCCCCCGTGCCGAACTCGTCGAAGCCGATATTGTGGAACTTGTTGTCGGTGAACAAGGGGCCGTTGTGGCACGCTGCGCAGTTGGCCTTCCCCGTGAAGATGGCGAGGCCCCTGATCTGGTCTGCCGTCATCGCATTGTCGTCACCCAGCACCCAGCGATCGAAGGGTGCAGCCGTCGGATTCGGCGTGTTGTCCGGATTGCGACCTGCGGGTGAGACGTGGGCCCGGACATAGGCGGCAACGGCCTTTCGGGCCAGCAGGTCGTCGGGAGCGGACCCATAGACGGCTTGGAAGTCCTGGACATAGGCGTTGCTGACACGGAGTGTGGCGGTCACGGCATCGCCCGTGGTCGCAAACTCGCGAGGCCTCGTGAAGACCAGCAGATGCTGGGCCTCGAGTGAGTCGGCACTGCCGTCCCAGTTGAACAGGGTGTTGAACGCCGTATTCCAGATGGTGGGAACGTGACGGGGCAGCTCCTTGCCGTCCTTGTCGATGCCCAGCTTGAGGCCGTCTCCCCCTCCCAGGGCATCCTGATGGCAGCTGGCGCAAGACATCTTGCCGTTCGATGAAAGGGTTGGATCGCCGAACAGACGCTCACCAAGCGCGAACTCCGCGCTCGGTACGGGAGTGATGGCCGGCATCGGCCCCATGTTCCACTGGGCGAGGTCCGCCCGTCCGAACGCGTGGACCTCGAAAGAGAGGCTGGCTTGCAGCTGGTCATTGCCAAGCCTGACCGCGATGGTTCCGGTGCTTTCGGGGAGCACCAGACAACCGCCGCCCTGAACGAACAGTTCCTTCAATCTCAGGTTGGCCCCACAGTCCGCGCCGTTGCAGCGCCTCGACCAGTGAGGCGCCAGCGCCAGGGGGTCAAGTGGCTTGCCAGTGCTGTCGTAAGCCTTGCCCCGCAGCTCGATGATGCCGCCCGGAGCGTGGGCTGCCGTCTTCAGTACGTCGATGGAGATGGATGCGATGCGCGTGATGACGGGTCGATAGGTGTTGGCCTGCCCGGCGACATCCACAGACAGGGTGCCGCTCGTGAAGTCTTCCGGGGGGGTCACGACCAAGGCGGTATCGCTGCGTGTCGCTATGGCTGAAGGTGGCAGGGGTTGTCCGTTCAGGCGCACTTCGACAGGCAGTCTGCTTGTCCAGCCGAAGCCCTGGCCGCTGATGCTCAGCTGCTGGCCAGGCAGCGGTTGCTTGGGGTCGACATTGAAAATCGTGACCGGAATGATGTTCTGCAGGGTCAGGACGGCCTGGGTGAGGGTGTTGGGTTGCACGACCACTTCGGTCGAACCCGTCGCGAGCAGGCCGCCCGAGGCGGACAGTGCCTCGGCCGAGATGGAGACCGTTCCGGGCTCAAGCGGCTGCAGGCTGCCCGTCGCCAGAGCTTCCGAGCCCTCTCGGACGAGCGTAAGCACCACAGGTGGCCCGCCGGAGCCGTCCCGGGCCTTGAGTGTCAGGGAGGCAATGTCCGCAGGAATGACCTGAGTCTGGCGTTGCGGCCAGCGCACTCCGACCCGAACCCCGCCTGTCCCCGCCGGAAGGGCCGTACCCGCAGGGTCGGAAACACGTACGGCCTCCAGGGTCGGGTTGCCGGATGCGGCGGGCAAGCGCGACACCTGACAACCCGTCAGGAGGCTCGAGCCCACCCATGCGACAAGGGTCAGGACCTGAAGGGCGTTTCTCATCGCGCTTACTCCACCACCACGTCCATGGCGGCCTCATCGAGGATGGTCACGGGGATGGTCACGCGCATCCGGCCATCGAGGCTCTCGACGATGATGCGGGCCGTGCCCGTCTCATCATCTGCCGCAAAGAGTCCGGGCTCGATCTCGTCCAACTCCACATCCTCGTCCACTTCGACCGTGAAGCGCGCCCGGCTATCGATGGCATTGTCGTTCAAGCGGACCTCTGGCACCAATCGGACCATGTGCGGACGAAGCCCCGTGCTTCCCGAACCTGGAGCAACGCCAAGCTCGATGGCCGTGACACCGTCGTGGTAGGGGGCATCCTCGCCCGCGCCGAGGCGTACCTTGATGCCGGTGGAGAAGATGCCGTCGGGATAGCGCTCCGTGTAGGGAGGGGTGGCCGTCGGGATCGGCAGTGCCGAGGACGTCGCGGCGGGCGTTGCGGTCGGTGCGCCAGACGGCTGGCCGAGGGGAGTCGGCGACGCGGCAGTGCTGCCTGGAGAGGGCAAGACAGTCGACGACGGGACTGGCGATAGCAGGGCTGACGGGACCAGACCTTGGCAGGCGGGCGTCATCATGAGCGTCGCGGAGGCCACTCCGACGGCAAGGATGCGCCGTACTTGCATCAACCCACCTCCCGAATCAGGACGTGAGGGTTTCGGGTCGGCGGGCGACCCGGACAGCCCTCGTCTTGCGTGTTCGTCATCGTCACGCACCGCAATAACGACGAGTCAGGAGCCTCGGACGGCATGCGCTCCAGCGACGGCCTCATCGTGCCACCTCGATGTCCACCGTCGCCGTCAAGGGAGGAACGCCCACGACGAAGCCACCACGGGCCACCTTGAGGCATCCCTTGTAGGCGTCCACCACGGATACCTGTTGCGTCCCCGCTCCCAAGGCGGTCAAACTGAAGAACTCGTCATCGCCACAATCCAGCTGCACGGGATCGGGATCGTAGCTTGGCAAGGCACCGGTCAGGCCGTTCGGCGGACGACCCACGGGCTGTCCGAAGGCGTCCAGGAAGGAGACGCTGAAGGTCGCGGTATCTTCGATGCCCATGTAGATGGACTGGGGAGAGACCGAGACAGAGGCAATGATCTCGATGGTTTCGGGAAGGGTCGCGGTCGAACCCTCGATGTTCAGGACCAGGGAGCCCCCCGTTGCATCCAAGGGTACCCGGAACGAGAGCGTATTGTCCGAGGCCCTGCCAAGGGGCGGTTCGCCCGGACGGCTCGCCAGTGCCTCCCCTTCGATGACCTGATCGCCCAGCGTCAGACTGTAGCTGGCGCCTCGGCTCGCCCCGAAGCCCGCGCCATCCAGTGTGACGACCTCTCCCCGAAACGCGGTCAGGGGATTGGCCCTCTTGAGCGTCAGCGGTTGATCGGGCGGGGCCAGGACCACGTGCGCCCGATGTCGGCCATTGGGCTGAAGCCGGACGCGGGTGCTGCCCGACACGACCAGTTCCTTGAGCACATTGCGGCCTTCGACCACCAAGGTCCAGTCACCGGGTTTGAGTGCGTAGAAGGTCGCTTGGCCGACGGAGCCCACGAGGCGCGGAATGGTGCGACGTTCGACGGGAACACCGGCTTCGTCTGGCACGACCCGGCATGTCAGTTCTCGAACACCCTCCGGGATGAGCTGGGCCGTTCTGGTCGCAGGCCACCGCACCGACAGCGTCAGGCTGGCGTTTGTGGTGGCCGGACGAGCTGCGTCAGCCGTTTCCGTGCCGCCGAGTGCGGTCTGGCCGTAGGCCTCGGGAGCAAGGGGGCTGTCGCCGGGCGTTTCACCTCCCGTGGGCGCGGTGCAGGCCGCCACGAACACGGCAAGGACCAGAGACAAAGCCGAGGCCGTAATCCTAGCCCGGTCGGGGCCCGCCGAAACGGGGTTGACCGGTGGATAGGGCGCCAAGGATGAAACCCTCCTCAGGGGATGATGGATACCGTGGCCGAAGCCTTGATATTCGAGAAGCCGAACTCGACGACCTCGCTGCTGCCCGTGGAAACCCCGATGAATTTGCTGGTGTAGGGGGTACCTGGTGCAACCGTGGCACCCGGTGATGGCACGACCGTGGGGGTCTGGACCTCGAAAGGCGAGATCAGGTAACCGCCCGAGATCGGGTCAATGTAGCTCTTGCCGTAGACCGGCGCCCCCGAGTCGATTTGCTCCCAGCCAAGATCGTTGCTCTTGAACTGGAAGACCTTCTCGTAGGCCTGGGCGGCGTACCTTTCCACATTGATGGAGTCCGAGCCGACGCCCATGCTGAAGACGGGAGCGCCTGGCTTGCCGATGTAGGGTGCAAGATCGATCTCGTCGCTGCCGCTGAACGCCTTGCCGACGAACACGACATCGAAGCTCGAACTGGCCGCGAGAGAGGTGGTCGCCTGGGGGGTGGCGGACTTCGAGAGCGAGACCGAGGTTGGCGTGATCGTCACTCGGTCGACGCGTGTCGCCGTGTTGGGGCTGCACTTGGTGACACCGTTGATGGCCACGCAGAGGGGTTCGTTTCTTCCGAGGTCACCGGGGACCTTGACCGACAACAAGCCTTTGCCGTCCCCAAGCGCCAAGAAGCTACGATTGGCCGCGCCAATCGGGATACCCGCGTTGTCATTGCCGAAGAAGACCGACATCCCGTTCGCGGCGTCGTCACCCACCCCGTCCAGGCGCGCATTGATGGTGTCGCCAAGGGCCACCAGTTCAGCGCTCAGCCTGCCGACCTCGTGCACGACGATCGGGATGAGATTCAGCGAGACCTTGGTGTTGACGTTCGGTGCCACCGTGAACGTGGTGGAGGCGGAGGCCACGACGATGGAGTCCGAGGATACGGCCATGTTGACGGTGTCGTAGCGCGAGTAGGCCACGGCCGACATCGTGGCGGCACCGATGGCCACTTGGTCGAAGCTGATCGACGCAGTCGATTCTCCTGCTTTGCGCACGGCGACCTTGGTCAGCGAGACGCTGGGAGAGCCTGACTCGAGCGTGAAGGCCAGAGCGTTGGTGATGTCCGGAATGACTTGAGTGGTCCGCTCAGGCCAACGAATCTCGAAGGCGATTCGCCCCGAGCGTACCGCTCCGTCCGAAGGCTGTCCCGTCAGCGTCGGCAACGCACCGCCGCTCGCGCCTTCGGTGGCGGACGTCAGTCGCTGGGCGCTTTCCGGCGACGCGACGCAGGCCCCTACGAAAGCCGTGACGGCCAGAGACAAAGCACCGGACAAAACGTGGGCGGGGCGCAAGCGCTTGGGGGTGCGCGACATCAGGTGGTTGTCTCCCATCTACCGGACCTCGACCGTCACCCGGCCTTCGCCGGAGACTTCGACCGCGAAGCTACGCGTGATGAAACTCTGGACGCCGCCCACCGTGTCGGAAGGCGTCAGCGACTGCAGCACGATGCTGGTCTTGCCGGGCTTCTTGCCGACCAGGCGCCAGTACTTGCTGGTCCCGCCAAGCGGCAGGACCGCGGCCAACTCGGCTACCGTGACGATGCTCGTGTCGTTCGAGACAATCGTCAGATCCTTGTCCAGACGGCCAGGATCGGTGTAGGTGACAAAGGCTTCGATATCCAGTTCCCAACCTTGCTGGATGGGCTCGTTGCCTGCCCCCGGATCGACCGATAGAGTGGCGGGTTCCGGCAAGGGCTCGGATTTGCCCTTCGCGGAAACACGAATCGCCGTGGCGAGCACCTGACCCACCGGTATGGTCGTCGGTGCAGCGGTCGGGGTCGGTGCAAAGGTCGGCCTGGGGGAAGGCGTCGGCGTCGGAGCCAAGGTCGGAAGCAGACCGCCGGGGGTGGGGGTCCGGGTGGTCCCGGTGGTGCTGCCAGGAGCGGGTGTCGGCGTTGCCCCGCCGCCTACGTTGCCCCCGGGACCACCCGGAGCCGGGGTCGGTGTAGGCGTTGCCCTGACGGTACCGGTTCTCGGTGCTGTAGTCGGTTCGTCCGTCGTGGTGGCCACGACGGATGTATCGGCACAGGCCGCCAGCAGCACCAAGCCCACGGCGGCGTGTCGCATGGTCCGTCGGTATGCGGGATGTCGATGCATGGAGTGAGGGCAAGTCCTGTGCTAGGGGGGGCGCGAGGCCCCCCCGGTGGGTCAGTTCATCGAAGTGTATTGGACGGAGTTGGTGTTGCCACACCAGCCACCGATCTTATACACGTACCGGCCGCAGACGACCGTGGTGCCGCCGCCGCCGAAGTTGACGTTGGCATTGCCGTAATAGGGCCAGCAACCTCCGGCATTCTGCGGGGCGTTGCCATCAGCCGTGAGGGTCGAACGACGGACCTCGGTGCCACCGCACCAGGGACCGAGCATGTAGAGGTACTGTCCTGTGGCGAAGGCGCAAGCGCCGTAGTTGCCGCAGAATGCACCACCGCCGGTTTGGTTCCAGCCGCCATTGGGCGTACCGTCTGCGTTCAGGTTCAGGTACGACGTGTAGTTGTAGGTCAACCACCAGAGGCGGCCGCCCACATATAGCATCGGGGTTTCGGCGTTGCCCGTGTAGGGTCCGGTCTGCCAGCCGCCCGAGTACGTGTCGTTGGCCGGGTTGTAGGTCTTGTAGAAGAACGGCGTGCCGCAGTAGCCGGCCATGCCATACACGCCGCGGCCGCTGCCGACGGAGCTCAGTTCTGACGCGCACCAGTTGATGTCGTCCCGGCTGTTGCCGTTCCACTGGCCCCAGCCGGAGCCCTGGTTGCCCTCGATGTCGAAGGAAAGGTAGCCAGCAGCACTGCTGCCTTCGTCCTGGAAGATGTAAAACCGCTTGCCGACCCAGTTGTCGAAGGTGCCGGCCATGTCCTGCTGCCGCAGCGCCCAGCTGTAGTTGCCGGCGAACTGCAAGCCTGATGCAGGGCCGCCGTCGTTGTTCAGGTCGAAGTAGTAAACCGTGTTCTGTTCGGCCGGGATGATGTAGAACCGCTTGCCCGACCAGAAGCCGGCGTTCATGTTGCCGCCGCCGTGGCCGCCGGACACGTAGGCCCAGTTCGAGTTGTTCAGGTTGCCGTCGATGGTGGCCACCGTGGAGTCGGCCTGGGCACCCGACGCGATCTGGACGGATACGGCCGTGGCGTTGCTGGCACCGATTCCGGGTGGCACCACGACACGGATGGTGGTGTTGGTCCAGTACTGGATCATGGCTGCCTTGTTGCCGATCTTGACCGTTCCCAAGGCCGTACCGAACTTGTCCCCCTTGATCTGGACGTAGCCGTGCGAGCCTACCGACCGCGGGTAGATCTCGGAGATGGTGACCGAGTTGTCGATCATCGTGAGCGGGAAGGGGTCGGAAAGGCCATTGGGGTTGTATAGGTACACCGGTCCCGAAGTTGCGTCGGCCGGAACCTTGAGATACAAGGCGCGGGATCCGCTGATGGTCGTGTCGTAGGTCGAGACCGACGCCGTGGCCAACTTGCCGCTGCTGAGCGGGAAGGCCTTGCCCGTCGTCTTGTCGAGCATCGTGAAGTAGACTTCGTTCTTCGAGATGTTGGCACCGGTAAAGAATCCATAGCCTTCGACCTTGCAGTACTCGTCGAACTTGACGGGCAGGCCGGTGCCCAATGGGTACCGCACGATGTTGGTGATGTTGACGTTGATGCCGGGCGGAACCTGGAAGTCGGTCTCTGCTGCCTTGCCCATCGACTCGACGCGCAGCTTGCCCGAGGCGGCGGTGGACGGCACGAGCACCGTCAGCTCATTGGACTTGATGCTGACGGGCGTCTGCGGCGGTGCCGTGGAGCCGCCGAAGCGAACCACGGTTCCGCCCGGGTAGGACGCGAAGCCCGTGCCCTTGATGGTGACGAGCGTGCCCGGGCCTCCCGAGGTGGGAGAGATGCCCGAGATCGTGACGGCGCCGGAGGTCGGGAGGTTGCCAATGGGTTCCATGCCAGCCAGCAAGTAGTTCTTGACGGCGGTCGCGATGTCCTGGATCTCGGCGGCGGCGATGGCGCCGACGCTGGCGGCATTCAGCTGCACGCTCGTCGACGTCACGGCAACCTTGCCGATGACATCCGCGACGTTGATGCGGCCTTGGCCGACCAGAATGGCCAGGGCGGTGGTGAGTTGGTTGATGACGATGCCGCCACCCACGGTACCGTTGCTGATGGACTTCCAACCGCCCGCGGTGGCATCCCACTGAACGATGGTGCGCATGCGCAGGATGGGCGAGCCGGGTGCCGAACTGACCGCCTTGGCGGCCTCAAGGTAGTAGTAGCGGCCGTCCGGAGGCGCCGAGCCGCCCTGGAAGGTCAGGGTGAAGCCGCCCGAGTTGTCCGACAGGCCCGAGCCGACGGGTTGATTGGTGGACAGATCGATCAACGAGATGGTGGCTTGGCTCGCGATCGACGCAAGCTGGGCATCCGTCAGTTGCTGGTTCTGGCTGGTGAGCTGGCCCGGGTCACGGACCGACCCGTACAAGACGTATCGCGCCGGATCCCAAGCGTTCGTGGCGGCAGGCTGGGTCGGATTGTCCGGCGCAACCCCGCCGACGCGCCCCGGCAGGGACGAACAGCCCACGGCCAACACGATGGCCGACGAAAGACCCCACCGCTTCCACGACTTCATGGGGATTCCCTTTCCTTGAGGTTGGATCCTGAACCGGACAGGTTGCCTACCATGGGGTACGGTACCCGCCTGGTTCGGTCCTGTAACGGTTTCGGAGAGCTTGTCGTCGGCCGCGCTCGCCCGGTCTTGACCCCCTGTCCGGGGCGGCCTACAATGATTGGCCCTGGGTTTGTGCCCGGTGGTTTTGGGGTTGGGGTCGCTTGCGCGCCCCGATTCCCGATTTTTGAGAGACGATTCGGGTGGGCGGGTGCCCCTTGTCTGGGGATCCTGCGCCCGTGAAGCCAGTAAGGAGCGCGGATGAGTTCCCGGTTTGACTACATCAAGGTCGGTATCGCCTCCCCCGAGCGGATCCTCAGTTGGTCCCGGGGTGAAGTCACCAAGCCGGAGACCATCAACTACCGCACGCTGAAGCCTGAGAAGGACGGTCTCTTCTGCGAGAAGATCTTTGGCCCCGCGAAGGATTGGGAGTGTCACTGCGGCAAATACAAGCGTGTCCGCCACAAGGGCATCATCTGCGAGCGGTGCGGTGTCGAGGTCACGGACTCCAAGGTCCGTCGCTATCGTATGGGTCACATCCAGCTCGCGGCCCCCGTGGTGCATATCTGGTACCTGAAGGGCATCCCGTCCTATCTGTCCCAGCTTCTCGACATTCCCCTGAAGAACCTCGAGAACGTCGTCTACTTCAACGAGTACATCGTCCTGGATCCCGGCACCGGAGCCATCGATGGCAAGGCCCTCGAGTATGGTCAGACCATCAACGAAGATCAGTACGAAGAGTTCGAGTCCAAGGAGGCTGTCTTCACGGCCAAGATGGGCGCCGAGGCCATCAAGGAGTTGCTGGACCGTCTGGATCTCCCGGCGGAGCGTGAGAAGCTTCAGGTCGATGCGGAGTCGACCAGCGAGACCAAGCGCCTGAAGGCCATCAAGCGCCTCCGGGTCGTGGATGCGTTCCTGTCGGCCGGCGCCCGTCCGGCGTGGATGGTCCTGGATGTCATTCCTGTCATTCCGCCCGACCTGCGTCCGATGGTCCAGCTTGACGGTGGCCGTTTCGCCACGTCCGACCTGAATGACCTCTACCGCCGCGTCATTAACCGAAATAATCGTCTGCGTCGTCTCAAGGACATGGGTGCGCCGGACATCATCGTCCGCAACGAGAAGCGCATGCTCCAGGAGGCGGTCGACGCCCTGATCGACAACGGTCGTCGTGGCCGCGCCGTCGTGGGCCCTAGCCAGCGTGCGCTCAAGAGTCTTTCGGACATCATCGAGGGCAAGCAGGGCCGTTTCCGCCAGAACCTGCTGGGCAAGCGCGTCGATTACTCGGGCCGCTCCGTCATCGTCGTCGGGCCGAACCTGAAGCTGCACCAGTGCGGCTTGCCCAAGGAGATGGCGCTCGAGCTCTTCAAGCCCTTCGTCATGAACAAGCTCGTCGAGCGAGGCATCGTCCAGAACATCAAGTCTGCCAAGAAGAAGATCGAGCGTGGCGAGACCATCGTCTGGGACATCCTCGAAGAGGTGATCCGCAGTCACCCCGTGTTGTTGAACCGCGCCCCGACCCTGCATCGTCTGGGTATCCAGGCTTTCGAGCCCCTGCTGGTCGAGGGCCGCGCCATCCAGATTCATCCCTTGGTCTGCACGGCGTTCAATGCCGACTTCGACGGTGACCAGATGGCCGTCCATGTGCCCTTGTCGGTCGAGGCCCAGACCGAGGCGCGCCTGCTGATGCTCGCCTCGAACAACGTCCTCTCCCCTGCGACGGGCAAGCCCATCATCACGCCGACCCAGGACATGGTTCTCGGTTGCTTCTATCTGACGGTTGACAATCCCACTGCCGATCGCGGACGCGGCCTGCGGTTCAAGAACTTCTCCGACGTGCTTTCGGCTTATGCCGAGGGCCGGGACAAGAGCGATGCCCACGCCGTCCTCGACCTGCATGCCAAGGTCGTCGTGCGTTTCGAGGGTGCTCGTGAGGAGGACCTCACGGATGCGGATGAAGTGGCCGCTACCGTTTACACCGAGCCTGAAGCCCGTGCGTGGCTCGCCAAGGGCCTGCGCGAAGGACGCGTGATGGTCACGACTGCGGGGCGCATCATCCTGAATGAGGTGCTTCCGGAGGAGTTCCCCTTCCTGAACAAGGTCATCGACAAGAAGGGCCTCGAGCGGATTATCCAGCGGGCTTTCTCGCAGGAGGGGCTCGGCTCCGCCCGCGCCGCACATCTGGCCAACGAACTCAAGGGTCTCGGCTTCAAGTACGCGACCCGGGCGGGCGTCTCCATCGCCATTGACGATCTCATGATTCCCAAGGCCAAGAAGGAGATGCTCGAGGCGGCTGAGAAGGACATCGAGAACGCGCAACGCGACTACCTGGACGGTCGCATCACCGAGGTCGAGCGCTACACCAAGGTCATCGATACCTGGGCCCGTGTCACCGAGCAGCTCAAGGGCAAGGTCAAGGAAGAGTACGACCGCCTCAACTCGGTCTACATGATGGCGTTCTCGGGCGCTCGAGGGAACATCACCCAGGTCAGCCAGCTGGTCTGCATGCGCGGACTGATGGCGGATCCCTCGGGTCGCATCATCGACTTGCCCATCAAGTCGAACTTCCGTGAAGGCCTGAACCAGACCGAATACATCATCTCCTCGTACGGAGCCCGAAAGGGACTGGTCGACACGGCACTGCGCACGGCCGACTCCGGTTACCTCACCCGCCGTCTCGCGGACGTGGCTCAGGACGTCATCGTTCGGGACGAGGACTGTGGGACGACCCGCGGTCTCGACCTGCGGGCCATCGTCGAGGGCGAGCGCGTGATCGTGCCGCTCGCCGATCGTGTGGTGGGCCGTGTCGTGGCATCCGACGCACTGGATGCCGAGGGACGCGTGGTCTTCCCGCGCGGTCACCTCCTCGGTTTCGAGGATGCGGATCGGGTTGCTGCCGAAGCTTTCACCAGCATCCAGATCCGGTCCCCGCTGACCTGCGAGAGCCCTCGGGGCGTCTGCCGTCACTGCTATGGTTGGTCTTTGACGAACCATCAGTTGGTGGACATCGGCGAGGCCGTGGGCATCATCGCGGCGCAGTCCATCGGTGAACCCGGCACCCAGCTCACGATGCGTACGTTCCATACCGGTGGCGTCTTCACGGCCGAAGCCACGACGCTTGTCGAGCGGGCGGCCAAGGCCGGCAAGGTGCGCATCGCCGAGCCCTTCGCCACGCGTGAGTTCCGCACGAGGCACGGCAAGAGGGTGGACGTGACGGAGCGCGAGGGCCTGATCGAGATCGTCCAGGGCAACAAGGTGCTGGACAAGGTCACGGTGGGTGTGAATTTCGTCATCGACGTGAAGGATGGCGATGTCGTCGCTGCCGGCGCGCAGTTGGCGCATTCCGACCTCGAGATGCGCGGTGCTTCCCGCAAGTCGATGGAGCAGGCCACCAAGGAGATTGCGGCCGACGTGGCCGGTATTCTCTGCTTCGAGAACTTTGCCGTCGAGGAAAAGACGGATCGTCAGGGCAATACGACCCGGACGGCCGTGCCGCTGCCCGGAAAGTCGGGCGAGGCCACGGTCTGGGTCGTCCAGGGCGATGTCTTCTCGCTGCCTACCGGAGCCCACGTCAAGGTCTCCAAGGGCCAGGCCGTCAAGAAGGACGATGTCATTGCCGAGACCGTGCAGGTCAGCCAGTTGGGCGGTTCGCTCCGTCTCGGTGCCGACATCGAGCTCGAGAAATCTAAGGCAGGCACCGTGATCCGCAAGGGTCGCGATGTCTCGGTCATCACGGCTTCTCTGGTCTGCGAGGGGGCAACCTCGGCCGAGGGCACCAAGCTGCGGATTGATGACGAGGCGGGCCAGCGGATCTTCTCGCTCAAGTGCGGGGATGGTTCGCGTGTGGAGTCCGACCAGGTCATCGCCGAGCACGTCGATGATGAGAACCTCGTCCAGTCTGCCGGTGAGATTCGGTACGACGGCGAGCCCGTGTTCCTGGACAAGGACCGGCGCACGATCGGCAAGCAGGTTAAGCTGCTCTTCATTCCCGAGGAGCGCATGACCGTCAACAAGGACATCACGTTGCTCGTCGACGGCATTCGTAACGGCTGCGAGGTCTCTGCCGGGACCGAGGTCGTACGGGATGTCGAAGTCAAGACCAACGGTGTGCTCGAGGTGGTCGAGGACAACAACATCATCAAGGAGGTCTATGTCTTCCCGGGTGATCGTTACGAGCTTCCTGCTGGCGTCGAGATTCTCGTCGAGGATGGCCAGCGGATCGCTACCGGCACGAACCTCGCCGATGGGGTCGTGGCGCGTCAGGGCGGGGTCGTTCGTCGCATCCAGCTGACGGATGGCGAGGAAGAGACCGGCACAGTGGTGGTCGTTCGCAAGACCGTCGAGCGGGTCGTCAAGGCGGCTCAGCGAGGCATCCCCTTCGCGCCGTCCAGCGAGGACATCAGTCTCAAGTACGAGACTCGTCTCCAGGTCAAGGATGGCGAGCGGGTCAAGGCTGGCGCCGCCCTCGCCAAGACCGAGGTCGCGCTTCGCCTGACCGGTACGCTGGCGCGTCTGACGGGTCGCGTCGAGATGCCCGAGGCCCCACAGGGAGAGGATGGCGAGGTCGCAGCGGAGCGCGTGCTCTCCATCACGATTCTCGAGACCCTCACGCTACGTCGGGATCATCCCTCGGTGGCCCTTCGTGCGGGTCACGTGGATCAGGAGGTCGTGACTTACCTGATGCTGGAGGAAGGCTCTCGTGTGGAACCGGGCCAGGTCGTTGTCCGCTCCGAGATTCGGTCGCACGCCGCCGGCATCGTGGAAGAGCCCCGGCGTCCCGATGATGCTCATGCTTTCATCTCTCGCCTTGCCCTGATCACGACCGAACAGGAAATCTCCCAGACGGTTTCCCGCGCGGATGCTGCCGTCGCTGACGGTCAGTACGTCATCGAGGGCACGGATCTCGGGGGCGGGGTCGAGGCCACGGTGACGGGCCGAGTTCGTTTCGATGGGGATCGGGTCGTCGTCCGCAAGGGCCGCCCTTATCTCATCTCGCAGGGTACCCAGCTGCTGGCCAACGACGGCGACATGGTGATGATGGGCGAGCCGCTCGCCATGCTCATCTACAACCGCCAGAAGACCGGTGACATCATCCAGGGTCTGCCGCGCGTCGAGGAGCTTCTCGAGGCGCGCAAACCCAAGGACAACGCCTTGCTTGCACCGCATGCCGGTGTCATCGAGCTCGACAAGGACCCGGAGGAAGCGGCCGAGGTTCGCATCGTTGCCGATCGGCCGCTGGTCGAAGGCGAGCCGATGGAAGAAGTGCCCCAGCCCAAGTCCCGGAGCAAGGACAAGTCGGCTCAGGGCATCACGACCCTCAAAGTCCCGGCTTCGGTCCGCCTGATCGTGGCAAGGGGCGAGCGGGTGGAGCGTGGTCAGCCCCTTACGGACGGTCCGGTCAGCCCGAAGGACGTCCTGTCCGCGACGGGCTCGGTCGAGGAGACGCAGCGCTTCCTCGTCGACGAAGTCCAGATGGTGTACCGCTCGCAGGGCGTCGAGATTGCCGACAAGCATCTCGAGGTCATCGTCAGGCAGATGACGCGGAAGGTGAAGGTCGACGAGACTCAGGCTTCCAAGTTGCTGCCCGGTGAGATGGTGGATTCGCTTGACGCCGAGCGCATCAATCACGAACTCGTCTCCGAGGGCAAGACGCCTGCCAAGCTTAGCCCCGAGCTTCTGGGCATCACCAAGGCCTCGCTCAACACGGATTCGTTCGTGTCGGCAGCCTCGTTCCAGGAGACGACTCGAGTCCTGACCGAGGCAGCGATTGCTGGCAAGAAGGACTTCCTCCACGGCCTCAAGGAGAACGTGGTCATCGGCCGTCTGATCCCGGCTGGCACGGGTTACTTCGACCCGGGCGAGGAGCCTGAACCGGTTGGTGCCGAAGCGGCGATCATCGGGGGAATGCCCGTGGAGCTTCGCCTCTAGGCGCCTGGTAAGGCAAGGGCCGTCCGCACCTCGGAAGCGAGTGCGGGCGGCCTTTGTCTTGACGCTTCTCCGGCCGCTGGCCTATACTGGTTAGCCATTGCTTTATAAGCTTTTTCGCCTGTTGCCACCTTCCAGGAGGAGTTTGTGCCCACCATCAGTCAGCTTGTCCGCCGTGAGCGGGAGCGGGTTGTCTACAAGACCAAGTCACCTGCCCTGCTCAAGTGCCCCCAGCGTCGGGGTGTCTGTACGCGTGTCTACACGACCACGCCCAAGAAGCCCAATTCGGCGTTGCGGAAGGTCGCTCGTGTGAAGCTGACCAACCAGATCGAGGTCACGAGCTACATTCCCGGTGAGGGGCATAATCTTCAGGAGCACTCGGTGGTCCTGATTCGTGGTGGTCGAGTCAAGGATCTGCCTGGTGTCCGTTATCACATCGTGCGTGGCACGCTGGACACGGCCGGCGTGAAGGACCGCATGCAGGGTCGCAGCAAGTATGGGGCCAAGCGTCCCAAGGCTGGCGCTGCTGCGGCCAAGAAGAAGTAGTTTTCCAGAATCGTTTTTTGAAAAGAGGTTTTTGCGATGCCGCGTCGTGGTCATCTCGTCAAGCGTGCGCCCGAGCCGGATCCCCGGCTGGGTAGCGCCCAGGTTACGCGTTTCATCAACTGCCTGATGTACAGCGGCAAGAAGTCGCTGGCCGAGCGCATCTTCTATGGTGCCGTCGACAAGGTGGCGGAGAAGGTCGGCAAGGAGCCGCTCGAGGTTTTCCAGCGCGCGATGCGCAACGCCACGCCGATGGTCGAGGTCAAGCCTCGCCGCGTGGGTGGCGCGACGTACCAGGTGCCTGTCGAGGTCAAGCCCGATCGGGGTGCGGCGCTCGCTACCCGCTGGATCATTGCCAATGCGCGCAAGCGGGCGGGCAAGCCGATGGTCGAGAAGCTTTCCATCGAATTGCTCGAGAGTTTCAATAACACCGGCCCGAGCGTGAAGAAGAAGGAAGACACCCACAAGATGGCCGAGGCGAACACGGCCTTCGCCCATTACCGCTGGTAACCGGAGGAATCTCGTTCAATGCCTCGTACCGTACCTCTGGAGCGTACCCGCAACATCGGGATCGCTGCCCACATCGACGCCGGCAAGACCACCACGACGGAGCGCATCCTGTACTACACGGGGCGCGTCCACAAGATCGGTGAGGTCCATGAAGGCGCCGCCACCATGGACTACATGGTTCAGGAGCAGGAGCGGGGCATCACGATTACCTCCGCTGCCACGCAGTGTGTGTGGCGCGATCATCGCATCAACATCATCGACACTCCGGGTCACGTCGACTTCACGGTCGAGGTTGAGCGGTCTCTTCGTGTTCTGGATGGCGTGGTTGCGGTGTTCTGTGCCGTGGGTGGCGTCCAGCCCCAGTCCGAAACGGTGTGGCGGCAGGCCAACCGCTACGAAGTTCCTCGCATGGTGTTTGTCAACAAGATGGATCGTGTCGGCGCGGACTTCTATCGGGTGCTCGAGCAGATTCGTGAGCGTCTCGGGGCCCGCGCCGTGCCGCTCCAGCTTCCCATCGGCGCTGAGGACCAGTTCAAGGGTGTCATCGATCTGATCGACATGGTGGCCATCCGCTACTACGACGATGAAGGCAAGGACATTCGGACCGAAGAGGTTCCCGCAGATCTGCTGGACAAGGCCAAGTCCTTCCGGGAGCAGCTCGTCGAAGCTGCGGCCGAGTGCGACGATGAGCTGCTCAACAAGTACCTGGAAGGCGAGGAGCTGACCAAGGAAGAGATCATCCGTGGCGTCCGCAAGGGCACCTGTGCGACCACGCTCGTGCCGATGGTCTGTGGGTCCGCCTTCAAGAACAAGGGCGTGCAGCCCATGCTCGATGCGGTCGTGGCGTTCCTTCCCAGTCCGCTTGATGTGCCCGCCATCAAGGGCACGACGCCTGATGGCGAGCCCGACACGCGCCAGAGCAGCGACGATGCGCCGTTCTCCGCCTTGGCCTTCAAGATTCTGTCTGACCCCTTCATCGGTCGTCTCACGTTCTTCCGGGTCTACAGCGGGCGCATCGAGAAGGGCAGCTACGTCCTCAACGCCACCAAGAACAAGCGCGAGCGCGTCAGCCGTATCGTCCAGATGCATGCCAACAAGCGGGAGGACGTGGAAGAAGTGCTGGCGGGCGATCTCGCTGCTGCGGTCGGCCTCAAGGACACGACGACCGGCGATACCCTCTGCGCCGAGGGCAGCCCCATCATCCTCGAGTCGATGAACTTCCCCGACCCCGTCATCCACGTGGCCATCGAGCCCAAGACGAAGGGCGACCAGGAGAAGCTGGGAGAGTCGCTTCGCCGTCTGGCCGAAGAGGATCCCACCTTCAAGGTCTCCACGGACCACGAGACCGGTCAGACCATCATCGCCGGCATGGGGGAGCTTCACCTCGAGATCATCGTCGACCGTCTTCTCCGCGAGTTCAAAGTCGAGGCGAACGTCGGGCGTCCGCAGGTGGCCTACCGTGAGACCATCCGCAAGGCCGTCAATCAGGACACCAAGTTCGTCCGTCAGACGGGCGGTCGTGGTCAGTACGGCCACGTCGTCATCACGGCCGAACCCAATGAGCCTGGCAAGGGCTTCGAGTTCCTCAACAAGATCGTGGGCGGTGTCATTCCCAAGGAGTACATCCCTGCCGTCGGGCAAGGTATCGAGGAAGCTCTGGGTGCCGGTACCCTCGCGGGTTACCCGGTGGTGGACGTCAAGGTCAGCTTGACGTTCGGCTCCTACCACGACGTCGACTCGTCCGAAATGGCCTTCAAGATCGCTGGCTCCATGGCCATCAAGGAGGCGATGCCCAAGGCGAGTCCGGCGCTGCTCGAGCCGCTGATGAAGGTCGAGGTCGAAGTCCCCGAAGCCAACATGGGCGATGTCATCGGCGATCTTCAGGGTCGTCGGCGGGGTATCGTTCAGGGCCTCGAGGCGCGCAGCGGCCTGCAAGTCATCAGGATGCTGGTGCCGTTGGCCGAGATGTTCGGCTATGCAACGGATCTGCGCTCCATGACCCAGGGGCGTGGCACGTTCTCGATGGAGTTCGCGCACTACGCCGAAGCCCCCAAGCAGATCGCTGAAGCGATCATCGCGAAGAATCAGGGCGCGAAGGTCTAGTTCGCAAGTCTGCGGCCCCCCGTTCCTACAGAGGAATGGGGGGCCGTTCCTGTCGGAGGCGTGCGTTCTCCGGCGGTTGTGTGTTACACTGGTGATCCTGATTCTGTACGGAGTATTTTTCTCCGGCGTGTCCCAAGTTTCCCTGGTTCCTGCTCAAGAGTTACTCAGATGTCCGACAAGATTCGCATTCGCCTCAAGGCCTACGATCATCAGCTGATCGATCAGTCCACGGCCAAGATCGTCGACGTGGCCCGTCGTACGGGGGCCAAGGTCGTTGGGCCTATTCCCCTGCCGACGCAGCGGACGGTCTACTGCGTCAACCGGAGTCCTCACGTGGACAAGAAGTCGCGCGAGCACTTCGAGGTCCGGGTTCACAAGCGTCTGATCGACGTGGCCGACTTCCATGCCAAGACCATCGAGCAGTTGCAGCGCTTGGACTTGCCGGCTGGCGTGGATATCGAAGTCAAGCTTTAAGGCGTGGTGTGCGCCTGCTCGTTTCGGAGTGGGTGCCCGGGCGAGTGCGGACGTCCGGGGTTCGGTTCCCGCAACAGTATGACTTTCCTTATTCCGTTTTTGGATAGGGTTCCCGTGAGGGGGTCGAGGCCAAGCCTCGTGGTCCTCTGGGTCCGTGGACGCAACCCTCGTCCGATGGGCTCAAGACCGCAGCACCCCCGAACAAGAAGGAGTAGCGCCTATGGCCCTCGGATTGCTGGGGCAGAAGCTGGGCATGACCCAGATCTTCGATGAAAAGGATCGTTGCGTGCCCGTCACGGTGGTGGCGGTGGGTCCTTGCTTTGTCACGCAGGTGAAGACGGTCGATCGCGATGGATACAGTGCCATCCAGGTCGGTTTCGGTGAGGTCAAGGAGCGTCGGCTCTCCAAGGGTGAGGTCGGACATCTCAAGGCCAGCGGCCGGGGTGGTCTGCGTCACCTTCGCGAGTTCCGGGTCGACAACGCTGCCGACTACAAGGTCGGTGACGAAATCAAGGCAGATCTCTTCGCGGCCGACCAGATGGTCGACGTCGTCGGCAAGAGCATCGGCAAGGGCTTCCAGGGCATGCAGAAGCGGCACAACGCCGGCCGCGGCCCGATGGCTCACGGTTCCAAGTTCCATCGCCATCCCGGTTCCATCGGTGCCGGTACGACCCCCTCTCGTGTATACAAGGGCGCGGCGATGCCGGGTCGCATGGGCAACGAGCGCGTGACGGTTCGCAAGTTGACTGTCGTTCGTGTCGATGCCGAGAAGGGCCTCCTGCTGATCAAGGGTGCCTTGCCGGGTGCCGAGGGCGGCCTGCTCATGGTTCGCCCCGCTGTGAAGGTTGGGAGGTAGTCGCCATGAAGGTTGATTTGTTCAGTACTGCCGGCGACAAGGTCAAGGAGATTGACCTGCCTGAGGCGATTTTCGGCATCACGCCGAACACGCATGAGATGCACCGCGCCTTCGTTCGTCAGATGGCGAATTGGCGGGCGGGGACCCATAGCACCTTGACGCGCTCCGAGGTCAGCGGCGGTGGCCGCAAGCCGTGGAAGCAGAAGGGGACGGGCCGTGCGCGAGCCGGTTCGACCCGCAGCCCGCTGTGGCGTGGCGGCGGCGTCATCTTCGGGCCCAAGCCGCGTTCTTATGTGAAGGCCCTGCCGCGAAAGATTCGCCGTCTGGCCCTTCGCAGCGCTTTGGCGACCCGCAAGGATGCCGTCCGCGTGATGGAGGCTTGGGTGCTCGAGGCTCCCAAGACCAAGGTCGTTGCCGGTCTTCTCAGCAAGATCGGTGCCACGGGCAAGGTGCTGCTCATCGTCGAGGGGCGTCACGAGCTGCTCGAGCGCTCGGCACGCAACCTGGCCGGTGTTCGTCTGATTCTGTCGGACAACCTCAATGTCAAGGACATTCTCGAGGCGGACGTCATTGTGCCGACCGAGGGTGCCCTGAAGAAGATCACGGAGGTCTTCGCAGCGTGAACGATCTCTACCAGGTCATTCGCCGTCCCTTGGTAACCGAAAAGGGTGCTCAGGTTGGCGAGCAGAACAAGTACTGCTTCGAGGTGGCCAAGTCCGCCAACAAGATCGAGATTCGCAAGGCCGTCGAGACCCTGTTCGGGGTCAAGGTCCTTGATGTCAACACCATGCACGTCCGCGGCCGCACGCGTCGGGTCAACCCGAAGTCTGCGCGTCTCGGCACGTCGCCGTCCACCAAGAAGGCGTTCGTGACCCTCGCCGAGGGTCACGCCATCGACTTCTATGGCGAGCAGGCGTAGGAGGTCCAGACATGGCAGTCAAGAAGATGAATCCCCGGACGCCGGGGACGCGGGGCATGAGCGTGGCCTCTTTCGAGGACATCACGCGCACGGCTCCTGAGAAGTCCTTGGTCATCCATCTGTCTCCGAAGGCCGGGCGCAATGCTCATGGCCACATCACCTCCCGTTTCCGGGGTGGTGGCCACAAGCGGAACTACCGCCTGATCGACTTCAAGCGGAACAAGGATGGCGTTCCCGGCAAGGTTGCCTCTATCGAGTACGACCCCAACCGCAATGCGCGAATCGCGCTCATCCACTATGTGGATGGCGAGAAGCGCTACATCCTCGCTCCTCTGAACCTTGTGGTGGGGCAGACCATCATGTCGGGGCCGGAAGCCGAGCCTCGTCTGGGCAATGCGCTCCCGCTCAAGGCGATCCCGCTGGGTACGATGGTGCACAACATCGAGCTCAAGCGTGGTCGTGGCGGGCAGCTGGTCCGTGCCGCCGGCGCGGCGGCCCAGATCATGGCCAAGGAGGGGTCCTACGTCACCCTCAAGATGCCCAGCGGCGAGATGCGGCTGGTGCATTGCGAGTGTCGTGCGACCGTCGGCCAGGTGGGCAACCTCGAAGCCAAGAACATTGCGGTCGGCAAGGCCGGTCGTACCCGTTGGCTGGGGCGCCGTCCGCATAATCGTGGTGTCGTCATGAATGCGGTGGACCATCCGCACGGTGGCGGTGAGGGCAAGAGCCCCATCGGCGGCAAGCCGCAGACGCCGTGGGGCAAGCCTGCGATGGGTTACAAGACCCGTCGTGGTCGTCGTCCCAGCGACAAGTTCATCGTCAAGCGGAGGGGGAAGTAAGTCATGTCGCGTAGCCTGAAGAAGGGTCCCTTCATCCAGGAGCGTCTGCTGGCCCGAGTCGAGGCCTTGGGCGCTGGCCGGGATCGCAAGGTGATCAAGACCTGGTCGCGTGCCAGCACCATCGTTCCCCAGATGATCGGTCACACGATTGCCGTCCACAACGGTCGCAAGCATGTGCCCATCTACATCACCGAGAACATGATCGGTCACAAGCTGGGTGAGTTCGCACCCACGCGCTTGTTCCGCGGTCATGCCGGTTCCGAGAAGTCGAGGTAACCCGTGTCGGAGCAGCAAGAGAATGTCCAGGACGCGGCGACCGTCGCCGCGCCCAAGGCAGTGGGCCGCAAGCTTGCCGGACGGGGTCTCCCCGGTGCCGAAGTCAAGGCCGTTGCCAAGTATGTCCGCATGAGCCCTCGCAAGGCCCGCCGCGTGATCGACCTGATCCGGGGCAAGTCTGTCGAGGAGGCGCGCACGATTCTTCAGTTCCTGCCCCAGCTGGCGGCCCGCACGGTCGTCAAGGTGCTGGACAGCGCCGTGGCCAATGCGGAGCACAATCGTGGCCTTCATCGTCGCGACCTGGTCGTTACGGCCGCGTTCGCCGATGGCGGGCCCACGATGAAGCGATTCCAGCCGCACGCCCAAGGGCGCGCATTCCAGATTCTCAAGCGGACCAGCCACATCACCGTGGTGGTCGGGAAGGTGAGGTAGCCAGATGGGACAGAAGATCCATCCGTATGGGCTCCGTCTGGGCATCATCAAGCCTTGGCGGTCCCGCTGGTTCGCCGGTCACAAGGACTACCGGCTGAATCTGGTCGAGGATCGCAAGATC
>JAYKHS010000029.1:0-22524 GCA_035285865.1 Candidatus Sericytochromatia bacterium
GAGGTTGAAGTCCACCTTGCGGTGGAGGGCCCATCTCCGGACTCGGTCGTGCCTGCGCTCGAAGGGCTTGTCGACCATGCGAAGCGGGTGCTGGGGAGCCGTGTCCATGGGGAGGGTGACGATGCGCTGGCCGAGGCGGTTGCACGCGCGTTGCGGGCTCGAGGAGAGACTGTTGCCACGGCCGAGAGCGTGACGGGAGGTCTGCTCGCCAGCATGCTGACGGACGTTCCCGGCAGTTCGGCGTGGTTTCTCGGGGGGGCGGTCGCCTATTCGGTGGCACACAAGACGGAGCAGCTCGGCCTGGATGCGGATCTGGTCCGACGTGCCGGCCATGTGAGTCCCGGGGTCAGCGCAGCCATGGCCGGTCGAGCCCGTGTCCTGCATGGCGCGACTTGGGGGCTGGCCACGACGGGATGGGCCGGTCCCGACGGGGGAAGGCCGGGTGAGGAGGCGGGGTTGGTGCATTTGGCGCTCGAAGGGGCCGATGGCAGCGTCGCCTCGATGACGCATCGTTTCACGGGGTTCGATCGACAGGCCGTCAAGGTGCGTGCCGCGCGTGCCGCCCTGCGCCTGCTCTGGTTGCACCTGGGGCAGATGGCGTGAAGCGCGACGGTTCGTGGCGGCCACGCCCGGAGGAGCGGGCGCGTGTCGCTCGGGTCTGGGAAGGCCTGGCGACGCTTTACCCGGATGCACGCACGGAGCTGGTCTACCGGAACCCCTTCGAGTTGCTGTGCGCCGTCTTGCTCTCGGCGCAATGCACGGACGTCCGGGTCAACATGGTGACGCCGGGCCTGTTCCGGCGATATCCGGATGCCCGTGCCTTGGCCGAGGCGGATGTTTCCGACGTGGCGGATCTGGTTCGTTCCTGCGGCTTGTGGCCGGCGAAGTCCCGCAACCTCGTGGCGATGGCACGCATTCTGGTCGCTGTTCACGACGGCGAGGTGCCTGCCAGCCGAGAGGCTCTCGAGTCCTTGCCGGGGGTGGGGCGCAAGACGGCCAACGTGGTGTTGGCGCAGGCCTTCGGCGAGCCTGCACTGGCCGTGGACACTCATGTCTTCAGGGTGGCCCGCAGGCTGGGTCTGTCCCGCTCCGAGGACGTGCTGGGCGTCGAGCAGGATCTCCAGCGGAGGCTGGCCCGTGAAGCCTGGGCCGAGGGACATCACTGGCTGATTCTGCATGGTCGGCGTGTCTGCATCGCCCGCAAGCCGCGGTGCACCGAGTGCCCGCTGCGTCCGGACTGTCCCGGGGCCAGTGCGTGAGCTACGCTTCCCTGCTCCTGCGTGCTGCCGTGTCGGCCGTGGCCTTGCTGGCCACGGTCGGGCCGGTGGCCGAGGCGCGCATCGGCCGGGATGTGACCCAGTTGGACGCCTTTCTGAAGGGGCTGCCACTCGCGACCATGCACGATGTTCCGGGCATGGCGCCCACGCGGATGTGGGCGGGCAGGATTGCGGGACTGGTCGTGGCCGTTCGCGCCCTGCCGGCCCGGGGTTCCCTTGAGGAGCAGGTGGTGGAAGTCGAGTGGCCGGAGCAGATTCGCGACCATGTGCCCATCGGGATCATGGCCCGTCTGCTGGTCGAGGCGACGGGCTTGCGGCATGGCGAGACCCTGAACCAACTCCTTCTCGGCATGCGGGACCGGATTCGCCATGGCGGCGTCAGGGTTCCTTCCATCGAGCTTCGCGGAGTCCGAATCGAGATGGAGTTGCTGGAGGAGCCTCCTTCGAGCCTCAGGGATGGCCTCGCCACCCATGCGGGTACGCTCTACTGGCGGGCGGTGGCCAAGAAGTCGGTCAAGCCACGGACGATCGGAAAACACTGAAGGACCCCCCATGCCCCTGGTGACGCGCACCCATCGCATCCCGCTCGAGGAGCTGGCTTACCAACTTTCCTGCTCTCCGGAGGTGGCCGAGATTCGCGACGCCTTCGCCGCAGGGCTGATCGACGATCAGGATGCACAGGCGCGTCTGCTGGACTTCGTGCTCGCCGGACGCTGCACGGTCCACGCCTATGCTGGCGAGGAGGACATCCGCTGGGCTCTGTCCGAGGCCGAGTCTGGCAAGTTGACCAGTCTGCTTTATCTGGGACACCTCCAGGGAACCTGACGTCCGCGGGTAGGATATGGGTGACGGAGCATACCGCCTGCTCGCCCAAGCCTCCGCATGATGTTCTGGACTATCCGGAGGTGGCGACATGCGAGCGGGACGAACCGGGCTGCGCTTGGCCAGTTTGGCCGCCGGCTGGCTGGTGCTTGCGGGCACGGTGCCCATGTCGGCTGGCTTTGCCTCAGCCGAGCCGTTGAGGCAGGTGGCGAGGGCCGCGGGTGCAGGAGCTCCGGCTGCCGAGGGTGCGACAGCTGATGCTGTCGAGGTGCCCCCAGCCGCGCTCGAGAAGACCCAGGCAGGACGGAAGATGCGTCGTGGGGCGGCGGCCAACGCGCCACTTGCCTCGGGCGGGGTCGATGCCGATGCCGCGGCCCCGGGGGCCGTTTCCTCGGCACCCGCGTCGGGCACGCCCGCCGTCGAGGTTACATCCGTTGTTGCCTCCGCTGCTGCGGCTGATGCGGCCTTGTCCGATGGGGCTTCCGAACCCGAGGCGCGCACGCTGGCGGCGGGCATGGCCGAGGAGCTGGATACCTGGATTCGCCGGGTCGAGTTCAGGCTGCAGCAGGCTGCAGCCATTGGCCCATCGGGTTTCGAGAGCAGGACTCCGCGCTTGGTCGGGCCCGGGGGAGCAAGCCTGCCTTTGGTCCTCTATCAGAAGTCCGGCGGCACGTGGCGTTCCTTTCCGCATCAGGATGCCGGGCTTGAGGGTGCACGCCTGGAGGAAGCCCGCGCCGGCACGGTCACGATGCCCGTTGCCGACGGTTTGCTGATTGCCGTACCCGGTGCGCAGCAGGGCGTGGTCGCGACCGTGGTTCCGTGGGTCGAACTCGGCAAGGCCGTCGAGGCCACGCCTGCGGGAACACGGATGGTGCTGCTGGATCGCGAGGGTGAATCCGTCCTCCACTCAGGGTTGCTCTCCCGGGATCAGACGGCTGTCTTCCGAGGGCTGATGCCCTCCGGTCAGACTGAGGTCAAGGTCACGGGCAAGCGATTCCAGGTTGCCCCAGTGGGCGTCTTGCCCTTGTTTCTTGTCGTTCAGGCCGATTCCCTGCCTGTCGGAGCCGAGCGAGGCCTGTCCCTTCCCGAGCCTCAGGTCCTGGAGTCTGCTCCAGGCAAGGGCCTTGCCCTGATGCTCAAGGAGCGCTGGATGCTCGCCGCCCCGCTTGCCATCGGTGTCGTTGCCGGAGCAGCCCTGTTGCTGCATGGACGTCGCCAGCGGCGTCGTCATCGTCGGCGCAAGCATGGACGGACGCAGGTGCCCGACATGGGCGCCGTGGATTACCTCGATGCCTTGGCTCGGGATGATCGCGATCCTCTGGAGGGCATGGAGGTCGTCGAGCCCGTGTTGGCCGATAGGACCCGAGAGGAGAGTCCGGCGTCCGGCGCTGACGAGGAGGCTCCCGCCGCCGTCGCGCAGCGCCAGGCATCTGTCGATGGCAGGCGTGCTGATGCCGCCGAGGTGGATCTGCAGGATCTCGACCTTGCCGTGGCTCCGCCACCCAGGCCGGTGGCCGAGGACCTGCGGGCGCGCGCCCGAGGCGAGCAACCGCCTGCTGCTCAGGGAGTGCGCAGGGGTGTCCGACCGGAGGAAGTCCTGGTCACTCGAGGTGAGTTGGATCGGGTGCTGGAGCGAGGCATGGATCGGCTGTTCCAGCGGATGCTCGCCAATGTCGAGGACCTCGAACGCAAGACTCACGAAGCCACCGAGACGGGACGGACCGGTTTCAAGGAGCTGCTTGCCAGATTCCAGGATCTGCAGGAAGCCCGTGAGCGTGACTTGGCGGAACAGCATGCCCGTCTCGGTCGCTTCGATCAGGACCTGGCAGCCGTCGAGCTTCGCTGGCGGGGGACCGATGCGCGGACGACCGAGGCCGAGCTGCGGTTGCGTGAGCAGGCAGAAGGCATGGCGCGCCGGATGGCCAATCAGGAGGCTGGTGTCGAGGCCATCGGCGAACGGGTTGAGGGTGTGGGTCAGGCCCTGCGGCAGGCTGCAGACCACAGCCGTGCCGAGTTCGAGATGCTGCGCGGTGAGCTGGCCGAGTTGCGCAAGGCCATGGACGAGGCCCGGCGCCAGCTTCGCGCGGAGGTGGGCGATGAAGCTGCACAGCGGCGTCAGCATGTCGACGATGTCCGCGAGGAGGACCGCGCCGGCCGCCGTGAGGTCGAGCGTGTGATCCAGCAGTTGGGCGTGCGCCTCGAAGAAGTGTCGACGCAGGCGGCAGGTCGCATCGACCAACTTGGCCGGGAACTCGACGGCGTCGGCCAGCAGATTCTGCAGGCCGAGATTCATCAGCGGGAGTCCTTGCGCCAGGTTCATGACCGGCTGGTGCCTCAGGGGCAGCTGGGTCAGATGAGACAAGAGGTCACCGACCTGAAGACGCAGCTGGCCCAGAGGGATCGCGAGGTCGAGGAGCTGCGAGCCCGATTGGACCAGATGGTCCGGGACCAGCGGGAAGACCGTCAGCAGCTGCTGCAGCAGGTGCAGCGCGAGCTCAATCATGTTCATCAGGCCACGCCGATGATGGAGCAGCAGCAGATCCAGTTCATCACGCTGCAGCAGGAGAACCAGCGCCTTGCCCAGCGGGTCCAGCAGGTGCTCCAGCTCATGCAGAGCCTGAATCAGACGGTCCATCAGTCCGAGTCCCGGACCATGCAGGAGATCGACTGGCTCAAGGGGCAGGCGCGGGGAATCATGGATGGCCGGACCGTGCAGGCGCCCCCTGCCGCTCCCGTCCCCCAGCAGCAGCTTCAGCAGCAGCCTCCGCTGACTCCTCCCCCCCCGCCGGGCGAGGAGCGACCCATCGATTTGTGGGGCCGCCTGATGGGGCGGGACCGCGACTCGGCGGAAGACACGCTGCGCAAGCGTCGACCGGGTTCCTGACGTCCGGCGGATTCCTCCCATGAGGGCGTGGCGGCAGTCCATCGTGCCCCCGATTGTTTTCGGGGTGCTGCTCATCCTGATCGTCATCCTGCTGGGGACGACGTGGAATCTGACGCTCATTCGGGATCCGGGCACTTGGCAACGTGTCTTCGAGCCCGGATCATGGGGGCGAACCCTCATGCTGGTGGCCGGAACCCTGCTGTTCCTCGCCGTCATCGCGGGGTTGGTCCTGTATGTCGTCTTCCTGGCGCAGCAGATTCGCGCCAATCAGTTGCAGCAGAACGTCATGGATGCCGTGACCCACGAGTTCCGCAGTCCGCTCACGTCCCTGCGACTCTCCCTCGACACGCTTCGGCGCAAGGATGTACCGCCCGAGGAGGCACGCATGTTCCTTGCGATGATGGACGACGATTGTGCCCGGCTGCAGGTTCTGGTGGAGCGCGTGTTGGAAGCCGGTCGTCTGGAGGCCGGCTCGCGGTCCTACAGGATCGAGGAAGTCCCGATGCGTTCGTTGCTTGCGGAACTGGCAGGCCGGATGAAGCAGCGCCTGCGGCTCGATGACGCGTGCATCAGTCTGCCGTCCCGCGAGGCGTGGGTGCGCGCAGATGCCGGTGCGCTGGACATGGTGTGCACCAACCTGCTCGAGAATGCCGTGAAATACAGTCCCGAAGACCGCATCAGCGTGGCACTTGACTTGCGTCAGGGCAAGGTGCCCGGGCAGGTTATGCTGCTCATCGCGGACCAAGGCATTGGTTGGGCTCCAGGCAATGAACGACGCATCTTCCGGCGTTTCGTACGCCTGGGGGACGAGATGACGCGCCGTCGCAAGGGCATCGGACTGGGCTTGTACCTCGCGCGTTCCATGGTCCGTGGCATGGGCGGTACCATCGAGGCTGCTAGTCCCGGAGTCGGCAAGGGCGCCGTCTTCACGGTGACCCTGCCGGGGAGGATGGATGGCGAGAATCCTGATCGTCGAGGATGAAGCTCATATCGCGCAGGGCCTGCGCTACAACCTTGTGGCGGAGGGGCACGAGGTGGAAGTGGTCGGCGACGGAGAGGCCGCGGACGCCCGGATTCGCGGCGGGGAATCGCACGATCTGATTGTCCTCGACGTGATGCTCCCGGGCTTGAGTGGCATCGATCTGTGCAGAGGGTGGAGAACCTTGGGCATTCGCATCCCCATCCTGATGCTGACGGCGCGGGGATTCGATCGGGAGAAGGTCCTCGGCCTGCAAGTCGGGGCCGATGACTATGTCACCAAACCCTTCAACCTCGAAGAGTTGCTGGCCCGCATCTCGTCGTTGCTGCGCCGTCAGGATTGGCACAGGGAGTTACCCTCAAGCCCGGTCAGTCTCGTGCGTATCGGCAGCTGCGACGTGGATTTCGACCGGGGCGAGGTCATTCGGGAAGGCGAGGTGATGCGGCTTACGGCGCTCGAGCAGCGGTTGCTGCGCCATCTTCTGGAGGCGCGAGGCCGCATCGTCGGGCGTGATGAGCTGATGGAGGCCGTCTGGGGCTTCCCGTCGGGCGGAGCCACACGCACCATCGACAACTTCGTGATGCGCCTGCGGAGACTGGTGGAGCCTGACCCCGCCCGCCCGGTCCATCTGCTGTCCATCCGGGGGCAGGGCCTCCGGCTCGAGGTCGGCCAGGACAGGCCTCGGGCGCGCTAGCTCAAGCCGGCCGATTGCAGGGCCCGGTGCACGCATTCTGCCAACACCGCCTCGTCACGCCGTTCGCGTGCGTGACCCGGTGTGAGCGTCTGGCCCAGGCTGACGACGGCTGCACCCGCATCCAGATGCGCGGCGACGTCATCCGGTTCGATCCCACCGGAGACTAAGGCCCGAAGGTCAGGGAACGGGGCCAGCAGATCCCTTACATAGGCAGGTCCACCGACCCGGTGAATCGGAAAGAGCTTCACGAAGTCGGCACCCCCCTCCAGCGCCTCGTGGACCTCATGGGGAGTCATGGCACCGAGCACCACGGGCAAGTCATGGTTGTGGGCGAGGGCGGCGAGGCCGACCGGTCGGGCCGGACTGACGAGGTAGCTGGCCCCGGCTGCGATGGCCTCGAATGCCTGACCTGTGCCACGCATCGTTCCTGCACCCAGAAGCGTTTCGCTGCCTCGGGCCAGGTCGACGAGGTGCCTGAGGACTCCTGCCGCTCCGGGGATGGTCCATGTCACTTCGACCGAAGGCCAACGGAGGCGAATGAGGTGCTCGCCCAGCCACGCGGCAGATTCCGCGTCTGGCGTGCGCAGCACGGCAACCAACCGTCCTCCGGTCAGGCGCTCCACGACCTCCCGACGCCGATCCATGCCGCCATGATACCGTTGGACCGAGGGAGGGGGCGATGCGCGATCGGCTAAGGGTGGTTCTCCACCAGCCCGGAGTGCCGGGCAATCTGGGCTCCATCGCCCGGGCCGCGGCGCACCTCGGCCTTGCGGATGTCGTCATCGTCGGGGCCCCGGGCCTCAAGCAGCAGCCTGAAGCGCGCATGCTGGCCGTTCATGTTCCGGACGTTCTCGAGGGCTTCCGCGAGGTCCCCGATCTCGAGGAGGCCCTTGACGGCTGCGCGCTGGTCCTCGGGACCTCGGCACGCCCCAAGACGGACGATCTGCCGCCGCTCGACACGGCGGGTGCGCACGCCATGGCGTCTGCCTGCCCGGGGCGCGTGGCGATTCTGTTCGGCTCGGAGAAGTACGGCCTCTCCACGGAGGTGATCCGGCGCTGTGACCAGGTTGTTCGTCTGCCCTCGGAACGCCCCGGGGAGTCCTTCAACCTCGCTCAGGCCGTCCTGCTGCTGGGTTGGGAGATGATGCGTCCGCGCGATCGGCAAGGTTCGAGGGTGCTGTCGGACGTCCGCCAGCGTCATCGGTTCCGCATCGATGACCGCGTGGAATCCGCGCTGATCGAACTGGGGGTCCTGCGCGAGCATCACAGGACCAAGAAGCTCATGACAGCAAGAAGGCTGCTGGCGCGCCTTGCCTTCACCGACGAGGAGGCGGCCCTGCTGCGGCAGGTCGCGTCGAAGGTTGCCCTGAAGGCGGGCCTCAGGCCCTCGCGGGGGACCGCCCCAGATGCACCAGTCGTGCCAGAAGCAGATGAAAGCCCGAGCGATCATCTGCCTGGCCGCGCTTGAAGGCGAGGTCCTGGCTCACGATGGCTTCGAGGCCTGACACCAAGGCCTCCGTCGACCAGGCGCGCAGGGCGGCTAGCTCCTTTTCGGTCCCATAAGCTTGGACGCGGGGGTAGCCATTGGCGCGGAGGATGTGGGCAATCTGGTCGGGCGTCAGTCGCCGCCCCGCCAGTTCCTTAATCAGGGCGTATTTGCGCCATTGGGTCGCAAGCGTGGCCAGAGCCTGCAAAGGATGCATCTGGCGGGCAATCTCGTCGTATGAGGTGATGGCTGCCCGGATGTCCTTTCCCAGCACGGCCTCGATGACGGGGAAGGCCTGATCCTCTTCCGAGTAGCAGAGCTTGACGACATCCTCCTTGCCGATCGGCTGCCCATCGGCCCAGGCCGTCAGCTTGGCCAACTCCTGCACGAGCACGCCCTTGTCTTGCCCAACCCGCTCCACCAGCAAGTCGGCTACCCCCGATTGAAGCGCCACGCCCTGCCGGCCAGCGCGGCGGTTTATCCACGCGACGGTATCCCGAGCATCAAAGGGGTTGGGGCCCGGAAAGACGTGCTCGACCACGACGCCCCGCGCAACGGCTGCCTTCAGGGCCTTGCCCTGCTGGGTCGACTCATTCGGTTTGCCGGTGCACAGCAGGACGAGGTGTCCCGGCTCATCGCGCAGGTCCGTCAGCCAAGCGACCAGCACCGCCTTGTCGTCAGCCGTAAGGCCCTTGGTTTGGCCACCCTCGTCGGAGTCGGGCGCTGCCGGATCGGCTGCAGGACGCCCCCCCCCATCGGGACCGGTGGCCGGGCCCGTGCTTTCCCTTGGTTCGCCGGAAGCCGAGCCGGATGCGGAGCTCGTGAACCAGCCGCACCTCCGCACGATCACGACGCGCTCCCCGAAGAACGAAGGCGTCCGCACGGCGGATTGGACCTCGGCCACGCGCGTGGCCGGACCCTCGAGCGTGGTCAGGTTCATCGACCGCATCTCGGCAGGTACCCAGGTGGCGAGCTGTTCCTGCAGCCATTCCGAAGCATCGTGCTCGTCGATGGAGTAGCTGCCCTTCTTGTCCTTGCCGGACTTCTCTCCCCGGACGATGTGAATCACGTCCCCCCCCCGAATCGTCGGTCACGAGCCTGATAGTCGGCGAGGGCCCTGGCCAGTGCGGCCTCGTCGAAGTCCGGCCAGAGGACGGGCGTGATGTGGAGTTCGGCGTAAGCGATCTGCCAGAGCAGGAAGTTGGACAGCCTCGACTCGCCGCTCGTGCGGATCAACAGATCGGGATCCGGCTGGCCCGAGGTGTCCAGGGCATCGGAAATCAGCTGTTCGTCGATGGCCTCGGGTGCCAGAGTGCCTGCGGCCGTCGCCGCGGCCAGCGAGCGCACGGCTCTCAGGACCTCGGCCCTGCTGCCGTAGTTGAGCGCGATGTTTAGCGTCAGACCGGAGTGGTCGGCAGTTCGAGCCTCGGCATTCTCGACCATGGTGCGGATGTCCTCGGGCAGCGCGGCGCGCTCTCCGGGAAACCGCATCCGCACGCCGGCTTCGTCCAGCTCCCGGATCTCGGAGCGCAAGGTTTCCCGAAACAAGCTCCACAGGAAGCCTACCTCCTCGCGGCTACGTGACCAGTTCTCGGTCGAGAAGGCATAGACCGTCAGGTAGGGGATGCCGAGGTTCCGGAAGGCTTGTACCACCCGCTTGAGCGTCCGGCGCCCGGCTTCGTGACCTGCAGTGGCAGGCAGCAGGCGCTTTTTCGCCCACCGCCGGTTGCCGTCCATGATGATGGCCACATGGCGCGGCAACCGTGCGCGGTCGAGGCCAGCGAAGCTTGCTGTCATCACAAGGAGCCCGTGGCCGCCACGCCTGCGGGGGGAGCATGGGGGAGCGTCGCGGGTCGTGTATGACCGGCCCCGGGCACGCGCGCTGGCGACAGGCCTGCACTCGGTTCGGGCCAGCAGGTGACCCGATCGGGCAGGACCTCGCTCGAGATGCCGTCCGGAACCTCGAGCTGGATGGGCAGGCGATCCCCGGCTCGGAATCGTGCGGGTACGGTCACGGAGGCTGTAGGCGGGCTGTCGGCAAGTGCTTCCAGGAGGTCGGCCGGACCCTCGAGACGAACGTCGACCCAGGCGGGCTCGACGCGAGCGGCCGGCCGAGCCAGACCCGTCGCCGACTGCAGCACGACCTGCACCGTCAGCCTCCGCTGGCCGGCTTCACCCTTGAATCGGTCCTGGCTCACGCCCACGAAGCCCCACATCGCGACAGCCATCAGGAAGGCCAGCAGCCGTAGGCCCCGAGTCCCATCCTCTTGTTTGCCAAGGCGAATCATCGACGGCTCAAAAGGAGACGGCCGAGAGGACTCGGCACCGGGGGGCGTGACAAGAGCAGGGCGCCTGCCAGACGTGCACGCAATTCTTCCTCGGTCAGGAAACGATGCAGCTGGCCCTGCTCGGCGATCGACAGCGCACCCGTCTCCTCCGAGACGACGATAGCTAGGGCGTCCGTCGTCTCCGTGAGACCCAAGGCGGCTCGGTGACGGGTACCTATGGGGCGGCGCGCCGACCTGCGGATGGTCTCCGACAGCGGCAGCAGGGCCCCTGCTGCGATGATGCGGTCGCCACGCAGGATCACGGCGCCATCGTGCAATGGGCTACCCGGCAGGAAAAGGCTGGTCAGCAACTCCGCCGAGATTCTCGCACCGATGCTGGTCCCCGTTTCCGCGAATTCCTTGAGGCCAGTCTGGCGCTCAAGGATGATCAAGGCCCCGATCTTGCGGCTGGTCAGAACGCGGGTGGTGGCCACCAACTCGGCGATGACATGCTGGACTTCCTCGTCGGGCCGGGCGGCGGCGAACCGTTCGGCCCTGAATATCTCGCCCTGCCCCAGCATGGCCAGCGCACGGCGAAGTTCGGGCTGGAAAACGAGGGGAACGGCGACGATCAGCATGGTGGCCGTGCTCTGCACGAGCCACGTGATGGTGTGCAACTGCAGGGCGTTGGCCACGAGGTAGGCCGTCAGGAGCAGCAGCAGGCCGCGCAGCAACTGCACGGCACGCGTGCCTCGGATAAGCAGGAAAAGCCTGTAGAACACCAGCGACACGATGGTGATGTCCAGCAGGTCTTGCCACCGCAGGACGCCCATCAGACGCCAGAGCGCATCAAGCACGTTCGCGGTGGTCACGGTCCGGACCACTCCGGATGGGCGGCTTCGGTCGCCATAAGGTCGGCCGACACCTCTCGGCGGCTGGCGATGGCTCGGCGACCTCCCGCGACAAGTACAAGAGGCGGTCGCGGCAGACGGTTGTATCGCGAGGCCATCGCATAGTGGTAGGCGCCGCCAACCCAGCCGACGATGCGATCGCCGGGGCGAGGCCCAGCGAGCATGCCGGAACCGAGCTCGTCTCCTTCTTCGCAGGTCCGACCGACGAGGCGCCAGGGCCTTGCTGCGGAAGAGTCAGCCCCGGAAACCGGCTCGTTGACATACCGGGCTTCGTAGAGCGCAACGCGCGGATTGTCGGCGAGTCCGCCGTCGAGGATGACGCAATCATTCGCCTCCTTGACGGAGAGCACCGTGTAGATCGTGCAGCCTGCCGTGCCCACCAGCCATCTGCCCGGCTCCACCACCAACGCGGGCCACGTCGCCGGCGGATCCGGCCAACCGCGGGCAAAGCCCTCGGCAAGTGCCGCAATCCAGGCCTCGGGGGTGGGTGCCGGATCATCGGGGCCATAGGGCACGGCCAAGCCCCCGCCCAGGTCCACGCAGGCCGGGGTCCAGCCGAGACGCAGTCTCAGGTCTGCGGCGATTCTTCCCGCCACGGCCCCGGTAGCCGCGAAGGTTTCCGTATCGTGGATCTGGGAGCCCGTGTGCAGCTGCAGGCCGACGAGGCAAAGGTGCGGCGCAGCCAGCACGGACTGGATGGCTGCATCCAGTTCCGGACCCTCTGGCAGGCCGAACTTGCTGTCGCGCACGCCCGTCGCCAGGGCCGGGTGGGTGTCCGCCTTGATCCCGGGGAGCACGCGCACCAGCACGTCGACATCGACACCTGCGGCTGCCGCTGCGGCAGCCACGCGTGGCACCTCATCACGTGCATCCACATGGACCCGACGCACGCCCAGCGCCAGCGCCCGGGTGTAGTCTTCATCCGTGCGTCCGTGTCCCTGCAGGACAATGGCCTCTCCGGGCACGCCCGCCGCTATGGCTGCCTCGATTTCGCCGACGGATACAGTCTCGATGCCCGCTCCGCCATCCAACATGGCCCGGGCGATCGCGGGATGACCATGGGCCTTGCTGGCAAACAGGACCTTGCTGTCCACGGGCCAATGTCTGGCACACGCCTCGATCAGGCGTCGCAGGCGCAGACGGACCTCGCCGATGTCCAGCACCCAGACGGGAGTGCCGACCTCGGCAGCCACCTCTGCGAGGCGCACGCCGCCCACTTCCCAGCCGTCCGGACCGAGCCGGGCCGAGGCGGGCCGGAATGCGCGTGGCGCGAGGCTGTAGGTCGGGGCGTCGGCGGGCATGGAAGTCCTGCCCATTATAGCTGCTCAGGCTGCTTGCGAACCCCCGTGCTACCATGAAGTCATGGAGCGCTCGGAGCTTGTCCGCTGGCTCGAGGTGCTGGCTCCGCCGACCCGGGCCGCTTCGTGGGATCGCGTCGGTCTCCAGGTCGGCCGGCCCGACGGTGACGTGACGGGCGTCTGCGTCAGCGTGAATCCATCGCTTGCGGCGGTCCGTGCTGCCATCGCCCTCGGGGCCAACGTTCTCGTGACCCATCACCCGCTCATCTTCAAGCCGATGGGCGAGGTTCGCACCGATCGTGAGCAGGGTCGGATTTTGGCCGAAGCGCTTGCCCATGACCTGACGTTGTATGCGGCGCACACCAATCTCGACGTGACGGCTTGCAACCGTCGGCTCTCGGACCTCATGGGCTGGGGGCTCGACCAGATCCTCGTGCCGGAGGGAATCGACGAGGAGGGCCGTCCGTGGGGCCTTGGGCTTTGGGGTCGGCTCGATGTCCCCCGCAAGCTTGAGGAACTCTGTCGTGAAGTCGGCAGGACGCTGCAGGCTCGATCGTTGCGCCTGGTGCGTGGACACGACCGTCCCGTCTCCACTGTCGGCGTGTGCTCGGGATCCGGCGGCGACTTCTGGCACCGTGCCGCAGCGTTGGGCCTTGACCTGTACGTCACGGGCGAGATGCGCTACCACGATGCACTGGATGCCGTCGCCGCGGGCGTCTGCGTGCTCGAGGTCGGTCATCAGGCCTCCGAGGAGCCTGTGGTTGATGTCGTCGTCGGTTTCCTTCGGGAACGGCTGCCCCGAACCGTACCGGTCGAAGGCTTCCGCGAGCGCGAACCATTCGAGGTGCTGTCGTGAATTTGCCCATCGTCGCCATCGTCGGTCGTCCCAATGTGGGCAAGTCGACGCTGCTCAATCGCTTCGTCGGGGCGCGCGAGGCCATCGTCCACGGTGAGGAGGGTGTCACGCGCGACCGTCTCTATGCCCGTGTCGAGTGGACCGGTCGGCAGTTCCTGGCTGTCGACACCGGTGGCATCGTGCCGGGTACGGACGACGAGATGCTGGCGCAGGTGGCCGATCAGGCGCGACTCGCCATTGCCGAATCCGATCTGGTGCTTTTCGTGGTGGATGGCAAGGCGGGCAGACTCCCGGCCGACGACGAGATTGCCCACTTGCTGCGCAAGTCGCGAAAGCCCGTGTTCGTGGTCGTCAACAAGTGCGACAGGTACGAGGACTTCGAGCAGGTGCTGGACTTCCACGCCCTCGGACTCGGACAGCCTTGGCCCGTCTCTGGTGTCCATGGCACGGGGACCGGGGACATGCTCGACGCGATGCTGGGTTCCCTGCCTGTCGTCGACGCCCATGAGTCGGACGATTCGATCCGGATTGCCGTTGTCGGCAGACCCAATGCCGGGAAGAGCTCGCTGGTCAACCGCCTGATCGGGGAGGATCGCATGATCGTCTCCCCCGTGTCCGGGACGACCCGCGATGCCATCGATACCGCCATCGTCCACGGTTCGCGCAAGTTCTGGCTTGTGGATACGGCGGGCATCCGCCGCAAGTCCAAGGTCGATTATGGCGTCGAGCAGTTTTCCGTGGTCCGGGCGCTCAAGGCCCTGGAACGGGCCGACGTGGTGGTGCTGGTCATGGACGGGACGGTCGGCGTGACGGATCAGGACAAGCGTCTCGCCGACATGGCGGTCGAGGGGGGTAAGGGCCTGGTGCTCGTGGTCAACAAATGGGACCTCGTACCCAAGGACCAGTACACGATGGAGCCCTTTCGGAAGTCGGTCCTCGAGGCCATGCCGCATGCCGATTTCGCCCCTGTCCTGTTCATTTCGGCGCTCACGGGACAGCGGGCTCTGCAGGTCTTGGATACCGCCATTCAGGTGGCGGACGAGAATGGGCGTCGCATCACCACGGGCGTCCTGAACGAGGTGATGTCGGAGGCCACGGCGATGCAGCCCGCGCCCTCGCGGCACGGCCGTAGGCTGAAGATCTACTACGCCCAGCAGGGCCCTTCGCACCCGCCTACCTTCATTCTCTTCTGCAACGAACCCGAGCTTTCGGTCCCCTCTTACACGCGCTACCTCGAGCACCGGATGCGGGATGCTTTCGGTTTCGTGGGCGTGCCTATCCGGTTCATCTACCGCCCGCGGCGGGAGCGACGCGAGCGTTGAGGCTGGAAGCGTGGTGGGCCATACTGCCGCTGGCCTGGCTGGTCGGGACCATCCCCTTCTCCTACTTGTTGCCGCGGTGGGCCACGGGGCAGGATGTTCGCGCCGTGGGCAGCGGGAACGTCGGGGCCACCAATGCCTCTCGCGCTGCGGGGCGTGTGATTGGCGCGCTCTGTTTTCTGCTTGACGGGGCCAAGGGTGCCCTTGCCGTGGTCCTGACGATTGACGCAGGGGCATCCTCGGCCGGGGCTGCTGCGGCCGGCCTGTTGGCCATTCTGGGGCATGGGCTCTCGCCCTGGCTGCGTGGGGCGGGCGGCAAGGGTGTCTCTACGGCTGCAGGTGCGCTGCTTGCGTTGACGCCGGCATGGGCGGCGATTGTCGTGATGACGTGGGGCGTTGTCTTGGCCCTGACGCGCACGGTATCGGCTGCGAGCATCGCGGCGGCAGTCGCCTTGCCGCTCGTACTCGCGATCGGGGCCTCCGGCCTGTTTCCGAGGCAACCGGTGTCGGGGCCCGTGGTGGCGTTCGGAGGCTTTGCCGGTGTGTGGATCGTGTTCCGCCATCGCGAGAATCTGGCCCGATTGCGTGCCGGCACGGAGCCGAGAATCGGAGCGCTGCGAACGTGAGTGGTCGTCCTCCAGTGCCCGGCTTTCGCGCCAAGCGTAGCCTCGGGCAGAACTTCCTCCAGGACGCCTCGGTTCTGGACCGCATCCTCGAGGCAGCTGCGCCCGAGCCCGGGGATACGGTCCTTGAGGTCGGACCCGGCAAGGGTGCCCTGACCGAGCGCCTGCTTGCGTCCGGCGCGCGTGTCGTCGCCGTGGAACTCGACGAGCGCCTGCGTACGGGCTTGCGCATCCTCGAGGCCAATCACCCGAACCTGGAGGTGGTCTGGGGGGACGTCATGGAGCGGTCCTGGGATTCCCTGGGTCTCCGGCCGGGAGCCATGCTCGTGGCCAACATTCCCTACTACCTGACCTCACCGCTGATCTTGCGCGCGCTCGGGGCCGATGATGCCGGCGATTCGGCCACGCCTTTCCGGAGGCTGGTCCTGATGGTTCAGGAGGAAGTGGCCGACAGATTGCTGGCCGAGCCCGGAACCCGCCAGTGGGGAGCGCTGACCGTGGCGGTGCGCCAGCGGTCGGATGTCCGGCTGGTTTGCAAGGTGCCGCGCAGCGCCTTCCGCCCCGTGCCGGGCGTCGACTCGGCCGTCGTGTGCCTCGACGTGCGTGCGCAGTGGGCCGTGCCGCCAGCAAGTCCCGTCCGCTTCCGGCGCGTCGTCCGGGCCATCTTCGCCCAGCGGCGCAAGACGTTGCGCAATGCGCTCCGGGCAGCCGGCTGGTCGGCCGAGACCCTGTCGGTGGCCTGCTCCGACCTCGATCCCTTGCTGCGGGGAGAGACCCTCGATCTTCCCGCCCTGGTTCGCCTTGCCGATGCCTTGCCGGACTGAGATCGAGGGGAGTTGGCAGGTCAGGGCCAAGCTCAACCTCGGTCTGTCTGTCGGGCCTCCGGACGGGACGGGCTACCATCCCGTGACCTCACTGCTCGTGGCGATTGATGTGGCTGACGTGTTGCACGTGGCACGTCGTCCGGGCCCCACGACCTGGCGGGTTTCCTGGGCCGGGGGCGCACCTTCCTCCGACCTCGGGCCTGTCGCGGCCAACCTGGCCCATCGTGCCTGGGAGCTCGCCGGAGCGCCCGAGGGGTATGCCTTCCACCTGATCAAGCACTTGCCGGCCGGTGGCGGGTTGGGTGCCGGCTCTGCCGATGCAGCCGCGATCCTGCGCTTGCTCGCGTCGGACCTCGATTGGCCGGTGGATCATGCGCCGGCGCTGGCGCGTCACCTGGGTGCCGATGTCGCGTTCTTTCTGAGTGACGGGCCGGCTTGGGCGACCGGCCGCGGCGAAGTGCTCGAAGCGCTTTCGCCCGGCCCTGAACTTCATGGTGTGCTTGCGTGTGGCACGGCACGTGTCGCCACGGCAGCAGCCTACCGTTGGCTGGACGCGGTGCACGGGCGCGAGCCGGCTGACCTCGGCGCGCTGCGGGCGGCCTGGCAGGACGGGGATGCGGAAGGCGTGCTGGCGTCCTTGGCTAACGACTTCACGGCGACCGTCCTCGCGCGGATGCCCGAGCTTGCGGCGACGCCCGAGGCCTTGCGCGCCGCGGGAGCCCGACGGCCCTTGCTGGCAGGCAGCGGGGCGAGCTGGGCCGGCTGGGTCAGGGATCCCGAAGAAGCGCAGTGGGTCGCAGGGCGGATGGCGGAATTTCCGGGTTGGGTTCGGCCGTTCCGGACTGTCCCTGACCCGCTTCAGCGAATGACCTGAGGGGCATCTTGCCTGGGCTGGGGCTTGGGGCGACGGCCGATCAGCGTCGGAAGCCAGGCAACCACGGCCCATGCGATGAACCAACCCGGACTGCCCGCGAGTTGCGCAGCCAGGACGGGCATGGGCTCCTGGCCGCGCGCGGCAAGCCAAGCGGCTCCGATGGCCCAGCAGACCGCTTGTCCTGCCAGCAGGGCCATGAACCGTCCCGAAGGACGACCCCCGCGCGCCAGCGCGGCAATGACCACGGCCTGCACGACCATCCCGGCCTGAAATCCGAAAGCCGGTCCGGCCAGCATGGCGGGGCCCCTCGAAGATTCGGCCCACGGCGCGCCCGCGAGGCAGGCAACCAGCCAGAGAACCATCGAGGTGCCGGCCTGGACTGGCGGCAGCGCCAGACCAGCGAACCAGGGTCCAAGGGCCTGGAGGGTCCACGGCGCAGTCCCCGCGGCCCATTCGCCGAGATGGAATGCCACTCGTGCTCCCTCCGGAACCGCGCCGGGCGGGGCGACGAAGGGCCAGGGCACCTCGACGAACAGGCCGAGTACGGTCAGGGTGAGTCCCAGAAGGACGAGCAGCAGGCGCGACACCTTCCCATGCTACAGGGTCTCTTGACCCTCCCTTGCCACCGGCCTAGACTGAGCGGTCTTATCCCCCTTTCCCGGTGATGCTTCGTGAACATAACGCCACGCCAAGTGATGTTGTTGCTGGTGGTCCTCCTCACCATGGGCTCCATGTGGGTGGTTCAGGACTCCAGGCAGTTCCCCTTCCGGCTGGGGTTGGACATCCAGGGCGGGATGCATCTCGTGCTCGAGGCCAAGGACACCGCGACGGTCAAGGTCGACGACAAGGTCATGGCCTCGGTCATCCAAGTCATCCGCAACCGAGTCGACCAGTACGGCGTCACGGAGCCTTCCATCCAGCGCAAGGGCGAACGTCAGGTCGTCATCGACCTGCCTGGCCTGCGCAATCCCGAGGAGGCGCGCAACTACCTGGGCAAGACGGCGCAGCTGGTTTTTCAGGAGCCGGTGACGACCTCGCCGATGCGGAACGCGACGGCATCCGCCTATGCAGACACCCCGCTGACGGGCAAGATGCTCGTCGATGCCAGTGCCCAGCCTGATGGTGCAGGCACGGGAAAGGGCTGGCATGTCTCGCTGCGCTTCAATGCGGAGGGCGGCAAGCTCTTCGGGGACCTGACCAGCCGCTTCGTGGGGCAGACCATCGCCATCAAGCTCGATGACAAGGTGGTCTCGGCACCGAGAGTCAACGAGCCCATCCTTCAGGGTGAGGCCATCATCACGGGCAGCTTCACGGCTCGTGAGGCCCAGCTGCTGGCCAGCCAGCTCAAAGCGGGTGCCTTGCCCGTGCCACTCGTCGAGATCGAGAACCGCGTCGTCGGTGCCTCGCTGGGTACCGACGTCGTCCGGAGCGCCGTGCGGGCAGGTCTTGCCGGCTTCGTGCTGGTCGTGCTGTTCATGTTGGCCTACTACCGCCTGCCGGGCCTGGTTGCCGACCTCGCACTGGCCGTCTATGCAGTGCTGGTACTCGCCATCTTCAAGCTCATCCCCATCACCCTCACGGTTCCCGGCATCGCGGGTTTCATCCTGTCGGTGGGCATGGCGGTCGACGCCAACGTGCTGATTTTCGAGCGCACCAAAGAAGAGTTGCGCGCTGGACGGAGCCTCTATTCGGCCATCGAGATCGGCTTCAGGCGCGCCTTTACGGCGATCTTCGACTCCAACTCCACGACCCTGCTGACGTGTTTCATCCTGTACGCGCTCGGCACGGGTCTGGTTCGGGGCTTTGCACTTACCCTGGCGGTCGGTGTGCTCTGCAGTCTCTTCACGGCGATCACGGTGACTCGGGCCTTGCTCCATCAGGTCCTGGAATCGCCCACCATGAAGTCCCCCACCCTCTTCGGAGTGCGCATCTGATGGCCGTCGAGAACGCCCCCCCCGCGAACACGCCCGAGCCTGCCATCGTTGACGTGATGGGCCGCAAGGCGCTTTGGTTCGGTATTTCAGCCGCGATGATGATTCCGGGCATCATCGCCATCATTCTGTGCTATTCGCGTTTCGGGGCCCCTGTCAAACTGGGCATCGACTTCACCGGGGGGTCCCTGCTGCAGATGCGCTTCGACAGGCCGGTGACGGTCGAGCAGCTTCGAGGGGCCCTCGCGACGGTTCAGCTCGATGGCCACAAGGTCGAAGGCGAAATTCAGGAGGTACTCGAGACGGCACGTCGAGAGGCCTCCGGCAGCGTGGGCGGCACGACCCTGATTCTCCGCACACGGACGCTGGCGCCGGCCGAGGTCGGTCAGATCAAGGCCGATCTTGCGAAGAATGCGGAATTGGGTTCCTTCGTTCCCGAGCGCGTCGAGACGGTGGGGCCCAAGATTGGCGCGGAGTTGCTGCGCAATGCCATGTTGGCGCTTGGTGCAGGCATTCTCGTCATTCTGGGTTATATCGCGGTCCGCTACCAGTTCGATTTCGCCATGTGTGCGATTGCCGCCATGGTGCACGATGTCATCGTCATGATTGGCTCGTTTGCCATTCTCAGCCTGACGCTTGGCGCGGAGGCCGATGGACTGCTCGTCACGGCTTTGCTTACGGTCATGGGTTTCTCAGTCCACGACACCATCGTCATCTTTGACCGATTCCGGGAAAACCTGGGTCAGGCCCGCAAGGGTGACACCTTTGGCGATGTCGCCAATCGCAGCGTGAACCAGACCTTCGCGCGTTCGGTCAACACTAGCCTGACGGTCGTGTTGACCCTGATTCCCTTGGTTCTCTTCGGTGGATCGAGCATCTTCTTCTTCTGCCTCGCGATGCTCATCGGGATCGTGTCGGGCACTTACAGCAGCATCTTCAATGCCGCGCCCCTTCTTGTTCTCTGGCGGGATCGCGCGGCTTCCCGCACCACGCCTCCTGAGGGCGGCCTGTCATCCGTGGCTGCAGGTGCCTGATCCGGTTGGCCCCCTTTCCTGCGGGCCCTTCCCGTGGTACCCTGAAGTTTCATCCCTTTTGTTCGACCGCCCAAGGCGGCGGGCCGTTGTCCGTGTGGAGACATTGTCGTGACCAAGGCTTACGAGTCGATGTACATCGTCCGTCCCCAGCTCGAGGATGAGCAGGTGGATGCGGCTATGAAGCAAGTCGAGGATCTGCTTGCCAAGTTCGGTGGCGTGCTCGTCCGCCACGAGAAGAAGGGCAAGCGTCGTCTGGCCTACGAAGTGAAGGATCAGCGCGAGGGTACCTACTGTCTCATCAACTTCGAGGCCGGGCAGCTCGTGCTGGATGAACTTCGTCGCTTCTTCTCGATCTCGGACGACATTCTTCGGTCGATGATCTTGACCCAGGAGGAGGCTGGTCCAATCCAGACCAAGGCTGCGCCTGCGCCCGTCGAGGCCTAAGGGAGCCACCGCGTGTCGGTCAACCAGATTGTCCTCGTCGGCTCGGTCGATACCGATGCGCAAGGTGTTCCCCACAGGGGGACCACGCCTACCGGCTACGATCTGACCCGTTTTCGTATTCGGGTCGCCAAGCCGTCTCGGAATGAGCAGGATGCCCCGCGCTTCGATCTCTTCAGCGTGGAGGCCGTTGGCCGTCAGGCTGAGGTTGCCGCGCAACTGAAGCCTGGCAGTCTGGTCGCCGTCGAAGGGCGCCTGAAGACCTTCCGGGACGAGCAGAACGCGACCCGCGTCTTCATCGAAGCCGCTTCCGTTCAGGCAATCGGTGCTTCAGGTGCCATGCCCGCGGGAGCACCGTCCCAGGCAGCGCCCGAGATGGGTCTGCCTGCTGCCTCGCGCGCACCGGTTCCTGCTGCAGACGGGGATCCTTGGGGTGGCGGCGAGCCTGACTTCGACGGCCCCTATCCCTTCTGATTGGTCTGCGTGGGCAGGCCTGGACACGGAATTTTCGGATGACGACCGCTCAGGACACGCTCGGGGCCATCGAGCAGGACGCGCTGGCTGCACTTGAGGTCGTGCCGACCCTTCCTGGTCTGGAAGCGTGGCAGACGGAGTTTTTGGGGCGTGAGCGCGGCCGTATCACGCAGGCGCTCAAGCTGATCCCGACCTTGGCCCCCGAGGATCGGAAGGCCTATGGGGCCTCCGTCAACAAGGTGAAGGTCGCGCTTGAGGCTGCCCTCGAGGGTCGCCGCAGCGTCCTGCGTGCTGCCGAGACGACAGCGCGGATCCAGGCTGAGGCACTCGATGTGACCATGCCGGCCATAGGGCGTCCGATGGGCCATGCCCATGTGCTCGGTCAGGTTCGCGATGAACTGGTGGCCTTGTTTGCGAGGATGGGCTATGCGCTGGCCGAGGGGCCCGAGGTCGAAGATGTCTGGCACAACTTCTCGGCGCTCAACACGCCAGACGACCATCCCGCCCGGGATCCCCAGGACACGTTCTACCTGCCGGATGGCCGGCTCTTGCGCACCCAGACCTCCTCGGTCCAGATTCGGCACATGGCTGCCGGGCGTCCGCCTTTCCGGATCATCGCCCCTGGCCGCGTCTACCGGAGGGATGCGGTCACGCCGCGCCACTACCCGATGTTCCACCAGCTGGAGGGGTTGCACGTCGATGAAGGCGTGACTTTCGCCCACCTGAAGGGTGTGCTGCAGGCCTTTGCCACAGGTGTCTTCGGTGGGGGAACCACCATTCGCCTGAGGCCAAGCTTCTTTCCCTTCACGGAACCTTCTGCCGAGATGGACGTCCGCTGCGTCTTCTGCAACGGGGACGGCTGTCGTATCTGTTCCCATACTGGTTGGCTCGAGATTCTTGGCTGCGGCATGGTGGATCCGGCGGTGCTCGAGGCCGTTGGTGTCGATTCGGAGCGTTATTCGGGCTTCGCTTTCGGACTCGGAATCGAGCGTATCGCGATGCTGCGCCATCGAATCCCGGACATTCGGCTCCTCTGGGAAAACGATGCCCGGTTCCTGTCCCAGTTCTAGGAGATTGCCTTGCGTCTGCCGTTGACCCTGTTGCGTCGTCGACTTGCGGGCTCTTGGGACCTGGCTGCGGTCCGGGAGGTCCTCGCGCGTTCCCCATTGGAACTCGAGGGTGTCGAGCTTCACGCGCCGGGGATGGATCGGGTCCTGACGGGGCGTATCATCGAGGCTGCTGCGCATCCTGACGCCGATCGCCTGAGGGTATGTGCCGTGGATGCCGGCATGCATGGGGTTCTTCAGATCGTCACGGCCGCAACCAACGTTCAGTCCGGGGACATCGTGCCCGTGGCGCTGGATGGTGCCGTGCTGCCGACCGGCAAGGCCATCCTGGCTTCGAAGATGCGCGGCGTGATGTCGCAGGGGATGTTCTGTTCTCTTGAGGAGTTGGCGCTTGGAGACGCGCTCGAGGGAGTCTGGGTGCTGCCCGCCACCACGCCCCTGGGGCTGCCGATTGCCGAGGCCA
>JAYKHS010000030.1:0-185642 GCA_035285865.1 Candidatus Sericytochromatia bacterium
GAGGTCGCTGGTTCGAGTCCAGCATTTCCCACTCGAGGTTTGCCGGGGGGTATAGCTCAGCTGGTAGAGCATCGCCTTTGCAAGGCGAGGGTCAGCGGTTCGAGCCCGCTTACCTCCACCTGCCGGATCACGAGGGGGTATAGCTCAGTTGGTAGAGCGCATCGTTCGCAATGATGAGGCCAGGGGTTCGACTCCCCTTACCTCCACCTGATAATCCGATTTATTCATCGACCGTCGGCAATGCGCCGACGGTCTTTTTGCTTTGGGGGCCGGTCCACCGCGCGGGGCGACTGCGGCCATGGCTTTCTACAGGGCACGCAGCAATGGTCGGCTGACGCCGAACTGGGTCGGATTGTCCTGGCTTGGCTGCGGCTCGGGCGTTCCGCCCACGGGCGTCTGGCCGACAGCCGGCGTCTCGATGGGGGCCAAGGTCGGCGTAGGGGTTGGAGCCGGCCTGGGGGTTGGTGTGCCTCCCGATATGCTGCCCGCGGGCGGTGTCGGGGTGACAACGATTGATGGCGGCGATGTCGTTGCAGCGGAGTCGGGGGTTGCCGTCGGCGCAGTCGTGACTGCTGGCGCAGGCGATGGTGTCGGGCTGCTTGACGGCTCCGGGCTGGTGGTTCCGGGTGATGCGTCGGGGGAGCCGATCGGAAGCGGGCTGCTGCCGCTCGCGGTGGGTGAAACGACGGGACTCGGCGTGGTTGTCGGTTTGGCGGTCGGCTTGGGCGTGGTCCGCTTCGGAGTGGCTGCCGTTACCGGGGCCTCCTCAGCGCAACCGACTGCCAGGAGCGGCAGGCTGGCGGTCGCGGCGGCGAGCAGCAGGGTGGCCATGCGGGACATTTGGGGTTTCCTAGAAGATGGGGGCGTGCAGGCCCTGGCGGCGCAGGACCGGACTCCAAGTCGAGGTGGAGATGTCGTAGATGTTGCCTGTCCCGGGCTGGGTCGCCACAAGGCGGTTGTCCGTCGGCACCAGCTCCAGGCCCCATCCCGACGACCCGGGCAGCGTTGCCCGTCCCGTCACCGTAAAGGTCCCGCCGGTGGTGTTCACGGAGTATATGCCGCCCACGGTGTTCAGGACGTGAAACTCTTCGCTGCCGGATCGGACGGCGATGCCTGTCGGGTTGCCTACACTCCCGATGCTGCGGCCGTTCGTTCTCCCGGTCCCATAGGCCGTGATGTTCCAGCCCACGACGGCGCTGGTAGCGGCTCCATAAATCCAGTCGCCCAGCCGTTGGATTTCCCGCAGGTTCATCGCTCCGCGAGCCCCGACGGTATCGTGCTGGCGCGGCTGCGACCACGACACCTTGTCGCCGTCATCAATGAAGTATTCAATGATGCCACAGCCGGTGCAGCCAATGGTGGAGGCGTATTGCCGCGGGGCGGCCGAACCCGTGGTGGAGGTCAGGTAGAACACACCGTCGCTTACCCTTGCCAGAACATCTCCATTGCTGAGTGATCGCACGCGAGACGGGCTGCCGTTGAAGACCACGTGCGCGGCGGACGCGCCGCTGGGCGCCACGCGCCAGAGCGTCCGGGTCCCGTAGTCGGCGGCGTACAGGTTGCCGCCGGTGGTCGTCAGGCCCATCATCGACGTACCGGCACCCGAGACGTTTATGCCGCCCGCATCGACCTGAACGGCCGACCCCGGGCTGGTGATCTTCCGGATGAAAGTGGTGCCCTGGTCGACGACGTAGAGGGCACCGCCGAGGAGCGTCATCCCGTATGGGGTTCCCGTGAAGCCTGTGATGGCCGTGGCCGTGGGCACCGTTCCGGCCTGCAGGTCCAGACGCCAGACCTTGCCGTCCTTGCAGGAGACCCAAGCATAGCGACTGCCGTCGTAGACGAGATCGTAGACGAGATCCGGAAACAGGGCGGCACCTGATGGCCCGAGTGCCGGCGTACGGTCCAATATCTCGTGACCGGAACCCGAGGCCGTGATCATCAGCAGCTTCCGGTCGTCGCGATCCAGCAGGAGGTGGCTGTTGCCACCGGAGGCCATCCGCCACAGCGTCTGGCCGAAGCCATTCCAGTCGTATGTGCCGTGGATGGCGTGACGCCAGAGTTTGAGGCCGTTCTGATCTGCCACCTGCAGGCCTGCGTATCCATAGGGCTCGCCGATGGGCGTGCGCCACCAACTGTCCTGATAGATGCCTTCGCAGTTGAGTGCGCCGACGTAACGTGTGCTGCCATCGTCGCTGGTATCAAGTGAGCCGGGCAGGCTGAGTCCGCTGACGATGGTCGAGCGGGCCGTTCCGAGCGCCGGATTGACCTCGGTCGCATTGCCGTTGTCCGAATGCGTCACATGCAGCAGGCCCTGCCGCATGTTGAGGCCGTACGGTGCGGCGATGCCCGCGATTTGGGTGCGCGTGGTGTTGCCGTCGGCGTCCAGTTTCAGGATGGCGCCAGACTCCTGCAAGGCCACGAAGAGGTTCCCGCTGGAGTCGGCAGCGATGCCGCGCAGATAGGCCAGACCATAGGCCAGAATCTTGCGGTCGCCCGCGAGCGAGATGCGCTGCACCAGGGCGCGATCCTGATCGATGACATAGAGGTTGCCGGCGTTGTCCCTGGAGATGGAAGCAGGCGCACGGGTGGTGAGAAAGGGTTGTGCCCTCCTGTACCGGTCCACCTTGACGATGACGTTCTGCCCCGGGCTGGTGACGTAACAGGAGGCCTCGGTATCGATGGCGAGACCCGACGGACCTGCCAGATAGGCCCAGTCAAGCATCGAGGGCGCCAGGGATCCGCTCTCACCGCTCGCGGGCTTGAACCGACGCACCCGGTCCGCAGACGGTTCGACAACGTAGAGGTTACCCTCGAAGTCGAAGGCCATGGCCCGCGGCCCGGACAGGCCGGTGTAGGTCGCCAAGGCAGCCTGGGTCACGTTGCTGGTGCCGGACGCAGCTGCCCAGTTGACTCTGGCACGCACGACCCGATTGTTGCTGCCCTCCGAAACATACAGGTCTCCGTCCGGTCCCAGGGCCAGCGCCTGCGGATCCGTGACGGTCATCCACGAGGCGTTGACCATCGTCCCGTCATCGCGCACCTGCGCGATACGACCGGTGCCTCCATCCGCGACATAAACGAAGTAGGGGCTCGCGGTCCGGCCTTCGGGATTGACCAGGATGGCCCGCGGATTGCTTAGGCCACGGTTGACGACACGAACGACTCCTTCGCCATCCACCGTCATCAGCGTGCCCTGATCCGATGAGGCCGTCCATACCAACGTGCTGCCGTTGCTGCTGGTGTATACCGACGAGCGGCCATCGCGTGTCGTCACGCCGAAACTGTTCGTATAGGCGGTGATGCCCCGGATTCGGATCTGGATCAGGCCGGTGCGGGCTCCCGGTGGCACATCCACGAGCAGGTTCGTGGCGGTGCTGCCCTCCACGACCGGGGCCACCACACCACCGGCGAAGGTCACCTCGACGGCATCCGGTTCGAGGTTCCGGCCCGTTAGCGTCACGCGGGTCCCGATGCCGCCCGAGGTGGGACTGATGGCACGGTTGACCTCGAAGTTCGTCTGGGTGTTGGCGACCGCGCCGTTGCCACCAAGCACCAGCGCCTGGATGGGGTCCTGGTCGGCGATGACCGCGTTGACGACCTGGGTGTAGAGCTCCTGATAGATGGCCGTCGGGAGCGAAAGAACCTCGCGGTAATCGCCGGGCGCCTGGCTCACGAGCTGGGGATCGAGCGCCCCCATGAAGACGTTGGCCACGATAGGGTCGCCATCGAGCGTCTTCTGGCTGACGAAGAAGGCAATGGTCGTCGTGGACAGGCTGATGCTGATGGGGCCGGGTGTGGCCGACGTCAGGCTGGTCCAGCCCTTGGCCGTGAAGTCGTACCAAACGATGGTCCGCAGCCGCATGAGGTCGCCGCCCGCTTGGTTGGGCTGGGCATTGGGGCCATTGATGCCCTTGATGGCCTCCATGATGTACGGAACCGAGTAGCGTCCGTCTGCCTCCGGAACCGGCTGGAACGCGCTGCCGAAGGAGATCACGAACGAACCGCTGGCATCTGCCAGAGACGTGCCCCGAGTCTCGCCGGAGGAGGACTCGATCAGGGAGACGGTGGCGCCACGCGCGAACTCGTCCAGAAGATTCGTCAGCTGGACGTGGTAGCCCCGAGAAGGTGCGAGGGTTCCCAAGAGCGAAGTCGTCGCTCCGGTGTTCGGGGCCGTGGCATGGGACACGGTCGAGTTTGTCGGGGCGCCACCGTCCGACTGCCGGATCGGGGGCACCGAACAGGCAGTCAGTGCCAGGATCAGGCACGCCGTCGTCAGGATTTTCGAGATCATCGGCTACATCTCCGCCGCGCTGAGCCCGAAGGGCAGGATCTCCCGGGTACGCGTCGCGGGCACGTAGCGCTCGACGCGATGATGGCTGTAGACCGACTGGTAGAGCGACGAGCCATCGGGTTCCGCCCACATCCCCCACGTCCTGTAACTGTTGTCGACGCCGGGGAAGTTCTCTCCTCCGCCATCGGCCGCCACGCGCACCAGACGCATGCCGTAGTGGCTCAGGATGTAGAACCTCCCCTGTGCATCCGAGGCAAAGGCGCCCACGCCGGGACTCCAGCAGTTGCCGGAGGCCGCCGAGTAGTGCCACTCCTGGCGACTTGCCCCGGTTCCGCTCCAGCGTCCGGTGACGTCGTTCGCACAAAGGCTGGTCGCATTTCCGTAGAGGTTCCCGTTGCTGTCGACCCCTGCGAGTTGTGGGCCAGACTGCCAGTCCGAAACGCCGATGAAGCGGTAGACCCAGTAGCCGTCGCTGTGGCGCGCCAGACGCAGGCGATCCGTGATCCAGAAATTGCCGTCGCCCCGCCACATGAAGTTCGGACCGTGGTAGTTGCTGTACCACGCCACGTCGAAGGAGTAGGTCGGGTCCAGCTTGCGCCCCGCGCCGGCAAGCACCACGATGCCGCCGTCGGTGTCGACGGCGATGTCGTTGTATCCGCCGAGGCCGTTGTAGATGCGTCCGTAGGATCCGCCCGCAGCGAAGGATTGGATGCGACCGATGCCCTGGTCCATCGCCAGGACCATCGTGCCGTCCTTGATGTCCAGATTCCTCGGGCTGTCGCCGCCGGTGGACAGGCTACTCTCCTTGACGGCCGTCGCGGGGTTGATGGACGTGACGCGCGCCGCCCCGTTCTCGGCTACCCAGACGCGGTTCGTCACGGGGTCATAGACGATGCCGAGCGGGTTGGATAGGCCGGATACCACGGTCGGTCTCGGGATGCCGCTTGGGTTGTAGGAGGTCACGGTACCGGCAGCGGGGTTGCAGACCCATATAATCCCGCTCCCGTCGACCGCCACGTCCCTGGGACCCGTCAGGTTGGGGTCACGGTTGGCGTCGCAGAGGACCGTGACCTTGTTTACCGCGGTCGAGTTGCCGACGGTGGCGGCGTCTCCGGCGAGTTTGAGGATCCGGCGATCATCGGTGACGATGATGAAGGCATCCTTGTTTTCCGAATTGCTCTTGTCTCGTGCAATGCCGTTGTTGCGGATGAAGATGGACTCGTGTTGCTCGATGGCAGCTGACCAGTTCGTGACGTCGTAACTGATGATCCAGCGGTTGGACCGCCCGTACAGCCTGCCTTGGGCATAGCTGATACCCGACATGCCGCCGATGCTCTTCAGGACGGCCGATGCCGCACCGGAACTGCGTTCGACACGTGAAAGGGTACCGTTGCCCCTGTTCGTGACGTAGAAGCGGTCCCGACCGCCCTGGTTGTCGTAGGTCAGGCCGAAGGGCTTGTTGAATCCGCGGGCGACGGTCGCCAGCTCTCCGGTCGTAACATCCACCTTGACGAGGGCATTGTTCGATTCGCTGAGCACGTAGAGGTCGTTGCCGACCTTGTGGATACCGGTGGGTGAGCTGAAGCCGCTGGCGTAGATGGACGAGTCCCCGAGCGGCGTGATGCGGTAGACGTTGTTCGAGGTGTTATCGATGGCATAGACGTAGCCGGCACGATCCGTGACCAATCCGCCGGGACTCGGCATGTCGGCGAAGGGCGAGACCTTGCCGGTTGCGTCCCGACGATAGAGCGAGTTGCCCTTGTTGTTGGAAACATAGAGATTGCCCAGCGTGTCGAAGGAAATGCCCCACGGGGCCGTGAGACCCTCCATGAATGCAGTACCGTTGGCTGCACTGCCGTCATTCAGAATCTCGAGGCGAACCACGTTGTTGCCGCCCAAGTTCGCGACATACAAGGCCCCATCCACCCCGAAGGTCGCACCTCTGGGTTGGTTCAGGGCCGTCCCGGTCAATGCGACCTGAACGGGTGCAGCCTGAGGGCTGTCGATGCGGTAGATGCGGCCTGCCGTGCCATCCGTAATCCATGCACGGCCATCGCCGTCGAAAGCAATGCCTCTGGGGTCAGCGATGGTGCCTGAAGTGCCGAAGTCGACGACTCCGGCACCGGGGTTGTACTGGTCCAGGCTGATGATACCTTTCTTGGCCCCTGCACATGTGACATAGAGCCGGCCAGCCTTGAGACAGAGGGCACGCGGCGCGGTGAGGTTCTTCGCGAAGGGCTTGATGCGCCCCTGGGGATCGACGAGGACGACGGTCCCGAAGGTCTCGTTGGCCACGAACAGGTTGCCGAGGCTGTCCACCGCCTCGTGGCCCGAGGACAGCGCGAGGAAGAAGGGCGGCGTCACCAGCGTGCGATTGCCCTGGGTGACCGTGATCTCGCCGCTGACAGCCGCCGCGGGCACAGTCACCGTCAGGCGTGACAGATCGCTCGAGACGGCCTTGACCGTGGCCGGTACGGAGCTGCCCGAGAGTCCCCGGAAGCTGACGATATTGTCCGTCGGGTTCTCGGCAAATCCGGACCCCACGATGGAGATGTCCCGGTTTACGAATTGCGTGTCCGGTTGCAGGGCACCCACGGTGAAGGCGATGGACGGGGTGTAGAGCGTATTGCCCAGAGGGTCGGCGGGATCGAGCAGGATGAACATGAAGGGGTCGCGATCCTGCGCCAGGGTTTGGCTTACCCGATTGTAGGTGTCATTGACCAGAGCATCTGGCAGCAGATTCCCGTAGAGGTTGTAGAACGGATCGGGACCACCCGCCGGGTTCGGTTCCGGGGACAGCGCATTGATCATGAGTTCCGGATCCAGAGTCCTTCCGGAGCTCGGAGCCATCTGGCTGCGCAGGCTGAGCAAAAGGGTCAGGGCCGTGGTCGTCCGGTTGAGGATCAGCAAGTCATTCTGGCTGATCGAGTTCCAGAAGGTTCCGGTATAGCGGGCCAGCGTGCGCACCCGGACGATATCGGCACCGACGCGATTAGGCAGGTCTGTCCCGGTCTTCAGGCCCTTGATGGCATCAAGGTAATAGATGGTGTCAGCCTTCGGGGTGAATCCGCCCGCAAACTTCAGATTGAAGGCACCGTTTGACTCGGTGACGGTTGTTGCCACGGTGAAACCGGTGGCAACCTCGATGAGCGAGACGGTGGCCCTGATTGCGATTTCGGAGCCAATGGAAGCCTGGGTCGTTCGCGCAATCCCGAGGGCTTCGAGGTCCACCTGGCCGCGCAGGTCAGCGATGGCCGCGCGGGTCTCGCCGCTGGTCGATGCCACTGGCGCGAGGCCGACGCGCGTACAGGCCATAAGCAGGCCGAGCAGCACGACCTGAGTCAACCTTGCCAAGGGCCTGCCCATCGCACCCTCCCACGTGGTCGTCTTGTACCACCTGCAAGCAGCCTGATCGGTCTTGCTTACAAATTGACAACAAGGGATTGCGACACGTCGGATGCGCCGGAGAGCACGAAGCGCAGACCCTTGGGGTCTGCGCTTCGCTTGTGGCAGGGGCCTAGAATCTCAGCGAAGGGCGGAAGCCCTGATCGGGCGCTGTGTAGCTGTCGTTCCGGTTGATGCAGAGCAGCCACATGCCGGCCTGGGGCACCTCATTGAAGTGGCCCCGATCATAAGATCCTCCGCGATTCGTGTAGAAGTTGGCAGACTCCGAAACATTGCCGGCACCCTCGTGGGTGTAGTCGGCTTTGCCCGGGGCACTCTGGCCAAGCGCATGGTAGGCGTCGCCACGGAACCAAGCTTCGCTGGGCAGGTTGGTCGTGGCCCCGACGACGCCATACATGCGCAGGACAGGGTCCGTGGACAAGGCCGCGACGTAGCCTGGGGCGGTGCCGCCCATGCCACTGCCTTCGCCTTGGACGATGTACTGGTTGCCCTCCAGATGCAGGTTGGAGTTCCATTCACGCACCCCGCCAACCAGGTCGAACACGCCGTCGGTGCGGCCGGTGTGACTCGTGAGGTTGACGTCACCCGTCCATCCGGGTGACGTGCCGGATCCCGAGAGACTGGCTTTGCCATCCGGGGCCGTGAAGGTCACGTCGTTTTGCTCGCCATCCACGCCGAAGAGCGTGTTGCCCCGGATATCCACGCCGTTGATTGCGGTCCAGACCGCCAGAGCGGTCCACTCATCGGCGCCGATCAGGAAACTCGTGCCGGGCGCCATGGCTTCGGCTGCCTGCCTGGCTTGGGCGAAGGAGACATCGGTCCACGGCAGAGTGCCCTTGGCGACCACCACCGACTTGCCGTCGGAGGCCTTGGCCGCCTCGTACTTGGCCGCATAGAAGCCACCAAAGACCGCCGGCGACACCTCGGTGCCGGCAAAGCCGGCCGGAACCTCCTTGACCCAAGCTCCGCGGGGCTTGCCGTCTCCGGCACGCAACAACTGGTAGGCGGCGAATCGCGGAATCCAGACAAACTCCTGATCCCCATGAGCGGTCCTCAGGACATAGGGGTGGGTCACGGACGGGTTCCCCTTGTCGTCAGGTGCGAGACGAGGCGTTCCAAGTTCGATGCCGGGAAGGGTCCCGGTGCCCGATTGAGGAAGGACGGCGGCCTGTCCGGCGCAACCGGCTACCACACTTGCCAAGCCGATCAGACCCAGCGCACGCGTACGACGATTCATTCTGCTCAGCCCCCTTGCGATATCCTGTCAGGACTCCACGTCACCCGCTGGTTGCGTCAGTAACGCAGCGCGGGGCGGAAGCCCATCCAGTTGGACTGGAAGTCCTCGGTGCGGTTCACGCAGAGCAACCACATGCCTGCCTGTGCGGGCTCGTCGTGATGACCGCGATCGAAGCTGCCGCCGCGACCACCACGATAGGTCAGCACCGCTCCATCGGGAGGCGTGGCGGTGTGGGTGCCGCTGTTGTCGTGGCCCTGGGTCAGGCCGCCACCGTGGAAGTAGTCCGACCGGAAGAAGGGGACGGCAGTCTGCTGGGTCCGCCCCGCGACGCCGAATTGGCGCAGCAGGGGGTCCGTGTGCAGCGAGGCGACGTAGCCCGGAACCGTTGCGCCGACGTCGAGGGGCTGGTTGTCGATCATCAGCTCGTAACCGACCATCGACAGCGCGCCGTCCCACTCCTGGATGTTGCCGACAAGATCCAAGACTCCGTCTGCACGCCCCGTGTGGCTGGTCAGGTTGATGCCGGGAGCCCAGGACGTGTCCTTGGCCGTGCCGGTAAGGGCAGCCTCGCCCACGACTTTCTGATCCCATGTGATCCCCGGACGTTCGGCATCCACACCGGCGAGGGTGTTGCCACGGACGTCGACCCCGTGCAGTTCGGACCAGACGGCAAGGGCGGTCCACTCGTCGCCGCGCATCAGATGGCTGACGCCGGGAGCCAGAGCCTTGGAAGCGGCATTGGCCTCGAGCCACGTGGTCGCCCACGGCTGTCCTCCCCGGACGACGGCGGCCGAGGACTGAGTCCCGTCGCTGCGGCTCGCTTCGTACTTGGCGACATAGAAGCCGCCGAACTCCTGCCTCGCCCAGTCCACGCCGGGGATGCCCTGGGGCTGGGTGCCTACCCACGTGCCGACCGGACGATCCTTGTGTCCAGCCTGACTCGGACGCACCAACTGATACGCCTCGAAGCGCGGAATCCACGTGAACACGTTGTCCACGCCGTTGGCCCGCAGGGTGAAATCATGGTGAACTGCCGGGTCCCCGGAATCTCCGGGAGCCAAACGAACGGCCCCGGTCGTGGCGGCCGCAGTGGTCGGCGTGGCTTGCGGGCTCTGGGCCGCGCAGCCGGCTACGACTCCGGCCAACGCAAGACTGAGCCAGGCCGACGACCTGAGTCCAGAACGGTTCATGATGACCTCCGATACCAGCTTGCTTCCGAGAAACTTCATACCCAAGTCAGGGGATGACCTTCACGCTTTGCGTGGCCAGGAGCGAGCCTGCCTTGGCCATCACGTGGAAGTCCCCTGTCTGGGAGGCGTTCATGATCTTGCCGCCCACGACAAGCAGGGGAGGTGCCCCGTGGCCGACGGCGTGATTCGTGTGATCCGTGCCCGCTCCGCCATCTCCCGATGCCGTTTCCCAGAGGGAATCGAAGCTGGTATAGGAGCGATCGTCGGCATCGTAGCCGACGAGCGGGATGACGATGTCCGAGGTGCCCTGCTTGACCTCGATGGGCCCCGTGGCAATCTCGATGCGAATCAGTTTGGCCACGTCAGCCAGCGAGACTGCCTGCCGTTCTCCGACCTGGATGACGATCTTGTCGCGTGTGGCTTCATTGGGCATTTCGAAGTAGAAGGCTTCGTTCGAAAACTTCAGGAGCTTGCTGGCAGCGACTTCGATACCGCCGACGAAGACCCTGAAGGACACGGTGTCGTCCGTCGGGTATCCCGTGCCCCTGACCTCGACCTGCTGTCCCTGCGCCGCCGCGAAGTAGCTGAAACTGGCGATGGAAGGCGGATCAAGCGGTTTGGGGGTGGGTGTCGCAGCGGCCGGGAAGACCAGCCTGACCGAGCCGATGGTGCCGGACTCGAGGGTGATGGTCTCTGCCTTTGTGGCGAGGACCAGACCGTCGCTACGCACGGCTGTCGCCGTGACGGTGACGGAGCCGGCCGGAATTCGGTCCATCTGAGCACTGGTGCCGAACTGGGCTTCGACCTCCTTGTCGAAGCCATCGCGGGCCTGGACGCGGAACTTGATGGCGGCCGTGGTTGCCGGAATCGCGGCCACCTGGCGGTCGGGCCACTTGATCCGAAACACCAGCGTGCCTGTGCCGGCCGGCAGGGCGGGAGCCGAGGTTGCCGGGCCTGCGGAAAGTTCCAACTCCTGTCCGAAACCGGGCATCCGGACTGCCGAGATGGAGTCCGTGCCGGAGGGGTGCACGATGCTGCAAGCAGAGACGGCCAAGGCGCCGCCCAGCAGGAAACTGCCCCAACGAGTGCGGGCCATGATCACTCAACCTCCATGTTCAGCGAGCCGACGGCCTCGATGACGACGGGCACGAGGGAGTAGGTCGATTCATCCGGCGCGATGATCCGGACGTTGCCCGTGCCTTCGGACTTGGCCGTCACGACGCCATCGGTGCTCACGACCGCGATGTTGGCCGGATCAACCGAAAACTTGGCATTCAGGACGACCTGTCCCCGATTGGTCAGCCACTCGAAGTTGAGCGCTTCAAACGACTTGATGCCGGGTGCCGGTGTGCCCGTGGTGGGCGGCACCGTCAGTTTGATGGGTGTCACGTTGCGCACCGTCAGCGAAACGTAGCGAACCGGCGGAGGTGTCGGCAGCGGTTCGGGTGTCGGGGTCGGAGCCTCCGTGACCTCCGGGGTAGCCGTGCCGCCACCCGTTGATGATCCACCCCCGTCCGGCGTAGCGTTGCCGCCAACTTCGGTTGATGTCGTACCGGTGGGTGTCGGAGTCGGAGTCGCCTCTGTTTCGATGCTTCCGCCGGCCCCGCCCGGTCTTTGCGTGGCCGCAGGCGTCGCTGCCTTCGCTGGTGCCACCGTGGGTCTACGGGTAGCCGTGGTTGTCGGGGCCTGCACGGTGGTGGCACCGGCACAGGCCACGAGGCCGGCCAAGGAGGCCGCCAACAGGGCGCTCAGACTCGAGCGCCTGAGCGAGAGGAACCGGAACATCGAGCGTGACCTCGCGTGGCTGCTGGGAATCAGAAAGAGGTACCGGGCAACGTGCCCGAGACCTTGGGGACGACATCACAGTTGGTCACGGCCTTGCCGAGGCCCGTGGAGACGGATAGGAGGCCGCTGGATGCATAGGCGGGCAAGGTCACCTCGATGCGGTTGCTCGCGAAGGCCTGGATGGGCAGGATGGCTCCGTTGAGCGTGATCGACACGCGCGCGGAGCTTGAGCCGAAGTCCGCACCGTTGATCACGATGCGGCTGCCGGCGGTGGCCGGATTGGGGTCGAGGCTGCTGATCGAGGGGGGCTTCAGGCCGGCCGAAGCCCGAAGGACGGGGCCGTTGTCATAGTCGAGCGACGCGATGGGGTCGACGTTGTTTTCGATGACCGTCGAGACCAGTGCCAAGGCCGTGCTGATGTCCGATTGCGACATGATGGACGCAGAAATGCCGGGTGCTCCAAGCGATCCGTCCTGCATCGTGATGATCTGGCTCATCAGGCCCATCCGGGCGTTCGTATCCTGGCGCAACAGGTCGGACAGGATCGAGATGGTCGTGGACAGTCGACTTACGTCCACCGAAAACGGACCGGTCAGCGAGTCCGCCACGGTGTTGTTGGCGAACATGATCAGCGTCCTGACGCGCACGGCGTCATAACCCACCGCGTTGTTGTTGAGCCCCTTGATGGCTTCAAGATAGTAGGGATCCGGACCCGGGACAAAACTCTTGTCCCAGACCAGTTGGAAGACCCCGTTGCTGTCCGTAACCGTCGTGGCCTTGGTCTCGTTGGTCGCCGTATCGATCAAGGAGACCGTCGCGGCCGTGGCCACCTCCACCATCGTGGCTTGATTCTTTCGGGCTGGCGGCCGCTCGTCCAAGACCACCCGGCCACGGATTACGCCGCCGGCCTGCGGTACGGATCCGGGCAGCGGCCCAGCGCACCCCCAGAGCGCGACCGCCGCGAGCAGTGCTGTCGCACGGGCCAGCGGAACCCCGGGTGCATCGGACCGAAGCATCATGCCTGCGATATACCCGAAGCGGGCGAGTTCTTCCAAGTCGACGGGCTTTTCTTGCTAAAGGCCTGCCAGGTCTGGGGAATCTCTCCCGCGGCGTGCAAGAGAGGCTCTGCTTCGGGTAAGGGAAACTTGTCTGGTCCCTTGTCCAGGCTGCCGTGCTGTCCCCCCTCGGGAGGTCGTTCCTTGCGCGCATTCCTCAAGCGGCTGTCGGTCCTGTCCGTCGTGACGGCCATGTTGGTTGCCTGCACCGCGCCCGGACAGTCCTCCGGGGCTGGCGCGCCGGCCCCGGAGGATGCTTCGGTCAGCCAGTCCCCGACGATCTCCGACTCGATTCGCGGCACCGTGGACCTTGCTGCGCTCGCGTCTGGGCCCTCGTCGCGGGAGGTGGCGGCCCTGCCCAGCGAGATTATCCGGGCAGCCACGCTCGTGATGATCGACCCTGAGACGAACAGGACGCTCTCGGCCACCGTCACGCGCTCGGACGGCTCGTTTGATCTGGTGCCGCCCGTCGGTTTGGTGGCCGGCAACGTCTATGTGCTCGAGGCATCCAAGGCAGTCGGTGCGATCGGAGGCGTTCAGACGAACCTCCGGGTCCGTACGATGCTGCGGATTGTTTCAGGCAGATGGACGTCCATCTCCGGTTCCGCCATCCGGATCGACCCCTTCACGACGGCCGTGGCCTTGGCCAGCCAGCAGAACCCGGATGCCGTGCCGTGGGTGCGGACGATGGGCAAGGTGCTGGTGACGAGCGAGGGCAGCATGTTCGAGGGCAGCATCGCCTACGACGGTGTCTCCGACGCGGATCTGCTCAACTTGGTCCTGACCATCCGGAACCTGCTCGGTGCGGACCTTGATCCGGTGGCCAACATCCGGTCCCTGCGCCCGGTCATCTCGGGTGTCTCACGTCCCAAGGGGCGTCCGGGAGAACAGCTCATCATCGAGGGTGAAGGCTTCAGTCCCTTCTCGAGCGACCTGACCGTGGCCTTCGGGGCAGTGGGGGCGACCATCCGCTCGGCACGCAGCAATCGACTCGTCGTGGATGTCCCAGCCGCCTCGGGCATCGTTTCGCTGACGGTTCGCACCCGTCTTGGGCTGTCGAACTCGATTCAGTTCACGGTCGACAACGATCCTCTGGTCGTGGTTTCGGCGGCCTTGCCGGCAGCGGGCCTGCCGGACACCGTCATCAACATCGCGGGTTCCGGCTTTGACGAGAACAAGGCGCTCAACGAGGTCTACTTCGGCCTGCTCAAGGTCACGCCCGTGACGGCCAGCCCGAATCTGCTGATCGTCAAGGTGCCCGACGGGGCGGCCACGGGACAGTTGATCGTGAAGTCTCCGCTGGGGACCAGCAACCCGCTCTACTTCCAGGTTCCCTACCGCATCGACCAGTGCCCGACCTCCGGCATGCCGGACACCGCCATCTCGATACTTGGCGTGTTCCCATCCGCCTCGGGGGCCGTCTCCTTCAACGGCACCAACGGTACCGTCCTGACGTGGGCCAAGGACAAAATCACGGTTCGGGTGCCCAACGGATTCTCGGAAGGTGCGCTTCAGATCACGTCGGGTGCCGTCGTGATCGACGGGCCATCCTTCAAGCTCAAGCAGGGCAACCTCGGGGCCTGGGTTCAGGTTCCGGGGACCTATCGGGACGGCAGCTCCTACATGTCCAGTTGGCAACTCAACGAGGCAGCCTACCTGAAGCCCTACTACAACTCGGGCATTCTGCGGGTGGCCTACGACGTGAGCGGCAACGTCTCCAGCGTGACGGACGTCGGCGGCCTCGGCCTGACCTACAACCACTACATCAAGGGTGGCATCGTTCTGGGAAGCTGGGCCTACTGGTTCAACGACTACAGCACCAGCTACCCGTGTTACGCGCGGCGGGCGCCTGTCGCCAACGGCGTGATCGGCAACTTCAGCTACTTCCAGAGCCCGCCTACTTACTACTGGGCAGATGCCGAGGAAATCGACGGGCGGTTGTACCTCATCGACACGTGCTATGGCAACTCGCTGTGGGCCACCATCAACAACGACGGAACCTACGGGGGTTGGAACAGCATCAATGTCGGAGCCGGCGATTTCCGGCATGGCGCCTTGGTCCGCGTGAAGAACTGGCTGTATCGAATCGGCGGGCAAAACTACAGCAGTAACTGTGCCCGCGCTCCCATCGGCAACGGTGGGGTGCTGGGCAGTTTCTCGACCTATGGCTCCTTGCCGGACAACTTCTACGGCGCTTCTGCCGTTGTCGTGGGTAAGTACCTGTATGCGATGGCTTCCCAGGCCAACAGTTGGTACCGGGCCGAGGTCGATGGCAACGGCAATCTGGGCGGGTGGGTCCGCCAGGCCGGGGGCATGCCGAACACCGAGTATCACTCGGACCGTTCGTGGGTGAAGGGCGATTACGTCTACTACTACAGCCGCTTCGGTCTGGCACAGAACCAGATCATCGACTGACAGGAGCAGGAAAGTGTTGATCGTTCGGTCACTGAGTGTCCTTGTCGCGCTCACCCTTGCCGTGGCGGGGTGTCAGGGCAGGCCCGCATCCTTGTCACTCGCGCAGACTGCTGAGAACGGCACCTCCACGCAACGACAGGAGGCGACGCTTGCGGGACCGGCCCTCGAAGGTCGGGCCATCTGGCCGGATCGGGCCGGCCAGAACACGTCGGACATCCTGCGGGGCGCGACGATCGCGTTGGTCGATCCGGATTCCAACTACACCCTGTCAGCCACGAGCCTGAAGGCGGACGGCACCTTCAGTTTGCCGGTGCCCTTGGGCATCTCGACTTCCACGGTCTACATCCTGGAAGGCGTCAAGGGCTACAGGCAGGGACAGCCGGGGGGGGAGATCTCGCGCCTTAGGACGCTGGTGCGCTACACCGGATCGGGTTGGGCCTCCATTTCCGGAAACTCTCTCATCCTGGATGGTCTTACGACCGCGGTGACGCAGATTGCGCTGCTCTACCCCGCGGACATCAGCCGCGCCGGTGTGCTTTCCAAGGTGCTCCAGACGTCCGGGGGGACAGTCCTCAACACGAATCCCGTGCTGCCGAACCATCCTGATTCCGAAATTCTCCTGACGGCCCAGCTGGTTCGGCAGGCGCTTTCCGCGGACCGGGATCCCATCGCCGTCGTCGATGCCTCGCGCATCTCGCTGCTGAGCCTGAGCGCCACCCGCGTCACGCCGGGGGACCTGCTGGCGATTCGTGGCCGTGGCTTCGGCCCCACGCCATCCTCGAACACCGTGCTCTTCGGAACGGCCACGGCAAGTGTGGCGACCGTCGTGCCCGGTCTGCTCCACGCCATCGTGCCCAGCGACATCCGCGGGAACTTCCAGTTGCAGGTACGGTCAGCGCTGGGCCTCTCCGCTGCCATTCCGGTATTCGTGGATGGTCCCCCGCCGATCCAGCTCAACAGCATCCAGCCTCCCGTGGGGCTGCCGGGACAGACGCTCACGCTTACGGGCCGGGGATTCTCGTCCACTGCCTCTGCGAACGAAGTGTATTTCGGTCTCGTCAAGGCCACGCCACTGCAGGCAAGCGCCAACAGCCTGGTGGTGAAGGTGCCCAGCGGCCAGTTGTCCTGCAATGTCGCCGTGCGCGCCAACGGGGTGACCAGCAACCCGTTCTGGTTCGAGATTCCCTACCGCGTCACTTCTGCACCGGACACGGGCATGGCCGGCCAGACCATTACCGTGAAGGGCCTATTCCCGCCGACCAAAAACAACTCGTCGGCCGTCAGCTTCAACAATTTAGACGGCATATTGCAGTCGTGGACCGATACTGAGATTCGCGTGATGGTGCCGTTCGGAGTGACTCAGGGAGCCATCGCCGTCAAGTTCGACGGCGTGACGTTGACCGGTCCGACTTTTACCCCCAAGGACGGCAATCTGGGCGGATGGTCCCTGGTGAACGGGACCTACCAGAACTACAACAGCTACTACACCGGGTTCATGGGCGAAAAGGCCCTGTTCCTCCGTGCCTACAGCTCGGGTTACAACCATTACCGGGTCCGGTTCGACGACGCCGGTGCAGTCGCGGGTCTGGACGTCTGGCCGTCGCTCAACAACATGCCGTACAACCACTACTTCAAGGGCGGTATCCTGCTGGGCAACTGGATGTACTGGTTCAACGACGGCCAGAACTACGCCTCGGTCTATCGTGCACCCTACGATCGTTCCAACGACAACCTGGGCCAGTTCACCTATTACGGTGGCATGCCGACGGCCGGATACAATCTGGCCGTTCAGGTCGACAACAGGGTCTTCGTCTACGACATGGTGGGCAGTTGGACCAAGGTGCGCTATGCCACCATCACCAACGATGGTTCTCTGGGTGGCTGGACCAACGAGTCGGGCGGTTGGGGCAACTACATTTATGGCGACGTCATCCGGATCGGCAACTACCTCTACCGGTTCGGCGGCTCCGGAGACCCCAACGGATGCTCCCGAGCGCCCATCAGCAACGGGCTGGTCGGGCAGTTCTCTTACTACCGGGCCATGCCCAACTACTACGAGGGCGCCTCTGCCGCAGTGGTCGGCAACTACGTCTACGTGATTTCGGCCAACTACAACGGCATCTGGTGCCGGGCACGCATCAGTGGTCAGGGTGAGCTAGGGGGCTGGGAGAATATGTCCGGCAACACGGCACCCAACCCTTACAACCACGTCGAACGGCTCTACGTGAAGGGTGGCTACGCCTACTATTTCAATTACTACGGCCTCTATCAGGCGGCTGTCCTGAACTAGGCGTCCGTCGCTGCCGTCATCCTCGGGAGCCGAATCCCCGGGGATGACGGATTATTTTGATTCTGTTAAAATGTCGTCATGATTTCTTTCGCTACTCGCTTGCTGCTCTTGCTTTCCGTCGTCGCATGTGGCCGTGCACCCGTTCTCGCGGGTGCCGAGACCGGGGCGCGCGCGGCGGCCGGCCTCGACCTCTCCGGCCCTTCGTCCGCGATGTTCGGAGACTGCCCCAACTTCTCGCAGGTGGCCAATGGTGACGTCATGGCCGTGATCTCACGTGACTTCGGGCGCTTGTCGTCTCTGGGAGGACTCGTCGCGTGGCACGCGCCGCAGCTGACGGAGAATCGCCTGCGCTTGCTCACGGTTGGTTTGCACGACGGTCGCGGTCATCGCTGGGCGGAGAACTGGAAGCTGCTGGGGCAGCGTGTGGTACCGGATACGGGCATCGTCGAGACCCGCCTGCAACATCCGGACCTGCCGCTCGTACTCGAACTCACCGATGTGGCGCACCGCGGCCTGCCCGGCATCATCCGGCGCGTGCGCCTGCAGCACGCCGGCAGCCAGCCGCTCCGGGACCTGCGTTTGACGGTCTTCGCGCACTTCACGCTGGATCGCACGGGCAAGGGAGATACGCTGACCGTCGACACGTCGCGACGCCGCCTGGTTCAGACCAATCCGGACGAGGAGGTAAGTGCCGTGGTCGGTGTCTCTGCACCCGTGGCCGGCTGGCAGGCCGGACGCTCGCTGATGCGGGTCGGGTCTGGTGAGGATGCCTGGTTCGATGTGGCGGACGGTCGTCTGAAGGGCAGCGAGCGGGTTTCCGGGGTGGGTGCGAACGGGGCCTTGGTCATGGCCGTGCCGGAGCTGATGCCCGGATCGCGCTGGGAGACGGAGATTGCCGTGGCCACCGCCGCCGATGCCTCTCGCGGTCACGCCGTGGTCGACAGGTTGCTCCAGGAGGGTTTCTCGACCGTGGCTGGTGCAGATGCCGTGCATTGGCGGACTTGGCTGGAGCGCTCGGTGGTGCCGGCGGGACTCGATGCCCGCGAGGCGGCCGTCGTGCGCAGGGCCCTCATCGTGCTGAACCAGTTGCAGGCCGGAACGGGTGGCGTGTTGGCATCCCCGTCGGCACTGAGTCCGGCGTACAAGTATGTCTGGTTGCAGGACGCGGCTTTCGATGCCCGTGCCCTGATGGTTTCGGGGCATCGCGAGGAGGCTGCGGCCATCCTGCGCTTCCTTGCCAAGGTCCAGAAGCCGGACGGGGACTGGTGGGTCACCTACTTCTCGGATGGTCGCCCGAACCCGCTCTGGGAGCACGGTACCGAGTTCATGGGGGCCCATTTCGTGACGACTGCGGGCGCCTATCTCGCGACTTACGGGGTCGACGACACCGTGCGCGCCATCTGGCCGGCCGTGTCGCGGGCAGCTGGCTTCATGGAACGCCAGATGACGCCTTCGGGAATTCTTGTTCCTTGTCGGGATCTCTGGGAGACCTTCACCGACAAGTCGTGGACCTACACGAACGCTACTTTCGTCGGGGGGTTGGAGGATGCGGCGCGCATGGGCACCGCACTCGGCATGCAGGCCGAGGCCCGATCCTTCACCCGATCGGCGGCCGACCTGAGGCGTGACATCCTGGCGAAAATGGTCGTCGCGGACGGTGGGTGGCTGGGCAAGGGTCTGCGCCCCGGGGCCAGCCAGCCGGATCCGATCATCGATGCGTCGGTGGTGGGTGCCGGATGGCCCTATGGCCTCGTGCCCCTGGACCATCCGGTCATGACGGCCACCCTTGCTCGGGTCGAGACTCGGCTGTCCGTGCCCGGCGGGGGCATCCGGCGGTATGAGGGGGACGGTTGGTACGGCGGCCAAGGTTGGCCCGAACTGCAGGACTGGATGGCCATCAGCCGCTCGGCCCGTGGTGAGCGGGCATCGGCGCTTGCCCACCACGCCACCAACACCGAGCGGGCGTGGACCACGGGCAGCCTGCAGATCGGCGAGGTCTTCGACGCCAATCGGCGCGTATTCCCCAGCGCCTTCCCGCTTGGCTGGGCGATGGCCAAGTACGTTCTGGCCAGCCATGCCCTGCATGGGCCGGCTCATCCGGTGCTCCCCGGCCGACCGGCTGGTCGCTGATCCCGTGTCGCTTTCCATCGGACTGTTGATTCGCAAGTCGCCCGGATGAAGGGGCGATAATCTCCGGGTGAAGATTCCTGTAACACCCTTGTAACGTCGCGGCAACAAGGTGTTCGGAGGCGGTCGCGGGTGGCGGCCTACGGGGAGATGCGGGTGCGGTCAGCAGGGACTGGATGGGTGCGGGGGCTCGCGGCCCTCGTGCTGTCCGCCGTGTTGCCGGGCTGTGGCGTCACGGGGTCTGGGGCAGCAAGCGCCACCCACGGTGCGGCAGGCGGAACGGCCGTTTCGGTCAAGGCGCGCGCCAAGGCCACCGACTACGGCATTGTCCGGACCGCCGGTCACAAGACTTGGGCCTTCATCGAGCGCATGGAGCACCGAGCCGCGTCCTTTCCCGATGAGGCGAGCCGACCGAATGGTCGCCAACGTGAGGACGCCATCGTCGCCGCTTTCGGCACGGAACGGCCCGCCTCGCGCGTTGTCCTGCTGCATGCGATGCCGGGCTGGGATCGCAAGGGCGAAGTGCCTGTGCTGCTGGTGCATGGCGCGCTGGCCGACGCCGACAGTGCCTGGATGGCGCCGCACGGCAAGCAGGGCTTGGCGCCGTGGCTCGCGGCGCGTGGCCGTGCCGTCTTCGCGGTAACCTTCGCCCATCGGCACGGAGACAATCTGCTGCAGGCAGAACACGTGGCGGGTGCCTTGGCCCGAATCCGTGAACTGACCGGCGCGTCTCGCGTGGACGTCGTCGCTCACTCCAAGGGAGTCGCGGCCGTGCGGGCACTGGCCAGCGGCGTCCGAATGCCATGGTGTCGAGCCTATGGCGGGGACATCCGCAAGTTGGTGCTGCTCGGCGGACCACTGCTGGGCATCGACTACACCTACCGACATCCCTCCGTCCACTTCGGCCTCGTGCCCGAGTTGGATCACCCGCTGCGCAATGCCCCGACGGCGTGGGAGCGTATGGTGGTCTTCGGCATGTGGAAGGACATCGGCGCCCAGTCCTTCATGACCGACCGCGGCAACTGTTTCCCGGGTCAGGCCCAGTTGCTGCATCGCTGGGACAAGCGCTTTCCCCTGTCCGCCATGGAGCCGGACGTCCATGCTACCTACCACGGCGGCAAGGGCCTGATCAGCGAGAGTCGGGGCATCGATGCGGCCATCGAGGCGGGTGGACGCTTCATCGAACGCCTGCGCCGGCATCCGCTCCCCAAGGGCTTGGACGTGGCGGTCGCTGCCGGTGACAGGGCGACCATGACGACGGTCCTGAACGAGACCGATGGTCCGTCGGACGGCGTGGTCTTCGTGGAGTCTGCGACCCACGTCGAAGACCTTCTGGCGGCTGGTGCCGATCTGGTGACCCGCGACGTCCTGCCGGTTAACCACATGGAGTTGCTCTACCACCCACGTTCGCAGGCGTGGCTGGCTGACGTGCTGGCCCGACCGGAGCTGTAACGGCGCTGTAACCGGGGCCCGGCAGCATCGGAACGTGGACGGCCCGAGCGCCGTCTCTCGTCTCCGAGGATGGTACCGATGCCGGCCATGAGTCCGCTGGAAACCCTTGCCGCCCAACTCTTCCGCGAAGGCTATGCCTTGGCAGAAACGGTCGTCAGCAGGCCGCTGCAGGCTGCGCTCGGCACGGAAGCCGCCGGCCAGATGCTCAGTGCCGTGCGGGATTCCTACGCCCTCGGTCGCCAGACGGGTGATGAAGCCCTCGAGCAGACCTGGGTGCGGATGCGGCTTGCGAGCCACGGAGAACTGGCCCGTGTGGCTGGACTCGTGGTGCAGGTCGATGACCGGGCGGCCGAGATCGAGGACCGCCTGGCTTCCCTGGAAGATCTCGTTCGCGCCCAGCATGCGCTGATTCAGGCTCAGGGGCAGCGTATCGAGGCGCTGTTGTCTCTGGTCGAGCGTCAGGGCACGGCGACCGGCAGGGATGTCGCCCCTGTGTCCCGGACCCCGCGCAAGCCCGGCGCCTGAAATGTTTCCCCACCCCGGGCAGCATGCTGCCCCTTTTTGCAGGAGGTTTCCGATGGAGAAGATGGTCGACATGATGCAGCCTTGGATGGAGGCGATGAACCCCACCCGGCCGATGGTCGCGATGATGCGCCAGGGGTTGGAGTCGATGGACGTGGCGGGTGCACGTTGGGAGGAAGGCGTGCGGCAGATGCTCGATTTCTGGTCTGTGGCCCGGAGGGACGCTGTCAAGGTCATCGGCGTCACGCTGGACACCGTGGCGACTGAGGCGCCCGCCTACGTTGGGCGTCTGGCCGACGTCATGACCGAGGCGACGAAGTCCCCCAAGTCCGCCGCATAGGCCGACGGTTCGAGGAATCACGAAGATGGCGCGTCCGATGCTCCCCCTCTCAACCGACGAAGGCTTCGGCCCGGTCCTGAAGGCCCTGAAGGGCTTTCGCTCGGCCTTCCCGCAGCAGCCTGCCCGCGTGGGCCAGACTCCGAAGCAGGTCGTCTGGCGTCGCAACAAGGCAAAGCTCCTGCGCTACGAGGGGCAGGGGGAGCGTCGGCACGCCACTCCGGTTCTGTTCGTGTATGCGCTTATCAACAAGCCCTACATCCTGGACCTTCAGCCGGGGTCGAGCCTGATCGAGTATCTGGTTGCCCAGGGCCATGATGTCTATCTGCTCGACTGGGGCGTACCCGGAGAGGAGGACGGCGGGATGACGCTGGCCGACATCGTGACGGGGATGATGCCCTCGGCCGTCCGGGCTGCGTTGCGTTGTTCAGGGACAGAGCGCCTGACGATGTTCGGCTATTGCCAGGGGGGCACACTTGCCGCGATGTATGCGGCGCTGGACGAGGGGCGCACGTTGGCCAACCTGGTCCTGCTGACGACGCCCATCGACTTTGCCGAGGCAGGGCTCTACAGCAACTGGCTCAATCCCGATCACGCCGACATCGATCGCCTTGCCGACAGCATGAAGTTGATTCCCGCCGAGTTGATGGACTTCGGGGCGAAGCTGCTCAAGCCGGTCCAGAACTGGGTCACGCCCTACGTGAGGCTGTTCGAGAATCTGGATGACGAGGACTTCGTCGAGAGCTGGCGCGCCATGAACGGTTGGGTCGCGGATGGCATCCCGATGCCTGCCGAGGTCTATCGTCAGTGGGCCAAGGACTTCTATCAGGGCAACAAACTCGTGAAGGGCGAGGTCATGCTGGGAGCACGCAGGGTGGACCTCTCTCGCATCACCTGCCCGCTCCTCGTTGTCCACGCCACCCTCGATCACATCGTGCCCACCTGTCAGTCGACGGTGGTGGCCGACCTTGTTTCCTCGACGGATGTGACGGTCCTGCCGGTCAAGGCCGGGCACGTCGGCGTGGTGGTCGGCAAGGGGCCGCGGAGGAACTTCTTCCCGCAACTGGACGCGTGGTTGCAAGTCCGCTCCTGAGCGGACTTGCGGCCGGTGCCCCTGCGGCCTAGCATGCCGGGGTGTCCGGCTTGTCGCATGGCGCGCTCGAACCCGATATCCGGGATGACGAGCCCTTCGATGACGGTGCCTTCGAGCCCGAGGCGGCCGTGCTCCCGGGTATCCTCAGCTCCAGCACGGTCCACGACCGCACGCAGTTCGAAGCCAACTTCGATTTCGATGTCCTGCCGCCCGGTCCGGGGGTGCACAAGCGGTACGAGATCGACACGTGGTTCTTCGTGCCTCGGACGATGGGCATCCACGAGGGCACATACGGTCGGGACCAGTTCTTCGCCGACCTGACGAACTATCTGCGCCTGCGGACGCCTGAGGACGTCTCTTTCGAGCGGCTCGACCCCGAGAACTGGCATCTCCCTGCCCTCGACCGCTACCTCGCGGCCCATCTGGACACACCCGTCCGCCAGCGCATGGTGGGCCTCGTCCAGCAGGAGATCCGGCTCTTCGGATGCCTGATGAACACCCAGTTCAAGCGCCTCTTGCGCGAGGCCGAAAGTGGGCAGGCCCTGCAGATGGTCGCGCGCCTGAAGGCTGTTCTCGATCGATATCGCATGACCTACGTCAGGCGCGTGATGAAGGAGCCTCTGCTCGTCGACCGTGAGGTGCGCCGGGCCCTTCGCCTGGTGGACGAATACATGTCCTACCGCTTCGAGGCGGTGGCCATCCGTTGTCTGCGGCCTGTGGCGCGTGAGGGCAGCGCATTGGCTGCGGCCTTCCGCGCTTGGCTGGACGACGAGATCCGCCACAGGGCCGAGGCCGGTCTCGTTCGCCTCGACGATGATGCGACGGCTCCCGAGCAGGCCGAACAGCTGAACTACCGTCTTGGCCTGCTCAAGAAGTACGTGGCCGAGGTGCTGTTCCTGCGCGTTGCCAGCATCAAGCGCGAGCGCCTGTACCGCAATGTCATCGCGGCCATCGGCGCGGGCCTTGCCGCAGCCTGGGCCACGATGGCCGACATGCAGCGCCTCGCGATGATGAACGATCCCGAGCTTGGCTATCGCCTGGTCGTGGTCCTTGCCATCGGTGTCGTCGCCTATATCTTCAAGGACCGCATCAAGGAGCTGACCCGAGAATGGTTCAACGAGCGGCTCAAGAAATATCTCCCCGATTTCGATCTTCGCCTCACGTTTCCCCTCTTCGACGCCGACGGCACCATGCGCGAGATCGCCTTGGGCTCGGCGCGGGAGTTCATGCGCTTCCTGACACGTGGGGCACTCGCTGCGGACGTGCTCTACCTGCGGGACCTCGGCAACCGGCCCGATCTGGACCCCGAGCGACACGAGACCATCATCCACTACAGCAAACGCCTCAGCTTCGAGGGCTTGCTGGGCGATCATCCGCTGCATCAGGTCCGGTACATCCGGGACGTCATGAGGCTCGACATCTCCGAATTCCTGACCAAGCTCTCGGACCCGCGCAAGACGCTGGGCTACTATCACCCGGATCGGGGGCTGCAGACGCTGAAGGCACCCCGGGTTTACCATGTGAACGTGGTCTTCCGTTATGCCGTAAGCCATCTGCTGGGCAATCGCCGCATCCATCGGGACGTCTCCTATGAGCGTGTCCGCATCGTGATCGACAAGGAAGGAATCCTGCGCATCGATTCGGTGGTGCCCCGCGGCCAGTTGGGTTATCGCGAGGAGAGCGGCGCTTCATGACCCCCTGGTTTCAGGCCCTCGGGGGGCTGGGTCTCTTCCTGCTGTCCTTGCGCCTGCTGACGGGGGCCCTGGACCGTACGCTGTCCGATCGCTTCAAGTCGCTCTTCCGGCATCGTCTGCAGGCCCCCTGGGCGATGGGCATGCTGGGGCTTGGGGCAACGGTGATGTTGCAGGCCAGCGCCGTGACCATCGTGGCGACGATGGGCCTGCTGCAGACCGGATGGCTCGGGCTCGAGCAGGCGTTCTTCGCGATGCTGGGTGCTACGGTCGGAACCACGCTCAAGGCGTGGGTGGCCGCAAGCTCCCACTCAGCACTCGGGCTCGCCTTGGTCGGCGTGACCAGCCTCGGCCTCGTGGCCGTTCGTTTCCAGCACCTCAGGGATGTGCTCGAGGCCTTCCTCGCCATCGGCCTCTTCCTTGCATCACTCGAGATGCTGGCAGGCGGCTCGGCGGCCCTGCTGGCCGAGGCTGACCTGCTGTCGGCTCTTGGGCGCCTCGAGGGAACGGGCATCGGGCCTCAGCTGCTGGCCGTGCTGCTCGGCTTCGGCCTGACGGTCGCGATGCAGTCCTCCAGTTCCGTGGTCTTCCTCGCCATGGACCTCGCGGCGCGTGGTGTCGTGGACCTTCCGGCCGGCGCCGCCCTGTTGCTGGGTGCCAATGTCGGCACGGCCATCACGCCGTTGCTGGCCTCGGTCGAGTACGAGACCCGCGTCCGCCAGTTGGCGCTCAGTCATTTGCTGATCAAGGTCGCCGGCGTGTTCGGAGCCATGCTGATCTTCCCCTGGTTCCTCGGCTTCGTGACGGCTCCCGTGCGCCACCTGTGGCCGGATGCAGCCATCGGCTGGCAGCTTGCGGCTTTTCATACGGGCTTCAACGTGGTCAATGCCCTGATCTGGGCGGGATTGGCCGCCTTTGCGCTCAAGGCCGTGCGCTGGCTCTGGCCGGATCCCGAACTGGCCGGTGCACAGGCCTTGCCCCTTGCTGTCCGCCGGATGCTGGTGTCCGCACCTGATCTCGCCCTTGCCGAAGCCCGCAGGCTGCTGGACGACATGCGGCACATGGCCCGCGATGTCATCGACCCTTGTCTGGATCGCCTCTCCGGGCGTGTTCAGGATGCCCTGACGCGGAGACGCGTGCGCTCGTTCAGAGCCTTTGAAGCGGTACGCGAGAGCCTGTTGGACCTGCTGATGCAGTTGGGTCAGCGCGCCAGAGGCCCCCACGTCCAGCAGGAGATTGGTATGATGCTCCGCGAGGTGGGCCAGTGCGGTATGCTGCACGACCTCGCCACGGATCTGGAGAGTCATCTGGTCACCGGTCTCATGGTGGATCGTCACCCGGTTCCAGCGGCGTTGCAGGCTGAAGTCGTCGCACTTCGGTCCGAACTCGATGCATTCTGGCTGGCCGTGCTGTTTCCGGGACAGCCGCGCGAAGCTCTGCCCGACCTGGATGCCCGCTTCGATCGCCTCGACAATGAACTCGTGTTGCATCTTCGTCATGCCGACGGCCGCCATCACGGCGCCGATCTCTGGTTGCAAGATGCCGTGGCGCAGTTGCGCCAGATTTGCCTGTCCCTGCGTGGTCTCGTCCGGAATGCGGATCCGGGTGCCACGAATGCTCATCCGCAAGGAGTGCCGTCCTGATGATTGCTGCCCTGATGCCTCGGGAACGCAAGTTCTTCGACCTGCTCGAGACTTCGGCCCGACAGATGCATCGGCGTGCCGAGTGCGTGGCCCGTCTGCTGCGCGAGCCAGATGAGGCACTCGTTGCCGAGATCAATGCGGAGCGGAGAGCGATGCACGGGGACCATACCGTCACGCACCGGATCATCGATCAGCTCAACGCGACCTTCGTCACGCCCATCGACCGCGAGGACATCCACGCGCTCGCCTTCAAGCTCGACGACATCGTCAACACCATCCTGCTGCTGGGCGATCGCTTCTCGCTGTACCGGATCGTGCCCTCCAGCGAGATGCTGGCCTTGGTGGACCTGCTGGTCCGCTGTGCCCACGAGATCGTCGTCGGTCTGGAGAAGCTGCGTTCGCCTCGCCTGATGCGCGAAATCCAGGCGCACTGCGATCACATCTACAAGCTGGCCATCGATGCCGATGACCTCATGCGCCGGGCGCTGGCCCAGTTGTACGGGATTCCGCTGAACTCGCCGACCGAGGTGCTGGTGTCAGCGGCTGCCGGCCTTCCGGCCACGCACATGCCGCAGGGGCGGGACCTCCAGCCGGCGGACGTCGTGACCATCCTGAAGTCCCGCGAGGTCCTGGACCTCATGAAGAAGTCGGTCGAACGCTGCGAGGTCGTCGGTGACCTGTTGCACGGCGTGGCGGTCAAGCATGCCTGAAACGGCACTCGTCCTGATGGGCCTGGTGGTTTTCCTGGCTCTGGCCTTCGACTTCATCAACGGTTTCCACGACACGGCCAACGCCATCGCGTGCTCGGTATCGACAGGGGTGCTGACGCCTCGCCTGGCCATCATCCTCGCGGCCATCATGAACCTCGCCGGGGCGATGTGGTCGACCAAGGTCGCAGCCACGATCGGCAAGGGCATCATCGATCCGGCGATGGCGAGTTCCTCGTTGGTGATTGCGGCTCTGGTCTCCGCCATCGGCTGGAACTTGCTGACGTGGTGGTGGGGGCTGCCCTCCAGCAGCAGCCATGCGCTCATCGGCGGGGTCATGGGGGCTGCGGTGGCCGGCCATGGCCTCGGTGCGCTCAAGGTGGCCGGCATCCTCAAGATCGTCCAGTCCCTGATCGCCTCTCCTGTCCTCGGCTTCGTGTTGGCCGTGTCCCTCATGATCGGGCTGTTCTGGATGTTCAGGCGCTGGGTGCCCAGCGCCGTCAAGGCGACATTCAGACCGCTGCAGATTCTGGCTGCCGCGTTTATCTCCTTCACCCATGGGGCGAACGATGCCCAGAAGAGCATGGGCATCATCCTGCTGGCCCTCATCGGGGCCCACCACTTGCAGGCGGGTGCGGGCGTCCCCTTCTGGGTCAAGGTCTCCTGTGCGCTTGCGATGGCCCTCGGTACCTCCGTCGGCGGCTGGAAGATCATCAAGACCATGGGCTCCCGGGTGACGCGCCTCGAGCCCATCAACGGGTTTGCTGCCGATCTTGCCTCGGCTTCGATCATCCTCTCCGCGACGCACTTGGGCCTCCCGGTCTCGACGACCCATGTGGCGGCAAGTTCGATCATGGGCGTGGGATCGGCGCGCCGCGTCAGTGCCGTGCGCTGGGGCAAGGCCGGTGAGATGTTCGTGGCCTGGATCATCACGATTCCCATTACCTCGGCCATCGCGGCCCTCGTCTTCCTGATCGCGCGGATGCTGGTGGGTTAGGGCAGTGACTCCCGGCGTCCCCGGTTCCTGGCCGCGTCAGGTCAGCCCGTACGTCGCTCGGGAGCGCTTGCTCGAGCGGATCTCGGGCCACGAGGCGGGTGCCCGAATCGAACTGGTGGCGGGGGCCGGAGGCGGGAAGACCGTGCTCGCCACGGACTGGGCCACGCGCTGGCGTGGACCGGTTGTCTGGTTGTCGCTCGGTAGCAGGCACGCCGACCCTCAGGCGATGGCCTCCGCCCTGTGTGCTGCGGCGCGTCGTATCCAGTCAGGTGTCGACCTCGCCGCCCAAGAGTTGCTGGCGCGGCTGGGCGGAGCTCAGGATCACGGGCGCGAGGCACTCTGGGCACTCGCGGCCGATGTCCCGGAAGACCAGGCTTGGGCCTGGATTGTGGATGGTATCGAAACCCTCCCCGAGGGAGCGGCTGCTGCCGTCCTGCTCGATGTCTTCCTTGACGCGCTGCCCGAGTGCCACGGGATTCTGCTGTCGGGACGACAGCGTCCGGTCGGCACCGGGTGGCGCAAGGCGCGGCTCGAGGGCCGCGTGACGGAGATCGGGGGCGGAGACCTGCAGTTCACGCGCGCGGAGATTGCCGAACTGGCCTCGGCGCTCGGGCGCTCCGGGGATGCCACGGCGATCGAGCGGGTCTGGCGCCGGACCTCGGGCTGGCCGCTGGGGGTCTCGCTGGCGCTCAGGGGCGACGCGGAGCGCCTCGCTTCCGACCTCGAGGGTTATCTGGTCGACGAGGTCCTTTCGGGGCTGCCTGACGAAACCGCCGTTCTGTTGGAGACCCTGGCCCCTTTGGAGCGGATTCCTCCCTCGCTGGTGCTGGGCCTGGGGGCACGCGCCACGGCCGCCCGCATGGCCGATCTGGTACAGCTCGGGTTGTTGTTGCCCCCAGCGGGTGACGATGCCTTCGTCCTGCCCGAGGCCCTCAGGGAAGTCCTGCTTGCGCGGTTGGACGCTCGAGGCGCGCGAGAAGCGGCCTGCAGGGCTCTGCTGACGCTGTTGCTGGAGGCTGGTCTCGATGACGAGGCCTATCGTCTGGCCAGGGCCGTCGGGGATCGTGAACTGGCCGTGACCTTGCTGGCGCGGCTTGCTCCCGGATGGTTGGCAGAGGGGCATTGGCATCGCGCGAGGACCGAACTGGAAGCGCTCGAAGCCACCGGATCTGAGCCGAGCGTGGCCTTGCGCTGGCTCCGCGCCGAACTGGCACGCGCGGAAGGCCGGTATCCGGAGGCCTTGCGCGCCTTGGACAAGGCCGAGACGTGCCACGATGCGTTGCCGCCGTGGCCTGCGTTGCTGCTGGTTGCCCGGGCGGGCGTGCATCTGGAGACGGTGGAGCCGTTGGCTGCCGCTGCAGCCCTCGACAGGGCCCAGCAACTGGCCGGTGAGGGCGGGCTCTCCACGGCACTTCAACTGGCGCGGGCGGAAAATGCTCTGAACCTCGGTATGCCCGGAGAGGCTGCCGCGATACTGGCCGGGATGGATGGCGAGACGCCTGAGGTGCGTCTCGTGCGCGCCCGGCTGGCACTTCGGACAGGCCGGTTGGCCGAGGCATCCCGTTTGCTGCCATCCGTCGCGGTGCTTTCCGGCCGGGGCGGTCACCGCAATCCGGCCCTGCTGGACGCTCTGGTGGGTGCCTTGACCGGTCGCGAGACCGAGGCGCTGGAACGGGCGGAGGCCGTGATCGCCGCCGCCGAGCGTGCCGCTTCCCCGGTGACCCGCGTCGTGGCTCTGACGCGTGCCGGCCATGCCCTTGCCGCGCTGGCACGAGGTCGCGAGGCCGCTGCGCGCTACGAAGAGGCCTTGCGGATGGTTGCGCGCCTTGGTGTGCCGCGCCTGGGGGCAGAGGCAGAGTTGGGCCTCGGGATGCTGGCGGGGCAACGGGACGCGGCGCTGGTTCGCATCGACCGCGCAGCCGAACTGGGCCGGCAGACGGGAGATGCGTGGTTCGAGGCGCTTGCCGCGACGGCCGCTGCCCTCGTCGACCCCGGGGATGATCGACGTGAAGCGGCCATGCTGTTGGCCGATCGGGTCGGGGATCCCTGGTTGGCCGGACTGCCGGCATCCGGGGGGGCAGGGTGGCTGCGCACGCCATCCCGCGAGGCCTCCCTCGGTGGTGCACGGCCCGGGTTGATGATCCGCACGTTCGGGGGCCTCGTGGTCCAGCGCGAGGGTCAGGCCATCCCGTCAAAGGCGTGGACGCGCGACAAGGCTCGCCAGCTGCTGGCCGTGCTCGCGGCTCATCCGGACGAGGTCCTGCCTAAGGTGCGCCTGATCGATCTGCTCTGGCCGGACATGGAGCCCGAGCAGGCGGATGGCACCTTCCGTGTGGTGCTCAATGCCTTGCAGCGCATCGTGGAGCCGGAGCGGGCAGCCAAGACCGAACCCCGTTTCATCCGCAGGGAGGGGCCGGGTTATCGCCTTGCCGATGCACCGGACGTCGAGGTCGACATCCGGTCGCTTGGCCGTCTGCTCGAACAGGCCCTCAGTCTGCCTGATGACGACCCGGCCCTTCTGCCCTTGCTGGCGCGCATCCCGTCCTGGGCTCCGGGGCCGTTTCTGCCCGAGATGCTGCTGGACGAACCCTGGTGCGATCGGCTGCGGGATCAGTTCGAGACGACCCTCGTGGCTGCGGGCTTGCGTTGGGCGCGTTTGGCCTGGCAGGCTGAGGACATGGCCATGGCGGGGGCTGCCGCGGCCTTTCTCGTGGGCCGTGACCCTGCGCTCGAGGAGGCATGGCGCCTCTGGATGGCCGTGCAGGCGAGGCTCGGGGAGCGATCCCTAGCTTTGCGGACGTGGGATCGTTGCGTGGCTGCCATGGCACGCGAGCTGGACGCCGTTCCCGAGCGGGCCACCGAGGAGCTGGCGGAGGCCATCCGGGCGGGCCGTCCGCTGCCGGACCCCTGGGTGGCGTAACGGACGTGTAACGGCGTGGGTCCAAGGTGGGTTCACAGGAGGACCGACCGATGGCTCTGGGACGCTGGCTGGACCGCTGGGGCACCTATGCTCCGAACAAGACCGCCCTCGTGGATGCCCACACCGGCAGGCGCTGGAGTTACGAGGCTCTGGCATTCAGGGTCCGCAAGCTGGCCGGTGCACTGGCTGCACGCTGGGGTGTCGGCCCGGGGGACAGGGTGGCGGTGCTGGCGCACAACACGCCTGAAACGCTGGAGTTGCTCTTTGCGTGTGCCCGTCTCGGGGCCATCCTCGTCCCCGTCAACTTCCGCCTCGCTTCGGCCGAGGTGGCCTATGTCCTCGGTGATGCCGAGCCCCGGGTGCTGTTCTACGGTCCGGAATGCCGCGAACTGGCATGGCAGGCGCTGGCACTCCAGCCTGGTGCACAGCCGATTCCCTTCGTGGCGGACCGCGAAGAGGAGGCTTATTCGGATGTCCTGGCCTCCGGGACCGAGATCTCCGGCCGCGAGGTCGGTGCCGATGATCCGCTGCTGATTCTCTACACGTCGGGCACGACGGGCCGTCCCAAGGGTGCCGTCCTGACCCACGGTACCGTCACGTGGAACGCGGTCAACACCCAGGTCGGTTGGGACCTGCGCCACGACGACATCACGCTGACGCACACCCCCTTCTTCCATACCGGAGGATTGAACGTCCTGACCACACCCCTGTTTCACATCGGCGGCACGGTCGTGATGCAGCGGTCCTTCGATGCGGCCGAGGCGCTCGCGCTGGTGGCGCGGGAGCGTTGCACGGTGCTCTTCGCCGTCCCCACGATGTTCCAGATGATGGCCGAGGCACCCGGGTTCACCGAGGCGGATCTTTCGAGCGTGCGCTTCTTCATTACCGGTGGAGCGCCGTGTCCCGTGCCGCTGATTCACCTCTACGACACCCGCGGCATCGTCTTCAAGCAGGGCTATGGCCTGACGGAGGCGGGCCCCAACTGCTTCACGCTGGATGCCCGGGATGCCGTCCGCAAGGCCGGTACCGTCGGGTTCCCCAACATGCACGTGGAGATTCGCGTCGTCGACGAGGAGGGGCGCGACGTGCCTCGGGGTGATGTCGGGGAGTTGCTCATCCGCGGGCCCCATGTATTCCCGGGCTATTGGCGCAACGAGCAGGCGACGCAGGCTGCCTTGCGGGATGGTTGGCTGCACACGGGCGATCTGGTCTGCCAGGACGACGAAGGCTACATGCGCATCGTCGATCGCAAGAAGGACATGTATATCTCCGGTGGCGAGAACGTCTATCCTGCCGAGGTGGAGCGGGTCCTGCTCCAGCACCCTGCCGTGCGCGAGGTGGCCGTCATCGGGGTCCCTGACGCCAAGTGGGGTGAGGTCGGCCGGGCCTTCGTGGCGCTGGAGGCCGGGATGAAGGTGTCCGCGACCGAACTCGATGCGTGGCTTTCGGGGCAACTGGCCCGCTACAAGGTGCCGCGCAGCTATGCCTTCCCGACGGCCCTGCCCCGCACCGCCACCGGCAAGGTCCACAAGCCCGGACTCTCCGGCCTGGACCTCGAGTGCCACGTTGCCGATCGTCCCCGTACCCGCGCCTGAAGCGCATCACGCAAGGAATCGTTCATCATGACCACGCTCGCTTCCCACGTTGCCCTCGTCACCGGCGGTGCCCGGGGCATCGGTCGTGCCACCGCAGCCGCCCTGGCCGGGGCCGGGGCCCGGGTTTCCGTCTGGGATCGGGATGCCGCAGCCGTGGATGAGGCCGTTGCCGCCCTCGCCGCAGCCGGTCATGACGTCACCGGCATGGCCGTGGACGTCACGGACCGGACGTCGGTGCAGGAGGCCGTCGCGCGGCTTGCCGAGGCAGAGGGACGGCTCGACATCGTCGTCAACAATGCAGGCATCACCATGGATGCGCGCCTCGAGAAGATGACGGAAGCACAATTCGATACGGTCATCGACGTCAATCTCAAGGGCGTGTTCAATGTGACGCAGGCGGCCATCGGGCCCATGATCACCGCAGGCAACGGGGGGGTCGTCCTCAATGCGTCCAGCATCGTGGGTCGTTTCGGCAACTTCGGACAGACGAACTATGCGGCCACCAAGGCCGGAGTCATCGCGATGACGCAGACCTGGGCGCGCGAACTTGCCAAGCATCGCATTCGCGTCAACGCCGTGGCCCCCGGTTTCGTCCTGACGGACATGACCGGGAAGATGCCCGAGAAGGTCCTCGGGATGATGGCAGACAAGACTCCGCTCGGCAGACTGGGAAGCCCCGAGGACATTGCGGCGGCCTACCTCTTCCTTGCGGGGCCCGGTGCGTCGTTCATCACGGGCCAGGTGCTCGGGGTCGATGGAGGACTGGTCCTGTGACGACGGGCCTCGTCCCGGCCACGGTGCCGGCGGGCGGGCACGCCGCCCGATGGCTGGTCGAGGCACTCATGTTCCTGACCTATGCGGCCTTCGGTCTGTCATGGGTCGCGACGACGCCGCTGATGGCGGACCTCAAGGTCGCCTATGGGCTTACGGATGCCCAATTGGGCCTGCTGTCGACCGCCGTGTCGATCGGCAAGGTCGTGGCACCGCTGCTGACCGCCTGGCTGGCTTTGCGCGTCGGGGTCGCCCGTGCCATCGGCATCGGGTCGATCCTGATCTGCGCGTGTGCGTTGACGCCTCTGACGACGGAGTTCGGAGGCTTCCTCATCACCCGTTTCGTCTTCGGGCTGGGCGGGGCCATGGTCGTCACGCTGCTGTCCCCGATGGTGATGCAATGGTTCGGTCACGCAGAACGGGCGCTGGTCAATTCGATCAACAACGTGGCCGTCAACACCGGCATCACCGTGACCCTCTTCGCGACCGTTCCCTTGTCCGAAGCACTTGGCTGGCGTCGCACGCTCATGGTCTACGCCGCCGTCTCGCTGGCGCTGTGCTTGGCCTGGTGGCTCTTCGGCAAGGATGCCCCCGGCGAGGCCGCCCCCGGCGAGGCCGCCCCCTCGTCTCCGCAATCCGGCACGGCCGGGGATGAGGCTGCCCCGGGCTATGGCGACGTCTGGCGGCGCACCGAGACGTGGCTGGTCGCCCTCGCGTTCGCCGGTCCTCTGGCCCTGTACCTGTCGCTCAACACCTGGTTGCCCCGACACCTCATGGAGACGGCCCACCTCACCAAGGCGACCGCGAGCCAATACACGGGCCTGTTCAACCTGGTCGGGATACCGACCGCACTCGTCATGGGCGTGCTGGTCCAGCGCGTCGGCCTGAGGCGTCCCTTCATCATCGCGGCTGGGGTGGTCATGGGCCTGGCTTCGCTCGCGCTGGTCTTTGGCGGCAGCCCTGTCTTCTGGTGGCCGGCGGCCATTCTGCTGGGAATTTCCTTCTTTACCTACACGGGACCGCTCTTCACCCTGCCGATGGAACTGGAGGGCTTCACGCCTCGGCACGTGACGCTGCTGATGGGGACAGTGTTCAGCTTTGCCTACACGGTCTCGTCCTTTGCCCCAGTGGCTGTCGGTTACCTTCGGGACCTGACGGACTCATTCCTGCCAGGGCTGGGCATGTGGTGCGTCTTCTCGTTCGTGTTGGCCGGTGCGGGGATGCTCCTGCCCGAGACAGGGCGAAGGACTGCGACGAACTGAGCGTGGCCGGCTCAAGGGGCGCGCTTGTCCCAGCCATGGCATACTAATGCAACATGCTTGCATTTATGCTGCCAGCTTTTCTGCTGGCCCAGACACCGGCTGCGCCGGATGCCGGGGCTGACCCTGAGCTGGAAGAGGCGCTGGGAGGGGACGCCCGAGTCCTGAAGGGGCGGACGGTTCCGGTCATGGCCGATCCGGCCGCCTCGGCCGACCCTTCCGGGATGTCCGACGACGGCAGCGTAACGACCAGCCCCCTGATGCCGTGGCCTACGGGCCAGGGCGCTGGCGGCGGTGCTTCGGGCAATCCGGATCTGTCGTTCATCCTAGACGTGGCTGCGGCCATGTTCGATACGGAGCGCGGTCGCCAACTCGGGGCGCACGATCCGCGTGAGCCCGGCTTCAACCTGCAGCAACTGGAACTTTCCATCGGCTCGGCCGTGGATCCATTTTCGCGCTTTGACGGCAATCTCGTCTTCTCGCCCTTCGGCGTCGAGATCGAAGAAGCCTATGCCACCACAACGGCGTTGAGTTCGGGCCTGCAACTCAGGGCCGGACAGTTCCTGACGCGATTCGGGCGGTCCAATGCCACGCATCCCCACACGTGGGACTTCGTGGACCAGCCCTTGTGGATGGGCAAGTTCTTCGGCGGTGAAGGCAACCGGGGCCTCGGAGCCGAAGGCTCGGTCCTGCTGCCCTTGCCGTGGTACGTCGAGGCCGTCGCCTCCGTGACGGATGCGCGGGGTGCCGCGACGAACCGCACGTTCCTGGGCACCCGTCTCGAGCCACCGCGGTCGCCGTTGGACCTGCTGGCCGTCGGTGCCGTGAAGCAGTTCTTTCCGTTGGCACGTGACTGGTCGCTTTCGGCCGGCGTATCGGGTGCATCGGGCCCATCGGCCCTCGGTGCGCGGGATCGCGCCGATCTGCTGGGCACGGACGTGTACCTTCGGTATCGTCCGCTCGAGGCCGGAGATCCCACGGTCGTCACCCTGTTGCTTGAGGGGGCGCATCGTCGTCGCCAGGGGCCCGGCGTGCTGCTCGAGGATACGGGCTGGACGCTTGCCGGCGTCTGGCGTTTCGACTTCCGCTGGGGGGCTGGCCTGCGGTTGGAGCAGGTTTCGGGCCTGTCCTCGGATCCGCTCGACCCGTCGTGGACGGGGACGCGGCGTCGTCTGAGCGCCCAGTTGACGTTCTGGCCATCCGAATTCTCGCGGATTCGCGGCCAACTGGCCCGTGACGAGGCCGTCGGCCTGCCGGTGAGCCACGCCGCCTTCCTCGCACTCGAGACCGTCGTGGGAGCGCACGGCTCCCACGCCTACTAGGAGACTTGCCATGCGCCCCATGTCTCGCCTGTTGATCCTGCTGCTGGTCCTCGTGGCCGCGCGACCCGCCGAGGCGGCGCGGAGGGTCGCCGTCGTGGCGACGGTACCCGACGTCGGGGCCGTCGTCTCGGCCGTGGGCGGCGAGGACATCGCGCTGGTCGTCATGGCCGAACCGACGCAGGATGCGCACTTCGTCGATGCGCGACCCCATCTGGCGCTGCAACTGAGCAGGGCAGACCTGCTCGTGGCCATTGGTCTCGACCTCGAGGCCGGCTGGCTGCCGCGCCTGCAGGTCGGGGCCCGGCAAGCCGACATCCAGGTGGGCCGCATGGGCTACCTCGAGGTCGGTCCCTTCGCCCAGTTGCTCGAGATCCCGCGGATGCGCATGGACCGGTCGTTCGGGGATGTCCACGCCAGCGGCAATCCGCATGTGCTGCTGGATCCGCGCAACGCCGGACGGATTGCCATCGGCGTGGCAGACCGTCTTGCGCGGCTTGATCCCGAACGTGCCCAGGCTTATCGGGACCGTGCCCGCCGATTCAGGACCGAGGCCGAGAAGGTCGCGGCAGCGTGGCAGGCCCGCGCACGCGACATCCCGGCGGCCCGGCGCAAGATGGTGACCTACCATCGCTCGCTGAGCTATCTTGCGAACTGGCTGTCCATCGAAGTCGTGGACACGCTCGAGCCTCAGCCGGGCATCGCGCCGACCCCGGCCCACATCAAGGACGTGCTGGTCCGGATTCCGGCTCTGGGCGTCCCGCTCATCGCGCAGGAGCCATGGTACCCCGAGCGCGTGGCCGACCTCGTGGCCAAGCGTGCAGGCATTCGCCGCGTGACGCTGCCCGTGCTCGAGGAGCCGACGCGATCGGGTGCCTACCTTGCGTGGATCGAGGCCACGGCCCGGATGGTCTGCGGAGGGCTGGCACCCTGATGAACCGGATTGCGGGTTTCCTGCCGGTGTTGCTGGCTGGATGTGCCTCGGTTCCGGGGCAGGGCTTCGGGACGGTCGCGGATGCCACGCTGGTCGTGCGGTGGCAGGGGCAGGGCCGCGCGCCAGTGGCCGAGCCGACCACCTGGTTGACGGCCGGCCATCGCTTCCGGATTGCCGATCGGGGGCTGAGGCTGAGAACCGGCCCGCTGGTGCTCGAAGGGACTGGCGGTTCGACGACGTCGACGGGGCCTGCCGCGGCCTTCGATCCTGCTCGACCGCCCACCGGCTTTACCCTATGCCACAACGGGCACTGTCATGCGACGGATGGTCGCCTCGTGCCCTACGAGCAGGTCCCGCTCGAGTTGGCCCGGAACTCGGGCAGCCTCGTCACGACGCCCTTCATGAGCCTGCTGCCTGCAGGTTCGGGGTCGGGCGTGGGCCCCGGTGCCCCGGAATCCGCGACTCCCTTTTCCTGCGTCGGATGTGCCATGCCGGAGGGGCAACTGCTGTCTGTCGCCCTGCCTATCGCCGAGGTGACGCTCGAAGGTTCCCTGACCAGCCGCGATCCGGGTGCCCCGCTCGTCGGGGGTGCACGTGCCTTCGCCGTGGCGCTGACCGATCCCGGTCTGACGCTCCGGGATGTCGCCCCGCTCACGTTGCGCTGGGCGCGTCCCGAGAGAATCCGGGTCGAAGCGACGCTCTCCGTTCCGGAGGCCCTGCTCGATGGCCTGCCGTGGGAACGGCTCGCCGCAGACCAGCCTGCCGGAACCCTGGCACCCGGGGCGGATGCGGCCTCTCGCGAGGCGCTTTTGGCCGCACTCGCCCTGTCCCGACTCTCGGTCCGCTACAGTTCCCCCACCCCCTGAAAACCCGAGGAGTTTTCACCGTGCAGAACCTGAGTCTCCACTTGGCATGGCCCCTGTTGGCCGTGGCCGCCGTAGCCTGCTCTCCCGCGGCAACGGGGCCTGCCGCCACACCGTCTCCTGCCGCCAGCGCGACGGCGTCTCCTGTCGCCACGCCCAGCCCTGCGCCCACCCAGCCCACCTACCAGACAGCCTATGCCGATGGTTGCGAACATCTCGGAGAGGTGGCCTCGGTGCCGCTTTCCGCAGGGGCCAGCCGGGATGCTGCGGTCACGGCTCCCGTCGGGCATGACCGCCTGCTCGTGACGATGCCGGCTGCGCGGGAAGGTTGGTTCCGTCTGTCTCCGGCCCATGAGGGGCAGGTCTTCATCTTCACGTCCGAGCCTGCGACGTTCTCCGTCCGTACCGTAGAGACCGGACGAGCGGTAACCGTCGTGCCCGTGGTTTCCCCGGGAGCGGCGACGTGCCCGGACATGAAGGCCGCCGCGCGCTTTCCGTGGTCGCTGGCGGATGGGAAGATGGACCTGCAGCTTCTCGCGCCCGTCGCCACCTTGTCGCTGGTGGTCTTCGACGAGACGCCGGAAGCAGAAGAGGAATAGTGGGTTCGAGCGGGCATCCGGATTCCGGTTCGCCGATGATCAAGGCCGAGGGCCTGGTCATCGGCCGTTCCGCTCGTGCTCTCCTGCCGCCCATCGATCTGGTCCTCGAGCGGGGGCGGGCGCTGGGAGTCCTCGGGCGGAACGGTTCGGGCAAGAGCACGCTTCTGGCCACTCTGCTCGGCTTGTTGCCGCCTGTCTCGGGGCAGGTTCGCCGGCAGGCCTCGCGTCTTGCCTGGGTGCCGCAGCGGTCGCCACTGGCGCCTGATCTGCCCTTGCGGGCCGCAGACGTCGTGGCCCTCGGCTTCGGACATCGGACGGCCTGGGAGCGCTGGCGTCAGCGTGCTGAGGTCCGGACCCGGATCGCGGAGGTCCTCTCCGTGCTGGGCATCCCGGATGTCCGGGATACCTCGTTCCACGCGCTTTCCGAAGGGCAGCGCCAGCGTGTCCTCCTGGCACAGGCCCTGGTGGTCCCCCCAGACCTGATGGTGCTCGACGAGCCCACCGCCGCGATGGACGGGATGGCCGAACAGGTCGTGCTCGACGCGCTCGACACGCTGCGGCGCAGCCATGGCACGGCCGTGATCCTCGTGTCCCACCGGATTTCCAGCGTGATGGCCCGGATGGACCAGGTGTTGTGGCTGGACCGGGAGCCGCCCCGCATCTGGCTGGGCCCACCCGAGCGCCTCGAGGCCCAGCCGGGCGTGTCCGAGGTGCTGCGGCTGGCGACAGGTCCGCTTCCCGAGCCGGGAGGCTGGGAGCCGCGATGAACGCGCTGCAAGAGCTCTGGACCCTGTTTCGCGATCCGCTGTTGACCTCGGCGCTGCTCGGGATGGCACTCGGCCTGCTGGGCGTGCATCTCGTGGCCCGTCGTCTCGTGTTCGTCTCCGCGGCTCTGACGCAGGTCGCGACGATGGCCGTGGCCCTCTCGTTCCTTGCGGGTGTCCTGCCGGGACTTCCCGGTCCGCGCTGGTTCGCCCTTCTGGCCACGCTCGTGGCCTTCCGCCTCTTGCTGGCGTGGACGGGAGGCGGATCGCGCGAAGGCAAGCTGGCCTGGGTCCAGCTGATGTCCGGGGCGGTCGCCATCGCCATCGGCACACGGCTCGCCCGGGAACGTCACGACCTCGATGCGCTGCTGTTCGGGACCGGCGTGCTCGTGGCCCCGGAGGATCTCGTCTGGGGCGCCGTGGTGGCGGCCATCGTCGTGCTGCCGACGTGGTGGCTGGCTCCTTCCGTGCTGGCGATGTCGGCCGACCCGCGCGGGGCTCGCTTGCGCGGATTGCCTGCAGGACGTCTCGAGTGGCTGTTCGTCGGACAGGTGGCGCTTGCCGTGGCGGTCGGCACGCGGGTACTGGGCGCCATGCCCGTGCTGGCGCTGGGCGTCTTGCCGGCGTTGGCAGCCGGTCGGCTGGTGCGTGGGCCGGTTGCGGCCCTCGGATTGGCGGGCCTTCTGGGTGCCGTGGTGGGTGTTGCAGGCTATGCCGCGGCTTATGCGCTCGACTTGCCGGTCGGTGCCAGCCAGACCCTGCTGGCGGGTCTGCTGGTCCTGATGGCCACGCTCGTCCGCCGTCCCTGAACGGACGTGTCCCGGGGCCGCGGATGTGGCCATGGGCTGCCACAGGGTATAAGGGGAGGACTTATGGCCACCTTTTCACTCTGGCTCGTCCTGGTCGTCGTCGTGCTCGTGCTGCAGGGCCTCGGTCTTCTGGTCGGCCTCGCCGGCGGCGCCACGGTGCAGTCCGTGCCCTTGCTTGCCTGGTTGGTGCCTCCCGTCGTGGCGGCCCTCGCCGCGCTCGCCGGCACGTGGCTCTTCCGCCAGCGTTGGGAGCGCGCGGCGCAGCGCCTTGCCGACCAGCTTCACGCCATGGCCGAGGGTGACCTGAAGCCGGTCGATCACGGTCGTCTGCCTCCGGGCTTGTCCGAGGTGGCCAGCCAACTTGGCGAGACGCGTGCCGGGTTGGTGCAGTTCGTTCACGAGGCACATGGGGCCTCCGGAACGCTCGTGCGCCTGCAGGAGGAGCTTCACGGCGTCTCCGAGCGGGGCTCGCGCGGTGCGCGCGGCCTGTCCGGGCAGTCCCAGCGCGTGCTCGAGATGGTGGTCAAGCAGGCGGAGCTGATTCGCGAGACCATCGCCAGCCTGATGGCCTTCGAGGCCGTGATCCAGTCAGCCGAGCGACACGCGGTGAATGCCGAACAGTTGTATCGCCGGACCCACGACACGGTGACCCAGGGCAAGGAGTCGCTCGACAAGCTGCTGGACGCCATTGCCGACCTGCGCAACTCGGTTCATCGATCGACTGATGGCGTCGTCGAACTGTCCCGCGAGGTGCTCTCGATCGGGGACATCGTCCAGACGGTCCACAACATCGCCAAGAAGACCAACCTGCTGGCCATCAATGCCGGCATCGCGGCGGCCCAGGCCGGCGAGAAGGGTCAGGGCTTCGCCATCATCGCCGATGAGATTCGCTCCCTGGCGACGCAGACGTCGAGTGCGCTCGCGAGCATCCAGGACATCCTGCTGCGGGTCCAGGGGCGTACCAAGGAGGTTGCTTCCGCGATCGGCGTGGGGACACGCAAGGTCTCCGAGGGCGAGACGGCCGCGAAGGATGCCGGCCGCGCCATTGCCGAGACCCGGACGGCCATGGGGCGGTCAACCGACCAGGTCACCGAGATCCTCAAGGCCACGGCGCAGATCCGCAGCGCATCGGATCGCTTGGTCGAGACATTGACCATCATGTCGAACCTGTCCGAAGAGACCCAGAAGGGAACCAAGCAGATGGCCTCTCAGGGAGACGATCAGGTTCGGGCCCTTGCCGAGGTCAGTGGCGCCGTGGGTGCGCTCGCCGGACAGGCGCGCAGCCTCGAGAAGCTCATCGGACGCTTCCAGCGTGCCTAGGCAGCCCCGGCGCGGGGTGCGCACGCCGTACCTCAATGCCGAGATTTCCTGGCTGGACTTCAATGGGCGCGTGCTCGAGGAGGCTGCCGACGCTACCCTTCCGGCACTCGAACGTCTGCGATTCCTGGCCATCAGTGCCACGAACCTCGACGAGTTCTTCATGATCCGGGTGGCCGGCCTGCAGCAGCAGTTGGCCAGTGGTCGGCACGTGCTGTCGCCAGATGGCCTTGCTCCCTCGGCGCAGCTCGAGGTGATCCGGGACCGGGTCCTCGAGATGACCCGGCGGCAGGAGGCCATCCTGACGCGTGAACTGCTGCCCTCCATGGCCGGCCATGGCATCCGTGTCCTTCGTCATCAGGATCTGCCGGTCCCCGAGCGGGAGCGTCTGGCCCGCTGGTACCACGAGGAAGTCTTCCCTGTCCTGACGCCCCTGGCGGTAGACACCAGCCATCCTTTCCCCATCATCTCCAACCTGTCCCTGAACCTCGGTATGCTGGTGGATGCGCCCCACGGGGGCGAGGCTTTCGCCCGGGTCAAGCTGCCGCCCAATCTGCCACGCTTCGTCCCGTTGCAGGGGGGGCTCGGCTTCCTGCCCCTCGAGGAGTTGGTGGCCGCCCATGTGGATGCCCTGTTTCCCGAAATTCGGGTGCGCGCCATCCATCCCTTTCGGGTGACGCGCCATGCGGATATCGAGATCGCGGAGGATGAGGCGGTCGATCTGCTGACGGTCGTCGAGCAGGAAGTCCGCAAGCGTCGTTTCGGCCGGGCCACGCGTCTCGAGGTCACGGATCGCATGCCGGCCGGCATGCGGGACATGCTCGTCCGGGCCCTGTCCCTTAGCGAGATGGATGTTTATGCCACGGATACGCTGACGGGCCTCGGCGACCTGATGCAGTTGGCTCGCCTGCCCGTGCCGGACCTCCAGATCCCGGCGCACTTGCCCTCCGTTCCCAAGGCCTTCCGGAGAGAAGAGGACCTCTTCGCCGTGATCCGCGAACGGGATGTGCTCGTCCATCATCCCTTCGAGGCCTTCGACCCCGTGGTGGATTTCATCTGGCAGGCGGCCGAGGACCCGAATGTCCTCGCCATCAAGCAGACGCTCTACCGGACGACGGGAGACTCCGGCTTCATCGAGGCCCTCGGCGAGGCGGCCGAGCGGGGCAAGCAGGTTGCCGTGGTGGTGGAGCTCAAAGCGCGCTTCGACGAGGAGAACAACATCCTCTGGGCCAAGCGGCTCGAACAGCGCGGCGTGCATGTCACCTACGGACTCGTCGGCCTGAAGACCCACGGCAAGCTGGCCCTTGTCGTCCGCCGTGAGCCCGACGGCATTCGGCGCTATGTGCACATGGCGACCGGAAACTACAACCCCAGCACGGCTCGCGGCTACACCGACCTCGGTCTCTTCACGGCCGATCCCGACGTGGGGGCCGACGCCAGCGACCTCTTCAACACCCTGACGGGGTACTCCCGCAAGCAGGCCTACCGGCGCTTGCTCGTCGCGCCCGAGGGCATGCGCAGCAGGCTTGTCGCGCTGATTCGCGAGGAGGCGGCCCGCAAGGAACAGGGTCGTATCGTGTTCAAGTGCAATGCCTTGACGGACATTCCCATCATCCGGGAGCTCTATGCAGCTGCGCAGGCAGGAGTCGCGATAGACCTCGTCATCCGCGGCATGTGCTGCCTGCGACCGGGCGTGCCGGGTTTGTCCGAGCGGATTCGGGTGCGCAGCGTCGTGGGTCGTTTTCTCGAGCACTCGCGCGTCTTCGCGTTCGGGCATGGCGACGAGGCGCGAATCTGGATCGGCAGTGCGGACATGATGGCGCGAAACCTGGACCATCGCGTCGAGGTGCTCTTTCCTGTCCGGGATCCGGCTGCAGCGCGAAGGATTCGCGAGGAGGTGCTCGCCTCCTACCTGGCCGATGACGTGAAGGCCCGAATTCTGGATGCCGACGGCAACTGGAGCAGGCCGGCACGCGCCTCCGGGGCCTCGCCGGTCGATGCCCAGGCCTACCTCATGGAGGCCTCCCGGCCCCCGGCGAAGTCACCCCGCGTGCGTCAGGTCGGAGGAAAGGGGAAACGACGCAAACCGGGCAAGCAGGTTTCGCGCAAACCTCGCCTATAATCGTTCATAACCCGTTCTTGAGCCGTGGGGGCTAAGGGGTCGGGTCCTGGACAGGTTTGCGAGGGGGCATCAGGAGCGTGACTGGGGGGCATCGGGTTCGCGGCCGCTGGGCAAAGGCTCTGGCGTGTCTGGCGTTGGCCGGGTGCGGTTCCGCCTTCGCGGCGCCATCCGGACCTTCGGCTGCTTCGGGCGATCTTCAGGCGCAGGCGGCAAGGCGATCGGACCTTGTGGCGCGCAAGGACTTTCGGGCCGAATCCATCTACTTCGTCATCACGGATCGCTTCGTTGATGGCGACACCCGCAACAACAAGCTGTACGGCGACGAGTACGCGCCTGGCGACCTGTTCCTGAACCAAGGGGGCGACTTCAAGGGCCTCATGGCCAATCTGGACCACATCCAGAAGATGGGCTTCACGGCGCTCTGGATCACGCCGCCCGTGCTGCAGCCTCCGGGTGCTTACTACTCGGCCAATGGTACCTATCGTGCCAGCGGCTACCATGGTTATTGGGCATGGGATTTCTCCAAGGTCGATCCGCATCTCGAGTCGCCGGGGGCTACCTATGACGATTTGATTCGGGCTTGCCACGCCCGTGGTCTCAAAGTCATTCAGGATGTCGTCTGCAATCACGGTCACGGCGTCGAGGTCGGAGCAGCGACGCGCTGGAAGGACCGTTCCGGCTACATCGCCGGCAATGGCGAGGAGCTCGACTTCCACGACGATCGGCGGAATTTCTTCCATCACGACGGCCAAGGGCTCTATGACCTGATGGACTTCCGCGACGACTCATCCGAGGTCCTCGATTGGCTGTCGCGCATCTATGAGAAGTGGCAGGACCGTGGTGTCGATGCCTTCCGGATCGATACGGTCGGTTGGATGAAACCCACCTTCTGGGCCGGATTCACGGATCGGATGCACCGGCATCGCAGCAACTTCTTCATGTTCGGTGAGGCGTGGACCAACTCGGACTTCTCGTGGCTGGCCGGCTTCACGCGACTTCCCGGCACGCAGGGGTCCCCCATGCAGTCGGGCATGAGCATGCTCGACATGCCGGGCTCGTCCATGGGTGGCTGGGGACGCCTCGAGCAGGTCTTCAAGGGCGGCGACTACCATGCCGTGGATGAGGTCCTGCGTCACGACTCCCTGTATCGGGATCCGACGTGGCTGGTCACCTTTCTCGACAACCACGACAAGCCTCGATTCAACGGGAACGGCGACGAGGGCTCACGTCAGGCTACTTCAGTCCAGGCCAAGGACGCGCTCAACTGGTACTTCACGGCGCGAGGCATCCCCTGCGTCTACTACGGTACCGAGGTCCTGCTGCAGGGGGGCAGCGAACCCGACAACCGCCGCATGCTGGGCCAATCGGGCATCAAGGCCTCGCGCAATCACACCGTGGGCCTGCATCTGGCTTTCCTGAACAAGCTTCGGGCCTCCAGCGCCGCACTTCAGGGCGGTACGCAGCATCGTGTCTTGGCCGGTCGTGACCACTACGTCTTCCGGCGGCATCTGGCCGATGAGGATGCCCTCGTCCTGCTCAACAAGGGCGATCAGCCCGTCACGTTGGTCGTGCCCGCCCGAACCGGCAAATGGTTCGACAGGGTCACGGGTGAGGAACGTCTGGCCGCCGGGGGGCGTCTGACCGTCACGGTGCCGGCGCACGACATCCGCGTCGTCTCCGATCGCCAGAGCCGCTGAGCCTGACTTCAGGCCGTGACGGCCTCTTCCGCGGGAGCAGGGGACTCGGTCGCCTCTTCGGTCGACGGGTCCTCGAGTGCCTCGAGCGCCCCTTGAACCTCAGTCCACGAGCCAACCTGCCGATGCGTCTGCCGTGACGCCTCCGTGAGACTGCCGGACAGTTCGCGGACCCACTGGCTCAGGCCTTCGGACTGGACGACCAAACCGGAGGCGAGGTCCCCCATGGTTGCGCGCTCCTTCTCGACCACCATCATGCCTTCCACGACCCGAGCTGCCTGCATGCCTGTGGCCTTTGCGGCCTCGAGGATATCCTTTATGGCGCGATCGGCCCCCCCGGCAGCCGCCACGCCGGCCCGGACGGCCTCTGCAGAACTGCCCATCGATTGCTGGGCGGTCTCGGCTTCCTTCACGGTTGCCAGCAGGATCTGGTCGATCAACTCGACGCTTCGTGCACTTTCCTCGGCCAACTTGCGAACTTCCTCGGCGACAACGGCGAAGCCGCGGCCCTGCTCTCCGGCCCGCGCCGCCTCGATGGCGGCGTTGAGTGCCAGCAGGTTGGTCTGGCTGGCGAGGGCCCGGATGGTCGTCGTGATCTGCGTGACCTCGGCCGAACGCTGCGTCAGGTGGTCGAGGGTCACGGTGGCCTTGCTCATCAGGCTCTCGACGCCGCGCATCTCGCTCACGAGGCTGGCGACCGCCTTGCTGCCCGTCTCGGCTTGCCTCTGGGCCTGTGTCGCGGCGTCTCCGAGGCTGCGTGACCGCATCAGGCCCTCCGCCACGGTCTCTCCCAGCTGCCGCATGCCCTCGGCGATGTTTCGCGATCCTTCCGACTGGCGCCTGGCCTCACTCTGCAGGCGGTCGTTGGCCCTGCCGATCTCACCCAGAACGCCCAGAAGATCGCGGCTGGCGAGGATACCCCGATCGACCTGTTCGATGAGCGCGCGGACCCGTGCCTCCTGCGGCCTGCCGTGATTCAGTCTGCCGGCCATGGCCTGCCAGAGTCCGTCGTCCTCAAGACCTTGTCCCGCCTGACGCCAGGCCACGATCGTGGCTGCAGCCATGGCCACGGCGGCCGCCAGGATCGCGACGGCACCCTCTCGGTGGCTCAGGGCTCCCGACAGCGCCAGAAGACCGAGGGTCGCGGTGACGAGGCCGAGGACGAGGAGGGCGAGAAGCCAGCGTTGTGCATGCATTACCGTGTCTGCATACCCCGCAGGCACCGCCGGTGCAACTCGTCCATCGAGACGAGCACGGACGTCGGCCGGCCATGCGGACAGGTGAAGGGCTGGTCGCACTGCCGCCAGAGTTGCAGCAGGCGCTCCATCCGCGGCATGTCCAGGCGGTCCCCGGCCTTGGTCGCGCCGTGGCAGGCCAGCGTGACCCGCCATCGGTCCGACGGGTCGAGGTGTGCGAGTTCCCCCCCATCCCGGGTCTGTTCCAGAAGCCGGGCAATGATGGCTGGACCTTGTCCCTCCGGCAGGAGAGCCGGCACGGCCGTCATGTTGTCGTCGGCATCGAAGGCGAAACCCATCCGCGTGAAGGCTTGGCGATGTTCCGCCAGCAGACCGCGCCATTCCGGCGAGAGGTCGAGGGGCTGTGGCAGCAGCAGGGCTTGCGATACGGCCTCTGCTTCGCCCAACTGCTCATACAGGTAGCGCTCGTGCGCGTTGTGCTGGTCGATGAGCAACACCCCGTCGGGATGGATCGCGATCATGTAGGTCTCGTGCAGTTGGCCCACGATCCTGAGGGCATCCCACGGATAGGTCCGCCCGTCCGGCACGGGGGCACGCCGGACTGTATCCGGATTCGGCGAGGACCAGGACAGACGCTCCTGGACTGCTCGGCCTTCGAGCACCAGCGGGGGCGGCATGGTTGCCATACTTTGTGATGATTGCCAGCCGCTCGAATCCGTCACCGTGGGCACGGGAGTGGCGCCTTGCATGCCGGGGACGAGGCTGCGCGGATGCGCGGCGGGCAGCGTGCGCGTCATTTCGAAGGTCCCGCGCTGCGGTTCCGAATGTGCAGCATCCCGCTGGCGCATGGCGGCACCCACGGCTTGCCGGATGAGTCCGTGCAGGGCGCCCGCATCGGCGAGCCGAACCTCCCGCTTGGTCGGATGCACGTTGAAGTCCACCCGGGTGGGGTCGAGCCGCAGGTCCAGGACATAGATGGGATGCCTGCTGGGGGGGACGTGGCCAGCCATGGCCTCGTCCACGGCTCGGGCAAGCGCGGGATGACGGATGGGCCTGCCGTTCACGAACAGCCATTGTCGGCTGCGATCGCCCCGAATCATCTCCGGTGGGCACAGCAGCCCCGTGAGCTCGCCGATGGGTGTAGCCGCGTGCACCGGCAGGAGGCGGTCCGAGGTGCCCGGTCCGAGGATATGGGCAAGGATGGAGCCCATGTCGGCGAGCCCGTGGGTATCGAGCACGACCTTGCCTTGGACCGTGATCCGGAAGTTCACCTCGGGGTGCGCGATCGCCACGGCGGTCAGGGCTTCGACGACGTGGCCCGTCTCCGTGGAGTCGGTGCGCAGGAATTTCAGTCGTGCCGGCGTGCCGGCGAAAAGATCCGTGACCTGAACGCTGGTTCCCGGTGCGCCAGCTGCCGGGGTCAGCGCACCCAAGTCACCCATCGCGCACGTCAGGCTCCAGGCCTGTTCCAATCCGGGGGGGCGTGAACGGATGGTGACCCGTGCGACGGCACCAAGGGCCGCGAGGGCCTCGCCGCGAAACCCCATCGTTGCCAAGGCCTCGAGGTCCGACAGCGCACGCACCTTGCTCGTCGCGAAGCGCTCGAAGGCCATCGGCAAGTCCTCAGGCGCGATGCCGCAGCCGTCATCGACGACTTGGAGCGTTCTGCCGCCATCGGCCACGAGGACCTCGATGCGGGTTGCGCCGGCATCCAACGCGTTGTCCACGAGTTCGCGCGCGGCATTGGCCGGACGCTCGACCACCTCGCCCGCGGCAATCTGGTTGGCGAGCACGTCGGGTAGTCGGTGGATACGCGGCATGGGGCCGATCCTAGCCCCGGAGAGCCACGGCGGCAACCTGGGTATGATGCCCCGGGACGTCATGGAAGAGCCGTCGGAAGATCGCGTGCATCCGCTCTGGTTGCCTCCTGTGGGGGGTGGGCCCCTGCAGCCGCATCTCGCCATTCTGGACCTGGCGCGTGAAAGCGGCGAGGAGGCCGGCCGCGTGGTGGAGGCCCTGCTGTCCAGCGGTCAGTTCCATCAGGCGGCGCGTTGCCTCGAGGTGCTGGCCCAGGAGGGCCTCGGTCTCGAGACCGCCGGCAGGGATCGACTCGACCCCGAGGCACCCGAGTTCGGGGCATTCCATGCCACGATCCTGCTGCTTTTGCGTTCCGGGGTGCTGTATGGCCGTGCCGGGCGCCCGAAGACGGCAGGTGCCGTCTTTCGTCGGGCCCTGATCTTCGTCGAGGATACGCTCCGTGAAGTTCCCGGGCAGCCTGCTCCGGGCCGGGGTGGCTTGTGGAGTCTCGGTGTCACCTTCGAGCTTGCGGGTCATGTCTGTGTCGCGCTTGGCGAGCAGGACGGCCTTGCCTACTACGGGGCCGCGCTCGACTACTGGGAGCGGGCCGAACGGGCACATCCCGAGGACCTGGGGACGTTGACGGGCCATCCCGTCACGCGTACGGTCATCTCGTGCCTCGAGCCCGCTACGGCGCGCCTTGACCTGGATGAGGCCTGGCGCACCCTGCTGCTCACGGCCGATTACCCCACGAGGCTGGATTCAGCCAGAAGCCTGTTGCGATGACGATGTCGGCACCTACCGAAGACCTTTACGCGATCCTGGGTGTTTCCGAGGATGCCGATGATGCGGCCCTGAAGGATGCGTTCCGCCGCTTGAGCCGGGAGCTGCATCCCGATCGCTATGTGGGTGACGTCGACAAGCAGGAAGAGGTCCAGGCCCAATTTGCCAAGGTTTCCGGTGCTTACAACGTCCTGAAGGATCCCGAGCAGCGTTCCGAGTACGACTTCACGCGGCGTCTGCTGGGCAACACCCAGTCGGCACCATCTGCGGCCCCTGCCTCTGATTTCCGCAACTCCCGGGCCAAAGCCTGTTACAACGCCGCCATGGCCTTGCAGGCCGAGGGCGAGATTGGCAAGGCGATCGAGTCGGCCAAGGAAGCCATCTCCCTTGATGCCAACGAGGCGACCTACCGGACCTTGCTGGCCGCCCTCTATGCCCGCAAGGGCTGGAGCAGCTATGCCAAGGCGGAACTGGACGTGGCCCTGCGCCTGAACCCCGAGGACGAGGCGGCCCAGAAGTTGATGCGGCGCTTGCAACGCGAGGCCCAGGAGGCGGAGGCTGGCCAGGTCGAGGAGCGGCCGACCAAGGGGCGGGGAAAGAAGGCCAAGCGTCGGCCGGATGTCGAGGTCAAGGGCGTGCGCAGCCTCAAGCGCCGTCGCAAGACGGTGTGGGAGATGCTTTTCGGCTGGATGTCGCGCAAGAAGGCACGCTGAAGATGCCAGCCAAGTTCCGCTATCGCATGGCGACGGTGCTGGACCTGCGGGTGAAGCGCGAGGACAAGCTGACGCAGGAGAAGGCGAAGCGGGAGCGCGAGCGAGATCAGGAGCGTGACTTGCGCGATGAGCTCAAGGCGCGGCTCGCGGCGGCACGGCGTTCGATGGGGGCGTCGCTTGCCTCGGGCCAGGCGGCCAACGTGCAGATGGGCAATGACTATGCCGCTGTGCTCGAGAAGAAGCTTGAAGCTCAGGAAAAGCGCCTGCGCGAGGCCGAGGGTGCCGTCGACCAGGCGGATCAGGACCTCAAGCTGGCCAAGCGCGAGGTCAAGATTCTCGAGAAGCACAAGGACAAGGCCAAGGAGCGTTGGTCGGCCGAGATGGCCCGCAAGGACGCGATGCTTCTGGACGAGATGGCCGTGCAGGGCTACCTGAAGAAGGAGCGCTTGCGCATCGAGGAGGACGAGCAGGAAGCGGCGCGCGAGGCAGCCCTCGAGGCTGAATCGGCTTGGATGGCCGGGCTGATCCAGGCCTCGGAGCAAGCCGCGCCGCGTCGATTGGGTCTGGTCAGGAAGGAGCAGTCATGATTCCCGTTCCCCCCATCCAGCCGCCCAAGGCGCCCAAGGTGGCTCCGCAGGACGTCGAGAATCCGGATCATGACCGCAAGGTCGAGGAGGCTCGCGAGGATCGCGAGGCTGTCGAAAGGCGGCCGTTCCTGCACTATCTGGCCCAGATCGTGCCCGGCTTGCTGCCCGGTACCCTTTCGGACGAGGCGTTGGCTGCGGCGGATGCCGCCGGAGCCGTGGCCGGTCTCGTCCTCGACGTCGACACGGACAAGGGGGCAGATGCGTCGCGGGCGTGGGAATCGTGGTTCCAGCAACAGCCTCACCCGGGCCTGCAACCCCTGGTGCCGCCCGATATGGGCGTTGCGGTCGACGATGCGCCTGCCGTGCGCATGCGGCCGGGCCTCGAGGTACCGGCTATTCCCGGGCTGGTGCGCGCCGAAATCGTGCGTGCGCAACCAGGCGAGGTGCCCGCCACCACCTTGCGATTCCAGTTGGCACCTGAGCATCTGGGGAAGCTGGATCTCTCATTCACGTATGCGCAGCAGAAAGTCAGCGTGACCATCGTCGCGCAATCGCAGGCCGCCCGTGAACAACTCGCCGAGAAGCTTGGCCAGATCCGCGACATCCTCCACCAACATCGGCTGCAGGCCGACAAGGTCGAGATCGCCGTAGAGGGCCGGAGCAGATCAGGTGGCGCGCGTCAGGATGCGGACCTGGGGGCCGGCGGAGCGGGTGGACGGTTGCCACGCCGCAGACTCAGGAAGCCCACGGCAGAAGGTGAAGACATCACCATCTCGTGAGATTCGGCCCGTCCCGCCCGGGCGGGTCGCGGGCTCAGCGGGCCGCGAGCGAGAAGGGCCAGAGCGCCCGGCGTGGCTCAGGGCTGCGGAAGGCCTGCAGCAGCACGGTCCGCTCCAGATGCTCCTCGCGCTCTGCCAGGCGACACTGGAGGGCCTCGCGTCCGCGCTCAGCCGCCACCAGTGCCTCGCGCAGACGGGCGATCTCGGCGTGTGCTTCGTGGCGGTCGCGCTCGAGCCGCGCGATGCGCGTGCGCAGACGTCCGGCCACGGCGGACGGAAGATGGGGTGGTGCGACGACGTCGGGGGTCAAGTGGCAGGCTCCCTAGGACTGAACCTTGTGCAACGGTCACAAAGTTAACACGCTCTTTTCGGGCTTCGGAAGGTGGATATCCCCGATTGATGGTGGATAGCTGAAAGTTTCTCGGTGGAAATTTCAGGAGTACCGGTGGACTGCGGTGGAAAAGGCCGGGAGACCTTTCACGGGGCGTTGGCGATCTCGACTTCCACCGGTTCGCTGGCCCGGTGACGTCCCTCGTGGGTCCAGGCATAGAGTCGGATGCGGTGGGTGCCGTCCTCGATACCCGTGGTGTCCAGGGGCACCTCCATCTGTGCCGAGAGACGGGTTTCCGAGACCACGGCGCGGCCATCGACCGCGACCTGCAGCAGACGGAAGGCCTGGGGATTGTCCAGTCTGACCTTGAGGAAGGTCGTGTAGCGCAGGGTGTTTCCGGCCGTCGGCCAATTGAGTGCCACGTTACCCGTCGTCCGGGCCTGTTCCCGAGGGGCTTCTTCAGGAACAGAGGCCAGGGCCTGCGGCGGCTCACGCCGAGGATCCGCGATGCGCTCCGCCTCCACTGCGGCCGGCTTGGCTGCCGTGGCACGCCGGACAGCCGCGGCGACGCGCGCATCGATCAGCGCCTCGAATCTCTCTGCCGTCAAGGCGGGTCGATTCGCGACACGCGGGGCAGGACGGGAAACAGGTTCTCCCGAGGGAGCGTAGACCGTGTCGACAGGGGCAGGCACGGTTGCCGCCCGAGGCTGGATCATCGTCTCGGCGACGGTCTCGGTGGCGACCGGAGCAGGCGCTTGCGGGGCGGGAGCAGTGGACTCCTGCGAGCCGCCCCAGGTCCGCCCAAGCACGAAGGCAGCCAACAGCGCGGCAAGCGTCCAGCCAAGCGTCGCATCGCCCTGGCTCCGCCGCCGAGCGCGCGGAGCGCTGGCGAGGCGTTCGGCTCTGGCCGCGACGAGTCTTCTGGTGACGGAACGGACGCGCGGCGTGTCGACGAGGCGCGCCGGCCTGCTGCCTGCTGCCCGTTGTCCAAGGGCCTGGTCACGCGCGGCCCGGCAGGCCTTGCACACGTTGTCCTGGCCGCAGGGTTCACACAGCGGGATGCGGCAGCGCTGACACTGGACGGTGCCGGGCTCGTGCTGGTGATAGATGCAGATCACGTGGCGCTCTCCTCTTCGGAGTTATCGGGTCACGCCGCCCGAACTGCCCCAAGGCCGGGTTAAGTCCCGGCGAAGAATCGATGCAGATGCATCCGGGGGCTGCCGGTGCTAGGCTTGGGGCCGAGCCATGGTTTCCGAGCGGCACGAACTTCCTTCTCTCGCCAATCTCCGCGGTGCGTGGCTGGAGATTGACCTGGGGGCTTACCGGCACAACGTTTCGGCTCTGCGTGGCTGGCTTGCCCCCCACACCCACCTGATGGCCGTCATCAAGGCCGACGGCTACGGTGCAGGCGCACTGCCCCTCGCGCGAACGGCCGTCCAGGCGGGTGCTGACCGCCTCGCCGTGGCGACGGTCGGCGAGGGCATCCGCCTCCGACAGGCAGGTATCGTCCACCCCATCCTGCTGTTGTCCCTGGTTCCGCCCGAGGCCTGGGCCTCGGCTCTGCGCAACGGGCTCGAGCTTACGGTTTCCGATGCCACGGCACTTGCGCGGCTCGCCGAGGTCGCGGGGGAGGTCGGCGTAAGGGCTGCCGTGCACCTCAAGGTCGATACCGGCATGGCTCGGGTAGGCACGGCCCCGGACGACCTCGGCAAACTGCTGGCAGCCTTCGATAGCGAGGGCAATATCGACCTCGTCGGGCTCTCCAGTCACCTGGCCTCTGCGGATGATCCCGACCCCTGTGCGCTGCACGCTGCGCATGACGCCTTTCGCCGCGCGGTTCTTGCGCACGCCTTGCCTGCCGGCACGCTCCGCCACCTCGCCAACTCCGCCGCGACGTTGCGTGCTCCGGAGACGCACTGGGACATGGTTCGGCCCGGATTGCTGCTGCATGGCGTCGCACCTGGCGTCGCCGTACCGGCGGAACTGGGCTTGCGGCCGGTTTGGACCCTTCGGGCTCGTTTGATGCAGGTGCGTGTCTTCCCGGCAGGTACCCGGGTGGGTTACGGGGGGAGACATGTCGTCGTGCACGAGACCCGGCTGGGAGTCTTGCCTGTAGGTTACGCGGACGGGCTGCCGCGTGCGCTCGAGGGGCAAGGACAGGTCCTTGTCGGCGGTCGGCGACGGCCGATGGTCGGTGCCGTCTCGATGGATCAGGTCGTGGTTGACCTGGGACCCGGCGAACTTGCGGAGTACCCGCCCGGAACGGAGGCCGTGCTGGTCGGTCGGCAGGGTGCGGAGGCGATCGAAGTGACGGATCTGGCCGATTGGGCCCATACGATCCCGTATGAGATTCTTACGGGCTTCGGCCGTCGCCTGCCGCGGGTTTATCCGGGGTCATGACTGCCGAAGCCCGTATCAACATCAAGTGTTCTTGATACGCTTCGCCTTCTTGAGGGCGCTGAGTTGCGCACGCACTTCCAACTCGCGCGCAGCAATCTCCTCTGGCGTCATCGACTCGAGGATTCGGGCCACCTCGATGCGATCCTGATGACGCGTCTGCAAGGACTTGATCTTAGCGTCGAGCGTGGCCAGCTTGTTTTCATACTGCGAAACGAGCTGGCTCCTCTTGGCTTCAAGGTCCTGGAGCAACTCGTAAGCGGTCCGCCGAGGCTTGCGCTGAGTTTGTACTGCGTTCTTGGCAGCGGGTTTGGTCTTCGTTCTCGGCATCCATGTCTCCTTGACCTTGTTTGGGATGTCACCGTTGCGAATCATGGTGGCAGTCCCTGACATATTGAGTTTCCTCATCAATAGTCCCCTTATAACGTGGAATCTGACAAGAGCTTAGCTGGCTCTGTCCTGTCTGATCGCAGCAAATTGACCGAAATGTCTTTCCGTCCAGCTCCTGCTGCTGCCGTCGGATTTCTGGTGCTGCCTCGGGCGCGTCAAGCACGATCGCCTCCCCTCCGGCCGATAGCATGGGGTCCGCCTCAGGAGGGTCCCCTGCCATGCCGAAGCCCATCGGTTCCTCGTCGTCGGCCGCGCCGGTCGTTTCGGCACCTGTCGTCGCCGAGCCTTGGCCGCAGGTACTCGACAGGGTCCGCACCACGTTGGCCAGGGATTCAGGAAAGCTTCCTGCAGACGCGGCGGGTCGCAAGGCGTGGGTGAGCCGTGAGACGGCGGTGGTCGCCACGCTCGACAAGGACATGAAGGTCCTCCGCGATGCCTGGTTCGCCGACAAGATCGATTTCGACACCTTCACCGACCTTTCAGGCAAGGTTTTCGACCGGCACGTGGCCCTCGACCGGGCGCGCGTGGCCCTTGCCCCCCCCAAGGCTCCGGCAACGCCCGGCAAGCCCGGAACCGGCAAGGAGGCCTGCTCCGACTACATGTCGCCTGACCTGCTCAAGTTCATCGAGGGCAACCAGCAGAACGGCCTTGGCCTTATCGGTGCCGTCGTCCTTCCTGCCGCGGCCCTGGTCGATCTCGCCACGGTCCTCGGCAAACTGTCGGCTGCTTGCGAGGCCAAGCCCACGAAGCCTCGTTGACTCGGGGCCGGTGGGGTATGCAAAGAGCATGACCACCGGCACCACGCAGACCCCCGATTCTGTTCCCTCCACGCCTGCCCGGAGGGCGTGGACCCAGGCCTTGCGCCAAGCCATAGCCGCCCACGGAAGCGGGCGTTGGATCGAGGCAGAAACGGCTGGACGAAAGGCCGTGGAGCTTGCACGTGGGCTGCCGATGCCCGAGGGGGGCGCGGACCTTGCGGCCTCGCTCAATCTGCTTGGCAATGTTCTGCAGGGTCTGGGGCGCGCGCAGGATGCCGCCTCGTGTTACGCAGAGGCCCTTGATCAAGCCGACGAGGTGCGGGCACGCGTGGTCGCCTTGGCGAACCTGGGATCGGCCAGGCGCGAGGCAGGTGAATTCGTCGTCGCCGAAGAGCATCTTGTCGAGGGTCTGGCGCTTGCGCGCGATGAAGTGCCGGATCAGGTGGAAGGGCTGCTCGACAAGCTGGGGCGGCTGTTCCAGCAGACGGAGCGTGCCGAGGAAGCGCTGCGCTTTTTCGTGGAGCGGGTGGAGCGCACGGCCCCGCCCGACGGGGCCGAGGGAGACCTCGCCAAGCCGACGGATGCCCACCTGGATGCGCTCTTTCATCTGGCTGCCGCTGCACTCGAACATGGGGATGCGGTTCAGGCCGCGAACTGGTTCCGGGATCTCTCGGACAAGATGACGGTGCGCGGCGGTGCACGAAGCCTCGGGCGTGCTCAGGCGCTTACGGGACTTGCCCGCGCCCATCAGCTCGCAGGTCGGCATGCGGAAGCGGTAGCCTCCGCGCGCGAGGCCCTGGAGGTCCGTGAGGCCATGCTGGGCAGGGATCATCCCGAGCTGCTCTCGGCCCGCCACAATCTGGCCCACGTCCTTCTTGCCGCGGGCAAGGCGCGGGAGGCCGAGCCTCTGGCCCGGGCGGTCATGGATGCTGTCGCGGGCCTTCCTGCCGATGACGGGCGCCGGACGGCTGCTCTGGAGGTGCTCGTCGGCGTGCTCGAGAAGACGGGGCGGCTTCGCGAGGCGGCAACCTTCAAGAAGCAATTGTCGAAGTCTTGATCAGCTTCTGCGGTTGACGCCGGTACGGGCGCTGGTATCCTGAAAGGGTACTCATTTGGTCCCGTTTAGCGTGTTCCGCATCAACCGACTTACCGACTACGCCCTGGTCATCCTGGGGCGCCTCGCCGCGTCCGGGAAGGGCGCCAGCCAGAGCGCGGCCGAACTGGCCGAGGCCACCCAGTTGCCTTTGCCCACGGTCATCAAGGTGCTCAAGACCCTTGCTCGCGAAGGCGTTCTGGATTCCGTCCGGGGCGCGCGCGGCGGTTATCGCCTGGTGCGGCCGGCCGAATCCCTGACGGTGCTCGAGGTTCTGGAGGCCATGGAGGGCCCCGTAGCGGTCACCGAATGCGTCGAGCCGGGGACGGAGGCCGGTTGTGCTTATGCGTCCGCTTGCGTGGCGCGTGGGCCTTGGGGCCGCATCAACGTGGCCTTGCGCGCGGCGCTGGCCGAGGTGGTCCTCGCCGATCTCGACACGCACGCGGGCGCTGCGCCGATGGTGCCGATGCCGGCGCATGCAGGGTCATGTTCTTCCGGGGGCTGCGCAGCCCCTTCTGCCGCGGGGGCCAGCAGATGAGCGATGCCGCAACCCTGAAGGGTATCACCGAGCAGGAGTATGCCTACGGCTTTGTCACGGACGTGGAGACCGAGACGTTGCCCAAGGGGCTTTCCGAGGACATCGTCCGGGCCATCTCGGCCAAGAAGGGCGAACCCGAGTGGCTGCTCGAGTGGCGTCTGAAGGCCTACCGCCAGTGGTTGCGCATGCTGGAGCGCGACGGCGAGCCCACTTGGGCCAGGCTTGAGGTGGCAAAGGTCGATTATCAGGACCTGCATTACTACGCGGCCCCGAAGGCTGCCGAGGCGCCGAAGAGTCTGGATGAGGTCGACCCTGAGATTCGCAAGACCTTCGACAAGTTGGGCATTCCGCTCGTCGAGCAGATGCGCCTTTCCGGCATTGCGGTCGATGCCGTCTTCGACAGCGTGTCCGTGGCCACCACCTTCAAGGACAAGCTGGCCGAACTGGGCATCATCTTCTGCAGCTTCAGCGAGGCCGTGCACGACCATCCTGATCTGGTGCGCAAGTACCTCGGCAGTGTCGTGCCGCCTACGGACAACTTCTATGCCGCGCTGAATTCGGCAGTCTTCAGCGACGGTTCGTTCTGCTACATCCCGCCCGGCGTGCGCTGTCCGATGGAGCTGTCCACCTACTTCCGGATCAACGCCGCAAGCACCGGCCAGTTCGAACGAACCCTTCTCGTTGCAGACGCGGGAGCCTACGTCAGCTATCTCGAAGGCTGCACGGCACCTCGACGGGACGAGAATCAGTTGCATGCGGCGGTTGTCGAGTTGGTCGCCCTTGAGGACGCCACCATAAAGTATGCGACGGTCCAGAACTGGTATCCGGGGGACGCCGAGGGGCGTGGCGGCATCTACAACTTCGTCACCAAGCGCGGCAAGGCTTTCGCACGGGCCAAGATCAGCTGGACGCAGGTCGAGACCGGGTCGGCCATCACGTGGAAGTATCCGTCCGTCATCCTGTTCGGTGACGACTCCGTCGGCGAGTTCTACTCCGTGGCGCTGGCCAACAACCGCCAGCAGGCGGATACGGGCACCAAGATGATTCATGTCGGGCGCAACACGCGCAGCACGATCGTCTCGAAGGGCATTTCGGCCGGTCGTGGTCAGAACACCTATCGCGGCCTGGTCAAGGTGCTGCCCGGGGCTGACGGTGCCCGGAACCACGCCCAGTGCGACTCGCTGCTGATGGGAGATCGCTGCGGGGCCCACACCTTCCCGACGGTGGACGTGGCCAATCCGACAGCCATCATCGAACACGAGGCCACGACCTCGAAGATCAGCGAAGACCAACTCTTCTACTGCCAACAGCGGGGCATGTCCGCCGAGGATGCTGTCTCGCTCATCGTCAACGGATTCTGCAAGGACGTGCTGCGCGAACTGCCCATGGAGTTCGCGGTCGAGGCTCAGAAGCTTCTGGGATTGAGCCTCGAAGGCAGCGTGGGTTGAGGAAGGATGTCACGCATGCTGACAATCAGGGGTTTGAGTGCCGGAGCCGGTGACCGTGCCATTCTGCGCGGGTTGGACCTGGACCTGCCGGCGGGGCAGGTACACGCGATCATGGGGCCCAACGGGGCCGGCAAGAGCACACTGGCGTCTGTCCTTGCCGGGCGACCGGGCATCCAGGTCACGGCAGGCTCCGTGACCTATCGCGATCGGGATCTGCTGGCCATGGCCATCGAGGAGCGGGCGCGAGCCGGGGTCTTTCTTGCGATGCAGTATCCCGTCGAGATCCCCGGCGTCAGCAACACTTACTTCCTGAAGGCCGCCGTCAATGCCGTGCGCAAGGACCGGGGCCTGGACGAGCTCGACGCGATGGACTTCCTGACCCAGACACGCTCCCGCCTCAAGCTTCTGGACATGCCGCAGGCCTTCCTCCAGCGCAATGTCAACGAGGGCTTCTCGGGTGGCGAAAAGAAGCGCAACGAGATCTTCCAGATGGCCATGCTGGAACCCGGCTTGTGCATCCTCGACGAGATCGATTCCGGGTTGGACATCGATGCGCTCAAGGCTGTTGCCGATGGCGTCAACGCCCTGCGGGCACCGGACAGGTCCATGCTCCTCGTCACGCATTATCAGCGGTTGCTGGACCTCATCGTTCCCGATGTCGTGCACGTCCTGATGGATGGACGCATCGTCCGCAGTGGCGGTCCCGAGCTTGCCCTCGAACTCGAGGCGCGGGGCTATGACTGGCTGCGGGCCGAGGTGCAGGTGTGACGCATCCCGTTCTGGATGGGTTGCGCCCGGGCACGGCGTCGCCCGTGTCTGCCCCGTGGCGTCAGGGTGCGTGGTCGCGCCTCGAACGCGATGGTGTGCCCCATCGGCGGCAGGAGGCGTGGCGGACGACGGATCCGGCTCCCTTCCTGGATCGTCTCGCGCAGGGTCAGGCAGCAGTGGCCCAGGAGCCCCCGACAGGTGCACTTGTCCTGAATGCGGACGGTACTTGGACGCTGCCAGCGGAAGATATCCCGGGCATTCGTGCGCGCAGCCTGGAGGATGCCTGCGAAGAGGGGACCGCGGTGTCGGACTGGCTTGCGGGAACCTCCGGGGCGATGGGGCTCGCGGATGTGGTTCGTGCCGGTGCATCGGGCGGCGGTGTCCTCGAGATAGCGGGCATCATCGAACAGCCTTTGCGCGTGTGGCGGACGCCGGCTGCGGGTGCGGCGATCCTGCCGCCGCTGCTCGTCGTGCTGGCTCCCGGTGCCCGGGTCGTGATCGAGGACCTCGGCGGTGCGGCAGGTACCCTGCTTACGGCCGGCCACGGCGTGGTCGGCCCTGATGCGCGCTTGCACTGGGTGCGGCATGTCTCGGCCGCCCTCGGGACGACCTGGTGGCAGGACACCCAGTCCTTCCGGGTAGAGGCCGGGGGGGAGCTGGATGTTCACGTGGTGGTCACGGGCGCTTCCTGGCTGCGGATGGATTTGCCGGTCGCGCTCGTCGGCGAAAATGCATCCTTCAGTTATCGTGGGCTGATTGCCAATCCGGCCGATGGCCATGCGGACCTCCGGCTGGATTTGCGCCACCGGGCCTCGCGGACGACCAGTCGTCAGGTGCATCGCGGCTTGCACGGTCGTGGTGCACGCGGCATCTTCACCGGATTGGTTCACGTGGTCGAAGGCGTGGGGGCCGTGCGATCGGATCAGGAGTTGCGGGCCCTGATGCTGGCCGAGGGTGCCTCTGCCCTGTGCCAGCCCCAGCTCGAGATTCTCGCCGACGACGTTGCCTGCAGCCACGGTGCGACGGTCGGCCAACTGGACGAGGATGCCTTGTTCTACCTGCGTGCGCGTGGCTTGGATGCTCCAACGGCGCGGGCCCTTCTGGCCGCCGCCTTCGCGCAGCCTGCCTTGGAGGGCTTGCCTTCCGGAACGGCACAGGCCGTGCGGACCGACCTTGCTCGTGCGGGGCTGGCGGAGGTGGGATCATGAGCGGCGTGATCCGGGAGGTCGCGGCGGATCCTGCCGCGTGGCGTGCGGACTTTCCCATCCTGAGCCGAACCTTTCGAGAGAAGCCGCTTGTCTATCTCGACAGTGCTGCGACGACGCAGAAGCCACAAGCCGTGATCGATGCCGTGACGCGGTTCTACGCCTGGGAAAATGCGAACGTTCACCGCGGTGTCTACAAGCTGTCCGAGGAGGCCTCTGCGCGATTCGAAGCCGTGCGACCGCAGGTTGCACGCTTTATCGGTGCTCCTGGGCCACGTGGAGTCATCTTTGTCCGGGGGGCCACCGAGGGCATCAATCTCGTGGCCAGCACGTGGGGCAGAACCCACGTCGGCGAGGGTGACGAAGTGCTCATCACCGGCATGGAACACCACGCCAACCTCGTGCCCTGGCAGCAGCTCTGCCTGCAGTCGGGGGCTCGGCTCGTCGTCGCGCCGCTGCTGGATGACGGCTCGTTGGACCTTGAGGCGTGGCAGAACCTGCTGGGTCCGAAGACCCGCATGGCGGCCATGGTGCATGTCTCCAATGCGCTGGGCACCGTGAACCCCGTCCGGGACATGGTGTCGGCCGCGCGCGCGGCGGGTGCCGTGACCCTGGTCGACGGCTCTCAGGCTGCGCCCCACATGTCAGTCGACATTTCCGCCATCGGTTGCGACTTCTACGTCTTCAGCGGCCACAAGGTCTACGGTCCGACCGGGATCGGCGTGCTCTGGGGGCGTGAGGAACTGCTCGAGGAGATGCCCCCGTATCACCTTGGCGGCGACATGATCCTGTCCGTCACCTTCGAGGAGACGGTATTCAACGAGATTCCCCACAAGTTCGAAGCCGGGACCCCCCACGTCGAGGGCGTTCTGGGCTTGTCGGCGGCCATGACCTACCTCGAGTCGTTGGGCCTCGACAGGGTGCGTGACCATGAGGATGCCTTGCTGGCGTACGGGACGAACCTGCTTCAGGACGTGCCCGGATTGCGCATGGTCGGTACAGCCACGCACAAGGCGGGCGTGCTCGGCTTCGTGATGGACGGGGTGCACCCCCACGATCTCGGCACGCTTCTGGATGCCCGGGGCATCGCCATACGGGCCGGTCACCACTGCGCACAGCCGGTGATGAAACGCTTCGGCGTGCCGGCCACGGCTCGGGCATCCCTTGGCCTCTACAACAGGCGCGAGGATCTGGAGGCGCTTGCGGAAGGCCTTCTGGCGATCCGGCGCATGTTCGGTTGAGGAGTGCAGGATGGACGAACTCAGGGACCTCTATCAGGAAGTGATCCTGGACCACAACCGCAGCCCGCGTAATCGTCGCCCGCTGGCGGACGCCACGCATCGAGCGAACGGCCACAACCCGCTGTGTGGAGACCAACTCGTCGTGCAGTTGCGCTGCGCCGACGGTCGTGTGCTCGAGGCCGCCTTCGAGGGAGATGGGTGTGCCATTTCCACCGCATCGGCTTCACTGATGACGGAAGGCATCCGGGGGCGCAACGAAGATGAGGTCCGCGCCATGCACGAGCAGTTCCATCGCCTGGTGACCACCGGGGATGCAGATCTGGACCGGCTGGGCAAGCTCGCCGCCTTGGCGGGAGTCGCCGAATACCCGGCGCGCGTGAAGTGCGCGAGTCTCGCGTGGCACACCCTTCTGGCCGCGCTGGACCGCAAACTGGACGCACCTGTCTCGACGGAGGCCTGACGCATGTCGGAACTGGAATCGAAGATGCCCCCTGTTTCGGCCCGAGCGCCTCTGGGGTCGGAAGAGATGGCGCGCCTCGAGGAAGAGATGGTCGCCGTCCTCAAGACCGTCCATGACCCCGAGATCCCCGTGGACATCTACGAACTCGGCCTGATTTACGAGCATCGGGTGGCTGCCGATCGGACGGCGTACGTCGTGATGACGCTGACCTCCCCTGGATGCCCGGTTGCCGGCAGCATGCCCGGCGAGGTCCGGCAGAAGATCGAGGCCATCGAGGGCATCGACGTAGCCGAAGTCGAGGTCACGTGGGATCCGGCATGGACCCGCGACATGATGTCGGAAGTGGCCAAGCTCCAGCTCAACATGTACTGAGGGGGGCACCAGCCGGCATCCCCCTCGTCGGCGCGTGGCCCTCAGCGGAAGCCGAGGCCGAACGAGATCGTGACGGTTTGCAGCCAGTTTTCGGCGAAGCCATCGCTGAACGGTTGCTTGATGCGCTCGGTGCCCTTGGCGCCGCCCCCCAGATAGCGCAGATTGGCGAATACGTCATAGGACGGGGACAGGGCAAGACCCGTTCGCAGCGAGGCATCGAGCAGTGCTCCCTCGAAGGGGAAGTCCACGCCGTTGAAACCGGCGCTGGTGGCGTAGGAACCGTCGGCATCGACGGCCCACCACGCTCTGCCACCCAGGGGCTGGCGTGCGCGGAACTTCAGCAGGGGCACGGGACCGAGGTCGGTGCGGACGACGCGCTGTTCGCCGTTGGCCGATGAAAAGACGGACACGGCGTTTCGAAGCTGAAGACTGAGGCCCAGACCGAGTTCACGGTCTGGGTCGAGGTCGAAGTCATACAGGTAGCTGGTGCGGTAGAAGTCGAAGCCGTAGCGCACATCCAGCGGTGTCGCTCGCTTGAAAGTGATTTCCTCGACGCGCTCGTCCTTGGTCGTGACGGTCTGCGTGCGCAGATCGATGGGCTGGTAAAGGAAGGTCCACTTGTGCCGCTCACCGAAGGTCAGCCCGGCCTGCAGGCGCTGGAACGGGAAGAGCGTGTCCTGTCTGCCATCGGCGACATAGTCGAATACCGTGCCCTGCGAGCCGTACTGGATCTTGTGGGTGATGACGCTGACAGCACCAAGCTCGATCTGGCCATCGATACGGATGTCCGTACCGGGCGGGTTGGGCACGGGAAAGCCCCACTGTCCGACGACCGACCCCTGCGAGAGTTCGACCTCCGCCCCGAATGCCGGCGTACCCGGAAAGCCCAGCAGGAGTGAGGCGACCAAGGTTTTGCGCAGCATGACGTTCTCCCGTTAAGTCAGGGGGCTTTCCGCCATGCTGCACCAGTCGGCTGCGATTGTCCAACAATTGTCTAGATTATTGAGCAACGGGGGCATGCCCTAGCTTGAGGGGACGCCAGCCCGAGCGCTGACGCGCACGTCGTCGGGTGGTGCAGCGAAGAGTCCCGTCTCCCCCAAGCGGTCACGGAAGTAACCACTGATCGTGCCGGGTGCCTCACTGTATGTGCCGTCGGGTCGCCGGCCCATGCGGTCGTCGTATTTGGCCCAGTTTCCCTTGCCCTCGCGCAGCACGGGGTAGGTGCCTGCCGGATCGTGTATGGCAAGCCCGCGTGACGCAGAACCGAACTCGCGCATCACTTGGTCGAAGATCGGCTGCAGGACGTTCTTCTGCTCGTGAATGCCAAGCAGCAGGTTTCCCCGGTGCATGGCCGCCGCACGCGCAGCGGGTTCCGAGGTCCTGCGGGCCTCCTGATAGGCGGTGAAGGCGTCCCGGATCAAGCCATCCGGATCCCTGATCTGGCCCGAGGCATAGCCTTCTGCGGCCAAAGCCAGAACACCGTCCCGGCCCTTTGATTCCGCATCGAGGAAGATGGCGAATGCCGGAGCGATATGGTCATGGACCGTACGGTTCCCCTGCTCCAGTCGGATGGCCATCGCCTCGACGGATCGGGATACCCTGGGGATGGCGCGGAGCAATTTCGCGGCTGGCCATAGGCCGGGGGCAAGCAGGTCCATGGTCTTCAGGTCGGCCTCTGCGAGGACCATGGATACCGCTTGTCTCAGGGCACCTTGCTGAGCCATGATGCCCGCCAGGTCATCGGCAACCTTGGGTCCCCACTGGTGCACCCGATGGGGTTCCCGAGACAGGCCATGCTTGAGTTCCGCGAGCAGGCGCCTCGTCAGTGCCATGCTGCGCAGGGCAACGCCCACTTCATGCGAAGCATGCTGACCGAAGGCCATCCAGCTCGGGTGCTCGGGTTGCCCGAGCCAGGCCCTGAATGATTCCGACAGGGCGTGGTAGTCCCGGGTAACCTGCGTGTTCTGTACCAACGGATCGCGGCCTGCCGCACCGAGCAACGCGATATGGGGCACATCGAATGCCGATTTCTCGGTGGTTGCCGCCTTTGCGACCGCAACCACGGACGCGAGGTTGCCAGAACTCGCGAGGGGCCTCGCGGTCGGGACGCCTGACCTCACAAGGCTATCGGACGGGATCCCCTTTGGCTGCACGGGATCGACCCGGTCGGCTGATGGACCGACACCCGGCCCGCCCTGACGTCCGAAGGGGGACAGGGCTCCATGGTCGTGCAGACGTGGCTTCACGGGGCTACCTGTCCAAGTTGTACCCTGCACTTGACTTGCACTTGCCTGCAGCGCGCCCGGGTTGGACGAAATGCGGGCAAATGCTTGACAAGCCCTGCGGTGCTGCCGGAGGATGGATTGTCCCGCGGCGAGGCCTGTCTGTGCGTGAACTCGGTCCCTACAAGATGAGCTCGGTGGCCCGGTTGACCGGGTTTTCACCGATGTTGCTGCGCGCTTGGGAGAAGCGGTACGACCTGTTGCGGCCGATCCGCTCCCCCAAGGGGCATCGGCTGTATACGGACCAGGACTTGCAGGTTCTCCGTCGCGTCAAGGCCATGATCGACGAGGGGCGTTCAATCGGTGAGATTGCCGGTCTGGGTATCGAGGCCCTGCTGGCCGAGCCCTTGCCTCTACCCCCTCGCCAGCAGCCTTCCGCGAAGCTGCTCGAGCCTGCAGATGACCGCGGGACGGACAGCGGTCGATCCGCAATGCTCGAGGCTCTGATCGAACGTCTGGTGCAGGGTGCCGTGCAGATGGACGAGATGGCGCTCGAGACCGCGCTGGACCAGGCCTTCGCCCGCTACAGCGTTGCCGTGGCCGTGGAGAATGTCATCCGGCCGGCAACCATTCGTATCGGGGATCTCTGGCACGAGGGCGTGTGCTCGATCTCTGGAGAGCATCTGGCCAGCCAGGCGTTCACGCGCCGCCTGCATCGCCTCTTGGACATCTCGCGCAACCGCGATGTTTCGCTACCGTACATCATCACGGCGTGTTTCCCCGACGAATGGCACGAGTTCGGCGCGCTACTCGTGGCCTTCTACATCTCTCAGGCGGGTGCACGGGTCCTGCACCTCGGGGCGTCGGTGCCCTTCGACGATCTGGAGCGTGCGCTCGAGAAGCTGGATCCTCAAGCGGTCTATCTGTCTGTGACCCGAGACAGCCTGTTTCGCGGCAACCGGGAGGCATTGGCCAGCCTCGCGACGCGTTGGGGCGATCGCGTGGCTTTCCACGTCGGTGGGCAGGGTGTCGGGTCCGATGAGGGTCTGGCAGCCTCGGGAGTGCGTGTCTGGCACCCCGGGTCATCCATCGCCCAGCTTGCGCTTTCCGAGATACTGAAGCGATGAGTGGTCGCGAATCCGCTAGGTCTGTCAAACAGGGCGTGCTATTGGTGAACCTCGGCACCCCCAATGCCCCGAAGGCTCCGGAAGTTCGTCGCTATCTCGCCGAGTTCCTCTCGGATCCACGCGTGCTGGACATTCCTGCGGTCGCCCGAGCACTGTTGCTTCGCCTGGTCATCCTGCCTTTCCGGCCGAGGAAATCCGCAGAGGCGTACCGCAAAATATGGACCGATCGCGGGTCTCCGCTGCTCGTGCATGGGCTGGACTTGGCGGTGGCCGTGCGTCAGCGTGTCGGTGCGGAGGTGCCCGTCGAACTCGGCATGCGGTACGGCCAGCCATCGCTTGGCGATGCGATGGCTCGGCTGGCTGCCGCCGGTGTCGATGAGTTGATCGTGCTGCCACTCTATCCGCAGTATGCGTCCTCATCGACCGGTTCCACGCTCGAGCGGGTCTACGCCTTGTTGGCGCAGGAGTGGAACGTGCCGCAGGTTCGCGTTGTCGGTGCCTTCTATGACCATCCGGCCTTCATTGCAGCCATGGCCCGGCATGTCGCCAAGGCACTCGAGGCTCTGCCTGGTGCGCACCTGTTGCTCAGTTACCACGGTCTGCCCGAGCGCCAATGTCGCAAGTCCGATCCGACCGGTCGCCATTGCCTCGCCTCCACGGAGTGCTGTGCAGCCATCGTCGAGGCCAATCGGCATTGCTACCGGGCTCAGTGCATGGAGACGTCCCGCCGTCTTGCGGAGCGCCTCGATCTCACGGAGGAAGCCTGGACTGTTTCCTTCCAGTCGCGACTCGGCAGGACTCCGTGGATTCGTCCATACACGGATGAGGTGCTGCCCGAGATGGCCCGAAGCGGCTGCAAGGATGTCGTCGTGGCTTGTCCTGCATTCACTGCGGACTGTCTCGAGACGCTCGAGGAAATCGGCATGCGCGCAGCCGAAGACTTCTCGGCGGCCGGGGGCGGACGCCTGCATCTCGTGCCGGGCCTGAATGCCGAGGCGCACTGGGCTGATGCCGTGGTGCAACTCCTGCGCGAGCAGGGCCTGAGGACCGGCGTCGCGGTCGGCGTCTGATGCCGGTCGAGGAGCTGGCGTGGACGCTCGGCGTCTCCGTGGCGATGTTTGCCCTGATCTGGGCTGTCTCCCTTCCTCTTCGCAACGCGTCCATCATCGATGCGTTCTGGGGGCCTGCTTTCGCGGTCATCGTCGGTACCGTGCTGTTTCGAGTGGGCGTCGCGGGGCCGCGTGCGGGCGTCCTTGCGGCCTTGGTGCTGCTGTGGGCCATGCGTCTGGGTGTCTATCTTGGACGGCGGCAGTTCGGTCATGCCGAGGACCCGCGGTATGCGGCCTTCCGTGCGGCGGATGGAGCGCATTTCTGGTGGCGCTCTTTCTTCAAGGTGTTCATGCTGCAGGCCCTGCTCGCCTGGGGACTGTCCCTGCCGATGCAGGCCGCACTGCTGGCACCTGACGCGGCGCATCCGACGGCGTGGGATTTTGTCGGTTGGTGCTGTTTTGCGCTGGGCTTCGGTTGCGAGGTCATTGCGGACGCCCAGCTGGCTCGTTTCCGCAGGGAACGGACAACTCCGGACGCGGTGCTGGATCGAGGCCTGTGGCGTTACAGCCGTCATCCCAACTACTTCGGCGAGTCCTTGCTCTGGTGGGGCTTCGGGGCCGTGTCTCTTGCCGCGACAGGATCATGGTGGGTCTGGCTGGGTCCTGCTGCGATGACCTTCCTGCTGTTGCGGGTTTCGGGCGTGACGCTGCTGGAGTCGGGTCTGCAAGCGAGAAAGCCAGCCTATGCGGCTTATGTGGCGCGTACGTCAGCTTTCGTACCGTGGTTCCCGCGCAAGACGGACGCTGCCTGAGCCAGCGGGCGGGCCTGGAGTGGCCGATTGCGCAGAGGGCATGTCGTGCTAGGCTTGTGTAAATATTGTCTACATAGGAGGAGCCATGGCGCGACATGTCCTGATCGTGGGTGCAGGCGGCGGCATCGGCTCTGCTCTGGCCCGTCGTCTCGTGGCAGCAGGGGATCGCGTGACGCTTGCGGGACGGCGCTCCGAGGTTCTGGAGGGTCTGGCCGGTGAACTGGGTGAGCGGGCTTTCCCGGTCGCCGGAGATGCCGGCGTGGCCGGCGAGATGGAGCGTGTCGTCCAGGAGGCCGAGGCCGCGCTTGGGCCTGTGGACGGGCTGGTCCACGCCGTCGGTTCAATTCTGATCCGGCCTTTGCATCTGACCCGCATCGAGGATCTCGATGCCGCGTTCCATGCCAATGTCAGGACGCTGTGGCACGCCATGCGTGCCGTACTTCCGGGCATGCAGGCTCGCAAGGCGGGGGCCGTGGTGGCCTTCGGCAGCGTGGCGGGGCAGACCGGCATGGCCAGCCACGAAGCCATCGCTGCAGCCAAGGGTGCCGTCGCTGCACTTGTCAGGAGCGCCGCGATCACCTATGCCTCGAGCGGTATTCGCATCAACGCCGTCGCGCCCGCTCTGGTCGACACGCCACTGGCATCGGGCCTCTTGCGTTCGGAGGCTGCGCGGGCCGCTTCCACCGCGATGCATCCCCTGGGACGCATCGGCCAACCCGAGGAGGTCGCCGCGCTTGTGGCCCATCTGCTTTCCGAGGATGCATCGTGGATCACGGGCCAGATCATCGGCATCGATGGTGGACTTGGTGCGGGTATCCCCAAGCCGGTGCGTCCCGGCTGACCGCCATCGGCGGAAGGTGTCCGTCCGGTGTCGGGCTATGGAGCAAGCACGCGTTCGGCAGCGCGGATGCCGGCTTCCAGGGCCCCGTCGATGCTCGACCGCACCTGGGCATCCGAGGCGAGGAACACGCCCTGACGCGGAGTCTCGAGGGATGGACGGTCCGCGGTGGGCCAGAATTGTGCAGCGAGGTCAGTGTGGACGTGCCCAAGACGCGCATGGATGGTGTCTGCTGGCGAGAAATCCGAGAGCACCTGCCGTAGCCATGCTTCGCCATCCTCGGGTACTTCGGGCACTTGGAACACCGTCTGGTGGAGGCCATCCGGTGCGTAGGCCGGAGCAATGGTCGAGACGGGGCAAGCGACCCTGAAGGGGTCTGTCGGACGGCCCAGCAGCAACCGGCGTCCCGGTACCAGCGGCTTGTCGCTGTAGATGTGCAGGCTGACGGATTTCCGACCCTCAGGAATCGTGCATTCCGGAAGCAGCGTCCGCCAAGCGGAGGGATGGCTCGCGACAACCACGGTCTCGGCCTCGATGGATTCGCCGTCCGCAGTCCGGACGCCCGTCACCCGATCTCCGTTCATCATCAGGGCGATGACCTTGCGGCCGGTTTCGACTTCAGCCCCGCATCCGATGGCCAGGGCATCCGCGACGGCCTGCATGCCCCGTGCCGGCAAGGCAGCGCCGCCCTCGGCCAACATGCGCCAAGCCACCAGCATCTCCGCCGCGGGAGCTTCGAGCGTGTCCGAGAGTTGGACTCCGCCGAAGAAAGGCCGGAAGAAGGCTTCCACGAGGCGGTCGGATACTCCCGCCTCGCGAAGGAGGGCGGCCGTGCTGCCGGTCCGCAACGTGGCGTCTCCCCTTAGCGCCAGGAGCGTCAGGCGCAGGAGGGCTCCCGCATCCGAGAACTGCCACCACGGGGCAGTCAGCAATCCTGACAGCGCGAGCGGGTCCTGGCGCGGATCCATGAGTCGCCGCCAGCGGCCATCCGGGTCCCGGATCCACGCTCCTCGGTCGACGGGGCGCAGGTCGAGACGGCGCACGTCCATCAGGCTGCGCAGGTGAGGATATGCGGGGAAGAGCACCTGGAAACCCGCATCGCGCACGTGATCATGGCTACCCGTTCCGCCGACCCGTCCACCGACCCTGTCGCCGGCCTCAAGAATCCGCACGGTGCGTCCAGCCCGAGACAGTACGGTGGCTGCAGCTAGGCCGGCCATGCCGGCTCCCACGATGATGACCGACTGTCGCATCTTCAGGACATTGCCCCTCGTCTGTCGGCCAGCACGGCAAGTGCACGCCGGCGTGCCGCGGCATGGTCGACCATCGGGGCCGGATAGGCCGCGATCCGAGCCAGCGGCGGGGCTGCCGCAGGTTCGTGGCGCCATTCGGCAGGAAGGTCGGCCAACTCGGGTACCCAGCGGGCAATGTAGCGGCCTTCCGGGTCGAATTTTCTGGCCTGAGTGGTCGGATTGAAGATGCGGAAGAAGGGCGCGGCGTCGGCCCCGCATCCGGCAGCCCACTGCCAGCCCAATGTGTTGCTCGCTGGGTCGGCGTCGACAAGCGTGTCCATGAACCAGCTTGCGCCTTCCTGCCATGGCAGCAGCAGGTCCTTGACCAGAAAGGACGCCACGATCATCCGGACCCGATTGTGCATCCATCCGGTTGCCCACAACTGACGCATCCCCGCATCGACGACGGGGAAGCCGGTACGTCCCCGCTGCCAGGCCAGGCGTTCTTCGGGGGCCTGACGCCAGGGAAAGTCGGCTTGGCGGGTATCGAGGGGCTGGTCCAGCGTATGCGGGAAGTGATGCAGGAGGTGCCAGCCGAACTCGCGCCAGCCCAGCTCGCGGAGCCACGTTTCCGTGCCCGGATCCGGACGACCTGAGCAGGCCTCCATCGCCGCCCACCACGCCTGCCGTACGGAAATCCCGCCGTTCGCCAACCAAGGCGAGAGTGAAGATGTGCCTGGCTCTGCCGGCAGATCCCGTCTCTCGGCGTAGGCCCGTATGTCCGTGTCAACGAAGCGGGACAGCCGCAGAAGCCCGGAGGCCTCGTCAGGTGACCAGTGTCGATCCAGTTTGGTCGTCCAGGGGTGCACGGGGCGCCGCATCCGGCAAGCTGCTTCATCTGAGGGGAAGCGCCTTTCCGGCGGTACCAGTTCCGTCGGCGCGGGCACCGGTTGTGCCGGAGAAGGCCGCTGGGCGCAAGCTTTCCAGAAGGGTGTGAACACTCGGTAGGGCATGCCGCTACCTGTCGCGATGTCTTCCGGCTCCCACAGTGTCTGGCCCGGGTACCGCAGGAAACGGATGCCCGCAGGCTCGAGGATACGGGCCAATACCGTCTGGTCGCTGCTGCCGGCCGGGTCAAGCGCCCGCGTGCCGTAAATGGCCGACGCACCGCACTCGGCTGCCATTTTTTCCAGCACGGGCACGGCAGCTCCTCGGCGGCGGACAAGCGGGCTGCCTAGGCGCTCCAGATCTGCAGCGAGCGCGTCGATCTGGCGTTCTCGCCACCACGCCCTTGCGCTGCCGCTGTCGGCGTCTTCTTCCTCGATGACGATCGGCAGGACGCGGCCTGCCCTGGATGCAGCCAGCAGGGCCGGATGGTCCGCGATCCTGAGCGCATCGCGGAACCAGACGATTTGGACGGTCAACGGGGCGCACGTCTTTCCCGGGCAGGGCTTACACTTTACCAGTTGAAGGAGGTCGAGGCTTTGCACGATCCGGTGCGCTGGGGTGTGCTCGGGGCCGGCAGGGCCGGGCGAGCGCGGGCCGAAGCCATTCGCGACCTGCCCGGGGGCCTGCTCGTCGGTCTGTGGTCCCGCAGGGAGTGGCCGGATCCTGTCCAGCCGATGAGGCGTGCTCGGCCGGATGTCGTGGTGATTGCCACAGAGGACGTCGCCCACGCCGAAACCATCGGGATGGCACTCGATGCGGGGGCCGATGTCCTCGTGGAGTATCCGCTCGTCACGGACCCGCAACAAGCGGCAGAACTCGACGCGTTGGCGCGGTCTCTCGGGCGGGGCATACGCGTCTCGTGGCTGGGATGGCAATCGGCTATCGGAAGGGCTGTGCGCGAAGCCGCCCGTGTACCCGGTCCGGCTCACTGGGACGTTCGCTTCACGGGGGGCATGGCCGGCTGGGTGGCCGATGGCCTCAAGCAAGGTCGTCATGCGACTCACGCCGCAGGGCGTCTGCGCATGCTCTGGGACCTGATGTCGGGTTGGCGTCACGCCGAGCTTGTCGTCAGGGAGAGCCGCGAAGGCGTGCGTGCGTGTTTCCGGCTCGAGGGACATCGCGGTGTCACCGCCGTACTCGAGGAGATCCGCGTGGCCGACGGCCCGCGGAAGGTTGCGTGGGAACGCGACGGAGTGGCCATCCGACCGAATGGAGCAGCGCGTGCCTCGGCCTTCGCGGCCGACCAGGCGATCTGGTTGCGGACGTGGAACGAAGGTGGCTGGGGGCTCGGAGTGCAGGAAGAGGAGATCGACTTCGTGCGAGCTTGCGCCACGTTGGAACGGGATGCGCGGCAAGTGTTCGACGCCTAGGATGGCATGCTTTGTCTTGCTTCTGTGTTGATTTTGTGTAGGTAAATGGCTACGCTGATGAGCATCATGCTGATGCTGACAGCCGGGATGGTCACGATGGCGGGTGCGGGTCTGACGGGCCTGTCGTACGGGGAACTCTACATGCTCGTCGATCGGGCTGTTCGGCACCCTGTCCCGCTGACGGGGGTGCTCACGGTCGAGGAGGCCACCAGCGAAGGCTGGACGACTGATCGTTACGCCGTGCACACGTACCCGGACGGCCAGGTCACCACGGAGGTCGAGCGCAGCAGCCGCCTTCCCCGGGGCCTGCGTATCCGGGAGATTCCGGGGGGAGACCTTGAAGTGCGTTTGCCGGGCATCCTCGGCGCCTTGCCGATCCGCGTCACTCCGACGGACCCTCGCGCCCTCACCCGTCAGGGATTCCGTGCCTCGGATGTGACTCCGGTCGCCCTTGCCAAAGCACTTCTCGCTCAGGTGGATCGCTTGCAACGTGGTGTGCGTTCGGTCGTGCCCGAGGGTCTCGTGGGGGTGCATTTGCCATCCACGAGAGGTCTGCCGCCCGGGGTGGACGGTGCGGAGGCCGGTGTGGCCCCGGACGGCACGGTACGCTGGGGGTGTCTGTATCGTGGCGGTGAACCCGTCTATCGGTTCCGGCTGATGGTCGACGCCGGGACGAGCAATCGGGCCGGCTGATTTTCTGTTCCTTGACGAGGGGTTCACGGCTTCTTAAAATACAGAAGTCCTCCGACCGGAGCCCCGATCCCTTGTTGCCTGTCCCGAAGTTTGCCTTCCGCGCCGTCATGGGTGTGCTGGCGGCGCTTCTGGCGGCGTGCGGCGGCTCTCCTCCTTCCGGGACAATGCCGGATCCGGTGCTTCCGGGGCCGATGCCGCAGCCTCTGCTGCCTACGCCTGGCTTTCCTCAGCAGGGTCAGGACGAGCTGGGTGCCCTGCTGGCACGGATCGATGCCAGCACGCGTCCGCTCAGGGCGTACGAGGCCATCAATCAGGTCCAGGAATGGACTGCGTCGAAGCAGCAGCGTTCTCAGGCCAAGCTTTTGTTCCGTCCTCCGGGCACGGCCCGCAGCGAGTTCATCTCCGGCAACGGGCCGCCGGTCGGGATGGCTGTACTGTCGCACGGTGGCCCGACGGTCCAGATCAAGCTCCCCGGAGCCCTGTCCTTCGTCAAGATGACGGTCAGCAGCCGCGATTCCAGGTCGCGTTCCCTGATTGGCCTCTATCCGGACGAGGTGACGCCGGCCAGTTTTGCCATGCTGATGCGCCAACCCACGGCTCGCCTGACGATCGGGGGCCGAGAGCGCCTCGGGCAACGGGATGTCGTGCTGATCAGGGTGGAGGGTGCGCGCCTGCCCGGTGGGCTGGACGGTGTCACGGTCGGCTTCGATTCGCGTACCGGAGAGTGGTTGCTGGGACGGTACTACCGTTCACGCCAATTGGTCTACGAGTCCGCATACCTTCGGCGCGTCGAGCGTACCGTCCAGGATCGCGAACTGGAACTCTGACTCAGGCGTGGAAACCCACCGCACCCACGGCAAGGCTTGCCGGTCCGGGGCGTTTCCCGAGGACGATGCCGATGCGTGTAAGGCGGCTCAGGTCCAGAATGCCCGTGGTCATCTCCGGGTGGAAGGCGGCGAAGGGCAGGTCGATCGTCGTCCATGCAGCCGGCGCCCACGCTTCCGCGCAGTAGTGCTCCCACGGGCGACGTTGCTGGAGGGAACGAAGGTGAACCTGGAACGGTGCCCCCACCCCCCGGACCAGCAGACGCACCCCGCGAAGATGGGTGGCATCGAAGGGGTGCTCCCGCGTCACGAGAGGCAGGGCAACCTGGATGAAGCCTCCGCGATTCTCGAGTCGGACTGTGCCTTCGAGATGGAGGCAGGCCCGGCCGTCGATCGTGTCGTAGCGGACTTCAGCATCAGAGAGCCCACCCATCACCCGGTCCGTGAAGGCCATCCATCGCGTTCCGAGTCTGCTGGTGCCATCGCCGTTGAAGGTGTCGATCCAGAGTGCGGTTGCAGTCATGGCTTGAGCGTAACGCAGTTGTCTGGTTTCTGTATAGGTTTTGGTGCTCTGCGGCGGCCTGCAGTCAGTCTGGGAGTCGTGCTACGATGGAAGCCTGCGGGAGTAACTCAATTGGTAGAGTTCCAGCCTTCCAAGCTGGCTGTTGCGGGTTCGAGCCCCGTCTCCCGCTCTCCTTTGCCGGCATCGCGCCGGTGGCCCGAAAGGGCCGGCAGATGACGATGGACGCTCGTCGCCTGCGCGACCGGGTTTTCCTCGCGGTCGATACCGAGACGACGGGACGCCCGACCTCGGCGGGTGGCCTCATCGAGATTGCCGCTGTTCGGTTCCTGGGTTCGGGGGAGGTGCTGGACACGTTCAGCCAACTCGTCAGGCCCAGGCATTCGGTTTCTCCGTTCGCCACCAAGGTTCACGGTCTGCGCACGGCCGACCTCGCGGATCAACCGCGCATCGAACAGGTGATGCCCCGCTTCGGTGCCTTCCTCGAAGAGGGAGCTCCCATCGTGCTGGCGCACAACGCCGGCTTCGACCTTTCGTATCTGTCGGTGGCCTTCCAGGCTTCTGGAATGGAACAACCCGCCAATTCGGTCTACTGCACCCTCGACATCGCACGAAAGTTGATGCCCGAGGCTCCGGGGTTTCGGCTGGGCGTGCTGGGCGAGAGTCTCGGCTTGCCGCAGGGTGTGCTGCATCGGGCTTTGGCTGACTGCGTCCTGCTCAAGGACATTTTCGTCCACTGGGTCAATGTCTTCCCTGCCTTCAACACCGTGGAGGAGCTCGAGGCTGGTTTCCGCAAGTGGGCTTTCGGAATTCGCAAGCGAAAGGTCCGCAGCAGACGTCGGCGGGGAAATCGTCCCGGCGATGATGTTGTCGACAGCGCATCGGAGTCGCCGGACGATGACGGGAGCCACGAGGATGTCGTGGACACCGCCGACGTCTGAGGCGGCTGGCCTCAGCCCGAGACAAGCTCCAGCAGCGTGATCTCCGAGGGTGCGCCGAGGCGCATCGGCGGGCCCCACCATCCGGTCCCTCGGCTGACGTACAGCCACGTGTCGTCCTTCCGGAACAGTCCTGCGACGTGAGGCTGGTCGAGGCGCACCAGGAAGTTGAAGGGCACGATCTGGCCGCCGTGCGTGTGGCCGGAGAGTTGCAGGCTCACGCCAGCCTTGCGTGCAGCCTCGATGGCGGGTGGTTGGTGCGCCAGCAGCAGGATGGGAGTCCGGGCAGGACTGCCGGAAAGCGCAGCATCCAGATCAGGTCCCGGTCCCCCGAAGCGACGGGCTGTGAAGTCATCTACGCCTACCACGACGAATGGAGCCCCGCCCTGTTCTAGGACGACGTGGGCGTTGCGCAGGACCGTGACGCCTGCTTGCCGCAGATGGTCGAGCCAAGGCTCCACGCCGGCGTAGTACTCGTGATTGCCGGGCACGAAGTGTATGCCGTGACGCGGTTTCCACGCAAGAAGCGGTGCCAGCTCGGGCGCCAGGCTCGAGACGCTGCCATCCACGAGGTCTCCGGTCAGGGCCAGCAGATCCGGGTCAAGGTCCCGGATGCGTCGCGCCAACCGATCGACATAGCCTTGTCGGATCGTATTGCCGACATGCAGGTCGGAGACCTGAAGAATTCTGAGCCCGTTCCACTCGGGCGGGATGGCAGGATGGGCCACGCGTACCCTGACAAGACGAGGACCGTTCGTTGCGCTTGCGATGGCCGCAGCTGCCAGCAGCAGGCCGAGACCGAGCGCCGACAGCGTCAGCCAGCCATCCGCCTCGGCCGAGTGGGGGAGTTCGAGGCGAATGATGCCCGGAAATCGGGCGAGCAGGTCGGGCAGATGGCGGAGCGGTTCGGTTGCCAGCATGGTGCACAGCAGCAGGAAAGACGTGCCCTGCCAGACGTGACCCACCCACGCCAGCACCCGGGCCACACCTGCGGGCAGAACGCGTTCAAGCAGGAAGCCGGACAGGGTCGTGGCCCAGAGGAGAATCAGCACCGCGGCTATCGGCATCGGTCCTTGGGCCTTCAGGATCGGTGCTTCGCTCAAACGCATGAAGAGATACCCGTGCATGCTGCCCGTAAGCAGCAGAAGCACGCAGAGGAAGACAAGCCACCCGAGCAGGTCTCCGGGGCCGGGCCGGCGCCTCAGGCGAAGGGGCCCGCCTCGCTCGGCAGGCGATGCCTCGGTGGACACGTTCAGCGCTCCAGCCTCAGGCCGATCATCTCATAGGCCTCCCGAACCGGGTCATAGTCCTTGGAGTTGGCCTTCTGGAAGCCGTCCACACGGAAGATGCGTCGGATCTTGCCCGAGCCATCGTCCGACTTGGACAGGTTCAGGAAGAAGTCCTGGATACGCGAGACGAGGACCGGGTCCAGATCCTGCCGAACAGCGATGTTGTCGGACGGGATGGGCGGAGAGACGCCAAGGATCCTGATCTGGTCCCGAGCACTCTGGTTGGGCAGGACTCCGGGACGGGTCCATGCGGCCTCGAGGGGGTTGGGGTTATTCAGGAAACACGCACCGGCGTCGACCTTCCCGTGGAAAACGGCCAGCACGACAGCATCATGTCCGCCGGCATTCTGGACCCGCAGGTCGCGCTCGGCCTTAAGGCCTGCCCGAATCAACATTACGCGAGGGTAGATGCTGCCCGAAGTCGAGTTGGGCTCCACGAAGGCCATGGATTTGCCCTTGAGGTCCTTGAGTGACCGTATCCCGCTGTCCTTCCTGGTGATGATGGCGGCATGGTAGGCAGAGCGTCCGCGGAAGACTGATTTCAGAATCACCCGGGCGCCAGCCTTGCGCTCGGCCAGAACGAACGCGGCAGGGGGGAAGAAAGCCATGTCGACTTGCTCGTGGCTCATCGCTTCCACCACCCCGGCGTAGTCGGACGTGATGCGCGGTTCCACCCGCATGCCCAGCGACTGACCCAACATCCGGGAGACCTCGGAGGCAATTCGTCCGATTTCTCCTGGGTTTTCCCACGGTGCGAAGCCTACGACGAGTTTGCGCGGCTTGTAGGCTGCGGCTGGTGCCGTGGCCGCGAGGATGCTTGTCGCAAGCACCAGAAGGCCGACGATGGGACGCAAGTTCAGAATGCCTCGGGTATGTGGACGATTCGGGGTTCGCGCCCCATGGGCCATTCGATGCCCAGCACGTCAAAACGGATGTCGCCGTGCCAATGCCTTTTTTCAAGATACCACCGCGCCAGCAGTCGCAAGCGCCTGGCCTTCCGCGGGCACACGAAGCCTTCCGCCGGTTCATGCCGGCGGCACTTGACCTCCACGAAGCACATCGTGTCCGATTCCCGGACGATCAGGTCGATCTCGCCGCGAGGCAGACGGACGTTCCGCGCGACAATCTCGGCACCACGCGCCCGGTACCACGCTGTCGCCACCGCCTCTCCAGCTCGGCCAAGCGCGATGTTGCGGTGCATCCTGACAGTCTCCTGCTCCCATCGTCTGCTGGTGACTGCCGCCTGGCCAGCTCGGCATGACGGCGAATACGAGCCGGAACCTTCGCGCGCTGGTGGTCGTCTGCCCTTGCATGTACGATGGCTTAGGGAGGATGGGCATGCGGGGAAGGTTCTGGCAGGTCGGTCTTCTTGCGTTGTTGCTGCTGCTCGGGGCTTCGGGGGTTGCCCGGGCGGATACGCGTCCCGAGGAAATCGCCGTCCTGCGTGAGCGGGTCCGGGAGGCTGAATTGGACCCGGATGTCCGTTTCGATCTCGCCATGGGGCTCGCACGCACACCTTGGCTGGAGCAGGGTTGGCAGGAACTGCTCAAGGTGCGGGAACTCGATCCCGCGTATGCGGACAAGGTCATCGCCCGCTATGCCCCTCTGGTCAAGGAGAACCCCGAAAACATCGAAGCTTGGTTTCGGCTGGCCTTCGGGCATTTTTTCGCCGGGCTCGAGCGCAAGGACTCCGAGTCGCGCCGACATGCTGTCGAGGCGTTTGGCAAGATCCTGACCGTCGATGCCCGATATGTCTGGGCTCTGAATTATCTGGCCTATCTGACGCACGAAGCTGGTGATCTGCCCGCAGCACTGGCGCTGGCAGAGCGGGCTGTCCAGGCCGGACCGGACAATGCCGTGGCTCACTTCCTCAAGGCTCAGGCGCTGGTCCGCCAGAACCGCTACTGGGCCGCGGCTCCTGAGTTGGCACTCGCGATGCGCCTTCGTGCGCAGGCTGGCTTTGGCGACTAGCGGACACTGGCGTGATGCTCCATGGGGTGCTAGGATGATGCCCCCGGGATGTAGCTCAGCTTGGTAGAGCGCGCGGTTCGGGACCGTGAGGCCGGAGGTTCGAATCCTCTCATCCCGATGCAGACGCCGGCAGCTTTAGGGTTTGCCGGCGTCTCGTCGTCTAGCGGTTCTCAGGTGGCGTCCCGACTTCCAACAGTGCGCTGAGCACGGAAGCACGCGGGACAGTAAACAGGTCGCCCTTGAACGGGGCGGAAGGGGACCATCGTCTCCGTGCCACAACTGGAGCAGGTTGCCGGGAAGCGGGGCCTTGCGCCTTCCGCGGGCGGCACGGCGGGCTGGTTCGTGTTCTGCTTGCGCAAGCGCCTGCAGGATACGCAACGGACCGGAGGGTTGGTGTAGCCCTTCTGAGCATGAAATTCCTGCTCGCCGATGGAGAAGACGAAGTCCTTGCCGCAGTCCCGGCAGTGCAGCGACCGATCCTGCATGGTGCTCCCGATCAGGTCATTCCCGCGAGGACGTCGACTTCCTCACGGGAAAGGAGGCGGTCAAGGGCCAGAAGAAAAAGGATACGGTGACCCTGGCCTTCCGGAATGCGCAGGATCCCCGAGAGAAAGGGAGCCCGAGCGCCGGCGGCCGGCGGCACGGGTGCGATGTGCGTGGCATTGACTCGGACGACGTCACGTACCGAATCGGCCACGAGGCCGACCTGCTGGCCCTCAAGATGGCTGATGATGATGCAGGGATGCCCCTCACCAGCCGCCAGACGTTCGAGACCGAAACGGGTCCGCAAGTCCAGAACGGGCAGAATGGTGCCGCGCAGGTCGATCAGGCCATCAATCCAGCGTGGCGCTTCCGGGACACGGATGACCGGGAGCAGCGGGATGATCTCCTGCACGCTCCCGATATCCACACCATAGCTCTCGGCCGCCAGCGCGAAGGTGACGACCTGGAATTCGTCCTGGATGGCCACGCCTTACAGCCGGCGGACGATGCCGAATCCGACCGCGGCGCGAACCCGGGATGCCATCGCCTCGGCTTCCATTCGGGAGCTGAAACGGCCGACCCAGACTCGGTTCGGACCTGCCGTCGCCGTCGCGGGGATGCCGTGGACCGACGCATAGAGGCCCTTGGTCGAGAGCCTTCCGGCAGCAGCCTTGGCGCGTTCCTCGGTGGGGTGGCTGCCCAGGAAGACGACGAAGCGTCCATCCCGCGACACCACCTGACCTCGGACGCCAGCCTTCCGGAACTGCCGGACGAGGGCCTTGGCCTTCGCCGAGGTGTCCACGTAGTTGGACCACAGAGACCATTTTCCGCGGGTTCCGGTGCCCGTTCGCGTCGCCGGAAGCCCTTTTGACTTCAGACGCTGCACCACGGCCTGGGCGTTTTCCGGCACGTTGAATGCGCCTGCCTGAACGGTGTACACACCGCGATCACCCTTGGCCACGCGAAGGGCACGCGCCTTGCGAGCCGCACGACCCGTCTTGTCTGCAGTTCGTGCCGTGGCAAGGCTGGTGGCGGAGGTGGCGGCCTGAGCCGGCGGCTTGACCAGTGACCGGGCAACAGGGGCGACCGCAGGCGGAGCCTTGGCAGCGACAGGTGCTGGCTGATCGGCTGCAGGGACCGGTCGCGCCGCCACGGGAACAGGTTTTTCAGGCGATCCCGCAGGGGGGAGCTCGCCTCTGGGAGCAGTTTCGACGGGTGGTACGGCAACTGCAGCCTGAGTCGCCGTTTGTGCCGGAGCCGCGGCAGGAGCTGGCGGAGGCACGGCAGGCGCAGCCGCCTGCGACGGTTGCGCCGCTTCCTCCGTCGCCGGCATCAAGCCGGAGAGAAACGGAATTTCGATGCCCTGGGACATGGCGGCATACGCACCACCGCCGACCAGGGTCAGGCCCAGAAGGGTGAAAAGGATGGCACGCCGGGCACCGCCGCCCGAGCCGGAGCCTTCCTCATCATCTTCCTCGTCGTCTTCGTCGTCCTCATCCTCGTCGTCGTAGCCATCTTCGTCTTCGTCTTCGTAGGCCGATTCATCCTCGTCCTCGAAGTCGAGTTCGTCGTCGTCGTTGTTCCTAGCCACGGCTCCTCCAGGAGGTTCTCGGACCACGAGGGTCCGCGTCGCCGCCTATATACCCGTGCGGCGACGCATCAATCCCACGGGACGCTCAGGCGTCCTCGTCGTCCTCGGACATCTGCTCGAGAGCCGCGACGACCCGTGCGAACTCCTCCTCGTCTTCGATGTGCGCCAGCGATTCGTCTGCCTCGAAACGCAGGACGATCACGCCGACTTCGCCGGCTTCCTCGCCATCCTCGGTGTCTTCGGAGGGCCCTGCCTCGCCGCTTTCGTCCAGGGGCAGCAGGAGGGCATATTCACGCCCCTCGACCTCGATGATGTCCAGCAGCTCGAACTGCTCCTGCTCGCCGTCCTCACCGAGCAGCGTGATGATGTTCTCCGCCTCGTCGGTCTCAGAGTGCTGGGTGTTCGCCGGATCCATGGGATCGGTTCCTTTCTTGTCGGTCGCGTCGGTCCAGGTAGCCCTGAAGAATGACCATCGCGGCCTGCTGGTCGATGACCTCCCGCCTCCGGGATCTCGGCACATCAGCCGCGATCAGGACGCGCTCGGCGATCTTGGTGGTGAAGCGTTCGTCCTCGTGGATGACCTCGAAGCCGAGGTCGATCAGGCGGTCGGTGAAGGTGGTCAGCGATTCGGCCTGTGGGCCCGTCGTGCCTGCCAACGTCCGGGGGAAGCCTATCACGAGCGTTCGGGACTGGTAAAGGTCCGCGATCTGCTGGACCTCGGCAAGGTCCTTGGCCAGGTTGCGACGTTCGATGACGCCCGCCCCCTGGGCCGTCCAGCCGAAGGGATCCGAGACCGCAACGCCGATGCGACGGGTCCCAACATCAAGCCCGACGATCCTGGGCCGAGGCTCCGTCATGGGGCCATCGGCTCCTGGAAGCGGGCGTCCAGTGCCCATGTCCTCCGCGTGGTCCATCGAGCGAGTCCCGCAAGGCTTCGCGCCACGGGTTGCCTGCCAGCGAGGGCGTCGGCCACGACCTCAACGGGCCGGCCCCCCTTCCCGTAGAGCAGCACGGCCTCCTCGGTTTTCAGGCCCGTACGCTCGGCCAGCCACGCCCGGGCCTCGTCGAGACCGCCCAGAGCATCGACGAGGCCGAGGTCGCGAGCCTGTCGTCCGGTGTAGACCCGGCCCGATGCCAGCTTCTCGACCTCTGCGAAATCCTTTTTGCGAGCCTGGGCCACCAGGTCGAGGAAGCGCCTGTAGGTATGTTGGACCGAATCCTCGAGCAGCCGACGTTCATCCGGCGTGAAGGGCCGGGCCGCAGTATCGGCGGCCGCAAGGCGACCTTCCTGCACGCCGTCGGTGCTCACGCCGATGCGGTTCATCAGGCCGCCGAAGCTGAACTTGCCGGCGAAGACTCCGATGCTGCCCGTGATCGACCCGGGTTCCGCAAGGATGTAGGGAGCGCCACAGGCCACCCAGTAACCTCCGGAAGCTGCCACGGGACCGATGCTGACGACCACGGGCTTGGCGGCAGCCAGTCGTTCGACGGCCCTGCGGATCTCCTCCGCGGCATCGGCGTCCCCTCCGGGCGACTCGATCCTGAGGACCACGCCCGAGATGCCATCCTCCTTGCGTGCCTGGTCGATGACATCCACCGCATCCGCAGCCCCGAGCACCTGACCCATCAACAGGTCCGATCCCGAGCGGCCGGACGCCATCGTCCCCTGCAGGGTGATGATGGCCATTCGCGGGCGTGACCAGACCGGGTCCGCCGGCACTCGAGCCAGCAGCGTCTCCGTTTCATGGACGCCTGCAGCCTTGCAGAGCCGCGCTTCGATTTCATCGGGATAGCCGGTGCCGTCGGCCAGATTCCCCGATTGGTCCGCCCGCAGCAGGCCTTGGTCCATCATGGTTCGCAGGCGCTCTGACGTAAGGCCCCGCGCGGTGGCAAGGCCGTCGAGGATCTGGTTCGCGTGGTCTTTGAGGAGGGTCGCCATCTGCTCCCGGGCGCCTTCCGACAGGCGATTGCGCAGGTAGGGTTCCACGGCAGACTTGTAGGGACCTGTGGCGACGAAATCGGCATGCACGCCGATCTGCCGGAACAGGTCCCCGAACAGCAGGATCTCGTCGGCAAATCCGGAGATATCCAGTTGGGCGCCAGGGGCGAGGAACACCTGGTCTGCCGCAGACGCGAGGTACAGCTCAGGGAGGCCACCACCCGAGACGTGGGCCACCAGCTTCTTGCCTCGGCCACGGAATCGGGCCAAGGCATCTCGCAGTTCTTGGAGCTCGCCAAGCGACAGGTCGAGCGGATCGATCCGCAGGAAAAGACCGTGGACCTCGGTATCCCGTCCATTGCGTTCGAGTGCTTCCAGCAGAGTGGCCGTCGCCGGCCTCGGTGGCTGGGCCTGCAACAGCCCGACAAGGCCGCCCGAGGGCTGCAAGCTGCCTCCAAGACGCGCCGCCAGCACCACCTTGTCCGGCCAGACGGCTGAAGGGGCAGGTCTGTCCACGTACCGCCATCCCGCGGCTCCGGTCGTGCCAAGTGCCGCATCCCCGTCGACGACGGCGCTCAGGCGATGGCGCCCATGTCCCAGCGTCACGCCCAGACGCAATTCATCGATGGCCGTTGCGGGCAGGGACAGATCCCTCCCCACTTGCGCCAGCAACTCCAGGCCTGGGGCCAGAGACCACTGGAGGCTCGCGGAGGTCCGGCCCCGATCCAACTGACCACCCGCCCACGCGTGGTCGGTGCTCAGTGTGAGGCGTTCATCCCACGGGCGCCACGCCACGCCGAACTGTTCGGTCGAGGGCCCTGCAAGCGTCCCCGTGAGACCGCGATGGGCATAGCCCAGCGACCACGAGGTTCCGGGGCGCCACAGCAGCCCCAGATCAAGATCCTGCCCTGCCACCCCGGCTTGCCGGCCCAGGCGCCACGTCGCACCCGCCTGCAGGCCCGAGGACAGGGGTACGAGGGTGTGGATGCCGGCTTCATCCGATTGCCGAACACCATTGCGCTGACGCAGCGACAGACCGAAACCTCCACCGGCGAAGCCTGCGCCAGTTGCGCCTCGGCCGTTGGCGAGGATGCCAAACTCGGTCGCACCATCCATGGTCAGGGCGGCCGGATTGAGCCACGCCGCCATCAGTCCGTCCGCGCCGGCAACCGTGCGCGCACCCAGCGTCTCGGGCAGGTCCTGTACGGCGGCGTTGGCTGGCATGGGCCCGGTAACGACAGTGCCAGCCAGCACCAGGGCGAGCCAGCGTCCGGAGTCAGACAATGAGACGGCCGGCTTGTGCATGCAATTTCTCCTCGGTCGCGGCGTTGGCCGGACAGCCTTCATTGCGACAACGGGTGCAGATGGCCTCGTCCTGCCACGTCTGCGTCGCCAGCACCAAGGTGACGTGCGTGCGCTCCGAGACCACGGCCGCTCGGGCACGCGCTGCTTCAGGCAGCCCGGTCTTCAGGAACCACACCGGACAGTGCTTGCCTGCGCGGCCCGCCGCATCCCGAGGCCAAGTCTCGACGGGATACCAACCGGATGCTCCGAAAGGTCCGTCTACCCTGAGGCCATCTCCGCCCGGCGCGGGCTCGTCCGCAGCCAAGGTGATGCACGCGGTCTCAGGAGTCATGTCCACCCTCCACGACGGCCCAGACACACTTCAGGTACCGGGACTCGGGTGATCCGGGCAGGCTCGGATGGTCGGGGCCGGGGCCCGTGACGTCGACGACCCGAATCCTTCTTCCGGCATCCACGGCAGCGGCAGCCAGCACCTCGAGGAAGGTTTCCGTGTCCATGTGGTGCGAACACGAGCTCGTGACCAGCAAGCCACCCGGTTGGACCATCGACAGGCCGCGCAGGTTGATCTCCTTGTAGCCTCGGATGGCACCCGGGATGGATGCCTTGTTCTTGGTGAATGCGGGCGGATCGAGCACGACGATGTCGAATCGATCCCCACGCTTCTGCATCAGGCGCAGGTGGTCGAAGGCATTGTCCTCGACCCACTGGCAGACTTCGTCGACCTGGTTCTCCCGGGCGTTGCGACGAGCCAGTTCCACGGCATCGGCTGCGATGTCGATACCGGTGACCATGCGGGCCCCGGCCTTGGCCGCCGGCATCGAGAAGCCGCCCGAGTAGCAGAATGCGTTGAGGACCGTGCGACCGGCCGCGAAGGTCGCCAGCCTGGCCCTGTTGGGGCGCTGATCCAGGAAGAATCCGGTTTTTTGGCCGCCCAGCAAATCCACGTGATAAGCTACCCCGTTCTCCGTGATGCGGACCGTGCCCTCCGGCGCCACGCCAGCGAGGAGGCCATTGCGGGGCTCGAGTCCCTCGAGCTTGCGGGCGAATCCTTCGCTGCGCTCGATGATGCCCCGGGGCTGGAGCAGGTCCTGAAGGGCAGCCACAATTCCCGGCAGCAACTGGTCGCTACCCCACGACATCGACTGGACGACCAGCCAGTCGCCATAGCGGTCCACCACGAGGGCCGGCAGGCCGTCCGCTTCACCGTGCACGAGGCGCCACGCCTCGGCATCGGGAAGCCACGACTTGCGCAAGGCCAGAGCCTCGTCGAGCCGACGCCTGATCCACCCGGGCTCCGTCGTGTCCCGGCTGCCGCCATGCATCCGCAGACACAGGCCGGTTGCAGGATTGTAGCTGGCCACACCGAGCGGCCGCCCCTTGCGATCCAGCACGTCGACCCATCCCGCGATATCGATGTCGGCGTGCGCCACGTCCGCCCCAAATACCCAAGGGTGCCCCTGCCGAAGGCGATCTTCGCCCTTCCGCGTCAGGACGACGGTGGGGCGGCCCGTCATCGGGTGGACTCCGCAGGGATCGGTCCACCCAGGTCCATGAACAGAAGTCCCGTAGGGACCTTCGGGTCGAAGAACGTCGATTTCTGGGGCATCACGGCCCCTTCTGCCGCGACGTCGGCGACTTCGGAGGCTGTCGGACGGGGCAGCAGGAAGCCGGCCCCAAAGGAACCTGACTCCAGGCCGATGAGGACTTCGTGCGCTTCGCGGGTGTAGGTCAGATCGCCGCCTTTTGCCCACTGGGCCTCGGTCATGCCGAGGACAGGGGCCAGCAGTCCGTGGTGCAGTTGCACCACGGCCAGACGCGCGAGGGATGCCTTGCCTGTCCTGGCTGCCAGGTCGTCGCGCAGGGCGGCGCGGGGCACCAGCGTCCAGCGGCGCTTCTCGCCCGGTAGGAGCAGGCCGATGGCCCCACGGTCCGTCAGTTCGTCGACCCACGCTTCGAGGGAAGCTTCCACGGCCTTGTCCGAGGTGTCCCACGCTTCCTCCGTGACGGAGAACCCGGATTCCAGTTCAGGCAACCATTCGGCCGCCGCGGGCAAGGTTCCCTTGAGCAGGCGATGCGTCGGCAGGACCGCCAAGGCCGGGTCTTCCATCCGCAGGACGCACACGAAGGCGCTGGCCCAAGGGGCTTCGGAACTCCCATCGGCCAGACGATCGCGTTCGGCTCCGTAGGCGAGGGCGGTTTCATAGCGGTGATGCCCGTCGGCAACCGTCAGGGGGCGGTCTCCCAGCAGGCGGAGGATGCGGTCCTGCAGCGCTCCCGGGGTAATGGTCCACAGCTCATGCCGATCGTCTCCGTCGCTGCACGCCAAGGCCGGCGGGCTGTCCGTCATGACCTGTTTCCACAGGTTCAGCACGGATTGATCCTCATCCCGGAAGAGCAGCATGACCGGGCTCGTCGAGATGCCAACATGGCGGAAGAGCAACAGACGGTCTGCCTTGGGGCCATTGAGCGTACGCTCATGCGGACGGACGGACTCGCCCCAGGGTTCCAGGCCGAGCCCTGCGAACAAGCCGAGGCGCGCTCCCCGTGGCGTCGTGTGCCGATGCAGGTACAGGCATGCCTGCTCTTCCTGCGCGACGATTCCGGCTTCCCGCCATTCGGCCAGCGTCCTCGCGGCTCTGTGGTAGCGGTTCACACGGGCGTCGTCCCCTTCCATGTCCCGGCCAAGTTCCAGGCGGATCGCGTTCTGCGGATGGCGCAGGTGAAGCCGGACTTGCTCCTGCTGTGCGATCACGTCGTACGGGGGGCACAGGACCGCGGCGAGATCCCCGACAAGGGGTTCCGCGTATCGCAACGCCCGGAAGGGGCGGATGTCCGGCATAGAGGAAGCCTCCGAAGCCAACATCCTAGCACCTGTCGCATGAGCCGGTTCATGTGATCCATGTCGCACATGATTTCATGTCCATATGTCACGATGTTGCTGAAATGGGTCAGATTCTGCACGGCAGCTTCCGCTTTCCGCCCTATGTCGCTCGGGTGTTCGTGGTCGCCGCTTTCGCCCTGTTCCTGTATCAGATCCTGATGGCGGCGAGACAGTTCGTGGATCTGCTGCAGGTTTCCCACCGCTACGCGCGCGAGGAGCAGCAGCTGGAAGAGCGCTGGCAGACGGTTCGACGGGACCTGGAGCGTGCCCGGGATGCGCGTGGGGTTTTGCGCGTTGCGCGCAGGGATCTCGTCATGGTACGCCCGGGCGAGGTGCCGGTGGTGTTCCAGGAGGGAGTCCGGGGCCACGTCATGGACGTGCCTTCCGCGGCGGCCACGCCCCGGGCAAACGCCGGCAAGGACTAGCGGATCGGGGAGGTATCATGGGGACCTGAAGGGAGGTCCTCGATGCCGACGACCACCGCGTGGCAGCCTGCGCTGGACCGGAACACGGTTCGCGATGTCCTCGCCGAGGCCGTGTCCTGTGGGGCCGGCTTCGCGGAGCTTTTTCTCGAGGACACGCGTTCGCGCCGCATCGCACTCATCGATCAACGCATCAAGGACGTCTCCTCGGCCCACGCCTTCGGGGTCGGCCTGCGGATCGTCCGTGGCCATCGCGCGACCTACGGTTTCACGAGCGACACCTCCCGGCCGTCCCTGATGGCCTTGGCTCGTGCTCTCGCGACGTCGGATCCCGGAGCTGGGCAGGTGGTGCCCGCGCCATTCACGGTGCCCGCGATCGACCTCGGGGGAGACGCGGACTGGGATGCCGCTGCACGGGTGGACCTGCTCCGGCGTGCGGACCGCGCGGCCCGCGCCCGCGACGCCCGCATCGCCCAGGTCGAGGCTTCCATCGAAGAGAACACGCAACGGGTGCTTGTGGCCAATACCGAGGGTGTCTGGGTCACTGAGGCACGGCCATATGCCCGCATGTTCATCCAGGCCATCGCGGCCGAGGGGGGCAGCCAGCAGGTGGCGTCCCGCTCTCCCGGCCGCGCCGAGGGAGCCACCTTCCTGTTGGGCCTCGATGTCGAGGCCTTGGCGGAGGATGCAGCCGAGGCTGCCGCGGTCATGCTGGCGGCTGACCACTGCCCCGCCGGGCGGATGCCGGTCATCATCGACAAGGGTTTCGGCGGGGTCATCTTCCACGAGGCCTGCGGCCACTTGCTCGAGACTACATCGGTGGCGCCGGGTGCCTCGATCTTCGCAGGTCGTCTCGGCGAGGAAATTGCCCATCCCGCCGTGACGGCCATCGATGACGGCACGCTTGTCGGCGAGTGGGGTTCCATCGGCCACGACGACGAGGGCATGCCGACACAGCGGACGGTCCTGATTCGCGAGGGCCGCCTCGAGGCCTATCTCGCTGATCGCATCGGCTCCGAACGTGTCGGGGTACCTCGGTCCGGCTCAGGTCGCCGACAGAGCTACCGATTTGCCCCGGCGTCACGCATGCGCAACACGTTCATTGCCCCCGGGGACGCTTCCCTCGAGGAGCTCATCGCCGACGTTCCCTATGGCCTCTATGCGCGGCGGATGGGCGGTGGCTCGGTGGTGCCGGGGACGGGCGACTTCAACTTCTCGGTTCGCGAGGCTTTCATCATTCGCGACGGACGCCTTGCCGAGCCCGTGCGCGGGGCGACGTTGCTGGGCAATGGTGCGGATATCCTGAAGCGAATCAGCAGGGTCGGCAAGGACCTTGAACTGGCAGCCGGGATGTGCGGCTCCATCAGTGGCAGCATTCCGGTCAACGTGGGACAACCCCCGCTGCGCGTCGACGAGATCACGGTCGGAGGTCGGTCATGAGCATGTCCCCGGTTGCGGCGGAGCATCCGTGGCTCGGGGCCTCGGGCGATGCCCTCGTCGAGGCCGGTCTCGCCGAAGCGCGTCGGCTCGGTGTGGGTGTCGAGATCTATCTGGCGGCATCACGATCGACCCAGGTCCGGGTGCAGGAAGGCAAGGTGGAAAGCTTCACCGTTGCCGACTCTCGAGGAGCGGGCGTGCGTGTCTTCCGCGACGGGCGCATCGGCGTGGCCTCAACCGAGGTCACGGAGCCCGGGGCGTTGCGCGAGGCCGTGGCCGAGGCTGCGGCCATCACGGAGTGGCTCGAGCCCATGGCCGGTCAGGATCTGCCCGACATCACGGGAGAGTTGCCCCAACTCGATCTCTCCTCGGCGTCGCTGCGCCGCGTCTCGGTCGAAGACCGCATCGCGCGCGTGCTCGAACTCGACGCACTTGCCCGTGAGGCCGACCCGCGGGTCAAGACCGTGGTGGGCGCCTCCTGGGGCGACGTGGCCGCGCACATGCGCATCGTCTCTTCCTCGGGACTCTCCCGTGCATGGTCCTTGGATACCGCATGGGCGGCCGTAAGTCCGCTGGTCGCCGATGGCAACCAGACCAAGAACGGCCGCAAGGTCGTCGCAGCCCGTGACTTCGCGGCATTCGTGCCGGCACGCATGGCCCGGGAGGCCGTGGATGACGGGCTTGCCCAACTCGGAGCCACGGAGATTCCCTCCGGGCGTTATCCCGTCGTCTTCGCGGCCGAGGCGTGGGCAGACATGCTTGGCGTCTTCGCCGGCCTCTTTTCGGGGAAGGCGGCCGAGGAGGGCAAGTCACTCCTGCGGGGGCGCGAAGGGGAACTGCTTGCGGCCCCTTGCCTGACCATCGTCGACGACCCGCTGATTCCTGAGGCCATGGCCTCGCGCCCGTGCGATGACGAAGGCTTGCCGTCCCGGGCGCATGACCTGATCCGCGAGGGGCGACTCGGCGGTCTGCTCCACAATGTCGCGACGGCAGCACGGGCGGGCGTTCGGCCTACGGGTCATGCCGCACGGGCGTCCTACAAGGGTGGACTCGGTGTCGGGACCAGCAATCTCGTCGTGGCTCCGGGGTCGGAGACGTCGGCAGGATTGCGGGCCGGGGCGTCCGTCATCGAGGTGCGCGACGTGACCGGTTTGCATGCCGGTGCCAATGCCATCAGCGGGGACTTCTCCCTGCAGGCCCATGGCCTGTGGCATCGCGAAGGTCACGCGCCAGTTCCCATCCACCTCTTCACCGTGTCCGGGAACTTCGTCGACATGCTGGCGCAGGTGGAAGCCCTTGGTGCTTCGACCGAGGTCCTGCCGTCCGGAATCATCACGCCCGAGGTCCGGATCGCCACGCTTTCCGTGGCTGGTACCTGACCCCGATAGTTACCAGGGATCGACGAGGTTGGGGTCCGGAGTACCTGAGGGTGCCTCGCGCGCGATTTCCGACAGGCCGAGGTACCAGAGGATACGCTTGCGGCTGCTGCCCGGACCTCCTGGCAGCAGTCCGAGCACCGGATCGCCCTCCCGCAGGTTGATGGCCATCTGCTGGAGGCCCCAGCGACGGAGCTCTCCGGCCAACCCGCTCAGGAGCAAGGCGATGGCGTCCCATTGATCCGGCTTGTATGCCAGCACCCGGACGTGGCCTGTATTTCCTCGTGCTCCGGGTCGCCCGGCCGGCCAAGGTGCGTGACGGCCCAGCAGGCTCGAAGCGCTCAGCGCGGCTCGGGTCAGCGGACCCGGCCCCGGAGCCGCTGACCGATGGAAGGCCCCCGGGGCCCACAAGCCTGCAAGGGCGACCAGCGCGCCGTCACGGCGGACAATGCGAAAGGTGTCCAGATCGAGGCCCGGACAGAGGGCGAGCCCCTGCTGGAACTGGGCGGCATCGGCCGTGGGCGCGAGCGCCAGGCCCGTGCGGTGGCGTTCGAGATGCATGGCAAGTGCCTGCACGTCGGTCTCGCTGACGCGATGGATCTTGTGGCCCGGGACGTGCAGCGTGCGCCAGAGCGGCACGCGCCGTACCTGGACGACATGACCCAGCGCCTGCCACGAATGCGCGCCCGCTGAAGCCGGAGCAGGAGTACCGGCCGCAGCCTCGTGAACGAGTGCATCAAGGCCGAGCTCCGCGGCCTTGGTCATGACGGTCTCGACGGGAAGGCGACCGGTCAGGTCCCGGATGATGCCGATGCGAATCAGGCGATCCTCATCGTGGCGTGCCTGACGAACGGCAAGGCCCAACGACGCGTCGCCGTCGGACCAGATCCAGCCGGATCCGGCCAAGCGGTAGGGAAAGCCCGGATCCTGCCAAGGGCTGGCCAGCGCCCCCGCCCCCAGAGGAGCCTCCTGCCAGGTGCTCACGCCGAAACGGGCAGGCCCTGCTCGAGGGCCTCGACGAGCAGGCGAATGCCCACCCCCACGCCACCCTGGGTCAGGTATCCCTTCGGTTCGTCGGCCCACGCCGTGCCGGCGATGTCCAGATGGACCCACGGAGTCGGATGGACGAAGGCCTTGAGCATCGCGGCAGCCGAGATGCCGTCGCTGTGGCCCCGCGCGCCGGCGTTCTTGAGGTCGGCAATCTCGCTCTTGACGATCTCCTCGTGTTCCGGCCACAGGGGCATCGGCCAGCAGCGCTCCCCGACGCGTTCCCCGGCCTGTCGCACGGCTTCTCCGAGCTTCTCGTCGTTCGTGAAGAGTCCGGTGGCCTGTGTGCCGAGCGCCACCCACACCGAACCGGTCAGCGTGGCGAGATCGATCACGGCCCGGGGCTTGAAGCGCGAGACCACGTAGGACAAGGCATCGGCCAGCACCAGGCGACCCTCGGCATCGGTGTCGATGACCTCGATGGTCTTGCCATTGTGCGCGCGCAGGATATCTCCGGGTTTCAAGGCGGCGGCACCCGGCATGTTGTCCGTCGCGGCCACGATGGCGACGATGCGACCGGGCAGGTTCAGGTCGGCGGCGAGGCGGATCGCGCCGAGCACGGCAGCACCGCCTGACATGTCGTCCTTCATCTGGCCCATGTTCTCGCGCCCCTTCAGGCACAAGCCCCCGGTGTCGAAGGTGATTCCCTTGCCGACGAGGGCAACGGGTGCGGTCTCGGTGGTGGCCGGACCCTCGTGGGTCACGATGATCATCCGAGGGGGACCCTCGCTGCCCGCGTTGACGCCAAGGAGACAACCGCATCCCAGCGCCTCGAGGGCGGCCTTGTCGAGAATCTCGGCCTTCAGCGAGGGGCGTGTGCGCGTCATCTCGACCGCGGCCTCGGCAAAGGTCTCGGCCGTCAGGACATTGCCAGGTTCATTGATGCGGGTCCGCGCCCAGTGGACGGCGTCGGCAAGCGCGCGCGCCCGAGCGAGGCGCGGGGCTGCTTCGGCTGCCAGGGCGTCAGGCACGGCAACGGCAACATTGTCGAGCACCTTGCGATCGGCGAGGTCTTCGGTCCGGAAGACGTCGTGGGTGTAGGCACCCATCAGAGCGCCTTCGAGCGTCCATGCGGCCGCATCGAGCCAACCGAGCGGTTCCGGAGCACCGAGCGGGGAGAAGAGCACCCTGCGCGCACCCGTCTCGCGCGCGGCGCGAACGGCGTCTCCGGCAGCGTGCCGGATCCGTTCCGCATCGAGCTCCTCACGCTTGCCGAGGCCGATGGCCAGCACGCGAGCCACGGGGCCCGAGGTCGGGTAGAGCAAGGTCGACGATCCTTCCTTGCCGGTGAAATCGCCAAGTGCCCAGACACGCGCCAACTGGGCCGACCAAGGATCTTCGCCGTCCGGCGAGGGGCCGGCACCTTCGGCATAGCCGACGATCAGCAGGTCGTCGACCGTGCCGGGATTTTCGTGCAAAGATGACGTCATGAATCTTGGGGTCCGGATCGGAGTGAGCGGCCGAGCCGCCGCTTCGCTGGGCATCCAGCATAGCACGGCCGCCGGGACCGAATCCCTGCCTTCGTCATGCCGTCGTCCTGCCTGAACGCACGATGTAGTGCCCCCCTGCCTCAGGGGAGCGTTCGCTGTCCGCGATGCGAACTGCCTGCGCCAGGTGCGCTGCTCGGTGGGGGAGTCCGCATCGAGGCGTCCGGACGAGCTCGGCCGGGTGGGGTCATCATGGAGGGTCGAATCGAGGCCACGGGTGAACCGGTCCGGGTCCGCCTGATGCTGCCCGGAAAGGGCGCTGCGCGGGATCGGGCCCTTGGGATGATGCGTGCGATGGCTCAGGGCAACTTGTCCGGATTCACGCCGGTCCGCGCGGCCGATCCGGACGATGCGTGGCCATGGGTTGCCGAATCCTTGCCCCCGGGAGCGTCAATCGGGCGTGGGGGCAGGGTCTTCTCGCCCGAGGAGGTGCGTGGCTTGTTGCGCCGGGCCGCCGAGCTGCTGGCGCCATTGCATGGCCGCGGTTTCGTGCATCTCGAGGTCCGGCCCGAGAACTTCTGGTCGCGTTCGGATGCGGCCCCCGGGCTCTCTGGCCCGGGATGGGAGTGGCTGATGATGGCGCCGCCTGCGGTGCGCGCAACACGCGACCAGCCTTTCGTTCCTCCTGAGGGGTACGGTAACGACTGGAGCCCCGCGCACGACCTCTTCGCCCTGGGGGTCTGCGCCCTGCAGTGGCTGACGGGCCTGCCGCCGGAAAGTCTGCGGCAGGGGCGCTCATTCTCGTGGCGTGCAGCCGTTCGGGAGCCGGGAGAGGTCGGTGTCATCATCGACCGATTGATTCATGCCGACCCGGACATGCGCGTCGCATCCATCGCGGTCTTGCGTGAACTGCTTGATGCTCGCCCCAAGCCGGAAAGTCCGGAGGAGACCACGGGCGATGGGGCGCGCAAGGACCCCGAGCGTCCGGCATGGTTGGCCTTGCTGGGCCTCTTGCCCGTAGCGCTGCGGTTCTGGCCCCTGGCGTCCGGAACCGGGTGGGCGTGGCCCGGGCTGAAGATCCTCGTCGCGCTCGGCTTGCTGGGGGGCGGGGCTACAGTGGCCTGGCAGCGCCTGGTGCCTGCTGCGCCGGCACTGCTGCCTGCCCCGGCTCGAGGCGGTAATCCGGGAGTCGGTCTCTTCGATCCTCCCCCGTGGCATGCCATGGGTCGCCTGTTGGCCGATCGCATGTCCGGAGCGACCGGGTCCAACCCATCCGCGAGACCGGACTTCGCCGCGGGGGGCACCCCGGCGTCGGGTTCCGAGGCGATGGCGGGTGTCGGTGGGACTCCGGGTGACGGTCACCCAGGCCAGCTTGCGGGTGCATCAGGTTCCTCATTGTTTCAAGTGCCGCGCGCCGGGGAGCCTGTTGATCCGGCTTCGACAGGGCGACTCCCGGAAGGCGGGCAGGGTGTCGGGGATCCGAAGGTTCAAGGGGCTCCCCCGACGGCGGGCGGTGCAGGCGAAGGGCGGGCGGCCGGGGCACGCGCGGATGGTCTTCCTGCGGGTGTCGCCGGCGATCGTCCGCGTGCACCCGCTGCCGCAGGCAAGCCCGAAGGTTTGCCGGATGACGCTCGGGTTTCGGGTGTGGCACCTTATGACGAAGTGGCCGAACCCGGACAGAATCCGGACGATGCTTCGGGGCTCGTGCCCGGTACACCGTGGTTCGTTCGGGTCAACAAGACTTACCGCACACTGACGGTCTACCGGGACGGGCGATTCCTTGCCCAATACCCCGTGACCATCGGCCAGGGGGCCAGCACACCGGAGGGCCGATTCGTCATTCGCAACAAGGTACAGGCACCGCCCTTCGGCAAGATTGCCGGTGGCGACCCGCGCAATCCGTTCGGGACACATTGGTTGGGGCTTGACGTGGCCTATCCCGGGGGCAAGGGAATCGGCTTGCATGGCACCAACCGCCCTGAGGAACTTGGCTTCGGGACCTCGGGCGGGTGCATTCGTCTGCGCAACGAAGACATCGCGGAACTGTATCCGTGGCTGCCCGAGGGCACGCCCGTGGAGATCCAGTGACCCGGCTGGTCCTGGGACTGTTCCTGGCTGCCACCACGGGAGGCTTCATGGAAGAACCGGACAGGGCCATCCTGAAGCGCAGGGCCTCCGAGGCGGGCAGGCCATCCGGTCTGGAGCCGGGCGCCTGGCTGGCCAGGGTGGGGATGACGTTTGTCGGTACACCCTACGTGGCCGGCAGGCTGGAGGAAGGCACCGTCGAGCGCCTCGTCTGCGACCTCGAGGCGCTCGACTGCGTGACGTTCATCGAGGTGACACTGGCCCTGGCGACCTGCCTGTGGCAGGGCGAGACCCCCCTGGATCGGGCCTTCGCAACGGAACTCGCGCGCTGGCGGTACCGGGCAGGTCGCCCGGAAGGCTGGTCCAGTCGGCTCCATTACTCCTCGACCTGGGCTGCGGTGCACCAGGATCGGGGCAGGCTCGAGGACGTGACGGGGCAGCTTGGCGGCCGACCGGAGGCGCGTGCGATCCGATTCATGACGGATCATCCGGACAAGTACCCTGCCCTTGCCGACCCGCTGAACCTTGCGGCCCTGCGCGAAGAGGAGCGTCGCCTCTCCGATCGCGCGGAGCCCTCCTTGCCCGTGCGCGCCCTGCAGCCTTCAGGTTCCGGATTGAAGGAAGGGGACATCATCCTCGTGCTCTCCGAGCGCCCCGGCCTGGATGTCCAGCATCTCGGCATGGCCGTCCGGCGTGGGCAAGGCTCCCTGGCCTTCCTGCATGCTCCGAGACCCGGCCGCAAGGTTTCCGTCGCGCCCGGTACGCTTGCCGATTATCTGGCCTCAGGCCGCGACGTCCGGGGTGTCCGCGTGTTGCGCTGGCAGCCCCCGGCGAGGTCCGGGCAAATATAGGCTGGATTTAACCGAGTTCTCCGGACATGCGGCGATGATCAGGTGACAAGGGAGGTGGCTTCATGCCGCAGGTGTCTCGTCTCGGGGGTGTGCCGGCCTTCCTGCGCGATCTCGCGCAGGCACTTGGTGAGAACGGTCCTGATGCGGCTCCGGGTGCGGCGGATGCACCCGGGCAGGCTCCCGCCCGCAGACCTCAGGTCCCCGACCGTCCTCCCGCGTTGCCCCCGGTCGTTCGCGATCGCCGTGAAGTCACGGCGGGGCAGGGGGCCGCGGCCATTCGGGACACTCGTCCCCGAACCGAGCGATTCAAGCTCCAGATCGACTTGGTGGCCAACCGCATCTACGTCATCAACAAGGACACCGGCAAGCCCATCGACAAGTTCCTGACGTCGCCGGGAACGGCGGATCACCCGACGGCGGGCGACAGCTTCGCCATCAAGGACATCTACTCCTTGCCGACGTGGTACCCCCCGAAGTCCAAGTGGGCCGAGGGGCTGAAGCCGGTCGGTCCCGGACCGGACAATCCCCTGGGCCTGCTGGCGCTGGATCTGGGCCAGCATCATCAGTTGATCCACGGGGTCGGCAAGTCCAAGTACAAGCTCCTCGGTCAGCCGGCATCCCACGGCTGTCTGCGGATGAGCAACGAGAATGTCCTGCTGCTCTACAGCAAGTACGCCGCCCGAGGCATGCAGGTGGAGGTCAATCGCGATCCCGAGAAGTCCAACTTGCTCAGGGCGCAGGCTTCGGCTGCCGGGGTACGGGATCGCAACCTTGCCGACGGGTCCGAGTTCTATGCGGACGCGGTCAAGGGCAAGCTTCCGCCGCTTCAATAGTCGGTTTCGGCAAGGCGAAGAGCGCATCGGTCAGGGCGTCGAGTGCTTCGATGGCCGATGATGCGTATTGGAAGCCCAGCGAGATTCGCAGGGTGCCCGGATAGCCGACGAAGCTGCCCGGCACCACGAAGATCCCGCGGCTGGCGAATTGCTGGGCAATGGCAACGTCATCACCCAGGGCCGGGCTCTCGACCAGCGTGGACAGGCCTGCATCAGGAACGCGGACGAGGAAGCCGCGTTCCGCCCACGTGTCGATTTGTGCCGCAAGAATGGAGACCAACTCGTCGGCGAGACGGCGCGAGGTCGCCTCCCAGGCCATCAGTTGCTCCCAGTGGCGGACGAGCCACCGCGTCGTGGCCCAGGGGAGGCTGTGCGCCAGGTGCTCTTGAGCGTCGTGCAGGCGCCCGAGCATGTCGCTGTCCGTGGTGGCCAGCCACCCTACCCGAACGCCTGGCAACCCCAGGCGTTTGCTCATGGCACCGATACCGATCCATCCCGGGCCACGGCCAGCAACCGGGGCCATGCCATCCTCCCGCACGCCCCTGTAGATCTCATCCACGACGACGACATCCAGCGGGCCGAGCCACGTCTCGATGCGTTCGAGAGGTGCCTTGCGGCCCGTGGGATTGTCCGGGCTCACGGCGAACCACGCACGTTGGCCGGCGCGCGGCTGAGGAGGATGCTCGGCAAAGGGGGACCACGAACGCCAAGGCGATGCAAGTCGGCGCACAAGGCCCGGCCATTGGTAATAGGCAGGTTCTCCCACCATCAGCTCTCGATCCGGGGCCGCAAGGGCCAGCATGGCGACGGCGTTGCCCCCGGTTCCGCCCAAGACAGGCAGGATGGCCTCTTCCGGCAGGCCTTCCCACGCCGCGATGAGGCGGACAAGTTCGGGGTCACCTCCCGAGGGGGCGTAGCCGGTCGCGAAGGTCTCCTCGAGCGAGAGGTTCAGGCCGCAGGGGATCATCGTTCGGCCCAGGTGCCAGCGCGCTTGCGAGGCGTGGCGGTCGAACCAGGCCTCGAGCGGGTGGCGATGCGCGAACACTGCCGCATCCTAGCAGGTTCTTGACGCTGGAATGTCGCCCGTGACAACATCTTGGGCCGACCGTGCGACTTGGCCGGTCCCTTGAAAGGCAACTCAACGTGAAGAATCCGCTCGAGACTCCCGGTGCCACGATTTTGCTTGGTCTGGTGCTCACTGCAGCGCTGTACGGCGCGCTCCGATTGACGGCTCCGGCCACCGTTCCCGCCGAGACGACGGCTCCGGGCGCAGAGTCGTCGGCCGATTCATCGGCCGGATCGGCGGATGAATCGGCACCTGCCGCGGACGAGGCAGCCACGACGGACGCCGTAACCGGCGCTGTCGTCGAACCGGCGACCCCCTAGTCCCTTTCCGGGCCTTTCCCTTCCCAGACCAGCATTTCGAGGATATGACGATGGACGGTCAACTTTTCGGCGAATACTTGCTCAGGTGGCTGCACTTCCTGTTCGGCTTCACTTGGATTGGCCTGCTTTACTACTTCAATCTGGTGCAGATTCCCAGCCTCAAGAATATTTCCGCCGAGGCCAAGGCCGAGGTATTCAAGGAGGGCGGCATCGCCCGCACAGCCCTGTTCTACTTCCGGTGGGCCGCGATCGGTACCGTCCTCGTCGGGCTTGCACTTCTTGCGCACAAGGGCATGCTTGTTCAGGCCCTGACGCTGTCCGGTCCGACTAACATTCGGGGCTTGGGCATCGGTTGCTGGCTGGGCATCATCATGATGCTGAATGTCTGGCTCATCATCTGGCCCAAGCAGCAGACGGTGCTGGGCATCGTCCCGGCGACCGCCGAGGAGAAGGCGGCGGCCGGTCGGACGGCGATGCTGGCCTCTCGTACCAACTTCCTGCTGTCGATTCCGATGCTGTTCTTCATGGAGGCGTTCTCGCACGGTCTCAACTGAGCCGGCGGTGGGTCGGGGGCGCTGCGCTGCGGCGCCCCCGGTCTCTATTTGGGGCCTGGTTATCGATACAATACCTAGACATGTCTTGAATTCAGGCGGCCTCGGGTCTGCGGGGTCGCGAAAGAACCCTGATTCCCTTGACTTATCGGGTTTGCTTGTCTATGTTCTGTGGAGGTAAGTCGAGCGGGCCTTGTGCCGCCCAGTTCGCCACGAAAGAAGGATTGGTGCCTGTGCAGGATGTGTTGACCCCCCCCTTGGTGGACATCCAGTCCTCCCCGGACACCCGCGGTGTTCCGCTCCAGCGCGTGGGTATCTCGGGTGTGGCCATGCCGATGGTCATCCGGGGTGCTCAGGGTGGTCAGCCTGTTCAGGCAGATGTGGCGCTGACGGTGGCACTTGCGGCGGAAACCAAAGGTACCCACATGAGCCGGTTCGTCGAGGCCTTGCTCCCCTACCGGGACGTGGCGCTCGACCTTGTCGGACTCGAAGGGCTCGTCCGGGATGTGCGTAGTCGCTTGAAGGCACCTGCTGCGCAGGTCGAACTGGGTTTCCGTTACTTCATCGACAAGCCGGCTCCGGCCTCGGGGCTCTCGGCCCCGACGGACGTGCAGGTCCGCCTCGCGGGTGAGGTGGGTGCCGACAACGCCTTCACCGGCACCATTGCCGTAACGGTCCCGATGACGACGCTGTGTCCGTGCAGCAAGGCAATCAGCCGCTACGGCGCGCACAATCAGCGGTCACTGGTCACTGCGCAGTTGCGGTTTTCCGGTGCAGCCCCCACCATCGAGGAGTTGGTCGCTGGTCTCGATGGGTGTGGATCATGTCCAGTCTATCCGCTCGTCAAGCGGGAGGACGAGAAGCACATCACGGAGCAGGCTTACGAGAATCCCCGCTTCGTCGAGGACGTGCTGCGCGAGGCGACACTCTGGGCAAGAGGCCTTGCCGGAGTCACATGGTTCTCCCTGACCTGCGAAAATCTGGAATCGATCCACAACCATTCTGCCTGGGGGATGCACGAGGAGATGGTGCTCCCGGACCCGCCCCGCGCGTGACCGGTTCGGCAGGCCCGGAGCCTCCGTTGGCCCTGTCGTTGGCATGGGCGTCCAAGGCTTCCGGTGACCGTGCTGGGGCGTGGCACTGGATACGCCAGTTGCAGGACGACCGACCCGAGGCGTGGGTCGGGTGGTGGGCAGGCGGTGTGATGGCCCTTGCGGAGGGAGCTTGCGAAGAAGCCCTCGAGGCGTTCTCGCGCGCGGCTCGCCTCGAGGAACATCGTGTCGAGGTGGCGTTGAACCTGGGCATCGCCCAGTGGTTGACGGGGCATCCGCGCGATGCCCGCAGGACATTGGCCCACGCAGCCTCGGTCGGGGGGGGGCACGTCCGTGCCGTTGCGACTCTGGGAGTGGCTCATCTCGTGGCCGGCCTCGAGACCGAAGCAGAGCGGACGTTGTCCCGGGCAGCCTCGGCGGGCGGTGATTCGGGCGTCGGCAGCGTGGGCCTCGGGGTGCTGTGTGCCCGACGTGGTCAGTGGCCGGAGGCCGAGCGCTGTTTTCTCGCGGTGGCGCCGGTGGAGGGTGCCCGTCGCGCAGCGCTGAGCGACCTTGCCATCCTCTGGCGTCGCCGCGGTATGCTGGATGAAGCATCTCGCTGTGCCCGCGAAGCGACCCGCCTTGAGGACTGGCCCGAAGTCTCCTGGGAGGGATGGACCTTGGCACTGGCTCCGCTGGAGTACTTGGTGGAGGAATCGACTTGATGGCGTTGCTTCCCGTTCTTGCGGCGGTTTTGGCGCCGTGGGTCGGCGACGGAAGCGTCACCTCATTGTCGGCCTCCGAGAAGGCTCGTCTCGATGCCGGTGAGGTGCTGGTCCAGGTCGAACGGGCCGACGTGCCCGTCAAGCGCTTTCAGGTCGTCGGGGACATCGAGGCTCCGGCGGCCGAGGTCTGGGATGCCTATACCGACTTCGACCATTACGAGCAGATCTTCGATGTGACCCGTTGTCGTGTCGAACGCAGGGAGGATTCGGCACTCTACGTCTATTCCTACTTGGCTCTGGTATGGCCCATCGGCCCGAGATGGGTCATCAACGAGACCCGACTCGATCGGGATTCGTGGAGGTTCACTTACAAGCGGGTACAGGGCACTTTCCGTAAGTACGAGGGCGAGCTGCAACTCACGGAGCTGGGCCCGAAGCGCACCCGAGTGAGGTATGCGGCGCGGATCGACCCCGATTTCCCGGCGGTTCCGACCTTCCTGCTGGACTGGGTGCAGTATCGGCAGTTCCCCACGGCCATTACCCACGTTCGTGATTGGTTGCGGCGCAAGGGTGAAGGGTCGGGCACGGGCGGCCGCCCCAAGGGCTGAAGTCCGGCTTCAGTTTGCTGCCGGAGCCGAGACCACACGTGCGGGGAGCGAGGCCGCAGCCTGGACCTTGGCGGCCCATTCTGCCTTGTCCGGCCGTCCCAACAGTCCGAACATGTAGTTCTTGTAGGCCTCGACGCCGGGCTGATCCAGGGGATTGATGCCCTCGAGCCAACCCTCGAGCACGGTTGCGATCTCGCAGGTGTACAGGAACTGGCCCAGATGGAAGGCGTCCAGCGTCGGCAGCGTCCACGTCATGGAGGGACGACCTGCCGCGTGCCATGCCTGCGATGTGCCGAGGCGCGCCATGTCCAGCATCTCCCCGAGGGAGCGTCCAGCCACGTAGTCGAGCGCGTCACGGTCCGGTGGCGCCACGGCGACGATCGGGTCCGGGGACCACGATGCGACCCGCAGGTGACTGACGACGACGTTCGGTGCGCCCTCCTGGATCTGCTGGCCACGTGCGTGCAGATCGCGGGTGTTGACCATCGTGAGCGGTACGCGACCGCCGCCTTCCTTGCCGAGGCTCTCCGAAACCAATTGGTCCACCCATCCCCCGATACCCTCGAGGCCCCGCCCCCAGCATGAGAGCACCGACAGATTGCGACCGGCCCGGCGCGACAGGGTCTGCAGGACGGCGTGTAGCAGGGCCGGGTGTTCAAGCGGGTCAGACGGGTTCATGCGGGCCACCGACAGTGCGCCTTCGAGAAGCGCTCGGATATCGATGCCAGCTACGGCAGCGGGCAGGAGGCCGACTGCCGAGAAGACCGAATAGCGTCCACCCACGTCGGCCGGGATGACCCACGATTCGAGGCCTTCAGCTTCTGCCTGGGCCCGCAGGAGTCCGGAAGAAGGATCCGTGGTCGCCACGATGCGTGCTGCGGCATCATCGCCGTAGACGGCCCGCATGCGTTCCCGTACCATTCGGTAGGCGACGGCCGTCTCGAGCGTTGTGCCGGACTTCGAGATCACGTTGACGGTCACGTCCTCCGTCACGGAGGCCGGACGGCTGGTCGGCATCAGGTCCAGCAAGCTGCCTAGCGAGCGGGGGTCGAGATTGTTTCCCTCGAAGAGCATCCGTGGACGGTCTGCGCGGGCCGCACGGTCCAGTTCCTGTCGCCACGGGTGACCCAAGGCCTGGATCAGGGCTGCTGCGCCCAGGTAGGACCCCCCGATACCGAGAACGATGTGTCGATCCCCGAGTGCGGCGATTCGGTCGGCCGTCGCCTGGAGGCGGTCGACTTCCCCGAGCATCGTCGCGGGCAAGTCGAGGAAGCCGAGAAAGTCGTCGCCGCGGCCCCGGCGGGCCCGGAGTGCCTGCCACACGCGTTCGGCCTCGGGCCTCAACGCCCGGATGGCCTCGTCGTCGATGCCGCAGGCCTCTCCCGCAACTTCCGGGCGCATGCCGGTCCAGTCCAGCGAGAGCCCCATTGCGGTCTTTTCCGGTTGGCTGGCCATGGGCAGGACTCCTCGTGCGGTAAACTGTCGCGAGGAGGAGTCTAGCAGACGTGACCAAACGCATTGCCGTCCTTACGGGCGGGGGCGACGCCCCGGGCCTCAACGCCGTCATCCGCGGGGTGGTCAAGACCGCCATCGCCACTTATGGCTGGGAGGTGCTCGGCTGCCGCGACGGGGGCGAGGGCATGCTCTCTCGGGACTTCGTGCCGCTGGACCTGAATGCGATTCGTGGTATCGCCGCGCGCGGGGGCACCATCCTGGGGACGACGAACCGGGGCAATCCTTTCCGATATCCGGTCAAGGGACCCGATGGCATGACCTTGGTGGATCGCAGTGATGAGGCTGTGGCGAATCTTCGCGAGGCCGGCGTTGACGCACTGGTCTGCATCGGCGGGGATGGCGGCTTGCGGATCGCCCACGCCTTTGCCAAGAAGGGTCTGAAGGTCGTGGGCGTGCCGAAGACGATCGACAACGATTTGCCGTGCACCGACCAGACCTTCGGCTTCGACACGGCCATCCAGACCGCGACGGAGGCAATCGATCGCCTTGTGACGACGGCCGAAGCGCATCACCGCTGCATGGTTGTCGAGGTCATGGGTCGTGACTCGGGCTGGATTGCCCTGCATTGCGGTATCGCGGGTTCGGCCAATGCCGTCCTCCTGCCGGAGATTCCCTTCGATCTCGCCAAGGTGGCTTCATTCGTCCGTGAGCGAGGCGCGGGTGGCAAGGACTACAGCATTGTCGTGGTGGCCGAGGGGGCCAAGGTGGCTGGTGAGGACGTGGTGCTGCTTGAGGAGAACGAGGCCGCCGGCATCCGCAGGCTCGGGGGCATCGGCCAACGCGTGGGGGCCTACATCGAACGGGAAACCGGGGTGGAGACCCGGGTAACGGTGCTGGGCCACGTGCAGCGTGGTGGTTCTCCCTCTTCCCTCGATCGTGTTCTGGCGACGCGTTATGGCGTCGAGGCCGCGCACCTGATCGCGCGGGGCCAGTTCGACCACATGGTGGCGCTGCGTGGCCAGGAGATCGTGCCGGTGCCGCTCTCCGAAGCAACCAGTTCGATCAAGACGGTCGACCCTGAGAGTGCGCTGGTACGCAATGCACGCGACCTCGGGATCTGCTTCGGCGACATCGTCCCGAGCCTGCTCGCGACCCGGGGATGACGCCAAGCGAACGGCCACTGTCCGGCCTGGCTCGGGATGAGGCTTTCGCGGCCTGGGCCGCCGGCCTCGTTCTTCCCGCACCCCGTCCCGTATCGATCGACGATGCTGCCGGTTGCGTTCTGGCCGTGCCAGTCGCTGCCCGGCTGCCCGTGCCGTCCCGCGATGAGGCCGCGTGCATGGGGCTGGCCGCGCGGTCGGAGGATCTGGAAGACCCTCCGGTGCGGCTTCTCGAGGCACCGCGTGCCTCCCGGCGCCTGCCCCGCGGCCACGTCTGTCTCGTGGAGCAGGGGGATAGCCTTCCCGATGGCGCAGATGTCGTGCTCCCCATGGACTATGTCCGCCCGGAAGGGGATGCGTGGATGGCGCAGGTCGTTCCGTCGGCCGGTGCGTTCGTCCGCCAGGCAGGGGAAGAGTTGGCTGCCGGAGACCCTGTTCTGGAGGCAGGTGCAAGCCTCACCCCGGAGCGACTTGCACAACTGGCGCGTGCCGGATGGGGCAACCTGCTGGTTCTCCCTGTACCGCGTGTGGCGACGCTCCTTGTCACCGATCGGTCCGTCGACCCCGCGGCTTGCGATCCGGGTGGTCCTCCCCCCGAGGATCGGGGCCCGTGGCTGCATGCGATGCTTTCGGCATTCGGTCATCAGCCGCTGCGCCTTGGCTGGGCCCGACCGGATGCCGAGTCCTTGCCCGATCGCGTCGAATCGGCCGCCGAACTGGCCGACCTGCTTCTGCTGCCTGCGCGTCGGCCGGAGGATGTGGCTCGCCGCCTTCTACCCACACTCGGTTCGGGAGCCCTCGTCCTCGACTTGCCAGGGGAGGCAGGGCCTGCCTGGGTCGTTCGCTCCGGGGAACGTCGCATCCTCGTGGCCCCTCTGGATCCGTGGGGCTTGGCCGCTGCCTTGCACCTGCTGGCCATGCCGATGCTCCGGCGACTGGCCGGCAGGGATGATGGGTCCCGGCAAGCACTGCCTGCCGATGACGAGCCGTTGCTACCTCCGGGGCCGTGGTGGCCGTGCCGTCTCGAAGGAGACGCTTGGGTGCCCTTGGAACTGGGTGAGGCGCCGCTTGCGGACGGATGGCTGCATCCGGACCGCAGACTGATTTGCTGTTGTGGTTAGGGACGGGTTAAATCTGTTCATTTGCCGTCAAGAATCCCTCGCGAAGGAGCATTTCCGCGCAACCTCTTGCCTGATTTGGGGCACGATACATGCAGAGGACATATTCAGGTCCGAGCTTTGCTCTCCTTTCCCCCCGAGGAGTTTTCCATGCCCAAGATCGAGCGCCCCGAGGGGCCGCAGCCCAAGCCGAAGTCTTCCAAGCCGCCCAAGGGCGCGGTTCCTGTCGAGAAAGCCCCCAAGCCCTCGACTGGCGAGAAGGTCCACATCTCGCCTGAGGCACGGGATCCGAACCGCGCCGGCGCGTTGATCAAGTTGCTCGCCGGCACCTTGCAGGCGCGTGATGCCGCGGAAGCCGCGAAGGCCGAGATGGCGCGTCGCGACTCTGCCGACAAGGCCAGGGGCGAGGCGGGCAAAGCATTTGCCGACGCCACGCGTGCGGCCCGGGGATTGCTGTCAGTGGCTGAGGCCAAGGCGACCGGGCTTGTGGAGCGTCGCGCCAAGACGGGTGAGGCGGCAACACGGCTGGAAGAAGCCGCGAAGCGGATGCCTGAGTTGGATCCCTCGGCACAGGCTGCGTCTGCCGATGTCCTCGAGCGTCTGAATGCCCGGGTCGATGAGCTCAAGGGCCGCATTGCCGTCGAGGAGAAGGCTGTATCGGAGGCCACGGCAAAGCTGGCTGCGGATCGCAAGACGCTGGATGAGGCTCTGGGCAAGGCGAAGGACGAGAAGGCGCTGGGCCGCGCCCTCCGCAGCCTGACCGAGGCTTATGGTGATCTCGATGCCCGGGTCAAGGACCTGCCGCCGGATTCCGCCAAGGAGATCCGCAAGGAGGCCGAGACCCTGCGCAAGGTGATTCACCGAGCCATGGTGGCCCACTCCGACAAGTCTTCCGTCTCCGAGCCGGATAATGCCTATCTCTTCGGGCGGCCGGGCAAGGCGTTCAAAGAGCACCTGCGTCCGGTCGAGGACTGGCTGGCCAGCCCTGCAGGTCCGGTGTCGGCGGACAAGCGTCGTGAGATGGTCGAGCATCTTCAGGAGCTCGACGAGGCGCTGTCGGATGTCCAGGATCCCTTGCTCAAACAGGCGGCTTCGGAAGTGGTTGCGGACATCAGCGCCAAAGCCTTCGCCCGTCTTTCCGGCGCCCAGTAGCTCAGCCGCGCCAGAATCCGCGCTGGCGTATCAACCTTAGTGCACGTTCGAAGTCCTCCGGAAGGGGGGCTTCGAATTGCATGGGCCGGCCGTCCGAGGGATGGGCGAAGGCCAGACGTGCGGCGTGCAGCAGTTGGCCTTCGAGGCGCATGGGGCTCGAACGCCCGGCAGGACCATAGATCGGGTCGCCCACGACCGGGTATCCGAGGCTGGCGAGGTGGACGCGAATCTGGTGCGTCCTTCCCGTGTCGAGGTTCAACTCCAGCAGGCTGGCGTCCCGCCAGCTTTCCAGTGTCACGTAGTGGGTGATGGCAGCCTTGCCGCCAGCGACGACGGCGAAGCGCTTGCGATCCGTCGGATGGCGCCCAATCGGCCTGTCGATGGTGCCGCTCTCGGGATAGGGTCTGCCGTGCACCAGTGCCAGGTAGGTGCGCTTGATTCGGCGCTCCTGCATCGCCTTGCCGAGCGCGGCGTGGGCGACATCATGCTTGGCTACGACCAAGAGGCCTGTGGTGTCCTTGTCCAGACGGTGCACGATCCCGGGTCTCAGCGTGCCGCCGATGCCGGAAAGGCCATCGAGGGCATGAAGCAGGCCATGGACAAGGGTGCCCTCCCAGGAACCGGGCGCCGGATGCGTGGCCATGCCTCTCGGCTTGGCCACCACGGCCAGCGCGTCATCCTGATGCAGGATGTCCAACGAGAGGTCTGCGGGTTGTACCGAGTAGGGGCGGACCTCGGGCAGGCTGGCAGCCAGATGCTCCCCGCCCTTGAGCCGCAGGCCTGCCTTGGCGGGCAGGCCATCGACCTGCACGCGCCCTTCCGTGATCAGGGTCTGGATGCGGGCGCGCGACCAATCGGGCAGGAGGCCAGCAAGATGAACGTCGAGCCTGGTACCGGCAGCGGATGCAGGCACCAGGCTCTCGATATCCGGGATCAACCCTCGGTCGGACGGCGACCGCGACCCGGAATCACGGCTTTGGCCTTGGCAACCAGCGAACCCAGCTTGCTGGCCGGTTCGGCCGCCTCGGGGGCACCAGCCTCGGCAACGGCTTCGGGTGCGTCCGCGGCTGCCAGACGGCGCGTGCCGCGACGCGGCTTGGGCTTCTCGGAAGGCGCGGGTTCGCCCGCTTCGGTCTCGACGACCTCCGGGTTGTCCGCGGCACCAACGTCCTGCGCCGGTGCGACCTCGGCCACGATGGCCGGATTTTCCTCAGGCACCGTCTCAGGAGCCGGCGTGACGGCTTCCGGTTCCTGTCCGACCGGCACCATCTGCATGATGCCGGGGGCAACCTCGCGCATCACCATCTGGGGACGACTGCCCAAGGCGCGAGGCCTGTAGGGTTCCGTGCGCGTCACGGGGCCGACGACGGGCCGCGGAGGCGTCAGGCCCTTGGGAAGCTTGGGCGCTCCCTTGTCATCCGTTGCCTGGGCCGCGACGGGAGTCGGCGTGGGTGCAGGAGGCTGGGGTGAAGGAGTTGCCACGACGGCAGGCGCAGCCTCGGCGACGGGCCGGGCAAAGCCCGAGCCCGGGCGAACGCCCGGCCGGACAAAGGCAGGTGCGTCTTCGGGGCGGTCGCGACCTTCGGTTGTCTGACCTTCCTGACGCTCTCCATCCCGGTCATGGCCGCGGTCTCCCCGACCACGTCCACGACGCCGACGACGGCGCCCGCGACGCTCGCCGGAATCTCCTCCGAACGCAGAGCCACCGCGGTCGTCGGACTCTTCGTCATCGTCCTCGGTTCCGGTTCCCGCGTCGTCGTCCTCGAAGGTCATGACCTCGACGATGGGCGACTGTGCGTCCTCGTCACCTTCGGTGCCATCACCGTCCTCGCCGTCGTCATCCTGGGAGCGCTCGTCGCGTCCGCGTCCACGGCCGCCGCGGCGACGGCGCCGACGGCGGCGCCCGCCTTCGCGCTCCTCGCCTTCATCCATTCGGGGCGCACGCTCCACGGACGTGGACCCACCCGCGGACGCCCCGTCCACAACCTCGAAGGAACCGGTATCGCCAAGTGCTGCACCCAGCAGGTCCTCGGCCTGGAGGCCTTCTTCGTCTTCGGCGGCGATTTCCGCAGCCACCGACGGCATGACGCCGCCGACCCGGAACACGTCATTGCGTTGCCGGCCTGCACCCTTGCAGGAGTTGCAGGAGCTCGTGAGTTGCTCGACCAGGCTCTGGCCCTGTCGACGACGGGCGACCTCGATGAGGCCGTGTTCCGAGAAAGACTCGGAGATCTGCGGACGGCTCTTGTCCGGACGCAGGGCATCCTCGAGGGCCCGTTGGACCTTCTGGCGGTCCTGCGCATAGTCCATGCTGATGAAGTCGATGATGATGATGCCACCGATGTCGCGCAGACGAATCTGACGGGCAATCTCCTGAGCAGCCTCGAGGTTGGTCCGGAGCACGGTGTCCTGCAGGCTCTTGCTGCTTGTCAGGCGCCCCGAGTTGACGTCGATGACGGTCAGGGCCTCGGTGAGTTCGATGACGATGGAGCCGCCCGACGGGAGTCGAACGGTTTTCTGGATGGCCTGTTCGAGCTCGTGGCCGATGCGGTAGGCGGCCATGATGTCCTTGCCGCGGTGCAGTTCGAGCCTGCCGACCATGTCGGGCATCCAGTCCTGCAGGATGGTCCGGGCCTTGGCAAAGCCTTCCTCGGTATCGATGACCAGCTTGTCGATGTCTGCCGAGACCCAATCGCGGATGACGCGGGTGATGAGATCCTGATCCCGGTGGAGCAGTGCCGGCGAGGGCCGGGTCTGGGCCTCATGAAGGATGGCTGCCCAGCGTTCGATCAGTTCGTCGACATCCTTGCGCAGTTCCTCTTCCGAGGCTCCGATCGCTTCCGTTCTGACGATGAGACCGTGGCCGGGATCCTTCAGGCTGGTCGCGATACGCTTGAGGCGATCCCGTTCCTTGCCTTCGGTGATGCGGCGCGAGATGCAGACCCTGTTGTCGTGGGGCACGAAGACAAGGAATCGGCCCGGCACGGAGATTCGGCCCGACAGGCGCGCACCTTTGGTGCCCGTCGGGGCTTTGGCGATCTGGACCAGGACGCGTTGGCCCGCCTCGATGGGCTTCTGCTTGCCGTGCCGGCGGTTGTGCTCGGCGGGCATGTCCGCGGTATGGATGAAGCCGTTCTTGTCGTGCCCGATGTCTATGAACATCGCCTCGATGGCCGGGACGATGGACTCGACGCGACCCAGGATGATGTCGCCGACGAACTGGTCGCCCTGCCGCATGATGAACTCTGCGGCCTTGTTGCCCTCGAAGACGACGGCGAGATTGTTGTTCTCGCTGATGACAATCTGCTTGCTCACACGGCCTCCTTAGGCTGCGCGCGACCCAGCGGACACCTCGCGGTGACAACGGGATGCCGATCCGGGCCTCTGAGGCCAAGGTCGGGCCGACCGTTGTTGCAAGGCGCCTTGAAGAATGGGTCTGGACCCTCGACGGTCGCGACCGCGGCTTTGTGGTGCCGACGTCCAGCGGACCGTGTGTTCGGGTGGGTGGATGGGTTTGGGGGTCTTCGCGCCGGATGTTCCGGTCAGGAACCGCACCGTAAGACCATGGGCACGTTAACACCGCCCATGGGGCCTGTCAAGAATGGCGCATGCCCCGTACACTGGACGCAGCATGCGGATCATGGGCATCGACCCCGGCCTGGCCACGGTCGGCTATGGCGTGATTGACGCCTCGCGGCCGCGACAGCCGACGTGCGTGGCAGCCGGAGCCGTCGTGACGGCCCGCGACCTCCCGATCGCCGAGCGCCTGCTCGAGATTCAGCGCGACCTCGATGGCCTGCTGGCCGAGTATCAGCCTGATGAGGTGGCCGTTGAGGATCTGTTCTTCGTCAACAACATCACCACGGGCATGCAGGTGGCCATGGCGCGCGGATGCATTCTGGCCACGCTCGCCGCACGCGGCCTTGCGGTGCACGCCTATGTGCCGATGGCCGTGAAACAGGCCGTGACGGGTTCGGGGCGGGCGCCCAAGCGCGAGGTCCAGGAGGCCGTGCGGCACTTGCTTTGCCTCGATCGGGTCCCGCGACCGGATGATGCGGCCGATGCGCTTGCGGTGGCCCTGTGTCACCAGCAGCATCGCGGCCTGCGCAACATGGTCCCGGGGCGAGCGGAGGGGGCTCGAGGCCGATGATCGACTTCCTGCAGGGGCATATCGTCGCCCTGGACGAGGACAGCCTCGTGCTGGCCGTCTCGGGCGTGGGCTTCCGCGTGCAGTGCGGGGCACGTCATCTGGCTTCCCTTCCGGGGCCCGGGCAGGAGATCAGGGTGCTCACCCATCTGGTCCACCGTGAGGACGAGATGGCGCTGCTGGGCTTCGGCTCACTCGAGGATCGGGCGATGTTCCGGCTCTTGTCCGGTGTGGCGGGCGTAGGCAACAAGGTGGCGATGGGTCTGCTCGGCATGCTGACGTCGGCCGAAATCGCCCGGGCCGTCCTTGATGATGATCCGCGCACATTGGCCCGGGCCCCCAAGGTGGGGCCAAAGCTGGCCCAGCGCCTGGTCGTGGAGCTGAAGTCGAGGGTGTCGGGTCTGCCCGTGGTGCTGCCCGAGTCGCTGCCCGCTCCTGCCGAAGCGTGGCGCAAGGCCATCGAGGATGCCCTTGTCGGACTTGATGTCCAGGTTCAGGAGGCCCGGGCAGCCGTGGCCGCCATCGAGCGCGATCCGGGCTTCGATGAGGGGTTTCGCCAGGCGATGCGTCTGGTACAGGGCCTGCGGCCCTAGCGCACCACGAACGGGTTCTGTTCCCGTTCCTCACCGATGGTCGTGCCCGGTCCGTGTCCGGAAATCACACGGGTTTCACCGGGAAGGTCATAGAGTTGCTCCCGGATGGAACGGGCAAGCGTCGGGGCCGAACCGCCCCAGAGGTCCGTTCTGCCTACGCTGCGCCGGAACAGGGTGTCGCCGGCACAGACCAGTTCGGCCTCGGGAACGTGCAGGCAGCAGGAGCCGGGAGTATGACCCGGCGTGTGCAGCACCGTCGCGCTGATCGAACCGGCCACGAGGAGCGCCAGATGATCAGGATGCGCATCAGGCGCCTCGGGGTCCTGGGCTCTGAACCCGAACATGCGGGCCTGTGTCTGCGTGGCTTCCCAGAGCGGCATGTCGGCCTCGTGGAGCAGCACGCGGGCCTGCGGATAGCGCTCCTTGAGGCGACGGGTCGCCATGTAATGATCGAGATGGGCATGGGTGTGAAAGAGGACGACCGGTTCGAGTCCGGCCTTGTCTAGGCGCGCCATGATGGCGTCGGCCTCATCTCCCGGGTCGATCACGATGGCCTTGCCCGAGGCCTGGTCACCCAGGATCGTGCAGTTGCACTGGAACGCGCCTACCGCAAAGGTCTCGAGGTGCATGGGGCGCATGCTAGCATGACGCCATGGCCCTGCAGCATCCCCGATTGCCGGTTCCGGCGTGACGGTCGTGCGTGCGGTCGGGGGCGGAGGTGCGCCAGAGCCTCCGCCACGCCAGGCGGTGCCGATCGTGCCTGCCAATCAGGCGCGTCTGCTTTCTGCCGAGGCGCTCTCCGAGGATGCCCATCCGACCAGCACCCGACCGACGACGCTTGCGGATCTCGTCGGCCAACCCGAGGTCAAGGCCCAACTCGAGGTGGCGCTTGCGGCAGCGCGGCAGCGGGGCGAAGCGCTCGAGCACCTGCTTCTGCATGGTCCTCCGGGCCTCGGCAAGACGACCCTTGCCCAAATTGCGGCGCACGAGATGGGCTCCCGTTGCCACGTGACCTCGGCCCCCGGACTCGAGCGGCCGCGTGATCTGGCCGGCTTCCTGGCGCGTCTGGATCCCGGGGACGTGCTCTTCATCGATGAGATTCATCGACTCACGCCCGTGGCCGAGGAGTTGCTCTACCCGGCCATGGAGGACTTCGTGCTCGATCTCGTGCTCGGCAAGGGGACGACGGCGCAGATTCGTCGGGTGCCGCTGCCGCGTTTCACGCTGGTCGGTGCCACGACCCGTGCCGGTGCCCTCTCCAGTCCGCTGCGCCACCGCTTCGGTCTGGTAGCTCGCCTGCGGTTCTATGCGCCCGAGGACATGGCCGCGATCCTGATGAGGGAGGCGGGCCTGCTTGGGCTGGATCTCAGGCCGGACGGCGCCGTGGCCATCGGGGGACGTTCCCGTGGCACGCCGCGCGTCGGTCTGCGCCTGTTGCGTCGAGTCCGCGACCACGTCCAGGTGCGGGATCCCGGGCCGATCGACGCAGAGCGGGCTGCAGGTGCCTTGGCCCATCTCGAGATCGATTCACGGGGGCTGGATGATCTCGATCGGGAGGTCCTCCGAGTCCTGCTGGTGGCGCATCGAGGCGGGCCCGTCGGCATGGAGGCTCTGGCCGCCGCGGTCGGTCTAGAAGCCGCGACACTCGAGGATGTCGTCGAACCCTATCTGATCCAGGCGGGCTTTCTCCAGCGCACGCCACGCGGGCGTCAAGCGACGCCCCTGGCGTGGCAGCACATGGGCCTGGGGCCGGATTCCGGTGGGCAGGAAACGCTGGCTTTCCCGTCCTGAGTCCGGTTCGGGCTATAATGGGGACAGCTGTGCGCGCCGGCGCCCCCGGGCGAAGATGCCCATGGTGCGCGGACGTTTCCGGTCAGTGATGAGGACAGGTTTCCATGGGTAGAGCGATGGCGTACTTCAAGGGCGGGATCGTGCCCGTGGAAGATGCCCGTATCTCGATCATGGCCCATGGCTTCAACTACGGCACGGGTTGCTTCGAGGGCATTCGGGCCTACTGGAACGAAGAGCAGGGCGAGATGTACCTGCTGCACGCCCACGAGCACTTCCGGCGCATGGCACGCAACGCGAAGATTCTCTTCATGGAATTGCCCGACACGGTCGAGACCATGGTCACGCGTTCCGTCGAGTTGGCACGGGCCACCGGCTTCCGGCAGGACATCTACCTGCGGCCCACCCTCTACAAGGGCGACGAAATCATCGGCGTTCGCCTGCATGGCCTGAACGACGAGTTCCACATCTACGCGGCACCGATGGGCAACTACGTGGATACGGCCCGAGGCCTTCATCTGGGCACCTCATCCTGGCGGCGCATCGACGATACCGCCGTTCCGGCGAGGGCCAAGATCATCGGCGCCTACATCAACAGCGCCCTCTGCAAGACCGAGGCCGTCATGAACGGTTTCGACGAAGGGCTCTTCCTGAATCCCGACGGCCACGTCTGCGAGGGCTCCGCCGAGAACTTCTTCATGGTCCGCGACGGAGTCCTGATCACGCCGGGCGTTGCGGACAACATCCTCGAGGGCATCACGCGCAGCAGCATCATGGAGATTGCGGATCGCGAGTTCGGCATCAAGACCGTGTCCCGGGCAATCGATCGCACCGAGGTCTACGTGGCCGACGAGATCTTCATCTGCGGGACCGGGGCCCAATTGGCCTGGGTCAGCCACGTCGACCATCGTGCCATCGGTGGTGGGCAGATGGGGCCCCTGACGGCGCGTATCCGGGACATATACTACCAAGCCGTTCGTGGCACCCTGCCCCGCTACCACCATTGGTTGACGCCGGTTCTGGGTGCCCCCGCTCCTGCCGTCGGAACCAGCCGATAGACCCGTCTCCGGGGTTTGTTGCCCGGCTTAAACGAACCTTTGGAGAAGCTTCAACGTCGCGCAATCCTGCATAGGCAAGACGCCGCCGGGAATCCCCGATAGACAGAACAGGATTAACTCGTCTTTAATCGACGGGTCGAGGGGGGTCTCGAAATGGTCGGTCAGTCGGTCCTTCGCAAGGTTGCACTCCTTGCACTGGGTTCCGTCCTGCTCGCAGGGTGCGGGGGGCGCACCGCGACGGTGGCGCTGCCCGACGATCGCTTCTCGGGCGGCTCCTCGATGCCGATCCAGAACGTGGCGACCGGCACGGTATCCGGGCGCGTCGTCGATGCCCGCACGGGTCTCGGCATCTCGGACGTCCGGGTCGAGACGCAGGGTCTCCAGACCGGCCAGCCCATCCGCACCGATGGCAGCGGCCGCTTTACCATTGCCGGCGTGCCTGCCCAGCGCGTTCGTCTCGTCGTCGACAAGCCCGGCTACACCTTCCTGCAGGGTGTCGGCGACATCTTGGTGGATGTCCTGCCCGGCGGCACCGTCACGGCTCCCGACATCCGCCTGACGGCCCAGATCGATGCCCTGCCCAATGCATTCATCGTGGCCATGGGTAACCTCAACCGCCCTCGCTCGCTGGCCATCGATCCGGCCTATGCCGAGGACAGCCGCGGCGCGCAGAACCTGTACGTCCTGTCGCTCGACAACTACCTGCTGTTCGGCAACATCTCGACCCCGGTTCAAGTGTGGGCCATCAAGAAGCTCAACCTGGGCGGCGGCATCGAGAACACCTTCGGTCGCGCCCTGTGGACCAACGAACTGATGAATCCCACGGGCCTCGCCGTGGATCGTGGGGGCAACCTGTTCGCTGCCGATGCCGGTCGCGACGTTGTCCGCAGCTTCACTTCCGTGGGTGCCTCTAACCCCAAGGGTGCCTTCGAGAATCTGTCGAAGCCGACCGATGTCGAGGTCCTGCGGAACGGCATGGTGGCCGTTGCCGTCGGTGGCGAGGGCAAGATCCAGCTGCTTGATGCCACCCGTCAGCCCGCCCGGGATGCCGCTGGTCGCACCCTGGCGCCCATCAGTGCCGGCGGTGGCGTCAAGGGTCTGACTTCGGACGCGAACAACGACCTCTACTTCATCGACGACACCGCCGCGGCCGGCGGCGTCATCCGCAAGGTCAACCTCCAGGGTCAGGTGCTGATGCAGTTCGGCTTCCGCGGTGGTCGCGGCGCCGGTTACTTTGAGCACCCCACCGACCTTGCCGTCGATCCCCGGAACGGTGACCTCTACGTGGTCGATACCGGCAACAACCGCATCCAGCGCTTCAATCGCGACGGAGCTTTCCTGTCCGAGTTCGGCGGGATGGGGTCAGGCTCGGGCCAGTTCAACCAGCCTTCCGGCATCGCTGTGGATCGCGACGGTTTCGTCTACGTCGCCGACACCAACAACAACCGCATCCAGAAGTTCGCGCCGTCCAAGTCCCAGTTCGCCGGTTTCTGAGATCCGTCAGGCAAGGGCGAGGTTCCGCAAGGGGCCTCGCCCTTCCGCATTTCGGTATCCGTGCCTTCCCGCAATGCTCCTGCACTCCGGTCCCGGATGGGGCATCATGGGGTGCGGTGATCGCTGGGGAGGTCGTGTACGGTGGGTGATGCGTGGACTTGGCTGGGATGGGGGCTGTCCGGCTTCCTCGCGCTGGCGGTGGTCGTGCTGGTGGTGCCGGCCACCCGGTTGCGCATCAGCACCTGGATTGGCCCCAGGATTGCCGCCAGTTACCAGAAGCAGATCGGCAAGCAGTTCCGGTCGGCTTATCCGGAGCTGTACGCCCGCTTCTCGTGGCTCCAGCCTTCCGCGGCCAGCCAGGACCTGCTGCAGGGAGCTTTTCGCCAGATGCCCCCCACTGAGGCCCAGCGCCTGATTGGCGAGTTCCAGAGGCTGGCCGGCAACCTCGAGCAGCGGCACGCCGATTTGGCCCCCTTCGTCGAGGCCATCCGGACTCAGGATGCCCAGAAACAGGCCTCGGCCCTGCAGGCCCTGATGAAACTCAAGGCCGACCGTCGCCAGGCCCTCGAGAAGGATGTCCTGTGGGCCTACGACCAATTGCACGGCCGCTTCCCGAAGTGGGTCAAGCTGGTCGAGAGTCGTTTGCGGACCGGCGCCTGAGGCTTCTCGGCCCGGGAGCGCATCAGGCCCCGGACATGTAGTCCTCGTGCCGGAAGCCGCAGGACGTGCAATGCAGCTTCCAGTAGTGCTCGTCGAAGTCCGAGACCAGCGTTTCCTTGCTGCAGTTGGGACAGGTCTTGCTCCCCGTGCGCATGACGTGCATGACCAACTGTTCCATGGCCTTGTCCTGATTCGGTTCCAAGGTCTCGCGCCTCCAAGATGGCGACCGTCGATTCGCCGCCCTGTCGACCAGAATGCTACAATTTGGCTTCGTGAGCCGTGACGGATCGCCCAAGGTCTCTCCCGGCAGCAACCCCGGAGGTGTCCCCATGGATGCGACCCAGCGCGAAGCGCTTGCGGCGGCCCTGCGCAAGGCGGCCGATCAGTTGGCTGGTGCGTCCGCGCCTGCCCTGGTCCGCAAGGATGTCCTCGCAGCGTGCCGCAAGGTGCAGGAGGCTTTCCTTGCCTTGGGCTTCGACGAGCTGGCCTCTCGCAAGCGGCTGGTCTACTTCCTGCGCTCGATGGAGCTGGCCAACGGGGTGGTCGGGGCGCGCACGGCCCAGCGCCTGCTGGTCCGTACCTTCGAGGAAGAGGCCGAACTGGCCGAGAAGTGGTTGGTCGAACAGGGCCTGCTTGCCGATCATGGCGATGACGGTATCCTGTTGGCCGAAGCCGGTGCGCAGTATCTGACCCAACATCGCGCCGAGTTCCCCGTTCTGGGCGGTGGCGAGCGTCGTGGCCAGCGCGGAGGTCGCGACCATCAGCATGCCCGGGGTAGCCGTGGCCACGGTGCTCCCGCACGTCCGGCGCCCGTTGTTGCCGAACCTGCTCCGGTCGTGGTGACCGTCCCCCCGGTTGAAGCCCCTGCTGCACCGGCGACCGAACCCGTCGCTGAGGTTCCCGCCGAAAAGGCGCCCGCCGCCGAGGCCTGAGCCTCTCGTCAACCTCTGCCGGCCCTCCTCGTAGCCAACATTTGGTGCTCGGCTTGGTCGTGCGGCTGGGTTGAAGGTGGGCGAGGCGGGATTCGAACCCGCAAGGGACTGCGTCCCGGCCGATTTTAAGTCGGCTGCGTCTGCCGTTTCGCCACTCGCCCCGAGAACGTCAGGCCTTGCCGGCCTTGGCTGGAGTCCTGCCGCTCACACCCGCCAGGGCATGCCGGACGGCTTCGGCCGCAACCTCGATGTCGGCTTCGGTGCCGGAGAGGTAGAGGCGCCCGAATGCACCGAAGGCCCTGACCTCAAGCAGGTGGATGCGCGCCGCCTTCTCGGCCTCGTTGGCCGCAAGCAGTGCATAGCCTGCCGGATGTGTCTCCATGACGAAGTAGGTCTGACCCTCGAGGATCAGGTCCCCGTGCCGCATCCTGTTCACCAGCATTGCATGGTGGGGCGCGATGCCCGTCAGGGTCTGGGCCGAGACGACGGAGGGGGCAAGTCGGTCGCTCTCCTGCATCCCGAGGTGGTCGAGGATGGCTCTGCCCGCTTCGCGGACCATGCCCTGATCGAAGCTGTGCAGTTCGAGGCAGCCGTACTCCCTCTCGACGATCTGCATGCCCGGTTCAACACGCGCAGCCTTGAGCGCCGCGTCAGCCAGGATGTTGATCTCGATGCCCGGTGAGATCTCGACGAACAAGGAAGCCTGTCCCTCTTGAGGCAGGTAGCCTTGCGACACGGTCGCCAGGAAGCCCGCCAACTGGGGCTGAAGCACATCCAGATAGACCAGGGTCCGCAGGTCGGCCATCGGGAGCTCCTTTGTGCGGTGGACTTGGATGGGATCCTATGCCTCTGGCCGCATGGGGTCAAGAATTGCGCCGGTCGACCTGCTAGGATCGCGACATGGTGCGTGATGAGGTGCTGGCGTGCAGCGGCTGCGGAAACTTGCCGCCCGCTCGGGCCCGCTGCTGTCCGGACTGCGGGGCGGTCCGACTCGTCTTGCCGAGCGTGGGCAGTGTCCTGCAGGGGCGCTGGCAGGTCACGGCCCGGCTTCATGACGATGTCTGGGGCAGTGCCGTCCATGAAGCCGAGGATGTTCGCGTGCACGGGCGGCGTGTCCTGATCCGGCAATGGGCCCGTCCGTTCGAGGGTGTGTCGGCGGATCGACGGTGGCGCCTGCTCGAGGCCCGCGCCGGAACGGATGTCCCGTCGCTGCCGGCCTGGTACGACCTTTACGCCGAGGCCGAGTCCTGGTGGGCCGTGGAAGCGCGGGTACCCTGGCATGCACTCGAGGTCGGCTGGGCGATGCCCGCCGGTGCGCTGCTGCGTGTGGCTTCAGGTCTCATCGAGGCGCTCGAGGCACTTCACGCCGCTGGTCTGGATGCCGATGCACCCGTCATCGAGGACCTTCGTCTCGATCCGGATGGTGAGGCCATTCTGCTCGCGAGGGGCGGTTGGCAGCGCTGGTCGTGGCATCCACTGGGCAAGGGGCCCGAGGAAGAGGATGCCGGGCAGCGGGCCCGTGCGGATCTCGCTGCCGTGGCCGCCATCCTGCGCGGGGCTCTGGATGGTCCTTGTGACGACGCCTTGGAGAGCCTGCTGCTGGAGATGGAGCGCGCGCCGCTGCCCGGTGGGGCGGCTGGGGCGGGTTTCCTGCAGGGCCGGGCGGTCCTGCTGTCCGTACCTCGGCCTGCGGCCGAAGAATCGGCCCCTGTTCCCGTCCAGCCATCCGGAGGCGAGCCTTCTGCCGCGTGGCGCCTTGCTCGTGGCCTCGAGACCCTCTGGCGGCAGCCACTCTCCGTTCCCGTCGATGCCGTTGTCCCGCTTGGCGACACGCACTTGGGGACGTGGGATCGTGAAGGCGTCCTGACGTTGCGGCGCTGGGGCGATGGGGCCGAAGTCTGGAGTCGTCCGGCTCCGGCACCGGGCCTTGCGCCTGCAGGCGGGGTGTTCTTCGGGGGCAGGTGGTGCATGGCGGCTCAGGACACGTTGGTCGCCGTCGGTCTCCAGACGGCTGAACCCGAGTGGATGATCGACGTGCGGGGCCTGCGGGCGCGGGACCAATTGGCGGTTGCCGGTGGCCTGCTGGTCGTCGCGGATCCCGTTGAACGCATGCATCTCGCCTGGGATGTCACGGGAAGACCTGTCTGGCAGGCCTCCTTCGGCAAGGCTCGAGCCCATCTGGACGTGGAAGCGCTTGATCGGCTCGACGGTCGGGTGCGCTGGGCGGTGGCCGACAACCTTCTGGCGTGGGCCTTCAAGGGCAGGATGGGGGTCCGGGACGTCCTGACCGGCACGGCCCTGTGGGAGGAGGATCTGCCCTCGGGTCCCGAAGGAGCCTCCCGGCAAGCGCTTGTTTGCATCGGCGAAGGGGTCATGGCCATCGTCGATCGCGGGGGCAAGGCCTGGTTGCACGATGCAAGGACGGGGACCGCCCTGTGGCACCAGCATGCGCAGCCGGGCGGAATTGATCTCGAGGCTCCGTGCGTCCTCGACGGCCAGCTCGTGCTGTCTGCTTCTCCGTGGAAGTGGGCCGCTCTGGATCTAAGGACGGGCGAACGACAGTGGGCCCTGCACGTCGGGGGCACGAGCCTCACGCTGCGACCGGCCCCGCCGTCCTTGTTGGCCCAGGGGGCATCGGGGCCCCTGCTGCGCGTGGAGCCCCGCAGCGGACGGATCCTCGAACAGGCCGACCCCGGCTGCGCCATGACGGGCGGTCCCTGGATCATGCCGGACGGAGGCATCCTTTCCGTTCTCGAGGACTCCCTCCTCGCGGCCTTCCGTTAGGATGGAGGGATGAACGTCCAGGCTGCCGTCGCGTCCTTCTGGCTCTGGCTGGTGTCGCTGCAGGGGCCGCAGCTACCGCCACGGGTCGAGGCTCCGGAGGTCGTGCGGCACCAGGTCTGTCATCCGGGTTTGATGTCGGAGGGGATGTGGGAGTCCCCGGTCATGGCTTCCGGCGTGGCCATCCGGGAGGCCTGGCCCTCCTGGCAGGTGCGCGCTCCCGAAGGAACCTCCGTTCACCTCGCCTTGCGATTCCGTAGGGTTGCTGCCGATTCGTGGAGCCCGTGGCTTACGGCAGGTCACTGGGGCGAGGATGCCCCGGCCCCCGAGGACGAGGCGACGACATCGGCTGGCGTGCTTGTCGACGTGGACACGGTGGTTTGCCGTGTTCCCCAGGCGTGGTTCCAGTGGCGTGTCGTGAGCCGGGTGCGTGGCGCGGCGGAGCCTCCGTTCGTCGATCGGTTGGTCCTTGCCACGGCTGGTGCACCCCTGGGCGACGGGCCATTGCCCGCCGACCCCCTCGCACCACCCGCCCGCCCCGGATGGAGGGGCATCGTGATGGTCCCCTATCGGGATCAGGGTACCGACGTACCCCGCATGAAGGGCTCGCTGTGTTCGCCAACGACGACGTGGATGGCCCTTGCCTCTGTCGGGCGTACGGATGGAACGCTCGAGTCCTTTGCGAGCCGGGTTTACGACAGCCGTCATGACCTCTTCGGTGTTTGGCCCAGAGCCACTGCTGCGGCTGCCGAGCGGGGGCTGTCCGGGTACGTCACCCGGCTGTCCGGCATCGAGGCCTTGCGGGATCATCTGGCGGCAGGACACCTGATTGGCGCGAGCATCCGCTACGCCGAGGGGCAGCTCAAGCGCCCGCCGGCCTTGCCCGCGACCAAGGGACACCTCATCCTGCTTCGCGGCATCCGGGCAGACGGGGCCATCGTGGCCAACGATCCGGCCACTCCGGGCTCCGGCGATGGCTTCGCCTGGCTTCCCGAGGACCTCGAGTCTGCCTGGATCGGTCGTTCTGCCGGTGGCATCGCCTACGTGTTCGAGCGTGCCGAGACGCTCGGGGGCAGCCCCTGATGCTCCGCTTCCGTCCTGTTGCGGTGATTCCGGTCCTCTTGTGCTTCGGTCTCGGGCTGCCAGCTTCTGGCGCCGAGGCCAGCCGCACCTCGCCCCTCGTCCGCACTTACCTTGGTGTGCGTGGCCATCGGGCCGTGACCTTCTCGCCCGACGGGCGTTCCCTGGTGTTCACCTCGACCGTGACCGGGACGGCGCAACTCTGGACCGTCCCCATCCAGGGCGGCTGGCCCCAGCCGTTGACGCAGGAAGCCGAACCTGTCAGCGAGGCGATTCGACTGCCCGGGCGCTACCTGACAACTGTCGATGAGGGTGGCAATGAACGGCGCCGGCTGGCCTGGTTGCCCTTGGAAGGCGGAGCGCTGCGGACCTATGCGTGGGCTTCCGGCTCCATCCAGGTTCCCGGTCCCGTGACCCGGGACGGTCGGTTGCTGGCTTACGCGACCAACGAGCGGGATGCGCGGCGTTTCGATCTGCATCTGCTGGAGCCCGCGAGTGGGCGCTCGCGACGTATCCTCGAAGGCGACGGGACCCTGCGGGCGGCGACCTGGCTCAAGGATGGGGAGCTGCTGGTCTATCATCAGGCGCGGACGCCGACGGACGAGGACTTCCATCTGCTGGATCTGCGTTCGCGCATGGTCCGTCCCCTGACGGAGCGACCTGGAGCGGCGATCTACCGCGGCGTTCATCGGGCCGCCAACGGCAACCTCTGGCTGGTCTCCGACGAGGGACGCGAGTTCGCCGGCCTGGCCACCCTCGATCCTGCACGTCCCGGCCTGCGATTCCTGGGCCCGGACGGACCGGAGACGGTCTCGGATCTTGTGCTGTCCGAGGACGGAACCCAGGCGGCCTGGATCAGGAACCTGGAGGGGTGGTCCGAACTGTGGGTCTCGGCGACGGACGCCCCGAAGCCGCGCCGCATCGAATCTCTGCCGGCGGGCGTTCTCGGAGGCCCGGTCTGGTCGGCGGATGGCAAGCGGTTGGCCATCACCCTGTCGACTCCTGTCTCACCTCCTGATGCATGGCTGGTCGACCCGGCGACAGGCGTCAGTCGGCGGGTGACGCATGCTGCGCTGGGCGGCCTGCGTACCGATCTCTTCGTGCGGCCCGAGCGCGTGCTGGTGCCCAGTTTCGACAAGCGCGCGGTACCTGCATGGCGCTATCGCCCGCCAGGCCTGAAGCCCGGGCAGCGGGCCCCGTGGCTGGTCATCGTGCACGGTGGGCCCGAGGGTGAGGAGCGTCCTTCCTTCTCCGCCGCCATCCAACTGCATCTGGCCCGCGGTTGGGGGGTCCTCGCACCCAATATCCGTGGCAGTACGGGCATGGGCAGGTCGTGGAGCCATCTGGATGACGGCAGGAAGCGACCTGATGCGCTCGCCGACATGGCCGCTCTGGCGACGTGGTTGCGTCGTCAGCCTGACGTGGACGCGCGGCGCGTCGTCGTGACGGGTGGCAGTTATGGCGGCTACGTGACGATGGCTTGCCTCGCCTTCCAGCCGGACCTGTGGGCCGGAGGGGTCTCCTCAGTGGGCATGAGCAGTCTCGTGACGTTCCTCGAGCGGACAGGCCCCTGGCGCAGAGCATTGCGCGAGGCCGAATACGGCAGCCTTGAGCGCGACAGGGATTTTCTGGTCCACTGGTCCCCCCTGACCCACGTGGATCGCATCCGAGCTCCGCTCTTCCTCATCCAGGGGGTGCAGGATCCTCGGGTGCCCGTGGGCGAGGCGCGCCAGATGGCCGAGGCTCTTCGGTTGCGCGACAGGCAGGTGCGCCTCCTCGAGTTCGAGGACGAGGGGCACGGTCTCGGGAAGTTCTCGAACCGGGTCACGGCGCTCGACCAGACGTTGCAGTTCCTCGACGCGCTGGCTCATTGAAGGATTCTTGGGCTGGACTTCAGGTTGCCTTAAACGATCCGGCGTCGGCACTGCCCGATAACTTCCGCATCAGGAGGTGTCCGCGTGCCGCAATCGATTCAGCGAGGGGCTGCCCCGGGTACTCGCCCTACCTCGGCTGGGACCGTCGTGGTTCGCGACAAGGACACTCTCTGGGGCCTTGCGCAGCGTCACCTCGGTGATGGTCGCCGCTGGCGCGAGATCGAGGCGGCAAACCAGACTCTGCTGGGGAGAACGGGCGGTTTCATCCGCCCCGGCATGGCCCTGCGTCTGCCGGGAGCGGAAGTTGCCCGCCCTACCCCTGCACCCGCGCCTGTTGCCACCCCTGCTCCTGCGGCGAGACGGCCCGCCCCAGTCCCCGGGACCACCTCTCCTGTGCCGGCCGGAGGGCGCCCAGCGGCGCCGGTATCGATGCCGGGCATGGCGGGTGACCGCTTCGTGCGTTCGCGTCCTCTCGATGACCAGGGCCGCTGGACGCGCGAGACCTCCGCACGCTTCTCTGCTTTCGTGCCCGGCCACATCGCGCGCCTGCGGCAGGAGCGCACCGAAGTGGACTGCGCGGACCTCGCCGCCAAGCTGCTGAGCGACTTTTCCAAGCAGGAGCAGCTTCCGAATCCGGTGGACCGGGCCGGCACGTGGCATCGCTACGACAAGGCCAATCCCGGCGGACTGCCCAACGTGCAAGGACCCAACTTCTTCCTGTCCCGCGTGAATGCGGACAATCTCGCGAAGCAGTTCACCCGTCCCATACCGGATCATGACCTTGACGGCATCGCGGGAGCCGATCGCCGGACCGGCCGGGTCGACGTGGATGATCTCGAGCCCGGCGATATCCTCTTCTACGACTGGGATGGCGATGGCGTGGTCAACCACACCGTCAACTTTGTCGAGCGCAAGGAAGACGGCACCGTAGTGCTTGCCTTCGGCTCCTATGACAATCTGTCCCGTGACGGGCAGCCGTTGACCTGGTCCACGCTGGACCTGACGCCGATCGAATTGCTCGAGCTCAAGCCCGGTACCGCAGACTTCGATCAGTGGCTGGGCGAGGGCAGCCGGCTCTGGGGCGCGCGCCGTTATGCCTTCCGGCCTTCAGGCGTTGCCGACGAGGCTCCCGGAGCGGTCCGGATGTCCGCGCGCTGAGCGGCGTACCGCCTCAGTTCGGGCGTCGTTGCGGCAGCCAACGCCGCGAGCATGAGAATGGCAGCCCCGCCCAAGCTGACGGCCTGTGCAGGGCCTAGCCATCGCGCCACGGCACCTGCTTCTGCTTCACCGAGTTGGGGGCCGCCGATGTAGAACATCATGCCGATGCTGGTGACGCGTCCCCGCAGGGCGTCGGGTGTCCTGGCCTGACGCAGGTGGGCACGGATGACGGTGCTGATGCTGTCGGCTCCGCCCGCGACGACGAGACAGGCCAGCGCCGGCACCAACGCAGTCATCTGTCCGAAGCACAGCCACGCCCCACCATATACGGCAATCATCCCGAGGAAGATAGGCCCTTCCCTCCGGATTGGGGGCATTGTCGAGAGCAGGACAGCCGCGAGCGAGGCGCCAAGCGGCTGGGCGGCCATGAGCAGACCGACCTCGCGGGCACCACCGTGATGGACTTGTTCCGCGATGGCCGGCATCAGCATCGTCGACGCACCGAGGAAGGTGGATGCGAAATCGATGATCATCGTGGTCCAGAGCATCCGATCCGCCATCATGAACCGCCAGCCTTCCAGCCAGGCACCAAGCCCCGACTGGAACGGGCCCTCGGTCGAAACTTCCGGACGAATCGCCGGCAACCGGGCGAGGGCACCCAGGACCGCCAAGTAGGAGGCGGAATCGAGCGCGTGGATCATCGCCGCACCCGAGCCGCCGGCGAGCAGCAGGCCGCCGATCATCGGTCCCGCGACCGCCGCGAGTTGCCAGCCCGATACGCTGAGCGACAGGGCGTGGGCCAGGCGATCAGCAGGGACAAGCGCGGGTACGAGCGCGCCGCGTGCCGGGTTGTCGCAGGCAACGGCAGCGGCATGCAGGGCGACCAGCCCAAGCAGGATCGGTGTCTCAAGACGATTGGCCAGAGTCAGCAGCAGGAAAGCCACGGCAACTGCCGCCATGGTCCCCTGCGTGGCGAGCATGAGCTTGCGCCTGTCACGGCTGTCGGCGAGTACGCCGCCAACGGGTGCGAGGACAAGGATGGGCAGGGCCTTTGCGAGGCCCATGGCTCCCATGAGCAGCGGATCGTGGGTCAGGGACCAGAGCTGCCAGGCCAGGGCAACCTGTTGCATCTGCGTGCCGAGGCTCGAGGTCGCCTGACCCAGCAGCAGCCGCCGGAAGTCAGGGATCGCCCAGGCTGACCACTTGCGGCTTTCGCCTACCATCGGGACCTTGCCTCGGATTCCCGGGTCGGATTGTCGACCTTGCGGTTCAATCTCCGGCCAGCCGTTTCACGAGGTGGCGCGGTCCCACCTAGCGGACGCGTGAGATGATCCGACCGACTTCAGGCATCAGTTGGCGCTTGGCCCGGATGTGGGCGATGAGGGCATCGCGCTGAAGGACCTGGAGGTCGCGGCGGGTCTTGCCGGGCAGCATCGCGAATCCTGCCCCGCCTTCCGCCATGTAGTCCGTCACGACCACCTTGTAGGTGCGGTTCTCGTCGAAGGCCTTGCCCCCGATCTTGATGGACGCGATGTCGCCATTGGCTTGGACCACGTACGTGGCGCCGGCGATGGCATGCCGCTTGCGCTCGTTGGGGCGGCGCTGGATGCGAAGCACCTCGCGGGCCGTCTTGCCGTCCACGGTCATGGCCACGAGCTTGTTGTCGAAGGGGAGCGCGTAGAAGGCATCCTCGATGCGGATCTGTCCGTGGAGGATGTGGTTGCGCGGCGTACCGCTGCTCGACACGGCGAAGTCGATGGTCGGGTCGAGCGTTCGGGCAGCCGCCAGGGACGCATCGGCAATCAGGTTGTTGAGGCTCGACTCGACAGCGCCGGTGGAGTAACGCTTGAAGTCGCCATTGGCCGTGCCGATGACTTCCTTGACCACGCTGTCGACGCGCGTCTTGTACGGGGCGATGGCCGCCTCCACGGCGGGATCCGGACGCACCGTGCGATCGAGGGGAATCAGGTTGTTCTGGTAGGCTTCGACCCGGCCGTCACGCAGCGTCAAGTCGAGCTTGCCGAGGAAGCCCCCGCCGAAGCCGGGAGACACGATCAGACAACGCTCGCCGTTGGTCTCGAAAACCTTGGGGCGCTTGATCATCACGTGGGTATGTCCGCTGACGAGGACGTCGATGCCGGGCACCTTGGCCGCGATGGTCTCGTCCGTGACGTGGTCGCCTTCAGACGCGGCCGCGTCCGAGGCATGCTCGTCGGCGTGGTCGCGTTCGTGCTCGTCAGCCCAGGGCGGAACGGTGCCGACGTGGGAGATGCACACCACGACATCGGCTTCCCGACGCAGGCGCTCCACCACGGCGCGCGCAGTGGCCAGCGGGTCGTAGTAGGTCGCGCTCTGGAAGTTGGGCGGGGCGATCAGGCCATCGACCTCGGTCAGCAGACCGAAGATGCCGACGCGAAGTTTACCTGCCTTGACAACGGTGTAGCGGCTGGCGAATTCGGGGTTGAAGGTCACGTTCGACGTGACGGGCCGGCTCTTGTAGAAGCCCATGGCGCGGCGTAGGTCATCCACCCCATTGTCGAACTCGTGGTTGCCGATGGTCAGCGCGCTGAAGCCCAGCATGCTCATCAGGCGCATCTCGGCTTCGCCCTTGAAGAAGTTGAAGTACGGGGTGCCCTGGAGGTAGTCCCCGGAATCCACCAATATCGACTGCGGCTGCTGCGCGCGGAGCTCGGCTGCCTTGGTCGCCAGACGCGCGAAGCCGCCCTTGCCGGCGTACATCGAGTAGTAGTAGTTGTCGGCAAATGGCTCGATCCGCGAGTGTATGTCGCTGGTATACAGGACCGAGAACGGCACGGGCTGGCCCGCCAGCGTCGGATCGGCGGGTACCTCAGGAGCCTGGCCGAGATCCGGAAATCCCGGTGTGACGGGAATGCCGTTGGCGCGGTATTTGAGCGCCCGGTTGCCCGAAGGCAGGTAGCCGGGGTTCGAGCCCCCGCAGCCGGCCAAGATGACGGCTGCCAATCCGCCCGCGAGGAGGGTGGATGCGGCACGACGGGAAGATTGCGCGATGGCCATGCTTTTCTTATCCCGACCTTAGCCGATTTCTGAACCTAATTTCACGTTAAGTTACGTGCACCTTCTCCGGGGCTTGGCGCAATGTCTTGCCCCCGTTTCGCGGGCGTGGGACCATGCGGCGCAACGATGCATCTGGAGGCCCGCCGATGACCTTGCCCGGACGCCTGCTCACGGCGATGGTGACTCCCTTCGCTGCGGATGGTGCCGTCGATCTGGCGACTGCGGCGCGCCTGGCGCGTCACCTGGTCGCCCAAGGATCCGACGGACTCGTCGTCAACGGCACCACAGGCGAATCGCCGACCCTCTCCGAGTCGGAGCGGGAAGCCCTGCTCGACACCATCATTGAGGCCGTCGGGGCGGAACGGGTCGTCATGGGCACCGGTTCCAACGATACGGACGCTGCCGTGCGCATGTCCCGGCAGGCCGCTTCGCGCGGTGTCGCCGGTCTGCTCGTCATCGCGCCCTACTACAACAAGCCCGACACCCGGGGCCTGGAGGCGCATTTCCGGGCGGTTTCCGCCGCCTCCGACCGGCCAATCATCCTCTATAACCATCCGCCGCGGACGGGAGTGGCGATTCCGGCTGCATTGGTGGGGCGTCTTGCGGCGGACTGCCCCACGATCGTGGCCCTCAAGGACAGTTCGGCCAGCCTCGACGTGGCCACGGAGATTCTGCTGGCCACGCCCCCGGATTTTCTGCTCTACAGTGGCAATGACAGCCTGACGCTGCCCATCATGGCCGTTGGTGGCCACGGCGTCATCAGTGTGGCATCGCACGTGATCGGCCCGCGCCTCCGGCAGCTCGTCGATGCTGCGGCGTCTGGGGATTTCGGGACGGCCCGACGACTGCACCATGAACTGTACGACCTGATGCAGGGCCTGTTCCTGGCCCCGAGTCCGGCACCGGTCAAGGCTGCCTTGGCGTGGACCGGGATGCCGGTGGGTGGCGTTCGTTTGCCTCTTGTCGATCTCGATGGCCGTGACCGTCAGCGTCTCGAGGGCATCCTGCGCGATGCGGGCCTTGTCGAGGCACTCGGGGTGCGCGCGTGACGGGCATCCGCATCATTCCGCTGGGTGGCCTAGGGGAGATCGGCAAGAACTGCTGGCTCGTCGAGTCGGCTGACGACATGGTGATGCTCGACTGCGGATTTGCCTTCCCGACGGAGGAAATGTACGGCGTCGACCTCGTCATCCCGGACTTCACCTATGTCGTGGAACGCGCCCACAAGCTGCGCGGAGTCTTCGTCTCCCACGGCCATGAGGACCATATCGGTGGTCTGCCGTTCCTCTACCGGGAGCTGCCCGATCCCGGAGTGCCCATCTACGGCACGCCTTTCACGATGGCGCTCGTGCAGCGCAAGCTGCACGAAGTCTCCGCGCTGCGTGGCAAGGTGCCACTGGTGCCCTGCGAGCCGCGGTCCGTGGTGCAGGCCGGAGGCCTCGCGGTCGAGTTCATTCGGGTCTGCCATTCGATCGTCGATGCCGTGGGTTTCGGGATTGGCACGCCCATGGGCACCGTCGTCTACTCCGGTGACTTCAAGATGGATCAGACGCCGATGGATGGCCATCGCTTCGACTACTTCCGCTTCGCAGCTCTGGGCGAGGAGGGCGTGCTGGCTCTGCTCTCGGATTCCACGAATGCGGAGCGCGAGGGCATGACGCCTTCCGAACGCGTGGTGGGCGAGGGGCTCCGGCACGCGTTCGGCGATGCCGCGGGGCGGGTCATCGTGGCCACTTTCGCTTCGAACGTGCAGCGCGTCCAGCAGGTCATCGAGGTGGCTCACGCCTACGGCCGGCGCGTGGCGCTTGTCGGACGCAGCATGCAACAGGTCACGGAACAGGCCCTGAAGATGGGCTACATGACGGTGCCGGATGGCGTGCTGGGAAGGGTCGAGGACCTCATGGCCCTGCCACCGGACAAGGTATGCATCGTGACCACCGGTAGCCAGGGCGAACCGATGAGTGGCCTGTCGCGCATCGCCCACGGCGACCACAAGCACGTCGCGGCCATGGAAGGAGATACCGTCATCCTCTCCGCCGTGCCGATCCCGGGCAACGAGCGCAGCGTCGGCCGGACCATCAACAAGCTCTTCAGTCGCGGCGTCCACGTCATTTATGAGGGTGAGCGCAGCAATGCCCGTGCGAGCCGTCATGTCTCGGGGCACGCGAGCCGCGAGGAGCTCAAGATCATGCTTTCCCTGACTCGCCCGCGCTACTTCGTACCGGTGCATGGCGAGCCGCGTCACCTGATTCACCACGCCGAACTGGCCATCCAGATGGGGGTGCCCCCTCAGCATTGCTTCCTGATGGAGAATGGCGCCGTGCTGGAACTGGGGCCGGATGGCGGACAGTTCGGGGAACCCGTGCCTTCCACGCCCTTTCTCGTCGATGGTCAGTTGCTCAAGGACATCGGCACCGCCGTACTCAAGGATCGCAAGCAACTGGCCATGGAGGGTGTCGTCTCGGTGGCCCTCACGGTGGACGATGCCGGGCGGCTGACGGACCTGCCTCGTCTGCTCTCGCAAGGATTTGTCCACGGCAACGAGTTCATGCGGATGCTGCCTGATGCGGAGGCCCTCGTGGCCGAGGTCGTGGATCGATGTCGTGCAGAGGGCATCGTGACCCGCGAGGCCCTGAAGGCTCAGGTCTCCGAGGCGCTGAGCCGTTTTCTGAACGAACGCTCAAGGCGCCGGCCGGTCCTGCTGGTCTCCGTGCTCGGCGCCTGAAGCCTTCCCTTCGGATCAGTCCAGTCCGCGGGTCGCGATGATGACGTCGTCCGCCACCTCTTCGGAATCGAAGGTGTAGATGCGGATGTCGGCGGGGGGGACCGTGACGGTGTACTCACGGGTCTCGACGACCGCTCCCTTCCGGGTGAAGGATACGCTGACGATGGCCTGGCGATTGCCGAAGAACGACTGGTTCCAGACCTGCAGCTCGGTGTGGGCGCGCAGCGTGCCGAAGAGGGCTAGGCCCGACGTCCACGTCCGCTTCGTCGTGAAGACGAGGTCGGCCGGCGCAGGTGCCACCGGGGCCGGCGTCGCGACGGGCACGGGGGTAGGCATCGGCGTCGGAACCACGGTCGGCTGCGGTTCCGGAGTCGGCTGGACCACGGGTACGGGATCGGCTACCGGGGTGGCTTCGGGAGCCGGACTCTCCGACGGTGCTGGCGCGATGGAGGGTGAGGAGTCGGGTGCGATGGTCGCCTCCGGGACGCTGGGGATACCGAGGTCTTCGGTAGCCACGGGAATGTCGTCCGTGGCCCAGGGCAGCGGTTCGTAGGAGTAATCGGGTTCGGGGAGCGGCACGTCCGCCGTGGGCGACGTCTGCAGCGCGACGGACGACGCGGTCGTCATCTCGTCCCGCAGGCCGCAGCCGCTGGCCAGTGTGGCCACCAGCAGTACCCGAGCCCAGCGTGTGCGGTGCATGGTCCTTCTCCTCTCCGGGGTTATCGCGCACGAGCGATTCTCTCCGGTAAAGGATGGCTCAAGAAATGCTCAAGCTTCAGAGCAAGGGGCGGCCGCCTGCCCCGTAGCCCGTGAGCTCCACGAATCCCCAGCCTGCAGGCTGTCCCCGACGCTGGACATCGACCAGACCTTCCCAGTAGGTGACGCCGGTCGTCCGGCGGGTCCTAAGCTCCTGGTCGGGCAAAGCGGGACGAAGCTCCAGGGGCGTCGGATCGCCGGGCACCTTGAGGGTCCAGCGCGAAGGGTAGCGGATGCCGGTGCGTGGACTTGTCCACGTTGCGGTGGCCGAGAGATTGCCCGGTCCCGGGACCCACGTCTCCTGGCGGCCGTCCGGGTGGCGCATCGAGCCTCGGCTCACGCGCAGAATCCCGCCTTGGGGATTGCGCAGCACGTAAAGCATCACGTCACGTCCGTCGGCCAGGGTGAGGCTGAACCAGTCCCAGCCCACGGCATCCGGTCCGAGACCACTGCTGGTCCATTCACGGTCGAGCCAGGCTGCTCCGCGGACCGGCAGGTGCTTGCCATCGATCGCCACCGTACCCGTGGCCTCGAGACGGGGTTGCGAGTAGTAGCGCGATCCTTGGTCCACGGCATCCGACTTGCGCGAGTAAGCCGAGGGTCCGTGGATCATCGGAGGCTTCGTCTCCCGGAGCGTCAGGTCGATGCCCCAGCCATCGGCAGGAAGGCTCAGGTGGGTCTTTGCCCCGTGATGACGCGCCGACCATGTGCCGATGGCGACGTCGAGCCCGTGCTGTTCGGCCCGAGCGCGCCCCATCGCCGTCCTGCCCGAGGCCTCCGCATGGCGGAAGCGGCTCCCGCGGACGTCTCCCAGCGCCAGATGGCCGACCACAAGGTCACGAGCGTCCCACGGTCCCTTGATGGCGTTCGGGCGGGCAGGCAGCTCCCTGCGGAAGAACGTGACCTGGAAGCCGAATACCCCTCGCCCGGGACTTTCGAGGCGGCCAGTCCAGTACCACCACTCTGTCCTGTGTCGCGGGTGGGCTCCGTGATCGGCGGGAAAGGACAGGGTCGTGCCGTCCGCGGATGGGTGCAGCCAGCTCCAGGCGACAAGCAGCCAGGGCATCATCGCGCGCGATCTCCCGGGTGCGTGGCGAGCCGTATGGAGCGTGCCGGTCCCACGCTGGCCAGCACGCCTGCGACGGGAAGTCCGAGCAGCAGGAGCAGCATTCTGCCGGGCTGGGGCGTGAACGGCAGGTGCCAGCCAAACGCTGCCGGATTGAGCACATCCACGAGCAGGAGGGCGAGACCGAGGCCGAGCCCGACTCCAAGCAGCGTGCCCACCGTCGTGGCCAGCCACGCCTGGCCGAGCGCATAACGCGCGAGGTCGCCCGCCGAGAAGCCGATCCATCGGTAATGAATCAGCATCTGTCGCTCCTCGGCGAGGGCGCTCGACTGACTCGAGGAGAGACCCAGCAGGGCCACCACCAGCCCGATGAGTTCGATCGCCCGCGTGAGCGCGAAGGTCTCGTCGAAGATGCGCAGGACCTCGCCGCGCAACTCCCCGGGTGTCCGACACACGACGGCGTCCGGTTCCGGCAGGCTGGAGAGCAGCGCGCGTCTGACGGCCCGGGCATCCGTGCCCGGCTCCAGCATGATGGCGAGACTGCGAGGGCGGCCCCACCCCGGGAAGGCACGGGCAAACGTCTCGTGGGCCATGAACACCTGACCCTGATCGCTGGCATAGTCCTGCACCACGCCGACCAGCGTCAGGCCCATGCTGCCTGTCGCTGCCGGCAGCTCGAGACGCATGCCCGTGTGCAGGCCGTGGTGCCGCCAGAGGGCCTCGGTGACGAGGACCTCGTCCCCAGTCCGGGGCATACGCCCCTCGAGCATGGGCAACTCACCCCGCGCAGCACGTGCTGCCAACGGCATTCCGACGAGGACGACGGGGCGTTGATGCCACTGGGTCCTTACCTCAAGGGTCCGTTCGACCGCCCTGACTCCGCGCAAGCCTGCCACGTGGGCGGCCAGAGCGGGTGAGAGCGTTCCCCCCTCTCGCGTGCCCTCGCCCTGGCGCGCGCTCAGGAAGAGGTCGGCAGAGAGCGTGCGCTGGGCCCAGTGCGCGACGGATCCCCGGAAGGAGGAGACCATCGTGCCCATGCCGAGCACCATGCCCGTGGCAAGGACAATGGCCGAGACGGCCAAGGCGTGCCTTCGCCAGCCCTGGGCCAGGGAGCGGGCGGCGAGCGGCAGGACAAGCAGCAAAGGCTGCCGACCGGGTGCGCGCAGGCCGTGAAGTGCCCGCAGAAGGACCGGCACGAGGCAAGCGGTGCCTGCGGAGAGTAGGGTTGCGGAGGCGAGGGCGACCACGTTCGTGAGGGTACGATCCCGACCAGTCGCGACTGCGGCCGAAGCGGTCATGCCGGCGCAGACGAGCAGTCCGAGGCCACCGAGGGTCCAGCCCACCGGCCACGGTGGGGGCTGTCGCTCGGGTTGGTGTTCCAAGCCCGTCATCGACGGTGCGAGGCTCAGGGCTTTGTAGGCAGGAACTCCTGCGGCCACGGCACCGAGCAAGGTGGAGCAGCCCAGCGCAAGCAGGATGTCCCCGCCCTCGAGATGACTCCAGGCGGGTCCTGTGCGCCCGTAGAGGGCCGAGACCGTGCTGCGGATGGCTTGGGTCGTCCCGCTGGCGAGGGCCACCCCGAGCAGCACGCCCAGAGTTCCGCCGACGGCACCGATGATGGCTCCCTCGGCCAAAAGCACGCTGGCGATGGCGCGCCTCGAGGCGCCAAGCGCATGCAATCGGGCCATCGTGCTTCGTCTGGCGCCGAAAGAGCGACCCAGCAGGTTCAGGTTCAAGGCGGCACCGAGCAGGACGGAGACGAGGCTCAGCGCAGCCAGGTTGAAGCGGAAGGCCCGAGCCATCTGATCGAGGACGCGTGCGCGGGACCCGGCAGGCTCCAGCACGAGGCCTCGCGATCGCACACGCGCTGCAAGCGCCTCACCGACGCTGGCCCGCACGAGGACGCGGTCGAGTCGTCCGGGTCGCTCGAGCAGGCGCTGGGCTTCGGCGATGTCGCAGATGACCCGCGGCTGCGTCGGTCGGTTTCCCAAAGGCAGCAGGCGTCCCGCAATGCGCAGGCGCAACTGGCGGGAGCCTGCCATCACGGGGACATTCTGGCCGACCGTCCCGGCCCCGGGCCAGAGTACGGCAGCGGGCCCGAACATGTCCGCAGGATCGGCAACACCTCGTACTTCTCCCCACGCCTCGATCGGTGCCGCAAGGTCGATCCCGGTCAGCATGAGATCCTGTGGATCCGGGCCCATCGTCCGGATTTCCCCTTCGATCAGAGGGATCAAGGGATCGGTGGCCGGGACGAGCGATTGCAGGTCGACGAGGATACGCTCGTCCAGGTCTCCCGCCGGAGCTCGGATGACGTGGCCCGGCGGGCCTGCCAGGGTCTCCAGACCCGACATGAAGGCCTGGTGGACCGAGCGGCTGGCGAGGTGAACGGAAAGCGCGACCCCGCTGCCGAGCGCAACGCCAAGCACAGTGACCACGAGGCCCCATGGAGCCTTGACCCACCAGCCCGCAGACAGGGCCCGGACTAGTGTCCTCAAGCCTCGAACCGCCCATCCACGAGCAAGAGGCAGCGGTCGGCCGCAGCCGCCACTTCAGGATCGTGCGTCACCATCAGCACGCCGGTCCCGGAGGTCCGGACGAGCGAGCCGATCAGGGCGAGCATGGCGCGTCCTGTCTCACGATCGAGATTGCCCGTGGGCTCATCGGCCACGACGAGGGCCGGTGCATGGACGAGGGCGCGCGCCAGCGCCACGCGCTGCTGCTGGCCGCCCGAGAGGGCAGATGGATGTCGCGCGACGGCATGGCCGAGACCCACGGCCTCGAGCATGGCCACGGCGCGTCGCTCGGCATCGGCGGAGGGCGCGCCCTGGAGGTCGAGCGGCAGGCGCACGTTCCCGAGGACGTCCAGGGTGGGCAGCAAGTGGAAGGCTTGGTGCAGGTGGCCGAGTCGCTCCCGACGAAGACGCGTCAGGGCAGCGTCAGAAAGATTTTCGGTCCGAAGGCCGTCGAGGGCGAGCGTCCCTGCGTCGGGACGGTCCGTCAGGGCCACCAGATGGAGCAAGGTGCTCTTGCCGCTTCCGCTGGGGCCCATGATGGCCACCCATTCTCCCGGTCGGATGCTGAGGTCGATACCGTCCAGTGCCCTGTGTTCAGCTCCTGTGCCCTTGCCGTGGATGCGAACGAGTCCACGAGCCTCGACCAGGTTCACGTATCCTGCCCGGGCAACGGGAGCGTGCGGCGCGCCCGGAGGCGATTCAAGCGCTGCTGGGCATCCTGCCGGACCTCACGCCACGACTGGCCGTGCAGCGGGTGGTCATGCAACTGGCCGGGATCCGCTGCCAGCCATGTCCCCAAGTCCTCGAACGGGCCTTCAAGTCCGCTGTCCTGCGTGACATCGAGCAGACCGTCCTTGGTGCCGTCCCACTCCAATTGCAGGCTGCCGTCATGGCCCCAGCCCAGCTGATTCGGACCGCGGCCCAACGCTTCGCGCACCCGCAGCAGCAGCGGAGCGTCCAGCAGGTAGCTGTCCGTTCGATACCATCGGCCCGCCACCCTGAGCTCCGTGACGGCGTGGACAAGATGCGGCCCCGGATACACGAGTCCGGAGAGGAAGGCGGCAGGCAATCTCGTGATGTATTGGCGAGCCTCTTGTCCCGAGGCGCGCCAGAGCGCAGTCAGGAGGGTGGACTTGCCAAGTCCGTCTGCCACGCCTGCAGTCAGGACCTCGGAGGCCCTGTAGTGGAGCCGTTCTGCAGGAAACCCGAAGGCGATCGCGTCCCTGACATGCCTGTGACAGGCCGCAGCGGCTTCGGCAGTCGGCTCGGGCACGAGTCGTCGGGCCAATCGTCGGATGGCACCATGGGCACAGTCGACCCACGGGGTGGGTACGTCCCACCGGGTCTCCCGCTCTGTGGTTTCGCCCTGCACGTGCTGCCCTGATACCTGACGAACCGGAGATCGCTCCGGGCGATCCGGAAACCGAGTGCCACCGCGTTGCCCGGGATGCGCCGGACAGGAAATATCCGGGAAGTGCTGACAACCTGTCCCGACCCGGCCAGCACTTCCCGGACACCCGAGCGTTGACCGCTCTGCAATCAGAATAGAGGCATAGACACGAACTAGTCAATAGCTAGACGAAGGTTGCTCTGTCCTGGCTTTCGCGCCGGTGCACCGCTCCTCTCTCGTCATCGGGGGGCACCCAAACGAATATCCGGGAAGTGCTGACAACCTGTCCCGACCCGGTCAGCGCTTCCCGGACACCCGAGCGGCGTACCGCTCTGAACTCAAGGTAGAGCATTGGGCACTAGTTGGTCAATAGGTAGACGAAATCGATACAATCCGATAGACAGTTCGTTACTCGACTTAACGAAAGAGCTCCCGGACCAGCGGTCCGAGAGCTCTTTCCGACGTCAAGCGTCAGCCCTTGAGGAGCGACTCCGAGGCACCGTAGCGCTTCAGAGCGTCACGCAGGCCGTAGCGGCCGATGGTCTTGATGACCTTGGCCGAGACCCGAAGGCGAACCCAACGGTTCTCGTCCTCGAGGAAGAAACGCTTCCACTGCAGGTTGGGCTCCTGGCGGCGCTTGGTCTTGACGTGGGAATGACTGACGGCGTTCGCCACATTGGGCTTCTTGCCGGACACCATGCACTTGCGGGCCACGACCGAATTCTCCAGCTTTCAGAAAAGGAACAGGGAAGCCACACGCTTCCGACAACCTGTGCTAGGATAGATGGACCGGGCCGTTCCGTCAAATCCCGCGACGCGGGTCCCGGCCCATCTGGTCCTTTTCCGGGCGTTCGTAGCCCACTTGTCCAGGAGTCCTTTCATGGCAGCCAGCGGTCACCGCGTGATCATCAAGCTCCGCAGCACGGAGAGCCCCTACCAGTACACGACCTTCAAGAGCAAGCGGAATGATCCCGACCGCCTCGTGCTCAAGAAGTACGATCCGGTCGTGAAGCGCCACGTCGAATTCAAGGAGACCAAGTAATGGCGGCCGATAACAAGAAGCGTCAGCGCAAGCGTCGTCGCAAGCCTTGCCCCTTCCTGTCGGGTCAGGTCGACAAGGTCATCGACTACAAGGACGTGATGACGCTGCGTCGGTTCGTGTCCGAGGACGGCAAGATTCTCCCTCGGCGGGTGACGGGCGTCAGCGCCAAGTATCAGCGGATCGTGAACGTCGCCATCGGTCGGGCGCGCGAGATCGCGCTGCTTCCCTACCAGAAGCGGTAGTCGTCTCCGAACTTCGGGCTCCGGGTTGCGCCTGTCGCAATCCGGGGCCTACGCCTTTGGGGAAGCACTGCAGCCTTGACGCGCGGACTCGCTCCTTGGTCAGTGATCATTGCGAGAACTGCCTCGCAGCAGCATCCAGGCGAGGCCGGCACCGATCCCGATGGCCGCGGATCGGACCAGCCTGTCTTGCCTTTCGGCGCGGGCCTTGGCCTCAGCATAGGGCAGGCGTGTGAAGGTCACCATGTGGTAGAGCGACATCCACTGGTCCGGGAGCCAGCGCTGCAGCTGCTGATCGAGCGCGTGACGCCACTTGTAGCTGCGCTTCGCGACCGAGTCGCGCATCTCGACGAAGTTGCACATGGCGAGTTCGGCAAGCGCATCCGTGTGGGGCTTGCGTCGGGCGGCATAGCGCGACAGGGCCAGACGGCGGTCCTCCGGGGCCATCGCCAACTCCTCGGCCAGCACCACGACGTCCTCAAAGGACGCATTCATGCCTTGTCCGTAGAAGGGCACCACGGCATGGGCCGCGTCGCCCACCAGCGCCACGCAGTCGTCCACGATCCAAGGATCGCACTTCACGAGGACCAGCGACCGGACGGGGTTTTCGCGCCAGGAATCATCGAAGTCGGGCAGCATCGGCAGGGCATCGGGAAACCATTCCCGGAAAAACTGCCGGGCATCCGCGACGGACTCCAGGTTGGCGAAGCTCTCGGCGCCTTCGAACGGCAGAAAGAGCGTGCCGGTGAAACTGCCGTCAGGGTTCGGCAGGCCGATGAGCATGTGGTTGCCACGAGGCCAGATGTGCAGAGCGCCCGGGTCCATGGCGAATGCACCATCAGGCTGGGCCGGGAATGAAATTTCCTTGTAGCCCCAGTCGATGAACTGCTGCTCGTAATCGAATCTGTCGCGACGCTGCATCTGGCGACGGACAGCGGAGAAGGCCCCGTCCGTGCCGAACAGCGTCAAAAAGGCTTCCTCGCCCCGCGAACCGTCAGCCTTGGACCACGTGAGTACCTTGCGCTCGGCATCGAACCCGTCGACACCCTGATCGAAGAGGATCTCCACTTCCGGACAGCGCTCGGCTTCCTCGACGAGCAGCATGTTGAGTTCGGCACGACCGATGGACAGGATCACGTCCTCGGGATGGATGCCGTAGGGCTGCAACTCGAGCGTCTCATCCTGGCCATGAATCATGCGGCCACGCATCGGCAACGCCTTCTCGAGGACTTTCTCCTCGAGGCCGACGCAGGCCAGCGCATGTCGGCCACGCGTGGACAGGGCCATGTTGATGGAGCGTCCCGGGGGCTGCGGCACCTTGCGCGGGTCGGGGCGCCGTTCGAGGACACGCACTCGATGGCCCCTTCTTCCAAGCGTCAGGGCCAGCAGGGCACCTGCGAGTCCTGCCCCCGCGATGGTGAATTCGGGTATGTTCATGCCTGTTGCTCCAGCACGTGAAGGAAGCGGTCGAGGTCTGCCTCGCTATTGTAGAGGGGCGCCGCAGCCAGACGCAGGACATCCGGTGCCCTGAGATCGCAGACGATGCCGGCGGCCTCCAGTGCCGCGTGGACGGCTCGGGCCCGTTCGCCCAGGGCAAGACAAGTCATGGCCCCGCGGCGATCCGGTGCCTCGGGTGTCAGCAGCCGAATCCACGGTCTGTCCAGCCGTGCGAGGCCGCTGCGCAGATGGTTCGTCAGGTCGATGGCCCTCGCGTGCAGGCGTTCGATGCCGACGCTGTCGAAGACACGCAGCGAGGCGCGCACAGCCACCATCGACAGCACGGGTGCATTGCTCAGTTGCCACCCTTCCACGCCGGGTTGCGGATGGAAAGGCGGCTCCTCGGCGAATCGCGTCGCCGGATCGTGGCCCCACCAGCCACCGAGACGCGGCAGGTCCGTCCGCCCGTGATGGCGCTCGTGGACGAAGGCTCCGCCTACACTGCCCGGACCGCTGTTGAGATATTTGTAGCTACACCATACTGCAAAATCTGCATTGCTGTCATGTAGCTTTATTGGCATGTTGCCGGCTGCATGGGCGAGGTCGAATCCGGCCAGTGCGCCGACGGCGTGGGCTGCACGAGTCAGGGCCTCGAGATCGAAAGCCTCACCCGTCAACCAGTCCACGCCCGGAAGCCACACCAGTGCCAGTCGTTCGCCCTCGCGGGCGATGGCGTCAAGCAGGTCCTCGGGACGGAAGTGGTTCTCTCCTGGCCTTGGGCGCAGCGGTACCAGATCCTCTGCCGGATCACCCCCGTGCCAGCGCACCTGGGTTTCCAGAGCGAAACGGTCCGAAGGAAAGGCATGGGCTTCGAAGAGGATCCGTCGCCGTTTGCCCGACGGGCGATGGAACGAGGCGAAGAGCAGATGCAGGTTGGCCGTCAGGCTGTTCATCATGATGGCCTCGTGGGGACGGGCACCTACCAGGCGTGAAAGCGGCCCCTGCACGGTCTCGTGGAAGGCATACCACGGGTCCGGTTGCGAGAAGTGACCCGCGACGCCCTCCCGCGCCCATCGTGCCAGCTCAGCCTCCATGTCCCGCGCCGTGGCGACGGGCTGCAATCCGAGCGAGTGTCCGGCGAGGTACGCCTTGGGGCGTCCGGAGGCATCCGCAGGGATGTGGAACTGGCCGGTCGGCAGGATAAGGTGGTCGGTCACGGGGAAGTTTCCGGTTCAGGCAGCGGGCGAGACGGGAAGCCAGACGGGGCGGGCAGGGGCGGCATCCCGATCGAAGGGAGCGATCTGGAGATTCAGCAGGCCGATGCCATCGGGCAGAGCTGCCGGCAACCAGGCCATCTCGGTGATGGTGTGCGCGCTTCCGCCTGTCGGGCGTTCTCCCGCTCCCAGACCCCAGAAGGCCCTGTGGGCCGCCAGCGCTCCGCCATCCCATTCCGGTTCGAGTGAGGGCAGATCGGTCACGACATGGCGACATCCCTGTTCCCGCAGCCAGCCGGCTGCCTCGGCCGTGATGAATCGTCTCGCCAGGCCAGACCAGTCTCGGGGGCCGTCCATCGGCGGAGCCAGTCGGATGACGACGGCCTCGCGCCAGGACGCGGGCCACGGCTCAAGTGCCCGCCGCAGCACCTCGGCCGTGAGCGGGGCCGTGGCGTCGTCGAAGGTCGGACTGACCAGGGTTGCTGGCACAAGCACGTCCACGAGGTCTCGGTGAACCGGCAGTGGGCGGTCCGCCAGATGCCCGATGCCTTCCGTGTGCGTGCCGTGCGCATGAGGAATGAGCGTGAGGACTTCGCAACGGCAGGAGCCGCCCTCTGCAGGTTCGCCCGTGAAGCTACCGGCACGCACCGTCTCCACCGTGGCTCTGGGCAAACCGAAGGCGCCGGCTTGCCGTCCGGCGAAATCGAGGCCGTAGGCCAACACCCGTGCGCTATCAAGCCTGACGGAGCAGACCGTTCCTGCGACCTCAGCCCGGAGTGTCAGGCCTGTCACGCCGGAGCCCCGAGGAAGGAGAGGGCGTTCCGTTCGAGCAGATCGCTGGCGATTTCGGGTCGGTCGGGCCAGGCATGCCGTACGGCGTCTCCGGCCACTGCCTCTCCCAGAGGAAAGGGGAAGTCCGTGCCGAGCATCAGCCGGTCAAGGCCGCTCTTATCCGCGAGCAGACGCAGGCTTGCAGCATCCTGGACCAGGCTGTCCACCCAGAATCGCGGCCATTGCTCGGACGGGGGCTTGGCGGTCCGCGTCGCGCAGAGGTCCGGTCTTGCCACGAATCCGCGGTCGAAGCGCCCGAGCAGGTACGGTACCGCGCCGCCGCCGTGGGCCAGGCCCACGCGCAGGTCCGGAAGCCGATCGAGCACGCCCCCGAACATCAGGCTGCCTGCCGCAAGGGCCGTTTCGGCCGGCATGCCGACCAGCCAAGGGGCGAACCAGGAGGGCATTCGTTCTGCGGCCATCATGTCCCACGGATGCAGGAACACGGCTGCCCCCAGCGAAGCCGCGGCGGAAAGCACGGTCTCGAGTGCCGGGTCGTCCCAGTTCCGACCCAGAACGTGGGTCCCCAGTTGCACCCCGCGCAGCCCCAGGTCGCGCACGCATCGCTCCAGTTCGGACACGGCCAGATCCGGGGCCTGGAGGGGCAGCGTGCCGAGCCCCAGAAAGCGATCCGGGCGCTCCCGGACCCACGAGGCCACGTGGTCATTGAGCAGGCGAGCCAGGTCAAGGGCTGCCTTGCCGGGGGCCCAGTAGCTGAACATCACCGGTACCGTCGACAACACATGGCGGTCGATACCGGCTTCGTCCATCGCGGCAAGTCGCGCGGACCGGTCCCAGAGCCGCGCGTCCACGTCGCGAAGGGGCTTGTCCCCGACCATCAGCTTGCTGCAGCCCATCTCTCCATGAACCAGCGCGGGCCATGGACCGGATCCCCAGCGGTCGGCCATGTCCGGCCACGCGCGCGGGAGGACATGCGTATGGACGTCCAGCATCATGTGGCGTGTGGTGGCTCCATCACCGTGCCGCAGGACTTGCACGTGCGCTGGGTGGCTTCGCCGCTCCAGAACTTGGCGAAGGCCTCGGCAAGCTGGGTCTCCAGATCGGAAACCGGCAGGGTGACCTCGTGCAGTTTCAGACCGCACGCCTCGCACGCCCAAAGGAAGCCGTCGAAGTCCTCCGGCAGTCGAGGGCGCTCGATGACGAGGCCCAGCGTTCCCGGCCCACGTCGTGGCGAGTGGGGTACGCGCCTGGGCAGGAGCAGGGTCTCGCCTTCACGAACCCGGACGTCCACGGGCTTGTCGTCGATCAGCAGCTTCAGCAGGAGGTCGCCCTCGAGTTGGTGGAAGTACTCCTCGTAAGGGTCGATGTGATAGTCCTTGCGGGCGTTGGGTCCGCCGACCGCCATCACGATCAGGTCCTCTCCCCGGTAGAGGCACTTGTTGCCTACGGGCGGCTTGAGTTGATCCCGGTTGGCTTTGAGCCATGCCTGAAGATTGATGGGCGTGAAGGGTGGAAGCATCGGGACTCAGGCCTCACCTGCCGCTGCCAGCGTGATGCTGCCGAGCGCTTGCGCCTCCACGACCACGTGCCGGCCGGGAGCCAGGGGATGAGCTGCAGTCAGACCACCCGTCAGGACGATCTGTCCCGGTTCGAGGTGTTCTCCGCGCGCGTGCAGCAGGCGGGCCAAGGCCATGAGCGCCCGTACGGGGTGATCCATCACGGCAGCGCTGCTGGCAGCTTCGGCCAACTGCCCATCCACGGTCATGACCACGCCCAGATTGCCAAGATCAATCGTGTCGGGTCTGCACCAGCAGGTGCCCAGAACATAGGCGGCGGCAGAGGTGTTGTCGGCCAGGACCTCCCCTAGGGTAAACCGGTAGCCGACATAGCGGCTGTCGAGAACCTCGACGCCCAGCGTGACGGCTTCGATGGCTTCCTGAGCCTCCCGGAAACCCGGTGCGGGGCCCGGATCGTGCTTCATCCGGAAAACGATCTCGGGTTCGACCTTGGGTTGTTGCCAACCCGTCGTCCGGATCACGCCAGCCTGAACCTCCATCGCTGCGAGCAGATAGCCGGCAATCGGGGCGTCGAGGTTCATCTGGCGCATCTTTGCAAGGCTGGTGAATCCCATCTTCCAGCCGGAAAGCGCTTCGCCCGCCGCAAGGCGCAGGCTTCGACCACTGGCCTGAACGGCATAGCCGTCGCCAACTTCGAGTCCGGGCCACGGGCGTTCGTCCGCCTCGAGCAATCGACCGGACCTCCGCGCCTCATCCAGAAGGCATGCCCACTCGTCGTATGCCGTGGTCATCGGTTTGCCTCTCGGGCAAGGCTGACCGTCCCGACGCCCGAGACTCGGGCTTCGACATGGTCTCCCGGAAGGAAGGGAACGACAGGCCCCATCGCGCCCGAGAGCACGATGTGGCCAGACTCGATACGTGTACCGGCAGCCCCGAGCGTTCGTGCCAACCAAGCGACGGCTTCAGCCGGATGTCCGAGGCAGGCTGCCCCGGCACCGGTTGCCACGACTTCCCCATTGCGCAGCATCGTCATGCCGAGCAACCGCATGTCGAGGCCAAGTGGCGAAACAGGCGTGAGGCCCAGCGTGAAGTACGCAGAACTGGCGTTGTCGGCGATGGTGTCCACGATCGTCAGGTTCCAGTCAGCCACTCGGGAGTCGATGACCTCGAGCGCAGGCAGCACGAAGGCCGTGGCTCTCAGGACATCGGCAGGCGTGCAACCCTGGGTCGGCAGAGACTCGCGCATCACGAAGGCGATTTCCGCTTCGATGCGTGCCTGCAGCAGTGTGCCGCCCGGACAGGAAACACCGGCCGGGATGCGCATGCTGTCGAGCAGGACCCCGAAGTCCGGTTGATCGAAGCCCAGCCACTGCTGGACAGCCTTGCTGGTGACGCCCACCTTGTGGCCGACGACGACCGGAGCGTGATCGCGCTGGGTAGGGACCACGGCATTGAGGTGAGGCAGGCGGCCGACGCGACGTGACATGTTGGCCTTCTGCACGCGATAGGCCTGCTCGAGGGTCAGTCCCGGCACGGCGTCCCTGGGAGGAAGCATGGTGCGACCGTTCCGCTCCGCTTCGGCGAGTTGATCGGCGAGGGTGGCCAGTGCCTGATCCTCCACGGCCGGGTTCACCGGCGTACCCTCGGATCGACGGCCACGACCTTGAGTTCGATCAACAGGTCGGCAAGGGGTAACGAGCGGACGACACAGGTCGTTCGGGTCGGGGCGGAGACAGCCGGGAAACGGCGATTCCAAGCCGTGTTGAAGGCCGGGTAGTCCGCGAGGTCAACCAGCATGGCGAAGACATCGACCACATGTGTCAGGTCGGCACCGGCTGCAGCGAGGATGCGTTCGAGATTCTCGAAGACCCCGTCAGCCTGAGCCGCGAAGTCACGCGTGACGCCCTGGGGGCCACGGACGACGCCAGGAATGGTCTGGTCGGGACGACGGGCGGACAGGCCCGAAACCCAGAGCAGTCCGCCAGCTGCCCTTGCGTGCGGGTAATGGGCCAGCGTCCCGGTGCCCTCGGTCAGGACATAGCCAGTTCCATTGGGGCCCTCGTGGAGTGATGCGGTGGTCATGATTCTCCCCAAGGGATGCAGATGGTCCGCGTCTCACTGAAGAAGTCGAGCGACCAGGTGCCGCCCTCGCGCCCGATGCCCGAAGCCTTGACGCCGCCGAAGGGGGTCCTGAGATCGCGGAGGTACCACGAGTTGACCCAAGTCAGGCCCGCCTCCAGACGTCGGCTGACACGCATGGCGCGTTCGAGGTCTCGGGTCCAGATGACGCCGGCGAGCCCGTAGGGCGAGGCATTGGCCATGGTCAGCGCTTCGTCCTCGGTATCGAAGGGCGCCACGTGGCAGACAGGCCCGAATACTTCCTCCCGGACGCACGGGTGGTCTTCCGAGAGATCCGTCCAGACCGTCGGGGCAAACCACCATCCGCCTGCCAGATCGTCGGGCATCTCGGGCACTACGCCTCCGGCGCGGACCGTGCCCGAGGCTTCGGCCAGAGCAGCGTAACGACGGATGCGCTCGCGTTGTCCCTCGGAGATGACCGGGCCGAGTCGCGTCTCCGCTTGCCAAGGGTCGCCGGGCACCCATTTCCTTGCCTCGGCTGCGAGACGCTCCACGAAGGGCTCGTAGAGGGAGCGGGCGACGTAGATCCGTTCGGTGCAAAGGCAGACCTGGCCCGTGTTCAGGAACGCCGAACGCGCCGTGCCGGCCACGGCTGCGTCGAGGTCCGCGTCCTCGAGCACGAGGGCGGCATTCTTGCCTCCCAACTCGAAGGACAGGGCCTTCAGGCCGTCGGCTGCGGTGGCCATGATGGCCCGGCCGGTGGCGCTCTCACCGGTAAACGCGATGGCTCGGATGTCCGGATGCCGGACGAGGGCTTCGCCTGCTCCGCCTGCGCCCAACCCATGGACCACGTTGAAAACCCCGTCCGGAACGCCGACCTCAGCCATGATCTCGGCCAGCAGGCAAGCCGTCGTCGGAGTCTCCTCGCTGGGCTTGACGATGACGACGTTGCCCATGGCCAGCGCCGGTGCTGCCTTGAAGGTCAGCAGCAGCAACGGCAGGTTCCACGGGACGATGAGGCCGACGATGCCGATGGGCGCGCGCAGAACGGTGTTCATCACATCGAGACCGTCCGCGGTACGCATCCGGAAGACCTCATCGGCACGTCCCCGAGCAATGGCCGCGAAGGACCTGAAGTTGGCCGCCGCCCGCGGCAGTTCCCACGAGCGTGCCTCGTGGGCTGGTTTGCCGGTATCGCCTACTTCGGCGGCGACCAGATCCTCGAGGCGTTCGAGCAAGCGGTCGGCGATCCGATCGAGCAGGTCGCAACGCGCTGCGGTCGACATCCGTCCCCAAGGGCCTTCAAGCGCCTTTCGTGCTGCTTGCACGGCCATGGCCACCTCGGCCTCGCCACCCAGCGCAAGCTGGCCATGCACCTGCCCGGTGGTCGGATTGCGCAGCGGCCGGGTCTCGCCGTCGGCATCCAGCCATTGCCCGCCGATGAAGTGGCGCCGCAGCCCCGATGCAGTCGCGGTCGGCATGACCATCAGCCGGTTCCTCCCGGACCTTCGGTCGCGAAGTAGGGACGAAGGTCTTCGGCGTTCTCGAGAGCTGCATAGTAGCCGCCCATCGTCAGGATGAAGCCCATGCGACCCTCCCAGCCTGCCGGCTGATCGAGGCGGATCAGGTGGTTGCCCACCCCTTGGGCCGGCAGACCGGTCTGGAGGACCAGCCTCTCGGCCCCCGCACCCATGGCCCAGAAGTCATCCAGGCGCTGCTCGAGCGGTCCGTCCTCGGCGATGACAGGCTCTTCGACGGTCTCCGCATCCGGGTCTCCACCCGAGCGAATGATCGTGAGGGCTTGCAGCACCTGTTCCCGCGTTCGCCCGCGGAAGCGGAACAGAATGAAGGGATCCTTGTCGAACTGGCCCGCAAGCCAGTAGAAGACGGCCGCGATGTGCTTGCACGGGTTGTAGAGGTCCGGACAGGTGCACTGGGCAAGCACCTCCTGTCCGTCCGTCGGATACAGCGAGGCCCCTGCCGCCGCGAACGCCGCATCGATGTCGTCGGGCAGTTCGCCGCGTAGCAGTTCGGTGGACCACCACGCGTTGTCGGCCATCTCGCGAAGCGTGGCCTTCCACGTCTCGTCCTCGAGATGGACGAGCGCGAAGGTCACTCTGTAGGGCTCAGGCAGGGAGCCCTTGACCTTGGCCGTCAGGACCCCCTCCTCGTCCATGCGGGCATCGTGCACCGCGCCTTGCCGTGCGTACTCGAGTCCGCGCTTCAGACGGGGACCGAGACCCACGTATTCGAGGAAATCCGTCCAGCGTTCGGACCAGCGTCGGGTGCCCAGACCCATGGATGCTGCCCGACGCGCCAAGCTGACCTTATGGCTCCTGCGCTCCTGACGACTGACCTTTTGCGGCTTGGCCGGCTGCTGGGGACGCTCCGTCGCGCCGGCCTCCGATTCTTGCCCTGCCCCTGCAGTCTTGCCGCGGCGACGCTTGCGCACCCTGCGCCTACGACCGGACGCGCTGCTGCCTTCCTCGGCCGCCGTCGCATCCCCGCCGCCCTCCTGCAAGGTGCCCGCGATCTCTCGGGCGAGGGCTTCGGATGCCTCGGCCTTCGCGCCGGGGGCCGCGGGCTCCGAGGCGAGGCCTCGTGCGCGGGCGCGTCTGCGGCGCCTGCGTCGCGCACGACCGGCATGTCCCCCTTCGCTCCCGATTGTACGCTCGGCTGCGTCCGCTTCCGCAGATTCGGTCGTGCCGGTCGAGATTGGCTCCGACGGCTGGATGCCAGCCTCCGGCGAGGCTGCATCCCGGCGGGGCCGAGTCGTCCGGGCGGCGCGACGCCGGTGGACGCCGACATCGCCGGTCTCAGGGGCAGATTCCTCGCCGCCTGCATCAACAGGACCTTGTGGTGTAGCCTCCCCATCAGATAAACCGGGGGATGCTTCCGATCCGTCGATCCGTCGCGGCCTGCGGGCACGCCGTGGACGCGCCGTCTCCGCCTTCTCAGGGGTTTCCACGGTCGCGACGGTGCCTACATCGGGAGCCGAAGACACCGTTGCCGGTTCCGCTGAGATGGCCCGGGACCGGCGTCGGCGGACCGGTGCGGTTTCCGGACTGGTGCTGGTCTCGTCCGTCATGCCTCGTCCTCGACCGCGTCCTCACGCAGTGCCAGCAGTTCCCGGAGCTCCGACGTGCCCATGTCGGCAAGCCAGCGCTCGCCCGTGCCCACGATGGACGAGGCAAGGAACTTCTTGGATTCGATAAGCTGATCGATGCGCTCCTCCATCGTGCCGGTGCAGACGAACTTGTGAACTTGGACGTTGCGCTTCTGGCCGATACGGAAGGCCCGGTCCGTGGCCTGGTTCTCGACAGCCGGGTTCCACCAGCGGTCGAAGTGGAACACGTGGTTCGCACGGGTCAGATTCAGGCCCAGGCCTCCCGCCTTGAGCGAGAGAATGAACAGCGGCGGTCCGTCCTGGCTTTCCTGGAAGCGCTGGACCATCTCGTCCCGCTGACGCTGAGGAATGCCACCATGCAGGAAGATCACGGCCTGGTAGCCGAACTGGTCCTTGAGGTGTCGGGCCAGCAGATGGCCCATCTCGACGAACTGCGTGAAGATCAGGGCTCGATCTCCGATCTGCACGATTTCGTCGAGCATGTCCGTCAGGCGGGCAAGTTTTCCGGAACGCCCCGCGAGGACCGGCATCTCGCCCTCATCGAGGGCCTGAGCCGGATGGTTGCAGACCTGCTTGAGCCGGGTGAGCGTCCGCAGGACCGCGCCGTGGCGTGCGATTCCATTGGCCTGCTCGATTTCGTCCATCATCTGCGCCAGGGTTTGGCGATAGAGGTCGGCCTGCTCCCGCGTCAGGTTCGTGTAAACCTTCATCTCGATCTTTTCCGGCAGATCCTGGATGACGAACGGGTCGGTCTTCATTCGGCGCAGGATGAATGGATTGATCAATTTGCGCAGGCGGATTGAGGCCACCGGATCCCGAAAGCGCTCGATGGGGGTTGCGTACCGCTGCTTGAAGAAAGCCTTGTCGCCGAGATAGTCGGGATTCAGGAACTGGAACAGGCTCCAGAGTTCGGCCAACCGATTCTCCACGGGCGTTCCCGTCAGTGCCACGCGATATCGGCTTCGCAGCATGCAGACGGCCTTGGCCTGCTGCGTGTCGGGATTGCGGATGTTCTGGGCCTCGTCAAGCACCACGCCGTCCCACGTGTGCGCTGCAAGCGTCTCGCGATCACGCGTGGCAATGCTGTAGGTCGTCAGGACGACGTCCACATCGCGGACGAGGGCGAGCAGGGCCTCACCCTGCTTGCGGTCCGGTCCGTGATGGATGTGAACCGTAAGGCCCGGCGTGAAACGCTGGATTTCGCGCCACCAATTGCCCAGCACCGACGTCGGACACACCAGGAGGGTGGCACGCCGCTTGGCCCGCGTGCGGCGGTTGTGGGTCAAGAGCGCCAGCAACTGGATGGTCTTGCCGAGACCCATGTCGTCCGCAAGGCAAACGCCCAGGCCCTGCCCCGTGAGGAAAGCAAGCCAGGAGAAGCCCCGAATCTGGTAGGGGCGCAGCGTGCCGACGAAACCTTCGGGACTCGGCAGCGTCGGGATGCGCTGGTTGTCGCCTCCCAGGACGTCCGCCAGCCAGCCCTGACCGACCACGCCCAGCACCGGAAGGCCTTTGGTCACGCTGGCCGCCGGATTCGCGAAGGCCAGTTGCATCGCCTTGGAGAGCTCCATCGTGCGTTCCTGGGTTGCTTGCCTGCCCCAGTGCTGGATGGTGAGGTCAAGGTCCTCCGCACGCAGCTCGAACCACTGCCCCCGCACCTGGCGAAGGGGCGCTTGCTGATCCTGCAGGCTCTGGAACTCAGTGGCGGACAGCGGCCCGTCGGGCAGGGCCAGGTCCCAGTCATAACGGACCATGGTCTCGATTCCGGCTCCGGCATCCGCAGCGCGCAGCATGCCCGTGCCGGCCCTTTGCGGTTCGTCGTCCATCGGCTTGATGGTGAGACGAACGCCCAGCCTGCTTCTGCCTGGGGACCACCACTCGGGCAGGATGCAGCCGAATTTCTCCTCGGCGCTCTCCAGAACCGGGGCCACGTTGGCGAGGAAGTCATGGGCTTCCTCGATTCGAAGCAGCGCATGGTCGGGCCTGGGCACCCGGATGGCTGCAGCCAGGTTGTCCCCGAGTCCCACGTGGGAGTTTTTCTTGAAGACGTCCTGGGCCTCTCCAAGGGACTGCAGGAAGGTGATCTGGGGCTGGCCGATCTCGCGGGCGTGGAAGACACCCTTGTGACCGCCCTCCTTCCAGATTTCCGCAGCCGTGACGAACAACGAGGGCTCATCGGGGGCCTGGAACCCGAACTGCAGTTGCCACGGCCCGTCCAGGACTTCGGGAGCCACGAGGCGAAAGGCCGTGCGCAAGGGCGGCAGCGGCGTGTGGATGGGGACCAGCCAGCGCTCGACGGCAGATTCGAGGGCCTGCAGTTCCCGTACGGGCCCCTTGACCTGGAGATTCTCCGGATCATCCGGTGCCGCGCCGAGAGAGACGGCCCACCGGTCCCAGACCCCGGGACCCGAGGCGCGCAAAGGCTTGGGGATGGCGGTCGCCCACTGACGGATGAGTGCGTCGAGTCCCTTGCGGGCGAAGGTGCCCAGGAGATGGCGCGGAGCCGGGCTGGAGCTGCCCCGACCGAACGCACGCGCGACGGGCGGCATCATCCGGGCCATCTGCGCGAGGCGCACCTCTTCGGTATTGAGGATGGGCTGCCAACGGCCGACCAGTCGCGTGCCCTCATGGGTCAGTGCTGGCACGAAGTGGCGTCGGGCCGCCAATTCCAGCACCCAGTTCGCGACCAGTCGCCAGAACTGGAGGTCCGGCCCGAGCACGCGATCCGCAGCAGGGGCATCGGTCATCGCTGCCAGGAGCCGGATGGCCTCTGCGGGGCCGCAGGGCAGATGGAAGAGGCGCGTCTCGATGAGGGTCCGTTCAGCCGTCTGCACCGCCGAATTGGCATCGGGTGAAGGGGAGGGCTTGTTGCCCGATCCGGGCAATCGCGCCTCCGCCACGAAGAAAGAGCGCGCCGGGACTTCCGGCAGGATGCCCGCATAGGCTTCACAGACCCGGGTCGAGTCCAGCGGGCCGCCGAGGTCCTCGGCCCAGAACACGAACTGACCCTGACCTTCGTCGGGACACCAGGTGCCATGCAGCACCACGCGACGTTTAGTCTCTGCCTTCATGCGCCACATTGCGGGGCGTGCCGCTTCCGGGGCAACCACGATCCGGAGTCACGGCGAGGGAACGGAGTTGCGGCGGCGATCCCGGGGGACAGGCGGCCCTCGAGGGCCGAGGCACGGCAACCGGACGACAGTCTAACACCCCTGTGGCGCACGCGGCAACGGACGCCGAATCCTTGTTCCGATTTGCTATCCTTGTGGCGATGGAAATGCAGGCTCTCCGGAGTGGAACCACCGTCCCCCGATGGTTGGCCCTGGCCGCATTCGTCGTGTCCGGGCTGCTCGTCCTCTGGGGCGTGTGGAGTCTCACTGCCCCGCCTCGTGGCGCGGATGTGCGTGCTGCCTATGCTCGGGCTGCTCGGGCCTGGGTGGGCCAGCCCTTTCCTCGGGTCATCTTGCCGGCGGCGAAGGGCGAGCAGGTGGCGTTGCCCTTGCCGGGCCCCCAGGTGCTCGTCTTCTTCAGGGTCTTCACCTGAGGGCACTGCCGCCACCAACTCGCGCAGTTGCGTGAGGAACGCAAGACATGGCCCAAGGGGGTGACCCTGATGGCCGTCAGCCATGACCGACCGGAAGACCTGAGGGTTCTCGAGCGAGAACTCGGGCTCGGCTATCCGCTTCTTTCGGATGCGCGGTATCGCCTCATCGACGCCTGTGCAGGTCGCGAAGCCAACCGCGTGTACGCTCGCCCTGCCGCGGTGGTGGTTGGACCTGATGGACGGGTGGCATGGGCCCACATCGGGGCCGACGCCTCGGACCGTGCGGACCCGGCGGCCATCCGGCGCGCGCTTGCGCCCTACATGCCGAAGTAGCGCCCGATCAGGGTTTCGGCGTGCGCGAGGCGGACGCGCAGGTCCCGAACGGACTCCTCATCGGCCTCCGGATGGTCTTCGAGCCACGTCCACGCAGCATCGACCGCGGCGACGAGCCGTTGCTGGTCGCGTGGGCCGTTTTCGAGGGCCTGATCGAGGGTGGATCGCATTTCGCTGAACGTCATTCAGGGGCTTCCATTCGGGATTAAGCTCGTGTATGTTATTCATTAATAATCTGTTTTCTGGTCAGTGTTCAACTGTCTCTCGGGAGGATCGCTCGGTGAATCGCAGCGCCCTGTTGCTGACTGTATCGACTTTGGTTGCCGGTTGCGGGATGGCTGTTCCGCGCGCGTCGCTGGGGCTTGCCGACAAGGGTGCCGTAACCGCACGGTCCGCGCGTCAAGGGGCCCCGGCCTGGGCCAAAGATGCGGTCTTTTACCAGATATTCCCTGACCGGTTCGCCAACGGTCTGACGGCCAACGATCCTGACGGCACCGAACCGTGGGGCGGCAAGCCGACCTACACGAACTTCTTCGGAGGAGACCTCGAGGGCATCCGCAAGCATCTCGACCACCTGCAGTCCCTTGGCATCACGGCGCTTTACCTGAATCCCATCTTCCAGTCGCCCTCGAACCATAAATACGACACCACGGATTACCTGCGCATCGATCCGGCCTTCGGTGACGAGGCGACGTTCCGGGCACTTGTTGCCGACGTGCACGCCCGCGGCATGCGCATCATTCTGGATGGCGTCTTCAACCACACGGGGGATCAGTTCAACCAATTCCGTCAGGCCGCGCGTACGGGCCCCGGTTCACCCTACTGGAACTGGTACAACTTCTACGGCTTCCCCGTGGTCCAGCAGCCCAAGCCCAATTACGACTCCTGGTGGGGCTTCGCGACGTTGCCGAAGCTGAACTATCGCAATCCGGCAGTACGCAGTTACATCCTTGACCTTGTCGTACCTTATTGGACCCGGATGGGTATCGACGGATGGCGTCTGGACGTGCCCAACGAGATCTCCGAACCCGGGTTCTGGGAGGCATTCCGCAGCAAGGTGCTGGCCATCAACCCCGACGCGTACCTTGTCGGCGAAATATGGGATGACCCCCGGCCGTGGCTGGGGCGGTTCGATGCCACGATGAACTATCCCTTCCAGAAGGCGCTCGTGGCCTTCGCGGCCAAGCGCCAGATGGACGTCGATACGCTCGACCGCGAACTTGCGGCCCAGCGGGGCTGGGGCGGTGCATCAACGAACGCGATGTTCAACATTCTTGGCAGCCATGATGTCGAACGGTTCCGATTCGAGGCAGGGGAGCGGCCTGAACGCCACCGTGCTGCGGTCCTGCTGCAGATGACCTATCCCGGAACCCCAGTCGTCTACTACGGCGACGAAATCGGCATGACCGGGGGCAAGGATCCGGATGACCGCCGCTGCTTCCCATGGCAGTCGGCCCAGTGGGACCAGGGCACGCTTCGTCACTACCGCGACCTGATCAAGGCTCGTCGGCAGGTCCGGGCGCTGCGCGACGGCTGGTTCCAGACCTTGCTTCGGCACAACGACCGGAGGCTCTGGGCCTACCTGCGTGATTGGCAGGGCGAGAGTCGGGCACTGGTGGTGGTCAATGCCGGCGATGCCGCCGGAAGCCTCGAGGTGCCCGTAGCCGATACCACGCTTTCGGATGGGACGCTGCTGCGTAACATCCAGACCGGTACCGTCGCGAGGGTCACTGGCCGCAAAGTCGTGCTCGGAGACGTCGGTCCCGCCGGCTCGGTGTGGGTGGCGGAAAGCCGGCGCTGAACCGCGGCGGGTTCAGCCCAGCCGGTCGATCATGAGCCGGAGCCATGCAGCCGCCTGCCGTGCGGCTTCAGCGGACGACGGCCAGAGCATCTGCGTGTCACCGACCACGACAAGGCGACCTCTGCCGACCTGTCTGGAAACGGCCAGCTTGTTGGCATTGGTCGTTCCGGACGCGACCCGGTAGGCCGTTTCCGGCATCACGGCCAACGTTCTGGCAGGGGGCGCAGCCTCGACCGTGCAGGATCCCTGGACCCCGAGGGCCGTACCATCCAGCGGACTTTGCCACAGCGGCAAGAGGGAGGCCTGGCCACTTGCCGTACGCACGATATCGACACGGGCATAGGCACCGACCGTCCGCAGCAGATCCTGCAATCGGGTTGAGTCGAAACCGCTGGCACCACCCCAATCCGCCGAGACGAGGACGGTGCCGCCCAACTCGAGGTGTTGCCTGATGGCCGTGGCTTCCTGATCGGGGAGGTTGGTCGGCGCGGCAAGCCAGAGAACCTGACCGAGCTTCGGTGTCGGCACGGCCGGGCCGGACAGGGCAATCTGACGCTCGGAAAGTGCTGCTTGCAGTCGTCCGTAGATTGCCGAGTCCGACATGCCGAATGGCCACCCGGTCATCGCAAGGCCGACCGGTCGATCCGCCAGAACCGCGACTCCCCCCGTCGTGTCGATCTCCTCGTGGCCGACGTGGTGGATGGAGGCCGACCCGGTGTCCGGGCCCACTTCCAGGCGATAGCGGCCATCGGCGTCCGACTCCGTCTCCTGCAACCCGGCCACGACCCGAGCTCCCTGCACGGGTTGCCCCGCCTGATCCCGCAAGGTCCCCTCGATCGTGCGTGGGCTTGGCAGCAAGCGGAACGTCAACTGCACCACGGGTATCGAGACCTGGCTGATGCCGCCCACGGGTTGAGACACCGCGGCAAGAGAGACGGTCGCCTGATGTGTCAGATAACCGGGTGCCGAAGCCCTGACGGAATAGGTGCCTGCGTTCATGTCGGTGAAGGAGCGGTCACCCGAGGCATCGGCAACGCCGAATCCCAGCCCGGAACCCATGGCCACGACCGTCGCACCGGGCAGAGCCGCATCGCGGGTATCGCGCACCAGGATGCGAAGGGTGCCGCCGATGAGATTGGCCGGGCTGACGCATCCACCATCCGCAGCGCAACGATCCTGCGATGCAGGTGGCGAGCCCGATCCCCCGGGGGGGGCAGCTGTCGGCACCGTAGTCACAGGCGGGGCCGCGGTCGGCCTCGGGGAGATGACGGTTGTCGATGTGAAGCAGCCCGCGAGCAACGCGGGAAGTGTGGCGTGGAGCCAGCGTGTCACGGCCTGTCCCCGGACGGCTGCCTCATGCCAAGGGCGGCAAGGGCGTCAACCCTGCCCCAGCCAGTCTCGTGGTCGAACCCGCTGGAGCCCATGTCGGCGGAGGATGCAAGAATGCGCAGCCTCACCTGGTCTGGCGAGAGGTCAGGTTCCTGCGACAGGATCAGCGCCGCGAGGCCCGCCACCAGGGGGGACGCCTGCGAGGTACCGGAAACTCTGCCGTGTCCGGGCCACGAGCTCTGCGTCTGTCCGAGGGACAGCACATGGGCGTAGGTCGGAAGCGTGGACAGGATGCCTTCCGATGTCTGGTTCTGGCCACCACCCGGCGCCATCACGCCGAGTTCGGGCCCGATGTTGCTGTAGCTTGCCCTGCGGCCTCGTGGGTCCAGTGCGCCGACGGCGAGGACGCCGGCGTAAGCGGCCGGATAGTAGACCGGTACCCCGGAGCCGTTCCCGGCGGCGACGACGAAAAGGACGCCTCGAGTCTGTCCATAGGTCATGGCCTCGGCCAGAACCGGAGCCGGTTCCTCTCCGCCAATTGACATGTTGAGGACCCGGACGCCGAGATCCACGGCCTTGCGGATGCCGAGGGCAATGACATCATCGCTGCCATTGCCCTGACAGTCCATGGCCTTGATGTCGAGGATCCGGACCGAAGGAGCGACGCCCACGATGTTGTTGCGAAGCCCGGTCTGATTGTTGGCCACGGCCCCGATGATGCCGGCCACATGCGTGCCATGGCCGTTGCCGTCCGGGCCAGGATGGGCGGCATCCTGATAGGCCGTCGACGAGCCATAGTCCAGACCGAGACAACTGTCTCTCCTGCCCGAATCCTGCAGCGCATCGACCACCAGCTGACGCCCCGCGCCGTCCCGGGCCATGTTGACGGCGAGGTCGGGGTGGCGGCCGTCGATTCCCGAGTCCAGCACTCCGACGAGGATGCCCTGTCCGCGCACGTCCGGATAGGCCTGCCACGCCGCAGGCAGGTTTGCTTGCAGAAGGCCCCATTGATTGCTCGAGCCCGTATTGAGATCGTTGAATGTCTGCAAGGTGCGGACGGTCGTGTCCGGCTCTGCCGGTGATGCCGAAATCAGGCCCAGGGTCCGTCGATGGTTGCGGCTGATCCAGCGCGTCATCCCGCGCGAGGAGAGCTCTGCCTCTGCAGCCTCGGCAGCCTGTTCACCGGGAAAGGCCAGGGTGTCGACGTACGGCAGGGGGCTGTTCACGACCCGGCCACGGTGGGCAGAAAGCCAGGCTTCCACGCTGCCCGGCGCCAGATCCTTTCGCCAGCCGACGAGCCGGACCTCAGGTTCGATGGCCTCGACGGTCGGGGTGGGCGGAAGCTGGAGCGGCGGAGCGGAGAAGCAGCCCGGCAAGCAAGCCAATACCAAGGCCCGGAAGGGCCCCCCGATGTGAAGATGCCGGAGCATGCCGAGTGCAGCATACCCCGGCATCCGGAGCTTGAGGCAGCTTATTCCCGAAGCGAGAGGAGGTCCTGAATCTCCCGAAGGACCTGTTCCCGAGCGCCCAGCAACTGACGCTGCTCTCGCCCGAGGTCTTCGAGATCCCCGCGCAGGCGGTCCTGAGCGGCGAGTGCCTTGCGCGCTCCATCCGTGGCCTGGCGCAGTTCGTCCTCGGCGGAGCGAAGTTCCTCGCGAGCGCGGCTTGCCGTGGCACTGTCGCGATCGATGGACTGCTCGATCTGGGCCAGCCTGCGCTGCGCCCCGGCGATGCGTTGCTTGGCCTCGGCAATGCGGCGCTCCTGACCGTCGATCTCTCGGGCCACTTCCTGACGCCTGCCGTTCAGGTCCTCGATCCGGCTTGTCAGGTCCGCGATGCGGCGCTCCAGTTCGGGACGCCTGGCCAGACGCTGGCGATCCCGCTCCGACAACTGGTCGGGATCCAACTGCGCAAGGCGGTCGAGGCCGGCTTGTTCCCGAAGGAGATCGAAGCGGGTGTCGCTGAGGTCGTTGCCGCGTTGCACCAGGCTGTCGTCACTGCCTTCGAGGCGCTTGATGGCATCGGCGGCACGCGCCACACCGTCGCGTGCGCCGGCGATTTCACCTTGAGTGTGCCCGCGCTCCTCACCAAGCCGGCGCAGGTCGGCCTGAAGTTCGGCCAACTGGCGAGCCAGCTGTGCCTGCTCACCCTTGAGCTCGTCCCGACGCGCCATCGCGCGGTCGAACACCACCTGAGCCTCGCGGATGGCATCCTTGACCCGCTCCGTCTCGGCCGCGATCGCCTGCTCCTGCCGCCGGATCTTGGCCAGCGTGCGCTGATCGGCGTCCAAGGCCCGCTCCAGCAGGTCGTTGCGTTCGCGGGTCAGGCGATCCAAGGACCGGCCCAAGTCGTCGATGCGCCCCCGGGCCGCCCGGATGTCGTCGAGGTTGGCCTGGGCTTCCTGTTCCTGAGCCCGGGTCCGCTGCTCGAGTTCTCCTGCCTTTTGGCGCACACCGAGCAGCTCGGCGCGGGCCTTGGCCACGGCCTCGCCGATGCGGGCCACGATGCCCTGCTGGGAGGTCACATCCCGTTCGGCCTTGCCGGTGGCGCGTGCATTTCCGTCGCGGGCATCCCGATTGCGGGCAATGTCCGACTCTCCGGTGCGCAAGCCCTTCTCGGCTGCTGCAGCCTCGGCCGAACGCCACTCGCGCTCGGCGCGCTCGAGGGCGCCCTCGGGAAGCGTTCGCGGGTCCAACCCCTTGAGGTAGTCATAGTATGCCTTGGCCGTCCGCGCCTTGATGAAGGCTTCCCGGTGCGCTTCGGCCAGCTCGGAGCCCTGCGCGGCGAGGGCGCGCGCCTCGGCCTTCAGGTCCCGGACGCGCTGCTCAAGACCTTCGAGTTTGCGCAGGTCCTTGTCGAGGTCGGCCTCGAGCCGGGCTTTGGCGTCTTCGAGGCCCGCTCCGCGGCGCTCCAACTCGGCTAGATCGCGACGCTTGGCCTCGATTTCCTGCTCGAGACGCTCCTGAATCTGTTGCGCCTTGGCCAGCTGTCCGGCCACCGCATCGATGCGGTCGCGCGTGTCCTTGCGCCGACCGTCGAGGGCCAGAATCTGGTCCTTGACACTGGACCCCCGCGCTACAGGTGAGGACCTGAGTGCGCTCTGGTCCGACTCCAGCCGGGGCTCCGCGGCACGAAGCGCCTGATCGAGCGACGCCCTTACCTGGGTGACGCGGCCAAGCCGGTGCACCGAGCCGCGGTTGTTGATTTCGGACATGGGGGCAAGCTCCCGAAAAGCTGAGTCAAACAGTCGTCAACTCCCTTATCCCCTTCTCCTGCCTCCATCTTGCGTCTCCGTGCGTATCCCGGTCACGGCGCCTTGCGTTGGACAAGCTGCCCCCCCGTGCCCTAACCTTTTCCCGTGCCACCAAGTTCCTGCTCCCGCTTGCCGCTGGTCGGCGTCCTTGCTGCCCTCGTCATCGCGACCGCGCCCGGTTGTGCCGTCCTCGCCGGCGCGGCGATGCCCGTCGTTCGTTGGCGCAGCGCCGACATGTTCGCCTCGGGAGATGCAGAGCGCTCTCGCGTCGACATCCCCGGCAACCTGTCGCAACTCCGTTTCCTGGCCAACCTCGCTCCCGATCACGCCGAGGTCAATGTGGCCGCTGCTCAGGCACTGGGGGGCTATGCCCTCGGATTTCTGGATCCCGTCCTGACGCCCGGTTTCGAGCCACCGGCCGAGGAGCTCGCCGAGGCGCGCAAGGCATTCCGGGAGGGGCGTGCCCACGGCATGCGCGGCCTTGCCGGCCTGCCAGGATTCGCGGCCGGCGTGGATGGTGACCTGGAGGTCTTCAGGTCGGCCATTGCCGGGGCGCATCTGCACGATGTGCCCGCGCTGTTCTGGACGGCCTACAACTGGGGCCAGTTGGCGCTGCTGTCTTTCGACGACATCGAACTGAGTGCCGAGTTCGAGAAGGCGGAGCTCATGATGCGGCGGGTCGAGGAGCTGGCTCCGGGCTTCTTTCATGGAGGCGCCCAGGCCTTCTTGATGGTGCGCTATGCCTCGCGACCCACGCTGTTGGGAGGGGACCCCGAGGCGGCTCGGGCGGCTTGGTTGCGTGCCCGGGAGGCGTCTGGCGGTCGCTTCCTGATGACGGATGTCCTGTACGCCCAGTATGCCTGCGTGCAGATTCAGGATGCGGGGCAGTTCAGGAAGGTTCTGGAGGACGTGCTCGCCACCCCACCCGAGGTGCTGCCCGAGCAGCGCCTCGCCAATGTCCTCGCTCAGCGGCGGGCCAGAATCCTCCTTGGGCGGATCGCGGACTGCTTCGACCTCGAGGCCACGGAGGCTGCGGAGGACGAGAATGAGGCAGGCGAATCCGCTTCCCCGACCCCTGCGCCGGCCGTGACGCCTGCTCCTCGTGCCTCGGTTGCGCCGTCCGGACGGAACAACGTGACCAGAACCCCTCGTCCGAAGAATCGGAGGTAGTGCCGTGAATCTCGTTCGCCTGGTCGTTGCTGCGCTTGTCGGTGGCATGGTCTGTCTGCAGGCGCCTGCTGCTCTCGCGGCCAAGACTCTGAAGATCGCCTTCCTGGCTCCGCCCGGTTCCAAGTGGGATCAGACCTTCAAGCGCATCAGCGATGAGGTCTCCGAGAAGACCGCTGGGGAAATCAGGGTCCGGTTCATTGGTGGCGGCGTCATGGGCGATGAACCGGACGTCGTGCGCAAGATGCGTCGAGGCCAACTTCAGGGCGCAGCATTGACCGGCATGGGCCTCGGTCTGATCGAGCCGCAGGTGCGCGTTCTCGAGCTCCCGCTGCTTTATGACTCGGACGCCGATGTCGACCGCGTGACGGCCAAGGTCGAGGACCAGCTCGGAGCACGCCTCGGCGAGAAGGATCACGTCCTGCTCGGCTGGGCTGAGGTTGGCCCGGTGCACGTTTTCACCAACAAGCCCATTCGGCGTCTTGCGGATTTCAAGGGTACCCGCATGTGGATGTGGGAGAATGATCGGTTGGCCGAGGCGATCTTCAAGGAGCTGGGCCTGCAGCCGACGCCGCTTGCCATCACCAGTGTCCTGACCTCCTTGCAGACTGGCATGGTCGACGGTGTATACAACTCTCCTCAGGGCTTGGTGGCCCTGCAGTGGAACAGTCGCATCCGCTATGCGCTGGATTTTCGCCTGACCCAGTCGGTTGGCGCCCTTGTTGTCACCCGCAAGGCTTGGGATGGCCTTTCCGCGGACCAGCAAAAGGTGCTGCGCGAGGCTTCGCGTCGGCATTGCGAGTCCTTGGTCCGTGATGGTCGCGAGGACAATCGGAAGGCGCTGGAGGCCCTCAAGCGCCAGGGCGTGCAGTTGACGTCCCTGTCTGCCGAAGACCGCAAGCGCGTCCGTCAGGCTGCGGACCGCGTGGCCGACCAGTTGGTGGGTTCGCTCTACCCTGCCGACCTGCTGCGGCAGGTTCGTCAGGCGGCAGGGCGGTAGGCGTGACGGGGCCGCTCGGTGCGGCGCTGCCCTCGGATACCCCGGAGGGTGCTTCCGAGCGCGGGCGTCTGGAGCTGCCGCTTCTGGCTCCGCTGTTCCGCCTTGACCGCCTGCTGGTCGCCCTCGAGGTCGGGATTCTCGGGCTGCTGCTTGCCGGCATGATCTTCCTTGGTCTGGGTCAGGTCGTCCTGCGCGAGTTCTTTCAGTCCGGCTGGACGTGGGCAGATGCCCTCCTCCGCCACCTGGTGCTGCTCGCCGGTCTTTTCGGGGCCATGACCGCCACTCATGCCCGACGTCACTTGGCCATGGACGCGCTGGTGCGTGTCTTGCCCGAAGCGGCGCGTCGCTGGTCCGAGGTCATGGTTGAGGCGGTATCGGGTGCCACGTGCATCTGGTTGATGGTCATCGTCGTGCCGTACCTGCGCGATGAACTGGCCCATGGCGGGGAAGAAGTCGCCTTCGGCATCACCCAGGCCCAGTTCCAGCTCGCCTTCCCCGTCGCGCTTGCGGTCATGGCGTTCCGCTTCTGCCTGTTGGCGCTCAACGACGGGTTGCTGCTCTGCTTCCCGCGAGCCGAGGCTGCCCTGTTGCGGGAGAGGGGCAACTGACATGGGGTGGCTTGCGGGACTCGGTCTGACCCTGGCAACGCTGCTCGGTGCGCCGCTGTTCGTCATCCTGTCCCTGCTCACCGTCATCGGTTTCCTCGCCGATGGCCAGGATGCAGCCATCCTCTTCACAGAGTTCGTGAAGATCGCCGAACAGCCGATGTTCATCGCCATCCCGCTCTTCACTTTCGCGGGCTATCTGATGGCCGAGTCGAAGACCAGTGTCCGCCTGATCGATCTGACCAAGGCCCTGGTCGGATGGTTACCCGGCGGCGTCGCCATCGTCGCCCTGCTTTCGTGTGCGTTCTTCACTGTTTTCACCGGCGTGTCGGGGGTGACCGTCATCGCTCTCGGCGGTCTGCTGCTGCCGGCCCTCCTTCGTGAGGGTTATCCCGAGCGCTTCGCGTTGGGGCTCCTGACGACGGGAGGAAGCCGGGGTCTGCTCTTTCCGCCCTCGCTGCCCATCATCATCTACGGCGTCATTGCTCAGGTAGATATTGGCAAGCTTTTCATTGCCGGCGTCGTGCCCGGTGTGCTGGATCTGGCGGCGGCACTGATCTTGTGTCTGATGCTCGGGGGGCGTGGCCCGTCAGAGCGCGTGCCGTTCCGTCTGGACGAGGCGTGGCGCGCGCTCAAGGCGGCGGCATGGGAAATCCCGGTGCCTTTCATCATCTTCGGCGGTATCTACGGCGGTTTCCTGACGGCTGCGGAGGCCGCCGTCACCATGGCGCTCTACGTCTTCATCGTCGAGGTGTTCATCTACAAGGATCTGCATTGGCGCCGCGATGTGCCCCGCGTGATTCGCGAGTCGATGGTCCTTGTCGGCGGCATCCTGATCATCATCGGTGCGGCCCTCGGGCTCACCAACCTGCTCGTCGATCGTGAAGTGCCCGACCAGCTCTTCCAGGCCATCCAGCCCTTCATCACCAACAAGATCACGTTCCTGCTCGTCCTTAACGTGTTCCTGCTGGTCGTGGCCGCACTGCTGGACGTCTTCTCGGCCATCCTTGTCGTTTTGCCCCTGATTTTGCCTCTGGCGGCCAACTATGGGGTAGACCCCGTCCATCTGGGCATCGTCTTTCTCATGAACCTCGAGATCGGCTACAGCCTGCCTCCCATGGGCCTCAATCTCTTCGTGGCGTCTTTCCGCTTCAACCAGCCGATCATGGCGCTCTACAGGGCGACCCTGCCGTTCCTGGTGGCAACATTGGTGGTGCTTGCCCTGGTCACATACGTTCCTTCAATCTCCCTTTGGCTGCTCGGGGTGGTGCAACCGTGAGCGCGCGTCCAGCGCCCTCGCCGCTGCTCTTCCTGTTCATCACGCTGCTGCTGGACATCATGGGCATCGGACTTATCGTGCCCATCACCCCGGGCCTCGTGGCGGAGCTTGCTCCATCGGCCGACCCGTCGCGACATGCAGCGCTCGTGGGTTACCTCTTCGCCTCATTCACCTTCATGCAGTTCCTGGCTGCGCCGTTTCTCGGTGCGCTGTCCGATGCCGTCGGGCGAAAGCCGGTCCTGCTGGTGGCCCTCGTGGGGACTTCGGCGAGTTATGTCGGCATGGCGCTCGCCAACAGCCTCGAGCTGCTCTTCGCCGCACGCGTGGCCGCAGGCCTTGCCGGGGCCAGCCTGTCGGTTGTCAGCACCTGCATCGCCGACCTGAGTTCACCGGAGGACCGGGCCAAGAACTTCGGTATCCTGGGCGCCGCATTCGGCATCGGCTTCATTCTCGGGCCCGCTCTTGGCGGGCTGCTGTCCGGGCACGGCCTGCGGACTCCCTTCTGGGCCGCGGCTGGATTGGCAGCAGTCAATGCCGTCTATGGCACATTTGCGGTTCGTGAATCATTGCCTGTCGCACTCCGACGGGCCGTTACGCCGGAGCGCCTGAATCCGCTGGGTAGTTGGCCGATGCTCTGGAGGCTGGACGTCGGCAGGGGACTTGTCGGGGTGCTCATTCTGTCCAGCCTTGCCCAGCAGTGCCTGCAGACCAACTGGGTGGTCTACACGACCTACCGCTTCTCATGGTCGCCTACCGAGAACGGAGTGGCCCTCGCCTTGGTCGGTGTATCGGCGGCCGTGGTGCAGGGGGGTCTCATTCGCAAGATCATGCCGGTGCTCGGGGAGCAGCGGGCGGTTGTGTGGGGCATGCTCTGGTCGGCTGTCGTGTTCATCGCCTATGGCCTCGCGACGCAGGGTTGGATGATGTATGCCATCCTCTCCGTGGCTGCGGTGGGGGGCTTGTCAGGCCCGGCCCTCCAGGCCCTCATCTCGATGCAGGTCGATCCTGCTGAACAGGGTCGTCTCCAGGGGGCCCTTGCAAGTCTCGTCAGTCTGACGGGCGTGGTAGGCCCACTGGTTGCCAATGGCCTGTTCTCGGCTGCGACCAGTTCCTCGAGCCCATTCGTCGTTCCCGGCGTAGCCTTCTTCATGGGGGCGATCCTGTTCTTGGGTGCCGTGGCCGTGGCTGCGTCCATCTTCCGACGGCATCCCCTTCTGGGCGCCGTTCAGGCCCGCAAGCCCTTGGTCGAACCTGTCGGAGGCTGAGCCATCGTGGCCCGCAAACTCGAACCGCTGCTGCGCATGACCGTCGATCTCTCCGAACCGGCGGACCTGCAGCTGTTGTCCGCCAAGGTGGCAGCGTTGCGTGAACTGGTGCGCGACCAAGGGATGAAGGTGGGCATTGCCCTGCACCGTTGGCTTGATGCCAGCAGGATCGACCTCGTGCTTTTTCCCGGATCACCGGCCGCAAAGACCGAGGCCGAAGAACTGCTGCGGCTTGGCTTCGACGTCGGCTTTCCGGATTTCGAGGCGGCAGCCGGCGAGGGTGAGGAGGCCTCTGGAGTCGAAGGGGGCCCTGAAGCCGATTCGCCGGCTGTCTCCTGAGTGCCTGTTGGCAAGCACGCGTGACGCGTGCCCGGTTCACTCCTCAGCCAGGCCGCAGAGAACCACGGAGATTGAGGCCACGATGGCGGCGATGCGCACGGCCTCAAGGATTTGTTCTTCACTCCAGCCGAGCGGCTTCGCCTTGGATTCGTGCGCACGGGTGCAGGCGCTGCAGGCATTCAGCGCGCTAAGTGCCGTGGCCCAGAGTTCGACATCGGCCTTGGTGCCGGCCGGTTGCAGCATGCCCGTCATGCGGAGGCGCGCGGGGGTGGTGGTGTAGCCCGGCTGAGGCACGTCATGCCGGAAGCGGTAGAAGACGTTGTTCATGGCCATCAGCGCCGCGGTCGTCATGGCATCTTTTCGTGCGGAGGCTGCCAGCCACGCCTCGCCAGCAGCTTTCATCGCCTTGACGAGTGACGTGGACCGCAGGGCCAGGGCGGAAGCCAGAGCAAGGCCGCGTCGGGTTTCCAGCGGCAGTGTACTGGCGCTGTCTTCCATGACCATCTGCCAGTTGCGGGAGACATCCGGAACGTGTTCGCGGAGCAGTGCATCGAGGGCTACGAGTGTCATGGCCATGATGCGTCAGTGTTGCGCAAGCCTTGCGGTCGGTCAACGAGTCGGATGGTCGAACCGTGCTCTAGTTGACAATGATTCTCAATTACGCGCATCATGTAGACCTATTTCGTTGCGTCTTGCATTTTCTTCGCGGAGGACCGTGGCGTCGTGTGGTCGACCCTGAATCCCGGTGACGAGGTGGTTCTGACAGGCGTCGAAGGACGCGACAGTCGCGTACGCCACCTGATGGAACTCGGATTCACCCGAGGTGCCCGCGTGCGATTTCTGGCGCGTACCCCATTCGGGGGGCCGGTCGTCGTCGAGGTCCGGGGCGCTCGCCTGGCCATCCGCCTCTCCGATGCCGCGTGCCTGAAGGCTTGACTGCGACACCGGGGTCCGGACCTGGCCCCGGTGAAGACTTCAAGGTTGCACTCGTCGGGCCGCCGAATGTCGGCAAATCCACGCTCTTTCAGGCCCTGAGCGGGGTTCGTGCGCGGATCGTGAACTACCCCGGTGCAACCGTGGATCTCCAGAAGGGCGCTTGGGCGGGTACGGGCACCCATGCACCCTGGAGCCTGATCGATACGCCGGGTATCCTCGGACTCGAGCCGCGAGGGGCTGATGAGGCCGTCACGCACCGGATCCTGTTTCCTGCCGATGCTACCGAGCCGCCGCGCATCGTGCTGGTGCTGGACCAGACACAATTGGCACGGCATCTCTATCTTGCCTTTCAGATTCGCGAAGCCGGTCTGCAGGCTGTCGTGGCCCTGACAATGGGCGACCTTCTGGATGCGCAGGGGGTCAGGGTCGATCTCGAGGCATTGTCTGCTTCCTTGCAGATGCCCGTGGTTGCCGTGGCATCCGATGACCCTGGTTCTCTGGAGTCACTGGCGGAGTCCGTAGCCTCGCTTGGTTCCGTCGCCAGGCCCGTGAAGTCCTTCGCGCCATGGGAGGCTGCTCGCGTCGAGGCCGCGCGAGAGCAGGCTGATGCCCTCGCCCGAAGGGTACTCGTGCCTGTCTCGGAGGGTCGTGCGGCGATACGGCCGTTGCATGAGCGGCTTGACCCCTGGTTGTTGCATCCATTCTGGGGGTTTCTCGTCTTCTTTGCGGCCATGACCGGCGTCTTCAGTCTGGTCTTCTGGTGCGCCCAGCCGGCCATGGATGCCGTCGATGGGGGAGTTTCTGCCTTCGGTAACTGGCTGTACGCTTATATGCCGGCGGGGCCGGTGGCGGACTTCGTGCGGGATGGCTTGGTTGCGGGCTTTGGCTCCGTCTTGATGTTCGTGCCTCAAATTGCCTTGCTGTTCCTCGCCATGATTCTGTTGGAGGACTCCGGATATCTGGCACGTGCGGCCACGATGGCCGATCGTCCTCTCGCCGTGCTGGGGTTGGAGGGACGTTCGTTCGTTCCCCTGCTTTCCGGATTTGCGTGTGCCATCCCGGCCATGTTGGCGACGCGGACCATACCGGACCAGCGCATCCGGCACCTCACGCTTCTCGTGGTACCGCTGGCCAGCTGCTCCGCGAGGCTGCCCGTATATGCCCTGTTGTTGGCTTTCCTTGTCCCGCCGGATCGGCCGTGGATCGGTGGGCTTGCCTTGGCCACCCTCTACCTGGGGGGACTGGCCGTGGCCTCGGTGTTGGCGTGGGCACTGTCGTGCGGTCTGCCGCAGGATGGCCGGAATCCCGTACCCTTCGTCATCGAACTTCCCGTCTACCGCCGGCCAGTTGCAGCAAGGGTGCTCGACGGGGTTCTGCGCAAGGTGCGGTCTTACCTCGAGAAGGCCACGATGCCCATTGTCGTCGTGGCGACGCTGCTCTGGGCTGCTACCTACTTCCCTATTGCGGGTGACGATGCAGTGCTGAGGCTCCAGGGCTCGTATGCAGCCCAGTGGGGCCAGAGTCTGGACTTCCTGCTTGCGCCTCTGGGGCTGGACTGGCGGGCGGGCGTGGCCTTGCTGGCCGCTTTCGCGGCTCGGGAGGTGTTCGTGGCCTCGCTGGCTCTGGTGCTTGGTGTCACAGCTGAGGGAGATGGCCTGCAGGCGGGTCTCCTGCAAGCCATGCACGGCGCGACGCTGCCTGATGGCACTTTGATGTTCACGCCTGCTTCCGTCGTCGCGTTGCTCGTGTACTTCGTGATTGCGATGCAGTGTGCCAGCACCTTCATCGTCGCCTGGCGGGAGTCAGGCAGTGCACGTCTTGCGTGGGGCCAATTGCTTGGCTTCAACGTGCTTGCCTATGGATTGGCCGCTCTGGCCCATCTTCTCCTGTCCTGACGGCGCGACAGGCGGCCTGTGCTAGCATTGGGTAGGCACGAGGGGGTGCGGCATGTTGGATATCGGTGATCTTCTTCCCGACACGCCCATGGATGGCGTCCTGCCTTCGGGAGAGGCAACTTCAGCCGATCTTCGGTCGCTTGCCCGGACCTCCGGTGGTCTGCTGGTCTACGTCTATCCCAGGGACAATACCCCTGGTTGCACGACCCAAGCTTGCGACTTCCGGGATGCACTCGCTTCCGGATTTGGTCTGAAGGTCGTCGGCATCAGCCCGGACTCCGTTGCAAGCCACCGCAAGTTCGTCGAAAGGCTCGGCCTGACTTTCCCATTGTTCAGCGATCCCGACCTTGATGTCTTGACCGTTCTTGGGGCATACGGGGAAAAGAAGATGTACGGCAAGACCGTCAAAGGAATCATTCGGTCGACGTTTGTTGCTGACAGGCAAGGGGTGATGACGCACGTTTACCGTGCCGTCAAGGCGACGGGACATGTTGCGCGCATGGTGGCCCAGCACGGGCGGGGGGAGTGAGTTCATGATTTCCGGTTCGATTCGTCGGGTGTTGATCGCCGCAGTCCTCGCTTCGATGCAGTTGCCTGCCTTGGCACAGGATGCGGCTCCGGAGTCCACGGGGTATGCGACCGGGGACGTCGTGCTGGACCCGAATGAACCGGCTCACGGCCATCCCGGACGCCGATTCCCGTACATTCACCGCGCGCTTCGCGATCTGGACCGGGCGCGAAAGGCCTTGGAGGCAGCGCCCGCCGTAGGCCCGTTCCGGTCGCGGAAGGCTGCCGTAATCAAGGAGACCGTGGCGCTCATCCGGGACCTGGAGAAGGCGACGCGCACTCCGGCCATGAAACTCGAACGTGGGGTCCGGGTGGCCGGGACCGCTCCGGGGGAGGCGCATCCTGATCTCGTGCGTGCACACCGGAACCTGAAGCGTGCGGTCCTCGCCCTCGCCAAGGCTCCCGCTTCGGAGAACCTCGGCGGTCTTCGCATCAAGGTGCTCAAGCGTGTCCGGGCGCTGGAGGCCGAAGTCGGCAAGGCCTCGCTGGCTGGCTGACGGGCCCCTTTGCGGGGGGGCGTCAGGCGATCGCTACCTCTGCCAACTCGGCGAGGGCACCCCAAGCCTGCTGCTTGCGGCCTTCGATGAACAGCCTGACCCGTCCTTCGCGGATAGCCTCACGTACCTGTCCCAGCCCCGCTACAGCCACCTGGAAGCGTTCGTCGAAGGCAAGGGCTTCCGCCCCGGGGACCTGAATCCAGGCGCTGGTAGCGTCAATCTCCACGCGTGGCCTGTCCCAGGTCAGCGCATTCTCCACGGCCCACGGTAGCAGTTCCCAGACGGGCTCGAAGACCGTTCGATTGCGAAGGACCAGCCGGACGGCTTCGTCCGTGAACGTCAGGCTGCCGAGTGCCCGTGCCTGATGGCGTTCGGCATCCATGGCACCCAGCCGTTCCTGCAGTCTCTGATAGTCCCTCCAGACGCGGTCGGGTGCGTCTCCTTCCAGTCGCAAGCCGAAGGGGTGCGGACCTTCTTCGGAGAAGGGCTGCCCGTGGAAGCCCGCCTGGCCGCGCCAGGCCTGTCCCGTATGCACGAGGTAGTCATCCAGTGATTCGCGCAGGGGCACGATGCCGTACTTGGCCGGATTCCCGTTGACAAGGGCCCCCGGTTCGATCGACAGCGGGGTCAGGGCCAACTCATGCAGGTGCGGGCCGTGTTCGGCATGGATGTGCTCGAGCAGGTCTTCAGCGCGTCGGACATCCTCGCCCGATTCGGTGGCGAGGCCAAGAATGCCGTAGACCGAGGCCGTGAGATTGGGGGCCTCTCCAATCGTTCGTAGACGATCCAGAATCGCGTCATCCGACGAGAATGGCTTGATCCAGGCACGTTGCGCGAGGCGTTGGCGCAGGGGTTCGGAATAGGTCTGGGCATCGATGCCCACCACGGCCGTGGCGAAGGTTTCCGAGATTCGCTCGATGAACTCGCGCTCCGGCAGCGACCAGCAATAGAAGAGGGCATGATATCGCCCGCGGGGCAGTCTATCGAAGAGCTCCAGATAGTACGGAGTCTTGTCCGGGTCCGTAACGGGATCGAAGTCGAAGAGGAAACTGCCTCCAGACCAGGGCGACAGGACTTCCATGTCGTGGATGACCTGATCGATCGGGCGATAGACATAACCCGTCCGGTTGAAGAGGCGCTTGTGCCCGAGGGCGCTGCCGGCGCAGTAGAGACAGGTGCTTCGGCATCCCTTGCCCGTCCAGACGAAGGGAACTTCGCGGCCAATCCACTGCAGCAGCAGGGGGTCGGCAATCGTCGTCAGATCATCCAGCAGCGTGAGATCCTCGCCGCTTCCCGGTCGTTGCACATAGGTCTGTTCGGTCGTGTGGAGGGTGCCGTCTTGCATCCACGTCAGGTTCGGGCCTGCCTCACCACGCGCGCGCGCCAGCAGAGGATGTTCCCCATCTCCCCGTACCACGGCATCGAACAGTCCGCGGCCGACCAGTTCGGCTGCGAAGGCGGTGGCAGTCTGACCACCCGCCACCGTCGCTATGCGGGAGTCCTGAGCCTTGACCCTGCGTGCCACTTCCGTGGCCCCGAAGAGGGTGTCCCACCACTTGCAGCTGATGGCTGCATGTCTTGGCTTGAAGTCGGCGAGCACCCGCTCGAGGTTGGTTGTCCAACCGGGGCCGACCAGAGGTTCCATTCGGACGTCGATCCCGTTGCGCACGAGATGTGAGGCCAAGGTCAGCGTCGCATGGTTGAACAGTGGCCGTGAGCCATCGAGGCGACGCGGCGGACTCAGGAAGAGCAGGCGTGACATCTTGGGCAAATGGCGAGACCCCCGACCCGGCGGATCGGGGGTCCCTTTCGTGTCCTAGTAGCCGCCGGAGCTCGGAGCCTTGGTCGGTACCGGTGTCGGTACCGGTGTCGGCTTGGGCGTCGGAGCAGGCGCTGGCGCAATGCCACAGGCCTGGTCCCGAGTGCCACCGGGGGCGATGCCCCCGGACTGCTCACGGGCATCCTGTGCCACCGCTTCCGTGAAGGTCGCCAGTTTCTTCAGGCCGGCTTCCAGTTCGGCATCACTGACCACGCCGTTGTTGTCGGCATCGAAGGCAACCAGGTGGTTGCGGTCATGCGCGTCCAGATTGGCCAGCACCCGATCCCCATCCATGGCCATGGCCATGAAGCAACGGATGGACGAGGCGTAGTTCTGCGCCTCTGCCTTGCCGTAGATGCGGCCCACGCCGTTCAAGTCGTGCAGGTCGAGGACCTTCTGGTAGAAGGGGTCCTGCGCAGCCAGAGCTCCGGCACGGGACGGGTTCGGCGCGATGGCGTAGGTTGCTTGGTAAGGTGCGGTCTTGGCCGACTGGTCGCTGGCCAAGATCACTTTGGATACCGAGTTGAACGTCGCGTTGCCCGTATTGCCGGCCAGGCTGCCCTTCGTGGTACTGCCGGGGTTGTAGGCCGTACGGTCGTACTTCGCCAACGTCATCGCGTAGCTGCCGGATTCGACGAAGTCGATGATCCTGTTGTACCGCGCCTGGTCGCCGATGGCCCCCGAGTTGATGATGTCGCTGAGCGTCACCCGTCCCTCGTTCAGGGCCTTGGCCACGGCACCAAGCGTCTCGACGTCGTTGTTGCCGACGCCGCCGCCCGTGCCGATCCCCTTGCTGCGCAGGAGGGCTGCCAGGGTTCCGTTGTTGTAGTTGCCATTGTTGTTGCTGACGACGTTCCCGTTGGCCTGGAAATCGATCTGCCCCTTGTAGAGCGCGGCCACCTGCATGAAGACCTGCGCTGCAGGCGACATCTGAGTGTAAGCCTCAGCACCCTTTATCATGCCGTCCACGGAGTTCGGGGTGGTCCCCGAAGCCTGAGCGGCAAACTGGAAGGCATACATGCGGGCAATCGCCGCATCCATCAGCGGTTCGCTGTTGATCTGGCTCAGCCTGCTGCCCGCCACGGTGTTGTTCTGTGCGAAGCCGCCATTCTGGCCCTTGCCACCGCCACTGGTCGCACCGGCGAGGTAGGACTGGAACTCCTTCATGTCCTGAGGGATGCGCAAGGCTTGGCCGTGGGGTGACACCGAGCCGGAATATAGGGCGGTCTGTGCACCGCCGTGGGCGGGATGGCAGTCCACCGACTGGTCGGGATCGCCTCCCCAGCTGTTCGGGGCGGCGCAATAGGCAGCCTCGAGCTGCTGCAGGGCCTGCTCGGCAGGATAGAACAGCGGGGACACGTCACGGTAGATGAAGTCGGTGTAGGCCACCTGGTAGCAGACCTTGCCGTTCTGGACCACCCGCGTCAGGGTGATGGGGCCCTTCAGGTGCTTGTCGGCTTCTGCCGTGCCGTTGTTGGAGTAGTAGTGGGCACCCGCTTGCGGGGCAAGGCCGAGGCCCACCGTCATCGAGACCAGCCCGCCCAGTGCCACGCGGGCACGCGGGGAGAGAGATGAGAGATTCTTCATGTCTGATTTCCCCTAGTTCTTCGGCGAGGCCGTGAATTCTTGGCCGTTCATCTTGAACTTGACCGAGAGCACACCGTTCTGGAGACTGACCGACGTGGCGTTCAGCGTCAGACTGCCCTTCTTGAGTTGACCGTTGCTCGTGACCTTCACGAAGTCCGACGGACCTCGACCGAAGTAGAGGCTGGTACCTTGGAAACTGCCTGGCCAAGTAACGGCCTGACTTGCCGCACCGTTCTGGCCAGACAGATTGACGACCGTACCCTGAGCCTTGGCCGCAACCGAGGCCTGGCCGAGCATGGTCCTCGCCTGCGCACCGCTCGCCACACGCGCCTGAGCGGCCTGCCGCGACCGGTCACCCGCGAACGCGTTGGCCGCAACCTTGGCCTTGGAGCCGGCCCCACCCGCATTGAGCGTGGCCAGCGACCGCGCGTACAGGAACGTATCCACCTCGTGGTAGGACAGGTACGTGTAGACATCCACCGGCGGGTCGACGGCGACCTTCGTGACCACCTCGCTCGACTTAGGTTCCCAAGCGGTGGTTACCGGCTCGGACGCCGTGACGTCGTAGGATGGAGCTGCCTGGGAGAGCGTCTCCCCGGTCTTCGGGTCGGTCCATGTCAAGGTGTCCGTGACCCTGTAGGTCACCTCAAAGACCTTGTGGTACCGACGTTGCCACCGGGTCACGTCGAACAGCTTGTAGGGTTGCTCGGTCCGCGTGACCTTGTACTCGTCGAACCGTTGCTTCGTGTAGAACTTCTGGACACGCCCCGAGACCGTGTTGAAGATCGTCTTGGGGCCCGCGCGCTCCGTGAGCTCCTTGTTGTTGGGCCAGTTGTAGATGGTGATGATGGGGGCGTCATTACGGCGCTCCTCAGTCGTGACCTTTTCGGTTTCTTCCATCACGCTGCTCAGTTCGCGCCGACCGACTTCCTTCCTCGAGGTGGTGGTCGTGACGGAGTCCTCGCAGACCGTATAGTTGACGCTTTCCTGATCGTAAAGTTGCCAGCGGTGACTTCCGGGGTCCGGGTAATTGTGGGCCTGGGCAGGGGTGCCGACCGAGAGCGTAGTGGCAAGGAATGCCAACAACGCCGTCGTCCGGTGACCCAGATGCCCGCGGTTGCGGTCAAGGCTCATGCGGTCCTCCAACGTGAAAGGGAATCCATTGGGATTCTGGTCATTTCATTCCCGTCGGATGCGGATAGTTACCTCGATTTCACGAAATTCCACAACCTTGTTGATGTGCCGATGGCGTATCGGCTGGTCGCTCACAAGCGCTCCGGCAGGGCCTCGGCCAATGGCGCTTCCAGGGCGCGCCGAGCGTTGATCCGCCCATAGCCATACGCGGGGTCCCATCGGGGGCTACCCAGATCATCCGCGGTGGCCGCGAGGTGTGCTGCCAGCCGATCGGCCCAGACACGCGGCGGTAGTGCCGCGGCTTCGGCTGCGCGCGTCCAGGTGACCAGTGCTGCGAGGCCGGCAGCCAGGGGCGTCGCGGAACTGGTGCCGTTGAAGAGTGCCCAGCGCTGTGATCCCCCTCGGACAGACTGCGACACGGGGGCATAGACCATGTTGCCGCCTGCCGTCAGGAACAGCTCCGGTCCGGTCGTGCTGTAGGGAGCAAGCCATTCGGTATCGAGGTACCGCATCGTGCAGCCGATAGCCAAGGCACCCGGTTGGTTGGCCGGAGCAGCCACCTTGTCGGTCCAGGCCTCGTTGCCGGAGGCCACGAAAACGGGTATGCCGAGGTCTTTCAGGACGTCGATCGCCTCCACATAGGCAGGCAGGACGCGCGGATCGTATCCGCCGAGGCTCATCGACACCACACGGACGGGGCCGATGCCGTTGCCCTGAAGCTCAGGCGCCGTTTCCCCCGGCTGGCCGAACCGCGCCGAGAGCTTGAGCGCTTGCAGGATGGCGAAGTCCGTGATGCCGCTGTTCTGATCCGAAACACGCACGGCGAGGATGCGGGCACCGGGAGCCATGCCCGCCCCACCTGCCCCGTCGAGGCGTGATCCGACGAGCCCGGCGCAAGCGGTTCCGTGATCGGACATGGGGTCGGCATCGGTGGTTCGAATCAGGTTCTCGTCGACCAGGCTCTCCACGGCATCCAGATTCTTTAGGACATCAAGGTCCGGATGGGAGGCGTCCGAGCCCGTGTCGATGACCGCCACGACCGGGGGGCGACCAAGGTTTGCGGACCGGGCCTGCCAGATTGCGTGGGCTCCTTCGACATCCATGTACCGGGTGCCGAAGGACCACTGGAACCTGTCGAGGGGCTCCGTGGAACTGACGCGGCGCAAAGTGGACGGAGGCAGAAGGCGCCGCTCGGCCGTCGCCCTTCTGGCTGCCTCTCCGGCAAGCCCCTCGACGAGGCCCCACGTCCGCTTGAAGGTTACCGTGCCGAGCACGCGCGCTCCGGTATGCTCGGTCTTCCATGCGGCCACTTCCGCTGCATCACGCCACGCCACGACGTGGCGGCCCGTCAGGATCGGCTCGGACAACCGTGCCGATGTGCCGGTGACGAGCGGGGGCAGTACGGGCGAGGGGCCGGCGGTCTCCCCCTCGGAGATGGCCGTCGCACGGGGTGTCATGGCGCCGGGCGCGCTCGGAGGTGGCGATTCGGCACAGGCAGGAGCTACCGACACAAGGATCGCGAGCAACGGACGGATGCGTTTCAAGGACGCTCACCCCGCAAGAGCTCGACCGAATCCATCGGTCGTCGGTCCACGTCGAGACCGCCCGCAAGCCAGAGGTCACCGGACTCGTCCGCGCGCAGGGCCGAGTGGCTGCGCGGCTGGCGCGTATTCGGCCCCGTCGACCACACGCGCTTGTCAAGATCCAGCACATCACAGCGTGATACGGTTTCGCCACGGTCATCGCGACCACCGACGACCCAGAGTCTTGCGCCCACGATTGCCGCTCTGGCACCGTGTCGGGCCCTCGGCAGGTCGGGCAGGCGCTCCCACCTGTCCTCGGCAATGTCGTATCGCCAGCACCACGCCTCTGCGGCAGGCCGAGCCCCGTTGGCTTCGACCACGACCTGACCGACCTCGGGCTTGCCCGGCTTTCCGTCTGCGTCCAGCCAGGACAGCCCACCGGCCAGATACACGGAGCCCGGTGCCCACGCCACGGCCGGGTCGCTGACGGGCTCGGGCAGGTCGGCAAGGCGCTGCCACCGAAGCGAATCGAAGGAGACTCGCTCGAAGGTCCGGAAGGTTGCTCTCAGATGGAGCGGATAGTCGGCGTAGGCGTCCGGAATCTCCCGTGTGGCCTCTCCGCCTGCCACGTAGACATGCTGGGCATCCCCGTCCGGTATGGCACCGACAGCCGAGCGATGGGCCGAGAAGGAGCTGAGGGAGGACGGCCCCGGGGACATCTGGCCGGTGAATGGATTGAAGAGCAGGGGCGTGAAGTCGACCGTGAAGCCTCCGACCTCGAGCGGATTGCCCAGCAACATGACCCAGGGACCGAAGAGAACTGGCGGGCTGAGCGGGTGCATCAGCGCGGGAACGAAGGGCGGAATTTCCCAGCCTGTTCCGGGATCCGCGAATGGCCGCGCCGTCCACTGTGCCGTGCGCTCATCAAGGACTTCCAGCTGATTTCGGTTGTCTCCACCCATCGCCATCACGAATCCGCGGTACCGGAACAAGCCGTGGAAGGCCCGCGGATGCTTCAGCGGGGGGAGGTCCTGCCAGATGCCAGGAGTCAGGGGAACAATCGCAGCCTCCAGCCTCCCAGACACCGGCGTGGCCTCGGGGGCTGGGCTCGCGACGCCAGCGACAGGCGTGGTCGGTGCGGACGTCGCCGTCGCGGGCAGGCTGGTCAGAGGTCCCTGCTGCGACACCGCGTTGGCGTTGCACGCCGCTGCGAGGAGCGGAATCGACCAGATGCCGTATCTGTTCACCGGCGCGCTCCTCGCGTCGCCGCTGACTGCGTCGGAAACGACCTCCCCCGCGCAGCCAAGGCATCGAGGTCGAGCCGCTCCACGGAAGACAACTGGACATCAGGATCGTTGTCGGCGGGGGGAAGGGTGTTGAATGCTCCCGTGCGGCGGGTCCCCCCGATGGCATACACATATCGCCCCATCGTGGCCATCACGTGGCGTTCCCTTGGCGTTGCCAGCGGGGGCAGCGGTGTCCAGCCCGATTGCCTGTTCTCCAGAATCCAGGTGGAGGCGGATGTCACGAAAGGAGCTCGCTCGCCACCCGAGAGCACCAGACCTCGTGGCGACCTCGCCATCGCGGCCATGCTGATGGGGACGGGGAGCGAGGGCAGGACCTGTCGAACATTGCCCTCCGAATCGATGCGTTCCACGTCACCGAGTCGAGCCGCAGGCGCGGTCCGCTCATACTCCTGCTCGACGACAAGTGAGTGTCCGCCCGCCACGAAGACGTCACGGCCATCGGCAAGCAAGCTGGTGTCGGTCTCGCGACTGGTGGGCACGACAGACGCCGTGCTTGCCGTCCACGATCCGGACGCTTCCCGCACGAGCCATTGCCACGGGAGGGGGTCGCGTTCCCGGAGCCAGTACCCGGACAGGCTCCCGAAGGCCGGGAACGAATCGGCGACGAGGGCCATCAGGCCAGAGGCTCCGTCGACGAGCAGCAGCGGTCGGTGACTGCCAGCTTCGAGTTGGCCGCTCTCGAGCGTCCAAGCGGCATCTGCCTTGCAAGCACCGTCGGAAAGGCCGAGCGAAGCCAGATAACCGGCCTGATCGAGCAGCCATATCCGATTTTCCTTGACCACTGCCATGGGGTTGCCGGACCTGAACGGCAGGTCGGGACCTCGAGACCACGTTGCTTCCGCACTACCGGTGTCGAGGCACCAGCAAGTGTCGTTGGTCTGCACGCTTCCGGCATCGCTCAGGGATCTGCCACCCATGACCCAGAGGCCGCCCGCCGCGGCGATGGCCGCAGCATGGCCCCGAGGGGCCGGCAGGTCGGGACCGCTTTCCCAGGCAGCAAGTGGCCACGAGGCCGTGGCCTCCCCACCTGCGGCAACGTCAACGGCCGTGGTCGCCACGACAATACCTGCCACGCCCATTTCCATGGTCAGTTCGAGGATGCGACGACCTGGCGAGAGGCCCGTCCATCGCACGGAACGGCCATCCTGGGTACCGGCATCGAGGTTGTCGATGCCCACGGAGGTCAGATCATCGGCGCGCAGCGATGCTCTGGCCCCCTCAGGCCAGCCCCGGAACCCGAAGACCACACTGCCGGAGACAGGAGCGCGTGCCTCCTCCGGTTTGCGGCCCGCAAGCAGATCAGTCGCGATGCCGGAGACATCCAACAACCGCGGATGGCTCCCTGGAACGCGTGCCAACAGGTCCGAGATGGCTTCGCGCACCTTGGCCACCGTCTGCGTGGCAGGTATGCCAGAACCATTCCAGAACGCGCGCCATATGGCCGCGGCAGCCGTGCTGCGCTCATCAAGCTCCACGGATGCCGTCTCGCCAGAAATGAGCGTGGCGAAGCCGCCCCAGGGACGACGCGGTGAGCCGGACAGCTGTTCCCAGTCGAGCACCAGATCACCCGTCCCGGCGAGGTCCTCCACCTGCAGCTTCCCACCGGTTTCGGGCAAGGTCACGACCTGGTCCAGAATCGACTCGCCATCGCGTGTCCAGATGCGTAGCCGGCCGGCACCACCGACAGACATGGGGATTCGGACCTGCAGGGGGGCCACTGCGGCGTGATCCATCTTCGCTGCTGGCAGGACCGCCGGTCGGTGAGTCGGTACGGCACACCCGCTCTGGGACAGCAGCAGCAGAGTCGCGACGCCTACGCAGCGAGACAACTTGAATGGGCTCACCTTGCTGGTTGTACCCATCAATGCTGGATGCACGCACGTCGGGACGTCCGTGCAGGTACACGAACGTCCCGACGGACAGGATCAAGTGCTTGCAGGATACGGTGGCGGCTGCGACGTCACCGCACGCCGCGCCTCAGGCCCCGCAGACGGTCTCGATCAGGATTGCACAGACCTCGTAAGGATCCATGTTTGCGGCTGGCCGCCGATCCTCGAGGTAGCCGAAACCTTTCTGCGCGGTGCCCATGGGGATGCGAATGGAGGCACCGCGGTCGCTGACGCCGTAGCGGAACTGATGGATGGCACACGTCTCATGCTTGCCGGTCAGCCTTTCCTCGTTGTGTGCGCCGTAGACTGCGATATGGGCATCGTGACGAAGGCGCAACTTCTCGCAGGCCGCCTCGATCGCCTTGATGCCGCCCGGCTCGCGCATGGCCTTGGTGCTGAAATTCGTGTGCGCTCCGGCGCCGTTCCAATCACCCTTGACCGGCTTGGGGTGCAGGGTTGCGTGGATACCGTAATCCTCGCCGACGCGATAAAGCAGCCAGCGCGCCAGCCAGAGCTGGTCGGCCTGTTCCAGGGCGTCCGTCGCCTCGAGCTGGAACTCCCACTGGGCCGGCATGACTTCGGCGTTGATGCCGCAGATGCCGATGCCTGCATCCAGGCAGGCCCGGGTGTGGGCCTCGACCATCTCGCGCCCGAGGGCCTCGTCGGCACCGACCCCGCAGTAATATCCACCCTGGGGGGCGGGAAATCCGCGGTCAGGCCAACCCAGCGGCCTGTTGCCCTCGAAGAGGGTGTACTCCTGCTCGATGCCGAACCAAGTCTCATGCGCGGCATGCCGTGCGGCCAGATCACGGAGCCGTGCCCGGGTGTTCGAGGCATGCACGGTGCCGTCCGGATTCATGACTTCGCACAGTACGAGGATGTTGTCTCCGCCTCGGATCGGGTCGGCGATGAAGCGCACGGGCTTCAGGGCACAGTCGGAAAAGTGTCCTTCGGCCTGGAAGGTGCTGGAACCATCGAATCCCCATCCCGGCAGATCCTCGACGGACACCACGGGGCCGGGCAGAATCATCGTCTTGGACCGAAGCTTGGCTGTGGGCTTCTGCCCATCGATCCAGATGTATTCGGCTTGAATCTTGTTCACGTGCGTACTCTCGGATTGGCCGGGGACAGCGGGGCTGACGGCCGTCCAAGATACCGAAATCCCAGCCGTGCGTCCACGGCCCACCACCTTGGGGTGGCGCGGAGTCCGGGCAGGTATGATCGCCGTGGATGGTTCCCCCGACCTGCCGTCCGCGGCCCGTTGCGCGCACGCTCGCTTTGGTGAGCGTGTCGCTTGCGATGCTTGCAGCCTGTCGCACGCCGCGTGGTCAAGATGCGACGATTGCCGGGCCGGTCCCTGCGGCCGTGAGCATGGTCTCGAGCGAATCCGTGCTTTCAGGCAGCGTCGTCGACGATGGTGGGGAGCCTGTGACAGCCGTGGTGGTCCGGGCCTTCGTTGCCGGGGAGCTCCCCCAGGCGTCATCAGCGCGCCAGTTGGCCAAGGACGTCGATGCGCTCGTGGCCAACAACGCCGCCGGACTGGTTGCCCACGCCTCGGCTGGCTTGGCCGGGCCTGTCGGTCCCCGGATGGTGCAGGCCGGGGGGCGCGCCGCCGAGGAGCTTGCGTCGGGACTGACGGACGGGCAGGGCCACTTCCGGCTGGCCTTGCCCCCGGGACGCTACAACCTGGAAGCGCTTGGCAAGCCCGGTTTCAAAGGATGGCTTCCCGGTGTCGCGTGGGGCGCTGCGGGTGTCGATGCACCGCTCCCGATCCTGAGGCTGGCTGCAACGGCAACGCTGTCGGGGCAGGTCGACATCCTGCCCGTCTCCGGTGCTCCCCTGCCAGAGGGAGGCGAGGTCCTGGTGGCCGGTTCCCCTTATGCAACTCCGGTACTCGCCGACGGCAGCTTCGTTCTGCCGGACTTGCCTGCAGGGCGTCTCGACGTCGTGGTCTGGCAGCCCGGACGCGGTGCGGTGCGCTATCCCCCCGAGGGCATGGTTCTGCTTCCTTCAGACACCGTGCGCCTGCCCGTCATCGAGATTCCTGCACAGGGTTTGCCGTGGCGTGTGGTGCCGAGTGCCTCACCGAACGTGTCCCCGACTCCTGCATCGACACCTGCCGCTTCACGCTCACCCGAGCCGTCGGCGAGTCCCGGTCCGACCTCGATGCCGTCCCTAACGCCCGTGCCGGGTCCGACTTCGGTACCGACCTCCGAACCTGCCGTCACGCCGGATACGGGTGGGGGGGGCTCCCCTGCCCCCGGCCCTGGGCTGGCCACGCTCGAGGGGAGGATGGCGCGTGACGAGGCCGTCGTGGCCGTGGCGTTCTCTAGAGCGGGCCACCTTGCCGCGATTGTCGATGTCAGGGGTCGGGTGGCCATCCACGGGACGGATGCGATTACCACCTCACTCACCTCTTGGGTTGCAACGGGTTCGGTGCGCTCCATCGCCTTGCAGCAAGCGCCGGGGTCTCCGGACGAGGATGTCTACCTCGCATTTGCCGACGGCCGCATGGAGCGGACACGTGCGCGGACAGACGGCTCCGTGCCGTCACCGGACCTCGTGATGCAAGTCAACTTGTCGGTCCCTGTCGCCTGGGCTGGGCCAGATGCCCAGAGTGCCGGCTTCTGGATCGGGGCCGGAGAGGTCCGGCATGAGTCCGCGCAGCCGCGAGAGTCGGCCGTCGTTGACCTGGGATCGGCACGCACGACGTGCGGAGACTGGCGGGATGGTCGGGTACTTGTCGGCCTCGACTCGGGCCAGGTCATGGTGCTCGATCGCTCGGACGGTCAACGGTTGGCAGCGTGGCAGACGCGTTCGTCGCCAGTCCTCGGGCTCGTCATAGGTGGCGTGGATCTGCGCACGGGCCAGGGCCTGATCCTGGGGACCCATCAGGACGGGACCATGACGCTCTGGAGTTATCCACAGGGCGCGCGCATCTGGGACCGCGCCTTCCCGGGGGGCAGGGACCGCATCGCCATGCCGCCGGGAGGTCCCCTGATTGCGGCCGTGGCCGAGCCGGATGATTCGGTCCGCCTGATCGACCTGCTGGGAGGCGGGGACAAGCAGGTGTTGCAGCCCGGTGTCGGGACCGTCCGTGCTCTGAGATTCACCCCGGATGGCAGTCGCTTGTGGGTCGTCGGCGCATCGGGCGCCTCCATCTGGCGGATGCCGAGCGCTGGTCAGTAGGCGCGACTCATCCGTCAAACAAAGAAAGACTCACCACCATTCGTGATGAAGCCTTCCGAAGAGAGCGGATGAAGGGATTCGAACCCTCGACCCCAACCTTGGCAAGGTTGTGTTCTACCACTGAACTACATCCGCAGCGCATTTAAGCTATCACCAATTCGCGGCGGTCGTCAAATGGGGCCATCCGGACGAGGCGTCGGGTATCATGAGCTCGATGCTGGAACGCCTTCAGGAAGATAAGCTGACCGGGATCGTCAAGACCTATGACGACCTGGGACTCCTGATGGCTGACCCGGACGTGCTCTCGGATGCCGGTCGATATCGGGACTATGCAAAGTCTAGGGCCTCGCTCGAGGAGACCGTCGAGGCCTACGGCATCTGGCGCGACTTGCGCAAACAGCTTGACGGTGCGCTCGAGATGCGTCGTTCCGAGCAGGATGCCGAGCTTCGTGACATGGTGGAGGCGGAGGTGGCCGAGCTCGAGGCTCGCCTGGAGACCCTCGAGAAGCGGCTGACCATCTTGCTGTTGCCGCGTGACCCGATGGATGAGCGCAACATCGTCCTTGAGGTCCGGGCAGGCACGGGTGGTGACGAGGCGGCACTTTTCGCCGGGGATCTCGTGCGGATGTACCGCATGTATGCCGAGGGTCGTGGCTGGAAGGTCGAATTGCTCAGCGTCAGCGAGATGGACCTTGGTGGCTTCAAGGAAGCCATCCTTGCCATCAAGGGCGATCGAGTCTACTCGCGGATGAAGTACGAGTCAGGTGTCCACCGGGTGCAACGTGTGCCCGTGACGGAGGCTTCAGGGCGCATCCACACATCGGCCGCGACGGTGGCCATCATGCCGGAGGCCGAGGAGGTCGATGTCACCATCAACCCCAAGGATCTCGTGATCGATACGTTCCGTGCCGGCGGGGCCGGAGGTCAGAACGTCAACAAGGTGGAGACCGCCGTCCGCATCACGCACGTGCCTTCCGGACTCGTGGTGGCCTGTCAGGATGAGCGCAGCCAGCACCAGAATCGCGAGAAGGCCATGCTGCTGCTTCGCACGCGCCTCAAGGACATCGAGGACCAGCGCGCGGCAAGCGAACAGGCTGCGGCTCGCCGCAGCCAGGTTGGCACCGGGGATCGCTCCGAACGCATCCGGACCTACAACTTTCCGGAGAACCGGGTCTCCGACCATCGCATCAAGCTTACGGTCCACGCGCTCTCGGACTTGCTCAACGGCGAGATGGACATGGTGATCGAACCGTTGATTGCCGCGGATCAAGCCGAGCAGTTGGCGCGCCTCACGGCTACCGAGACGGCGATCTGACCGGATGCTCCCGGTAGGCACGCCGTGCGCTCGGGTACAAGAGAGGCCTTGTGACGGCCACCTTACCTCCTCCTGATCTGGGTTCGGCGCTGCGGCTCGGCAGTCGGCGCCTCCGACGGCTGGACCTGCCGTCTGCCGACCTGGAGGCGTCCTTGCTGCTGGGGCGGGCGACCGGTCTGGCTCGTCTGGAGTTGATCCTGAACACCGCGCGGGCCATCACGCCCGAGGAGTGGACGCTGTACGATCGCCTGCTCGCAAGGCGAGAGGCCCGCGAGCCCTTCCAGTACCTGGTCGGTAGTCAGGAGTTCATGTCGCTCGACTTCGCCGTCGATGCTGCGGTCCTCATTCCGAGACCGGAAACGGAAATTCTGGTCGAGGCGGTCCTCGACCTCGTCGAGGATGCGGGTACCCGCACTCAGGGGCCTTGCGTGCTGGATGTCGGGACGGGCTCAGGAGCCATTCTCGTCACGCTCGCCAACTACATCCGCACGCTGGAAGGGACCGGTATCGATTGTTCGTCCGACGCTCTGGAGCGAGCCCGCGGCAATGCTGACCGCCTTGGCGTGGCAGAGCGCCTCGACTTCGTGCTCGGCGACCTCCTCGAACCGGTCCGCGCCGGTGGGCAGGTCTTCGACTACGTGGTGGCCAATCTGCCCTACATTCCGTCGGTCGATATCGAGGGCCTCGAACCCGAGGTCCGGGACCACGAGCCTCGGCTTGCACTCGACGGTGGCTTCGACGGTCTTGCCCTGATCCGGCGCCTCGTCGCCGAGGTCGAGCAGGTCCTCAGGCCGGGAGGGTGGCTGGCACTCGAGGTGATGGCGGGCCAGGCCCCGCGTGTCATGGACCTGCTGGAGGGCTGGGCTGCCGTTCAGGTACGCCATGACCTGGCAGGCATCGAACGGGTCGTCCTGGCACGCTCCGCCGGAACCTGAGCAGGTCCGAGGGTGCTTTCGCTCAGGGAGGTGCACCGAGGCTACGGCGAGCGCGTCATCCTCGATGGGGTGTCGTGGCGCCTGCTGCCCGGCGAGCGCGTCGCGCTCGTGGGTCCGAACGGCGCGGGCAAGTCGACGTTCATGAGGCTTCTCGCCGGCGTGGACCAGCCGGATGGAGGGCGCGTCGAGTTCCCTGCGAGCTGGCGCGTGGGCTGGTTGCCTCAGGAGCCCCCGGATCTCGGCAATCGCACCCTGTCCGAGGTGCTCTGGGACGGCCTGCCGGAGATTCGCGTGGCCGCCGCAGCCCTTGAGGCCGTGGCCGGACGCCTGCAGGTCGCCCGCGGGCCCCAATTGGAGGCGTGTGTCCTCGAACAGGAGCGCCTCCAATCCGAGTTCGAGCGCCTCGAAGGTCATCTGGCCGATGCCCGGGTCGGGCGGGTAGCCCACGGCCTCGGCTTTGCTCCCGGTGACCTGACGCGACCGATGGATTCATTTTCGGGTGGCTGGAGGGTCAAGGCGGCACTCGGGCGCCTGCTCATCAGTGCACCTGAGGTGCTTCTGCTCGACGAGCCGACCAATCACCTTGATGTCGCGGCCATTTCCTGGCTCGAACGGTACCTGTGCGAGCGTCCGTGGGGGCTGGTCGTCGTGTCGCATGATCGGACCTTTCTCGATGCCGTGGCAACGCGGGTCACGGCGCTGGAACGTGGAGAGGTCCGTGACTGGATGGGCAACTATTCTCGTCATCTTGTCCTGCGGGAGGCTGAGGATGCCGCATTGGAGGCGGCGGCAAACCGGCAGGATCGCGAGCATGCGCGCGTGCGGCGTTTCATCGAGCGATTCCGTGCCTCGGCGCGGCGCAGCAGCCAGGCGCGCAGCAGAGAGCGGGCCCTTGAACGCGAGGAGCGCATCATCCGCCCGAGAGCGGACGTGCCGCGGCTCAAACTGGACCTCGGTGACGCCGCGGGCACGCCTCGGGAGGTCGTCCGTCTCGAGCAGGTGCGCCACGCCTACGGTGACCGGGAGGTGATCCCGAGTCTCGATCTGGTGCTGGAACGTGGCACCAGGCTGGCACTGGTGGGGGCCAACGGAACCGGCAAGACCACCTTGCTTCGCCTGCTTGCCGGAGAGGTGGAGCCGTCCTCCGGGACTGTCTCATGGGCCCGGGGAGTCGAGCGTGGTTACCTCGCGCAGCACGCGCCTCTGCCCGCGCGTCCGTCCCGGACGGTCTTCGAGCATCTCTGGGAACTCGCCCCGGACGGTTGGACCATTCAGGATGTACGCGATCTGCTGGCCGAGTTCCTCTTCCGCGGATCTGCCGCGGATCGTGCGACGGGTGTCCTTTCGGGCGGGGAGCGGGCGCGGCTTGCACTGGCGGCGATGCTGCTCGCCCCGAAGCAGGTCCTGCTGCTGGACGAGCCGACCAATCACCTCGATCTCGGGGCTCGGGAAGTCTTGGCCGAGGCGCTTTCGGACTTCGAGGGCGTCGTGGTGTTCTCCTCCCATGACCGCTGGTTGCTTCAGCACGTGGCGACACATGCTCTGGTTTGGCCGGGGCCTGTCTTGCGGCCACTGGACGAGGCCGACGCGTGGGCGGGCGTATTCGGCCACATGGACACGGCGACGCTCGTGCCGCTCGAGCCGTCAGCTCAGGCAACCGCCCGTGCCTCCGTCGGACGCGAATCGCAGGGCCGGACACGGTTCAACGCCTACAGGAACGCTCGGGCCGTGGCGGAAGTCGAGGGACAGCTCGCCGCGCTCCAGATCGAGCGTGAGGCCTGTCTTCAGCGAATCGGTATTCCCGGGCCGGATGCGGCCGAGGCTGCCCGGCTGATGGCTCGGCTCGAAGAAGAGCAGGGCACGCTCGAAGAGCGTTGGCTGGTGCTCGCCGAGGAAGCCGAGGCGGCTGGTCAGGGGCCAATGTAGGGACGCAACTGTTCCGCGAACTGGTTCATGTCCCCGGGGCGGCGGGCTGGCACGGGATGCATGGCCAGGCCGACGATATCCCCGAGGCCTTCTGGGAGTTGGACCAGGTTGGCAAGGGGAACGGGTGCCTCTCGGGAGACGAAGGGAACGGGAGGGCGTCCGCCAAGAAGGTGGTAAAGGATCGCGCCGAGGCCATGGACGTCCGAGCGGGGATCCGGCTCTCCGACTCCCGGTTGCAGGAGTTCGGGAGCCAAGTAAGGCAGGGCCTCGTCCTCCACGAGGTCCGCGAAGACGATCGTGGGGTCCCCGGGCACGCGTGCAAGGCCGAAGCCCGTGATCCTTACGCCCTCTGGCGTGACGAGCAGGCAGTCGGGGGTCAGTCCGCGGTGCACCAGCCCATGCTGCAAGCGGTGCACCTCGCCGAGAATGCGGGCGGCATCGTGGATGACCCGGCAGGCCGAGGGCACATCGCCCGGTGTCACGCTTTCCAGCAGGGGCGTGCCCTCGGTCCAGGGGGCCAGGATGTAGATGTCGCCTTGCTCCTCGAGGACGTCCAGCACCGGGATGACGCCCGGATGACGCAGGTCCAGCGTGGCGCGGGCCTCGCGAATGGCGCGCGCCCGTGCAAGATCGGCAGCCTGTGGGGCAAGGTTGACATCACCGGGCATCCGCCGGACGAACAGCTTGCGTCCCGTGAGCGTGTTCGTGACGGCGAATGCCTGGCGGCGTGCATTCCGGGAGACGACCTTGTCCACCCGCAGGTTCGAGAAGGGAAGGGCCGGCAGGTCGGCCTGGGCATCTCCGACGAGAAGCACCACCATCTGGGGCAGTTGTTCCGACCGTGCTTCGTGGGCCATCCGCTCGGCGTCGCCATGAATGCGAGGAAGCAAATCCTCCAGCCCAAGCAGAATGATGTCCGTCGGGTTGTCCACGCGCGTGGGCGTGTGGGGTGGCAGTACCACCATGGCTTTGGTGGCCATGCGCCCCATCAGGCCTGGGTTCCAGCGCGACAGGATGGTGTTGACGGTCTTGGCCTTGATCTCCGTCCGTTGCAGGGGGTTCTCGACCTGGTGGGGAGACAGGCCTTCCCGATGGACCAGCCATTGCTTCCGGTTGATGTGCCCCTCGACCTCGCCCTGCCAGTACTTGACTTCGATGACATACACGGCGTGAGGGGTCAGGACCACCGCGTCGATCTCGATGTTGGTAAACCGACTCTGGGTGCTTGGCAGCACCAGGTTGGTGAGGACCTTGCAGGTGTCGGGAAGGTGGCCGAGCGTCCGCGCGACCGTTTTCTCGAATGCATTGGCGGGTTCGCCCGAGACGATTATCTCCGCCAATTGCGGCCTCCGTCAGGAAGGGGACCCTGTCATCCTACACTGGCCGGGGGCCGATGGAGCGAATGCGGTCGAGTGCGTCGGCGAAGGCATTCAGGTCCGGGAAACGATCCTCCGGACGTTCCTGCCACGCCCGCCCGAGGGCTGCACCCAGCGCCGCGATTCGCTCATGTGAAGCCTCGCTGCCGTACGGTCCCCCTTCCGGAGGGCGCGGTGGCTGGAAGGAATCCGCTGAGACGTACTGGAACGTGCGGGGACCAAGCCACGGATCGGCGGGCATGTGGCCGGTCAGCAGCCAGTAGAGCGTGAGCGCCAGTCCGTACTGATCGCTCGAGGGGCCCGCTTGGCTGGCCGACGCGAATTGTTCGGGCGCCATGAAGCCGAATGTCCCCATCGGTAATGAGGCGTCCATGGTCAGGCCCTGTCCACCGGCGAGGCGGGCTATCCCGAAGTCCAGCAGCATCGGACGGCCCGTGGCGCGTTCCCGCATGAGGTTCGCGGGCTTGATGTCCCGGTGCACGATGCCGCGCGCGTGGAGGCGTGCGAGGGTGCGCGCGGCCGAGGTTCCGAGGGCCAGAGTCTCCTCGAAGGAAACCGTTCCCGCCAGAGCCTCGAAGGTCTCCCCTTCGACCCACGCGTTGATGATGATGTCCGACCCGAGCGTGGCAATCAGGGGGGGGATGCAGGGTTCATCTACTCCGATGGCCTGCAGTGTGGCCATCTCCTGCCTGAACCTGGACCACGCCGGATCGTCGGGCAGTCCCCCGATCAGGGCCTGCTTGATGGCCACGCGGTCACCTGTACGCAGGTGCCGACCGCGGAATATCCGGGCGTGCATGCTCTGGCTGATCGCCCTTTCCACGAGCCAGTCTCCGACGATCCGACCTGCCTCGATCGGGGTGCCGGGCACGTGGCGCACGGCATCGGAGGGGCGTCCCCACCATGCCCGCGCTCCAAGCAGGGCCAGCGACGCAGCCAGAACAGCGCCGACGACCGGAGCGCCCGGCGTGGCGGGCTTGCGCGGTAGGGTCGCAAGAATGTCGAAGCGTAGCTCCTGCGCCGCGAATCGGACGGTGGGATCCTCGGAGGCGGCGCGCGAGGCGAGTTCGAGGGCATCTGTAGGGTCGCCGGCTGCGCGGAGGATGCGCGCGGCCTCCAGTGCCACACGCCCGTTGTCCGGGGCCAGGGGCATGGCGAGGTTGGCAAGCCTGCGGGCTTCGGCTGCGCTGCCGGCACGCAGTGCCATTCGGGCAGCAGAAAGCGTGAGCGCGGCGCCTTCGGTTCCCTTGAGATCGGCACCTTGCTCCTCCAGCAGGACGATGGCTTCCGGGGCCTGTCCTGATGCCTCCAAGGCCAGAGCTCTGCCGAGGGGATCGCCGTCTCCGGGCTCTGCGCGCGCCGTTCCGGCGTGGACCAGCACGGCCAGTGCCACGACCCGTACCACGGCCTTGATCGGGCGGATCATCTGTCGGTTGCCGCCGTCACGAGCCGACTCTCCGGGCCACGTAGACGATGCGGTAGCTGTCGGCCACCGGCGGTTCGATCGACAGTCCGTCCGTCATCTGCACCAGTTCCCAGCCCGTGGCGGCCAGCGCCGCCCGGACTTCCACGGGATCCCAACCCCGGTGCTCGTGCCGCTCGTCGAAGCGATCCCACGTCCCGTCCGGCGATCGGACGAAATAGGATAGGTCAAGCAGGCCAGTTCTGCGGGATGCCACCCACGAGGAACGCCATATGCCCAGGATGGACGGTGCTTCGCGCAACTCGACGCCGTGCCCCCAGACTTCGCTTATGCCGTAGTCAGTAATCAGATCCATCACCAGCTCACCGCCCGGGCGTACCAGACCTGCGATACCCCCGAGGCATCGTTCGAGTTCAGCTTCGGTCAAGCAGGTGTTGAGCGCATCATAGAAACACGTGGCGGCCGCGAAGGGCATCCCGGGGACTTCGGGAGCTTCCGCGAGGTCGGCCTGGACCCACGGCACGTCGACGCCAGCGCGCTTTGCGCGGGCCACGGCGTGCTCGAGCATGGCTCCCGAACGGTCCAGTCCGGCAGCCCGAACACCCCGCAAGGCGAGGGCGACGGCCACCTGACCCGTGCCGCACGCCACGTCGACGACCGATTCCGGCCACGCACCGGCCCAGTGATCCCGTGCCCACAGCAACATGCGCAGGCCGAACCTGCCCTGGCCCGTCCGGTCATAGACGGCAGCATAGCCCGCATAGGGTTCGCGTTCTTTCCGCACGCTTTCTCCGGAATCAAGCAAGAACAATCGTCCCGGAGGCTATAACACATGCGTGGACAGGGCGTCTCTGACGGATGCCACAAGCGCTCTGTCGGAATTGATTTAAAGAAATATTAATGACGTATGGCATCCCGAACCCGAAGTGCCTAATGTAGGAGATCTCACCGGGTCCTGGACGTTCCCCGCCAGCTTCGTTGCCGCCAAGGCCCATCGCTGCAGATTGTCCGCCAGTCACGATGCGCTGTCAACCTGCTTCCTGTTTCGTATACAACCGTTCCGGGCATGACCCCGGACCCATAGATACCCTGGAGGAATCCCTTGCCGAGTCTCGCCGGTGACATGCTCGAGGACGTGAGCTCCCCGATG
>JAYKHS010000031.1:0-6888 GCA_035285865.1 Candidatus Sericytochromatia bacterium
GTTCCTCGCGGCTGCTCCTGTCAAGGTAAACCGCTCGGTCGCTCTCGCGGCCTAGTGGTCCTTCCAAGGCAGTAGCGCCTGCTCCCTGTAGCCCGCCGGTGGCGACAGGAGGGCTCCCAAAGCCGGCTGCTGCCTGACCCACGCCGGTAAGTCAGGCTCAAGACCACACGGCCCCCGGGATCGACGTCGCGCCGAGGGTTCATCGGTTCCCGGGGTACTGAGCCCCAGGCTACGCTCGTAGACGCTTCCACGGCTTCCGTGGGGGACGCGGGTTCGACTCCCGCCATCTCCACTTCAGTGCCGGTCCTTCACGGGGCCGGCACTGACCCTTGGGGCCCAATCAGGGCTCGAGGGTCAGCGCGAATCGCTTCTTGGCGGTCCAAGCCGCCTCACGGGGCTTCTGGCTGGAGCGAGGTGCCACATTGGCCACGGAGCCGAGGCCGAGGCCGCCATCCTTGGAGACGCGTTCGAGTGTGTCATAGGGCACGTTCAGCATCCTCAGGGAGTCGAAGAACTTTCCAAGTGGCATGCTGCCCTTGCTTCCGGTTCCCGGGTCTTGATAGAAGATGCTCTGTCCGTCGAACGAGGTCAGCTGGATGGCGTGGAACGTGGGCTGGTGCGTGACGGGATCCTCGGCGGACACCCCTACGGGAATGGGCCCGTCGCGGTCGAGCGATTCCTGAATCAGGCGGAGCAAGGCGTTCCGGTCCGTTGTGGCGTCGATTTCAAGGGGCACCGAGGCCTCTCCCGTGAGCGAGGTCATCAACCGGCTGAACTGCGCGGGCGTCAGGCCATCTTTTTCTGCCCCCGCCTCAGTGGAGCCCATTCGCCCGGGCGGTTTTTTGGGCGGAGGGGGAGGCAAGGGCTGACCAGATTGAGCGGCCTTCGGGGCTGTCGCACGCGATCCGCTGCCGAAGACCCCGCCCGTGAAGGCGTTCAGGGCCCCATTGGCAAATCCGAACACCCCCCCTTGGCTGGACTCGGCGGCACCCGCGCGTCCGAAGGCCATGAAGGCCTCTTGCAGCAGATCGCTCGTTCCCGAGCGCCCCTCGTCCGTACCGAAGCCTCGCAGGTCCGCGATGATCGTGTCGCCGCCCTTCGTCGTTGCCTTGCCGTCCACGGCAAGGTCGGTCACCAGCCGGGCATATTCGGCCGGGTCTCGCGCCGCCAGGATGCCCTGAGCCGTTGCGGCAGTGCAGGTGAACGTGCCTTTGCCCTGGTGGATGGATTCAGGGTGGGCGATGTCACGCAAGACGTCGACGGCAAGGCTATTGCCGGGCACATTGGCAACCGTGGCTGGCGTGCCGGCCAATCTCAGAAGGCTCTTAAGCAGGCTGCGTGCGTCGGGGTCGTCCGGCTTTAGCAGCCCGACCGCGGTGGCTGCTTCGAGTGCTTCCGTGCCCCCGGGCAGTCCGGACAGGGCCAGCCCAAGTCGTCTGAGGTCATTGGCAAAGGCTGCCGCAGGCGAGAGGTCCGCCGTCGTGGCGGTCGCCTTGGCCACGGCCGGAGGTGGCTCCGGAGTGGCGGGGGGCCGGGCTACAGGTTCGTCGGCCTCGGTCAGCGGGCCCGTTCCGCGGCCCGCTGATGCCCGCAGGGGGCCGGTTCCACCGAGGCGGCCGGTCTGCGATCGATGGATGAACGAATCCGGTGCCACGGGGGGCCTCCTGGTCCAGGGGGATGCTTGCTCCATGTGTCGAAATGGCTAGATCTGAAACGGGACCAACCGGCAATTCAAGGACTCTTGATGCGCCTCTCCATGTGGAAGGGGCGCCCCCCGCAGCAGCGGAGGACGCCCCGGAAGGGTCCAGAAGGACTTACTTCTTCTTGCCGCCAGCGGTCGCGGGGACCTTCTTGGGAGCCTTGCCCGCCTCGACACGCTCCTTGAGCGTCTTGCCGGCTGTCCACACGGGGCTGCGCTTGGCCGAGATCTTCAGGGCCTCACCGGTGCGGGGGTTGCGGCCTTCACGGGCAGCGCGCTCACGGACCTGGAAGGTGCCGAAGCCGACGAGCGTGATCTTGCCGCTCTCGACGAGCTGCTCGCTGATGACGTCGATGATGGCGTTGAGGCACTCGCCGGCCTGCTTCTGGTTCAGGTCCGTGCGGGCGCTAACCTGCTTGATCAGTTCTTCCTTGTTCATCCCACGTATCCTTCCGACGTAGGGCCGACGAGGTGGTTCGAAATGAGCTTTGATGGGCTGAAATCGGCTTGCCACGCCAGCTTTGGGGGTACCAATGCCCGGATTATAGAAACGGCGTCTCCGCTTGGCAAGGGTCTGGAGTCATTTTCTTCACAATTTCTTGCCGCATCCTGTGCGGGTTTGGGCGATCGTGCGACGCCGTGACGACCTCCTGGCCCTTCACATAGCCGGGAGGCGCATCCTGAATGGAGCGAAGCCTCACTCCCATGTCACGTTGCATCCATCTGCAACAAAGGGAGACATGGAGCGGCCCCAAGGCAAAGGGGGCATCCCCTGCTGAGAATGCCCCCCTCGTCCCCGATTGTCTAGTTTGCAGCCCGCTGCAGCGGCGTTGTCAGGACGAGACGAAGCTGTTTTTCGGCCTTCTTCAGGCGGCGGCAGACTTCCATTTGCGAAATACCGAGCCGCCGCGAGAGCTCGGCTTGGGTCAGGTCTTGGAAGTAGCGCATCTCGAGTAGCTCCCGCTGCGATGAAGGCAGGCGCCCCATCGCTTCGGTCAGCACCAGACGCTCGTCCGTGACCTCGCGTGCTTCGCCGGCGAAACGCGGGTCCGACAGGCTCTCGAGGAGTGACCGCTGCTCGTCGTCGTCGCCGTCGTTGCCGTCCTGATCCAGCCACAGGACGGTGACCCTGCGATCGTAGACCTTGACCTCGTCGACCAGTTCGGGCGAGACGTCTAGCGCCTTGGCCAGCTCGTGGTTCTGGGGCTCGCGACCGAACTCCTGCGTGAGCTTGGCCGTGACCTGGGACAGGCGATAGGAGAGTTCCTGCAGGACGCGAGGGCCGCGCAGCAGGCTCTGTCGGTCACGCAGGTAGTGGCGGATGTGGCCGGTGATGAAATGGACTGCGTAGGTCTTGAATTCGGTGTTGTGGCCGGTCTCGTAGCGCTCGATGGCCTCGAGCAGGCCGATGGAGCCAACCTGGACGAGATCTTCCACGGGGTCCGTGCTGCGGCGGGCCAAGCCGCGCGCAATCTTGCGGACCAAGGGCAGGAACTGGTTGACGAGCTTTTCCTTCTCTTCGGGCGACGCGCCCTTGAAGGCCTTTTCCATGACGGACATGATCCCCTCGCTCGAGGAATTCGGGAAGTTTGCCAGCTTGATTGGTCGGTTATCGAAGGTGACGCGGAGCGGCTTGTCGGATTTGATGAAGATTTGATGGAGTGCCCTTCCTGACGCCTTCTTGACAAGTCTAGCACGCAACCGCTGCCGGCGGGAGGCGGCGCCGGGCGGTCGTCTGTGCTCTTGGTCACATGGGCCGTGCGGCCAAGTGCGACAAGGTCGAGGAGCGTTGGTGACCACCGTCCTGTCGCAAGGTGCGGCTCGTGGGTAAATAATGGGTGGAGGGTCAAGCTTGGTGCGGGTTTCCCGATTCATTGCCGCAGGCGTCATGGTGCTCGGGTTGTCATGGCCCTGTCGTGCCCAGGGGATCGTGCCTGCACCCGTGCTCTCGGCGCGGTCGGCGATCGTCGTCGATGCCGAAGGCCATATCCTGTACCAGCGGGATGCCGAGAAGCCCCTGCCCAACGCCAGCACCACCAAGGTCCTGACAGCACTTACCGTGCTCGATGCCGTGCCCCTGGAGGATGTCGTCACCATCAGCGTGGCGGCCTCGCGGATGCCGCCGTCCCGGATGGGCGTCAAGGCAGGGGAGCGGTACACCGTCCTCGAGCTTCTCTACGCGATGTTGCTCATGTCCGCCAACGATGCCTCCGTTGCTCTGGCCGAGCACGTGGGCGGCTCTCAGGAGCGCTTTGCCCTGATGATGAATGCCAAGGCCCGGGCCCTCGGTGCCACCGACACCCACTTTGTCACGCCCAACGGCCTGCACGCCGCCGGGCATCTCACCACGGCACGGGACCTTGCCTTGATTTTTCGGGTTGCGATGGCCAATCCGGTCTTCGTGGCCGTGGCGCAGACCCAATCCGTGGATTTGGCCTGGCCTGGCCAGCACGAAAATCACCACGTCCGGAACACCAATCGCCTGCTCGCGGCCTATGGTACGCCCGTGCTGGGCAAGACCGGCTTCACGAATGCGGCGGGGCGCTGCTACGTCGGTGCTGCCCAGGATTCCATGTTGACGGTCGTGATGCTGGGCAGCCGCAACCTGTGGCGTGATGCCCGGAGGCTCTTCGATTGGGGATTCCAGGCGCGTGGCATCCGCGTGCCCGGCAAGCAGGGCTGAAGGCCGGCCTCAGGCGAGGTCGAAGTTGGCCTTGAGCACCGGCGCGTCCCGAAAGGCTTCCGCGAGGTTTACCAGCGGCACCAGCGTGCCCTGGACTTTCCCGAGGCTGAATCCGCCCAGTTCGGCCGCCAGGCTGACGGCGTCGAGGTCGCTGCATCCTGCGAGATGCTGCTCCGCCGTGCCGACAGTCTCGCAGGCGAGGCGATATTGCTGCAAGGCGATCTGGGCCCGCCTGCGGAGGTCGGGATTGTTGCCGATGGCAACGGCCATCGCTTCCGCCCGGCGGAGGTGTTCCGGGGAGCGCACGGCTGCGGGCAGATCCAATCCGCCCGGGGCCGCTCCCTTCTCTCTGCCCGGAGGCGTCCTCGCGGGCGGTCGGGTGCCCGGTGCCGGCCTCCCGGCTCCCTTGCCGAGTCCGAGCAGCGGCTTCTTGCCTGCCGCAGGCGGCGGAGGCTCTGCGGGTGCGGCTGGTGCCGGCGGGACGGGTTCGCTCTTCTTAAGGGCCCATTCCAGCAGCACCATCCTGCCGGAGAGTCCGTCCAGCGCGATGCGGCAGGCGCGAACCTGTCGCTGGTGGCCGGCGAGCATGCCGGGGGCTTCGTCCGGATTGACGAACGTGCCCGTCGGGCGTCGCTGTCCGTCCAGAGGGCCGGTGCCGCCGCGCACGAACGAATCGGAATAGCCGGAGCCCGAACCAAAACTGACGGGCCCCAGGGGCTTCCCCTGCCCGAAGCGGATTTCGTCGTGGCCGCCCAACTGCCTGCCTCGCGGCCTCTCCGTGCCGACCTCCCGAACCGTGCACCCGGTCGCTCCATACCCTGCCGCAGACGGAGTCAACACGGCGGCGGAGTGCCCGTTTTCCCTTGTCTTTTCGTTAAGAGCATGGTGTGATCCTGTCGGACCCGTCGGGGTCCAGTCGTTCCGTGAAGCACACTGTCACCTTTGCCGGGCCGGTCATTCTGTGCCTGGTTCTGGGGCTGTTGATCGATCGGCGTCTGGATACCCTGCCGTGGTTCACGTTGGGTGGTGTCGTCCTCGGCTTCGTTTCGGGGTTCGTGGCGATGCTCAGGCTCCTTCGGGAGCCACCCTCCGGTGGTTGACCAGATGGATCCAAGGCGTCTTCCGCTGATCCTGACCGGTTCCGTCATCGGCCTCGGGGTCCCGGCGGCTGGGTTCCTGTTCGTGTCCGGCCATCCCGATTGGGGCCGGGGTGTCATGTCCGGGATCGCTCTGTCGTCCGTCTATCTCCTGGTCTTGCGGCGCTACGTCGGGGCCTTCGTCGGAAGGGCACTGGGCCAAAGGGTCGGCCCTCTGGATCGGGTGATCCTCAGGGCCGGGTCGATTGGGCGATACGGGTTGGTCGGAGCAGGCTTCTCCGCCGTGGCAAGGGCGCATCCCGCAATCAACCTCTGGGCGACCATCCTGGCGTTCTTCCTTTTCCGATTGCTGCTCGGCATCTACCAGATTTCGGTCTGGTTCCGGGCCAGGCGGGAGCCTCTGCCCCCGCCCCTGCCGCCGGAAGAGGGTGAAGACCGGTTCACGAGTCGCGAGAGGTGGAGAGTTGGCCGCAGAAGAAGCTGGCGTCAAGGTCGGTGAGCACATCTACCTCATCGTCAAGGACGGGTTCACGTTGCCCTTCGGGTTCGAGCCGCGCACCTTCGGCGAGTTCGAGCAGTACAAGGTTGCCGAAGGCCTGCAGGACCTCTCGCCGTGGGCGCAGCTGCATCTCGACACGGTGATCTGGTCGTGGGCCGTGATGCTCATCCTGCTGGTCGCCGGGGCCGCCTTGGCCGGCGGCTTGAAGATGAAGCCCGATGGCCGACAGACGGTCGTCGAGGAGCTCGTGTCGTTTGCCCGCGGCATCGTCCACAACTTCATCGGCCACGACATCGCGCCGTACATGTGGTACGTCGGCTCGCTCTTCATGTTCATCCTGCTGGCCAACTGGCTCAGCATCCTGCCTTGGAAGTTCCTCCACTTCGGGCCGCTCGCGTCCTTGCATCTGCCCCATTACGAGCCGCCGACGGGTGACTTCAACACCACCGTCGGACTTGCGCTGCTCAGTTTCGTGGCCTACTTCGCCTTTGGCATCGCGGTCAAGGGCTTCGGTTACTTCAAGCACTACGTCACGCCCAAGCCGTGGCTGATGCCGTTCATCCTCATCGAGGATCTGTCGCGCCCCCTGTCGCTCTCGCTGCGACTTTTCGGCAACGTCACGGCCGGTCACGTCGTCATCTCGGTCCTGTTGATGCTGGCCCCGTGGTTCGTTCCCCTGCCGCTGATGGGTCTCGAGCTGTTCCTTGGCTCCATCCAGGCCTTCATCTTCGCCGCGCTGTCCGCCTCCTACATCGGGGCTGCCGTCGCGGAGCACCACTGATACTCTCGTCCCCCCCCTGTGCCGGTCTCGGCCGGTCCAACCCCGCAACCCAAGGAGTCCGCCAATGGATACGTCCATCGTCTACGCCGCCTCGGCCCTCGGTGCCGGTCTGGCCATCGGCCTTGCCGC
>JAYKHS010000032.1:0-18167 GCA_035285865.1 Candidatus Sericytochromatia bacterium
ACCATCGTGGCTGGTTCGCCGGATGATCATCGCGGCGAGGGGACCAAGGGGCTCGAACCGGGTCATCCGGGGTGGTGCGTGGAACAACGACGCGTCGAACACGCGGGCGGCGAACCGCAACAACAACGACCCGGACAACCGCAACAACAACATCGGCTTCCGCCTTGCCAGCCCAGGGATCCCGGACCACAGGTTCCGCGGGGTCAGACACCTCGGGGGCACGGCCTCGAGGTCCGCACCACGTCCCTGACCATCGTCCCCGAGCCGGTGTCCGGCCATTGCCGGAACGAAGACCCCAAGAAACTTCCCGGCCATGCGGGCGATGGCCACGCCCCGGGAGGGGTGGGGGCTGACTTGCCATGTTTCACCCTTGCGCACCCTGTCTTGCTCGGCCACGATGGGGTCGATGACCCGCCTCAAGTTGCCCATCGGCATCCAGACCTTCCGCAAGATGCGCGAGGAGGATCATTACTACGTCGACAAGACCGGAATGGCCTTGGAGCTTGTTGCTTCGGGCAATTGCTTCTTTCTGTCCCGCCCGCGTCGATTCGGCAAGAGCCTCTTCGTCGACACGCTCAAGGAGCTCTTCGAGGGCAACCGGGAGCTGTTCCGTGGCCTTTCTGCCGAGGACCGCTGGGATTGGTCCGTACGATATCCGGTCATCCGGATCAGCTTCGGCGGGGCGGCTCTCTGGACGCCCGAGAAACTGGCGGGCGTGGTCGAGGATGAATTGCTGGCACTCGAGGCCCTGCTGCCCGGCTATCAGCCTCATGTCGAGCCAGACCGGCGGCTGCGTGCCCTCATCAAGGCCTTGCACGCCCACACCGGCCAACGGGTCGTGGTGCTGGTGGACGAATATGACAAGCCGATCCTGGACAGCCTAGCCGATTCGGACTTGGCCCGTCGGATGCGGGATCTCCTGCGCGACTTCTATGGCGTGCTCAAGGACCTCGATGCCCACCTGAAGTTCGTCTTCCTGACGGGCGTCAGCAAGTTCAGCAAGGTGAGTCTGTTCTCCGGCCTGAACCAACTGCGGGACATCACGCTGGATGCCCGCTGGTCAGCCTTGTGCGGCTACACCCAGACGAACCTCGAGACGATCTTCGCCCCCGAACTCGACGGGGTGGATCTGGACGCGGTACGGCGTTGGTACAACGGCTACAACTGGGGCGGCGAGGCGGTCTACAACCCCTTCGACGTGATGCTTTATCTCGAGCATCGGGTCTTCAGGCCCTACTGGTTCGAGACGGGCACGCCTGCCTTCCTCGTCGACCTGCTGGCGCGCCAGGGCTTCTTCACCCCACGTCTGGAGCGCCTGCGTTCCAGCAGCGACTTCCTGTCGGCCTTCGATGTCGATCGCATCGAGCCCGAGGCCTTGCTCTGGCAAACGGGCTACCTCACGCTGCACGGTACCGAGCACTTCGATGACGGAGAGCCCCTTTACATCCTGGGCTATCCGAATCGCGAGGTCGAACTGAGCCTGAACCGCAGCTTGCTGCTGGGGCTGGGGCCCACGTCCGACGCGGTCAAGGAGGTGCAGTTCGATCTGCCCAAGGCCTTTCGCAACGGCGATCTGGAATCGTGCCGTGCCATCCTGCACCGGCTGTTCGCGAGCATCCCGAACGACTGGTTCCGCAATAACCCGATCGCGCAATACGAGGGCTACTACGCCAGCGTCTTCTACTGCCACCTTGCCGCGCTTGGCCTTGACTTGCGGGTCGAGGACGCGACGAACAAGGGGCGTATCGATCTGGTGCTCAAGGCCCCCGGACGCGTTTTCCTCTTCGAATTCAAGGTCGTCGAGACCATGCCCGATGGCAAGGCCTTGGAACAGCTCCGAGCCCGCGGATATGCCGACAAGTACCGCCAGCCAGACACGATGGTGACGCTGGTGGGCATCGCGTTCAGCAAGACCGAACGCAACGTCGTGGGCTTCGAGGTGGCCGAAGCCTGAACTCGTGCTGCAGCTATTGCTGCAGCGCCTCCATGGTTTTCTTCAGGCGATCTTCCGTGACGACGGTCGTCACGCCAAGCAGCAGCAGCAGATTCTGCACCTGCCGTTCCGCAGGCGTATGACCGGGCTGCGAGGCCATCATGTCCTGGGCCATTTGCGTGGCATAGCGGGCCTGATCATGGCGCTGCAGGGCCATTTCGACGTGCCTGCGGGCCTCGGTCGGTGCCCGGTCATGCCACAGGCGCGCCTTGGCATCGGACAGGTCTTCCCGGGCCTGCTCCAACTGCAGGATGGCATCCTCGAGCAGGGCCAGTTCGGTGGTGCCCGGCGAAACCGGAGCCAACGCTGTCTGAGCGGCGGTCACCAACCCAAGGTCACGCTCCAGCGCATCGCTCGCAAGGCGAAGGGCGGACTCGGCCGCAGATTCCCGGAGCGCCTGGGAACGCCACGCATCGGCTTGGACCGGGGGGCATGCCCCGCGGGGGACCGAGCCTGCGGCGTGCATGCGCGACATCGGAGAGCGGGTGGCGGGAGAGGCAGTTGAAGTGAGCATCATGAGTGGATTGTGGGGCGCGCGGATGATTGGCTGGACCAAGCTGCGGCAAAGGCAGGGTTAATGAACGGGGGGATCTGATGGCCTGCAAGCAGGCGTCCCCCCTTGCCAGCCTGCTCCCGGTCGGGCACCATGCCGCAGGTGGGGCCACAGGGTCCCGGGGGGCAGACAGGCGGGTGCGGCTCGACAAGTGGCTCAAGGTCTCGCGGCTCGTCAAGCGCCGCACCGTGGCCGACACCCTGTGCGATCTCGGCAGGGTCATGGTCGAGGGCCGCATCGCCAAGTCCGCGACCCCGGTGCGTCCCGGTCAGCGCCTGCTGGTCCGCTGGGGCCACCGGATGACCGAGGTCCAGATCCTCGAGGTGCCGTCCGGCAACGTCCCTGCCGCCGAGGCGTCCCGGCTTTACCGCCTGATTGATGGCGTCAGCCCCGAAGTGGGCGAGGCCGAACACGACATCCCTGCTGTCCCCATGGAGAATGCCTGACATGCGCACCCGCATCGAAGCCGTCAGCGCCCGCGAGATCCTGGATTCGCGCGGCAATCCGACCGTCGAGGTCGAAGTCTTCCTCGAGGGAGGCGTGACGGGACGTGCTGCCGTGCCCTCGGGTGCGTCGACCGGGGCGCATGAGGCGCTCGAACTGCGCGATGCCGACCACAAGGAGCGGTATCTGGGCAAGGGCGTCAGGCGCGCGGTCAATCACGTCAAGGACGAGATCGAAGGCGAGCTCGTGGGCCTCGATGCCCGCGACCAGCTCGCCATCGACCATGCGATGTGCGAACTCGACGGCACGCCCACCAAGGCGCGCCTGGGTGCCAACGCCATTCTGGGCGTGTCGCTCGCAGTCGCCCGTGCCGCGGCAGAGGCCGTCGGCCTGCCCCTGTTCCGCTACGTCGGCGGGACGGGCGCGCGGGTCATGCCGGTGCCCCTGATGAACATCATCAACGGTGGTGCGCACGCGGACAACAAGCTGGACTTCCAGGAGTTCATGATCGTGCCCACGGGCTTCGAGAGCTTCTCCGAGGCCCTCCGTGCCGGTGCGGAGACCTTCCATGCGCTCAAGAAGGTCCTCAATGCCAAGGGTCTCGCGACGGGCGTGGGTGACGAAGGCGGCTTCGCCCCGGCCCTCGACAGCGCGCCCCAGGCCATCGAGCTCATCCTGACCGCCATCGAGAAGGCCGGTTACCGCCCGGGCGACCAGATTCGTCTGGCGCTGGACTCGGCTTCCACCGAGTTCTACAAGGACGGTCGCTACCACTTCGAAGGCGAGGGCGTCGTGCGCACCCCGGAGGAGCTGGTCGCCTACTACGCCAAGCTCTGCAAGGACTACCCGATCATCTCCATCGAGGACGGCATGGCCGAGGATGACTGGACCGGCTGGAAGCAGCTGACCGAGGAGCTCGCGGGGCAGATTCAGCTCGTCGGCGACGACCTCTTCGTCACCAACCCCGAGCGCATTCGCCGCGGCATCCGTGAAGGCGTGGCCAACGCCATCCTGATCAAGGTCAACCAGATCGGCACCCTGTCCGAGACCATCGATGCCATCGAGACGGGCCGCACCGCCGCCTACCGGTCCGTGATGTCCCACCGCTCGGGCGAGACCGAGGATTCCACCATCGCCGATCTCGCCGTGGCGCTCAACTGTGGTCAGATCAAGACCGGCAGTGCGTCGCGCAGCGATCGCATCGCCAAGTACAACCAGCTGCTCCGGATCGAGGAACTGCTGGGAGACGCCGCCCGTTATCCGGGCTTGAACGCGTTCTGTTAGGTCGTCCCCGAGCCGTGTCAGGAGCCCTCGTGACCATCCAGCCCGAATCCCTTGCGGCGCGTCTTCCCAAGGTGGGCACAGCCCATCGCAAGGGCACCAAGATCGTGGCGACGCTTGGCCCCAGTTCCTCGTCCGAAGAAATGGTGGCCCAGCTCATTCGCGCCGGTGTCGATGTCTTTCGCCTGAACTTCAGCCACGGCGACCACGAAACCCACCGCGAGCACGTCGCACGCATCCGCAGGGTCTCTCGTGATGCGGGCCGACCGATCGCCATCCTGCAGGACATCCAGGGGCCCAAGATCCGTATCGGCAAGGTCGTGGGCGATGAGGTCCAACTGGTTTCGGGGCAGACCTTCGTCTTCACGCCGGACCCCATCGATGCGACGACCGAGCGGGCGCATGTCTCTTACGACCGACTGGCGGACGACATTCCCGTCGGTCACACGGTGCTGGTCGACGACGGTCGGCTGGAGCTGGTGGTCACCGAGGTCCGCGGTCGCGACATCGTCTGCCAGGTGGTCATCGGCGGGCCGCTTCGGCCCAAGAAGGGCGTCAACTTCCCGGGTTCGACGATGCGCATCTCGATCCTGACGGACAAGGACAGGCGGGACCTGGACCTTGGCGTGGAACTGGGCGTGGACTACGTGGCCGCCAGCTTCGTGCAGTCGGCGGCCGATGTCCTGGAGGTCAAGGAGCACCTGCTGGGCCTGGGCGCCACGACGCCTATCATCGCCAAGATCGAGCGCCCTCAGGCTCTGACGAACCTGCGCGACATCGTCCTGGTCTCGGACGGCATCATGATCGCCCGCGGAGACCTGGGGGTCGAGATTCCCGTGGAAGACGTGCCGCTCGTCCAGAAGCGGATCATTCGCCTCTGCAACGACGAGGGCAAACCCGTCATCACGGCCACGCAGATGCTTGATTCGATGATCCAGAATCCGCGTCCGACCCGCGCCGAAGCGACGGACGTTGCCAATGCCATCCTCGACGGCACCGATGCCGTCATGCTTTCGAACGAGACGGCGGCCGGCCAGTTCCCGCTGGAGGCCGTCGAAGTCATGGCCCGAATCGCCGTGCAGACGGAGCGGGCTATGAGCCGCGAGCCGCATCGGGTGCCGCCCGGAGATCGCTTGCGGCCCGTGCAGGACGCTATTGCGCACGCCGTGACGAACATGGCCCCCCAACTCGGGGCAGCCGCCATCCTGACGGCCACGTTCTCGGGGTCCTCGGCGCGAATGGTTTCCAAGTACCGCCCGAGCTGCCCCATCATCGCGGCAACGCCCTCTGAGGCGACCACCCGCCAGCTGGCCCTCGTCTGGGGCGTCGAGGCGCTCGTGGTGCCCGAGACCGAGACGACGGACGAACTCTTCAAGCAGACGCTGAGGACCGTGACCCAGCGCGGCCTCGTCGACCACGGCGACATCGTTCTGTTGGTCGCGGGCGTGCCGATGGGTCAGCCGGGCACCACCAACCTGGTCAAGGTCGAGGTCGTCACCAAGGTCATCGCGAGCGGGATGGGCATCGGCCAGCGGCCTGTAGCCGGCGTCGCGCGCTGGTTCGATGACCCTGAGACGGCGCTGCGCGACCTTCAGCCGGGCGACATCCTGCTCACCGAGGCCACCGACGCCGCCTGGACGCCCGTCATGGCTCGCGCCGGGGCCGTCATCGTTCGGGCAGGCGGCCTGACCAGCCACACGGCCATCGTAGGTCTGGAACTGCGTGTGCCCGTGCTGCTCTCGTGTGAGGAAGTCGCCCAGATTCCCACGGGCCAAGTCATCACCGTCGACCCGGGACGCGGCGTGGTCTATCCGGGTCACATCCACATCTAGGCTGCCGCTTTGGCAGGCTCATCCGTCGCGATCGGCGCAGGGGACGCCGAGGCGACTCGGCGTGCCGAGGCGGTGCTGCTGGAGGACTGGCGACTTCCTGCCCTGCTGCTCATGGAGCGGGTGGCGCTGGTCGCTGCTGCGCGTATCCGGAACGCCCTGCCACCGGGCGGCCGCGTCACGGTACTCGTCGGACCCGGCCATAACGGGGCAGACGGCCTTGCCGTGGCGCGCCTGCTGGCCTTGCAGGGCGTGCCGGTCACGGTCCGGACCGAAGGCGCGGGTCCTGGGGAGGTCTGGCAGCAGCAGGCCGGCTGGGCGCGGCATGCGGGAGTCGTCTTCGGGGACCTTCGCGCGTGGCGTCCCGGGGGTGAAGCCGTCCTCGTCGATGCGCTGCTGGGATTCGGCGCGTCGCGTGCGCCGGCGGGTGCCATGGCCGAGGCCCTGCTGCGCAGTCGGGAGTCAGCGGCCTGGCGGTTCGCCATCGACCTGCCGACGGGCCTTGACCCCGAGACGGGGGTGCCTTGGGGCGAGACGGTCTTCCATGCGGACGAGACACTCGCGACTGGCGTGGTCAAGCAGGCCGTGGTCGCGGATCCCGGCCTCGAGGCGACCGGGCGGCTGAGTTGGGTGGATGTTGGCCTGCCCGAGGCGGCGCTGGCTTTGCTGCCGGGACGGATCATCCCGCAGCCGCAAGCGGGCCGGGCATGGACCGGTGAGGATGCATCCCGCCACAAGGGCAGCCGCGGCCGCCTGCTGGTCCTCGGAGGCGGCCCGGGCATGGCTGGTGCTCCCGCCCTTGCGGCCCTCGGCGCCATGAGGGCCGGGGCTGGCCTCGTCGAGGTGCTGGTGCCCGAGGCCCAGGTGCCCTTCGTCGCCGAGTGGGTGCCCGAGGCGCTGGTACGGGGCCTGCCGGAGATGTCCGAGCCTGCCGGACCGCCGGCGCTGCTGACGGAGGCGCTCGGTCGGGTTGATGTGGTCGTGGCCGGGCTCGGCACCTTGCCCGGCGATACCATGGCACGCCTCGCCGGGTGGTGTCATAAGGTCTTCGAGGGGCTCGTGCTGCTGGATGGCGGGGCGCTTGGGCCCGAGCTGCAGCCTGCGCCCTTCCCCGGGCCGCGGGTTCTGACGCCCCATCCGGGGGAGGCCGCCCGGATTCTGGAGGCTTCCTCGGCTGCCGTTCAGGCGGATCGCTTCGGGGCGAGTGCGCGTCTCGTGGCCCGGACGGGTGCCACGGTGGTGCTCAAGGGTGCGCGGCCCATCGTGCGGGGCTCTGGCTTGCCCTGGCACGTCATGGCGTGGGGGGAACCGGCACTTGCGACGGCGGGCAGCGGGGATGTCCTTGCCGGCATGGCTGGTGCCACGCTGGCCGAGGCCGTTCGTTCGGGGGGCCTGCGACCGGAGGAGCTGCCGGCATGCGTGGCCGAGGCTGTCGCCCGGCATCAGCAATGGGGTCGCGCCGCCGCGGAGGCCATCGGACCGCGGGGGGTGGTGGCCCGCGATCTGCTAGAATGGTCTCGTTCCGGCCCCGCGTGGTGGCCTGCCATGCCCGGCCCCGAGTCGATGTGGACTCGGCTTTCCTGACGCCGCCAACGTTGGCGGCTCCCGTCCCGGAGGATGTTCGACCATGGCTGGTACCGCCCCCCTGAAGCGCCCTGAAGTCCAAGAGGACAATCAGCTGGAATGGGATCTCTCGAACGAGATCGTCCAGGTCGTCGAGGCTGCTGCCTTGGCCGCCGGCCGCTGGATGGGCCAGGGCGACAACATCAAGGCCGACGAGGCCGCGACCGAGGCGATGCGCGAGGTCCTTAACTCGCTGCCCATCTCGGGCAAGGTCGTCATCGGCGAGGGCGAGCGTGACGAGGCCCCGATGCTCTTCATTGGCGAGGAACTGGGCAAGGGCGGTCCCGAGATCGACATCGCGGTGGACCCCCTCGAGGGCACCAACCTGGTGGCGCGCGGCCTGCCGAACTCCATCGCCGTCATCGCCGTCAGCGAGCGGGGTGGCCTGGTGCACGCTCCCGACACCTACATGGAGAAGCTGATCGTCGGGCCCGCGGCCGCCGGCAAGGTCGACATCAACGCCCCCGTCAGGATGAACTTGGGCGTCATCGCCCAGAGCCTGAACCGTGACGTCTCGGACCTGACGGTCATCATCCTCGACCGGCCGCGCCACGAGGACCTGATCGAGCAGGTCCGCGCCGCCGGTGCCCGCATCCGCCTGATTGGCGACGGCGACGTGACGGCGGCCATCGCGGCAGCCGTCCGCGGCACGGCCGTCCACGCGGTCATGGGCACGGGTGGTGCGCCCGAGGGCGTGCTGGCCGCAGCCGCCATGCGCTGCCTGGGTGGTGAAATCCAGGGCCGGTTCCGGCCGCGCAACGCCTCCGAGGCCGAGCGCTGCGTGGCTGCCGGCATCGATCTGGAGAAGGTCTACATGACCGAGGAGCTGGCACCCGGCAAGCAGATTGTCTTTGCCGCCACCGGCATCACCGAGGGTGACATGTTCCGCGGCGTCCGGTACTTCGGCAGCGGTTCGCGGACCTATTCGCTGGTGATGGCGGCCGCATCGGGCGTCATTCGTTTCGTGGACTCGGTCCAGGTCTCCAACCGCAAGGTGCCGGTGTCGCTCGAGCGAATCTGAGGTTTCATGGTCCCGTGTGGACCTTCCTCGCGTTGCGCCAGTTGCGGGCGCGTGCCCGGCAGACGGGCATGCTCGTCGCTTCCGTGGCAGTCGGCGTTGCCATGCTCGTCACGGCCATGTCGCTGGTCAACGGTTTCGAGGCCGACCTCGTGGGCCGGATCCTGGGAGCCACGCCCCACGTGGCCCTCGAGGGTCCGCTCGGGGACGGCGTGGATCCTGATGCCTCGCTCGAGCGGACGCTGGCCGATTGGCCCGAGGTCGAGGCCGTGCTGCCCTACGTGTCGGTCCAGGGCCTGGTCGTTCGTGGCGAGGTCGCGCGCGGCGCTCTGTTGCGTGGCGTGGACCTCGCGCGCCAGCGTCGGGTCCCCACCTGGCAGCGCGGCCTGAAGGTCCAGCGCAAGCCGCGTCGCCCGGGGCTGCCTCAGGTGATCATGGGCATCGAGCTGGCCCGCCACATGCGCGTGGCACCGGGAGACCGGATCCGGGTGGTGACGGGACGGGGCCGGACGCTGGATGCGGAGGTTTCCGGTCTGTACGAGGCCGGCATGTACGACTTCGATGCGCACGTGGCCTTTCTGGAGCTGCCTGCGCTGCAGCGGGTCGCCGGGATGGGGCGGCGCCTGACGGGCTACGAGCTCAAGCTGCGTGACCCGTTTGCGGCCCGCCGGGTGGCTGCGGACGTCATGGCGACGTTGCGCGTGCCGGCGCGGTCGTGGACGACGTCCAACCACGCGCTGCTGGCCGCCCTGACACTCGAGAAGTGGGTGGTCTTCCTCGTCATCCTCGCCATCGTGGTGGTGGCGACGATGGGAGTCGCCAACACGCTCGGGATGTGGGTGCTCGAGCAGCAACGCGACCTCGGCATGCTGCGGTCCGTAGGGGCCACGGGCCGTGATGTCGCGAACCTGGTCGTGCGCCAGGGCTTGCTGGTGGCAAGCCTGGGCATCTCGACCGGCCTCGTGGCGGGCCTCGCCCTGTGCAGCCTCCTTGCCCGCTTTCCCTTGCGCCTGCCGGCGGACGTCTACCTCATCGAGCACCTGCCCGTGCAGGTCTCGTGGCCGGATCTGCTGCTGGTCACGTGCGCGGCGCTGGTGGTCTCGTGGCTTGCCTGCCTGCTGCCGGCCCGCCGTGCGGCTCGCCTCGACCCGATCGAGGTCCTGCGGCGTGCGTAGGTCGTGGCGGTCGGTCGTGCCGGTTCTGGCGGCCCTGCTGCTGGTCGGCTGCCCCGGGGGACGTGCCCGGGACCCGGCACGGGAAGTCGACGCGGTTCCCGGTCGGCCTGACCTTGCCCGGCTGGGGTGGACGCGCATCGCGGTGGTCTCGCCACTGAACCGCTCGGGAGTGGCGCTTGCCGGCAGCTTTCTCGAAGCCGTCGCCAAGCAAGTCACCCGGCGGCGCTGGCCGTTGCGGACCGGCGTCGTCGATCGTCCCGGCGAGGGCCATCCCCCTGCGGCATGGTGGGAACGGCAGGCGCGCGAACTGGGCGTCCAGGGCTTCATCACGGCCACGGTGACGGCCATGCGCTACGACCCGAGGGTCGGAAGGGCCTATGCCGCGGCGAATTGCGGCCTGCTGGACAGCAGGGGCCAGTGGGTCTGGTCGCGTCGGGTGACGGGCGTGGTGGTGGGCGATGCACTTCCATCCGGCGGTGACATTGGGCAGAATGGCAAGCAGTCGACCCAGGCTCACGTGGCACGTGGCCGATTGATGGCAGCCGTCCATGAGGCGGCAAAGGAGTTCGCCGTTGACTTCCGTATCCCGCAATGAACGCCGCGCGGCCGCCATCCTGGCCGGAGCCCTCGTGCTCGCCCAGGCAGCCCCTGCCCACGCCCTTCTGGGCTTTGACGTCGATGCTTCCGTCGCCGGTGGCTTCCTGACCTCCGGCACCGCAACCTCGCTGCCCATCGACGCGGATGCCTACGTGGCCCTGCCGCTTCTCGCCAAGGCAGCCCTGCACACCACCATGGTCGGTAACCAGCGTGCCATCGAGGCGACGGCCCGTTTCGAGCCGCTGCCGTTGCCGCTCATCGGCCTGCGTCCGGGCATCGGACTGATGCAGCAGGATATCGTCGGCACCCCTGGCCTTGCGGCTTACGCCGGGCTTGGCCTGCACGTGGGCATTCCCCTGCTGCCCGTCAGCGTCGACGCCGAGGTCGGCGCCGGCATGGGCACGGGTGGGATGGTCACGACCTACGGGGTGGCCGGCAACTTCTTCCCGCTGCCCTTGGTGCCGATCGGCATCACGGCCAAGGTGCGGCAGTACCAAGCTGGCGATCAGCAGGTCTCGGCGGCCCTTGCCGGTTTACGCCTCTCGCTCTAGGAGCTAGTCTGGGGCCGTGTCCGGAAGGGCGCGGCCCCTTCGAGGTTTTGTCCGTGGAACGCGAACGCATTCTGGTCGTCGACGACGAGTCGACCATCCGCCACATCGTCGAGACCCGTCTGAAGTTGGCGGGCTATGAGGTGCTGACGGCGGCCGACGGCGCCGAGGCCCTTGAGGCGGCGGCCGAACATCATCCCAGCCTCATCGTGCTGGACATCATGATGCCCAAGTTCGACGGCTTCGAGGTCTGTCGGGAGCTGCGCAAGAGCATGATGACGCCCATCATCATGCTGACGGCCAAGGGCGACATCACGGACCGCATCGCGGCGCTGGAGCTGGGTGCCGACGACTACGTGGTCAAGCCCTTCTCGCCGCGCGAGCTCGAGGCCCGCATCAAGGCGGTGCTCCGGCGCACCCAGCCCGAGGTGGGCAAGCAGTCGCTGATCCGCATCGATCGCATCACCATCGACACCGGCAAGCGCCAGGTCCTGAAGGACGGCCGCAAGGTCAAGCTGACGGAGATGGAGTTCAACCTGCTCGAACTGCTGGCCAACAATCCGGGCCGCCCCTACTCGCGCAGCGAGATCCTGCATCAGGTCTGGGGCTACCGGCTCAACCAGTACTCCGACACCCGCGTCGTCGACGTGCACATCTCGCGCCTGCGTGCCAAGCTGGAGGATGATCCCGGGGCCCCCGAGCTGATCCTGACGGCGCGTGGCACGGGCTACATGTTTGCGCAGAGCGCGCCGGTCGACGTGGCGGCAGGCGCCTCTCGCGAAGCCTGAGCCCGACCTTCAGGGACGCTGCAACAGGCCCGTCGACGTGACGGCGAGGCGGGCCGTGCGGCCGGGCGCCTTGTCCGTACGGCGATCGCGGGCGAAGGAGGAACCCTCGCTGGCCTTGGCGACCTTCTTGACCTCTGCTGCGAGGCTCGCCAGTGCGAGGAAGTCGGGGATCTGGCGCGTCTCGTTGGTCACGACGGCAATCGACAGCGAGCAGATGCCGAACCGCTGGACCTGACCCTGGCGATCGACGGACACGATGTAGCCGCGCTCGCGATCGTCGGGGGGATAGAAGCCCAGCACCTGGGCGTCGAAACGCCGGATGATCTCGCGACACAGGTCGTCGGCCGCGTTCGGCTCGGACACGATGATGAAGTCGTCGCCGCCGATGTGCCCGATGAAGTCGCCGGGGTGGTCGACGAACTGCACGGCGTCCTTGAGGATCTCGGCCGTGAATTGGATGATGCGGTCGCCTGCCTCGAAGCCGAACTTGTCGTTGAACGCCTTGAAGTTGTCGAGGTCCACGTAAAGGACGGCCACCTGCTCGCCCAGTTCGAGGCGACGCTGGACCTCGGTCTCGATGACGAGGTTGCCGGGCAGCTTGGTGAGCGGGTTGGCGTTCTGGTCGTTGAACTTCATGATGGCCAATGACTCGGTCATGACGTTGAAGGCCTCGGCCAACTGCTCGAGCTCGTCGCCGGTCCTGAGGTCCAGCTGGGTGTCGAGGCGGCCGCTGGCGACCGTAGTCGCGTGGCCGGCCAACTTGCGGATGGGGTCCGTGATCGTGCGCGCCACCAGGTTGGCCGCAAGGAACGCCAGGCCGCAAGCCAGCAGGCTGAGCAAGGCGATGAAAAGCTGCGCCTGGTGGATCCGGGCGTTGAGCGGGGCCGAAGGCTCACCGATGAAGAGCATGCCGACGAACTGCGAGTAGTCCCCGAAGAGCGGTGCGAAGGCCGCGAGGTGCTCCTGCCCGCCGAGCGACAGCGTCGTCTTGGCGACGGTGCCCGAGTCGCGCACCGACGCGATGATGGGGGCCTCGATGGAACCGGACAGCGGTTGGCCGCCTCCGTCGCGGATGCTCTGGGCCAGCCACGTGGCGCGGCGGGAGTCGCCCACGGCCACGCCTACTTCGAGGCCGGTGATCTGCTTGAGTTGGTCGGCGAAGGCCTGATCGAGGCGGGAACCCACCAGCACGGCGCCCAGGACCTCGTTGCCCTCCCGGATGGGGGCGATGCCACGGACCGCGAGGCCGAGGTCGCCGATGGCCTCGAGCCCCTTCACCGTCTCGCCGACGAGGGCGAGCTGCAGTCCGGGGCTGGGCATCTCGGGGACGTCCGTGCGGTTGCCGGGCCAGAAGCCGCGCTGCAGCAGCAGGGTGCCCTGGGCATCGTAGACCTTGAGGAGTTGGCGCTCGTCGAGGATCTCGAGCAGGCGACGGACCTCGTCGGCACGCATCTTGCCGCCCGAGCGGGCAAAGGCCGCGACGCGGGGATGGCTGGCGAACATCTGGGCCGAAGCCAGCGCGTTGTCCTTGAAGTAGTCGAAGGTGTGCAGCATGACGGCCGTGTCGTTGTCGAGGCGCTTGAAGGCCTCGTTGTGGATGCCACGGGTGGTCAGCACGGCAGCGATCGACGCCACCAGGAAAAGCAGGCTGGCGCAGACGGCGGAGAAGACGACGGCCAACTTGATGGCCAGTTTCAGGCGGACATGCACGCCAGTCTCCTCCTTCCTGTCTGGACTATCGACGGTTGCCGACGGGGCCTTACCCTGACCACGCGGAATTTCGTCAGGAGTTAACCTTTGATAGGATGGGTCCCATGCACTATGCCCGGAACCTCTTCGAACTCATCGGCCAGACACCGCTGCTGCGCCTGAACCGGGTGGTGCCTCCGGACGGCCCGCTGGTGCTGGCCAAGCTGGAGATGTTCAATCCGGGCGGCAGCGTGAAGGACCGTCCGGCCCTCGCGATGATCGAGGAAGCCGAGCGCGCGGGTCTGCTGAAGCCCGGTGGCACGGTGGTCGAGCCGACCAGCGGCAACACCGGGGTGGGCCTCGCCATCGCGTGCGCGCTCAAGGGCTACTCCTGCGTGTTCGTGATGCCCGACAAGATGAGCCGCGAGAAGCAGGACGTGCTGCGGGCCTATGGCGCGGACGTCGTCATCACGCCGACCGCGGTCCCGCCGGAGCATCCCGAGAGCTACTACTCGGTCGCCAACCGCCTGACGGCGGAGATCCCCGGGGCCTACCAGCCCAATCAGTTCCAGAACCCCCGCAACCCCGGGGCACACCATGCCTCCACGGGCCCGGAGATCTGGGCCCAGACCGAGGGCCGGGTCACGGCCTTCGTCGCCGGCATGGGCACGGGCGGTACCATCTCGGGCACGGCCCGCTACCTGAAGGAACAGCGGCCGGACCTGCTGGTCGTGGGTGCCGACCCGGAGGGTTCGATCTACTCCGGCGATACGCCGCGTCCCTACAAACTGGAAGGCGTGGGCGAGGACTTCATCCCGGGCACCATCGACCTGTCGCTGATCGATCGGATGGAGCGGGTCTCGGACCGGGAGGCCTTCGCGATGTGCCGCCGATTGGCCCGCGAGGAGGGGCTGCTGGTCGGCGGTTCGTCCGGCATGGCGGTGGTCGCCGCCGCGCGGGTGGCCGCCACGCTGGGTCCGGACGACGTGCTCGTGGTGCTGCTGCCCAGCCAGGGCCGAGGCTACCTGTCCACGGTCTACAACCCCGACTTCCTCGTGCAGCACGGCCTCGCGACCCGCGAGGAGCTGGGACCGGCACGCCGATGACGCACACACCCGACTACTCCGGTATGGGCTTCCGGACCCGTGCCCTGCACGTGGGCCAGCCCGCCGATCCGGCCACGGGTGCGACCATCGTGCCCATCTACCAGACCTCGACCTTCACGCAGGAAGATGTCGGCGTCCACAAGGGCTTCGACTATGCCCGCACGGCCAATCCCACGCGCAGCGCGCTGGAGGCCTGCCTGGCTTCGCTCGAGGACGCCCGGCACGGCTTGTGCTTCGCGTCGGGGATGGCGGCCACGGATACCGTGACCAAGCTGCTCTCGGCCGGTGACCACGTGGTGGTTTCGGACGACGTCTACGGAGGGACCTACCGGCTCTTCGAGCGGGTGCTGACGCGGTACGGCCTCTCGTTCACCTGGGTCGACGCCACGGACCCCGCACGGGTCCGCGCCGCCATCCGGCCGGAGACCCGGATGGTCTGGGCCGAGAGTCCCACCAATCCGCTGCTGCGCGTGCTGGACCTTGAAGCGCTTGCCGCGGTGGCTCACGAGGCGGGCTGCCGCTTCGTGGTCGACAACACGTTCGCGTCCCCGGCCCTGCAGAATCCGCTGCGCCTCGGTGCCGACATCGTCGTGCACAGCACGACCAAGTACATCGGCGGCCACTCCGACGTCGTGGGCGGCTTCGTCGCCACGTCCGACGAGGCGACGTGGGCGGAACTCAAGTTCCATCAGAATGCCGTGGGCGGCGTGCCGTCCCCGTTCGATGCGTGGCTGACGCTGCGCGGGGTCAAGACCCTGGCCCTGCGCATGAAGGCACACGAGGAGTCTGCTCGCGTCGTGGCCGAGGGGCTGGTCGGGCATCCGGCCATCGAGGACGTGGTGTGGCCGGGGCTTTCCAGCCATCCGCAGCACGCGCTGGCTGCCCGCCAGATGCGGGGTTTCGGGGGGATGGTCAGCATCCGCATCAAGGGTGATCTGGCGCGTACCCGCGACGTGGCGCGCCGCCTGCAGGTGTTCTCGTTGGCCGAGAGCCTTGGGGGAGTCGAGTCCCTCTGCTGTCATCCGGCGGTGATGACGCATGCTTCGATTCCGGTGGCGGATCGTGAGGCACGGGGCGTCACCGACAATCTGCTGCGCCTGTCTTGCGGCGTCGAGGAGCCCGAGGATCTGCTCGGGGACTTGCTCCAGGCCCTTGGGTGAGGAGCGAGGCGAAAATTATTTTCGCCTGACGGCCTGATTCACGGAACCGGACGGAAGGGGGTTTCGTCAGACAGGCAGGAACGGAGAAGCGGCCCGGAGGACAACCCGGGAGCCACCAGCCGCCACCCGTGCCGGTCCTGTCTTCCCTCAACCAAGGAGTCCGCACCATGCGCAAGATGATGCTTGCCACCGCCGCCGCAGCAGCCACCCTCGCCCTCGCCGGCTGCGAGTACCGCTCGGTCCTCATCACCGAGCCCACCGTCGTCAGCGACAGCCCCGTCCGGGCCAGCCAGCCCGCCGCCCAGAACAGCGCGACCAGCCCCGCCGGCATCACGCTGAACGCCCTGGATGCCAACCCGACGAATGTCGCCAGCCCCACGGACCGGATCAGCTTCTCGGTCGTTGCCCACAACGCCAACAAGCTGCCGATGGAATACAGCTGGACCTCCACCAAGGGTACGCTTTCCGGCACCCGGGGACAGACGGTGACCTGGATGCCGCTGCGGACGGACGGCACGGTGGAAGCCGGCGTCGCGACCGTCCAGTGCCTGATCTCGGACGGTGCGGGCGCCACCAAGGTGGCCGCCGTGAACCTGTTCATCCGGCCCGATGGCTCGGCGGTCAAGGCTGACGCGCAGTAGTCGATGGTTTCCCGCCCCTCGGAACGGCTGTTCCGGGGGGCGGAGGCCATTTAGGGGAGGCCTGTTCAGGAATGCAGGTGTGGGGCATTGCTATCTTGATAGCCAGTCTCGGGTGGCCCTGCGGCGACAGGCGCTGTGGGCAGGGTCCCGTGGCCACGCGACTCACGCGAGACAGGTGCGCTGGGGGGCTTTGTCACGGCCCTTTTCGGAAGACTGCTGCTGATCCGTAGGCCAGCAGCCTGCAAGAGGTCAGTGCCGCGCCAGCCACGCCTCGAGGTCTTGGGGTCCGCTGAAGTCCAGCAGGTCCTCCGCGAGTTGTTCCAGCGCTTCGAGCGACAGAGCTTCCAACTTGGCCAATGCATCGGCTCCGGGCAGCGCTACGCGTCGACCGAGCAGTCGTGAGATGGTCTTGATCAACTGGGCCTTGCGACCGAGTTCCTCTCCCTCAGCCACGCCTTGGGCCACGCCTTGAGCCACGCCTTGAGCCATGCCCTCAGCCCTACCTTCGGCCTTCAGGCGCTCGACCAGTTCCTGATAGAACCGCGAATGCTCCAGACTCATCGCCACCTCCGCAAGCTCGAGAAACGACGGGAAGAGACAGCTCCGCAGGATTTGATAGTAGACGATGCGATCCGGCTCGGGCAACGATTGGACATCAGCCAAGGCTTGTTCCAGCAAGGGCAGGTCTTCTCGTCCCCGGCAGTGCAGCAAGGCATGAAAAACCGAGGCATGCGGACGACCGGCAAGCTCCTCAAGCGACAGGCGCGGAAAGTCCTCGGTGCCCAGCACCAGGGGCACGATCTGACTGCCCCGGCTATTGAGGCGGATGGGCTGCCGGGCCCACGCCGCCACCCTGGGGTCCGGTGCGATGACCAGCAATTCCACCGCGCATGCCCATCGCTGATGCATGGCCACCACGTACTGTGGCCACGACCATTGCTTCTCAGGGTCCCTTGCAAGTTGGATCTCCACCACGACAACCAGCCGGGGCGCGGTCGCGTCCCCGAAGATCATGACCAGGTCTGCCCTGCGGTCCACCACGAGGGGTATCGAGGCGGCGGGATCCATCAGGTAGACCGGCAGCCCGGGGTCAAGGTCCAGCACGACCCGTGCAAGCGCCGGGGCGAGGTGCTCGGGCACGTGCCTCAGCAACTCGATCAAGACCTCATGCAGGGGACCTGGCGACATGCCCCCACGCTAACGGAGGGGGCATGACGGTTCCATCAGGAGGGGCATCAGGACCGTCATGGTCGCCAGCTGGCGATGCCTCTTGCGACGGGTGATGCCAAACTGTTGAACAACAACCTTCGCGGAGTCAGTGCCTCGCCAGCCACGCCTCGAGGTCTTGGGGGCCGCTGAAGTCCAGCAGATCCTCCGCCAGTTGTTCCAGAGCATCGAGCGACAGAGCTTCCATCTTGGCCAAGGCATCGGCTCCGGGCAGGGCTACGCGTCGACCGAGCAGTCGTGAGATGGTCTTGATCAGCTGGGCCTTGCGACCGAGCACCTCTCCCTCAGCCACGCCTTGAGCCACGCCTTGCGCTACGCCCTGAGCCACGCCTTGAGCCATGCCCTCTGCCTTGCCCTCGGCCTTGAGGCGCTCGACCAGTTCCTGATAGAAGCGCGTGTGCTCCAGACTCATGGCCACCTCCGCAAGCTCGAGAAACGACGGGAAGAGACAGCTCCGCAGGATTTGATAGTAGCCGACCCGGTCCGGCTCGGGCA